>JADJQP010000003.1 GCA_016712665.1 Bacteroidota bacterium
AAAAACCCCGATTAGACCTTCGTGAAGTAATTCTAAATGATAAGAGGTTTGTTTTAACAGACACAACTTTCAATAACTATAAACCCTCAACCTTTTTTAAAGGTGTGACAACAGACAAAGGCCTGATTAAATCTAATCCAGACTCGATTCAAGTAATGTTGATTTATGGCAATGCTGCTCTGAAAGTCGAAAAAGTAGGACAAGAAGACCCTAATAGACATCCTATGATTTTAGAGTGTAAATATTTCTTTTCCAATATTGAAAGTGCAGAAATGGAATATGGAAGAATATTAAATTTGGTTCATCCTATTTATACTGACACAAGTTCAATAATAATTGACAACTGGGAAACGGGATATTCAAACGGTAAACAAAAAGGAACGCAAAAATGTATCGGAACAATTTTCGACAGCTTCGAACCATACTACAGAGTAGCGGTATCAAACATATCCTATATACCTGAAGACGGTTCTAAACCTGTTTTTGTACTCAACATAGCATTTTAGTAAAGAGGATAAATAAGTTGAAAGCACTGGGCATAACAGCAGTTTGGCGAAATGGCGGGTTCAGTGCTAAATTGAACATTCGGAATTCTATTGAACATTGTGCAAATTTTGTACATTTGTGCTTCGATTTCCGCCACTTCGCCAAGCTGCAAACCGTTATGCACCATTTTAAAAGACAACAAACATATTGATAAATGACAGAAATTTTAAATAATCCTTGGGTAACTGGAATTGGCGGTGGAATAATAAGTTCCCTAATTGTATTCTTTGTAACACGATACTTTTTTAGCAAACGTGAAAAAAGAGAATATATCCAAAAAGTTGAAACAGCAAACAACGAAATATTGTATTCAATCAGACCGTTAGTAATTGAAAAAAAAACATACCTACAAAAGATATTCTTTCAGCAGTTAGAATTTCAACTGCAAAAAAATATGGTGTGAAGCAAGAAGATTTGTACAATGAATTTTCACTTTCAAATGACCTCATTAATGAAATTATGGGAAATTCATTTTTAAGCTCGGAACAAAAATTAGAATTCTGCAAACTCTTACAAACAATGAAAGTGAGTGAAAATGGGCTAAATTCTCAAAAAGAAATTGAGGTAATATATTTGAATGAAAAAGATAGTATTTCGTCTAAATACAACAGTATTTTACTGTCTATGACAACATTTGCTATGGTTCTAACTATGACTTTGTTTATTACTAAAAACACAACTGTAAATGATGAATTAGGACTTTTTAAAGATAAATTCTCAATTTTTTTCATTGTAACTCTGATACCAATTATTGCAATGACAGCACTATATTTATTAAAAATGATAAAAGAAAAAGAAAGAAGAATTAGAATATTGGACAAACCAAAAGAAAAGAAAGAAGAAGCAGAAGAAAAAAACGGTGCATAACAGGGGTTTTGCAAAAGCTGGGCTTTAGTACTAAATTGAGCATTTGGAATTCTAATGAACATTGTGCTAAATTTGAATATTCGTACTTCTAAACCCAGCCTTCGCAAAGCCCCAAAACGTTGGGCGTAATTATTAGAGACATCGTAAATAGACAGAAAAATGAAAATATTAATTTCAGTATTTGTATTTACACTAATGTTTGTTAAGACAAGTGGAAGAGATTTTGATTCAATTATTTGTAGACTTAACTATGATAATAACTACTTGAAATTAAAGGGTTCAATTTTATACTACAATAAAACGGAGCTGAAAGCTAGAAATGATACTTCCATAGTTATTTTTAACCCTTCTAAAACTATCAATCTCCTAATTATTAATTCTGAATACTCCTTTCGTTTTGATACGACAATTAGAGTCGAAGATTTAAACTCAAATGAATTGATATGGACTTTGAAAGATTCTAGATGCTCTGGATTATCTATTGTAGATTTCGAAACTAATATTAAACTAAAACACTATGACCTTTATATACAATGTGGAGACCCTCCAATTAGATTCACAATAGACAAATCGTTAAAAGAAAAATATAAAATTACAATTCATGTCTTTGGCTGTATTTCACCATATAGCCATCTTTGTATGGAGAATTACAACAAATTAATGGCTAATCATTTGGATAAGATATACAAAAAAAGATGGAGAAAATTCTTGCGAAAAGACTTAGAAATATAACTACGCCCAACAACGCATAAGCCTAATGCGGGCTTTGGGAAGTAATTGAGCATATGGAATTCTATTAATCTTTTGTACTTTTACCAAGTTGATGTTCTTCGAATGCCCGCACTAGGCCTATGCGCGGAACGTTGGTGGCAAGCTTATAGAACCGACACAACAAAATGACAGAAGACAATTTATACTTACTTTTTTGTTATCTAATTTATGGAGTGACACTTTTATTTTTGACAATTAAAAGTAAAAACAGAATAAAAGTATTATCAATCAATTTAACTATTTTGATAATTTATAGCTCTTACTTTTTATACAACTTGAAAAATAATAGTCAGGGTGGTTCAGGACTTCTTTGGTTAGTTGGATTAATATCAATTATTGGAATTCATTGGCTAACTAATTTAATTGGAATTTTTATTGACAGAACACAAAAGTCAAAATCAATTTCCAATCTTTCGGCTTTGATTTCAATTTTATTAGTTACAACCTCTTGCAATAAATCGACACCAGCTGGTTTTTGGAAAGACTACCATAAAGAGAAAATCACTAATAACATAAGCGACCAAGGACCTTCGGGTGGACACAGAAACATAATTTGGAAAAGTAAAGCTTTACAAACATTCAATTCAAAAGATATTATAGAATTTGCTACAAAGAATGGTTGGACATTTATTGACAGTAATTATATTTCAACAGATACAATTAAAAGTGTAACACAAGATGAAAATATGAGCATAGAATATTGGGAAGACATTTTAAGAACAGACGTCTTACCAAAGTGGAAAGCACACAGAGTATTAGTTTTGAAATTCAAAACAGGTTGGATAGCAGTTGAACCAGGCAATCTAAAAGAGACTGAAATAAACGGTTTTGCAACATTAAACGCAGACAAAACAGTATTAAATATTTATCATAAATGGGGAGAATAAATGAAACTGAAAAAAGCCTGCCACCAACATGGGTTTGGCAAAAGTGGGGCTTTAGTACTAGGCTGAACATTTGTACTTTCTATTAGCTTTTGTACTAAATTTGAACTTTAGTACTTTCTAAACCCCACCTTCGCCAAGCCCAAAAACGTTATAGCCAATTTTTCAACATCAATGGATAACCAAACACCTGACTTCAAAAACCAAAACATCATTCTAACAAATGAGCAATGGTCAGTGGAAATTAGTGGAGGTAGCAGATTGCGAACCGAGGAATTTCAAGGAAAGGTGAATAAAACAATTTTGCTTGCTGACATAAACGAGTGGACAGGCTCTGTATTAATTAAATCAATTGCAAAGAGCGGTATAAAAAAATGAATGTCTAATTGAAGGAATAGATGGTGGTTTCTATCTCCATTCAAAAGACATTAAAGACCTATCTCAGTCAGTGCAATTGAATGATGATAAACTCTATTTTAGTTTAGGATTTACATTTTTTTCATTTGATCTAATCGAATCACAAATTATATGGCAGGTAAGGCCAGATACAGCAGAAATATTTGAATTTTATGATTTAGAAAATGATTTTCTATTACGAGGAGAGCTTGAAATTCACAGAATTACAAAAAACGGTGAAATAAAATGGAGTTTTGGCGGAAAAGACATTTGGGTAAATATGGAAGGTAAAAGAGAAGTGCAAATTGAAAGTAACCGAATTAAATTAACCGATTTCAATAATGATAAATACATAATTGATTTCAACGGAAAACTTGCAAGTTGATTTTAAATGAGACCGACAAAAAATAGTTGAAACTTAATCGACAAAAAAACTGGCTATAACACAGCATAAGCGCAATGCGGGCTGTGTAGCTTTTCGATCTTTTGGAATTCTATGAAACATTTGTACATTTACCAAGCTAACGTACTTTGAATATCCGCACTGCGCCTATGCTGAGACCGTTACCTGCAATGCCATCAAAACTCAAATAGTAACAAAATACGTAAAAATAATTTATGGAGTTTAAACACGATAAATCTTGGGAAAATTTGAAATCAATTTATGATTTGAAACTAACTGCGAAAGAAGCGTGGAATAAATTTATTGAATTTCACGAGCAGACAAATCCCAAAACATATTGGACAGATCTTAAAAACATAGACATTGAAGCTGAACAAATTGAATTAAAGCAATGGTTAGAAAAACTTATAGAAAATAATCCATTACCAAAAGAAACAGTTGCACTTTGGGTAGGTTTATTGAAATTAGAAGACAATGAAATGAAAGTGCCGACAATCTATTTAGTGGGTGCTGATACTTATGATGCAGAAGATATTGATTGGGCTTGTGAGCCGACATATTTACCCGAAAATAGATATGGACAACCAGCGCTTCTTAAAGAAATAGATGAAATTGCAAAAACAGATGAAAACAACTACGAATTTTTAGACTGGATTTTGCCATTAGCATATTCCACATTTACCATTGACGAATTAGTAAGAACGAAATTAAACAAGATAATATTCCTAAAACATCATAGCAATATAAATGTTGCTGTTGGACATGATAGTGGAGATTACATGAACTTATCAACTATTAGTTAAAACTAAACAGACAAGGGCACATGCAGGTAACACTGCCTAAGCGCAATGCGGGCGGTCTAGCGATTCGGTCATTTGTAATTCTATTGAAATTGTGTACTTTTACCAAGCAAATGTACTCTGAAGGCCCGCACTGCGCCTAGGCAGAGAACGTTAGGCGCAATAGCCGCGCGTCCCAGCCATATTTCAACTTTCGACAGCATCGTTCTATTCAGCTGTGGCTAAACGTACATTAAGATCATCAGAAGAAGGTCAGATTTTTTTCCACTTCACTTCGACAATAGGAGAAGCGACGCAAAAGTTACGGCTGCGCCGACGAAAGCCTCTGTCGTTTGCTTTCAGTCGCGTGGGCGACAGCTTTTGCGAAGTTACCGCCATTATTTGGAAATTAGATGACAACAAACGCTTAAATCGGATAATGGCGGGAATGTGGAAAAAATCTGAACGTATGAAGGATGATCATGGAAGTTGAACGAGGACACAGCTGAATAGAACGATTATGTTCCTTTTGCAACTGCTCCTATCAGGATAGATAAGCGCAATTACAAAAGGAACTGCTGTCTAAGTTGTGAATAGGATGACGCCAGGCTACTGCTCCTAACACGCGACTTGAAAGAGAGGGGCTAATTAACAAGATCAACATCATCTCTATATTCATCTTGGTAATCTAATATCAACTTTGTAACTTTGAATGCCCCTCCCTCTCAAGTCGCGGAGACGTTAGCACCCATTTTAAAGACAAACCAACAATGTACAACACAGAGAGAATAAGAATTCAATTTGAAGATTTTAATAAAAGTCACTTTGATATTGCTAAAATATGGGAATTTGCAATTGATGAAGAAGGTGAAAACGGACAAGATGAAACCACACTTAAACCTCGCTTAGATCTTTCTCTTCCAGACCCGTCTGAGGGACTCTTGATTATTGAATGCGAATTTGAATCAAAGTCAGGAAAAAAATTTTCAGGACTTTGTTCTCCCAGTTTTGACAATTTACTTAGCAATATTCAACCTTACATTATTATAGAGAATCTGATGGTAATGTTTTGGTTTGGTATTTCACAACCTGACAACGATACAAAGACAAAAATTTATGAATCGCTTGGAGAAACCAACGATAGTTTATTCCCAATCAAATTCAATTCAGTATTACCAATGGCAGACGACTCAAGACTTAGTGGTCAAATTGATGGTTTTATGTGGATAAATCTTTCCGATGATTCTATAATAATAGAGAAGTAAAAACGGGTGCTAACACTGCCTAAGCGCAATGCGGGCTGTCTAGCGATTCGGTCGTTGGGAATTCTATTGAAATTGTTTACTTTTACCAAGCAATTGTACTCTGAAGGCCCGCACTGCGCCTAGGCAGAGAACGTTAGTGCCAATTCCCAATGACGATGAAAGTACACCTAATATTAATGCTATTTTTGATCGGATTAAATTCTTGTTGCAGATGTAAGAAATTTAATCTTACAGCTGAGGAAAAAGAATGGATCAATATTTATGATTCAGGACAGGTTATTCTATTTAAAAGTAATCTCTCTCATTTTGATACATTTGAAGTCGTTGAGAAACGGAACTTCTACACTAATAGTAACTGTAATTGCCTTGAAATAGGGAATACTCAAAGTCAAACTTTTAGACGTTACATTAAGACCCAAGACCTGTCATGATTCGTTTTATTGCGATGTATATATTGGAATAGTAAAAGATACACACCAACAGAAAACACAGCCGACAATTCGAGTTTTTGAACTTGCCGTCAATTCTGAAAATTTTGAGTCAGACTTTCATACATTGCCAGTAATTCTATCTACAAATCGAAGAATATATGATGCATTGTGTTATCAAAATCAAAGTCAGATTAAATACGGAAATAACTATTTAAAGAAATTCTACTGGGATAGAAAGGAAGGCTTAATTAGGTATGAAGCCAATAATGGAGAATTATTTGAATTATGGAGAAAGTAACTGGCACTAACACTCGGCTTGGGCAATAGCGGCTTTGTAGCTGTTCTTTCTTTTTTTCTTTCTTTATCTTTGGATTCTTTATCCATGCTTTGTACCTTCAATGTCCGCTACTTCCCAAGCCGAGGGAACGTTATGGCTCATTTCTAAATAGATCACAATATGAAAAAACCGAACAAAGATTTTTACTTTATTGATTTGGATAATTATTTTAGGCTCTTTCAGCTGTAAAAAGGATAATACTGCAAGTGACACGATAAAGAAACTTTACAAAAGTTATAAAAATGGAGAAATTAGTGAATGTAAGTTTAATGGGGCGATAGTTTACAGTGCTGGAATAAACGCTACAGACGCTGGCAATCAAATTTATGATATAGATGGAAAGAATATTGGAAATTGTAATTATGGTTGGGGCAACGTTGATTCAATTTGCAAGCAACTCAGATTGTGAAGTGATTTATAGAGTAAGAGACAATATTTGGGGACAACCAGCAGTTGACAAATACGGTCTTTGCAAATAGCTTAAAGAAATAAGTTACAACCCCGCATTATAACCAAGAATGAATAAAGGAAAAAAACGAGCCATAACACTGCCTAAGCGCAATGCGGGCTGTGTAGCGATTCGGTCGTTGGGAATTCTATCGAAATTGCGTACTTTTACCAAGCAAATGTACTCTGAAGGCCCGCACTGCGCCTAGGCAGAGAACGTTAGCGGTAATGGCAATGCACCTCCTAAATTTAAAAAACAAGTTATGAAAAATATAATTATACTGTTATTATTTTTCTCTGTCTTTCAAAGCAAAGCACAGACCTACACTCCTTTTAACATAGATACTTCTTGTTTTTGGTTACATGATATGTACACTTATGTTTATGATAATTTTAATATGATAACAGTACATTGTCAAGCAGAGACAATGACATTTGTTGAAAAAGACACCTTAATTAATACAGAACAATTTTTCGTTCTAAAAACATTCACAATAGGCATTAGTCAAAATCAGGGCTACCAATGCGATCAACTTTTCCAAATGGTATAACCTCCCTAATTAAAGAGGATACAATAAATCATTCTATTCTACAACTAAGGTTTAATGGAATAGGACCTGACACATCAATCATTGAGTTTGACCCATAATGTGGGAGATACTTTGTTTATGTTTCATAATGTATTGTCGTTTATAATTGTGGATTCAATTAGTTTTGAAAATTACAATGGGGTAACGAGAAAAGCTTTATATGTCCACAGTAGTTTACCAACTTACAGTTTCAAAATAATAGAAGGAATAGGTTCTATCTACAATTTTCCTTCAATTGCATTTATGGAATTTGGATACCCTGCCAGCACACTAAAATGCTATTCAAAACAAGGAAGATTCTTTATGGAGATACTTCCAGTCCATGCCAAAAAAAAAGCCCCAGCTGCCAGTGAGCATTCCACAACAAGATAAAGTATCAAATTTTGAAATACAGCCTTCTGAAAACTCTATTGCTATTAAAAATAAGAATTTACTAAAATTAGAGGTCACCATTTGTAATATCTATGGGCAAACTATATTTCATGATATTTTTCAGGAGAGTTTAAAAGAAATTGATATCAGGAGTTTTGTTAGCGGATTATTCATAATTTCAGTATCGTCAGAAAAACTTCGACAAACTAACCTTTTCATTGCAAACCAAAATTGAAATTATCGACTGACAATGTAGCTACCGCCTAATGCCACTACCGCTAACACACGGCAAGCGTCATAGCGGCTGAGTAGCTTTTCAATCAGTTTCTCTTTATTGAGCTTTGGAATAAATTTTAAACTGTGTATCTTTGAATTCCGCTACGAACGCCTGCCGCGAGAACGTTAGCACCCATTGCGTTACTGCTTAAAATAAATTGCTTTAATGATTATTTGTACTTATATTTGTACAAATTTTAGTACAAAATGTTAACAACAACAATTAGTGATTTTAGAAAAGATATCAAAAAGTATATCAATACTGTATCTGAAGACTTTGAAACTTTAATAATAAATAGAGGAAAAGATCAAGGTGTCGTAATAATTTCCCTAGAAGAATATAATTCGATGATTGCAACGAGTCATGAAATGTCCTCGAGGAAAAATCAAAAGCGTTTGGATTCAGCTATTGACAAATTGAAAAAGGGAAAAGGATTCCAAAAGAAACTTGTCGAATTATGATATTGATATTTGTGGACGAATCCTGGGAAGATTATTTGTATTGGCAAGCGACCGATAAACAAATGCTTGCAAGAATCAACCAATTGATCAAAGATATTTCTCGAGACCCTTTTAAAGGAATTGGCAAACCTGAACCTTTACGCCATAAATACAAAGGCTTTTGGTCAAGACGAATTGATAATGAACACCGTTTAATTTATAAGGTTGAAGGGAAACAAATACACATTGCTAAATGTAGATTTCATTATGAATAAAAAACGGTGCTAACATAGCGCAGAACTCAATGCCGGCTGAATATCAAAGGCTCAACAAATTAATTTTCTAATGGCTGAGAATAAATGCTAGGGTTTATCTCTATCTTTACCGGCACTGCTTCTGCGCTCGGAACGTTATAGGCAATAGGTGCCTCTCTCCTATTCATAGGCAATACTTTTAATGCACTACTTGAAAAATTCTATACTCGAAATGTACTACGCTTAAACCAGCTAATAATCTTTAATCATCGTCTGTGCTAGTTGCATGCGCCTGCGTCAACTATCGTTTCTTCAATCAGCCGAGCTATGCAAGGTTAACCGGATAAGCTTTCGTACTTGCGCCACCAGTTAGGAAGAACCCAAAAAAGTAACTGCCCAAATACAGGCCAAGCCAAAACTTCATCTACTTAACGGTCAGCTGATTAACTTCATTCATCGACAACCATCTCCACCCTTGAGGCAGATTACCATCTAATCATCAGCAACCATCATAACTTATTATAAATAAACAGAAATGGTTAGAAGATTAAGCCTCTAACTCCTACTGCCTATAACACAGCGTAGTAAGCAAGCTGGGGCTCCATCGCAGTTCATACTTTTGGAATTCTATTGAAGTTTCGTACTTTTACCAAGCTAATCGTCCTTAAGCCCCAGCCAGCTTCTACGCTGAGAACGTTGGCGGTAATCGAGGCTGCGTAACTTAAGCTAAACGTACGCATTACGGCAGGCGGGACAGAAACCTAATGCGAAAAACACCTAAGCCGTAATCCGCTGTAGATGCAAGATGGTGAGAAATATCTAGTATTAAAACCGATACTTATTAAAAATGACAAACCCAGCGGTTTACTATATTGCGTAGAAAAACATCAAGCAACGCAACAACCCTGCCTAACAATAACTAGAAAAAAGTTGTACCACGCACCACACGTGCCTCGACTACCGCCAACAGCGCCTAAGCCTCATAGCGGTTCTCTCCTCCCCTGATGTATACTCTTTTTTGTATATTTGTCTTCGCCGATAGTTTATCGCATTTAAGTCCGCTACGAAGGCCTAGGCGCAAAACGTTATGCCCAATGCTATGACGACACAACAGAAAATACATTAACGATGAGACAATGAAGAAAATGCTTTTGATTTTATCTATTACAACCTTGACAGCAGTTTTGACGGCTTGTAACTCTACGACTAAAAATCCTCAAACGATACAAACAAATCAATCGACTGACACCGTTCAGACTGGACAAATTCAACCTATTATTAAAAATATTTTTTACAATCTTCCACTTGAAAAACCCCGACTAGACCTTCGTGAAGTAATTCTAAATGATAAGAGGTTTGTTTTAACAGACACAACTTTCAATAACTATAAACCCTCAACCTTTTTTAAAGGTGTGACAACAGACAAAGGCCTGATCATATCCAATCCAGACTCAATTCAAGTAATGTTGATTTATGGCAATGCTGCTCTGGTAGTCGAAAAAGGAGGACAAGAAGACCCTAATAAACATCCTATGATTTTAGAGTGTAAATATTTCTTTTCCAATAGAGAAAACGCAGAGATGGAATATGGAAGAATATTAAATTTGGTTCATCCTATTTATACTGACACAAGTTCAATAATAATTGACAACTGGGAGACGGGATACTCAAAAGGTAAACACAAAGGAACGCAAAAATGTATCGGAAAATTTTTCGACAGCTTCAAACCATACTACAGAGTAGCGGTATCAAACATATCATACATACCTGAAGATGGTTCTAAGCCTGTTTTTGTACTCAACATCGCATTTAGTAAAGAGGATAAATAAGATGAAAGCACTGGGCATAACAGCAGTTTGGCAAAAGCTGGGCTTCAGTGCTAAATTGAACATTTGGAATTCTAATGAACATTGTACTAAATTTGAACATTCGTACTTCTAATCCCAGCCTTCGCCAAGCTGCAAACCGTTGTGTGCTATTTCGTAGAACCAAATAGAAATTATTAAATCTGAACATGAAGAATTTTAAAAAATTTGTTTTTGTCATCCCTCTCGTGTTACTTGGAATGGCTCTTACATTCCTTTTGAACTATTTTTACATTGAAAAACTTATAATCACAGATGAATGTTATTATCATGGACACACACCAAACATATTGATTCAACTTTTCTATTCATTTGAAGCCAGTAATGGAGATCACCCTTTCCCTTCAATATTTAATGTCCTTTTTACACTCATTCTTGGAGGTTACTTTGGTTATAAATTATCGAAATATCTGCATATTAGATTCAATATTTATTAATTCTAATTTGAAACAATTTCGGATAGTAGAGAAAAATATAAAATTGAAATCCAAGTCAACTGTCATTAATTTTAATTGTGGATGAAGTTTGATCACAATATAAAGAATTGCTTAGAGGCCCAACAGAACCGAATTAAAACAGCACACAACAGCGCATAAGCCTAATGCGGGCATTGGGAAGCAATTGGGCATTTGGAATTCTATTAATCTTTAGTACTTTTACCGAGCTGATGTTCTTCGAATTCCCGCACTAGGCCTATGCGCAGAACGTTACCGTCAATCGAGGCTGCGTAACTTCTTAAGCTAAACTTACGCATTTCGGCTGGCGGGACAGAAACCTAATGCGAAAAGCACCTAAACCGTAAACCGCTGTAGCTAGAAAAGCGGGTTAGAAAAAACAAGTACAATTAAAACCGATACTTATAAAAAATGACAAACCCAGCGGTTTACTAAACTGCGTAGAAAAAACATCACGCTATGCAACCACACTGCTTAAAAAAACTAGAAAAGAAATTGTACACTGCAACTAGACGTGCCTCGACTGACGGTAACAGCGCCTAAGCCTCATAGCGGTTCTCTCCTCCCCTGATGTATAATCTTTTTTGTATATTTGTCTTCGCCGATAGTTTATCGCATTTAAGTCCGCTACGAGGCCTAGGCGCAAAACGTTATGGTCAATGGGTATCCCTCTCCTATTCAAAGGCAATATTTGTTAAGCACCACGTGAAATTTTCTAGACTCGAAAAGTACTACGCTTAAACCAGCTAAAAATCTTTAATCATCGTCTGTGCTAGTTGCACGCGCCTGCGTCAGCAATCGTTTCTTTAATCAGCCGAATTATGCAAGGTTTACCGGATCAGCGAAGGTACTATACGTGATTTGTTATTATAAACAGAAAAAGTTAACTGCATAAATACAGGACAAGCCAAAACTTAATCAGCTTAAAGGTGAGCTATTTTACTTCATTAATCGACAACCATCATAACATATAAAATATAAACCAAAAACGGCTGTAGATTGAGTCCTTAACTCCCACTGACCATAACACAGCGTAGAAAGCAAGCTGGGGCTCCATCGCAGTTCATACTTTTGGAATTCTATTGAAGTTTCGTACTTTTACCAAGCTAATGGTCCTTAAGCCCCAGCCAGCTTCTACGCTGAGACCGTTATGGCTCATTTCTAAATAGATCACAATATGAAAAACCGAACAAAGATTTTTACTTTATTGATTTGGATAATTATTTTAGGCTCTTTCAGCTGTAAAAAGGATAATACTGCAAGTGACACGATAAAGAAACTTTACAAAAGTTATAAAAATGGAGAAATTAGTGAATGTAAGTTTAATGGGGCGATAGTTTACAGTGCTGGAATAAACGCTACAGACGCTGGCAATCAAATTTATGATATAGATGGAAAGAATATTGGAAATTGTAATTATGGTTGGGGCAACGTTGATTCAATTTGCAAGCAACTCACAGATTGTGAAGTGATTTATAGAGTAAGAGACAATATTTGGGGACAACCAGCAGTTGACAAATACGGTCTTTGCAAATAGCTTAAAGAAATAAGTTACAACCCCGCATTATAACCAAGAATGAATAAAGGAAAAAAACGAGCCATAACACTGCCTAAGCGCAATGCGGGCTGTGTAGCGATTCGGTCGTTGGGAATTCTATCGAAATTGCGTACTTTTACCAAGCAAATGTACTCTGAAGGCCCGCACTGCGCCTAGGCAG
This sequence comes from Bacteroidota bacterium, assembly GCA_016712665.1. Taxonomy (GTDB): domain Bacteria; phylum Bacteroidota; class Bacteroidia; order Chitinophagales; family Chitinophagaceae; genus OLB11. The sequence continues at coordinate 13,098 of JADJQP010000003.1, forward strand.
AGAACGTTAAAGCTAATTGGTATCATTCTCACCTGTTTACGAGCTAGTAAATTATGCCACTTAAAAAAATGACAATTGCGCGACTGCTTAATAAGCATGAATAATCAAATCATTTAATTTTAGAAGTAATTGAGCCTGCGGCAGCTATCGAATCACTGCTTAAGTACGCAGTTTATGGTTAACGGAAAAAATACCTATATTAAGGATTAAAATTACCATACAATGTATAAACACAGAAATAGAAATGGAACGCTTAAAAAAAACGATAGCGCAGAAATTCTTATAAACTCCAACTAGCTTTAACACTGCCTAAGCGCAATGCGGGCTGTCTAGCGATTCGGTCTTTTGAAATTCTATTGAAATTATGTACTTTTACCAAGCAATTTTACTCTGATGGCCCGCACTGCGCCTAGGCAGAGACCGTTACCGTCAATCGAGGCTGCGTAACTTCTTAAGCTAAACTTACGCATTACGGCAGGCGGGACAGAAACCTAATGCGAAAAGCACCTAAGCCGTAAACCGCTGTAGCTAGAAAAGCGGGTTAGAAAAATCCAGTACAATTAAAACCGATACTTATAAAAAATGACAAACCCAGCGGTGTACTATACTGCGTAGAAAAACATCACGCTATGCTACCACACTGCCTAAAAAAAACTAGAAAAGAAATTGTACACTGCAACTAGACGTGCCTCGACTGACGGTAACAGCGCCTAAGCCTCATAGCGGTTCTCTCCTCCCCTGATGTATAATCTTTTTTGTATATTTGTCTTCGCCGATAGTTTATCGCATTTAAGTCCGCTACGAAGGCCTAGGCGCAAAACGTTAGGTGCAACCGCCCAAAGACACGCTACGTTTTAAATGCAGCAAACAATTCTCATCAGCAGACGAACAAAACTTCAACATTTTAAGGCATATTGCAAAAGGGCGAAGCGCAAACAACACTTTTGCAAAGAGCCTGAAAAGATTATTGATCAACTTTTCGGACAGCATGAAAATTTAATCTAATATAGTGATTGAAGTAATTAGAACAATATTTGAAATTATAAAATTTCCGGACATTAGCTTTTAAATATATATCTTTGGTAAAACAAGTTTGTATGAAAACAACACTTCTCTTTTGGCTATGTATTTTCTTTTTACAAAATGTGAAGGCACAATCGTATGCAGGATTCCGCACAAACGACACTACATACTTTACTTCCGGCGCTGTATCTCCTTACCCGGATTATCTGAGAGTAAACTGGATAAAAGATGCCGTTGCCTCGGGTTCAGATTCGATATTTACTTTTTATCCTTCAGTGAGATTATTTCCTAACAGTGCATTTTGTCTCGATACCCTCGGAATGTCGTGGTCTGGAAAAACAGTTTTAAGAAAGAATAATGGGGATGAATATTATTACAATTTTCTTTCCGATAGCATTCGTATTCGCACTCAGGCACAGTTGAACGAAACTTGGATAATAGCGACTGATACAAATGCGATAGAAATATGGGGCATCGTGTACAGCATTGATACTATGAGTATTGACGGCCAAATTGATAGCATTAAAACCATCAATCTTCAGGCTTATCAGAATGCGCTGACGGTGGCACACCCCCATAATGGAAAGCAATTAATCATAAGTAGAAATCATGGATTTGTGCAAGTACCTGAATGGTATCACTTTCCCTATACTGGAATCTATAATTTTTGGGCAATGTATTCTTATGACGATTCTTTCTACACGCGCGTACCCAGACATTTTACTGAGCGAAACATAAGCCGTGTGCTCATGACAAAAGATATCAGTCAGGAAATTACTGCAGTACACCGACTCTTTGTATAAGGAATTTGGCATGAAATACACACTTGATGATTAATCAGGATTCTGTAATTTCATCCTCATGGCTTAACCCTAGTTGTATGGCCGTGAATTATTGCAGAAAACAATTTCGCCATGTATATCAAATGGTTCAGTTTCCCTCTGCACAATATCCACAGGGTTTATACCAAACGATCGATACGTTTCTAATTAGTTATCCAACTGATACAGTCTGTGACTACACCGTTCCTAATATTACGATACGCGATTCTATTTACCCCGAAACCCATTTGAATGATATTCAAAACGGCAGCTATACTATGGTTCCGTCTTATTACTTTTCAACCCTTTGGGATACACTGGGTCTGTTTGCTCACTATTATTCTTGGGATGACAACTATGGCACCAATCCAAATTATAACTGCGAAACAAAAGTGGTATCGCTCAGCGGACTGCAGAAGGAGTATTATCAATACCTTGAAGATTTTGGTGTATTTAAATGGGATTACTTTTCAAGAGATGGCAACTATGTTATCTGGGAGGACCGACATTGGTATATAACCTATTTTAATATTGGGAATGAAGTTTTTGGTAACCATGTAAATATTATCACATTACCTGTTCATGAAACATTGGTATCAGCACCTTTCACGGTATTTCCTAATCCTGCCGCGGATGGCAGGTTTTATATCAAAGGTAAGGATGATGCCCATTGGAAGCTGTTTCGGATTACAGGTGAATTAATCAGTAACGGAATCGGAAAAATGATTGACATTTCATCGCAAAGCGCTGGTGTTTACTTTTTGGAAATAAAGGAAGGTGGCAGAGCCTACACTTTTAAATTACTACGTAATCCGTAATTTTTTCCAGTTTGAAATGTCTTTCGTGCAAATGCTTTAACTTAGGGCTGAAAAATTTAATAATCTATGATCAAGGAATAAACGTGATGAAAAAAATAACTCGAAGAAATGATCTGCAAGCACATTGGGCAAGGGCGAAACGCCAACAAAACTTCACCAAAGAGCTTCCACTGTTTCTACAAATTCAGCAATATCAATCAGTCATCTGCGGAAAGACACGTTATGTTACTTGGTTAACGCCAAAACTGTGTGGGGCGGGAGCACCTAACACAGCGCAGTAAGCAATGCCGGGGATATCTAAGGGCTGAACAATTTAATCATCTAAAATCAGCGAATAAATGTTTTGCTTTTTCTCTATCTTTGTCCGGCACTGCTTCTGCGCTGGGAACGTTAGGCGTAATAGCCAAAAACATGCATTCAGCTTAAATTTTTTACGTGACAATTAAAGACCTTATAAAAGATTTTCAGAAAACATCACAAATTGTTGCAGATAAGTTTTATGAAAAATACGCAACGAAAGAACTTCTTTTAGCAGTTATTTCCCACAAGACAATCCCGCGACAGGGTTCGTTTGGCATAATAAAATGGTATGCATTTCATGGGTGCGGCCTACATGCTAAATTATCAGACTCTGAAATTGATTTTGATTTTGGCGAAGACGATCGTGTTGACGGTTTTGACGCATGGCGACTAAGAATTTTTGCGGAAAGCAAGCCAAATATATTTCCGGAGTTCATTACTGAAAAAGTAATTCAAATTGAACTCGATAATTTACAAAAGGCGGGAAAAATTTACAAGCCTGGAACTTATCCGGGAAGCTCAAATTACTATTGGACAAACTCAACAGACATTTAAAACGCATTGCAATTTAGGGGGGCTAATACGCCTAACACACCGCAGAACGCAATGCCGGCGATATCTAAGTGCTCATCAATTAAATTTCTATGGACTGCGAATAAATGTTATGCTTTATCGCTATCTTTGTTCGGCACTGCGTCTGCGGTGAGACCGTTAGGCGAAATTTAAAACCGTTTCTTCAACAAAATGATAAGTAATACTAAAATTAATACTGCTGGAAAAATATTAAAGAATAGGAATGAGTATTCAATTCTAGAAATAAGAGAAAGTGAAGATGTACTTACAAGTTTTAGAGCTATTCACTTACCTGCAATTAATTCTTTTCAAGCGTTACTCAGAAAAAGAATATTGAGGACTTTTTCAAATAAAGGATTTGTGGCTCAAAGACTAAAGCGTGCACCTTCAATAATAAACAAATTAACAAGAAATGCAAACATGAAACTTTCTACAATGCAGGATGTAGCTGGGGTAAGAGCAATTATGCCAACCTTGGATGACACCTTATATCTGTCACAATTAATATCAAATACAACTGCAAAGCACAAGTTAATTAAATCATATGACTACATTAATAATCCTAAAGATAGCGGTTATAGAAGTATTCACCATATTTTTGAATATTCAAATACGAAATACCCAGAAAGTAACGGATTAAAAATCGAGGTTCAAATTAGAAGTAAATTACAACATACATGGGCGACAAGTGTTGAAACGCTAGGGACTTTCCTCAATATGGCACTAAAGGCAAGTGAAGGTGAAAAAGAAATTCTAGATTTCTTCAAATTAACAAGTATTTCATTTGCAATACTTGAGAATGCACCTAGTACTTTGGAATTAACTGATACAATTAAAGAGGGTATATTCAAAAGTACAATCTCTGATTTTGAAAGATTAAAAATCAGAGATAAACTAAATGGATATTCTATTGTAGCAGATAAAATAAATAAAGGGACAGAGAAAAATGCTTTATATTATTTAGTTACTTTGAATACAAAAGAGAAAGTTGTATCATATAGACCTTATAGAAAAAATCAATTTGAAACTGCAAATAAGGATTATACAGAAACAGAAAGAGCAATTAGTGCAGGGGCAGAGTTACAAGTTGTTTTGGTTTCTACACAATCCGTTAATGCATTAAAGCAAGCTTATCCTAATTACTTTCTGGACACTAGAGAGTTTATTAAGAATGTTGAAAAAATCAGAAAAAATCGAATAACTTCGCCTAACATGGGTTTGGCAAAAGTGGGGCTTTTGTGCTAAATTGAGCATTTGTACTTTCTATGAACTTTTGTACTAAATTTGAACTTTAGTACTTTCTAAACCCCACCTTCGCCAAGCCCAAAAACGTTAGGCGTAATAGCCAAAAACATTCATTCAGCTTAAATTTTTTACGTGACAATTAAAGACCTTATAAAAGATTTTCAGAAAACATCACAAATTGTTGCAGATAAGTTTTATGAAAAATACGCAACGAAAGAACTTCTTTTAGCAGTTATTTCCCACAAGACAATCCCGCGACAGGGTTCGTTTTGGTATAATAAAATGGTATGCATTTCATGGGTGCGGCCTACATGCTAAATTATCAGACTCTGAAATTGATTTTGATTTTGGCGAAGACGATCGTGTTGACGGTTTTGACGCATGGCGACTAAGAATTTTGCGGAAAGCAAGCCAAATATATTTCCGGAGTTCATTACTGAAAAAAGTAATTCAAATTGAACTCGATAATTTACAAAAGGCGGGAAAAATTTACAAGCCTGGAACTTATCCGGGAAGCTCAAATTACTATTGGACAAACTCAACAGACATTTAAAACGCATTGCAATTTAGGGGTGGGCTAATACGCCTAACACACCGCAGAACGCAATGCCGGCGATATCTAAGGGCTCATCAATTAAATTTCTATGGACTGCGAATAAATGTTATGCTTTATCGCTACCTTTGTCCGGCACTGCGTCTGCGGTGAGACCGTTAAAGCTAATTGCATAGTCCTAAAATAGGTTGACTCAAAAACAAGGATAAGTCAACTAAAAACAGGACAAAAATGTCAAAAAAACAAAGCTCAAGACGAGCAGAAACTCAAAAACTTTTTTACACAGAAGAGTTTAAACGAAAAATTGTGCATGAGGTATTGAGTGGCAAACTCAACAAAACACAAGCACAATACTTGTACGGGATACGCGGAAATGGAACCATTATTTACTGGATTCGTCAATTTCAAGGTATAGATCCGCAGGTACGAAATGGCAAACCAATCGCTAACTTTGCAGACATGAATCAGAACATAGCGGACAAGAAACTGCAAGACGAATTAGCCGAAACTAAAGAGCTACTTCGAGTTGCCGAACTACGAGCGGATGTGTGGCAAAAAGCGGTGGAGATAGCGGAAGATATGTTTCAAATCGATATCGTAAAAAAGTGTGGCGCCCAAGCATTACATCAATTAAAAAACAAAGGCAAAAAGCAAAAATAGACTTACTTTGTTCCTTCTTTGACAAAACAAAACAAGCGTATTATAAACAGTTAAAAACGCTTAAGAAAAATGAAGTCAGGAAGAAGTAATACTTGGGCTTGTACAGAAAAAGAGAGAGATTTGGAAACGTGGGAGTGGCAGAAATTTACATAAGAGCTTAGAAGTAGAATTTAATAATCATGGTATAAAAATTGGTCGTGATAAGTTTTTTGACTTTCTAAGGACGAATAAATTACTCGTCCGCCCGAAACGTTTCAGGGCTAAAACAACCAGTAGTTATCATCATTTCAAGAAATTTGGCTATTTAATTAAAGATAAAATTCCAAAAAGAGCGAATGCGATATGGGTTTCAGATATTACCTATATATGGCTTCGTAGAAAACGAATATTTTGCTATCTAAGTTTAATAACGGATTTATATTCCCGTAAAATAGTTGGCTATCATGTTCATCCAGATTTAAGCACAGATGGGTGCATAGAAGCACTTCAAATGGCATTATCACAGAAGGAAATTTTGGAGCCAGGGAAATATCAAAAAATTAATACATCATAGCGATAGAGGGGTGCAATATTGCTCACATGCATATGTAAAATTATTGAAAGCCAATAAAATAAAAATAAGCATGACACAAACAGGTGATCCACTTGAAAACGCAGTAGCAGAACGAATCAATAAAACCATCAAGGAAGAGTTTACCAACGATCGGCAAATGAATTTTTCAAGTGTTAAAAAAGCCAAAGAAGGAATTGAGAAAATAGTTACATTCTATAATCAAGAAAGACCACATAGAAGTATAAACTGGGATACGCCAACAAAAGCACATTACAAAACTGGACTATTAAAGAGGCAATGGAAAACGTACTATAAAAATAATTCATGCAAACTGCTAACTCAAGATTAATTGTATAAATTTGTGAAAGGAAAAAAATCTTGCGAAGAGGGACTTCCTTTTTTCAGGTAGTCTCTTTTCAAAAGAATAATTTATCATTCATTGTTATCTTATCCTGCAATGTTTAATAAATTAGTCAACTTTTTTCAGGACGATGCACAACAAGCAATCCATATTGGTCACCGGAATATATTGATTTGCCATTTAAGTCTACGGATGAACGATTGGAATACGAAAAAACTGAAAAAATGAAATGCATTCCATTATAAACTAATAAGTCAGACAAGCTCCTGTAAATAATCGCAAAGTAAAATAATGAAATCCTCAAATTTTATGACCATCCCAATACTATCACTATTACTTGCTATGCTATCGTGCTCGCAAGAAGATTCATTTGATTCACTAAATGGCACAATACCGAAATCTTCAGGCATAGAGACGGCTAGCGCATCGGATACTATCAAAACACCACCCAACTTGGCAAATTATTTTCCCTTTAGCATTAGTGAAAACAACAATCCATTTCTAATAACTGTGGAAATCGAAAGCCCGCAATTATTTCCAAAGTATGCTACGTTCTTTGAAAAGTATCAATATTCAGGAAATGGATATTGTTGGGGAAGGACACATCAAACAAATTTTAGAAACATTGAAGCCTGAATTATTACAACATATACGCTTTGACCCTGAAGCCGGAGCATTTTTTGCAACGGCAGACCAAAAGAAAATCAAATACTATTTGTAACATTGCTTAGCCCAATTTTTTCAGACTTAAAAAAACTAGAAGAATATGTAAAAAAAACGGATCATTCAAGAATTGACGATTAATTTTTCCCTCGCAAGTTTTGTACATTGAATTGACTAACTACCGTTGCCAGTTTTATCCAAACCCTCAGGCAGATTTCATAATAAGAGAATCAACTAACAACCCTCCATTACAATACCCATTACAACCATTTTGAAAGAACCAGTTGAAATTACTTCCCGTACCAGAGTTATAGAAATCATCTTTGTTGTTCTAACAGGATTCGCTAAGATCGCAATGATGGATATAATGGATCTCAAATTGCCCTTTATTGTGGCAATTATACTTTTCTGGTCTGTGTATGTCCTACTGCGAACAACGAATCAAAAGGGTCTGCTTTTCTATTGGGGTTTGTCACTTTCAAATAGCGGAGAATTATTTAAACGCAGCCTACCAATTGCTTTGATACTAATGGCTTCACTAATTTTTTATGGCCTGTATATCAAGCCTATTCATTGGAGTATACATATACTCTTTGTGCTCATTATATATCCCATTTGGGGGTTGATACAACAATTTTTAATGATGAGTTTATTTGCCGGAAATCTTATGGATTTATCAAATAAGCGAAATAATAACTTGGTAATACTATTATGCACTTCTATTCTATTTTCAATGGTACACTATCCATCTTGGCCACTAATGGCAGTTACCTTTTTCATGGCCCTCATCTATGCGGCTCTTTTTCTAAGATATCGAAATATTATCCCTCTGGGAGTTTTTCATGGAATCCTCGGCGGACTATTCTATTTTATTATTCTTGGGCGAGATGCCTGGATAGATTTTGTGGCAAAATACGTTAAATAATTTCATAAAATAACGAATGACTGAACCATTATCTGGATCGTATTTGAAAGGAAACAATCTTACAAAGTGAATTTGTCCGAATCGAATACCAATATGTAGTTAGTAGATTTGGCTCTCGTTTCGAAAATCAAAAATAAAACTAAAAAAAGTAGGGGAATCTAAAAGATGAATGTATTTTTGTTGCGTATTTAACAGTTATGGCTACAACATTTAAATTTGAGAATTCATTTGGACGCATCCTTGGAGGAGCTTATACCTCAATGTTCCGTCATTTGGGCAAACGCATGAAAGAACAAAACTTGCCAATCACTCCTGAACAATTTAGCGTGTTAAGCCATCTTTGGCAAAAGGACGGACTGCCACAATGTGAACTGGCACAATGCACCAATCGCAACCGAGCCAACGTAACACGTATCATTGATATTTTAGAACGAGAAGGAATCGTAGAGCGAAAAGATGATAAAACAGATAGACGCATTTTTAGAATTTACCTTACCGAAAAAGGAAAATCACTAAAACAACAAACCGCTAAATGTGCCAAGCAGTCTATCCGAAATGCCCTAATGGGTGTATCCAAAGCTGAAGTAGAAACGTGTACTAAGGTACTATTGAAAATAAAAAGCAACCTTACTGAATAAATCATAAAAAGGTATTTAACGATAAACTTTTAACAATAAAACAAAACGATAAAATGACAACAAAAACTAGAAACATCATCGAGTGGAGCCTAACAGGAGCAGTAGGCTTACTTTTTATTGGTAGTGCCCTAAGTAAATTCTTTGCCAGCGAAGAAACCATCCAAATGACCAAATCGATAGGTCTGGACCCAGGAGCGTTTAAAATGATTGGAGTAGTAGAACTTATCAGCGCCCTCCTATTCATCTTTCCGCGAACCGGTATTATTGGTACCCTATTGCTTGCTGCATATATGGGCGGAGCCATGGCCACTCATCTTACGCATGGTCAACCCATTCTTGTTCCTGCTATCATAGAAGCCCTTGTTTGGGGTGTTGCCATGTTTCGCTTTCCTGAATTGCTGGCACGGCTAATCCCGTCTGAAAAATAAGTAGCAATAATCTGTTCACATCATTTAGGATAAGGTGCTGTACACATACATAGTCGTGCATATTTCCCTTAATTGATCTGTAATATGCTGTCAGTATTGGGTCAATATGAAGGCGACCGTACAAGAGTATCTAGACGCTTAACCTAGGGTTCTAACTGCATAATATTTTCGGATGAAATTCGGAACGGCAAAAGTAAGTACTGCCTACTTTCCGATACAAAATTTTCCAAAGATCGTTCCCAAAATATCCTTGTCCATTTCAATTGCGCCTGTGATTTGTCCAAGTGAATGGAGAGCCATTTTGATATCAATGGAAAGAAATTCACCACTGATATTTTCATGCAGTCCACGTTCTATTTGATCTAAATGTTTCATAGTATCCTTCAACGCGGCCAAATGTCTTGCGTTTGTCACAATTTGCCCTTGATATTGCATTTTCTCTTTAAGTACCACCTTAACCAGCATCTCTTTCAAGGTATCCATATTTCTGCCTTGATAGGCCGAAATTTCTAAGGCACTTCGTCCGGTAAGTGTGCTGATTGCCTCTTCTATATCGTAGGCATTGCAATCCACTACCTTATCCGATTTATTAAGCAAAATGATGACTTCTTGTTCGGGGGTAAAGGGTAACTTCTTAAACTCCGCAACAATATTCTGGTAATCATTTTCAATATCGGCCATAAACAAAATCATTTTCGCAGATTTCATTTTTTGAAAGGAACGATCAATGCCAATGGCTTCTAATTGATCATTCGTCTCACGGATGCCGGCGGTATCAATAAATCGAAACAGGATGCCGTCAATAGTAATCGTATCTTCAATAAAGTCTCGAGTAGTACCCGCAATATTGCTGACGATTGCTTTTTCTTCTTGTAGTAAACTGTTCAAAAGGGTCGATTTTCCTACATTTGGCTCACCTACGATGGCAACCGGAATCCCATTTTTGAGAACATTGCCCAATGCAAATGACTGAATTAAGGCGGCCACCTTGCTTCGCAATTTTTGAATCAACACCTGAAACTTCTCCCGATTGGCAAATTCTACATCCTCTTCCGAAAAATCGAGTTCCAGTTCAATCAACGCTGCAAATTCAATCAGTTCGTTTCGCAACGCTGCAATGGAATCTGAATAACCACCACGCATCTGCTGTAATGCCAAATCGTGCTGCGCCTTATTTTCGGAGGCTATTATATCCGCTACAGATTCTGCCTGACTTAAATCTAATTTCCCATTCAAAAAGGCCCGCATGGTAAACTCACCCGGCTTGGCTGGTTCAGCCCCTTTTGCCAAACAACATTCAACTACTTTTCGTAAAATATAGGGAGAGCCATGACTACTTATTTCAACCACATCTTCGCCTGTATACGACCGAGGCCCTTTGAATACAGCCACTACCACCTCGTCTATAAACTGCCCCTCATCTGCCATTTTTCCAAACTGAAGCGTATGGGTTGCTTGCTCCACAATTTTCTGCTTCCCCTTAAAAATCTGATCCGCTATAGCAAAAGCATTCGCCCCGCTGAGTCGCACTACGCCAATAGCCCCCTCTCCTTGTGGTGTAGATAGCGCAACTATGGTCTGCGGGTCAGTGGCATTCAATTTCATGGACTTCAATTAAAAGTTGATATAAACATCAATTTAGGCACTTGCTTGTCTTCGCTTCAATTCTCGTTGCAAAAGACTGAGCTCCCTCCCGGTTTGTCCGGCTACAGAAGTATTTTCCTGAGCACGTCGCATTAAATACGGAATCACATCACCAACCGGCCCATAGGGTAAATATTTCGAAACCAAAAAGCCCTCCTTTGCCAAATTGAAGGAAATATTATCGCTCATTCCATATAACTGTGAAAAATGAATTCGTGGATGGTTTTTCTCCAGATTCTTTTGTGACATCAATTCTGTAGCCAAAAGACAACTTCGCTCATTATGCGTACCTATAAAAAGGGCTAATTGTTCGATGTTCTCAATGCAAAAATGCACAGCGGCATCGTAATCTCGATCTGTATGTTCCTTATTGAGCTGTATGGGCGACAAATAGTTCCACTCCAAGGCACGAGCCCGCTCCTTTTCCATATAGGCACCCCGTACCAATTTAGCACCCAATAAATACCCTTTTTGAACAGCCTTTTGGTAACTTTCCTTTAAAAAATTAAGTCGATCGTGCCGATACAGCTGAAAGGTATTAAAAACCACCACTTTCTCCTTATTATATTTAGCCATCATGACATCCGTAACGGCATCAACCGGTATTTGAATCCAGCTTTCCTCTGCATCAATGAGTATCATCTTATTATGCTGTGCGGCACAATTACAGATATTATCCACCCGTTTTAAAAATCGCTCATATTCTTTTTCCTCTTCGATACGCAGTACTTCCCCACTGTGCATTTTTTCAAGAAGCTGAAATCTGCAAAAGCCGGTCACTTTTAAACTTACAAAGGGAATATAACTTTTATTGGCGGCAAAGCGGATGGTTTGTAAAAAAGTGCCAACCGTCCTCTCAAATTCCGATTCTTCATTTTTACCTTCTACACCATAATCCATGATAGTGGAAATGTCATACTTATATAAGTTTATCGCCGTTTCATCGGCTTCTTCCAAGGTTTCTCCACCGCAAAATTGTTTAAAAATAGTCGCTTTTACGAGGCCCTTTATGGGTAGATAAAACCTAAAGGCAAATTGGGTCATTGAAATTCCTATTTGGGTGAGCCAAGTTTTGGCCATTGCAGAAAATAAGAAATGGGCTTTGCGAAGATCCTTCATGCTTTTAGAAGAGAAAGCAATCTCGGTATTATCAAAGTTTAAAGACATAGAAAATTGTTGTTAATCGCAAAAGTAATACTGTTAATAAGTATTAAATCTTTTTTTTTGGTGGATTAATTAATAAAATCTACTTTTACAGAACAAAATTAAAATATTTAAAAATGAAAAAGATTTTATTCTTCGGTTTAACGACCTTGTTGTGTTCAAACATGAGTTTGAAAGCACAGCAGAAGTCAACAGTTGATCTCAAACGCGAGGTTCCGGCTTCAACAATTCACAAAGGTACATATGTTCCTAAAACGGCTCTTAACGTAGCTCAGGACAAAAAAACAAGAGGTGGTGCAAGATGGTATAGTTCAGCAGATGCCGCCGGTATCGCAAACGGATCCAATTTATTTGATCAAGCGCATCTTAATGTCAACTAGATGTGGCAAGATTGAACATTGAAGGGTAATTTCGGTGGAACGTCTGACAATATTTGGATTAAATCAGTAGGTCAAGTATTAGACCCAACTGCTGCAGTTCATAATGACCTAACGGCTCATGCAGGATTGATTCAAATAGGAAAGAATTCAGTATTTAACGTGGATTCTGTTGCCATTACTTGCGCTTATGTAAGAAATCCGGCAAAAGCTTCTATTGTGGATACCTTAATTGTTACCATTTCTAAAGGAAATAGTGCTCCTTCTGATTTATTATTCTGGCCAGAAGACCAAGCAGCAGTTGTAGGACCTTATAGCGTAGATACGATTTTTGTTGCAAATCCTGCATTTGACTATACAACCAATACCTTAAAGAAAAATGTTGGTAGTGTTGCCTATACCGTAAAAATCCCTTTAACAGTAGCTGTTGCTAATGACACTACTGCAAACGGATGGAATCAATTTGTAATACCTGTTACAGGTTTACAAAATCTTCCAGGTGGTTCTATTCCTACTATGACTATGAACTTCAAATCTGGAGATACTTGGGTTCCTAATGTGGATTCAGCTTTCAACAACGGTTTAGGATTAAACTATATGCTTTTTGCTTCTTCTAGAGAAAATCCTCCTGCTGGTTTCAGAGCATACACTAAAAGAGATTACAATATGTCAAGTGTAATGAAAAATGATACAACCGGATGGGGCTTCGTTGGTTACATTCCTTCATTCTATTACAATAGCCCTGGATATGAACACCATTGGTTTGACTGGAAATTAAGTTGCGCTTCATGTGCTCCAGTTGCAGTTAATGATGTTACCATCTTTAACGAAGTAAATGTGTTCCCTAATCCAGCTTCTACTGAATTAGCAATCAATCTTACATTGAAAGAAAATGCTAAAAATGTTTCTTTTGATATCACAAATACCTTAGGTCAAGTAGTTAAATCTATTAAACTTGGTAATGTAAATGCAAATCAAACAACTGGTGAAATCATCAAAATTTCTGATTTGTCTGCCGGAATGTATATCTATACCCTTCATGCAAACGGTCAAAAAGTTTCTAACAAATTATTAGTTAAGTAATATTTGAACTTTTTTTCAAAAAAACCCTTCATTTTGAAGGGTTTTTTTGTTTTTAGGACAAAAATTGTACTTTTCCCAACCTTTTATCTAACAATTGAGTCTTATTAGTAAGAAATACTCAAAATAAATTGAACGCAGCTTTGAGCTATATAGGTACCCATCAAGAAGAAGAACTGCTTACACTCATACATGGGTGTAGGGATGGGAAGCGCGCTGCGCAGGAAAAAATCTATAAAATGATGTATCCGAAAATGATGAGTATGGTGAAACGGTATACCAACATGTATCAATACCATATTGCGGAGGAGATTCTGAACAATGGATTTTTAAAAGTGTTTCAAAAAATTGATAGCTACAAATTTGAAGGCTCGTTCGAAGGTTGGGTCCGAAGAATCATCTACCATTCCATATTTGACTATATCCGTCAAAATATTAAATATATGGAGAAGGTTGTGTTTGTGGAAAAAGATGAAGTGATAAGCAAGGATTTAGCTTCCAAAATGCACTACGATGAATTGATGAAACTGATACAAGATTTACCGGACACCACTCGAATGGTATTCAACCTCTACGTAATGGAAGGCTTTCCGCACAAAGAAATAAGCGAAAAAATAGGCATTAGTGAAGGTACCAGTAAATGGCATCTTTTTGAAGCAAGAAGAATATTAAAAATAAAAATTGAAGCACTAAATAAATAGTAAACGTATTATGTCAAACAAAATTCCCATAGACGATCTGTTTAGAGAGGTACTCTCTGAGGGCAAAGAACAGCTTAATCTTGGCGCATGGGCAAACATGGAGCGAATGCTCAATGGCCAAAACCCGTACGCAAGCGATGAAAAAGACGCTAAACGAAAAAGAAGAATTCTTCCCTTTCTTGCTATTTTTCTATTGCTTTCTACAGCAATGACCGCTGGCTATTTATTGCTGAATAAAAAAGATAATAATGCACAAGACATTTCTAAGCCAAGTGTAAAAACCAATACCAACCGGGTAAGCCCAACCCAAGCGGTTACTGCAGAAACCACTCACCCACAAACCCCTGAAATACAAAACCAAACCAATAAGTACGCAACACAACTTCAAGAAAATACCCCTACGAAATCTATTTCCGCAACTAATTCAGGAATTGTACGTGATGTAACCGAAACTCCTAAACCGAGCAACGAACCAGTGACCACTGCCATTGCAGTCGAAAACAAGGCCGAAGGCCAAATAATACCCAAAAAGGAAAAGAAGGGTCAAAAAGCCAATACCACTGGCAAACAAATTGCCACTGTTTTGGCAAACGACAACCAAGTTGATAAACTAGAAGAAATAGCTTCTATTGATAACCAAAATGAAAATCAAACAGTAAAAACAGAGGTTGTCAATAAGATTGTTGCCAATGAAAAAATCAGCAAAAACAGAGATGGTAGTATTCATCATATCTCCTATGATACGATCGATAAATCAATAATAGAGATCGAGAAGAAAGGAACCCAAACGGATTTGCTTGCTGCAAACACCAATACGAACAAAAATTATCAATACCATCCACGCTATCTCGGTGCTCAAGTAGACGCCGATGAAACACCTATTGTGTTAAATAATATCGTGAATAGCGAACCGGTAGTTGCCATGCAAACACCAGGGATAAAAGGTACGGATGAAAAACCTAAAAGCAAAAAGCGCCAGGATAATACATCCATGTTTAGTGCCCTAGGTGTCTTTGCAAGTGTAACGCTAAACAAGATCGGTGATGCAAGTGGCGATTTCTTCCGACTTTTTAAAACATTTGACCCAGGTGTAAGCATGGGTGTAAATGCTGCTTTGTTTAAAACAAAACATAACTACGGCGGTTTCCATGCAGGCCTAACAAATCATACAGCCATCAGTGAAACATTTAGCGTAATTTCCGAATTGAAATTTTTCATCCGAAACAATGCAGGCTTTACCATAAACGATATCAAAACGCAGATTCTGAATAAAAGCGTTGACACCACCGTTCCCCGGACAAACTACCTACTTTTATCAGGTAGATTCCCTTACCAAAAAATATAATTTCAAAAGTTTTATGTCGCTTGAATTACCCCTAATGTTGAGCGCACGATTCAACAAGATATCCATCTACGGTGGTCCTAATTTTGTGTATAATTTCAAGCTAAAAATCAATGAAATTGACAAGAAATATGTGGTAAACAAAGAAGAGGTTGTGAGCAACGCCGTACAATTTAATTATCCAGCAGAACTTGGAATGAAGTATGCTAAAAATGATTTTGGAAACCGTTTCGGAATCGGATATGCTGTTGGAGTTTCCTACAACTTCCATCGAAAAATTTGTATTGACCTCAGAATGAGCAAGGTGGTTTGGGACAATACCCAAACAAACTCACAACGCGAAATTTCAAATGGTGTAACCAAGGTTCCATTTACACAACTCTCTTTAGGCTATAAATTCCTCGAAAAATAATCCGACGTTTTTTTCTTCCCCTTATATATCCCCAACAAAAATGCCGCGCTCAGCGTGGCATTTTTTATATATTTGTAAGTAAATCATGCACGCATGCCAAAATTAGGTGAAATCATTACGGCGATAGAAGAATTTGCCCCGCTACAATATCAGGAATCCTATGACAATAGTGGCTTATTGCTAGGCGATAGGGAGCAGGAAATTTCACAAGCGCTCATTGCACTTGATTGCACAGAGGCTGTCATTGACGATGCTATTCAAAAAAATTGCCAACTGGTCATCGCCCACCATCCCATCCTTTTTTCAGGAATAAAATCCATTACCGGAAAAAATTATGTCGAAAGAGTGATGCTGAAAGCCATCCGTAACCATATTGCCATTTATGCAGCACATACCAATCTCGACAATGTTTATGGGGGGGTGAACCACAAAATTGCCGAAAAATTGCAATTAGTTGATTGCACTATTTTAGCCCCCAAAACAAAGGCCTTGAAACAAATGTATGTTTATGTACCAAGCGATTGCGCAGATACTGTACGTGAGGCCCTCTTTCTGTCCGGTGCAGGTAGTATTGGCGAATACAGCCAGTGTAGCTATAATATAGAAGGAATTGGGACCTATTTGCCCTCTAACCAGGCAAACCCCTATATTGGAAAAAGAAACACGTACCAAGAGGAAAAAGAGGTCAAAATTGAGGTTATTTACCCCTTCGAAAAAGAGTCACATATACTGCAAGCCCTCCAAAAATCGCATCCTTATGAGGAAATTGCCTATGGAATAATACCCCTCGACAATGCCACTGCGTATCTGGGATCAGGAATGATGGGAACCTTGCACGAAGAACTGTCTGAAACCGCCTTTTTAGCGTATTTAAAACGAATACTGAATACCCAAAGCATCCGACATACTGCCTTTTTGAACAAAACAATCCGCACGGTGGCCATTTGCGGTGGATCGGGTAGTTTTTTACTTAGTAAGGCCATAAAGGCCGGCGCAGATGCATTTGTCTCCGCCGATTTTAAGTATCATCAGTTTTTTGATGCCGATGGACAAATACTTATTGCAGATGTCGGTCATTTTGAAAGCGAACAGTTTACGAGTGAAATTTTTTATGAGGTACTATCAAAAATATTTCCTAATTTCGCACTCCATTTAACCTCGGTAAACACAAATCCGATAAACTATTTTAATTAATACTATGGCAGCAGTTAAAGAATTTTCAGTACAGGAAAAATTAGTCTCCATCTGTACCCTACAAAAAATTGATTCAAAAATTGATGAAATTAATAAGCTCAGAGGCGAACTTCCAATGGAAGTGAAAGATTTGGAGGACGAAATAGCCGGCTATACCACACGATTGAATGCCATTGATAATGAAATCAATCTGATTAAAGAAGATATCAAAAAGAAAAAGGCCATACAGGTTGAGTCAGCAGAAAACTTAAAGAAATACGAGAAGCAGCAAGCCAACGTAAAAAATAGCCGTGAATTTGAGGCAATCAATAAGGAAATTGAAATGCAGGAACTTGAAATCAAGGCCGCCGAAAAGAAAATCAAGGACGCTAAATTTGAAATTGAAGAACAAGAAAAATTGAAAGAACAAGCACAGGCCTTGATCGCTGAAAAAGAAGAAGTATTGTCTCTTAAGCAAAAAGAATTAAAACGCATCATCGACGAAACCGAAAAAGAAGAAAAAGAACTGCTTGTAAATCGACAAAAATCAGCAGATGCCGTAGAGTCACGCTTACTTTTGGCTTATACCAAAATTAGAAACAGCTTCAGAAATGGATTGGCTGTGGTACCTGTAGAAAGAGACTCATGCGGTGGTTGCTTTAATGTAGTTCCTCCACAACGTCAATCAGAAATCAGACTTCGCAAAAAAATGATTATCTGCGAACATTGCGGTCGCATTATTGTGGACAGCGAATTAGTTGAAAATATTCAACTATAATCTAAATAGTATATTCCAGAATAGCGTCAATATTTGACGCTATTTTTATTTAAAGTACTTTTGTACCATGATAGAAGGTACCCACCTTGCTCGTTTTACTACATACATACATCGGTATTGGATATCCTGCCTGTTGTTTATACTGTTGAGCCTTCGTTCACATTCGCAAAATTTTCAATTCAATCCGAACTGTCAAAATGCGTATCATGCTTTTATGAGTATGAAAATTGAAGAAGGAAAGGCCCACCTACTGCGTGAGGTTACAGGCAACCCCGCTAACTATCTACCGGTGATTCTAAGCAATTATGAAGATTTTATCAGTCTCACCTTTAACGAGAACCCAAAAGAGTACAAAGCACGTAAACCCCTATTTCAAAAAAGGCTCAAACTACTAGAGCAATCCAATCAAAAGTCGCCCTACTATCTATTTGGGAAGGCCTTACTTTACTTTCAATGGAGTATTATTCAAATTAAATACGCCGACTACTGGGATGCGGCATGGGATTTCCGTAAGTCTTTCATCACGTTCAAAGAAAATAAAACCTTATTTCCGGCATTTGCATACAATGATATTTACATTGGCGCCCAGGAGGCAGTAATTAGTACCATCCCTAGTGGGTATAAGTGGATCAGCAAAATATTAGGGATGAAAGGCAATATGAAAAATGGCATGAATTTGCTGGGAAAATTTATCAATTCAGATCAAACCCTATTCAAAGAAGAATCCTTTCTATATTATATCTATCTAAAAAATTATTTAGAAAATGAAGTAGAAGCTGCTGCGCAAATTATCAAAACGTATAAACTGGATACCAAAAACAATTTACTATTCGCTTTTATGGCAGCAAATCTGGCTCTCAACAACAAAAATGCTGCAGTGGCGAGAAAGCATCTTGGCCGGAAGAAATATGTCGAAAAGAGTATTTGCAATTTCCGATGCTGGATTATGAAATGGGAGATGCTAAAATGAAACGACTTGACTACAGCGCCATCAATTATTTTGAAAAATTTATCAAGTATTCACAAAGTAATTTTTATACGAAAGATGCCTGTTACAATATTGCCATTTGCTATTATTTAATGGGCAAAAATGATTTGGCCGAACAATACAAAAGAAAAACTAAATTAATTGGCAAAACCGAATCCGATGCCGATAAAAATGCCCATAAAAATGCAGGAAAACCCTTTCCGCATCGCGACCTTCTAAAAGCCAAGCTTTTGAATGATGGTGGCAATAACGAACAGGCATTACTCATTCTTAACAGTGCGAAAGAATTAAATGCCGAAAATCAGTTGGAATATTATTATCGACTCGGTCGCGTATATGATGAATTGCACGACTACGAAAAAGCAATCAGCAATTATGTAAAGACGATTGAGTTGGGGAATTCCTCCACTGAATACTTTGCGGCAAGGGCTGCCTTGCAAGCCGGATTTATCTACGAAAAAAAAGGAAACAAATCGGAAGCATTACGGTACTTCAATATGACTTTGAATATGGAGGATCATGATTACAAAAACTCTCTGGACCAGCGTGCCAAATCAGGAATCAACAGAATCAAAGGGCAATAATTTTGCCGTAGCATAACCTGCCATCTGCGTGTTCAAAAAATTTAGAAAAGTATTCCATTTGATTCTAAATGCCATTACTTTTGCAAGGTGATTAAAAACCTACACATACGAAATTTTGCCATTATCGATGAAATAGATATCGAATTTGAAAATGGCCTAACCATTATTACAGGAGAAACCGGCGCCGGAAAGTCCATTTTGATGGGTGCCTTATCATTGGTTTTAGGAGATCGAGCAGACAGCAAAATGATCAGCAATGCCGCTGAAAAATGTGTGGTGGAAGCCGTATTTGATATTACCAACAATATTTCTGCCAAAACATATTTAGAAGATAATGATTTTGATCACAACGGCGATTTGATAATCAGACGCGAAATCATTCAAAGCGGCAAATCAAGAATCTTTGTCAATGACACACCCACTACCCTATCCGTACTGACACCCCTAACCCATTGCCTTATTGATTTGCACCGGCAGTTTGACACCATTGAGTTGCAACAAAGTGCCCAGCAATTAAATCTTTTAGATGACATTGTGGGTAGTGGTCCACAATGCCGGATATTTTCAGAAGCCTTTCAGCATTGGAAAAAATTTGAAAAAGCCCATGAAATGCTCGTTCAACAAAATGAGTCTATTAAGAAGGAACTCGACTATCATACCTTTGTGGTCAGCGAAATTGAAAGCCTCCAGCTTCAAGAAAATGAAATTGAGCAAATGGAATCCGAGTTGCGCCTCCTTGAAAATGCTGAAGCCTTTAAGCAAAGTATGCAAGTAGCCGGCGAACTTCTACAAAATTCCGAATCACCCATCCTCGGCAATATTAAGCAGGTAATGCAGCAGTTGCAAATGCATAGCCAGATCAATCCGTCTATGAATGCCTTGCTTGAGCGATTGAATGCAACTTTACAAGAATTAAAAGATATTCATGCTGAAATCGAAAGTGACTATGAAAAAGTGTATTACGATGCTGAAAAAATTGCAGTTCTCTACGATAGACTCAATGAAGCCAATCGCTTGCTCAAAAAACACCGCTTAACGTCTACAGATGAGTTGCTTCAACTGAAAGATCATATTACCCAAAAAATAATACAAGCTGAAACTGCTGATGAGGAAGAACAAAAATTGTTTTTGAAAACCAAGGAGCTTCAGCAAAATGCCACGCAATTGGCAGTACAACTTTCCGATAAACGAAGAAAGAAAATCGCAGCTATTGAAGACCATATCAAGAGTCTCTTACTGAAAGTGGGAATGCCCAATGCGCGGTTTAAAATTGAACAGCTTCCTTCCGATATTTCAAAAACCGGTATCGACAAAATTGAATTCCTTTTTGATGCCAACAAAACCAATCATTTTAAACCATTGGCTAAAGTGGCTTCAGGTGGCGAATTAAGTCGCCTCATGCTATGCATCAAATCGATGATTGCCGGTAGCACTAATTTACCAACCCTCATCTTTGATGAAATTGACAGTGGCATATCCGGCGAAACCGCCATACAAGTGGGTCATATTATGAAACAACTTGCTACCAAACATCAATTAATCAGCATCACCCACCTACCCCAAATTGCCAGTAAAGCGCAACAACATCTCTATATTTATAAACATGAAAATGCAGAGGGGCACATTAAAACCTCCATCAAGAAATTGATGGACGAAGAACGTGTGAACACACTTGCAGAAATGCTGGCAGGTAAAGATTCTTCGCCGCAAGCTAAAAAGATGGTAAAAGAAATGATGAAGTAGACCAACCTATAGATTCATTTATTTATTTTGAAGGTTGAGCTTACTATTTTTTCTTCCGTATAAAAAGTAAATACTAAGGCCCACAACGAGCCATATCAGAAAACGCAGCCAATTGGTATGACTTTCCTGGGCCATTAAATAAAAACAACTCATTAAGCCTAAAACTGGAATTAAGGAGTATTTGCGTAACCAAGTGAGTATGGCCACCCATACCGCTACCAACCAAAACAGCAGCATGGGTAGCCCTTCTTTAGTAAGGCAATTCATAAAATGTTGGGGTGCAAAAACCGCGGTCAAAATTAGGGCCGTAATCAATAAGGAAATACCAATATATTGGGCATTGACATAGGGCACCCGAAATTTACTAACTGGCCGGTCGGGCATATTTTGTAATACAAGCACACCGGCACAAACGAGTACAAATGCAAACAAGGTTCCAATACTAGTTAGTGAAATGACGACATCTAAATTCAAAAACAAAGCAGGAATGGCCACACATAATCCCGTTAAAATGGTAGAAAAAGAAGGTGTTTTATAACGAGGATGTATCTTAGAAAATACCTTTGGAAGTAATCCGTCTCTGCTCATACTCATCCAAATGCGCGGCTGCCCCAGTTGAAAAACCAATAACACACTCGCCGTGGCCACAATGGCACTAACGGCAACAATTCCGGCAACGAACTTCAAGCCACGCTCTTCAAAAATCAAAGCCAGTGGATCTCCAACATTGAGTTTACTGTAAGACACCATGCCGGTTAATATTAAAGCGAGTACCACATATAGAGCAGTACAAATTAGCAATGCATAAATCATGGCACGCGGTAAATCGCGTTGTGGGTTTTTACATTCTTCCGCTGTGGTGGAAATTGCATCAAAGCCGATATATGCAAAGAAAACCGCAGATACGCCTTTCAAAATTCCTGTAAATCCATTCTGGGTAAAGGGACTCCAGTTTTCGGGATTTACATAGTAGGCACCCAATACAATGATTAAAAAGATAACAGCCAATTTAATAATCACTAAGGTATTGGTTAATGCCCTACTTTCCTTCATTCCAATAAAAACGACATAGGTGATAAGTGCCACTATACCAAAGGCCGGCAAATCAAATATCATCCGTAGACCTCCCATTTGCGGTGCCCCATTCCATGCATGAAACTTCTAAAAGCGAAGCATCCATAGTCGATAAGGAAGTACCGGAAGCCAACAAGGTGGTGGCCTCCGTAAATCCCGTATGAGCTGTACTGTAATCCATAGTGAGCCAGCTGGCAATATGCAACCCTGCACTATCGAGCAAATGTGTAAAATAATCGCTCCATGAAATGGCAACCGCAATATTTCCAATGGCATATTCCATCAACAAGTCCCATCCAATAATCCAGGCAAAAATTTCGCCAAAGGCAACATATGAGTAAGTATACGCACTGCCCGAAACCGGAACGGTACTGGCAAATTCTGCATAACATAAGGCTGCAAATCCACAGGCAATGGCCGTAAAAACATATAGTAAAATGACACCCGGTCCTCCATCAAAACAGGCCTTTCCAATGCTGCTAAAAACTCCGGCGCCAATTATTGCCGCAATACCAAAAAACGTCAAATCTCGTACGCCTAATACTTGATGCAATCCGCTAGACTCGCCATCACCATAGCCCGCAGCTGCATCTGCCAAAATTTTTTCAATAGATTTTTTCTAAACAGTGAATTCATTCTAATACGCGTTTGATAGGCATAAATGTAACAAATTAATCCTTTAATTTCCAAGATTGTAGCGTGAAGTCTTATTAAGCACTTCTCAAAAAAGAAGCGACCATTTAGCCTATTCCGAAATAAAAAGTTCGGATTAGTACGCTGGGTTTTACTATTTTTACGACATGAAAAAAGTTCTGCTTTTTGCATCAGGAGGGGGCAGCAATGTAAAGGCCATCCTTCAATATTTTGAAAATAATAAGAGGGTTTCCTTTCCGATCATTATTTGCAATAAAGCAAATGCCGGTGTGATTGACATTGCAAAACAATACAGCATAGACGTTTTACTACTTGACAAAGAACGGTTTCAATCAGAGATTCTGGTGGATACGCTTGAATATTTCAAGCCCGACTTATTGGTTCTTGCAGGATTTTTGTGGAAGATCCCTGATTTTTTAATTCGTGCCTTCCCAAACAAAATAGTCAATATACATCCCTCTCTTTTACCAAAATTCGGTGGCAAAGGAATGTATGGACACTTCGTTCATGAAGCGGTAGTAGCCAATCGTGAATCGGAAAGTGGCATAAGCATTCATCTGGTGAATGAACAATATGACGAGGGAACTATCTTACTTCAAAAAACGGTTGCCATCTCTTCAAATGACTCAGCAGACATGGTAGCTTCCAAAGTACTCCGATTAGAGCACGAGTGGTATGCAAAGGTGATAGAATCCTTGCTATTTTAATTTGAAAAGATAGGGGCTACTTCTTATTTATAGTGGCAAGTGAAAGCCTCATGGTTGATACGCCCCAAATAGTTCAACCATTTTTTTGAATCGATAATCAAAAATTTCATGCAGCTTTGGTTTTACAAGTATGGGTGTAAAAATCTCTCCTAAAAACCAAGGGGAACCTGATAATGCACAATGTCCGTCATTTCCACCCCATTTTCAATTTCCTTTACATGATGTTGATGATGCCAAATTTTGTAAGGCCCCTGCCTCTGTTCATCAACAAAATATTCGAGTTCTTTTACGTGCGTAATTTCGGTACACCAACCAAGTGGAATCTGAAATAAGGGGCGAACGGTATATAAAATCATTTGACCTGCATACATTTTATCCGGTAAATCTGATTTAATTTGAAAACCCATATAGTCAGGCGTAATTGTCTTCAAATTTTTTGGACTCGAAATATAATCCCACAAGGTTTGCAGATCTGTTGGAATGTTTTGAACTCGAGTTAGGGTATGTATGGCCATAAATAAAATTGCGGTTAGAAAAACGATTTAGATAAAAGAACTGCTTTACTGTTTATAAACAAAAGAATTTATGGGGGATTATTTGATCACTCCCATTCCCCCATCAATATGAAGAATTTGACCGGTAATCCAGCTACTTTTGCTGCTTAGCAGAAATTCTACCATATGTGATATATCCTCTGGCTTTCCGATTCGTTGCAAAGGATGTTTTGCTGCCATATTCATTAATTTGGACTCGGTATTTATAAGAGGCTCGGACAGGGGTGTTTCGGTGAGAGAAGGAGCGATGCAATTGACCCGAATTTTTGGCGAAAATTCTGCAGCCATTGCTTTGGTAAATCCTTCTACAGCCCCTTTAGCAGCGGCAATTGAACTATGAAATGACATGCCAAGCTGCACCGCTACGGAAGAAAATAAAACCACTGAAGCCTGCTCCGCTCTTCGCAAATTGGGAAGTATCTGCTGGAGTACTTTCACCATCCCAAGAAAATTGAGTTGAAAATCAGATTCAAAATCGCTCATCGATAATTTTGAAAATGGTTTTAGCAAAATACTACCCGGACAATACACAAAACCATGCACTATTTCAGGAATAAAATCAAAATCTAATGCTGGGCTCCCTACATCTAAATGATGAAATGAAGCATTCTCCATATCAGCCGAAACGGTTTTATTAAATGTTGCGTACACGCGATTCTCTGCAGATAATTGCAAGGTGAGTTGTTTTCCTATTCCTGAAGAGCCCCCAATTATCAAAATATTCCTCATTTTCTTTTTATACAAAAATAGCCATGAAATGCATCACTGATTATAGATAAATGCTATAGCAAATCTGCGTCAATGTCCGGCTACCTTGATATCGAATGCAATTTTAAGTAATAGAAAAAGTCCTATGGCAAGAATACACAATGCCGAAATACGATTTAAATACACTATGGCGCGTGGTGTGAGTTTAGACCGTATTACCTGCGCTAAAAACACTTTCGAAAAATCAAAGGTCAGGATAAGAGCCAGACAGGTTGCAAAAAAAGCGAAACGATACGTACTGGATAGATTCGTAATGGCTGCAACGGATGTAATCCATATGATAATGACCCCAGGGTTAAACGTGTTCATTAAAAAACCGCTAGCAAATATTTTCCAATAGTCTTTCGTCGATACGGTTGCAATATCGCGTTTATTGCGGGTGACCTTTATTTTTTTAAAATAGCCATAAATGCCAATACCAATAAAAAGAATGGAACCAATATATCCAGATCATCTTTTCGTGGCTCATCAAATCAGAAAGCATCCCTGAAGCCATATTGGCCAAGGCTACATAAATAATATCACTAATTGAAACACCTAGCACAAAACTCATGCCGGCCCTCCAGCCATAACTAATACTATATTTAATAATGGCAAAAATGGTAGGCCCTACCGAAATGGACATAAATAGGCCAAAACCCAAACCTGCAAGTATCGCTGATAACATAATATTTCCCGGCTTTATATTATGGTAAATATAAATATATAAAGATGGACAAACTAAAAAAATAAATTGAACGTCTAAAACAAGGTGAAATACCGTTTTTTTATTGTCAAAATGTATTATATTTAACCAATAATTACCAAGATCCCATTATGATGAAAATTAAATTTCTCGTTTTAAGTCTGCTGTTTCTTTCTATTTTCCAATCTATACAAGCCACTCATATTGCGGCCTCTGATATTTATTATGAATATGTAGCGCCGAATCAATATAGGGTTCACTTGATCTTGTATCGCGATTGCAAACCCGGAAATGCCGGCCTGGCAGGTACGGTAACCCTTAGGGCTGAATCGGTTTCTTGTAATCAAAATTTCACTTTTCAAGCAGATACCAACGGTAATAACACCCGAAAAATTTATGGCGATTTGTGCCCAAATATTGTCAATTGGTGTCAAAACGCAGCCAGCCCGTTTCCTGCCTATGAAGAATGGCACTATGATGGGATTGTAAACCTCCCTATGGCTTGTACCGACTGGCAATTTAAATATAATAATAATTGTTGCAGAAATGTTGCCATTGGTAATTTGCAAGCCCCTGGATCTGCAGGTATCTGTGTGTTTGCACGTCTTAACAATGTGGCTCGTCCTATTAATAATTCAGCATTTTTGTCGGTAAAACCCATTCCGTATGTTTGCGTAAATCAACCGAAAACGTATCTCAATGGACCAGTTGACCCAGATTTGGATTCCTTGGTTTTTGTCCCTGCCCAGCCCCTGAATTGGACTACTTGTTTACCCATTAATTGGATCGGGGGTGCAGCCACTGCCAATCCTTTCGGACCTGCTGCGCCCGGCGGTTATGCGGTAGACCCTAATACAGGTACAGCCACCTTTACACCAATAGCAACCGGCACATATGCCATGGCGTTTCAGTGTTACGAGGTGGACCCCATCACCGGCGATACGGTGGGAAGTGTAATGAGAGATGTGCAATTAAATGTTTTGAATTGTGCAGGTGCTCCTCCTTCCGATCCTAATGGGACCCAAAATTATAATATATTAAACTTGGTGGGCGCCACACTGGTTACTCCTATCCCCATCAGTATGGAGATTTGCGCAGGAGCCACTATGAGTTTTGACGTGCAGGCCATTAGTAATGCCAATACCAATACGGTTCTTGCTTCGTCCAATAATGCCATTTCATGCCCTGGATCTAATTTTTCGTTTACACCTGTAGGCGGTGGCAATCCGGTAACGGCTTCCTTCAATTGGACGCCCAATATTTCGCAAGTAGGAAATCACACTTTGGTTATTACCTTCATTGATTCAAGCTGTACGGTTGCACAACCCATTGTATTGAAATCATATTGTGTGATTTTGATTAAAGTACTACCTGGTATTGACGCAGGACCCGATTTGTATTACTGTCCCGACGGCGATTCCGCACAATTCAATATTTCAGCCCCGGCAGGCATTACTCAATGGCAATGGACTGATATCAATGGCAATACCAATAATATCGGCATTACGGATTTGAACATTCAGAATCCAAAAGCCGCTCCCAGTGTCACCACAACCTATATTGTAAAGGCGCTCAATCCACCACCGGGCATCATTTGTAAAACGCAGGATACCATAATGGTAATCATTGATAATTCTAACTGGGTAGATGCTACTGCCTCACCCGACGTTTTATGCGAAGCAGGAATCAGTGTACTAACAGCTACTCCCGCCGGACCAGTGCCGGTATATCAGTGTGGAGAAGAAAATGTTTCCTGTGCCACACCATTCAATCAATATACCAGCGGAATCGGTGTTAATACTAATAATACCTTAACTCCCTTTAATTGTACGTATGCCGGTGGTAGAACGCAAATCATATATACCGTTGCAGATATGAATGCAATGGGAATTCTAAAAGGCAGAATTGATTCCATCGCACTTGACATTGCTAACAAAACCAGTAATTTAGGGTACGATATGTATATCAAAATGGGCTGTACAAATCAAACCCAATTGACCGGATTTATGGTTCCATCCAATTTAAAAACCGTATATCAAAACACCAATTATGTGACATCAGTTGGTTGGAATTCTTTTCCATTACAAACTCCCTTTCTGTGGGATGGCACCAAAAATCTTTTGGTAGAAATTTGTTACTTCAATCCTTCTGGCCTAGGCTTTGGCAGTAGCGATCCGGTTCGATATTCATTTGTGGCAAGTCCACAGTTTTACACGCAAAGTTCCAATTTTGGTGGATGCATTTTACCTTTTGCCCAAAACCCAACAGGGCCGGTGCCTGCTTCGATTTTGCCGAATATGCGTTTCTCTCTATGCGACATACCGGTAAAAACTTGGGAATACCTTTGGGAACCTACCAATTTAGTAAGCGATTCAACTACTGCAATCACCAATGGTACCGTTTCCACCACTACCACCTTTACTGTTTCTACAAGAGGAGGTAATAATTGTCTAGTTCAAGATAGTGTAACCGTTTCCCACTCCATTCATGGATTTACCGTAACACCAATGGATACAACCATTTGCGAAGGAGATGCCTTTCCGGCAATTGCTACTGGATATGGAAATACCAACGCAGAAACCTTTTTGTGGTATGACCAAAATGGAGGTTCATCCGGATTAAGTTGCACTACATGCTCCACTCCAACCATTCGTCCTGTTGGCGGTGGTGATTTTTACTTTACTTGCACCCGGCTCGATTCCTATAATTGTGGCGATACCGTTACCATTCATGTGAAAACCTTTCCAAAACCAACTGTTACTATTTTAAACGGTGATTCTATAACCATTAAATACCAGCAAGTAGTAACCCTAGTGGCCACTGGTGCTAAAGTATATAGCTGGACAACATTAGATGGTACAGGAAACCCATTAATAAGCAAGGTAAAAGTCTCGCCTGCCGAGCCAACCATGTATTATGTTTATGGTATTGACGAAAATGGATGTGGCAATGTGGATAGTATTTGGGTGGATATCGATTATAGTGGCAATCTATTTGTCCCCTCAGCATTTACACCCAATGGGGATGGCAAAAATGATTTATTTCGTATTGCGGGTTTTACCTTTCAAAATGTACAAGAATTTCGAGTACTCAACAGATGGGGACAAGAAGTATTTGTTGCGGGTGATAATAGAGGCTGGGACGGTACTTTTAAAGGCAAGGAACAAGATCCGGGTGTGTATTTTTACTTGATACGAGTAACCTATCCTGATGGCAAAACGATATTGTTTAAGGGCGATGTAACACTCATCCGATAAGACTTTTATTGATTCGATATCAAAATAATGCGTGCCGAAATGGTGCGCATTTTTTATTAGAAACCCGTTATTCAGATAAATACCCAAATTAAGAAATTTTCTTTTTTACTTTTGCTTTCTAAATAGTACGAATACGCATGATAGTAGGAATAATAGGTTGCGGCACCATGGGATCTGGAATTGCTCAGGTTGCTGCTTCTAACAACAATAAGGTGGTAGTAGTTGACACCAATGAAATCGCATTGCAGAAAGCCCAAGAGGCCATGCGACTTGCCATTGATAAATTGGTAAGTAAAGGAAAAATAGATGCAGAGATGGGTGCGAAAATTCTTAACAATATTACCTGGACTTCCTCGATGAGCACACTTACAGAATCGTCCTTGATTATTGAAGCTATTGTGGAAAAAATTGAAATCAAGCAATCCTTGTTTCAATCGGTTGAGTCAATTGTTACGGATAGCTGCATTTTGGCAAGCAACACCTCCTCATTATCCATAACCTCCATTGCATCAAGTTGTAGGATTCCGGAAAGAGTCATCGGAATTCATTTTTTTAATCCCGCTACGTTAATGCAATTAGTGGAGATAGTTCCGGCGTTACAAACTAGGGAGCAAATCACCACAGAGGCAAAAAGAATTATTGATAGCTGGGGAAAAACTACTGTACTGGCAAAAGACACACCGGGTTTTATTGTAAATCGAATAGCTCGCCCCTTCTATAGTGAGGCCATTCGTATTCATGAGGAGGGAACCCCTATTGAAATTATTGACCAGGCATTAAAAACCATTGGAGGGTTTAAAATGGGACCGTTTGAACTAATGGATTTGATTGGACATGATGTAAATTATGCCGTAACGGAGTCGGTATGGACTTCTTTCTTTTACGATCAAAAATACACACCCTCCTTTACGCAAAAACGCTTGGTGGAGGCGAAGTGGCTTGGTCGCAAATCTGGAAGGGGATTTTATAATTATACAGAAGATGCCACATCATTGAATACGCAACCTGATTTGCGAACCATGCAAACCATTTTTGACAGAGTCATTGTGATGCTTATTAACGAAGCTGCCAATGCCTTATTTTTAAAGGTTGCCTCTAAAGACGATATTGAATTGGCCATGACTAAGGGAGTCAATTATCCGAAAGGATTATTACAATGGGCGAATGAAATCGGTTTAAAGAATGTGGTCAACAAACTAGACGAATTATACCAATTATACCAGGAAGATCGGTATCGTTGCACACCTGCCTTACGCAACAATGATAGGTTTTAATCTACCTCCGCATTTCAATGAATCTGAAGGAAAATAAAATAGACACAAAATAAAAATAAAATGATTTACTCTTTTAAGGGAATGATTCCGGTAATACATGAATCGGCTTTTGTACATCCACTGGCCACCGTAACCGGCGATGTCATCATTGGGGCGAATGTCTATATTGGTCCGGGGGCGGCCATACGTGGTGATTTTGGAACCATTATCATAGAAGATGGTTGCAATGTACAGGAAAACTGCACCATCCATATGTTTCCAGGTGTCACGGTGCTATTGAAGGAAAATGCCCATATCGGTCATGGTGCTATCATACATGGTGCTGAGATTGGAAAAAATTGTTTGGTAGGTATGAATGCGGTTTTGATGGATGATGTGATACTAGGCGATGAATGTATTGTAGGTGCGCTCAGCTTTATCAAAGCAAAGAACAAATACCACCTCGAAGTCTAGTGGCAGGTAATCCGGCTAAAATTATCAGGGAAGTAAGCGATGAGATGATCAAATGGAAAACGGAGGAACCCAAATCTATCAGCAGCTGGCAACGGATTGTCATACACTATTGGAGGCATGCGAGCCCCTTCGTTTGATGCCCACAGACAGAAAAAAGATAAGCGCCACGTATACAATCTGGAAAGACAGGAAATAAACTCTTTTAGTTGATGGGCTCTCTTTTATAGGATAAGAGAGCCGTAGGAGAGAATTGAACCCTCGATCTCCTCCTTACCAAGGAGGTGCTCTACCACTGAGCCACTACGGCATTTTTATTTCAAACAGCTGAGAGAATGCTACTCTCGATTTTCCCGCCTTGGAGGATGCTCTACCACTCAACCACTACGGCATTTTTATTTCAAACAGCTTGAGAGAATGCAACTCTCGATTTTCCCGCCTTGGCGGATGCTCTACCACTGAGCCACTACGGCATTTTTATTTCAAACATCTTGAGAGAATGCTACTCTCGATTTTCCCGCCTTGGCGGATGCTCTACCACTGAGCCACTACGGCATTTTTATTTCAAACAGCTTATCGCATATAACGCACATTTTACAGATGCAAAACTGGCATTTTCAGAAGCCATAACAACAGCGAAATCATCTAAATAAAAGACCGATTGCTGAAGCCCTTTTTAGGCAAAAACAATCGGCTTAAGGAAGAGCGGAAGAACAGAATCGAACTGTCGTCTTCAGCTTGGAAGGCTGAGGTAATAGCCACTATACGACTTCCGCATCTAATTGTGGGCAGTGATGGATTCGAACCACCGTAGACATTACGTCAACAGATTTACAGTCTGTCACCTTTAGCCACTCGGTCAACTACCCTAACAAAATAAAAGAGCCACTTGCCGGAATCGAACCAGCGACCTACTGATTACAAATCAGTTGCTCTACCAGCTGAGCTAAAGTGGCTTCTAATTACTTGAAAACAATTATATTGATTAATTAGATAATAATTTGAAATAAATTAAGAACTGCTCCATTTTTGATGGAGTGCAAATGTATGTATTCATTTTTTATTGAGCAAATAATTCTTCGTATTAAATTTGTAAGGAAGTTTCGGGTCAGGAGGATGGTATCTTAGAATAAATCAGAACAGAAACAATCCTCAAAGGGAATCGTTCCCATCTCAATAGGTAGCAAGAAAAATGTGTGGAAATTATTTCCGATCATGTAATTTTTCCGCTAAGAATACAATCCGCCATTAATTGAAATGACCTGTCCCGTAATATAGGCAGCTTCCTTCGAAACTAAAAATCCTACTAAAGCTGCCACCTCTTCGGGCTTTCCAAAGCGTCGCATGGGGACCATATTGCTTAATTCCTTTTCGTCTAAATCAGCCGTCATATCGGAACTGATAAAACCCGGAGCTACTGCATTAACCGTTACATTTCGGCGGGCCACCTCTTGCGCTAATGCCTTGGTTGCGCCAATCATTCCGGCTTTTGCTGCACTGTAGTTTACCTGCCCGGGCATTCCTTTTAAGCCGCTCAAGGACACAATATTGATGATGCGCCCAAAGCGATTCATAAGCATCGGATTCAGCACGGTTCTGGTAACATAAAACATTCCCTGCAGGCTGGTATTTATCACACTATTCCATTGTTCGTCACTCATAAAGGACATTAAGGTATCTTGTCGTATACCGGCATTATTGACCAACACTTCAATGATGGCATTTTTTTCTGCAGCAAGGACCCAAGCACCCAAAACGTTCTCAATTTCATTTCGATTGGCTACATCAAATTGAAGTAAATGGGCTTCCACATTATTGGCCATGCAAGCCTGTTGCGTAATAATGGCCTGCTCCTCATTGCCTTTGTAATTGATTAAAATATGGTATCCCAATGAAGATAATTTGATACATATCTCACGGCCAATACCTCTACTTCCTCCTGTAACTAATGCGTACTTTTTCAAAAAGAGGCTCATTTAAAATTCATAGAATTTTTCAAATCGCTCGTAGCGATCTTCCTCGGTGGTGCTAAACAAATAAGACACCTGCAGGCCAAATGTTTTGTTTCGTGTTACGGTAAATTGGGGATTAATATCTGCGGTACCGATATCATAAAAGGCTACCATATACATCCCTTTCTTCAATTCAAAACCTGCCTTTACACGTACACCAGCATCCCAAGGTTTTAACTGATCTGTAATATTATTGGTACCCACTCTCAACTTCCCATTTTCAATATTTTTGCCGGCACTATAAAACTTATGTTGCGAATGCATCAATTTACTCAAATAGGGACCTGCGCCAAAAATAATATAGGCCGCCTTTACATCTAATTTTCCGGTTAAGCAGATTGGTAAACTGATATAGCCTACATCCGTATTTAATTCTTCAGACACATTATACCGATCGGATTTATAATAGCCTCCTTTCAAAGTATAAATTAATTCGCTTTGTAAACTTAATTTCTTATTAATAATAACATCCGTTAAAATACCGACATTAAACGCTAAGTGGGTCCTAAAAATACCTTCATACCGATAGGAATTTGATTTAAACACCTGACGATTAAAATTAAGTCCTCCCACCGGTCCTACTCTCAATTGAGCAAATACACTACTTGTCATTATACCTAACAACAATGAAGCAAGTATCATTTTTTTGGCCATTATTATCAATTTGAGGCGAAAAATACAAAAATATTTTCTCTAATGAATCATTTTTGCTGAAATATTTTCATTTGTCGTTTATATTTGAAACAATAAACCACTAAGCCTCCCTACAAAGAATGGACGAAATGCTGTTGCATGTTGAAAATTTAAGTGTTACCTTTCATTCAGAATATGAGCACGTACAATCGGTGCGTACAGTGAACTTTCAATTGGCCCATGGCGAAACCTTAGCCATTGTAGGCGAAAGCGGATCGGGAAAATCGGTAACGGCCTTGAGTATCATGCAATTGCTGTCGAGCAATGCCCGTATTGACCCGCAAAGTAAAATCTCATTTTTTAGCAAGAATAACCGCTACTTGGAGTTAACCACCTTGGAGAAAAATAACATTGAAATGATTCGGGGCTTCGAAATGGCAATGATTTTTCAGGAACCCATGACCTCGCTTAATCCCTTAATGAAATGTGGTGAACAAGTAAGCGAAGCGTTGCGACTGCATTTAAAAATGAATAAGGAGGCCGCCCGACAAAAAACTCTATCGCTATTTGAGGAAGTGAAAATTCCCAATCCGGAGCAAACCTATTCAAAATATCCGCATGAATTATCAGGTGGCCAAAAACAACGGATTATGATTGCGATGGCTATAAGTTGTCATCCCAAATTGCTGATTGCTGATGAACCTACCACCGCATTAGATGTACGGGTTCAAAAGAATATTTTGACCCTCCTTAAGGAATTGCAGATAAAATATAAAATGTCTATTTTATTTATCACGCACGACTTAAATCTGGTGCGAAGCTTCGCAGATCGGGCATTGGTGATGTTTAAGGGCTCCTGTGTTGAATTGGGCACCATTGAACCTATTTTTACAAATCCGCAACATCCATATACGAAAAGTCTAATAAATTGTCGTCCCGCCAGTGATGTACGCGTTCACTATTTGTCAACAGTTGAGGAAATCGGAAACGGCCTGAACTCCACCTCAAATTCCGATAATGTTATTTCTCCGAATCAATTCGAAAAAAGAATTTCGAATCTTGAGAAGGAAGAACGAAATATTTTAGAATTAAAAGATTTGGAGGTTTGGTACGCAACCGAACGAAATTTTTGGGGTAAGGGCGTCCATTGGCATAAGGCTGTTAATGGAGTCAACATGGCAATTAAACAGGGAGAAACCATGGGATTGGTTGGCGAGAGCGGCTGTGGCAAAACAACCATAGGAAAAGCAATTGTTAAGTTAGTAGAGATCGCCTCTGGTGAAATTTTGTATAAGGGGAAAAATATTGCCGATTTTTCAAAGTCAGAAATGCAAAATTATCGTAAGGAGGTGCAAATCATTTTTCAAGACCCCTACTCTTCTTTAAATCCACGAATTGCTATTGGCAATGCCATCAAAGAACCCATGGATGTGCATGGTATCGAAAATGCTCCCAACAGAAAAGCAAAAGTTATTTCCCTATTAGAAAAAGTAGGATTAGATGCCGATCATTATTATAGATATCCGCATGAATTTTCAGGAGGTCAACGGCAGCGAATCAGTATTGCACGTGCATTGGCACTCAATGCCCAATGTATTATCTGCGACGAAAGTGTTTCGGCATTGGATGTAAGCGTTCAGGCGCAAGTATTGAATTTGCTGGTTCGTTTAAGAGAGGAATTTAATTTTACCTACCTATTTATTTCGCACGATTTGAACGTCATCAAACATATTTCAGACCATGTGGCGGTAATGAGTAAAGGCAAAATAGTAGAAAGAAATAATGCAGAGGCTCTTTTTGCAGCCCCAACAGAAAACTATACACGTGACTTACTTGACAGTTTACAGTTTTAGTGTGTTTATTTATAATTTTTCTAAAATGTAATTGGTGATTCTGCGAAATAGTTGCAATCTCGTTACCCCGCCACCAATGCCATGATTCTTATTGGGATAAATTTCAGAATCAAAATCCTTATTTGATTTTATAAGCGCGTCTACCATCACCATGGCATTTTGAAGATGTACATTATCATCGGCACTTCCGTGAATCAACAAATAATTGCCTTTTAGTTTATCTATCATATTAACAGACGAATTGTCATCATACCCTTTGGCATTTTCTTGCGGGGTACGCATATATCGTTCGGTATAAATATTGTCATAGTAGCGCCAATTGGTAACTGGAGCCACGGCAATACCGGTTTTAAAAATATCGGCTCCCTTTAACAAACAGATACTGCTCATATAGCCACCATAACTCCAGCCCCAAATACCAATTCGAGTAGAATCAATATTTGGTTGTTGCGCAAAGTATTTCGCCACTGCTATTTGATCGTCGCTCTCATATTTCCCTAATTGAAGATAGGTTTTCTTCTTAAATTCTTCGCCTCTAAATCCGGTACCAGTACCGTCCACGCACACAATGATGTAGCCGTTTTGTGCCAGCAATTGATACCACCACATATTTCCGATCGCAAACTGATTCATCACCTGTTGCGATCCCGGTCCACTGTATTGAAACATTAATAAGGGATACTGATTATCCTCTGAAAAATTATGGGGCTTGAGCAACCAACCATTCAAAAGGGTTCCGTCTTTACCAGGTACTTTAAACAATTCAAATTCAGAAAGCTGATACTCCCTCATCTTATTTTTTAAATCGGCATTATCTTTCAATAAACGCTTCGCATTGTTTTTGCTAACGAGCGTAAAGGTTGATACCTTATTAATTTCGGAATGCTTATCCAAAAAATAAGAATAATCGCTATTGTATGTAATATCATGCCAACCGGCTTCAGGCGTTATACATCTTTTGGCGTTGCCTTGCAAGGTGATTTCATACAGTTGCCTGTCTAGGGGCGACACTTCCGTACTCATAAAATAAACTAGGTTCGCTTTCTCATCCACACCTTCAATTTCGGTAACCTCCCATTTTCCCCTGGTTATTTGGGTAGATTCGCCGCTCTCCATATCATGCACATAAATATGATTGAAGCCATCCTTTTCTGAAGTATACACAAAGCCTTTACTGTTTTTCAAAAACGTAATATTGTCATGAATCTCTACAAAATATTTATTCGTTTCATTATAAATAAGTTTGGACTTCCCGTTTCGGCTATTGATTTCATACAATTCTAAATGATTTTGCAATCGATTAAGTTTGTACACAACTAATGTATTATTAAACGGGTTGATTTTAATTCGAGGGATATAAATATCTTCATCCTCACCGATATCACAAATTACAGTGCGTGCTTCTTCAATAGTAAA
The DNA here is from genome assembly GCA_016712665.1 of Bacteroidota bacterium. Classification (GTDB taxonomy): domain Bacteria; phylum Bacteroidota; class Bacteroidia; order Chitinophagales; family Chitinophagaceae; genus OLB11. The sequence continues at coordinate 49,982 of JADJQP010000003.1, forward strand.
AATTTTAATAGTCACTATAGAATTTTTTTCTCCAGCTTTGGGGTACTTATACTTGTACTCAGTAGGGTACAATTTATCGTAAACAGGGAAACTGTACTCAGGTACTTGTGTTTGATCAAAATGATAAAAGGCAATAAAATCGCCCTTGTCGCTCCATTCGTATGCCCTGGTAAATTCAAACTCTTCTTCGTACACCCAATCACAATTGCCATTAATAGAGTTGTAGTTACCATCTTCAGTAATCTGCACGGTTTCATTGGTCACAATATCGTAGTAATACAAATTATTATCAAATACATAGGCCACCTTATCGCTAAGTGGTGAAAAGGATGCATGCAATACTTTTTCCTTTCGTACCTGTTCAATTTTCTTTGATTGAATATCATAAACATATGCTCGATGTAAAACCGATCGTCTGTAAATATTTTCACTTTCAGCGAACAGCAACAGTTTTGTTTCATTTTCGTTGAACGAATAATCATCGATTTTAAGTTCCTCGCCATTAAATCGTAACTCTTTAAAATTTACGATCGTAGCTTCCGGTTTTCCGGTTTCAAAGGATACCTTTTGAAGCACATTCTCTTTGCTTAATTCAGAATAATATTTTCCATCTTTGAGAGATCGAAAGCCGGCAACCATATCTTGTTTGAACGTTCCTTTTGTAAAAATATCCTCGAGAGAAATTTCCTTTTTTCCCTGTGCATAAAGAGTGGCGTTTAGGGCACAAAAAATAACTATCAAAAGGGCATGCTTCATAAATTCGTTTTTAATCAAACAAATCTAATATAGTTTTTGAAATATCCGAATTGATTTTATAGGACCGGTAGCAAAAAACGGACGCAGCTATGCAACCAATACTTGAAAACAAGTGTCAGGATTTCACCTGTAAGAAGCCTACTAAATGCTGGCTCAAATCGCAGTTGTATTTCTCTACGATATTTATTTACCTTTACCTACTATTCGAATTACCAAACTATGAGAAATAAACATTTAATTGTAGCACCCTTGTGTCTGCTCTACTCGATAAGTTTGCAGGCACAAGCGGTTTTTCAATTTCAATTTAAGCAGAAAATTGCGGGCATCCCTACACAAACCTATGCACTCTTCTTTCAAAATGAGGACGGAAGCGGGTTTTTACGCGAACGCTACACCGATCCCAAAACGAATGAAACCATGTTATTGGGCATGTCATTGGATGAAGAATATATCACCCGAGAAAATGGCAAAGTGGATACCACTCAACTTTATATAAAAACAATTGAGCCTGAAATATTTTTGGGTGACCCCAATACCGAAAAACCCTCTCATATTTTTTTATTCACTGCCAATGTGGCTACGGGCGAATTAGCGCCCTCTTCTATGATGAAACTAGATGAATTGGGTAACAAAGTAAAGGATGCTGAGGCTAATTTTAAAGCCTCTTTTGTATCAGCCGAACAAATGACTGAAGCCCTTTTTCAGAACTATTTTCAGGAAGGGGACGAATTTCTGACCAATTTCTTTAGAAGTAATACAAAAGATATAAGTGCTGCAGAAAAGAAAATGACCATTCACATGTTAGTGGTGGCCAACACCTTAGAAGACAAAATAGGATCTTCCTGTGCGATGGACACCCTCAAAATTACGCAATTATTTAGGAGAATTGCGCTATATCTTGGATGCACTATTAAAGTAAGTACCGTAGCGGGAAAACAGTATGGCAAGAAAAGTGTACAAGATGCCCTTGCCAAATTAAAACCGGCACCGAATGATATTGTGGTGTTTTATTATTCAGGTCATGGATTTAGAAAAGAAGAGGATCCAGAGCGTTATCCTTATATTGACCTACGGGCTAACCACTCCCAGCATTATCTGAAAGAGGCCATGAAAATGGCTACAATTGACTCCATCATCAGAAAGAAAGGTGCGCGGGTGAATATTGTGTTGAGTGACTGTTGCAATAATTTAGTAGAGTCTACCAACGCAGTTGGAGTGGCGCCACTTAAGATGAAAAGCAATCCACTGGTATTAAATATGAACAATATCAGAGCCCTCTTTCTAAGCGGAAGCGTTTCGATTTTAGCGACTGCAGCTGATAGAACCCAAAAGGCTACTAGTAACAACCAATATGGTGGTTTTTTTACGAATTTCTTCAAAAACTCTTTGGAGCTTAACTGCAGTCAAACACAAGCCGGAATCACCTGGTTTAAAGTGTTAGAGGAGGCCAAAACAAATACCGCATTTCGAGCAAGCCGAACTTATTGCGATACGCCAAAAATTGTTTCAAATATTTGTAATCAAAGTCCCAGTTACCGAGTTATTAAGTAAGTAATAGAATGCAACAATGCAGCTGTAATGATTTATAAAAACGATTGCTTCCTCCTTGAATCTTCTTACCGATGCAATATATAAAAAGGCTACTCTGTTTTTGGAAAGCTATCTTCAAATTTTTCCAGTTGGGAATCGTATAAAGGTTTTTGTTGAACGCGTTCGCAAATTTTCTGCCATTTTGAATTTCCGCGACGTTCTGTGTCCCAAATCGGATCCAACTGCAATACCCAATACGCCTCAAAACCAGATTCAATAGCCTTTACAAGCCATTCTAGACTCTCCTTCTCCTTCCCTTGCAACTTTGATAGTCGTGCCAGACCGTATTGAATAGACCCATCCATTGGTTTGAGTGTGAGATAATTGCTGTATTGCGAAAATGCCTCCGAGTACTTTTTGGACAAAAAATAATACCTCCCTTGCAATTCATATAATTCAGGAGTTGGATATGGTTGTATTTTTTTTGCCTTTGCTAGCAAGGAATCCACGCCGGCAAATTCAGCAGCATGCGTTTTATACTTTGCTAGTAAAAGTGAATTCTTGAGATCGATTTCTTGCCTCATTAACAAGGTATCTAAATGTTTTCGAGCATTTCGAAATTGGTAATTTTTATCGTAGGAATCTACAAGCTTTATTCGAGTGCTTGCATTGACACCTTGCAAAGCACATGCTTTCTGAAAATAGGGATAGGCTTTCTGTGGGGCTTGTAAGGCCACAAATACATTCCCAATTTTTTCGTTCGCATCAGCTATTAAATTAGTATCGGTAAGGTATTGATCCGCCTTCAATAAATAGAGGATAGCAGATCGTTTGGGAGTACTAATACCCATTCCAAGGTCCATAGATTCATTGGTACCCATAATGGGAGGAATTAAATCTAGGATAACCGGAGACTGATATTCAAGGTTATCTCTACGGCTATTTATAGCTTCATCCGGTTGGTTTCGAAATAGCTCACCGCTATATTGCTCAAAGTTTCGGATTACCACTCGGTACTGAAAACAACCGGCTCGGTAATGCCAGTGCCCTGAGGTGGGAAGCGCCTTGGTAGTACGTTCATAAAAGGCATTCAATTGCTCTTTCCCCCCATTACAATGAGTATCGTGATTCATCAATATTTCTTCCGCATCTTCAAATCGTCCCATACGCTCATAAAGTCTCCATAGTTTATAATACGCCCCCGAATAGGCTGGATCTATTTTAATAAATGCTTCATATAATTCAGCAGCCTGACTAAAGTGATTCCACTTTTCATAGGCGTCTGCCAAAAGGAAGTAGTCCTCTCCTCGATTATAATATGATTTCTCCCATTTCTTTCGAATACAGGGATTTTGGTCCGTAATGAATTTGCCTGCGGAGTCGCAAAAACGAGTAAACGATTCAGGTGCCAAATACGTTTGCAGTGCCTTCTGCAAGTAAACATCTACTTCCTGCCAGCGCATTTGCTTCCACATTATTTTACCCAAATAATGATAAACCAAAGGATTGGCGGGATCGATTTCAATACATTTTCTGTACGCCGCTTCAGCCTTGACTGTGTCGCCCATTTCAGCTAAAATCAACCCTTTAACAAAATAGGTAATTCCATCTTTATCATTAATTTTAGTTGGTATAGTACAGGATAATACAGGTTCTTTGTCCAAAGCATCCGGAAGCCCATCACCCTCTGCATCTGTAAATTCGGTAATATTAAATCCTTTTTTTTTCGGATGGCGGCTTCATGAAAAAACTATCTGCTAAGCTATATTGCGTAGTGTGCATATAGACGTAACCCAGTCGCTCAAATGGTACATAATGCCGCGAGTTGAGTTCAATACTCTTTCGAAGATATTCTTCTGCCAACAAATAGTTTCCCTGCTCCTCATAAATACTACCAATATTAACATAGGGGGCCGAATAACTTCCTTGTCTTTCAATAGCCTTCCAGCTGTTCTGTAAGCCCTCATCGTACTTCTTCTGCCGAAGGGCAATATTCGATAAATTGGACCAAGGGATTGCCCAAGTCGGGGCAATTTCTGTAGCGGTGGTAAAGGATGAAATGGCTTTGGCAAAATTTTGCTTCATTTTATAGAGCAAACCTAACTCGTTGTGGATATAGGCGGCATTTTCTTCTAATTGCAGGGCAGCATTCTGAAATTCCAAGGCCTGTTCAATTAAAGGCAACGGGTCTTTCGCGAGAGGTATTTGTAAGCGCAATGCCACACCGGAAAAGTATCGATACTTAATTTGTAAAATGTTAGACAAAGGACTTTTGGCATCAGCTAACTTCACGGCTACCTCAAACATTTTGGCATACACTTCATAATCATTTTGTACACTATTATAATAGCGTCTTCTTTCCATTTCTTGCTCATCGCCACTCAAATACAAATTGATAATATCTTGCCCACGGGTACTTAATATATCCACCAATTTTCGATTAAATCTTTTTAAAGCGTCTGGGTTTGACTGTAGTTTTTGTTTCAGTTTATCCAGCATGTTTTTTTCGGGAACCATTCTATTTCTGAAAAGAGTATCATCCAGCATAGCCAAAGAAATATCCTTGGGTTGCAAGGAGCTCAACAATTTAAATTGAAATAGTTTTTCCGGTTCGCGGCCTTCTATTAAATAAAAAAAATAGGCACTGGGATCCGGTGGCAATGGTGGCAAATCCCCTTCCATAGCAGTAATAGGGCTGACATCGTTTTGCAAGGCAGACACCTTTGTCGGATCCACTTTAGACAATTTAAAATCATCCATTCCCTTGATGATTGGTGTTTGCCTATGCTTCTTCTGCTTCAGTACCACATCATTACTCAGGGAGGTTTGCAAGTAATTGGAAATATCTTTCACGGATACCGTTCCGTCTTTCTCCTTGTCTGCCATGCCTATAAGCCCATTGACCAAATAATATGAAAAGACACCTCGACCTCCGCCCCATTTCTTATCCTCCACCGAAAGTTGGTCGGGTGCGCAGGAGGTAATCCGAATTTCATTATTTTGAATCGTCTTTAGTTGCTCGCCTACCAACAGATTTCCTTTAAAGTCGCTACCTGCCAAATTACCACTATGACAGGCGTCTGTAATCAAGATAACTTTTGCCTTTGTTTTTACAGAAAGGGTGTTGGCATAATTATTCAGGTCTTCGATGCGTACGGCGTTATTAATATAGTTGCTTCTCGGGGTATTATATGAAATAAGAAAACCCAATTTGTACATGGTACTATTTACCATATCTCCATGACCTGAAAAATAAAAATATACCAGATCATTTTCTTTACAGGTTTCCAACAACCAGTCCCATGCATTGTAAATAGCGGCAAAGGTAGCTTTCTCATTTTGCAGCAAAACGATATTGGAGTCCGGAACGGCCCCACCTGCATTGGATTTCAAATAGTCGGCAAATGCCTCTGCATCCTTATGTGCAAAGTCAAGTTTATCAATCCCCTCATTTTGATAATCGGAAATGCCTATTACTAAGGCATAGACCTTAGAGGACACGCCTAACTGACCTTGCGATAATAGGCTATAAGGGACACCTACCAACCAAGTGAATATGATACTCAGTGTAAGACCGAATGCTCCTTTTTTCATAGATATCTTGTAAATCTACAATACTCCATTGGTAAATTCAATACCATGTTCATAAACATCGTTGAAAATTCAAAACACAACTTTATTGGAAGCAGTTCAAACTGTCATTGAAGGCGATTCTCATTACACTGAAAATACGGCACTCATCACATTTACTCAGTCTTTACTTTTTCCGGAAAGGGTTTTGGTTGAATACCTGCGGTCATTTGAATCCATTTACTACTGGTTCGCTCTTTTTCTAAAAGCGGATCATACTTCAAAACCCAATAGCATTTAAACCCTGCATCGATTGATTTTTTGAGCCATTCATAACACTTTGGCGAATTGCCCATACTGTACTGCAATTTTGCGAGCGTATACATGGTAGACGCATCGTTTGGAACTAATTTCAAATATTCGGTATAATGCAAAACGGCCAACTCATATTGGTTTTTTAAGTAGTGGTATCTACCCAACAAATCAGGATGTTGCGGCATTTTAAAGGGATGAATCGTTTGCGCCCTAACAATTAAGGCAACTACCGAATCAAACGTTCCGGAATGCATGCGATATTTAGCCAAAAGCAGCAATTTTGAATAACTAATGGTCCCATCGCTATACAGTGTATCAAGTTGTAACATAGCCTCTTGAAAATGAAAATTGGCATCCCAGCTATCAACCAATTTCTGCCGAATGCTGGCATTATTACCTTGATATTGAGTGGATTTTTGATAATAAGGAAAGGCATCGATGGTGCTGTTTAGCGCCATATACATATCGCCAATTTTCGCATTCATATCGGCAAGCATTTCCGTTTTTTGCGTATCTAGTTCAGTATGGCTCAACAATGAATCAGCCTTCAATAGATACAAAATACTTTTTCGTTTAGGCGATTCAATTACTTCACCGGGCTTGCAACGAAAACCCGTACTTTTGATTTCAAATGCTCCATTTTTAGATTCATAATCAGACACACGTAAGGTATCTTCTCCCACTCCTAGTAGCGTTTTATCAGCCGCATTGCGGTACACATCATTTTGGTATAAATGAGCAAATAAAGAAGCTTCTTTGTAATGAAAACTTCCTGCCTTATAATGCCACGCAGCTGATTGGGGTAAGGCGTTCGTTACTCGTTTATAAAATGCATTCAATTGCATCAACCCATTTTTAAAGAGATTTTTGTAACGATATAAAACAACCTCTGCATCCTCATATCGTCTGAGCTTTTCAAATAATTGCCAAAGTTTACAGTAACTGCCTCTATATGTTGAATCTATTTGAATAGCGCGCTCGTATAAAACTTCAGCCTCACTATAATGTTCCCAATTTTCGTACGCATCAGCTAACAGAAAGTAATCATCCAATATCATGTAGTGACTCTTTCTGAATGCTGAATCAACACATTTTTTATCCGCATAATTCGTAAGATACTTTGCAACGCTATCGCAATAAGCATCAAACCGAACCGAGTCCAAATAATACTGAATGGCATAGGTAAGAAATATTTCTGCTTCCTGCCATTTTTTCTGCCTCCACTTCATTTTACCAAGATAATGAAAGGCCAATGGATTGCTTTTGTCTATATCTATTACTTTTCTAAAGGCCATTTCAGCAGCAGAGTCATCCTTTTCTTGCAAGAATAAACGCCCCTTAATAAAAAAGCTCATCACATCATTTTCATTTAATTTTGACGGTACTATGCAACGTATAGGGTCGATTTTTACCAACTTAGTTTCTTCAAATAAAGGACCGTCGATCCGAACATCTCGCAAATTATATCCCAATTTTCTTATTTCCGCCTCATAAAAAAAACTATCCGCAAGGGCATATTGTGTTGTAGCTGTGTATACAAAACCTAATTTTTCGAAAGGCAAATAATGACGAGAGTTCAAGTGGATTGCTTTTCGATTCAACTCCTCTGCTATAAGCCAATTTTTCTTTTGCATAAATACAGTACTGGCATTTACCAAGCCCGGTTGATAATCTTTCTGTAAAGAATCTACTTTCGCCAAAATCTTCAAAGCCTGATCGTAATTCTTTTTACAATCGCCAAGGAGGCCATGGCAGACCAAGGGATTACCCAGGTGGGTGCAATGTCAATCGCTTTTTGGTAGGATTTTTCTGCTTCTGCATACCGCTCCTTCATAAAATGAAAATTACCCAATTCAGTATGTATATAAGCGGCATTATCCTCCAATTCATATGCTTTTAAAATTTCAGCATAGGCTCTATCTAATATGCCGGTAGTATCTTTCGCAATAAAAAGACCGATTCGTAAGGCCACTGAGCTAAAATAATGATACTTAATAGCCAATATTTTTGCTAATGGACTTTTTGTATCGCAAAGCTTCATGGCTACTTCAAACATCTTTGCATATTGTCCGTATTCATTTTTAACACTGTTGTAATAGCGTCGTCTTTCAATTTCTTCTGCATTTCCCTCCAAATACAAGTTGATGATTTCTTGCCCCCGGTTACTAATAAGTTCCACTAATTTTTTTTGACATCTCTTTAGGGCATAGGGGTTGGATTTTAATTGACGGGCATACTCGGATAGTTTGGCCGTGTCATATAGCGGGTTATTGGGCGGAGCATAGCGATTGGCCTCCATAGCCCTATTCAAAAAAATGGTATCCCTTTGCATAGCATGAACGATTTCACTAGGCTCTAGTTTACTCAAGGCAATAAAATCAAACATTTGTTCTATTTCGCGGCTTGCCACCAAATCAAAAAAGTAGCTCGATAAATCTTTGGGCAAAGGAGCCAAATCCATTAGTGGTGGCGTTTCCATTGCCACATTGCGAACCAGCACCCTATTCAAGTCACTGCTGTTCACTTTGGACATGGCAAAGATTTCATTCCCCTTTACCACAGGTGTCTGGACATGCTTTCGCGATTTCAACACCGGGTCTCTTTCAAGAGAGCTCTTTAAGTAATTTGAAAGTTCCTTTACCGTAACGGCACCGTCTTTTCCGGAATCGGCCAAACCCTTCAGTCCATCAATCAAATAATACGTAAATACACCACTACCACCGCCCCATTTTTTATCTTCTGCTGACAATTGGTCGGTTGCACAGGAAGCCAATCGAATTTCGTTGTTCTGGACAGTCCGTAATTGCTCGCCCACCAAAAACCCTCCCTTAAAATCGCTTCCGGTTAAATTTCCACTGTGACAAGCATCGGTCACCATGATGACTTTGGCCTTGGTTTTTTACGGATAAGGTATTGGCATAATTGTTTTAGATCTTCAATACGTACTGCATTGTTGATATAGTTGTTTCGGGGCGTATTATATGATATAAGAAAACCGAGTTTATAAATGGTATTGTTTTCCATATCACCATGACCTGAAAAGAAAAAATAAACCAGATCCCCTTCTTTGCAAACTTCCAATAACCAGTCCAATGCCTGATAGATAGCAGTGTAAGTAGCTTTCTCGTTTTGTAGCAACACAATATTTGAATCGGACACCTTTCCACCTGCATTGGATTTTAGATAATTTGCAAACGCCTCTGCATCTTTATGAGCAAACTGAAGTTTATCGATGCCTTCATTCTTATACTTTGAAATACCAATGATTACGGCGTACGTGTTGGGCTTGGTTATAGAAAGATTTTGGGCAAATGATGGGGCCCAAATAAAAGAAAAAACAATACATGCAATGATTATATATTTTGCTTTCATAGGAATTGTCAGCTAATATAATAAAGGAATAGCAGAAGAGTACATATTGCTTTCAATTTTTGAGATTTGGAATGAATCCAAAAATCGGATAGCACTCACCAAAACCCGATTCTGCAGACGCGTCCCATGACGCAGGTGTATTTTGTCATGCAACTAGGTTTTAAGATAGGATATCAGTAAAATTTCAAAAACTGATTTAATTAACGATGCGCACCTTAGTATAGTCAAACATCTTGTACTAAGGGTTTCATAATAATACTAAAGTTTGAATGGAATCAAAAACACTATGGTGGCTAGATTTTCCACTTCCCAATTCGACATACTTTTTACAATACGAAGCGCCTCCGCATCTAATAGAGGATGTACTGAATGGCCGACCCTTATATCATTTAATTTTCCGCCCCAATTTAACTCGGCATAAATTGTAACCACACCCTCAATATTATTTTTAATGGCTTCCTCAGGATACCTTAAATTGATCTTTAAGAATTCTTCTATATTATCTCTATAATAAAACTCCGCCGGCGCACCTAAAATATTATTCTTATCCAACGGGGCATCAATAAGAATACTATCTTTTCCCTTAATTAACAATATGGTGCTTGAATCATAGCGGATCATACTCTGTGCCATGCACTGAAATTGATGACCAGCAATTAAAATAAAAATAAGGTTTAAAGAAAACCTAAGCATTGCTTTTACTTTAATACGAAGATAGCAATTATTCAGAAATTAGGATTCAGCTATACAGGGTATTACAGAACAGCCCAAATGATAGCATGACAATGAATCGCATGATTTTCATTTCAATTTTTGATTTACCTTGCAGCCTCCAATGAGAAATCAAGATTTAGATATAAAAATTAAAGGAGCGAGGGTTCACAACCTCAAAAATATTCATGTAGATATTCCATATAATAAATTAACCGTGGTCACCGGAGTAAGCGGATCCGGTAAGTCATCACTTACTATGGATACCCTATTTGCCGAAGGCCAAAGACGCTATGTAGAAAGTTTAAGCTCCTACGCTCGTCAATTTATGAAAAGTATGCAAAAACCTGATGTCGATATGATTGAAGGACTTTGCCCAGCCATTGCCATTGACCAGAAAGTAAGCGCCCGGACGCCCAGATCTACGGTTGGTTCCATGACCGAGATCAATGATTACCTGCGTTTACTATTTGCCAAAATTGGACGAACCTATTCTCCCATCAGTCAACGAGAAGTGGTAAAGGATGAGGTAAAAGATGTGGTACAATTTATTGCCGAAGCGGCCCCTGAAACCAAAATTCTGATTCCGATTCCTTTACCAAAGGAAATTGAAAAGAACTTGAAATACTATTTAGACGATTTGTTACACAAGGGCTTTACCCGATTATACAACTCCAAAACCAAGGAAACGCTATCGATTGAAGAAATACTTGAGCAAGAAAAAATAAAAATGGATTCTAAACAAACGTATATCCTAATTGACCGACTCATTACCCGAAATTTTGACGATGATGAATTGCATCGGGTGGCAGATAGTATTCAAACTGCCTTTGATGAAACCAATGGCGATGTGTATTTGGAATTGAACGGAAAAACCTTGAAGCATTTTTGCAATCGATTTGAGGCCGATGGGATTCGATTTGAAATGCCTACCCCAAACTTTTTCTCTTATAATAACCCTTATGGCGCTTGTCCGGAATGCGAAGGATTTGGCACCGTCATAGGTTTGGATGAAAGCCTGATTATTCCCAACAAACATTTGTCGGTATATGAAGGGGCGGTAGCTTGCTGGAATGGCGAAAAAATGAGCGAATGGAAACAGGCCTTTATTAGGCATCATGCCGAAGTATTTTCAATTCATAAACCTATAAAAAATCTAAGCGCAGAAGAACTGAAAATTTTATGGAATGGGAAACATGGTATTGATGCTTTTTTTAAAATGGTGCAAGAAAATGTATACAAAATTCAATACCGTGTGCTGCAGTCTCGCTATCGAGGAAAGGCCCGCTGCAGCAGCTGCGAAGGAACCCGACTGCGCAAAGATGCTTTGTATGTCAAAATAAACAATACCCATATTGCTACTTTGCTCGATAGCCCCATTGATTCATTGCATCAATGGGTTAGCACCTTGACACTCAAACCGCATGATGCCGAAATTGCCAAAAGAATTTTACTCGAGTTGGAAATCAGATTGAAAACATTATTAGATGTTGGGTTGAGTTATTTAACCCTTAATCGAACGGCCAATACTTTAAGTGGCGGTGAAAGTCAACGAATACAACTGACTCGAGTCATTGGAAGTAATCTTAGTGACAGTTTATACATTCTTGATGAGCCCAGCATCGGCCTGCATGCCAGAGATACCCATCGCTTGATAAAAATACTAAAACAATTGCGTGACCTCGGCAATACGGTAGTGGTAGTGGAACATGATGAACATATTATGAAGGCTTGCGATCATATTATTGATATGGGCCCCCTTGCGTCGCATTTAGGAGGCGAAGTGATTGCCGAAGGAAATTATCAATCCATTTTAAAAAATAAAAAAAGTTTAACCGCAAAATACCTATTGGGCGATTTAAAGGTTGGCAACAAAAAAAATGTACGCAAACCGGTTAATAAAATAACCTTGAGCGACTGTGATGTACACAATTTAAAAAACATAACGGTTAGCTTCCCTTTAAATATGTTGACCGTATTAACAGGGGTAAGTGGTTCGGGCAAAACCAGTTTGATAAAACATATTTTATATCCGGCACTCAAAAATGCCAAAGGCGACTATACCTTAAAACCGGGGAGTTTTGGAGAACTTAGCGGAGACCTTCAGGCCATTGAGCAAGTAGAGATGGTCGATCAAAATCCTATCGGAAAATCATCTCGATCAAATCCTATTAGTTATATCAAAGCCTACGATGATATCAGGGCCTTGTTTAGTAATCAGCAACTTTCTAAAGTTAGAGGCTATGCACCCGGATTCTTTTCTTTTAATGTTGATGGGGGCGTTGTGATCATTGTAAAGGTGAGGGAAACCACCATCGAAATGCAGTTTCTAGCGGACGTGCATCTTCCATGCGAAATGTGCAAAGGAAAACGATTTAAGCAGGAAATATTAGAAATACTGTATAAGGGAAAAAATATTGCTGAAATACTGGATATGAGTGTAGATGAGGCCTTAGTCCTTTTTTCGGATACTAAGAAAATAGCGGATAAAATTAAATGCTTGCAAGATGTAGGTTTGGGATATATCAAACTAGGCCAATCATCTGATACTCTAAGTGGTGGCGAAGCACAACGGGTTAAACTGGCCTCCTTTTTGGATAAAAGTTATTTTGGCAAAAAGATTTTATTCATTTTTGATGAGCCGACCACCGGCTTACATTTCAATGATATTCACAAATTGTTGGGTTCATTTGAAGCCTTGATTGAAAACGGGCATTCCATTATTGTGATTGAACACAATACGGATATTATTCGCAATGCCGATTGGATTATTGACCTAGGACCCGAAGGTGGTGAAGCCGGTGGAGAAATAATGTATGAAGGCCCTTATGCAGGTCTGCTAGCCTGTAAGAAAGGTTATACAGCAAAATTTTTATAAAGAATTTGCTTTCGAAAAATCACTGTACCTCCTTGCAGGCAAACTTCACTATTCTTCAAGGCTTTTTCTATTTGCGACTTTGCGAGCAAACTTTACGCAACCAACAGCCTTTCTTTAGTTAGGGTTTATACTTCGCTTCTGAAAGAAATTTCTGACTATCCAAATTCTTTAAAGTCAAGCTATTCCATTTTACCGATGGATGTTGCTCCAAGTACCTTCTCATAATTTGCCAACCAATCCAAGTGCCAATATTTCCCGGCGATTCGGGCGGCATGCCGGTAGAGGAAGGTCCTTCATTTACATACCTCATAATTTGCTGCCATTGGGTAGAAAACAACAAATTTTGCTTTTTAAAATAGCTCCAGATCATCCGCTCATTTTCCTGACACCACTTCAACTGTGGCGTTGAATAGCCAATGAGCATTTCGTCAGACAATTCCGGAAGGGTGTATTCCAAAAAAGTCATTTGAAGCCCCTTCGCCAACATCAAATCCAATAAATTTTTCCCTTCAGGATTAAGCGGAAATCTGTTTTCAAAAATAGTTCGTGCAGCATTCACCGCTATATACTCCGGTTCGCACAATTCAATTTGATATAAGGGCAAGCCCACTGAAGGATAAAACGGAAAATTCTTTCCTAAATGCATATCCAAACCAATTCCTAAAAGGGTATCCACCGTAACAGCACTCCATTGATTCAAACCAGAGATAAAATAGTAGACGGCACCCCACTTTTCATCCGGAAAATAATATTTTATGTGTTTAAAAAGCGTTTCAAGTTGCCTATCTAGTTTTTTAGTATTGGGAAAATTCTTCTGCACGGTATCATACAAGTTGCGATAATCTTTATAGGTCAAAAAATGCCGCACCGAAGCTAAAAACGTGTCCTTGTTATGATTGGCATTGAATCCGGTCAATTCATTAAAAAAAATGGATGAAAAAAGCGGATACTTGTCGGTCAACAGCTCAATACCCTCTTCAAGTGCATTGGTATCAAGGGCATACACATCATGATAATAATGAATGGTTTTAAAATCAATATCGATGCCACTTGTATCAATCTTTTTTTGCACATTGGTTTGACAGGAGCCCAAAAAAAGCAAAATGGCAAAATAACAAACGTTTAATACCAAACGACGATTATATAGGTACTTTTGCTCGTACATTTTTAAGAAAATCATTTGCAAAGGTGTATTAAATATTGTTAAAACACATATAAAAAACAGAATCATGATTACAAAAAAAATTTCAATGAGTCTTTTCATAGTACTCGCCGCCGTGTCAACCATGTTTGCACAAAAGGATGTATTCAAAACCTTTCGATTTGGGATTTATACAGGCCCTACTTTTAATTCATTAAGACCGGTAGCGAATGAAGCTGATGGCTATACCATTGATAAAATAAAAAACAATGTCGGCTTTTCTATCGGACTGTGCGCAGATTATAATATTAATGAACGATACACAGTCTTCTCAGGTATCAGTTTAGATTGGAGAGGCGGTACCTTGGCAGTGAAGGATAAAGATTCAAGCTGTACAGTCTTCAGGTTATATCTATAAAAATGAAGTGAAATACAAACTGCAATATCTTACTGTTCCCATTGGATTAAAAATGAAAGCTGCACAATTTGATAAAATAAAAATTTTTGCACAAACCGGTGTTGATATGGGTTTCTTATTAAGTCAAAAAGGAGATATAGCCACTACCGTAACGCCTGGTGTTAATTTACCTTCCCTAACCAAAGTAAAATTAGGAAGTCTTGCCAAATCCACTCCAATCAATATGGGTTGGATGCTCGGTGTAGGTGCTGAATATGAATTAACTGAAAAGAATTCAGTGTTCTTTACTTTGTTGTATCGTAATGGCTTTACCGATGTCACCACACCCCAATTAAATCCAACCGGATCTAAATTTAGCGATGGAAATATTCGACTCAATACCATCGCATTGCGTCTTGGATATTATTTCTAATAAACTAAAAAAAACATTCTTCAAACGGCAACTATCAAGGTTGCCGTTTTTTTTTGCAACGTGAAGAAAAAGTAATGAATCACTGCGAGATGTCGGCTCGATATGCTTCTGCTTGATAGGATTTTTTTGACCCTATTTAGAATTGCATCAAGCATATCCAATCCATTGAATTTCGCAACATGGATGCACCAAATTTGTAAAATTTTAATCCTTGAGGTATCTTGTTGCCTGACAAATAAATTGTAATTTTATTTTGCCCCAATTATGGAAAAGAAATCTGTTTTATATGATACCGTTGACAACTATATTTTAGCGCAAGCGGAAACACATAGAGCCGCATTGAATCAATTGCGCAAGCTAATAAGAGAAAACGCACCCTTAGCTGAGGAATCAATTAGCTATGGAATGCCGGCCTATAAATACCATGGCCCCTTGGTATATTTCGGCGGTTTTAAAAATCATTGTAGCTTCTTTCCCGGCAGTGCTGCCACGATAGAGCAGTTTGCTTCACAATTAAGTCCGTATAAAGTGAGTAAGGGTACCATTCAATTTGCGATTGAGCAACCGATTCCTCTTGCACTGATCAAAAAAATGGTTCTCCATAGGGTGAAGCAAAACGAAGAAAAAATGTTACTTAAAAAGAAACAAAAAATCAAAAAGAATTGATATTCACTTCATATTAAAAACAAATACAACATGCGCAAATTGATTCTACAAATGCAAACATCCATTGATGCCTACGTGGCCGGTCCGGAGGGCGAAATGGATTGGATGGAATGGAACTGGGACGATTCACTGAAAAACTTCGTAACCGATATTACGGCCAGAATTGACACCATTTTGTTAGGACGTAAACTAGCCGAAGGGTTTATTCCACATTGGCAAGCAGTAGCAGAAAACCAAGAAGATCCGGAAAATAGCTCCGGCGTATTTTTTCATCAAACCCCAAAAATTGTTTTCAGCAAAACGGTAGAAACGCATTCGTGGGCGCATACAGAAATTTGCAAAGAGGAGTTACAAACAGCTGTAAACGCAATCAAAAACAGCCCCGGTAAAGACATCATTGTATATGGTGGTGCCGAATTGGTGGCGAACCTAATTGCCCAAAATTTGATTGATGAGTATTATTTATTTGTAAATCCTACTGCCATTGGTAATGGATTGAAAATATTTAAAGACAACCTAAAACTCACTTTGGTGGAAAGTACTGCATTTGAATGTGGCATTGTGGTAAATCGCTATCGACCTCGCTAAAATGGTCAATTCCAGAACCATTGCACGAAAAGCAAAGCATAACAAAAAAATCGATACAACTTAACAATTTCGTAATCCCCAAAGCTATAAACTGAGCCCATACCTGCCTACCTTTGTAAAAATTCCACATGGAAAAAAAAATTAGGAAAAGTATTGGTAGTTGATGACGAGAAGGATATTTTACAAATAGTAAAATATAATCTCGAATTGCATGGCTACGAAGTGGAAACAGCTGAAAATGGAGTGGACGCCATCACAAAGTTGGGTATTTTTAAACCCGATTTGGTGTTATTGGATATTATGATGCCACATAAAGATGGCATTCAAACTTGTATTGAAATTCGCGCCAACCCGGACTTTGACGATACCATCATTATTTTTCTAACAGCACTCTCAGATGAAAAATCAGAAATTCGTGGATTAGAATTGGGGGCCGACGATTATATTGCCAAACCCATTAAGCCAAAATTGTTGGTATCTCGAGTTCACTCCGCATTCAGGAGAATTACCGAAGACGACAGCAGTGTGATTATTTTTCCTGATTTGGAAATCAATAGAGAAAAATTTCTTGTGGTGCATAAAGGCAAAGAAGTGTCCCTTCCCAGAAAGGAATTTGAACTATTTTCCCTTTTAGCGTCCAAACCGGGAAGAGTATTTTTGAGAAATGAAATTTTAGACAAAGTGTGGGGCAATGAAGTCATTGTTGGCGATAGGACGATCGATGTGCATGTGCGAAAAATTCGTCAAAAACTGAATGCCGATTTTATTTCCACCGTAAAAGGTGTTGGATATAAATTTCAGAATTAAGCACTCCCCTTACTTTCTTCGTTAAATTACTATTGCACCTGCTTCCTTTTGAATCGTTTTTGCTATTTTTGATGTCCACCGTATGAAACGAAAAGCAACAAATTGGCTATTGCGCATCCTGTTTTCAGTATTATTTATAGCTGCACTATTACTCGGTATTATTTTAAAACCTATTTTGAGTTATGCAAACAAAACCCACTATAAAAATGTGGCGGTGTTTCATAATGAGCCCCTCAATACCCAATTTACAAAGGTACTCGATCAAGCCCTTTCCGATTTGAAAAAGAGTGAATTATACCGGCAAAACCTTCACCTAGACATCTGTTTGAATGACGGCTCAAATTATCCAAAACTAATTAAAGTCCTTCGTGGACCCGCTTTTGCATGGGGTTTTTACAATAAAGTGGTATTGCAAGGAAGCATGAATTGCGAAGGAAACTATGTAGAACTAAATGGCTACAAATGGAATTTAGCGCAACTGCTGGCTCACGAAATGACCCACTGTTTGCAATTTGATTGCTATGGTCTGTTGAATTCAAAACCCTTTGCCGATATTCCTAATTGGAAATGGGAAGGCTACGCGGAATATGTTGCGAGAAAAAAGGGCGATCAAAATGATTTGGTAAAAAATCTGGATAGACTCCATCAATCGGATTCAAACATCTGGGAAATAACCTTGGAGGACAGCACTATTTCATCAAGAGAATATTACAATTATTGGACCTTAGTGCAGTATAGTTTAGATATTAAACATTGGACCTATCAGCAATTGCTTGACAATGCGAGCAGCGAGGACAAAATACGGGAAGAAATGGCAAGCTGGTATGCCGATAAAAAGGCCGAAAATGAAGATAAAAGGATTTGTGCTCAAAAAACGATGCGTGCAACAAATTGACGAATGAAGTGCTTCATCAACGCTCGTAGGCCCAATTTGTGTTGTCTTTACCCTGTTACCAAATGAATCTTGAAATGGGTAAATGAACCTGAGTCTAAAACCTATCCACATTAGGTATCGGCATGTTACATTTCTACCATTTCTCAAGAGGCATGATACGGAGTGGTCCCAAATTATTTTTATGAATATCAGCAAAGCGCATTAATTTTACTAAGTGATTAATCGTAAGAATATTTCTCCTGGTAGACTTGCCCTTGTAGTGTCCAGCATCATAGCGGTAGTAGCTGCCATACTCAGTTATTTATATACCTCCTCAGTACGTTATGGAATCTTGTCTCTTTTGTTGCTTGGTTTAATCAGTTATGGGTTGATCTACTATGTATTGCAAGAGTTTATTTATAGAAAGGTAAAATTGATTTATAAATTCATATCCAATACAAAAGCTTCACAAAGGGAAGAATTTTACAACCTTGAAATTTTACCGCAAAAAACCTTAGAAGAAGTAAATGATGATGTGGAAAAATGGGCAACCGATCGAAAGGGTGAAATTGAGCGATTGGAAAGTAATGAGCAGTTTAGAAAAGAATTTTTGATGAATTTGGCACATGAACTCAAAACTCCGATTTTTGCTACACAAGGCTATATAGATACCTTATTAGACGGGGCCCTTCATGACAATCAAGTAAATGAGACGTTTTTACAAAATGCTTCCAAATCGATTGATCGCTTGGCTGATTTGGTGAACGATCTGGATGTGATTTCAAAATTTGAATCGAATCGAATTCCCATTCATAAACGCGAATTTACCATTCAGGAATTGGTAAAAGATGTGTACGCGGAACTTTCGCAAAAAGCCTCCAAAAAAGGCATCAAACTTTCTATCAAAAAAGGTTGCGAATCGCCCTTGGAAGTATTTGCAGACAATCAAAAAATTAAACAAGTACTAATCAATCTGGTAGAAAATTCCATTAAATATGGCAGAGAAAACGGAGAAACCACTGCAGGGTTTTATGAGGTGGACGATAAAACCATTTATATTGAAATTTCAGACAATGGAATCGGAATCGCCGAAGAACAAGTTCTAAGAGTTTTTGAACGATTTTTTAGAACGGATAGTGCCCGAAGCAGAAGTGATGGAGGCACCGGTTTAGGCTTGGCTATTGTCAAACATATTATTGAGGCTCATAACCATACCGTAGTATGTAGGAGTACCATCGATGTGGGATCGAGCTTTGGTTTTACCCTTGATAAAGCACTTCGCTAAAACCTTAAAAATTAGACTTTGTATATCGTAAACTTTTCATGGAAGGATCTATACTGAATGCCTGATTAAAATACGATTCTGCCTTGCCTGTATTTCCGGCTTTATAGTATGTCATGCCTTTTGAGTAAATTACTTCGGCATCATTCGGATTCAATTGCAGCATCTCATCCAATACTTCTCTGCTTTTTGCAAAATCACCTTTCTTCATATAGGTATCTGCAATGGAAAGATTGATATCCTTATCGTATGGCGAAAACTCTTTTGCTTTGCGATAATAGATAAGTGCCTTATCATACTCCTTTAACTCCACATAACTCATGGCCCAATTATCATAAAAGCCTTTTGATAGAAAATGTTTATTGTCTTCGGCCTTTTGATAGTATTCCGTAGCCTTCAAATAATAATTGGCATCATAACAACTGTTAGCCAGTTCATAGGCTTTGGCTCCATTGCCGGGATCAAGTTGTAAGGCTCTTTCAAAGCAAGCCATAGCTTCTGTATGATTATTGATATTTCGACAACAAAACCCAACTTAAAAGGGACATCCAAATCAGTAGGAAGTGCCTTCTCTGCGATACGATATTGTGCAATCGCTTTCGGATAATGCTTCACTTCATAAAAAGTGCGAGCCAGCATTTTATTGACATATCCGTCCGTTGGATTGAGTTTCAAAGCCAATTCAGCATATTCAACAGCTTTCATTTTTTTGGGACTCATGCTATACATTTCAGACAAACGAGCTAAAATTATGAGATTTTTACTATCTGATTGTAACATCTCTTCATACAATGGAATGGACTCAAAAAAGGCTTTGCGAAGGTATTGCACATCGGCCATTTCCTGTTTAATGCTTTTATTTTGAGGATCCAATGCAAGCGCTTTAGCCAGCAATTTTGCCGTCTCGGTATAATTCTCCTTTTGTTTATATTTCATGGCATTTTCGAAATATTCAGTGGCAGATTGCGCTGTACTGACCAAAGAAAGGAGCATTAGAAATGGGAGAAAACCTAGGAACTTCTTCATTTTGAGTGTTTTAAGTTGAATAATAAAACAAACATTGTGCCAAGACAAATTACTTTTTTTTAACACTATTTAATCCATTGAAAACCAACATTTTACAAAATCGTCATCATTTTCTTATTTTCATTTTATCGAGAAATGCCTGGAAAAATCAATATATACGCCGCCCCTAGATGCAATATTCGAGGAATTTAGTACAATGCGTTGTATAATATCAAAGCCGTGGATTTTACCCTGCAAAACGAGGCCTTAGTTACATATATAAAAAAACAATAAACTAATTTGCAAATCCACTATTTAGTTTCTACTTTTGCATCATCCTAAAAATAATAAATTCATGGAAAATCATATTGAATTCGTCGACAATCCGGTTGATGTTGAATTAAACAAACCTTCAAAATCGAAATTTTTGTTTCATCTGGGTTTATTTGGTTTTCTGTTGTTTTTTATAGGTTGTAATTATGGCTTATGGACTCGTTCCTACAAAAGCACCGAAAAAATTGTAGTACCTGAAAGCACTCAATACAATCCCAAATACAAATAACCGTTGCAAGCATGATTGTTTGCAAGCATGACACAGCGGTAGTTGTACTTAGTTATAACGGTCAGGATTTACATAAATTATTTTTCCCTTTATTAGTAGCCCAATCGGAGGGCTTGTACGATGTGGTATTGGTTGACAATGCTTCTACCGACGGTACAGCCGCTTATGTTGCGCATAATTTCCCGCAGGTGTCCATTGTTAGCATCGAAGTGAACAAGGGGTTCGCAAATGGGTACTATCTGGGATTGCAGCAGATTCAAGCAACATACTATGTGTTGTTAAGCGCCGATTTTGAAGTGACACCGGGCTGGTTTCAGCCCTTACATCAGCTCATGCAGGCCAATCCGGATATCGCAGCCTGTCAGCCCAAAATAAAATATTACAAAGACAAAACGAAATTTGAGTATGCCGGAGCAGGTGGTGGTTTTATAGATAAATGGGGCTACCTATTTTGCAGAGGTCGAATTTTTTTCACTTTGGAAGAAGATCAAAATCAGTACAACGATACCATTGAAGTATTTTGGGCAGGTGGTGGCTGTATGTTTGTACGAGCCGACGTTTATCACCAAATGGGTGGCTTGGACCCTGATTTGTATGCCCATATGGAAGAAGTGGATTTATGCTGGCGTATGAAAAATGCCGGAAACCGTATCGCCTATTGCGGCAGCAGTACGGTATATCATATAGGAGGCAGTGTGATTAGCTATGGTAGCCCGCAAAAAGCTCTTTTACAATTATCGGAATAGCCTGGTTCTCTTATTAAAAAACCTCCCAGCTTCGAAAATACTATGGATGCTCCCTTTTCGATTGATGTTAGATGGAATCAGTGGGATGAGAAGTTTACTAAAAGGAGAATGGGTAGAAGTACGTACCATTATCAAAGCCCATTGGAGCTTTTTTCTTTCGTTTGGAAAATGGTATCGAAAAAGACAAGTGTCCATATCGCTAATCAGCAAAAAGAATGATTTTGGCATCTATCCATACAGTATTATTGCCGCCTATTTTTTGAAAAAGAAAACCAAATTCACCGATTTGCATTTTGATACAAAAAAAATTAGTAACTCCTAAAAGCCATTAAAAAAATGCTGTCGAAGGTAACACATGTAAGAGTACGATATGGAGAAGTAGACCAAATGGGATTTTTATATTATGGCAACTATGCCCTCTATTATGAAGTGGGACGTGCAGATATGATTCGGGGCGCCGGCTATCCGTATAGCGAAATGGAACGAGATGGCACCGTAATGCCGGTGGTAAAAATGAATGCAAAGTTTTTAAAACCTGCTTTATATGAAGAGTTGATTCGTGTAGAAACCACCATTTTTGAATTGCACAAACATCCCTTTATCACCTTTCATCATAAATTATACAATGAGCAAAACGAATTGCTTCATAAAGCGGAAGTGACATTGACCTTCTATGACCCCATCACCAAAAAGCGGGTTGCTATGCCTGAGCGATTGCGAAAAATACTGGAACCCCACTTTAAAGATTAATTTATCGTTTGATGCGCGGATCGATAATGGTATAGAGGATATCTACCAAAATATTAATGATAATAAATATCAATGCGGTAAACAATACGGCCCCCATTACCACCGGAAAATCAAATTTATTAAGGGCATCTACCGTGATCTTTCCGATACCTTTCCATCCAAAAATATATTCGATAAAAAAGGATCCTGCAAGCAATTCGGCAAACCAACCCGATATTGAGGTAATCACCGGATTGAGTGCATTTCGCAAGGCATGTTTCCATACCACGGCCCGTTTACTGAGTCTCTTAGCAAATGCGGTACGAATAAAATCCTGATTCATCACATCCAGCATCGAACTTCTGGTAATTTGTGTAATGATGGCTAAGGGACGGATTGATAGTGTTACAACCGGTAATATCAAACTTTTTAGTACCAAATGCCGGCCTGTAAAGGGATCATACTCCCACATGGGTGAGATAATACTAAGTCCTGTATAATCCTTTAGCAAAAATCCAAAAAGATATGCAATGAGAATTCCCGCAAAAAATGAGGGTGCCGAAATTCCCAAAACACTGGTAAATATGGCCGAGCTATCGAGCCAGGTATTCTGCTTTAAGGCTGCTATGATACCCAGCAGGATTCCAAAAAAAGAAGCCACCAAAATAGAAAGGCTTGCTAAAATTAAAGTACCTGGAAAAGCATCTATCAACATGGCATTGACCTCTTTTTTAGTTTGAAACGAACGCCTGAGATAAGGCGGCTTCACAACAAGGTTTTTTTCGGCGCCCACCGAAAACAATTTTACATACTGATATTTTTCTCTTTCTTCCTGCGCATTTCCGTGAATGGCCAGGGGCGAAAGATCGTTTAGGTATAATAGAAATTGTTTATGTATTGGCTGATCCAAGTACAATTCCTTGCGGATATTAGCAATGGTTTTGGCATCCGAACGTTGCCCCATAGTAAGTCGCGCCGAATCAGCAGGAAGCAGTACAAAAAATAAAACAAATACGATACCCACTACACCAAGTAGCACCAAAAAACTATTCAATATTTTTTTAAGCAAAAAATGAAACACGTGTGTGGATTAATTCAAAATAAAAATACAATATTAACGGGTAGAAACGGTATCTACAGGAGCAACAGGTGCAGGTGCTGCCACAGGAAATAAGGGCAGGGCATTATCTTTCAAATCAAGATTCAAGGTACTAAAATTAGGATAGTTAGCATAACTCCATTTTCCCTGAATGGTGCCATTATGCAATAGCATCAATCCCGGATTCGCCCTCATGGCCGTTTTGCAAACGGTTTGGTCGATGGTAAAAAACTCGATATCCAATTTATGCTCTTCCTTAAATTTATTGGATTCAATATCATTACTAGAACTTAATACCAGCATTGGCACATTGGCTTTTTTACATGCCTGAATTAATATTCTCAAACGATCTAAATTTCCGGTATTGGCAGTATGTACATCTTTTACAAATAATAGAAAGACATTCCCTTTATACGTTAAAACGGTATTGGTTACATTCTCACCATTGTAATTGCTTACACTAAAATCTTTGATCGTCGGTTCGTTTTGGGCTTTTTTTACAACCGTGTTGATAGTGGTGTCAAATGTCCAGGTAGAATCTTGCCAAGGATAATTGGTTAAATCAAACTCCTTTTTCACGCCATCTTTTTTGTACACCAAAACGGTTTTCACCTCTTCGGGTACATAGTTAGGGCCCGGTGTCATTTCGTTCAAAATATTGTTCCCTATTTTGTAGGGCAAACAATCTTTAACGGGTAAATTTTTCAATACATACCACTGCATCAACAAGGAGATCGCAAAGGTGGCCACCATTATTGAAGTAGCCACTTTCGGCGAAAAAGCTTCTGCAATGCGCTTACGAAAGAAAACCAAAATTAAAATCAAGGCCAGCAAAATCAAATCTTTCATAAACGACTCATTTGCCTGTAATTTGATACAGTCGCCAAAACAACCGCACTCTTTTATTTTGCCACTATACATGGCATAGGCCGTGAGGAAGGTAAAGAAAATGGTCAGTAATAAAATCAGAAAGGAAAACAATTTGAATCTGTATCCGATAATTAACGCGATACCTGCTACAATTTCAAAAGTGATCATCAAAATAGACATCGCCATGGCATAGGTATTAAGCCAATGCATCAAAGAAGGTAAATAACCCTCGCGCGCCCATACTTCAAAAAATTCGCCCATTTTATAGGCCAAACCGGAAGGATCGTTGGCTTTTATTAAACCGGAAAAAATAAAAAGTATACCGACAAATACCCTGATGATGGTTAAGGTAACATTTAACGCCTTATTTTGACTCATATGATAGATTTTGTAAACAAATATAACGAGTTCCTTCATTCATCGCTAATAATGCACCCAATTTAGAATATCATTAGGAAAAAAGGATTTTGAAAGCAAAACAGATTATTCGTTCTTTGCACTCAGAAATGCAAAAAATCATCATTGCTATTGATGGCTTTTCGTCGACAGGAAAAAGCACCTTAGCGAAACAACTTGCCGCCAAATTAAACTACACCTATGTAGACAGCGGCGCCATGTACAGAGCCATTACGTATTACTTTTTGCAACAGCATATCAACCTATCGGATACCCAGGCTATTCATGAAGCATTACAACAAATCAAATTACATTTTGAAGACAATAAAATCTGTCTGAACGGTGTGAATATAGATGCCGAAATACGTGATTTAAATGTGGCCAATCATGTTAGCCAGGTTGCTACCCTTGAGGAAGTGCGGCATTTTGCCGTGCAACAGCAGCAGCAATTGGGCATTGATAAAGGCATTGTGATGGACGGACGGGATATTGGTACTACCGTATTTCCGAATGCAGAATTAAAAATATTTCTGACAGCCAATCAACAAATTCGTACTCAAAGGCGATACGATGAAATGAAAGTAAAAAATGAGGCAGTCCGAATTGAAGAAGTGGAGGCCAATTTAGCGCAACGCGATCATTTAGATTCGACAAGGGAGATAAGTCCCTTGCGAAAGGCAGCAGATGCAGTAGATTTAGATAATAGCCATGTATCGATGGAGCAACAATTAGAGATTGCGTATGAATGGGCTAAGCAAAAAATACATCATACCTAAAGCACTGCACCCCTACTCCCCGCTCCCACTTCGAATCATTTCTGCATAGCTTTGCTTGAGTAGCATGGCGCGAATAATTTTGGCAATTCGCTTTGCTTTGGTAGTGTCGGTTTTGGCAGACTCAACCCATTTACTGTAATAGTTTTGATGCGAGCGAGGAAAGCTCATGAAATAATCATAGGCCTCCTTTTCCTCTTGTAGACAGTCCATCATGTCGGTATTGAGTTCATAGGCAACCGTATCGACTATGAGTTTGACTTCCAGTTCATCATTCTTTTTCTTTTGGAGTTGCTTGCGTAGGTTGGCATTTAAAGGCAAAATAAAATCACCCCTACCCATTGGAATGATGGCCACGCCTTGAATCGCAATTTGGTCTAGAAATCCTTTGACACGATAAGAGGTTTTGATGCCTTTATTCATTTTTTCTGCCCACTCACTTGGTATCAGAATATACGTCCAGCCGGTTTTTTCGCCTTGACTGCCAAATTTTTCGATGATAGCTTTAAAGTGAATCATTGAATGTTCTGCTACAAATTACGAATAATTTCATCAGCAAATTCACTGGTCTTCAATAATGTGGCATCCTTCATTAACTTATGAAAATCGATGGTTACCTTTTTGTTGCGGATGGCTTTGCCCACTGCATGTGTGATTGCTTCAGCTGCATCCTGCCAACCCATATATTCAAGCATCATTACGCCACTTAAAATCACTGATGAAGGATTCATAGTATTGGTATTTGCAAAACGTGGCGCTGTGCCATGCGTAGCTTCAAACACGGCATGCCCTGTTTTGTAATTAATATTTGCACCGGGCGCAATACCGATACCTCCCACTTGTGCAGCCAGGGCGTCACTGATATAATCGCCATTCAAGTTTAAGGTAGCAATCACACTATAATCTTGCGGAGCTAATAAAGCTTGTTGTAAAAAATTATCTGCAATGGCATCTTTAATAATCACCCTACCGCCTATACTTGCTACTTTCATTTCTTCATTGGCAACGGCTTCTCCATTTTCTTTTTTGGTTTGTTCCCACTGATTCCAGGTATATACATTTAGACCAAATTCTCTTTCTGCCAATTCATAGCCCCAATTTTTGAAAGCGCCCTCGGTATATTTCATAATATTGCCTTTGTGTACTATGGTTACACTGGGCATTTTATGTTGAATCGCATATTCAATAGAGGCTCTTATCAGGCGCTCACTCCCCTCTTTACTTACCGGCTTGATACCAAAAGAAGTGGTCTCAGGAAAGCGAATATTTTTGACCCCCAATTCATTTTGTAAAAAATCGAGTAATTTTTTTGCTTCAGGTGTGCCGGTCATGTACTCGATGCCTGCATAAATATCTTCGGTGTTTTCTCTAAAGATGACCATATTCACTTTTTCGGGATGCCACATCGGTGAGGGAGTACCTTCAAAATAATGAACAGGTCGAAGACAAACATACAAATCCAGCTCCTGACGCAAGGCAACGTTTAAACTGCGTATGCCGCCACCAACAGGGGTTGTAAGTGGTCCTTTAATAGAGAGCAGGTAATCTTTAAAAGCCTGCATGGTTTCTTCGGGCATCCAGGTACCGGTTTGATTGAAGGCTTTTTCGCCGGCGAGTACTTCCATCCAGTGAATTTTCTTTTTGCCCTGATAGGCTTTTTGTACTGCTGCATCAAACACACGTACACTTGCCTTCCAAATATCGGGATCAATGCCATCGCCTTCAATAAAAGGGATAATGGGTTGATTAGGTACATTCAGTTTGCCATTTTCCATGGTAATTTTCGCTGCGCTCATCTTGGTATTTCTTTATTTTTTAAAAAATTCGGGCAAAAGTAACGGAAATCTGCTTTACAAAAAAAAGAGATGCGTAGAAGATTTGTATGTCTGTCTTCGACTGTCCGCAAAAGCAATATCGTACTGTCCTCTTCGACTCTCCGCTAAAGCGGGACAAGCACTCAGAGTGACAGTTGGGTGAATATAGTCAATGTACTACTGTCCTCTTCGACTGCGCTCAGAGTGACAGATGGGTGAATATAGTCAATGTAGCAGAAGTAGAATGATACTAAATTTTCATGTCATGCTGAGCGCAGTCGAATGTTTATAAATTTTCCTGTCATGCTCAGCGCTTGTCCCGCTTTAGCGGAGAGTCGAAGCATAAGGCAGGAAAATTTGGAAATAATTAAGATGTTTCATATGCCGTCCGACTGTCTGTCTTCGACTCCGCTCAGACTGACAGAAGAGTGAAAGTGCTCCTATTTACAGATAATTAATTAGTTCAAAAAAGGGCTAATAGACTCATTAATTTTCCTGTCATGCTCAGCGCTTGTCTCGCTTTAGCGGAAAGTCGAAGCATAAGGCAGGAAAATTCGACGGAATCCACAACTAAATTATATCAGAAATAAGTTACATTTGTTTAGCAAACCCACCGCACATGAAAAAAATCTTGCTGACACTTTTCTTTGTTGCGTTTGCAAGAATTGTATTGTCGGCTGATTTTATTACAGTTTGGAATATGAATAATCCGGGCGGTTCCCCTACCTCACTTACTTTTGGAGTTGGCACCTCAGGGCTTGTTAATTATACATGGGAAACTATTCCGGCTGGCGCAAATGGCTCAGGAACTATTAGCGGCAACACTGCAAATATTACCGGTTTACCAGTTGGGGCAATGATTCGAATTACTATCAATCCAACAAATTTTAATAGGGTTAATATTAATTATGGTGTTGATAAAGCCAGACTGATTGACATCGAGCAATGGGGAAATGTAGGCTGGCTTAGTATGGAAAGCGCCTATCATGGATGTTGGAATTTAAATATTTCTGCAACGGATATACCTGATTTATCAGCGGTTATCTCCTGCAAAAGGATGTTTCGCTCCTGCTCCCAATTAAACAGCCCCCTTAATATTAATAGTTGGATTGTTTCAAATGTGACTGATATGAGTGAGACGTTTTCTTCTACTGGTGCTTTTAACCAACCTATTGGCAATTGGGATGTTTCAAATGTGACTGATATGAATAGTATGTTTTACGGCGCTAAGGCTTTTAACCAACCTATCGGTAGTTGGAATGTTTCTAATGTGACTGATATGAGTGGCATGTTTGATAATGATACTTCTTTTAATCAGCCTGTTGGCAATTGGGATGTATCTAATGTGACTAATATGAGGGAGATGTTTAGTACCGCTAAATCTTTTAACCAACCCGTTGATAATTGGAATACTGCAAATGTTACCAGTATGAATAAGATGTTCATCGCCGCTTCCAATTTTAACCAATTAATCGGAAATTGGAATACGAGCAATGTGGATTCTATGGCGCAAATGTTTCAATGGGCTGCTTCTTTTAACCAACCAATCGGAAATTGGAATACGAGCAATGTGACTGATATGAGTTCAATGTTTTTTGAGGCTACTTCTTTTAACCAACCAATTGGCAATTGGAATACTGGCAATGTGTCTGACATGAGTGGGATGTTTTATCTTGCTACCTCTTTTAACCAACCTATTGGAAATTGGGACGTATCTACTGTGACTCAAATGAGTGGAATGTTTTTTATGGCTTCTAGTTTTAATCAACCAATCGGCAATTGGAATACCGGACAGGTGATGGATATGCATGCAATGTTTCGCAACGCAGATAGTTTTAATCAGCCAATCGCAAATTGGGATGTATCTTCTGTTTTTGGCTCCTTGGGATTAATGTTTGCTGGCGCTACCTCTTTTAACCAACCTCTCAATAATTGGAATACAATGAATGTGACTAATATGAATGGAATGTTTCATCGTGCTTATAATTTCAATCAATCTCTCGCCAATTGGCAATTCAACTCAGGTGTTGACCTACAAAATATGTTAGATAGTTGCGGAATGGATTGCAGCAATTATTCAGCAACGCTTGGTGGTTGGAGTGCCAATATCAATACACCAATAAGTATGCAACTAGGTGCTGAAAATATTAAATATTTTTTTAGCGCTCAAAACGACCGAAACTATTTATTGAATACCAAGGGATGGACGATAACAGGGGATTTATTAGCAAATAACAATTGCTGTGCCATACAATATACTCCCATCTATGCTGCGACTTGCACAAATTATTTCTTCAATGGGCAAACGCTTACAAATAGCGGCACCTATTACGACACATTAATGAATGCAAATGGATGTGATAGTGTCATCACGTTAAATCTAATGGTCAATACTCCGAATGTTGCAGTAACGCAAACAGGTGCAAACCTTACCGCAAATGCAGTTGGCGCCAGCTACCAATGGTTACAGTGTAATCCTTATGTTGCTATCCCGGGCGAAATAAATCAAACGTTTACGGCAACTATAAACGGTGACTATGCTGTTGCTATTACTGAAAATAATTGTACCGATACCTCGGCATGCTATCCTGTTATAGGTATTGGCTTTAATGAACAAGATTATTCAAGCACCATCCGAATATTTCCCAATCCTACACATCATTCCTTACAAATTACATCAGATATTGCATTTCAAAATGCAAGCATTCATGTGATGAACATTTTAGGTGAGACGATTGCAAGCTATACCGATATTTCTGATGATCATTTTACTATTGTCATGGTGATGCAGTAGCTGGGCATTATTTCATTTTAATTAGCGACAAAAACCATCGTTACATTCAAAAAGGTATTTAAAGAATAGTATTCATTTTACTCAAAACTTTAGGAAGTTAAACACCTTTGAATATAAATGACAAAATCACGAAAATAAACTGGAACATGTCGAAACGTGAATATGACATTAGTGGGAACCCGGTCGATCTACATACACCAGCTGAAAACAATATAAGTGCATGCATTGAGCCTTTATCTCCGCTTCATTTCAAAACCATTTTATCTATTTCTGATTTGCAGTTTGGGAAGGAGTTTGTTGAGAACAAAATGCTTCAAGCCTATATCGATGATGAGAACAAATATGGCTTTGTTGCGATAATAAATCAGGAGATTGCAGGATTTATTCTATTGGCAAAATATGGTAGTGATGCATTCAAATCGATGATCTTACATGAACAAGATTGGTTTGCTTCACGCTATGCAAAATCAACGAATGTTGGAGTAATACAAACCATAGCGATTGATGCCTCTTTTGCAAATCAAGGCTTAGGAACCTTTCTTACACAAAAAGGAATTGAAATTCTTTCGCACTATGTAGATGAAATAATATCTATTTGCTGGGATCAACATGAACAAACATCTTATTCAAAAGTATTGGAAAAATGCGGATTTCAGTTTGTCAAGGCCATTCCTAATTACTGGTTCAATGATAGTCTGCAAAAAAACTACCACTGCAAACTATGTGGTGCACCACCCTGCAAATGCCAGGCTTTGATTTATGAAATGGATGCAAGTAATTATTAATTTCTTATTAAACATTCAAGTTACATAATGGAACACCGATAGAACAGATTTAGCAGATTCCCACAGATTTTTTTTCGCTGTGGCTGATGTGAGAATGGAACACCGACAAAACAGATTTAGCAGATTCCCATAGATTTTTTATTCACTAGAATACAAGAATTCTCACAGATTTTTCGCTTCGTGAATTGTGAATTTTTCAAAGAAGGCAGACCGAGATTTATATTATTTAATAAGTTCAAGTATCTATACTTTCATTGTGCATAATCACAGAACAATGTTACAAACTAATCATTTGTTTAGTAATATTGCTGTTGAATGGATAAGCAAGGTATTCAAATCAATAAATATATCAGTAGCACCGGCTATTGCTCACGACGAGAAGCCGATCAAATGATTGCACAATGCCGTGTAATGATTAACGATAGTATCGCTTTACCCACTTCAAAAGTCACTGAACAGGATAAGGTGTATGTAGACGACGAATTGTTGAAGAAGAAAAAATCGGGATCTACCTATATCATGCTGAACAAACCCATCGGCATTACCACCACCACTGATACCACCGATAGAACCAATGTGATTTCGTTCATTAATTATCAAAAGAGAATTTTCCCGATAGGCCGCTTGGATAAAGATTCGGAGGGCTTACTTCTATTGACAGATGATGGGGATATCGTCAATAAAATATTACGAGCCGGAAATAAACACGATAAGGAATATATCGTGACCGTTAATCGATCCATCTCAAGCGATTTTATCGGCAAAATGGCAGGTGGTATACCCATATTGGGAACCAAAACCCTACCTTGTAAAGTGCATCAAATAAGCGGTAAAAAATTCAGCATCATTCTTACACAGGGTCTCAATCGTCAAATTCGAAGAATGTGTGAGTACTTAGGTTACGACGTAACTTCGCTAACCCGCGTACGAATAATGAATATCAAACTCGACAAATTGCCCGCCGGAAAATGGCGACTACTCCATTCAAGCGAAATCGCAGAATTGCATCGCCTTCTTGGCAATTCTTCTAAAACGTAAGACTGGACTAGGTTTTAATCGAATACAATATCGCTTACGCTGACCCCCGTTGAAGGCATCTCCTGCCCCATCATATTGGTTTTCGAGTTCGAATTGGTGGTTTCGGTATACGTTTTTACCAACCCGTTAGACAAATCCACCGTTATCATTCCATTTGACAAATTATCCATTTCAATTTTCATATCGCCACCTTGACCACCACTACGACTGACGGTTCCTTTGGTTTTTCGCTTAAACGAAACCGTCGCAATATTGCCGGCGATTTTCTCTACAAAATAAATCGTTTGCGTACGCACATCCTCTTTGCTTGCATCCTTTTTCCAACCATTGCCCTCTTTGGCTTCGGCAGGTACTAGTAAAAATGCATTTTCGACATTTCCTCCACCCTGATTCATCATACGCATCATACCGCCTCGGCCCCTTCCTTTACCGCCTTTCTTTTCTCCATCCGTTTCATCTTCTATCTTTTTGCCATCAAAATCAAGTTGAATGGTATCCACTTTATTGAGCATCCCTTTGATATTGTCTGCCATCATCCCTTGTTGCTTGCTTGAATCTTCACTATCATATATCATCTTTTGCCCAAATCCGTCAAAATTGACTTTTATCTTTTTAAGCATTGAAATAGCTGTATACCCTTTATCATTGGCATCAATGATTTCAATTTCGGTTTGAGAACTGGATACAGTTTTCATATCCATCGATTCTTCTCCTCTTTTTTGTTTGATATCTGCTGTATCTTTCGATATCATTTTTATCTTTTGCCCTTTGCTTAATTGAATTTTTGTAGCATTCGTTTGCGCCACCATCAATTGAAAAGAAAACAAAGTAATAACACTGAAAATGTATCGTATCATAATGATTAATTTTTTAGTTTTTAAAATTGGAAAGGGTTTTCAAAAAATCCTTGATTTGTAACTGGGTGGCACTACTTACCGGCACTACAGGCAATCGCAATTCATTTTGCAGGATTCCCATTTCACTCAAAACACATTTTGCTCCTGCCGGGTTCCCTTCTACAAATAGCAAATCAATACCTTCTAATAAGCGATAATGCAGAGACTGTGCTCGCGCAAAATCGTACTGTAAGGAGGCTTCTATCATTTCGCAAAACATTTTGGTAAAGCAATTGGCTGCCACTGAAATCACTCCGTCAAAACCGCAAGCAATTTGAGCCATTGCCAAATTATCATCACCACTTAAAATGGCAAATCCACTGGGTCTGTTTTTTACCAATTCCATACACTGCACCATATTGCCACTCGCTTCTTTGATGGCAATAATCTGCTCACATTCATTGGCTAATTGGATGGTAGTAGATGCGGTCATATTACTACCCGTGCGGCCTGGTACATTATATAATATGATAGGTTTAGGACTATATTTATTTACTTCCTTATAATGTGCGATAATGCCGGCTTGAGTGGGTTTACTATAATAAGGAGAAACGCTTAAAATAGCATCTACCTGATCGAGCGGATACGATTGCAGGGTAGCGATTACCTCCGAAGTATTATTGCCACCAATACCACAAACCACAGGTACTCTTCCCTTATTCACTTCAATAACGCTATTCAGTACGTGAAGTTTTTCTTCTGCCGACAAGGTAGGCGTTTCGGCTGTTGTTCCTAAGGCTACTAAATAGTTGACTCCCTGATCAATGACATGATTAATGAGCTTCTCGAGGGCTACTTCATCTATGCGTTTGGCTGCGTCGAAGGGAGTTACCAAAGCAACACCGGTACCTTTAAATTTGTTTTCGGGCATAAGGTTTTAAATTAAGAATAGAATTAATATTGATAATCAGGGTTGCAATATCCGGTGTGTCTCCGCAAGGAATCAAAATATCTGATACGCTTTTCAGTGGTTCTACAAATGGGCCCACCCTGCATCGAGCCATTGATAATTGGGCAATGTATTTTAGTTGCGCACTGTCCTGAAAATACAAGTTGAACAACATATCATATTTTTTTACCACTATCCGGTCGGTCTTCGGACTATGAGGCATAGTGGTCTTTTTATCCAAATCATTCCAGTCGAAATACTGCAGATAGATATTATTCTCTCGCTCCTTTTTATCGATAAAAAGCAATACATCACACTCATACCCTAATTGTTCAAGTCGCTTTTTGTAATTCGAAATTTCTTCTTGCATTTCGTAGTCGGTAAAATAACAAAGGATTCCGATGCGATAGGAATTAGAGAAATTCTTAAATTCACGAATCACTTCGCTTTCCTGACCAAAAATATTGGGCATATTCTCAACAGGCTTCGGAGAAATCAGGTTTTGAATGTTTTTTAAGAATGACAAGTAGTATAAATTAATTTGTTATGAATGGAGTGTAAGGGATCTAAATATTTCTTCCAGACTTTTTTCCTGATTTTGCTGCTGAAGATTGTTCAGGCTATCATCCGCCACTATATTGCCCTTGTTAATGATGATGACCCTATTACACATGGCTTCCACCTCTTGCATGATATGGGTTGAAAGCAACACGGTTTTATCTTTTCCGAAATTACAGATGAGATCCCTGATTTCTACAATTTGATTGGGATCCAGCCCGGAAGTCGGTTCATCTAATACCAGCACCTCCGGATTATGAATGATGGCCTGCGCTAAACCCACCCGTTGCTTATACCCCTTAGACAAAGAGCCAATTTTTTTCTTCTCTTCTTTTCCCAAGCCCGTTTGTTCAATTACTTCATCAATACGTTTTTTGCTAGTGGCACCCAGTTTGTGCACGGCACACAAAAACTCCAAATATTCTCGTACATACATATCATGATACAAGGGATTGGATTCGGGTAAATACCCCACCTTTTGCTGTGTCAAAAGCAGATGTTCGCTCACTTCTTTATCACATACCTTTGCGGATCCGCTACTGGCCGGCAAGTATCCTGTAATGATTTTCATGGTTGTAGATTTACCGGCACCATTGGGTCCCAAAAAACCCACAATTTCACCCTTCTGAATGGTAAAAGAAATAGCATTTACAGCAACTTGCTCATCATACACCTTTGTTAGATTCTCAACACGTACGGACATTTAGAAAAATTGAATTGCAAATTTCGACAATATTTTTGATAGATGGTCTATTATTTTTTCGCATCATAATGTTAAAAAATAAACATTGTCAAAACACCACTTTCTAAAATAAATTTCTATTTTTCCAGCATATTTAGAAATAGCAACGGTATTAATAGATTATTATGAAAAACACTAAAGAGATTAAAGCCCTATTCCATCTTTTGGATGATCCGGATAAAGAAATTTTTGATACTGTTTCAAACAAATTGGTCCATTTCGGTAAAGAAATCATTCCCAACTTGGAACATTATTGGGAACAAACCAACGACAATATTATACAAGAGCGAATCGAGGATATCATTCATAAACTCAATTTCAACGATACCTATGAGGAAATTAAAAATTGGTATCATTCCGAAAAGCCGGATTTATTAGGCGGGGCCTTATTACTTTCAAAATACCGATTTCCGGCAATGAAAGAAGACGATTGCCGAAAAACCCTCAAAAGTTTGTATCAAAGTTGCTGGCTCGAATTGCATAACTATCTAACTCCACTAGAACAAATCAATATCATTAACAGCGTCTTTTACAATATGTATAAGTTTAATGGTTTTGATTTGGAAGCCAATAATGCCAATCATTATTTTATAAGCGAAGTGCTTGAAACACGACAAGGGAACAACTATTCATTAGGAACCATTTATCAGCTGCTTTGCGAAATGCTGGATATACCGGTATTTGCCATTCAATTGCCCCGTCAGCATTTATTGGCTTATTTTGATACGACCTATAACTTTTTTGATAAGGAAGAGCAACAACGACAAAAAATTCAGTTTTATATAGATGCCAATTCCGGTTCTATTTTTACGCAAAATGATGTGGATATGTATTTGAAGAAATACAATTTTGCAGAAGTAGACAGCATTTACAAGCCCTTGTCAAATCAGGAAATTATACTCACCACCATCGAATCGCTTATTATGATGTACGATGAATTAAATCAGGTGAATCATTCAGCAGAATTAAGCAATATTGTAGCGTTACGGGGTACTAAGTAATCGTTTAATAATTCGTAGACGATGGGTTCGGACTCCCGAATGTCTGTTTGTAATACCTTCTACATCTATATAATCGACAGCCACTTCTCCATTACTTTCGCTGGCATGCACTATCTGATGATTATTCAGCAAAATTCCGACATGGTTGATTTCCTGTTGCGCATCTTCAAAAAAAGCCAAATCGCCGCATTGCCCGTTAGGAAGAAAATCTAACACAGTACCAAACTCCATTTGCGCAGCTGCCAAATGTGGTAAATGAATGCCATAAAATTTATAGAATATTTTGGACAAGCCCGAACAATCCACACCGTAAATACTGGTACCTCCCCACCGATATGGGGCTTTAAGAAAGGATTTCAAAATCTTGAGCGAATGCGCTTCATTAAAAGGAAAATCTTGTAAGGCAATTACCTCCGAAAGTGAGTCTGTATGCAGGGCCTCCGAAGCTGGAAGATAGGTGCCACTTACAAGCATTTGTGGCGAATGATCGCCTTCAAGGGAACGGTTACCAAGAAGGATATGTGTTGGCCGCATGGGGGTATCGTCCTCTGATGTTTGAAACTGCGAACGCAAAACCCAACCCCTTGTTTGAGCACATAGGCTTTCTACCTGTATCCATTGGCTTTGATTCGATTCTAGAATCACAGCCTCATCGCCATAAAGAAATTGAGTATGAACTTCTCCGCGATGTCCGGGCTCCTTCATCACATTGGCCATATTAACCTTGCAAATGATTTGTGTCATAAACGCAATATTACAATCTTTTGCCCTCATTCAATAGCATTGCAAAAGGGATTGCTGCTACAAAGCGGAAGCCATTACAAAGGCCGTTTGAAATATTCCCGGGCAATCGGCTATGATTCATTGATTTATCTGCTACTTTTGCTTTTCAATCAAGTACATGTCTCAGAAATACACTTTGGTTTTGGGAGCCTCTTCAAAACCGGACAGATATAGCTACAAAGCCGTAAAATGCTTGACCAACACCAACATCCTATTTTGGCCATTGGTAATAAAACCGGTCAAATTGATAACATACCCATTGAAGTGGTGCAAAGAATGGTAGAAGGTATTGACACCGTTACCCTCTATTTAAATGAAAATAAACAACAGCAGTATTACGATTATATTTTTGCATTGCATCCCAAAAGAATTATATTTAATCCGGGTGCCGAAAATGACGAACTCGCCGAGTTGGCAAAAAAAAGAAATATCAAAACTATGGAAGCTTGTACACTGGTTTTACTAAGTACAGGTCAATACTAAAAGAGAAGAAACATTATTTTGCAGATAGAGCTGGTTAATATTGAAAAAAAATTCAACAATGAATTGCTGTTTAGCAAGGTGAATCATCTTTTTCAAAGTCCTTCCAAAACAGCCTTGTTGGGTATAAACGGATCAGGAAAATCAACCTTATTGCAAATCATCTCAGGTTATTTATCCCCTTCGAGAGGCGAAATAAAATATGTCATAAACGGACAATCGCTCCCTAAGGAGGAGATTTTCAATCATGTTTCGATATGCGCTCCATATTTAGATCTAATTGAAGAAATGACCCTTACTGAATTTTTTGAATATCATTTTGCATTCAAAAAAAGAGTCATGAACATCCATGACATCATTGGTTACATCGGTTTGGAATCCTCAAAAAATAAACTCATCGAAAAGTATTCAAGTGGGATGAAGCAACGGGTAAAACTGGCCCAGGCATTTTTTAGTGAAAGCCCACTCTTACTTCTCGATGAACCCTGCACCAATTTAGATGAGGATGGCTTTGCGCTTTTCGACAAATTGATGAATGACTTCACTGCCAAGCGTATCGTAATTATTGCCAGCAATGATGCGGCCGAATCAAAACATTGCAATGAAAAATATTACATCAAAGATTTTAAATAAAGAGGTATGTTGCTCAACGATAAAAAAACAATCCGTGCGTGGACCTATTACGATTGGGCCAACTCAGCCTATTCGCTCATCATTACCTCTGCTATTTTCCCTGCGTATTACAGCGCCATCGTTCCCGAAAAAATCAACTGGCTAGGCGTTAATATCTCGCGCTCTTCACTGGCCTCTTTTTCGATTTCATTCTCGTTTTTATTTATCGCAATCCTTTCTCCCATCCTTTCTTCCATTGCCGACTACAAGGGTAATAAAAAATCCTTTATGAAGTTTTTTTGCTACCTCGGGGCATCGGCTTGCGCTGCCATGTTTTTTTCGAAAAAATGTCGCGGGAGAGGCCAATGTACTGTGGGGACTCACTTGCTCTATTATTGCCTCTATAGGATACTGTGGCAGCATAGTGTTTTACAATGCTTTTCTGCCTGAGATTGCCTCCAAAGACCGTCAAGATGAAATCAGTGCCAAAGGTTTTGCAATGGGCTATATAGGAAGTGTATTGCTGATGTTGGTTTGTTTTGCCTTTATTATTTTGAATGAAAAAATGGTCTGGAACTTAGGCACATTGCCGGCCCGGATTTCCTTTGTGCTAGTGGCAATCTGGTGGGTCATTTTTGCCCAAATCCCTTTCCGCACCTTACGGGAAACAGCTAAGGAAAGCAGTCATAAAACCATCGATATAATTAGAAACGGATACCAGGAACTTCGAAAGGTTTGGAATGAATTGAGGCATTTTCCGACCTTAAAAAAATTCTTGGCATCCTTTTTCTTTTACAATATGGGGGTTCAAACAGTGATGTATATGGCTACCTATTTTGCCAGCGACGAATTAAAAATGGAAACCACGCAGTTATTGGCAGTGGTACTGATTATACAATTGGTAGCAATAGCTGGAGCCTGGCTTTTTGCAAAATTGTCAAAAAAAGCCGGTAACAAAACCTCTCTATTAACCCTAATAATTATTTGGATTGGCATTTGCTTTGCCGCCTTTGTCATTCAAACAGTAACTCAATTTTTTATGCTTGCCTTTGCAGTTGGTATGGTGATGGGGGGTATCCAATCCTTGTCACGTTCCACCTACTCCAAATTATTACCTCCAACAGAGGACACCGCTTCCTATTTCAGTTTTTTTGATGTTTGTGATAAATTAGGAATTGTAATAGGCACCCTTTCCTTTGGTATGATTACCCTGATAATGGGCGGAATGCGCAATTCAGCATTGGGCCTTTCTATCTTCTTTATAGTTGGTCTTTCAATCATGCTTTTGATCCGTAAAAAAGAATTTCAGCTCTCAAACTAAGTAGCGACGGAGCATCTTATCGAACCTGTACTTTTTGATGCATAATATGGCCTTCCTTGTCTATGATTTGCAAATTATAAACACCGGCTGCAACATCAAAATACAATTGTTGGGCCATTGAAGATGCAAGCATTCTACCAGACAAATCGTACATTTTTACAGATTGCACCGGCAAAGAAACCAATAGATAATCATGCGCAGGATTTGGATAGATAGTCACAACCAGTTTCTGCTGCTCTGTAACCAAGTTGGGAATACATTCCTCATAAGCACCTATATCGATAGCGGCATTAACACAACGAGACGAAAAATTTTGAGGATGCACATAAATCTGATCAGCTAATAAAGAATAAGTACCCACCATACCGGGGTTGACACCTGCATTAAATAAAGGACTGGATCCATAGGTTGGAAAACTAATTTGATATTGATAATTCGCTGCATTTTGAAATTGCAAATTTGCCGCGGTGGCATTGATGGAATTGTTTAAAGTATCTAATACCAAGGGAGCATTGGTATAAAAACTTCCCACTCCGGCACAAACATTATTATACGCTTTAAATTTTTCGGTACCGGATTTCAAGTCAAAAAAAGAACCCACGTTTTTTTCGTTGACAATGGTATTATTGATGGCATACACCTCATTAAAAGCAGCATTTGCCAAGCCTTCCAGTCCATACCCGATGATATTATTGTTTTGTGAGTTTTGTTGTTGATTGATAATATTACCAATTAAAAAGGTTTGTCCGCCATTGGGCAAATCGATATTTCTACTATCAGTACCTTGCTCTGAGCTGATTCGATTGTATAAAATATAATGGCTTTTGGCCCTGCTTTTCAATTCGTGACCTACATGGGCATCATGCGAATAATTATAACGAAATACCAAGGTGTCAATATGGTTGATATACAAATTGTGTGACAAGCCATCTCCAAATCCATTAAAGGCAAATTCACTTTTCTCAATCAAAATTTTGCTACCGGCGTTATCACCGGCTAAAATACCGTTTTCATTGTCATGAAAATAACAATGTGTCACCGTCAAATGCATTCCCTCCTGACGAATACCCGCACCATTTTTATCAACCACAGTACAGCGGCTAAACTCAATATTTTCGACATGGGTATTTTGGCCACCTATGACCCAAATAGCCTTTCCGCCGTAGGCTGTATTATTAGCATCTAAATGCGCATAGCCGGGTCCCACCCCTTTTATAACCAAATTATTTTTACCCCAATAGCAAACATCCGCCAAATAAACTGCTGCATCAATCAGCACGGTATCTCCATCATTTACAAGGGCACTCACCTGACTGGGTTTGGTATAGACTTTAGCAGGCCCCACCAACCAGGTAGTGGCATGACAAAACGGGGTACTCAATAACAGCGCAAAAAGGATTTTCTTCATAGAATACTAGCTTGTTTTAATAAAAATTGTGCGAAACAGTTGTAAAGTTACAGGATTGTGCTAATATTAAAAACTTGATTTCCACCCAATTTTAGGTATATTTGTTATATAATAAATCTGTATGCAAAAATTAATCACTACCATAGTATTGCTTGTCTGTTCCTTTTATGCAAGGGCAGAAAAAATTACCCTGAGCCTTTCAGACAGTAGTACTTGCCATTTTGAAAAAAATAATGGAATGCTTCATGGTGAGTATAAATCGTATTACAAAAACGGTCGTTTAAAATCGGAAGGTTCTTTTTTACAAAATAATCGTTTTGGTTTTTGGGTATTTTACAATGCCGATGGTAGCATTCATTGCACAAGAGATTATAAAACGAATTATTCGTATGAAGAAAAAACAGCTGCGAATATTCTAAATAAAGTAAATTGGAATGAGGGGCATAAGTGGTGCTTGATTTATGAAAAAGAGGTAATCATTAATAAAAGATACCTCTCTACCATGCTTGCAAGCGATAATGAAAATCTGTTTAACTCTGAAGCAATCTGCAAGAAAATCCTTCAGGCAGTAGCCAGAAGCAATGCGGAACTCTTTGAAAACAGTAGATTTGTGAACAAGGTAGATAAGAGCGTATTCGCTAATAAAGAAATTGTCGGATTCAGATTAAAAGAAGATCGGATTCTTGATCAAACAACACAATGCCTGCAATATCGTATTATTGGCATCGCACCATTAGAATATAATAAGGAATCAAAAAGCTATAAAGAGGTTTGTTGGGTTTATTATCCTGATTTCAAAGTGAATTGGCAAACATTTCTCTAACTACCCCTATAAACTTTGCCGCCACTCTTTTAGATATTTTTGAAAATAGAACGTTTGCAAGCAATACGGTTCCCTTATTAATGCCGGGTGTAAATTCAACGGAAGACGAAACCGAAACCTTGCACCGAAGCATGATTTCTATGATTGAAAAAGAAAACAGCTATATTCTAAGCAATTTTAAACTGTAATAAGCCCAGCCTTTAGATTCTTTCTTTTGATTGTCCCTTGCTTTTACTTATTTTTGGCATGAATTCGAATCTATGTCCCATCCGAAACAAGCGAAAGCAGAAAACCAGCCAAAAAAGCGTCGAAATGAATGCACAGGCATCTCAGCCCATTACAGCAGAGAATCCCATTGTACAAAAGTCCTCTATTTTAGTCTCATAGCTATTTTTATTGCCATGACGGTTATGAGTTTCTCTTATGGGCTCAGCGGCGATGAGGTGGATATGAATGAATATGGGAAAACCATTTTGCAGTACTTTACCTCATTTGGAAATGATCAGTCTGTGTTCAGAACTCCCGAAGAACTCAATGCTGCAAAGGTTTACAATTACAACCGGGACGGAGTCATCCAATATTATGGCGGCCTATTTGATTTAATTTGCGCTGTAGTCAATACCGTTTCGCCTCTTGACGAATATACTACCAGACATATTCTAAATGCCTGGGCCGGATTTCTTGCTCTATTTTTTGCTGTAAAAATCTCTAGAAGAATCCTTGGAGATCAAGCCGCATTAATTACCCTTTGGTTGATGTTTTTATCGCCCTTCTTTTTAGGACATTCCATGAACAATCCGAAGGACATTCCATTTGCGGCCACTTACATTATGGCTATTTATTTCATTATGCAACTATTCGATCGATTGCCCAAGGCTTCTAAAAAAGATTATTTGTGGGCAATAATCAGCATTGGAGCTACCATCAATGTCAGGGTCGGCGGTATTTTGCTGATACCGTACTTGGTGGTTTTTGTAGGCATCCTTTTCATTATCAAAAAGTATTTTCAAAACCAAGAGGTATCGCTTTTTTCATATGCCAAACCAGTAATCATTACAGCTGTATTGGGTTATTTGGCAGGGAGTATCCTTTGGCCATATGCCCTCCAAAATCCATTCAGCAATCCGTTGACAGCACTGAGTGAAATGAGTAATTTTAAAGTGAATATTCGTCAACTTTTTGAGGGAAGCAAAGTATTTTCTGGAGACTTGCCCATTAATTTTTTACCAACAAGTTTCATCATCACCAATTCCTTTGTGGTGCTGGCAGGCCTCGCATTGGGCATTGTATTTCTATGGAGTTTCCGAAAAGAAAAGAATGCGCCACAATTATATTTTGTTCTCTTTACCGCCCTCTTCCCGCTGGCGTATATTATCTACTCCAAATCAAATGTATATCATGCTTGGCGACACGTATTATTCATTTTTCCCAGTATCATGGTGGTAGTGGCATTTGGTTGGCAAAGCCTCATTGGTTTTTTTGATAAAATGAAAATCAAATTGGCGGGTTTTGCCCTTCTTGGATTTTTAACCCTGGAACCACTGTATTTTATTGCCTCTACCTTCCCCAATACCATCACCTATCACAATCAAATTGTTGGTGGACCTAAAGGTGCCTATGGCAAATTTGAAATGGATTATTACTACAATAGTTTAAAGCAATGCGCTGATTGGTTTAAGAAAAATGAACTCGTTAAATATAAAAAAACCGATACCATTGTGGTACTGAGTAATGCAGCACATTTATTGACCAAGTACTTTCCACAACCCGAAAATGTAGTTATAGACTATATTCGTTATCCTGAACGAAATACCAAAAAATGGGACTATGCTATTTTTCATATCGCCCTCATTCCCGGTGAGGATATTAAAAATAATAGTTGGCTGCCATCGTCCACCCTATTTAAAGCTGCAGTGCAAGGAAAAACCTTAAGCGCTGTGATAAAACGTCCTTCCTTCGACGACTTGAAGGGATATGACTATCTGCAAAAAAATCAGGTGGACAGTGCCCTGTATTGTTTCCAAAATTACCTTTTGAAAGACAGCAGCAACACCGGCATATTGAATATGATGAGCAATATTTATATGCAAACCAACCGCCCTGCCGAAGCAGAGCGATATATCACAAAATCCTATGCCGTTGACTCCAGCAATATGGAAACCAAACAAATGCAAGGTATGATGCGCTTGCAAAAGGGAGATTTTGCCGGTGCTCAAATTTTATTCACGCAGATATTAAATGAAAACCCACAATATGCAAAAGGATACTTTTATTTAGCTATCGCGCAAATGAATTTAGGAAATCTAAACCAGGCGATGAACAATTTTAATACCGCCTCTCAAGACGAAAGCATCCGAGCGAATTGCTACAAGTATATGGGCGATATTTATGCCAAAAATGGCGATATGCAACAAGCCAATAAATTTTACCAAATGGCCGGAGTACCCATGACCAATTAAAAAGAATCCTTAATACGAAAAGAATGAACGACAAAATAAAGACCATCATCGCAGCGTCCATCAGCACCAAACAAGAGATACTGACTAATAATTCCTTGATTACCCTAATTGACGAATGCAGCAATATCATCACCCAGGCTTTTAAAAATGGCAATAAGGTTTTGTTTTGTGGAAATGGTGGCAGCGCAGCCGATGCACAGCATTTGGCGGCTGAGTTTAGTGGTCGCTTTTATACAGACCGCGAGGCCCTTCCTGCTGAAGCCCTACATTGCAATACTTCCTATATTACTGCTGTAGCCAACGATTATAGCTATGACGTAATTTATAGTCGCATGATCAATGGCATTGGCAAACCGGGCGATATAC
The DNA here is from genome assembly GCA_016712665.1 of Bacteroidota bacterium. Lineage (GTDB taxonomy): Bacteria > Bacteroidota > Bacteroidia > Chitinophagales > Chitinophagaceae > OLB11. The sequence continues at coordinate 94,251 of JADJQP010000003.1, forward strand.
TGATTGGCTTATCAACTAGTGGCAACTCAAAAAATATAGTAGAAGCCTTTAAGACGGCCAAAACAAAAAGTATGATTACTATTGGGCTTACCGGCGAAAGCGGTGGCACCATGAAACATATCAGCGATTACCTGCTGAATGTTCCCAGTAATGATACCCCTCGAATTCAGGAATCGCATATTATGATTGGACATATCATTTGTCAGCTGGTAGAAGAAAAATATTTTGGATAATGCATAAAGATTGTATCATATTGGCCGGTGGGCTTGGCACTCGCTTACAAAGTGTGGTAAACGATAGACCCAAATGCATGGCAGATATTAATGGAAAGCCTTTTCTTTACTATGTATGTCAACATTTGATGAAATTTCATTTTTGCAAAATTGTGTTTTCGGTCGGTTATCAAAAAGACATGATTATCGATTATGTAACTTCCCATCGTGACGAATTTCGATTTGCCTTTGACTTTGCCGAAGAAAATGAACCACTTGGCACCGGAGGCGCTATTTTAAATGCAATGCCCTATTCCGATACCGAAGATTTTTTTGTAATCAATGGAGATACATTCTTCGATATCAATCTCGATCAAATGGTACAAGCCCAACAAGAAAAAATGGCTGACTGTACCATCGCCCTAAAAAAAATGGAAAAAGCAGATCGATATGGAATTGTACACATGAACGATGAGCAGTTTATTACCGGTTTTGAAGAAAAGAAAGAAGGCTCGTCGGGATATATCAATGGAGGCGTATATTGCTTGTTTCGAAATTCATTTCTGAATATCCCCTTCCCCCAAAAGTTTTCCTTTGAAAAAGACTATCTCGAAAAATATATTAACGAAAGAGATATGCTTGGGTTTGTACAAGACAAATATTTTATTGATATTGGCATTCGGAAGATTATCAAAAGCTCAAATGGATTTGCCCAATTTTTTGATGTATAAATGTTCGAATGAATAATAGTCATTGCTTGCTTAAGACCATTCTCCTTTTGGGTTTTGCTATCCTTTTAAAAAAATCGGCACAGGCACAAAACCATTTACCTTGTTTGCAACAAAGTGAATACCGTTCTGATTGGAAATATGTGGGCCCTTTTAATGAATATGACAAAACAGAAAATCAACATTTTGGGTGCAATCAGTGCTATTTCAGTAAATCCTATGGACCCCATGGAAATTTTTGTGGGAGCCAATAGCGCCGGATTGTTTCATACCAGCAATCGAGGATTGAGCTGGAATGCCTCACCGACCAGCATCGGTATCCTGTTATTGGGGTAAATGATATTTGGATAGATTATACCAAAAAACCGTATACCATTCTCATCAGCACCGGCACCAAAACAGTCTGTGATATCGCACAGTTTGCCATGCTTTTATCTAAAGATGGTGGCCGCACCTGGACCAATCACTATAAAGAAGATTCCACCTTTTCACTGTCACAAGTACCTTCAGTGATTTCAAGAAAGGATTTTGAAATTACCTCACTCGAAATCAACAACAAGGGCGATGCCTTGTACTTTACCACACATGCTTCCTATGATGTAAATCCATCAGGAGACTCGGTGCTGTTGCAATGTGATTTTATTGCAGTTGAAAATTGTGCTGACAAAAAAGAAAATATTCGATATACCAGATTAACCAACCTATTAACTGATACCTATTCACCCAAATCAAATAAAAAGACCTTTGCTCTAAAAATTACCCGAAAAAACCAAACAGATGATATCTTGTATATAGACAGGACCTACCTTGAAAACTATGAACATAGCCTGTATGTTTTTGATATGCAACAGCAAAAGTGCCTTTCCTACTGGTCGCCTAATAATAACTATCTTCCCGAAGATATTTTTTGGCGGGCCGGCTTGAAAGTAAACCCCAATAACCCAAAATATATGTATATGGCCGGTAATGTGTTGTATAAATCTACCGATAGTGGCAAAACCTTTGTAGCCTTGTACCCTTATAGTTTTGGCGAAAACAATACTCCCCATGCGGATATAAGATGTTATTCCATCACAAAGTATTCAGATGATGGCGAAAGCGACTATATTTATTTAGGAACAGATGGCGGGCTTTCATTTTCAAATAACGGCGGCAAAAGTTTTGTCAATTTAAACGGTGAGTCCTTGCCCATTACACAGTTTTATGGCATGGGTGTTTCACCATTCACAGGAAGTATAAGTGCCGGTTCGCAAGACAATTCAATTATGAGTTTTGTACCCAAAGAAAAAAAATGGGTTGTAGCCATTCGAGGTGATGGATATGATGTGGAATATGATAGACTCAAACCCAATATAGCGTACGGACAATATAATTCTCGCGCCATGATGATGACGAAAAACGATGTAGCTCCATTTAATATGGGTTTATACATTGAACCAAAAGAAAGAGCCAGCAACAAAAAAACATTGGCCTGCGACAAAAAGGGTACCCTCTACTTTGCCGAAGATCAATTTAATATTTTAGCAAAAAATGAAAAAACCTGGGTTCGAACCTCCTTTGATCAACCCCATGAAACACTTGCCTTTGCAGTAAGTGAAAGCGACAACAACATCATCTATTTGTCAAAATTTTGGCATAACCTGTTCAAATCAACGGATGGCGGTAAATCATTCAATAATATTTCAGAAAAGGTACGCATTAATGGTGGATTACGAAGCAATACCCGTATCCATGCCATTTGCGTGTCCCCCACCAATGCCGACAAGGTTTGGATCAGTTTGGGCTATCTGGGCGACTACAAAAATCCTTGCAATCAAACCGAGCGAGTGCTTTATTCAGAAGATGGTGGCGAACATTGGACAGACTACTCCGAAGGGTTGCCCGTATATAATATTTCAGATCTGGTGTACTTAGATGGCAGTAAGGACGCGCTCTTTGCAGCCAGTATTGAGGGCGTTTTTTTTAGAGAAAATGCAGAAAGTTCTTGGAAATTATTCTCAAAAAATCTACCTAAGTGCGTCATTCCCGAAATGCAGATTAGTTATTGTCGTGGAAAGCTGATAGCAGGTACCTATGGGCGAGGCCTTTGGGAAACCGATTTACCAAACATTTCATATAGTGAGGCCTTACAAATTACCAAGAGCACCACATGGGAAGTAGCGGCCGACGAAGCGTTGTATTTCACCACAGATGTGCTACTACATAAAAGAGCCAAACTGTATATCAATTCACCGGTACATATGGCAAAAAACAAAACTCTCTGGGTTAGAAATCCCAACCAAATAATACTAGGCAAAAACGGAAAATTATGCAACGATTGCGGAGAGGCCTGGAATGGAATTCGGGTAAGGAAATAAGGTCTTTTTTAATTAATGCTTGTCACCCTTCATCGCATTGCACCGATTGCACATTGGTTGCAAATTTTCAATCAGATTTGACCCTCCCTTACTTTTTGGAATAATATGATCGATGGTCATTAATTCAAAATCGGCCGTATATAAATCCACATGCACACCGCCACTTGTATTGGCTGCTTTTATTAGATATACGCCTTCCTTTTCACATTCTGGCTGCATACATTTTTTGCCATGATGATGAAACACCCGAAGTCGCTTATGCGTTTTGTATTTGGTATCCAACAACTCCATATTGAGCAACTCTAAAAACCTATAATTATGTCCTATTTTTTCAGGGATTTGCATTATAATTAGCTTCTTACTGACAAAGATGACAAGAAAAATCTTTATTTTTGTAAAATGTCAAAAGAAAAAAATCTACAATGCTCCTTCTGCTTGAAGAATAATGCTGAGGTGCTGATGATAGTTAGTGGGGCCAAAGCCAATATTTGTGATGAGTGCATCCATAATGCCGGTAAAATTATTGAACAGGAACTAGGCCTTTCAGAAAATGAAAGTGAAAACAAAAACAAATCCAAATCTTCTAAAAATACAGCTAAGGCTTTTACGCATAAACCGGTAGATATCAAAAATTACCTCGATCAGTATGTGATTGGGCAAGAGGATGCCAAGAAAGTATTGAGCGTGGCTATCTATAATCATTACAAACGACTCAGTCAGAAAATTAAAGATGATGTAGAAATTGAAAAGTCTAATATCATCATGGTGGGCGAAACAGGCACCGGCAAAACCTTATTAGCCAAAACCATTGCAAAATTGCTGAATGTCCCTTTTGCCATTGCCGATGCTACTGTGTTTACCGAAGCCGGCTATGTAGGTGAGGATGTGGAAAGTATTTTATCTCGATTGTTACAAGCTGCTGATTATGATGTGGAGCAGGCTCAGAAAGGAATTGTATTTATAGATGAGATTGACAAAGTGGGTCGAAAAAGTGATAATCCATCTATCACCCGCGATGTAAGCGGCGAAGGGGTGCAACAAGCCCTGCTGAAATTGCTGGAAGGTTCGGATGTATTGGTACCTCCTCAAGGTGGTCGAAAACATCCTGATCAAAAAATGATAAAAATTAACACACAAAATATCTTGTTTATTTGTGGAGGTGCCTTTGAAGGGATCGACAAAATTATTGCCCGAAGGGTGCAATCAGGTTCCATTGGATTTAAAAACCCATCTGAGCAAACGCAATTAGAAAAGGACAACTTGATTCAATATATAAATGCCTTGGATTTACGAAATTTCGGTTTGATACCGGAGCTCTTAGGCCGCCTACCTGTAGTTACCTATCTCAAGTCGCTAGATGCTACTGCGCTTCGCAGAATACTTACGGAGCCCAAAAATGCACTTATCAAGCAGTACAAACACTTGTTTGAATATGAACATATCAACCTTATTATTGAAGACGACGCCTTAGACTATATAGTAGCCAAAGCAATTGAATTTAAATTGGGTGGACGTGGTTTACGCTCCATTTGCGAATTGGTAATGAATGATGCGATGTACGAATTACCGAGTGCCACGCAAAAGGGTGACTTTGTAGTTAGCAAGGAGTACGCCCAAGAAAAAATTGAAAAATCTAAATTTTCTTATTTGAAGGTGGCGTAAATGGTAGCTTTCGTGATAAAGTAATTTGACCAAGACATTATATCTATTTCCAGGTCGCTTTAAACCCATTCTTATATTTTTCAAATGGAGTGGTTTTGTGCTTGTTTTCTGCAATATACTTTGCAATGAGTTCCATATTTGAAATCTCCATATACCCCGGTACCGGTTGCGGATTTACAAAACCCTCATCAAAAAATAAACTGGTCGGATAACTCAATTGTCCGCGCATCCACTCAATAGCCAGCGAATTGGTTTTGCTATTTTCCGCCGGACCATATTTTTTATCATTAAAGGTAACCACATCTTTGCGCTCCGCATTAAAATGAATACAATAGTAATTGGCATTCATATACTCAATAACATCTTTATTGGTAAAGGTTTTTTTATCCATCACCTTACACCAATGACACCAGTCGGTATATATATCTACATATACTTTTCTAGGCTCTGTCTTCATTTTCTCTTGCACCTCTTCAACAGTCATCCAGTTGATTTTTGCAGACTTCGTTTGGGCGCTCGCAGTAAGGCTAATAACAAGCAGCAGTAATATATTTATCGTGTATTTCATTTAATGATGCATTTAAGTAGGCTTCGTAGTGTAATTTTGCTTGGTACGAAATTGAATGTGCAATAATAGTTTAATATTTTAAAAATGAAAAAAATTGCGATTGGTATTACCGGTGCTTCAGGAGCCATTTATGCTAAAGTTTTGTTAGACAAATTACAGACGCTTCCCGAAATAGAAGTGGCGCTGGTAATGAGCCAAAATGCCAAAGAGGTGTGGAAATACGAATTGGGTAATCAAGACTATAGGCAACTGCCCTTAAAAGTGTATGATATCATGGATTATTTTGCCCCTTTTGCCAGCGGCAGTAGCAGTTATGAGGCCTTTGTGATTTGTCCCTGCAGTATGGGTACCTTGGGCCGAATTGCCAATGGAATCAGCGACAACCTCATTAGCAGAGCTGCTGACGTGATGCTAAAAGAACGACGAAAACTAATATGCGTGGTAAGAGACACACCCTATAATTTGGTTCATATAGAAAATATGAAACGAGCCACAGAGGCAGGCGCCATTATCTGCCCGGCCTCACCCTCCTTCTACAGCCTTCCCAAAACGTTTGAGGAATTGGCTGCCACGGTCGTTGATCGGGTTATCAGCCTGCTGGGTATCGATATTCAAACCTTTAGATGGAGTGAATAAGCATCGTTTTGGATAGAAAGAAGGCTGATTGGATGACATTTTTCTATATTTTCTTAAAAATCTAACAATAATTTTACCTATTAATAAAAATAAATACTACTTTTGCGTTCCCAAAAAACAGGACTGCCATGCAAGACGCTTTAAAATTTGTTCATACACAACTTAATACCGCTAAAGAAATGCCTTCTTTTAAGGCGGGTGATAATATTTCAGTGAATTATAAAATTGTAGAAGGAAACAAGGAAAGAATACAGCCTTTTAAGGGCATTTGTATCAAACGTCAAGGCAATGGAACGGCGCAAACCTTTACCGTTCGAAAAATGAGCGATAACACAGGCGTTGAAAGAACCTTCCCTATCTATTCACCCAATATTGAAAGTATTGAAGTGCATAAAGTAGGTAAAGTACGTAGAGCCAAATTGTTCTATTTGAGAGAACGTCAAGGTAAATCAGCTCGTATTAAAGAGAAAAGAATGCGATAATTCTTGCAAAATAATAATAGAGCTATCATTTATGGTAGCTCTTTTTTTTGTCCTCTATATTTCATCGATTAAACTTTTTTCCTTTTGAATTCTGATATTTATTCTCTATATTTGTCATAACTAATACTTGATTACAATGAGCACATTACATATATTTTTGTTGGGTTTGCCGGGAGGTTCAGAATGGATTATTATTGCTTTAGCAGTACTGATACTTTTTGGAGGACGTAAGATTCCGGAATTTATGCGAGGCTTGGGCAAGGGAATGCGCGAGTTTAAAGATGCCAAAGACAATATTAAGTCTGAGCTCGAAGCAGGTATGAAAGAAAAGGATGCAAACTAAGTTTGTCATTTAATTTTTAACTAAAAAAATATTGGACGGGGGGAAATGAATAAAATCATCACTATTTTTTTTGTATTTTTTTGCTGTTGTAAACTTTCAGAAGTTTATGGCAAAGGCAAAGATTCAGTAGTTGTAATTACCATTACGGATACCAATAGAATTCGGAAAATGAAAGAGCAACGCGGGGAAGTGTATGTGAACCCTGCTAGCAAGGTTAGCAAAGAGGATAGTAGCCGATTTGTGAAACGCAAACAAAAAGGTACCGAAGCTACTGCAAGTAAATCTATCTATAAAGTTAGCGCTGCATTATTTGGCCCCTTTGCCGATTTCATCTCTGATTATATTAAAAATTATCACCAAAATCACGGCGATCGTATTGCCAGAATTTCGTCAAGAAGTAAAGGTCAGTTTAAATTGATTGAAAACGTGATGAAACGGTACAACCTACCTCGCGAAATGAAATCGTTGGCAATTATTGAATCTGCACTGAATTGCAATGCCGTCTCGCCAGTTGGTGCCGTAGGCCCTTGGCAGTTTATGTCGGGAACTGCCAAAATGCTTGGCTTGCGTGTGGACGCCGGCGTAGACGAACGCTTAGATTTTTATAAAAGCACACAGGCTGCCGCTAAATACCTGAAACAATTATATGGTATGTTTAACGACTATCTATTGGTGATTGCTTCGTACAACTGTGGCCCCGCACCGGTTATCAGAGCCATCAACAGCGGTATGGGCCGTAGCTTCTGGGACATTAAAGCAAAACTTCCCCGCGAAACGCAAAACCATGTAATGGCCTTTATCGCCACATCTATTTTTCTTGACAGATACAGCAATGTGCTAAACCTTGGAAATATTCCTAAGGGAATTAAACCACCTAAAGCCGATTTTTCAAAATTGAACAATGCCTTTGCCAGTAATGAAAGTGGTGTAGAAGAAAATGAGGATGTTCAGAAACCAAAATTCACACAGGCAGAATTGGATAATATGGCGGTTTTGAAGGTAAAAGGCCAATATAGTATTCGTGCTATTTCCAACATATTAGATGAAGATATTGTACGTCTTAAAAGATGGAACCCTGATTTTGATAATATTATTGCCAATGCAAAAGCACCTGTTCATTTGAGAATTCCAATTGATAAACTGGAAAAATTCATTATTTCAAAAGACGAAATAATTGCAGCCTCCATCAAATTGCGTTCCTAATACGCTATCTTTGTGGTCTTTTGAAACATGCCTCGATATTTTATAGAAACTGCATATAAAGGTACTCACTTTAAAGGGTTTCAAGCGCAACTGAATGCCATCAGTATTCAAGGCGAAATCAATAAGGCCCTCCAAACCATTCTGAAAGACGAAATACAAACTACCACCTCCAGCAGAACCGATGCCGGGGTGCATGCCTTACAAAATTTTCTTCATTTCGATACCGAACAACCCCTTCCATCCTCAATCGTATATAATTTAAATTCCATTTTGCATGAAGATGTCCTAATCAATAGACTCATGCAGGTGAAGGACACAGCTCATGCGCGATTTGATGCCATTGCACGCGATTATACCTATCACATTGTTAGTCGCAAACAGCCATTTTTAAGAGAAACCGCCTATTTTGTACCCTTCCCATTAGATATGGGGGCTATGAATGAAGCTGCTGCGATACTGCCTACTCACAAGCATTTCGAATCATTTTGTAAAAGAAATACAGATGTCAAAACGTTCGAATGTCGTATTTCCAGTTCCTTTCTTGAGAAAAAAGGCGAAGAAATCATTTATCATGTACGTTCCAATCGTTTTTTAAGAGGCATGGTACGAGCCATTATCGGCACCTTGATATTGGTGGGAAGAAAAAAAATTTCGTGCAACCAATTTGAAGAAATCATTGGGAGCAATGATTGCAGCCGGGCCGATTTTAGCGCACCGGCTCATGGTTTGTTTTTAGAAAGGGTGCACTACCCCGACTTATTTTTTGAAGATACTCAAAAAGAAAAAATATAGTCTGCCATGAATATCTTTCCATCTGAGCTCCCATCCCTACTTGGTTTTGATGCTATCATTGCCCGATTGGCTACTTTTTGCGTAGGTAAAAACGCTAAGGAGGCCGCTCAACAATTGTTGCCTTCTTCGAACTATGAAAAAGTGGCCACGCAACTGCAGGAAATTGTTGAATATATGAATGCCAGTGCTGGAAGCAGTATTATTTCACAATCGCATTATCCCGAAATTGAAAAGGAACTCAATGTACTTCGTATGCAAGATGCGGTGCTGACTGCCATACAATGCAAACAACTGCGTAAACTCATTTCATTAAGTAATGAACTCATTCATTTTTTTGCAGATAAAATGGATCTATTTCCCACCTTATCCCAAAAAATAGCCCCCAACGAAGAAGACAAAACCGTGTTGGGCTATATTGACGAGGTACTGGATAAAGATGGCATCGTAAAAGATGATGCCAGCGAAAGCCTTAAAACAAATCAGACTCGAACTTATTGAAAACCGAAAAGTAAGTGATCGCCTCTACCGGGCGCATATTCAACGCCTTCGCAAGGCCGGGCAATTGGCAGAAATTGAGGAATATTTTGTAAATGGCCGTAGGGTGTTGGGCATACTGGCTGAGTACAAACGTACGGTGAAGGGTTTAATCTTAGGTCAGTCTGCTAGTGGTAAAATCACTTATATAGAGCCGCAAAATATGATTGAGCTCAATAATGACCGCCTGCAATTGGAAGATGATGAGCAAAAAGAAATTTACAAAATACTCAAGCTTACCACAGATTGTATTCGGCCTTATCGTAAAATGATTCAGGCTTTTTACGAACTGCTGGTGGCTTTTGATTTATTAAATGCCAAGGTTTTATTGGCCAAATTACTACAGGCCAACTGCCCTACCTTGGTGCAAACCGAACAAAAAATACATTTAGTGAATGCCTACCACCCGGTTTTGTTTCTCACAAATAAGCAGCAAGGACAAAAAACCATTCCATTCCAATGCCATTTTGATGCAAGCAATAGAATCATGGTCATTAGCGGGCCCAATGCAGGTGGAAAAAGTATTACGCTCAAAACCATTGGCTTGTTGCAAATTATGCTACAATGCGGACTCTTTGTAACGGCGCACCCAAAAAGTGAGATGTGCATTATTCAACATATTGTTGGCGATATTGGCGATAATCAAAGTATCGAAGACGGTCTCAGTACCTATAGTTCGCGCTTGCTAAAAATGAAATACTTTTTGCAACATGCCGATAGTAGCACCTTGTTTCTCATCGACGAGTTTGGAACCGGTAGTGATCCTGATATGGGTGGAGCTTTGGCAGAAGTCATCTTAAATAAATTAAACGAAAAACAAAGCATTGGCGTAGTAACAACCCACTTTACCAATTTAAAACTGCTGGCAAACCATCAAGAAGGTATTTTTAATGCCTGTATGCTCTTTAATAGCAAATCGCTGAAACCACTTTATCTATTGCAATTGGGTGAACCCGGTAGTTCGTTTACGTTTGAGGTGGCTAATAAAACCGGTTTAGACAAAGAATTAATTGAGGCGGCAAAAGGAAAACTCAGCAAAGAAAAAGTAAAAATGGATAAATTGCTGAATCAGTTGCAAGTCGAAAAAAATAATCTGGAAAAACTGAAACGTGATATTCAAAAGCAAATGAGCAAAACGACTGCTGCCAAGCGCGAGTATACCGAACTGAACGAACAGTTGGAAAGCAGTATCCAAAAACATCAGGAGCATAAGCAAGAAAAACAAAAACTGATGGAATATGGCAAAAAGCTCCATCAACTCACTCAGGAATGGATCAGCAACAAAAATAAAAAAGAGGTCATTGCCAAGTTTGTCAAATTAGCGGGTTATGAACAAGTAAAGAAAAAAGAACAAGATGAATTTGAAAAATCAGCGCTGTATAAAGAACGTGTATTACAAAATGTAAAATCAAAAATTGCAATTGGCGCAAAAGTTAAATTGCTCAAGAGTAAGGAGATTGGAATGGTCAAGTCTATTAAAGAGAATCGTGCCATCATTCTTTTTGGAAAGGTGGAGATGAATGTGGGTCTAGAAAAATTAGAAGTGGTGAGATAAAGGGGAACACCAAATAGAATAGTAAATAGAACAGCAAATAGAACAGTAAATAGAACACGGATTGAATAGATGAAAAGATTTGCACAGATGCATCACATCTCTGCGAAGGCTGCGCCTTCGCATTTCCTATGTTCTTTATAGCCTTTGACTATTATTCCAAGACACAAGCAATCCCTAATTGCCTCGTATGCTTGCTCCCAGCTTGACATCTCTGCGAAGGCTGTGCCTTCGCAGTTCCTATATTCTTTATTGCCTTTGGCTATTATTCCAAGCCGCAAGCAATCCCTAATTGTCTCGTATAAACCACATCTCTGCGAAGGCTGCGCCTTCGCATTTCCGATGTTCTTTATAGCCTTTGGCTATTATTCCAAGCCACGAGCAATCCCTAATTGCCTCGTATGCTTGCTCCCAGCTTGTCTTCTAAGCTTTTGATGATTTTACTCATTTCTGTTTCGACCTCAACATCTGTAAGGGTTTTTTCCGCATCCGAAAAAGAGAGATTGATGGCGTATGATTTTTTGCCCTTTCCTAATTTATCACTTTCAAACACATCAAAAATATTGATATTTTGCAATAATTTGCTTTGGAGTTGCTTAATAGTCTTTTGAACATCCTGATATCGAATGCTTTGATCGATTACCATTGCCAAATCGCGTTCTACTGCAGGAAATTTCGGTACTTCTATATAGCGAATCTTTTGGGTCTCGGTAAACTTCTTACATTCAGCCCAGTTGAGTTCAGCATAATAAACCTCTTGCTTGATTCCAAATTGTTTCATCTTTTCGGCACTCACTTTGCAAATCATTCCAATGGATTTCTTCTGAAATTGAATCTGAATTTGTTGCTCCGTCACCACAAATTGCAATTTCATACCGCTAAACATTTCGTCGACAATCCCTTTAAGATAATACATATCCAGGGGCTTTTGTTTTGATTCCAATAGACCCCATCATAGTGACCGCTTACATAAAGCGCCAGCATCTCGGTTTCAACAAATTTTTCGTTGAATCGACTGTATACCTTGCCAAACTCAAAAAAATGAATCTCTGTATTCTTTCTATTAAAATTATAGGCGATGGGCTCAAGTCCGGTTTCCAGCATAGACGGCCGCATGGTGTCTAAATTGGCAGAAAGGCTATTCATCATTTTCACCAGATGCTCTTGCTCGGTATAATAGGTCGAATTGGTAATAGAATTTGTAAAAATTTCACTGAAGCCCTTTCCTACCAATTGATTTGCAATCTTCTTTTTAGGATCTTCATGGAAAGGTTTTTCCTGAGGGGGTATGCTAAAACTGATTTTACCGGTAAATGGAATATTGTCTAATCCGTCAATACGCATGATTTCTTCCACCACATCCGCCTGCATGCTGATGTAATTTTTTGCAAATGGAACGGCCACTGTTATTCCCGCTTCCTCTTCAGAAATGATTTTGAAACATAAACTGTTTAAAATACTCTTAACTTGTTTTGTATCATACTCCTTACCCGCCAGCGAATTGATTTTTGCATAATTCAAGTCGATGATCGTAGGCTCAAAGGGTTTCGGATAGATATCTATAAATTCAGAAGAAATCGTGCCTCCTGCCAGTTCTACAATCAATGCGGCTGCTCGTTGCAAGGCAAACATCACATTGCTGATATCCACACTTTTTCAAATCGAATGGCTGCATCGGTACGCAGACCAAGACGCATAGACGTTTTACGAATATGGGATGGGGTAAACCAAGCACTCTCTAAAAACAAGGAAGTGGTTTGCTCGCTTACTCCAGAATGAAGTCCACCAAATACACCTGCTATACACATATTATCGCTCTCATTAGCAATCATGATATCGTTCTCATTCAATGCGCGTTCCTTTTCATCGAGACAAAGAAATTTTCCGCCGGCAAGGGCATGCTTGACAACTATTGTATCCCCTTTGATTTTGATTCTGTCAAAAGCATGTAGGGGCTGACCAATTTCATGTAACACAAAATTGGTTATATCTACCACATTATTAATCGGTCGGAGCCCAATCGATTTCAAGCGATTTTGCAACCATTCCGGGGAATCGCCTACCTTGATATGGTCAATACAAACACCGGCATAGCGAGCACATAATTTTTCATCGGCAATTTCAATACAAATAATATCGGTGGGGGTACTTACCGGTAATTGGATGTTGGGCATCTTCGACAAAACCATTTTACCATTTTCATTGGAAAGAAAGGCGCAAACATCCTTAGCTACCCCAATATGACTCATGCTATCCATACGGTTGGGGGTCAAACCAATTTCATAAATATAGTCGGGCTCCCCCAATTGATAATAAATACTAGCCGGAGTGCCGGGCTTCACCTCATCATCAATTACAATACTACCGCTATGACTGATACCCAAACCAATTTCATCTTCAGCGCAAATCATCCCTTCGCTTTCCACACCTCTTATTTTGGCTTTGCGCATGGTAAGAGGGTCACCTTCGCATGGGTAAATGGTGGTACCAATGCTGGCGACTACCACCGTTTGTCCTTGGGCAACATTTGGGGCACCGCACACAATTTGCAGGAGATTTTCTGCGCCGATATCCACTTTGGTTAGGCGCAATTTATCGGCATCAGGGTGTGGGCCACATGCTACCACCTTGCCAATCAACAGCCCCTGCAAACCACCCTTTACGGTTTCCAATTTTTCCATGGCCTCCACTTCCAAACCTACCGAAGTAAGAATTTCGGACATCCGTTGCGGGGTCACTTTTTGATCGATATATTCACTTAGCCAGTTGTAGGAAATAGTCATTCTAATAAAATTTTGGGCGCTTCAATAAGGCTGCAAATATAGGAGAAAAATCGGGGCTTGTTTTTGAAAAAGCGAATAATTAGCTGAGCCGGTTCATATGGTTTTGTGGGTGTGAAGGTCAATACCTCTTCAGAAATGTCACTCCCGGCAAATTAAAAATAAACTTGTGCTAGAAACAATTGAGACCAAATAAATGATTATTTCTTCCATTATGCGATACTTATTCACATAATTACAATTTACTTATTTTACTCATTATCAGTATATTATAGATTTTATATAAAGTATAACTTATAATACTTATCGCTATTTTACACCAATGCATTTCTGAATTGCCAAACCTATCTGCGTCAGAAATTATTCAGGAAGCCGAGGATAAAATAAAATAATTCCTCTGGTTTGTAACCTTTCCTTTTACACAACGCTCTAAATTAGAAAACAAATCTATATGCAATCTTCCCTTCCTATTTCTTCTGACGATGTATTATATTACATCCTGTTATTTCTTCCATTTTTGATTCCAATTCTAGTAAAAACTATTTTGTAACCTTTTTCATCTTCTTTCACTCTAAACATAAAACAACTAAATACCATGCAATTATTATCCTTTAATCCAACAGAAGATTTACTTCCATTCTTCGCCATCTTTTTCACCTTTATGGTGCCCATTGTTACGATCTATTTTTATTATAAACATAAAAGTAAGGTTATGGACGAACGGCGTCTGATGATCGAAAAAGGGCTTACCCCTCCTCCTATCAAAGAAAGTTTTGAGGTCGACCGGTCAAAAACTCCTTTGGCCAAAGGTCTCAATATGATCGCGATTGCCTTGGGCCTCCTTATTGGCTACTTCGTAGCAAGGCATTACGATATTAAGGCACCCTTTGCCATTGCGGGAGGCATCCTTTTCTTTTTAGGAATGGCAAATATTATTATTGCCATGACCGGCGATTCCCACCAAAATTCTTCACCTTCAAATATCGAGAATGAGAAATAATAAATTAATCTATGGAATTGGCCTCCTTTTGTTGGCTGTAGTTGTGCTGTATATCGGCTCAGATATCTCTTCAGGCTCCTTCTTTAGTAAACGAAGGGATGGCCAATCTCAAAACGCGCAAGACTCCATGCTCATTCCCAATGTAAATGCCATTGTTTCGGAATGTGATTGTGATATTGAAATCATCCCTTCAACCGAGGAGAGAGTGGTGATGTTTTACGATAAAAAAGACCACCGCAATAATAGCGACTATACAAACAACACCTTACATCTCGACTTTAGTTCAGCAGGGTCCGGCTTTCATTTTTTTGAACATTCTTCTAATGTCAAGGTAAAAGTATACTGTAAATCACTGAGCAATATTACCCAAAGTGGCGTGGGCGATGTAAAAACCAGAAATACACTCACCGCCGAAAATCTAAACATTACCAATGAAGGTGTGGGTGATATGAACCTTGAAATTGATTCCAAAACGCTCACTGTAAAAAATACAGGTGTGGGGGATGTCAAATTGAAAGGAAATACCATAAGCAGTGTCATCAATAATGAAGGGACCGGCGATGTAGAAGCCAAAAATTTAAACAATAAGGTGGCATCTGTTGTAAACTCAGGCGTTGGCGATGTGGATGTATTTGCTACAGACAGCTTAGACCTCAACAATTCCGGCGTTGGCGATATCAACTATAAAGGCGCCGCCCACGTATCCTCCATTATTTCGGAAGGAGTTGGAAAGGTGGAAAAAAAATAAATTAATTTTTTGGACGAATCACATCTCATTACACGAATTCAACAAGGCGATACAGAATCCTTTCGATATCTGTATCGTCTTCATTCGTTGTCGGCATGGCAACTAGCCATTTCTATATGCAAGCACAAGACCAATGCAGAGGAGGCTGTGCAAAATAGCTTCATCAATGCCTTTCAGTATATTACCCATTTCAGAAGGGAAAGTTCCTTTAAAACCTGGTTATTGCGCATTGTCTTTAACGAGTCTATTCGAATCCAAAAGGCTGAAAAAAAATTTCAATGGCAGGAAATACCCGACTCGGAAGAAGAGCATGAACCCATACAAATATCGGGTAGCAATCCCCTGCAGCAAAAAGAAACCAAGGAACAAGTAAGCCGGGTGATTTCGAAATTGAGTGAACGAGAAGCCGTTGTCCTCAATTTGTTTTATCTGGAAGAACTCAGCATCAAGGAATCAGCGGCCATTCTCGGATATACCGAAGGAAATGTGAAGGTACTTTTGCATAGAGCTCGAAAAAATTTCAAATATGAATACGAAAAATTGTAACTTAGCATGGTGAATCAAGATGTAAAACCACAAGACGGATTTTATGAATTGCTACAAACGCAAATTCCTACAGATATCCCCTCGCACTTAGAAATGAGGATTATGCGGGAAGTTCAGAAAGCGTCGGTAGCAACTGTAAGTTCCATTAATATCCGAGCCATTTTCATTTTTGGAATCTTATCTTTTGTGTACGTGATGTTGGCTGTAATCTCCTCCTATTATTTTCCGAATATGAAAGAGCTGAAGGATTTACAAATACTGCTTGGTCTGGGTATTCTCATCCACTTGCTGTATGAAGCGAATGAGGCTTTGCCAAATATCCTCCAACAATGGATGAGCAAAAAAATACTAAAGGGATAATTTGCTCGCAAGCATGATTTAAAACGCAATCCCTTGTTTCGTTCCTACTGCCCCCGCTTGGTACATTTTATTTAGTGCTTTCTGCTACAATGAATTTCACTAATTCCAATGCAAATTAAATTGGCAATGTGGCTGATTTAGGTATCTTTGAACGGTAAAATGGAAAAGATTCTGATCTGCATTTAAGGCAAATACTATAAACCTCATCCAAGGTACCAAAAATTAAAATTAACCAAAAGAAGATGGAAAAGAACACTGTAAAGCTGCATCGAATTTTTGCAGCACCGACAGAAAAAGTATTTAAGGCGTTTACGGACGCTGATGCAATGGCCTCTTGGCTACCTCCATATGGATTTATCTGCAAGGTGCATACTATGGACGTTACGGTAGGTGGTAAATATAAGATGTCGTTTACCAATTTTGGCACAGGAAGCAGCCATTCATTTGGTGGCGAATACCTTGAAATCATCCCCAATGAATTTCTAAAATATACCGATCAATTTGACGATCCATATGTACCCGGTCAAATGTTTACCTCCATCCAACTAAAACCGGTACTATGTGGCACTGAATTGATTGCCACGCAGGAGGGCATACCCGAAATCATTCCAATTGAAATGTGTTATTTGGGTTGGCAGGAATCCTTAGATAAGTTGAAACGTCTGGTAGAACCCAATATTCCGGATGCATAAACAAGCTACGAAATGTTTACACTCGAACAAATAGAAACAGCGCATCGCAACGTTGCGACCGGTGCAGATTTCCCAAAATATATTCAAGAAATCAGCGCAATGGGTGTACGGTCATTTGAAACCTGGGTAATGGATAGTCATACCAACTATTTTGGAGACAGTTCCTTTCAAATCCAATCACCTCCACTTTATGACCAGTTGCTTATTACCGACCATAGCCATAAAGAGGCCTTTATCGATTTTTTAAAAAGGCGCCAAGAGGGAGAAACCGACTATTTTACCTTTTGCAAACATTGCGCAGAAACCGGCATTGAAAAATGGGTGGTAGATTTGGAAAACATGACCTGCATCTATTACGATCGGGATGCAAACCAAATTTTGTTAGAAGAAATCCCGAAATTGTAATTCATTTAACATTGGACCAAAGGAAATACGGCACGAGTCCTTCGGCCCTGGGGGTGGGGTCGGTTTGCTGCCTGCGAAAAGACTTGCCGAAATTCCTGTAATTGAAAAATGAACACAATCTTTTTTCAGGTAGCCACCAATATCCTGAAAATTTTAAGTCCATTTGGAAAGAGAAGGGTGGGGGGGCTCCCGGCGAAAACCTTCTCATCGGTGATAACAGCAAGAGAATACAAGCCGGCGGGGGGGGGCCTTGGCATGATTGCCATTGCAACAGCGTGTTTTTACAATTGCACACGTCGGATTTTTATGATACATTTGATTCGGATTCGATGCAAACAGTAGCCTTACATTCATAAGATCCTATACAAATGAATATTGACCAAAACATATTACCATTTTTACAAGCTGATTTACGGGAAAAGGTTTTGGCACATTCCAACTTACAGGAATTTAAGAAGGGCACTGAAATTTTGCGAGAGGAACAATACATAAAAGTACTTCCAATTGTTATTGAAGGATTGGTAAAGGTGTATTCGCGATTTGAGGATAAGGAATTACTCCTCTATTATATCGAACCAAAGCAAAGTTGCATCATGACCTTTTATGCAGCTTTACAAAATACCCCCAGTAAAGTATTTGCCTGCACAGAGGAGCCCTCCAATATTTTGCTCATCCCTGTTCAGTATGTCCCCTCCTGGTTGCAAGAGCATGCTGATTTTAATTTATTATTTTATAATCAGTTTAATTTACGGTATACCGAGTTACTCGACACAATAGGACATCTTTTATTAGACAAGATGGACAAGAGACTGTATGAGCATTTAAAAAAGAAAGCCTTGCTGATCAATAAAGATGAGATTAAAATGAGCCATCATCAATTGGCCAATGAATTGGGGACGGCTCGCGAGGTGGTAAGTAGGGTGCTGAAAAAACTGGAAACCGAGGGAAAAATTGAGCAAAGTGCACGAGGAATAAAAATTTTAGAGGAATGGTGACTGTAGTCACCAAATAGATATTGCATATGGACGTTCTTTGTATCGCAATAATGCAAAAATCAAAATTCTTTATCATGAAAAAAAATATGGGAACCGCAGATCGAGTTATCCGATTGATAATCGCTGCAATCGTTGGTGTTTTATTTTTTACCGATACTATTACCGGTACTTTGGGCATTGTTTTGTTAGCTTTGGCAGGAATCTTTGTGTTAACCAGCCTCATCAGCTTTTGTCCACTATATGCCCCCTTTGGCATGAGCACCTGCGATGTAAAAGATAAAAAATAATGCAGCTTGCACATAGATTCGGTTGGTCTATGATATGAAATAGTATGGTGCGAGGGCTTATTACTAAAATTTTAAATGATTTGTACTTAGTTGCCTTGTTATAGCAGGCATTTACAAGAATTATTATAATTTGGTAATATATCGGAATTCCATTTTATGGCAGAAAAACGTATTTTTGTTTTCCATTGCGAGAAACGTGGCAAGTGGTATAAGCAGCCCAAGCTTCCAATGACTAGCAGTACTATTAAACAATCTGTCTATGAGCACACAAAGCAAAAACCCGTTTACCTGGGTTGAAATCTACGTTGAGGACCTAAGCAGGGCGCAACAATTTTATGAAAGCATGTTACAAGTGAGCATGTTGCCGATGCAAACGCCCGGAGGATTTGGCGATTTAGAAATGTTGAGTTTTCCGTGGACTCAGGAAGGCCCCAATATTAGTGGCGCCTTATGCAAAACCGCAGATATGAAACCCGGAGTAGGTGGCACCTTAGTATATTTTGCCTGCGAGGATTGTGCAGTTGAGGAATCGCGCGTTACCGAAGCAGGTGGACGAGTGTTACAATCGAAATTCCCTATCAGCGAGTTTGGCTTTTGCAGTGTTATCATGGATACCGAAGGCAATACAGTGGGTTTGCATTCGATGAAGTAATCAGCACCTCCTTTAGATACGCGCCTCCCCGCTCCTGCCGGCTATGGTATCCATTCGGATGCCGAATCCGAGCTGAGTATGTACTGCCTATACCAGTCTGAAATCGTTAAACGCAATTGAATGCTGTGACCCTTCATTTAGTACTCGAAATGTTGATGCCCCAGCAACCCTATCCATTTTCGGTGCGTGTGACCGCAAGCGATAGAAAATTTCAATTTCGTTCATTCCGCAACTTTCGAGCTACCTTTGCATAAAATCCAGAAAAAAAATTCATGGAACAGAAAACGGTATATGTAAATTACTTTGATGCGATTGACCCATTACGGGTGAACAAATTTATTCAATTTTGTTCGGATGCTTTGCAACAATACCATCCAACGGAATTATACATTTTTATGAGTTCAGGAGGTGGAGATGTAGATTCCGGATTTGTATTGTACAATTACCTTACCGCCTTACATGGCAACATACGTATTACGATGCACAATACCGGCAATATTGATTCGATTGCCAATGTGATTTTTATGGCCGGACAAAATCGATATGCGGCACCCAATGCTTCCTTTCTTTTTCATGGTGTGGCCATGAATTGCAATGGGGCTTTTACCCGCACCATGTTAACAGAGACGCTCAGTAGATGCATTGGCATGGAAAACCGTATTTCGCAAACCATCAGTAGCCAATCAAAATTGACCGATGCCGAAATTGAAATTCTATTTAGACAAGGAGAGGGTAAGGATGTACATTTTGCTTTGGAAAAAGAAATCATTCATGAAATCTAAATCCCATCCGTACCGACCGGTGCGATTCATTTGGCCATGCATTTTTCTTAGGAAAGTGGGTTTTTATTCCGCGGAATTACTCTAAGGTTGGTGCGGCAGCAACAATAACTATTTTTTGTTTTCAGGCGCGCCAACCGATAGAAAAAAGTATTGTTGTTTACCTCATAATATTAGAACTACGGTTCTTTACGTAGAAGCTGGTTAGGGTTTAAGAATAATTAGCTTGGCAAAAGTGCAACTGACCTTTAGAATTTCAAATGCATATTTCTTTCTAAAAGTCCTAAATTACTATACACAAAATGGAGTGCTTAGCAAAACTCAGTTATTATATTCCAAACCAATGGTAAGAATCGGTTTCATATAATCATGTTTCCTTATTATGGCAATTGAGTAACCAAATTGATTTACAAATCTTAATTTACAAATTTTAGCTTTCCATTGTAGTACAGGTTCCAAAGTAATCAAATTGACATGATTAACCACGGTGTAATTTACTCTTAAGGAAGCACCTGCATTGACTAATCTTCCTTCATGCCCCAAGTCGAGTTGCAAAAAATATCTGGTGTTGGTGTTTTGAAATTGTTGACCTATTCCTGTAATCAAACATAGTTTTTGCGAATGCAGTTTAAAATTATATCCCAAACCCATTTCAGCATAAAACATTTCAGACGGATAGGACTGAATCAATTGTTCGCCCTTTCCTGGCGAAAAATATTTTTTAAAATGTAAGGGATCAAAGTTGATTTTGCCGTTGTTATACTGAATACTAACTATTAAAATCTTCTTGTTCAGTTGACCGGCAGCATTCACATTTACACCATAATTATTAATTTTTGTTCCTACTTGAATTTCCTTGTTTTCGTCATAAAAAAAAAGCGGGGAATTAATGGTTACTGGGATATACAAGGCGCTTGTCTGTCCAAAACTCTTGCAAAAAAAGGAGGCCAAAATTAAAATCGCAAATGGTTTCATTCTCAATATGTTTGTATAAGGCATACTTTTAGCTAACAATTTGGGGCTAGGCGAAGTGTAGGAGTCCATACACATACGTTTCACTGAGCAACAAAACCAAATATAGGCATTCATGTTGAATTATGCACTTCTGCCTGCTGTATGTTTAAACCCTTGTAGAGCCTGGCAACTATTTCCACTCCCAATTTTCGTCTAAATTGTAATTGATTTTCAAATGCTCGGCAAGTGCTTTTAAACTTGTTTTCACATTTTCGAAGTCGGTAATTTTATCCTTGGGCAAAATGAAAGATTGTCCTCCTTTTAGTCTAACAAAAATACTTGTTGGAATTTCACATATATCTTCTAGTTCAGAGGTCAGAACTTTACTTTCGCATCCTTTATATTTTGCCAAAAAATATTCATTATTCCATTCCAAAGTGATAGTTCGCCCAAAGTTTCCCTTGTAATTCTCTTTTATGAACCCTTTGTAATGATTGATATAGTATCGCTGTTCCCAAAGTGGGTATATAAAATACCACAGAAGTCCTAAAATGATAAATAGTATTGTCAACGAACTATTGTCTTGCCATAGAAAAAAAAGTCCTAGCGCAACGTATATTAAAGGTATTAGGATTTTGCTTCTTTGTGTTTTCCTTCTAATTCGGTCAGACTTTGACACAATAAATAGTTGATGTGTCAAGTAATCGCTTTCCTCAATTTTATAATCTATCGTCATTGTGTAGTATTAAAGAGGCCTTAATGTCATAGTCCAAATTTTATCTTTCCAACTTCTCTCTAATTACGTTTGCTTCATCTGAACTTAGCCCCCAAATAATACTGTCAAAATTTGTGAAGGAAAGCAAAAATGTCAATGCCATAAAAATAAGGGTTTTACGAAACATTTTTTTGATAAAATCTTTTAGAAAAATATCTTCTGCTAGGAAGTACGAAGTGGCGAGAATAATTTCTGTAATGATAAAAAATGCGATTGATACTGTGAATGCTCCATTTTCCCATCGCCAATGTTGAAATTTAGCGATAGTGTAACACAAAAGGACCCCAACACCTAAACCAAATGGTATCGTGCTAAATAAATGATATCTTCTTTTTGAGATAGCATTTTTGTACTTGTAAACCTTCCATGACATGGCTATAAAAATAATTGCAAGTATTTGGTATGAAATAATAAGGAAAGCGCCTGCCCATGGCCAAAGAAAGGATTTGGCGACAAATACAATTATTAAAATTATGAGTGATAGTGCGTAGAGGACATATTCGACTTGCTTCATTGCTATTTATGGAATTGAATATTAGTAGCCCGATTGCCAATGTTCCCGCTGCAGGCGCTCGCGGCGAAATTCAAAGATAAGAAGTTTTAAATATTTGTGCCTGATGAATTATTTCTACTGATTGAAAAGCTACGCAGTCCGCACTTACGCTCTGCCCGCTGTTAGCACTCGTTTTATTTCTTTAGAATCTCGAGTAATTTGTCAGGATCTTGTCTTGTATCCCAAAATGCAGTTACCAGTATTCCTTCTTTTACAACCTTAAAGTATAAACAAAAGTGCTCAATTACAGTTACATACATATCATTGTACTCACTTGATAAAAAAGATGTTGGATTCTTTTTAATCAACTCAATTCTTTTTAAAACCAAAATCCTAATCCTCTCTGAATATGACGTACTTTGATTCCTCTGATTCCAGTATTCAAATATTCCTCTCCGTTGCTTTGCCGCAGTTTCTGACCAAATTACTTTAATGGCAACCATTCCTTATCTTCATTATCAAGTTGTTCTTGAGATATAACCCTACCATATTTATAATCTTCCTCGCTCATTCGTAGCATTTCAATTTGTGAAGGATTTAATTCTACTTTCTCAACAATGCTTGGGCTGCTGTCCACGATTTGAAGAATAGCGTCTAGATATCGCTTGTTCGATATTGCTAAAAGTTTGTCGATAATTTTGTTTCTTGTTATATCTATAGTACTCATGAGGAATCTTTTACAGTTGTAAAGATAAATAATCTATTTTAATTCGATTACAATTTTAGGTTCAGTGCTGAAATTAGTGCTAGCGCTTTTGGCTTTGCGTCCGGTGTGGAATAGAATGTGTTTAAGGCTAGCGTTCTTATACTACTCCTTTCGTCACCCCTATCCCTTTGCTATCCTTAGTTCACAATTGGTACTCTCCAAACCATGTCAAATATAAAAAAAGTACTAAAAAGCCCTCCTTCTCTTGCAATATAGATCTAAATAACTCACTGACTAGCGCTTGCAGACATCCTATAATATCAACCCTTACAGTAAAATCATCAAAAGTAGTAAGAAACAACTGCCTGTGTGGTGGCACTTCAAGCTACGACACAACTGGCATATACCGCCATAGCAAGCCACAAATTTAATTGCCTCAGGTTAACAGTCAAAGATGATTACTTAAATAAAACCAAGTGACAATTGATTTTGAAGAATTGGTTTGGGATGCAATTCGGAATTATAACTCAACTTGGTTCTAAGTGAAAGACGGACGTACTTAAGCAATAGCAGATGAAGGACATTATTAAACTCTAGCGAATATTTCTTACAATCACTTAGTTGCTGAAGGGGAACAAAAATATGCTCATAAAACTCCCAATGGATTTGCTTATTTAGATGTTGAAGTGGAACGGTGCTAGTAAGAGACAGTCCCCATTCTGATTTCCTACGTTCTCCCCTACCCACCCCGCTTATCATGTCTTCGTTACGAGTGTCGAAAATTCTTTGATTTTTCACCTTGGTAACCTTGCTACTGCCCAAACCTAAATGTAGTATGATATTACCACCAGCCTCATAAGTCAATCCACCTGAATAGACGATAACTCCAGGACTCATAAATCCATCGTATAAAAATCGCTCGGAAAGTCCATTGGTATCGCTTCGGTATCGATGCGAATTGAACAATTGCGTTTGTGTATTGGCAGAAAATGCAAGATATACACGTGATTTATAAATTGGGTAATAGAACTGATTCTTAATGGTAAACTGGTCCTGTGTCTTTGTGGTTACACTATCAAAAAAATACCTGATTCCATAGTCATTGAAAAGATAAAAATCCCATTTCACTTTTCTAAATTCCAGGTTGCTTTTTACATCCAAATTATAATATCCGTACAAATTATCCGGCTCACTATTGTATAAATTGTTGATTGTATGAAAAGCAGTGAGGGTTGTAAAAAAATCATAATAAAGTATCCAATGATAGCGATACCGATCTATTAGAGCGGTATCTATTGTGGAAAGTTGGAATGCATATACCTGAAATCGATTCGTGTCGCCAATTAGATAATGGTCATTTCTGGAAAATATGCTTGTTTGCGTATCAATGGCTGTTTGCATTTTAGAACGGACCAAAATGTTAGACTTCGCAAATAGTGTGGATTGCCCATGAAGCTCCACAAACTCAAGGAAAAAACATACGATTATAATGAGTATCCTTTTCATAACACCCGTCCTTTTTCCCCTCTCTCTTGTCTTGCGCAAAGACGGTCGCAGAGAGAGGGGGAAGGTATGGTAGTAGGTATTTAGTTATTCTTTAAATAGGATTGTGTAGTAGTTATTCTGTAAGGAAATCCGATACATTCCGGGTGGAACCTTGTATTGACTAGGCAGTTGAAGCGCTTTCACAATTTCATCAGGAATTGTCAATGCCTCCTCTAAGTGAAATTGATCGCTTTTGAGTAACATCCTTTGAAAAGCAGGTAACTTCCCCAACTCCTCTTTGCTTATTTGAAAACCAAGGTTTCCTTTCTTCGGTTCGTTAAAGACAAATGTATACGTAATCTGTGTATTGGAAATTGCTTTGCAATTCGTGCCAATCGGATTGCAATTAGAATTCAGAATGGTGCCTTTTTTCTCAATTTTATCGGCCAGGCTGCCGGCCCAAATAAGACAAAAGAGTAGGACCAGAAAAATATTTCTATAAAACATAAACTAATAATTTTTAGTGTAGAAAAAAAATGTAAAGAGGTTGCCTTCTTAAAAACGAATGTTCAGTTCAAAGGAAAAAAGGCTGTGATAAAGGTAATTTTGCAAAAGAAAAAAACCCTTTGCGCCTACTTTGAAATAAAATACCGAATAATATCTGCAGGAATCTCTGTTTTATACCCACGATATCCATGAAAAAGTAAACGGTTCGAATGATCGAATAGCATCACATAAGGAACACCTATAATGTCTCCTCTGCATTCCTCACATACCTGATTTCTAAATATCTCACCCCTTTTGCGGTCATCAAGAAACGATTTCACGGTATGATCTATGATATATGTAGGATAAAAGAAACCAGATCGAAATAATTTCTTTTGAAGCATTTGAATCAGATATGCGGCAATATTGTCAGAACTAATCAAGAAAAATTTTACTTGGTCAGAAAATAGACTGTCAGATTTCTGAATATAGCGTAGCTCAGAGGGAGTTCCTTGGCAACCTACAGTATAGATAACAAAGTACTTGAAATAATTTCCTGCATTAGAAAGCAACGTACTAAAATTGGTAGCATTTATTAAATGAATTGGAATTTCATCAAAACGTTTCACCTGCAATTTGGTGTAAGAAACCTTCTCGAAAGGAATTGCTAGAAAATTTTGTTTGTTTCGATCCACGTTTTCCGACATTCTATTCGCAAGGTTGCCTACTCTCACAACTAAACTATTGCAAGAAGATAGAATTGTGAATGCTGAAAGTAAAATAACTACCTTTTTTAGTATCATGATTAATAAAACAGTATTTTTAAATTTACTATATTTTCTACAATGATTATTTTAGCAAAACAAGTTGAGCACCAGATTTAGGATCAGTAACAAATTCATAAAGTCCACCACGAACAGTACGTTCACCTGAAAAGCCTAACAACTGCATTACCTTGGAGTCAATTCGAAAATCACCATTTATTGAAAATTTGTTTCCCGAAAAATCACCTGCAAATTGTCTGTAGAATCTGCTACTAATTTCCATAGCTAGACCTCCCTGATAATTTACAAGATTTGCTGCAAATGAATTATTCTGCAAATCAAATTCTTCTTGGCCATCTGCGGTCTGCGAAATCTTTGTTGTGCTAATATCAAACTTAATGGTACCCGAGCAAAGTCCCTTTCCAACGCAAAAAACATCAGTCTTAGTAGCATTCCATTCAGGCTTTCCTCTTTTCCATGAAAATTCGACACCACCAATTCTAAATGCGTGACATTGAAAAGTGAAGAATGACAAAAATACAACACTCAAAATCAAAATTAACTTTTTCATTTTATTACCGGCTTTATTGTCGGCAGCCTTACCGTTAGTATGTTATTTCCCTACTCTATGATTGCCTTTTCGGGTTCCTGCATGATATACGCTTTCTAAATTGCTGAGCTGACAAGCTGTATTGAAAATCGGAATCATTCTATTTTTATTTGCTCCGATAATTATCCGACCTATTAACTCAACGTTGAGATGCACCTACTTTTTGAAAAAGCTAAAGCAAACTTAAAAACAGCTATATTTATATCCAAGCACATAGAGACTTATCTTATAAACGAGGTGTTTTAGGGCATAAACGGGGTGATTTAGCCGATAATTATTATTGGATACAAGGCGAACTTAACCCCGATCCTACAAGATGTACTACATAATAGTACTCAGTTTTACCACTAAGCCCCAATTCAACAAAATGAATTATTGAAAGCCTCACCAAAAGTAATGAACAAGTAGTCTGTCGGTCGGAATAACAGACTGCAGATCAAGGGTTCGTATTTTATGTGGCAAGGTAACGGTTCTTGCGGCAGGAGTTCGCAGCGGAATTCAAAGGTACACTGGTTAAAATCTATTCCAAGGCTGAATAAAGAAAATTAGATTGAATAGCTAGTCAGCCGCTATGACGATTTGTTGAGTGTTGGTGGAAGTTTTATTGTTTAATTATTCTCGCTTTAAGTTCTCCAACTTCTAGAATGTAGATTCCATTTTGAAACGAATTGATATTGATAATAAAAGGTCTTAATATAGTTCCTTCAAGTAATTTCACTCCTAGCAAATTGTAAATAGAATAGTGTTCCTTTTGATTAATTGAATAAAATTCAAATCGATCAAAAGTTGGATTTGGGAAGGTAATTAATTTATACTTACTATTTTGCAATTCCTTAATAGACGATGGAAGACAATCTGTTAAATTAATTTGTGTCAAAGAATCTCTATTTATATTTGTACTATCTCCTACACTTCCATAGTTATTTACTCCTGATGTAAATAGTTCATTCTCTGAATTTATAAATGCTGAAATAGCACTTCCTCCACTTACAATACGCCAATTATTTACAGAACTTACCTGAGTTGGGATTAATCTGTTAATTGTATCTCCAAGCCCAAGTGTACCATTTATATTATTTCCCCAAGAATAAAGTTCACCATTTGAATTAATGGCATGTGAGGTAGAATATCCACATGCAATACTTTCCCAATTGGAGCTGTTTCCTACTTGAGTAAATATTGGAGTTTCAATTTGATTTCCAATCCCCAATTCACCATACAGATTTTCACCACATGCCCATAAAGTTCCATTTTGCTTTAATGCCAAAGTATGGTGCCCGCCTGTTGCAACTGCTTTCCAATCAGACATTATTCCGATTTGAATAGGCTTATAATTATACTGCGTGTAATTACCACTTCCAAATTGACCATGTCCATTTACTCCCCAGGCCCAAAGTGTGCCATTTGTCTTAATTCCAAAACTAAAACTATAGCCTGCGCTTACAAATGCCCAATCGGAATCAGATCCAACCTGATGAGGTTCTAAAATTCCATTGGGGTAATAAGTCAACGACAGAGGAAAAGTAGTATCTCCTAATTCACCATAATAATTAGTTCCCCACGCCCACAATGTACCGTTACTTTTTAGAGCCAATGTATGATATAGTCCCATACTCAATGTGTCCCAGTCACTGTCTATCCCAATTTGTGTAGGTAACAACAAAGTATCCATAAATCCCGTACCAATATTTCCAAATTTATTTATCCCCCAACCAAATAATTTATTTGATTGATTAATGGCCATTCCCGCATGATGACCTGCAGCAATAATTTTCCAATCTGAAGTTGTAGAGATTTTTATAGGATGGTTTCTATTATTTGTGTCACCACATCCTATTTGATAAACCGCATTAAGACCCCATGCCCACATGGTCCCATCATTTAATAATGCATAAGATTGAGCTCCGCCACATTTAACATCTTTCCAGCACTGACCGAATGATTTTGTATTAATACTGAGATAAATAAAAAAAATTACTGATAACTTCTTCATAAATTATAATTTTTTACTGTTTTTGTAAATTTCCACCAACGTTCCCTGCCTAGGCAGCAGTGCGGGAATTCAGAGTTCGTTAGCTTGGTAAAAGTACAAAAGAATATTAAAGAATCAAAAGATTGAATCGGTAGACAGCCCGCATTGCGCTTAGGCAGTGTTACCTGCTGTACTTTCATAAATTTCCATTGGTTGTTCATATATATACTCTATCGATGTTTTTTCTTTAAGATAGTCACTTACGATTTGGTTTTTACATATGAAATCAAAGAAAACATTGAGTTCATTACAAAAGTTCTCCGTTAGTTCAACTAGATCAGGAACTAATACCCAAACCTGATCCTGTTTTTCCAATTTTGGTATCCTAACTTTAGTCTCTGCATAATATTTTCTTATAAAGTTTATGTCAATTGTTATGACCTTGTCGTTATTAGGTATTTGCTCTTTGTGAAATACGTATTTTGGCCAATGACAAAACAAAAACTCTTTTGGATGTTTAATAAAATTCATCCATTTCCTTATGTCTGCCAGCGTTTTGAAGTTCTTTTTATGATAATCCGCAAACAATTTATTCTCGTTATCTTTATTAAGTACTTTAAATACAAAGTCGATTCTTTCAACAAAAGTATAAAGCCAAAAATTATACGTACTAAAATAAAAATCGATTTGTGTGTTAAATGCTGGAGTATAGTTTGTAAAAAAATCATCTACAACAGAAACAATTAGGGAATTTAGATTCTCGCCTAAACAGTCTTCACAATTTTTTGCACCATCAGTAATTGTATCATAAATATTACATGCATTTGAATGAGGCTTATCATCTCTATAAAGTTTGGATAAGAAAATTTCTTTGTTTTTCTTATGGATTTCTACTAAAGTCATATTTATCAATGTTTATTTGGGTTTTGTTTGGGTATAGCAGGTAACTATCCGATAAGACTACTTTTCTCATCTTTATCCCTCTTACTTTTCTATTCGTATTTATCAGCATATCTCAAATTTACAAAAAATACTAACAAAGCGCACCTTCTGAAGCACCATACTATTAAATACCAATTACTCTAGTGCTTGGTGGCCCACATATAAAAATTCATCAAGTACTTATCTGCTAAAAATTAAGACATACTTGTCATTGAATAATAATTCTTCAACCTATTGGAAGTCCTTCTTGATTAGAAAGCTAATCCACAAATTTGTATCGAGTATGAAACTATTTTTTTTTATTGGCATAACGTTCTGCTCGTACGATCTCCACTTCTTTTGTAATCTCTTCCATACTTATATTATCTGAATGCACTCTAAGTTTATTAAGTAAGTTCTTCAATCTATCTTGGTTGCTGGATTGAATTGAAATTAAATTCATAGCCGCTAAATCTTCCAACAGTTTTGCAGCTTTGGGTTCAATAAAATTAATTTGTAACGTTGTCATAATTCAAAAATAAACAAATTATGGATTCGTAGTGTTTTTTCTTCATGACTGCCAACGGACGAGCGCAGAAGCATTGCCGGACAAAGGTAGCGATAAAGCATAACATTTATTCGCAAACCATGTTCTACGAAGCATATTTGCTTCGTAGATAGATTCTGTGAGGGCGGGTATTGTATTTGAAGGAATTGATTCCAATTACAGTAGCGCAACAAATTATGCCAATCAAAAGAGTGTATTTAATGTTGAATTTTTATGGTGATGACGTTAAGTTTGCTGAAAGCCTGTCCGAACAGACGGGCAAAAGAATACAGCTTCGAAGCAAGGATGCTTCGAAGAACTGGGAGACCGTTACGGTTTTTTCTTGGACCGTGTAGTCGATGGCTTGTATGAGTAGGGTGTGGGTGGCGGTTAAGTTGGATAGCCAAAGGCTGTGAAGAACATAAGGCTTACGAAGGCATAGCCTTCGAAGAGGTGTCTAGGCAGTTGAAGCCCTTTCACAATTTCATCCGGAATTGTCAATGCCTCCTCTAAGTGAAATTAATCGCTTTTGAGTAACATCCTTTGAAAAGCAGGTAACTTCCCCAACTCCTCTTTGCTTATTTGAAAACCAAGGTTTCCTTTCTTCGGTTCGTTAAAAATAAAGGTATACGTAATCTGCCTATTGGAAATTGCTTTGCAATTCGTGCCAATCGGGTTGCAATTAGAATTCAGAATGGTGCCTTTTTTTTCAATCTTATCGGCCATGCTGCCGGCCCAACTAAGACAAAAGAGTAGTACCAGAAAAATACTTCTATAAAACATAAACTAATAATTTTTAGTGTAGAAAAAAATGTAATGAGGGTGCCTTCCTAAAAACGAATGTTCAGTTCACAGGAAAAAAGGCTGTGATAAAGGTAATTTTGCAGAAAATTCATAGCCGCGGAACTTACTTAAGCATTTTCTTATAAAAAGCTTGGGAATAATTTTGATGGTCCAATTGACCACCGTTTAACAAAAAGCAGAAATAATTCAAATTAACTTTTTTTCTAGTTACCTCACTTATGATTCGCTTATAATCATCTAGTTCTTCGCCAGCAGCCACCTGGTACGATTCAAAATTGATTTGGTACGTATTGAAAAAGTATGCAATCTTTCCAACTTTGTTCTGTGCAATTTTTAAATAATCTAATCCTTCTTTTCTATCACTAATGAGAACAAACCGATACCCATTTTCATTCAGATGTTTCTTGAGTCTATGCATACTTGGCATTAAATCAATAATACCACTGCACCAGGGTTGCCACAATTGAACAGCAAATTTGTTTCCCTCGCTTATCAACTTTCTAAATGTTGAGGTGTCGATTCTCTTAATGTAGAAAACAGTAGTGTCGTTACGATTAACTTCGCTACCAAAATCTACTTCAAGGATTGGTTTAAACAGATGTTGAGAAAAGGTATTGCTGCCAATGGTAATTAATATCAAAAATAAAAAATATCTCATAAATAAAAAATAAAAGTAGCCAGTTGGGAAACTCCAACCGACTACCAAATTTAGATAATTATTGTGCATTAATTTTCACGGTAACAGAACCGAAAGGATTAGAGGAAGTATAATTTATAGAGTAGGTTCCTGGTATTAGTTGCAAGCTACGATAACCAAACAACCTTGATATTGAAGGCGGCATTGTGAGTACCTCATCTACATCAGCGAAAAATGCAGTTGCTTGTTCAGGCAATTTAGATAAAAATGCAATAGTCATGGTGCTATTACCATTATCAGTAAAATTTGCCTTGGCTGTTCTTCCAATCATCTGCACATCCACATCAACCTTTGGGTTACAAAACCAAATTCCCTGCTTGCAGTCCTTCTTAGGTCTGGCAATTTCTACTGTTAATGTCGCAGAAACTTTCGGCCTTTCTGCACTACAAAAAAATACTGTTGAAAATACAACACTCAAAATCAAAATTAACTTTTTCATTTTATTTCCGGCTTTATTGTCGGCAGCCTTACCGTTAGTATGTTATTTCCCTACTCTATGATTGCCTTTTCGGGTTCCTGCATGATATACGCTTTCTAAATTGCTGAGCTGACAAGCCGTATTGAAAATCGGAATCATTCTATTTTCATTTGCCCCGATACTTCATCCAACCTATTAACTCAACGTTGAGATGCATCTACTTTTTCAAAAAGCTTAAGCAAACTTAAAAACAGCTATATTTATATCCAAGCACATAGAGACTTATCTTATAAACGAGGTGTTTTAGGGCATAAACGGGGTGATTTAGCCGATAATTATTATTGGATACAAGGCGAACTTAACCCCGATCCTACAAGATGTACTACATAATAGTACTCAGTTTTACCACTAAGCCCCAATTCAACAAAATGAATTATTGAAAGCCTCACCAAAAGTAATGAGCAAGTAGTCTGTCGGTCGGAATAACAGACTGCAGATCAAGGGTTCGTATTTTATGTGGCAAAGTAACGGTCTCACGGCACTCGTTCGTAGCGGAATTCAAAGGTACATATTTTAAAATCTATTCCAAAGCTCAATATAGAAAAACAGATTGAATATCAACTCAACCGCTATGACGCTTGCGGTGTGTTAGGGATAGGCTTAAGATCAATCTATAATTTTCCCCTTAACTATTCTATTTCGTTTTAATGAGTCTATCGCACTCCGAACAGTTCTATATCTTTTAGTATACGTTTTGGTCAAGTTCTTATACCAAATTTCCTTTGCTTTTACTTTGATTAATTTCTTATTTTTTCGTAAGATTCGTAGAACTTCTTTTGGTTGAAGTAGTAAATTGTTTTCATTGAATGCATTTTCAATATCAATTATTGCAGTTCTGCGCCATTTTCTATTCCCATATTTCTTTAAAATGGCCGAAGGTGCTTAGCATACTCAAAATTCCTAAATTTTCCTTTGTTATAAATATTTTCATTTTATGATGGTGATTGTCTGATTATGCATTAGAAATTAGTAAATCAATGTACTATTTGGAGGGCTTACCCCTAAGGTATTTGGCTTTTTGTTCGGTTTGGAATAGAAAGCACAAAATCAAATTTAGTACAAAAGAATTTAGAAAGTACAAAAGGGCAGCCTAGTACTAAAGCCACACTGACGCAAAACCAAGGTTATGTGTAGCCTTTTGTCTGTCAATTGAGTTGAATGTGAATGTGGTCGTCATGTCTAACTGCTTGGCAACCGTGAAATCTAATTTTGTCCGAAGTTAATTTTAAACGTGCCTTTAAATGCGGTTCTATAAATATTTTTCCAATGTTTGGTTGTCCTACAAATAAGTTTACCAATACCCTTGTTTTATCGGCGTCAAACGTAAATTTCTTTTTATTGTCTTGTGAAATAACTTTTGATAAAAGATTGTATTGCCAAAATCCTTTATCAGCACAAAAGTTTGCAGTATTATTCTCTTCTGGCCGTGGCTCTTCACAAATTCCGTAACCAATAAATGACGGGCATTCATTTGTAGGCTCACCTGTTTTAGTGTCACGGTAGCAAAATGAAAGGTCAAGTTTTTTACCGTCATTGTGGCTCAAATGAGGAATAAGAGGAAACTTGTCAATGAAAGGAAAATTTGCGTCTAAATAGTTAATAGTTGTCTTTGGAAATTTTCCGTCCATTAAATTAGCTACTTCAAATGCTGTCTGCTGTAACTCTTGTCTAACGTAATGGCGATTGAGAAAACAAGTCAAAATGTTTAAAGGTTGTAAATTATTTCTTTCTGTCAAAGGAAGTGGAACTCGTCCAAATGGTTTTGCCACAATTGGAACTATTAAAAAAGTGGTCAAGAAGTAAAGTGTCAGAAAGGAAGTACACCGATAAGTCATTTTTAGATATTTGTTACTTGTCCATTTATCAGTACATTTATAAGTCAAAATGGAAAGAAGATAAATGACTCCACCCACTTGTGTCAAAACTGTCAACAGGCAGAAAATTATAATTGAAATAATAAATTTTAGGAGTCTCATTGTCGGTCTTTAGGGTTACACAACGTTCCCTGCCTAGGCAGCAGTGCAGGAATTCAGAGTTCGTAAGCTTGGTAAAAGTACAAAAGAGTATTAAAGAATCAAAAGATTGAATCGCTACACAGCCCGCATTGCGCTTAGGCAGTGTTATGGCTAGTGCAACTAATCAATTTCTAAGCAAGCCAAATCTTTATAATCCGAATTTTGAATAAACTCTGCTATTAGATCAAAATTATTCCTAATGCATATAGCTAATTGTTTAGTCGAAATATTACCAATTCTCAACCAAACTATTTTGGGTGGAGTACCTTTGATTAATGACAGGTCATAAAAATCTGTATCAAATGTAATAATAGTGTAATCATTGACCTTGGCAAAATTCCAAATTTCAAAGTCAGTGCTATTTTCCAATCCAAGCAGTCTAACCTGACTGGCTTGTGGCAGCAAATCCTGCAATTTCCCAACTATTCTAAATGATATATTTTGATCAAAAAGTAACTTCATTACGCTACTTTTACTCGATGTTCTCTGTCAGCGGCAAAAGCTAGTACAGCTAACAAATCGTCTTTTGTTAATTCGGGAAAGTCTTCGAGTATTTCATCTTCGGTCATTCCAGAGGCATACCAGCTAAGAACATCATAAACTGAAATTCTCATACCTCTTATGCAAGGTTTCCCAAATCTAACTTGGGGGTCGATTGTGATTATCTCCGAATAATGTTTCATAAAGCAAATTTAGAACTTAATTGTGAAATCTGTATAATTTTAAGTTTAGGATGGGCATTAGCCATAACGTTTTGCAGCTTGGCGAGGTTTTTTTGTGTAAGCTCCCCCGAAAATTGTACGTTTTAAAAGTAGACAAAAATGTTTAATTTTAAAATGTAAATAATATGAAGAAGAGTAAATTTAGTGCCACTCAAGTGGCTGCTATTCTCAAAGAATTTGATAATGGCAAATCCGTAGAAGAACTTTCACGGGAACATGGTGTTAGTCGCGCGACGTTTTACAAATGGCGGCAAAGGTATGGGGGTATGGAAGCAAGTGAGCTTAAGCGAGTTAAGGAATTGGAAGAGGAAAATGCTCGCTTAAAGCGTATGTATGCCAATTTGGCGATGGAACTAGATGTGGCAAAATACATTATTGAAAAAAAGTTTTAAAGCCTTGCATGAAGCAAGATATCTTAGTGGATATTAAGCGGAAGCGACCGAAAGACATCAGCAAGGCGTGTCGACTTTTGAAGATGAATAGAAGTTCTCTTACTTATCAGTCCGTGAAAAACGACAAGTATTTGGAAGAACAATTGCTACAATTAGGGAAAGATCATCCTCGGGAGGGTTTTTGGAAGTGCTATTTTAGGTTACGAAATCAGGGAGATAAAACCAATCATAAGCGTACGCATAGAGTATATAGAAATTTGGGGTTATCGTTGCGTAGAAAGGCTAAGAAACGCCTACCTCAACGAATAAAGGAGGCTCTGGAAGTACCGTTGCATTTTACACATACCTGGAGTATTGATTTTATGAGTGATGCCTTATCAACAGGAAGTAAATTTAGATCGTTTAATGTAATTGATGATTTCAATCGCGAAATTTTATTTATTGAAGTTGATTATTCACTTAAATCTAGCAGAGTAATTTGGGTACTACGTCATTTAATTCATAAACACGGTAAACCGGCGAAAATCCGGATGGATAATGGGCCTGAATTCATTGCGAAAATAGCGGGAGAATTTAGCGAGATGTTTGGTATCGAGTTCAAATATATAGAACCAGGAAAACCAACTCAAAATGCCTTCATTGAACGCTTTAATAAGAGTTACAGAGAAGGGGTCCTGGATTCATATTTATTTGATAGAATAGAAGAAGTAAGAGAAGTGACGGAAGAATGGGTATTTGATTATAACCATTTAAGGCCGCACGATGCCCTTAAGGGAATGCCTCCTGTGGCATATCGAGAAAAAATGAAAGAAAATGAAAATGTTCCTTATGGGCTCCGTTCCGCTTCGGCTACGCCTTCGCTCCACTACGCCCATAAGGAACTACAAGAAACTAGTATTAATGAATAATAAATTCTACTTTTGAATCGTACTAAAAAAGGGGAGCCTTCACATGTATACCACGCAATAGGTACCGATGGGCACTCCCTTATTACTACTGCTACATTGCAAAGCGGCCTCTATGAAGTGCATATTAGCTATCAAGGAAAAACCGCGCACCAAAAGCTACTCATTCAAAAATAGACAAGTATAAAACCACACTAATAACTTGCTATTTGCATACTAAAAGAAACCAAATGCTGCTTTATATCACTAACCATTTCAAGGCAAAAAGACTTGTAATCGCCACCAAGCACCGGTAGATCGTACACAAAGGCAATGCATTCGTTACATTCTGAATGCACTATTTGAATAATCTCCATAGTGTTTGGTGTGCCTACAAGTTAACCGAATGCATCGGCAGTTTACTTTTTTATCATGTTTATCATTTTTGTTTTTTCTGTCTGTTTTAGCAACCTATATTTTGAAATAATTCTTTCAAATTCTTGTAGTTCTTTTTGTGTAAATTTGATTTTTCCTTTCTTGTCAATAAATGTTTTATTAAGCTTTCTAACTATTTCAAAAGTATCCTTGTTATTCAATTTGTACGTTTCATAAATAATTCCAACATCACAACTAACACAAAGTCCTGTCCAAAAACAATACTTAATAATTTCAATTGTCGAATCAGTTATAACGCATTTTGCTTTTATTATTGATGCACTATTACAGTCTGCTAATACTTCTGAAGTCTGGCAACTTAATATTTTTATATTTTTGTCATTATAGATTTCTAAGACTTCTGTTTCTGCCGTGAAATTATCATTTTCTGAAATAATTCTTGTAGCTTTTAATTCGTTCTTTTCATGGATTTTGCAAATTGCCACTACCGTTCTGCGCATAGGCCTAGTGCGGGAATTCGAAGAACGTTAGCTCGGTAAAAGTACAAAAGAGTATTAAAGAATCAAAAGATTGAATCGCTACACAGCCCGCATTGCGCTTAGGCAGTGTTGTGTGAAGTGCGTCACCGCTAGAACAAACTTTGGATGGTCATTAATAAAAAGTTTAAAGCTTTTGAGTAATTCAATTCTTCATATTCTATGCCCAAAGATTTAATATTTTTATAATACAATTCTAAATTTTTAAAATATTTCTTTTCCAATTGAACAGCACTTGCTTTTTTACCTAATGTCTTTAATAAGAACAATTTTTCTAAAAGTCTTGCAGTTCTCCCATTTCCATCCTGAAATGGGTGAATCTTCACAAATATTAAATGAAGCAATGAAGCATAATAAAAAGACTCAAAATCG
The DNA here is from genome assembly GCA_016712665.1 of Bacteroidota bacterium. Lineage (GTDB taxonomy): Bacteria > Bacteroidota > Bacteroidia > Chitinophagales > Chitinophagaceae > OLB11. The sequence continues at coordinate 131,573 of JADJQP010000003.1, forward strand.
TCTAAACTCGATTCTAATAGAATAGCTACATCTTCAAACAACTTTGTAAGTTCTTCATCTAAAATCGAAGCATTAGCTGCTACATACTCAATTCTATCATCACTGTTAATTACATACATTGGATTTCCTCTAACCTTTCCTTGTTGTGTTTCGGGAAGTAAATTTGAGCTTAAGAGAGAATGTGCACGCTGCAAATTTTCAAAGGTGAGTTCATGCTCATAAATAAATTCATATGCTGAAAATAAATCATCCGCCCTTTTAGTGTAATCAGGTTGATACTGAACATTCAAAAACTTATGTTTAAAAAAACTATCAAAGTCAATATTTTCACCTTCAATTTTTGATGAATAAACAGAAGACACTGAATTATAGAATTTAAAATAATCAACTGGAATATCAATCTCTTGCAGCTTATCTAAAGCAACCTTCGGTGATTCAGATATTGCTTTCCTAAAATCATCAAATAAACCAATATTCAAAATTTTCAATTCCATTTATTCTATGTTGCGGTCAAAGATACTTATCTCAAGTAAATATATTAACGGAATTTAATATTAACCATTCTGGTGATTGGTGTTCTTTAGCATTTCACGCATCGTTCTTAGCGCAGACGCAGTGCCGGCAAAGATAGAGCTAAACCTTAGCATTTATTCTCAGCCAATAGATAATTAATTTGCTGAGCCTTTGATATTCAGCCGGCATTGTGTCCTGCGCTATGTTAACAGTAGTTCCTTATTTTTCTATAATTAACTAACTCCTGGAGATAAAAATAGTATTAAACTAATAAAGAAAACTATTATCACCATTGACCAGGTTTGAAACTTATTAATATTTGGATAATTTTGAAATAGTAATTTAACTATTGATATTAAAAAGTATAAAAATGAAATTATTGAAACTAGAAATCTATAAATTGGTCCTTCGTGTCCTTTAGTGTTCACACTCAAATATGTAATAAAAATTACAAGAGCAACCAACAAACTAATGTTTATAAACGTTTTTTTATTGGAAAAAAAGATTTGTTCTAGCAAGAGAATTGTGAATATTGGAGCAATTAACGCAAAAATTAGAAGAGTGTCTACCATATTAATATTGTGTCAACTTATTTCAGGATTCAACAGGCTTTAGAATTACTGCTAACTATCTGATAAGACAATTTTTCTCATCCCTACCCATCCTGCTTTCCTTTTCGTACTTCTCAGCGTATCTCAAATATACAAAAAATACTAATAAAGCGCACTTTCAGATGCACCATACATTAGAATACCAATTACTTGTAGGAGCCGCTATTGAATGGCATTCGGGTCTGTCTGCTATTTCTATTGAGGTTAGTATTGAAATCGCTCATTGAGTATTCTTGTCAGTTCGTTCCTAATTTTTTTGCATTCTCTGCATTCGCATGGTCCAATTGAAATTTTAATATCGGCGTTTCAATAGTATGATTTTGCAGAAAATGCGTTACAATAATAAAGTCAGAACCTACAGATCCAACGCGTCTTATTTTCAGTACTTCTGTTTTCATTAGTACCTTCAGGTTGCTATTCAAATCAATAGTAGTTCGTTTGAGATTGTATCGAAACGTGAGTGTGTGGTCTTTGATTTGAAGTCCATCTGCACCTTGTCTAATTAAGGTCAATATTGAAAACACAGCTATTAAAAACCCTAAAGCAATTCCAATAATTTTAGTTGTGATATCGGATGTCTTAAGAAACGGAGCAATGATTAGAAACAGTCCGCCCAGTAAGAAGAAAATAACACCCAAATTTGATGTATCACCTAAACGAAATGTGTGCTTTATTTTCACGGTTTTGTTGTCCGCTACAATGGTCAAGAAAGCTTGTTTCGCGATCTTTAGTATGTCCTTGTGAATGGTTGTCAATGTCTGTGTGGTTCGGTTAGAGGTGATTAAACTTGTGCGTAACGGTTTTGGCATTGCCGAAGGCGGGTTTTCAAGGCACTTCCACTCCATAAATGTACAAATGTTTTATAGAAATCTAAATGCCGAGTAAAGGACTTCAGTCCCGCTTTTGGCAATACCTTGTTGTGCGTTTGTGCTACATTATTATACTTTGTCCTAATCATGAAATTACTTTGAATAACGTTATAATGCCAGTAAATAAAATCAAAATCAACACTATAGATTTAAATTGTTTTTCTGAGATTCTGGTTAAAATCTTTTTTCCAATAAAAGTTCCCATTATACTGACTAAAAACAAAATAGGAATGAGATAAAAGTCGTCTTTATGAATATAACCATTGAACCAATAAACTACACTTCTACTTGAGTCAATTCCCAAGTCAATAATTGCAGAGGTTGCGATGAATACTTCCATTCTAAGATTAAATGCAGATAAGGTTATCCCTCTTATAGCTCCACCTGTACCCAATAGTCCCGCAACAAGACCTGAAATAGTTCCACCGATAATTGAATTTGACAATGTTGGTTTTACCGTAAGCTTTTTAAATATGAGAAGAACCAAACTGACAACAATTAGAAATATGGCAAGTGAGATTTCAAGAATTTTAGTTTCAATAAACTTGCCAAGAAAAGCACCTGCTATTACAAAAAGAACAGCAGGAATACCAATAGTGAAGATTAATCTTTTGTCAAATCCTTTCCGGAAAAAGGCAATCTTTGTAAGATTACTTGATACATGAAATAAAGCTGTAATTCCCAAAACAGAATGAAAATCTAAAAAATAACTTGCAATAGGCACAAAAAATAATGACGAGCCAAATCCACCGACCGTTTCAAGAATTTCAGCAAGTAATGCTAATAGAATGAACAAGGGTAAATTCTCCAAAGTTAGTTTATTTTAATTCTGTCGCACTATGTTTACACTGTCGCACCAGCATGACGCACAACGGTTTGATAAGACTACTTTCCTCACCCCTACCCATTGTGCTTTGCTTTTCCCATTTATCAGCGTATCTCAAATATACAAAAAATAACAACAAAGCGCACTTTCTGAAGCACCATACTTTAAACTACCAATTACTCTAGTGATTGGTGGCCCGCCAAGCATAATAATTTTTGATTGGGGGCCAAGCAACCAATAGAAAATGTTTAAAATCTATTCCAAAGTACCAAAAGGAATTCAAATTGAATACCAACTCAGCCGCTATGAAACTTGCCGTGTGTTAGGCGCGGTCACTTCTGTCAATATCTAATCCGTCTATTATTTGTTGAAGTAATTTGTCATCCACATTATCATATTCTGATTTGTCATAAATCAGTAAAAGATAAACTTCTGCATTTTCAGTTACCAAATAAGTAATGACCCGAGCACCACCACTTTTGCCTTTACCTTTGCTCTTAATTGCTAAACGAATTTTATATGTATCCTTTCCTAAAGTTTACCTGTCTCTGGATGTTCGCTTAGAGTTATACTAAGTTCGCGAAGTTCTACTTTTAACCATGGAAATTTGCGAATTAATCTCTTCGCTTCCTCTTTGAATGTATCCGAAGGTATAACATTAAAGCTCATCTAAAAATTCATTTAGAGTTTGCTTTTTATGTTTTGATTTTTTCATTTTGGTCACTTGCGCGAATGCTTCCTTTAAATCAGACTTTAGTTTGAGTGATTGCTCATACGTTTTCATCTTATCTAAAAAATTTTCCCAGTCAGATAGTGGCAATTGAACCGCTTGTGTCTTTCCATTACTATCGTTCAAATATTGAATTGCTATTTTCATTCCACAAAGTTAATTAAAATCACTCTTTTGGTCAGCAATTATTTATCAATTGATTGTGTAATTGATATACGTTGTGGTTGCGTCACGCGATCGCACATAACGGTCCTGCGCTTTGCGTTCGGTGTGGGGTAGAAAGTACAATTGTATAGCCTTTATTCTAAGCTAAAAGAAAGTAACACTGTTCAGCCTTTGAATGAAAGCCACACTGACGCAAAACGCATGTTGCAAGATGTGCACTAGAATCTGTAGCCAACTGACAAACCAAAACTAAATGTTGATGGAAAGTCCTTAATAAATTTTGTGTAGCTTGCAGTTCCGTTTATCGTTACCTTGTTCTTATAGATAGGATAACCAATAGCCATTCCAATAGGAAGTCCAAAATATAATTTCTTTTTCCAATATCCGTCCAACCAAATAATATCACCTTCTCCCAATGGTGGTGGTGGAGCTAACACTAATTCCGTTAGATAGTAATCATTTGTTCTTACTACAGTAAAACCTAACATTGGCATGATACTAATGTGTTTAATTTTATAAATGAGATATAATTGTAGATTTAAAAAATGTAGGTTTCCATCTCTTTCACAAATATGGTATAGGCTATTTGAATCTAACATACTTCTAACAGTCATAGATGTTCTGTTTCCATTAATTAAGTCAGGCATTATATTAAGTGTTATACCTAAATGTCTGTTTAAAATTCTGTTGTAATTGATTGAAATGAATTTAAAAGGATTGGCAGCTTCAATAATGTTTTTATTACTTACAGTTAGAACTGTAAATCCTATTGCAATTTCATTTTTCTGAGCAAAAGTATGATTTATGATAATAATGAAACTAAGAAGGAAAAAAATACTTGATTTATTCATACACTATATATTTAAATTCAAGAAAGGAAATTATTTCCTTTCTTGAATTTGATTTTGTATTAATTTGTAATTTGAATTCTGTGTGTAGATACTCTATCAGATGTGATTATTTTGAGTAGGTAAATTCCACTATAAAAATCTTTTGTATAAATTTTGTTCAGAATATCATTTATGCTTTGTTTCAAAATAATTTGACCATTCAGATTATAAACTTCAACTTCTGCACTTGAAACACTATTTGGCAATTTAATGTTTACAACATTATTAGCAGGATTAGGATATACAATGATTTCCTTGTGAACAGTTACAGCTTGCATGGCGATGTTTTGATTACTTTTATTACTATTAAGATCTTCATTAATATTGCTAAAATGTACAATTCGTAAATCCTCATATGTAATTCCGTTGTCTGCTATGAATTTACATTTTAATTCTTTTGATTCATAGTTTTCGACTTCTAATAGTTTTATTCTATTACCTTCAATTTCTACTTCCCAACCGTCTGGTATTGTCCATTGATATGTTCCCATACCCATGTCATCTTCTCCACGTCTAGCTGTGAATATTACATCATCGGAAAGTTCTCCAGTGTTATTCTTAATGGCAACCTTTTCTGCTGTTATAGGATGTTCTAAAACAACATCTGGTCCATCAATGATAATAATTCCACAAGCTGGTATCGGAACTTGTGTTAGACCTACTGCACGCAAAGACCTTGCAGTTTGTTTATGTTCATTACTACAATATTTCCAATGATGAATAACTGCTGCATTCGTTTGCAAACCCATTTCTTGAAATTGAATGTTTGACCACAACCACCAATTGAGAGTTATGTATGCAATATCATCCGCTGTTTCAATTCCAAGTGGGCTTACATTAAATCCGCCAAAAGGTATGCCGTTTGTTCCATTAGATAATAAATGAAACCACCTACGTAATACTCCACCATTTGCATGAGGACTAGTATTTGACCAAAATCCTGGCTCTGCAAATCTTGCAGGGGAATTGTTGGGGACATCTAAATGTGGGTCTGCAAAGTTCCTTTGATATGTTCCCATGTTTTCTGCTAAAGTCCAGTCATGATTACCGCCATTTGAATATCCTTCAATTCTCATTCCAAAAATATCAGCATATCCTTCATTCAAGCTTCTTGCTTCAAAATCGCCTAATATTCCCAAGTTAGAAGAAGCTCTAATCATCGCATGAGTGTATTCATGTGCTAGCACATCCAACATCGCTGCACTATGCCCTGCTTGATTGTCGGGACGTACTTTAATTAAATCTTCATTAGTAACATTTGGAAAGAAAGCAGCATTTGTACCATTGTTATATATGTCGAATGCATCAGTTCCTACATGAACTCTTTTACCATTGTAATCACTACCCCATCTCCCGTGCCTATTGATGTAATAATCCCATGCTTTTTCGATACTCCAATGGGACGAAGCTGCTGTCTTTGTGTCACTCTCAACCCAGTTATTATTGTTGTCCTTATTATAGGAAGCTTTCTGATCATAGTCCTTGCTATGAAGTGTTGTATATATTTTTCTATCCACATCATGAAGCCAATAATTTGAACACCCACTACAATGTCTTGTCTTTATATCATTGTGCCAACCATTATGAGCTGTCCACAATGTACCAATTATAGTAAAATCTTCAATAATTGCATCTTCACTTGTAAATACTTGGTTGGTGAAGGCGTTCACAAAGATAGTTTTACTAATGGCTGGTTCAATGGCATCAATTTTAACTAAGTAGCAAAGTGCGTAATTGTCAATCGTATGTTCAAAATTATCACCACGTTTTTTTGTAATGATTAGCTCTGTTGTTGGGAAATTAGTGGCATTTGAGTCGTTAGACTCCTCTTTAAGTGTGGCCTCTAACAAACTATCTTCCCAAAGATACAGTTCTGCACCAACAAAATTAATTGCAGTTTGAATGGCTGTTGTAGATGTAATAATATTTGTGGTAGGCAAGTCCAAATTTTTTATCCAAAAACCACTTGCACGAAGTAAAACACCCTTGTCGCCAAGCAGATTAATTGCTGAACCTTGAACTGCAACATTGTTATGATATAATTCATATTTTGAGCGGAATGTTCCGTTGGGTAAAGCCTCATGGATTGTTCTAACCCATTCGTCGCTTTCGGTTAACCCAAGGTCTGTCTTATGGTTTTCTATTAAATCTTCTGGCGTAATTTTAGTGATGTCGTCAAATATGTACATTCCATCCTTAAAGTAGTGCTCATTAAAAGTTTGTTGAGCGATTAGTGCAGTTGTTTGAAGTGCGATACAAAGTATCAAAATTATCTGTTTAATATTTGTAAAATTTAAAGTTAAAATATTTGTTCAATAAAATCCAATTGTTATCATAATTTCTGATAACTGATTTGTTTAACATGTTAAATAGTTACTCATCCATTTAGTTTTAATGTTTTTCAAAAAGTCTCATCAATGAACGATTGTTGCTTGTGCATTTCTTGCAACGGCCTGATAAGACTACTTTCCTCACCACTATCCATCGTGCTTTTCTTTTCGCATTTATCAGCGTATCTCAAAAATACAAAAAATAACAACAAAGCGCACTTTCTGAAGTACCATACTTTTAAAGACCAATTGCTTTAGTGATTGGTGTGCTACCAAGCATATCAACTTTCGGTTGGTGGAAAACCAAGCAATAGAAAATGTAATTACTAAAACGATTCCTAAAATAACAATTCCTTCATTGCTTTGCAGTTAGCTCGAAACAGTGGAAGCATACCCTTACCACCAACCAAATACTAGACATATATCCACTATTCATCGCAAGTGCTTCGGCTTAAGGTTTTGCTCAGCACTTTCTATTATTTGGCGTATTCTTTTTCTCTTGTTTCGATGGTCTTAGCACTTAGCAGCCAATACAAAATAATCTTCTTTACAGATTTACTTGCATTAGTAAAGAACTCATTTGCAACGGGCTTTTTTCGGAATTCAATTTCCAAATCCTCTGGAATAATGAGTTCCTCCACTTCGTCTAAAATGGTCCATGATCCGTTTTGCTTTGCCGTTTCTATACATGCTAAGCCTGCATTCGTCATTAAACCTTTTTCAATGAGTGCTTGTACTTTGTTCTTGTTAATTTTAGACCAGGTACTTTTGGGCTTGCGTTTGCTAAAAAATTGGTGAGATGTATTGTTGTCAATTGAAATTCTTTTACTATCAATCCAACCAAAACAAAGTGCTTGGTCTACCGCTTCACTCCAAGAAATGGATTCAATGCCAGATTTTTTATTATAGTACACCAGCCAAACTGCTTGCTTTGACATATGGTTTTTCTGCAACCAGGCTCTCCAATCCGCTATACGTTTCGGGTAAAATATTTCTGTTTCGTTTTTAGACATACATTAATTAGATGGTTACTGTAAGAGAAACTGCTATTAACAACAGCCTGCGCTATTCAGGTTTTGCCTCAGCCGGGCTCGAAAATACAAAAGATTCATCACTTACAAAAGTTGAAGAAAGCAATGCTGCTCAACAAACCACTAGAGGCACTCCTTCTTCTCTGCAGCGGCTCACCATTCGACATTGTACACGTATGCTGCCATTAAACCCTACAGAATACTGCGATAGAAAAAGAAGCGAAATTCGAATCATGAAAACGTTTGCTGATACCAGACCTGATGATCTGCAGAGTCACGCCATACCATTTGAGCTGTGATACCATTTTGAATAATAACTGAAAATCGGCGAGGAAAAATCGCACTAATAATAAAGAAAAACCAGCTTGTTGCAAGGGCTACAAAAGGCGGCGGAAGGAAATAGCCCTTATTCAATTCGTAGCATACGATTGATAACAGTCTGCTTGTCTAGTTCTATTCGTACAAAATAGATTCCCGGAGCAAGCGAACGAATATCTATTTCGGTTTGATGGAGCCCTGTAAGGAGAGGCGCTCCCAACAAGTTGCAGACAGATATATCCAGCGAAGTATACTTGAAAGGTGTTTGAATGGAAACGATGCCTTTTGCTGGGTTTGGATACAAAAGCAACGAAAATTCCGAATCGCTTGCAGCAAAAATAGTTGAGGCCGCTTGCCGGTATCGCAAAACAATCTTATGAGAGGTGGCCGTTTTTCTATGATAATACATTCTTTGCATATCCGTGCTTAGTGTAGGTGCTTCGATGAGGTCGGCAATCAACTCCGAAAACAACACATGCGGTGCAGAAAATGTATCATTGGGGGAGTTGCGCACCGCCACACAAATTTCAAAAAGCGTACTAGGGGTAATGGCGCCCTTCGGGTATCGGGTATAATACAACTCTAACTGATCGCTGCTGATGCAAGGCGCATAGTATATAAAGTTAGTATCCATTACAGCATGCAAAAGCAGATCGGAGTTGGGTATTTTATTAAAAGTAGAATCGTTCACTTTTTGCGCAATGCCCAATTCGGTTTCGCAAGGGCCTTGACAAATACCATCAAAACGGGCATTATTATAATACAGATACTGTCCATCCGTACTGATGCCATGATCCATAATCAACCAACCGGGTATATTCTTGTAAAAACTACCCTGCACGCGACCAATATTGCTTACCGTTCCGTTGGCAAAAGTACCATGAAACAAATTGTCGAGATCGACCGGATAATTTCTGGTAGAAGTCCAATAAAAATTATTGAGCGCATCCATATCTGCTACCGCATCTAAATGAGGCGGTGTCGGTTGATTGGTACCGTTCAATTCGCCAACGAAATTAAAAACCGAATCATTCAACCTAGTGGCATAAAACAATTTAGTATTGATACCATCATTCAAATTATTAAAAAATAAATAATTCCCATTTGCCGAAATAAAAGGCTCCATTGCATCGAAGGATAAACCGGTAATGCTAACATCAATTGGGGATCCAAAAACGGGATAAATTTGACAATTTACCGCAAAGGTGCTACACAACATAATGACCAATAGTATCTGTTTCATTTTGTAAGCATTTTAATTGTATTGTCAAGGAATAATCAAAACCTTTGCCTGCTACCCTTCGACAGGTATGTAAAAATACTAAAGTCTACTAAATAAATCATGCCGCTTGTTGTGACACCAAGCAGTTAAGACGCACTCCGGTAAATTCGAAACTTTGATATAATTACCTTTGAAAAATATAACAACCATAAAATAGTCAAAATCAAAAGGGTGAATAGATGAAATAGAACTCCCCATAATTTGAAATGGGATTGAGACTTGTTCATATTCTTCAAATCAGTAGCACGTCCCCATGCAATAAATGCATCGGCGATGGGCAATAGTCCGAATACATACTTCTTCTCTTTCCCAAAGGAAGTAGCAAAGCCAAAGGCATTTATTGTATTGTATTGTCTTTGCGCCGATTCAAAATCGCCAATCATTGAAAAACTGCCAATGGAAACAATAGTCCCCGAAAATCCTATTCCACAAATTACCGGACCGGAATCGATATCGCCTTTACCATTTTGTCCCGTTGGATATTCACGAACCGAAGGAAGGCCAAATGTGGTGGTAACGAAGATGGATTTATATAGTTGAAATTGTTCCCTTGCAAAAATAGAATCTATTTCAGCTAATAGCCGTATTATTAAACTAATGGAACTTCCCCTGCTACCTTCAATAACCCGACCATTATCTGATTCTACACGATGTGGAATCAAATTTGTTCGCGGATCAAGTCTGGTTCTAACCTTTTTAATCCATTCGGCAATTTCTAATTCGTAGGTAGGACCAAATAGCTTGTCATAATTTTTCAAGGAAGCCATCGCGGCAAACATATCAGCCGGCCAAGTCTGATTCTTATAGGATTCGAGAAAGGGCGTACTGCTTTGACTAAGAGCCATACTAATAGCTTGACATTGCGCTGAAAAGACACTTTTGTAATGAGTAAATTGCTCAAAATTTGTATCAATCTGTAATACCTTTGAAAGGAGATAATTTTTCCATCCCATGTAAAAAATTCCATACTCCGGCTTTAATTGCTCATCAAAAAAGTTCTTTGCTCTATTAGAATTGAGTTCACCATATGCAAATAAGGCCTCATTCAAGGCTTTATTTGTAAAGGATGGGGTCGAATCAAAACCGGCCATTTCACACCACGAAAGGCCGTATAAGGCATTGGCGAACACAAATCCTTCAGGAAAATAATCTTGCATCCTATTTGCCAAATTATTCGTCTTGAGTTCTGCTTCTATGAAATGAAGTTGCTTCAGAATATCTTCTTGCTTTTCTTGCGGAGTAAAACAATCAGTGTACAAACTCAAATTAATCCACATGAGAAGAATGGTAAAACAGAAGATGAAACCAAATATCAATTTTCGCATTTCGATCAGTTGTATAATTGTTTCCTTATGATGATTTACTTCAACAATAATACTCACAATGTAATACAATATCAATCAAAAATCAGCCTTTCGAAAATTACCATCACTAGTATGTAAAAACGATTTATTAATGCTTGATGCCATTCTCATTCACCTAACTTTTATAGGGCTTCATGCAGAGCCACAAATTGTAACGTAAAACCACGACGTTTGGTGGAATTGCAGCCAATAGCGCAATACCCAAACTTGCTCCAAGGATGGCAGCATGCACGTCTTTCTATCCCTCTAGTACTTTCATCATTTCCTTAGTGTATTCCGCAACAACATAAACGACAACATATAAATCGCTAACGAAAAACAGAAACGCCAGACGCCCTCCAAACAAAATTTTAAAATATCACTACTCTTCTGATACCCCCAAGAACTTGGTAGGTAGTCTCTATGAACGCTCAAAATGATAAGCAATTTTTCCATCGGCAGTAAGGCAATAACACCTAAAACAACCATTACCAACCGAAGCCATATGCTTCGACCAAAATTCACTAAAGCCATCAAAGCGTACAGAAAAGGAGACAACCAATAGGCCCAATAATAGGCTCCTAAAATGCGATTGCGATAAAGAACCGTTTCAGATCCAAGGTACAAGAGATAATAGGTAAGGATTCCAAAAAAAAGAAGATAGATCGCAACTGCTATCGGAAAAATCCTTGTTGATACTAAAAATATTTCATTTATAAATTTAGATGTTTTCCGCAAAAGCAAATAGCAAAAATTGTACGCAACAAATCCAACTACATAAATCGTAAAAATATCATTGCAATAAAATGCGAGTGCCTTCAATAAAGTACTATACATCAAAAATGAAAATCTAAGGTTATACTTACATTAGTCTGCAGTTTAATAGGGGTGAGCTACTGTAGGAAATCAAAGATAGTATGAGGAAACGTAGAACCCAAGGCAAAATTGCTTTATGCTAGCCCAAAGGAGATTTCTATTCTAAGAATCAAGCACCAATCGGAATTATTGAAAGTGGTAAATTTCTAAGAATTACCCGACTGTTTAATGAGACCTCTCCCCTTCACAAAAAAGTAAACCCACAAACTCGCCATCAACACCAAGATATTCCCAATATCACATCAAACAAATCAATACACTCCCGGTGAACAGCATAGCAAATGCTACCCTATTTTTGCACATTCAGCATTACGGCTTTCATTCCTCTTTCTGAATGATTACCTTTGCAAAAATTACTTAAAAAAAATAACATACCATGAGCACAAACGAAAGTAAATGTCCCTTCCTCACGGACAAATGAAACAAACTGCCGGCAATGGCACTTCTAATAAAGACTGGTGGCCAAATCGCCTCAACCTGGGCATTCTCCGGCAGCATTCTGAACTATCGGACCCCATGGATAAAGATTTTAACTATGCCGAAGCCTTCAAATCATTGGATTTGCAAGCCGTAAAAAAAGATATTTTTGAACTGATGACCCGTTCGCAAGATTGGTGGCCCGCCGATTACGGTCATTACGGCCCGCTCTTTATTCGTATGGCATGGCACTCTGCAGGTACCTATCGCACCTTTGATGGACGTGGTGGAGCAGGAACCGGAAGCCTTCGTTTTGCACCTGTAAATAGCTGGCCCGATAACGGAAATCTTGAAAAGGCCCGCTTTTCTACTTTGGCCTGTAAAACAAAAATATGGCCGCAATCTCTCCTGGGCCGATTTGATGGTATTGACGGGTAATTGCGCACTGGAATCGATGGGCTTCAAAACATTCGGATTTGGAGGCGGCCGTGCCGATATCTGGGAGCCTGAACAAGATATTAACTGGGGTAACGAAACAGAATGGCTGGGCGATAAACGCTATACGGGTGACAGGGAATTAGACAATCCTTTGGGCGCAGTACAGATGGGTCTCATTTATGTAAACCCCGAAGGTCCTAACGGAAACCCCGACCCTCTTGCTTCTGCAAAAGATATCAGAGAAACCTTTGCACGTATGGCGATGAATGACGAAGAAACCGTTGCATTGGTTGCAGGAGGTCATACCTTTGGAAAAGCACATGGCGCCGCAAGCGCTACGCATGTAGGTCGCGAACCGGAAGGAGCATCCATTGAAGAAATGGGTATGGGATGGAAAAATAGTTTTGGAAGCGGTAAAGGTGGAGACGCCATTACCAGCGGTATCGAAGGTGCGTGGAAACCAAACCCTACTACATGGGACAATGGCTATTTTGATACCCTCTTTCAATTTGATTGGAAATTAACGAAAAGTCCAGCCGAAGCACATCAATGGATTCCAACAGACGAAAGCGCTGCCAACCTTGTAGAAGATGCGCACGATTCTACGAAACGGCATGCCCCGATGATGACAACTGCTGATTTGGCGCTCAAAATGGATCCCATTTACGAACCCATCTCCAGACGATTTCATGAAAATTTTGATGCCTTTGCAGATGCCTTCGCAAGAGCTTGGTTTAAATTAACTCATCGCGATATGGGCCCTATCAGTCGTTATCTGGGACCTGAAGTACCCACCGAACAACTTATTTGGCAAGATCCTATTCCAGCAGGCAATCCGCAACTTTCAAGCACTGAAATCGAAACATTAAAGGCTGCCATTCAAGCAAACGGTTTAAGCACCTCCCAATTGGTTACTACCGCATGGGCCGCTGCATCTACGTACAGAGATTCAGACAAGCGAGGTGGTGCCAATGGTGCTCGTATTCGCTTGGCGCCACAAAACAATTGGGAAGTAAACAATCCGTTTCAATTGGGAAGTATCTTGCTTGCATATGAAAAAATTAAAAACGATTCCGGCATCAATGTTTCATTGGCCGATCTTATTGTACTCGGTGGAAATGTAGGTATCGAAGAGGCTGCAAAAGAAGCCGGACATTCGATTTCCGTTCCATTTATGGCCGGTAGAGGAGATGCACTTGCCGAACAAACGGATGCAGCCTCCTTTGAAGTATTGGAACCGCGCGCCGATGGATTTAGAAATTATAAAAATAAAAATTGCCGTTCGATTACCGAGGAATTGCTCGTTGACAAAGCACAACAACTAACACTCACTGCTGCTGAAATGACTGTCTTGCTCGGGGGCATGCGAACCATCCACACCAACTTTGACGGATCGCTACATGGAGTATTGACCTCTCGACCTGGTGCCCTGAGCAATGACTTTTTTGTGAATCTACTCGATTTGTCAACTGCATGGAAGGCAATAGACGAAACGGGTGAATTGTTTGAAGGTCGAAGCCGTAGCAATGGTGATAAAAAATGGACCGCCACACGTGCTGATCTCATCTTCGGCTCAAATTCTGAATTGCGAGCCATCTCTGAAGTATATGCCTGCAACGATGCTACTGACAAATTTTACAATGACTTTGTAGCGGCATGGAATAAAGTGATGAACCTTGATCGATTTTAGAAGAACCTAAATAAGTAATAAGAATTAGGCTGCCACAAATTAATAGTTTGTGGCAGTTTTTTTTTAAATGCTTCCAAAATAGTACCTAGCTCATGGACTTCCACTTTTGCAAGTATGCCAAATTCACGCAGCAAGCAACCCGATAAAATTTCAAGTACCTAGAGCAAAAAAGCTCGCTTCGTCCAGCACTTCAGAATATAATGTACCACTGTACAGACGAAAGGATTCCCATTCAATACAGAAAAGAATCTAACATTCCCAAATTCTCGAAATCAAACAAATGTGTACTTTTACCAAATGAGAATTCAAGAATGGCTATTTTATAGGCAAGCATCCATAAAATCACTAGTACTCCTTTTTTGCAGTATCCTTCCTACAAAGTCAATAGCCGAACGATCCTCAAATTTCCGAGTGGTCGGTTACTACAGCGGTGTAGGTATTCCCATCGATAGTTTTGAAACAGACCAACTAACCCATCTCATTTTTTGCTTTGGAAATTTAGAAAACAATCGAATAAAAATTCATACCGCAGTAGATAGCTCCACTATCCAGCAAATGGTGAAACGAAAAAAGACCAATCCTTCTTTGAAGGTAATGCTTTCATTAGGTGGCTGGGGTGGTTGCAAAACATGCTCCGATGTATTTAATACCGAAGAAGGCCGAAAAGAATTTGCACAAAGTGTCTACGAATTGAGTACGTATTTTAAAACGGATGGACTGGATTTGGATTGGGAATATCCTGCTATTAAAGGAGTTCCGGATCATACGTTTCGCCAAGAGGATCGGGCAAATTTTACCGCCTTAGTAAAAGAACTTCGACAGGTAAATGGAAAAAACTTCGAACTGAGTTTTGCAGCCGGAGGCTTTACCCAATATATCAATGAATCTATTGATTGGAAATCGGTATTGAAATACGTCAACTTCATCAATATCATGACCTACGATTTGGTACATGGCTATAGTACCACCAGCGGTCATCATACGCCACTCTACTCAACGCCCATGCAAACCGAATCAAGCGACAACGCAGTAAAAATGCTGTTGCAAAAAGGTGTACCTGCCAATAAACTGGTAATTGGCGCCGCTTTTTATGGACGATTTTTTGAAATTACAAACGGATATCCTGTTGACTTGTATCAACCTTGCAAATTCACACATGGCTTTTCATTTAAGCACCAGCAAGATTCCCTATCCTTACAAAATGGTTTTGAACAAAAATGGGACCCAATTGCGCAAGCCCCTTATGCCATCCACCCCAAACGACGACTGCTAGCCTCATACGACAATGAGCAATCCATTGCACTTAAAACAAAATACGCCCTCGATCATAAACTCGGCGGTATCATGTTTTGGCAACTTTATGATGACAAACTTCACAAAGGATTATTAAACATCATTCATTCTACAATAAAATAATACCGTTTATGCTCCGAATCACCACCCTCTTATTTGCCGCAATCTTGTTTGCAGCATGCCAAGAAAAAGGTAGTACGCAACCATCGCTCAGTGAATATTTTCAATATGACGATAAAATTGAATCGGCAGGTATTCAAATGATACCTATTCAAACACCGGTGGGCAACTTTAAAGTTTGGACCAAACGTTTTGGAAAACACCCACGTATAAAAATTTTGCTACTACATGGTGGCCCCGCCTTGACCCATGAGTATATGGAATGCTTCGAAACCTTCTTTCAACGGGAGGGATTTGAGTTTTATGAATATGATCAACTCGGCTCCTTTTATAGCGATCAACCCAAGGATAGTAGCTTATACACCACGGAACGTTTTGTAGAGGAAGTAGAACAGGTACGACTTGCCATAGGTGCTACCCAATCCAATTTTTATTTACTCGGAAATTCATGGGGAGGAATTTTAGCCATGGAATATGCCCTCAAATATCAGCAACATTTAAAGGGGCTCCTCATATCGAATATGATGGCCAGTGCACCTGAATATGGACGCTATGCCAATGAAGTACTGGCTCCACAAATGAAGCCCGAAGTACTTCAGGAAATCAGACAAATCGAAGCCAAAAAAGATTTTGCGAACCCTCGTTATGCCGAATTATTGATACCCCATTTCTATCACGAACATATTTGCCGAATGGCAGAATGGCCCGACGGATTGAACCGGAGTATGAAACATGTCAATAACGAAATTTACACCATGATGCAAGGCCCCAGCGAATTTGGTATCAGTGGCAGTTTGGCCGATTGGGATATCAAAAATCGATTACATGAAATTTCAGTACCTACCTTAATGATTGGTGCCAAATTTGACACTATGGATCCCAAGGCGATGGAAGAGCAAAGCAAACTGGTGAAAAAAGGTCGCTATCTCTATTGCCCCAATGGTAGCCACTTATCTATGTGGGACGACCAGAAAGTCTATATGAATGGCATCATCCAATTTATCAAAGAGGTAGATAACGGAAACTTTTAGCAAAATTATTGCGATAAAATCACAACAGCCCGTGCCTCACATCCTTTAAAAGAAATTCCCTTTAAAAGGCAGCCTATAACGCAATCAATTGATTTTTTCTTTAACGTAAATCATTTGATAGCGATTCCATTTTAGTATCTTCACAAACTATTTCTTTCACACTAATTAATTATTCATTCATACGCGTTACAATGAAGATTGACATTTTTGAAAATAACAAAAAATGGGTCGCAGAAAAACTGCATCAAGACCCGCAATATTTTGAAAAACTATCGCAAGGACAACATCCCGAATATCTATATATCGGCTGTTCGGATAGTAGAGTGACTGCCGAAGATTTGATGGGTGTACTTCCGGGTGAAGTGTTTATTCATCGAAATATTGCAAATATGGTTATCAGTATCGATTTGAATAGCATGTCTGTGCTCAATTATGCAGTAAGACATTTGAAAGTAAACCATATTATTGTTTGCGGGCACTATGAATGCGGCGGTGTGAAAGCAGCAATGCAACCGGCCGATATGGGCATACTCAATCCATGGCTTCGCAATATTAGAGACGTGTATCGTTTGCATAAAGACGAACTCAATGCGATTGAAGATGAACACCAACGATACAATCGTCTGGTGGAACTGAATGTGCAAGAACAATGTATCAACCTGATAAAAACAGCAGCCGTACAAACAGCATATAAAGAGCGGGGACTGCTGGTACATGGTTGGATATTTGATATACATACCGGTCGACTTATAGACTTGAAAATCGACTTCCCCAAAATTCTTCAAAATATTATGGAGATCTATCGATTGGATTAAAGTTGGCAGCCCACTTATTAACGATTAGTATGGTGCAATCCTTATAATCACATTCCCAATTTTTTGTCCAGTTTCTACATAGGTATACGCTTCTACTATTTGGTCTAGCGAATACACACGATCTATCACCGGTTTAAACGAATTATTCACTGCAAGTTCCTTAAAAAATTCTACATCCTTTTTATCGATAGTCGGTATTGGGAATAATACTTTTCTTCCGCCAAAAAAAGGCGTTAGAAGGGCTAAAAAAATATTCTGTGAAAGATATCCAAGTTCCGTGGACATGTATACACCCTTCTTCTTTAACAGTGCTTTACAACGTCCAAAAGAACTTTTCCCAACTGCGTCAAACGCAACATCAAAGCGTCGATCTGTTTTAGTAAAATCTTCACGGATATAATCCATTACCACATCAGCTCCCAGCGATTGAACCAATTCCCTATTTTGGGTATCGCATACGGCTACAACATGGGCACCGATATACTTTGATAATTGTACTGCGGCCGAACCAATGGCACCGGTAGCCCCATTCACTAAAATATCTTGACCCGCACTCAGTTTAGCAGCCTGTAGGTCGCACCAAGCATAGTGCGAACCTTCGATCAAGGGAGCCGCTTCCTCATACGATAAATGCTCGGGGATGGTAGCAATAGGGCCCTTTTCAGCCATCACCATATATTCGGCATGCGCACCAAATTGCACATCATTATAACCAAATACCCGATCGCCTTTCCGAAACAAGTGAACCTCCTTTCCGGTTGAAACCACCTCACCAGCAAACTCATTGCCCAGTGTGCGATTTTAGGGCGCAACAATCCACTAAAAAACCGAACGATAAAATACTCCGCACTTCTAAATCCACAATCTGTTCGGTTTACGGTAGTGGCATATACTTTTATCAATACTTCATTGTCTTTTGGAGTTGGTATCGCAACTTGTTTCACTTCCACCACTTCCGGAGGACCGTATTGTGTATACACAGCCGCCTTCATTTTTTTCGAATTCATAGTATATTTTACAGCAAAATAAAAAGGGAATACGCAATTGGCAAGCGTCCTTTTGATTAATGGCAACATAGACAATCGAATGGTAAAAAAAGGGGATTCTAACTGAAACGAACTATGGGCACAACTTACGAATCACCCAAGGTATGCTTTTGATTACTTAATATATTGGCTACCGTCCATTCGATATGTTGCTGAAAGGCGGCCTTTCGTAAGGGGCAGTTGGCTATGGCACAAATACTGCATTGGCTAAACAAACAGCCATCTACATGAATAAAAAACTCCACACGGTCTTTAAAATGCTTTTGAAAGGTAGCAGTTAGCGAATCTAAAATATCATGCGCCTCATTGACATTAATATAATAGGGTACGGTCAAATGGCAATCAATATGAAAAAATCCGGCATAGTTGATGACCCGCATATTGTGCACATCAATCCAATGGACATTTCGATTCTGATTCAATACCTGCACAATATCTTGAATGATGGATTCATCGCTTTCATCCATAATTCCAGCCACGGAACGTCTGATAATTTTATATCCGGTAAAAATAATAATCGCCGCAAAAATATAGGCCGCTACACTATCAATCCAGGCCAACTTCGTAAACATCAAAAGTCCGATACCAAGCAGCAAGCCAAGAGTAGAGTAGGTATCAGACTTTAGATGAGAGCCTCCGGACATAAGGATGGGCGAATTCTCGTTCTTCCCTTTTACATAACAATAATGACCTACCGCATAATTAATCAGCGCTGTGCTGCCAATGAGTATGATTCCGAAATCAAGCTTTTTCAATTCATGAGGATGAAAGAGATTATCAGTGGCTTCATAAATAATAATAATACCTGCAATAATAATCAGGATTCCCTCGATGGCTGAAGAAAAGAAACTCCACTTTGCCATGACCGTATGGATGCTCTTTATCTTTAGGCTTCGACGATAAAATAATACTGTATAAACCCACAAAACCGGCAATCACATTGACGATACTCTCAAGCGCGTCGGTAAGTATCGCTACCGAATTGGTAATATACCATGCTGTAAGTTTAATGAGAAACAAGGCGACAGAAACCGTCACTAAAAGTTTTTGTACCTTAATGGAATTGCTTTTCATCTATTTAACCTCTTGCATCATTTTTCGTACCAGCGGCGAAATAGCAATCAATACCACTCCGGCAATCAATGCATAGAGTGCGAGCTGTTTATAACCATCTGTATAGGCAAGTAATTTAACGGAAGCAGAAGCATTTTCATCGGCACTGGCCATACCGGCACCTAATAAGCCTGCCACATACTGCCCGTAAGCGCTGGCTAAAAACCACATCCCCATCATTACACCCTGCAATTTTTGTGGCGACAATTTAGTCATGATGGATAAACCAATTGGCGACAAACACAATTCGCCAAACGTGATGATGAAATAAGCGGCTGTAAAAATATCTAGGGACGTAATACCTTGTTCGTTAGCAAAAAATCGGGTATAATAAAAAACATAAAAAGCAAGAGCCAAAAACAGAAAACCCAGTCCAAATTTCACCACCGTATTGGGTTCGATTTTGCGTTTGTGCATGGCAATCCATATCAGTCCGAGTATAGGTGCAAAAATAATGACGAACAACGAATTGGCTGAATTATTCACTCCATTGGGATCTAATTTGATTCCCAACAATTGATCATTCAAATTATTGGCTGCAAACAAACTCAAAGAGCCCCCACTCTGCTCAAAAAATGCCCAAAATAAAATAGAGAAAATGATGAATACCAAGGCAGCCGCAAGTTTCAACACCTCCTTTCGCGAATACTTGGTCATTTCGTAAAATAAATAAATTAAGGTACAGGGTCCGATGATATACATAAAATAGTCGGTATACTCTGTTTTGGCCACCATTTTCATGATAATAGGAATGATTAGTAGCGAACCAAGATATACTACATACTCATACCATTTTCTACCTTTCGAATGTTCATCATTGGCAAAAGGAGAAAGACCAATAGGGCCCAATGTTTTTTGTGTAAATACAAAGGTCAATAAACTGATAAACATTACGATTGCCGCTAACCCGAAGGCAAAATTCCAGCTCAAATCAGCCGGTATAACGCTACGCAACATTTGTCCTTTCCCAATGGCCACACAAAGATAGCCGCCAACCAGCGCACCTATATTGATACCCGAATAAAACAATGAAAATCCAGCATCTCTTCGATGATCGCCTTCCTTATATAAATTTCCTACCATGGTAGAAATATTCGGTTTAAAAAAACCGGTACCAATAATATTGAAACTGATTCCTAAAAAGAAAAATTCTTTCGGATCGTAGGCCAAAATGCAACTGCCGATAATCATTAGGATACCGCCCCAAAAGAGAGACTTTCGAAAACCTAGTATTTTATCTGCAAACAAACCGCCAATAAAAGTGAAGGCATATACAAAGGCCTGCGTGGCCCCGTATTGCAAATTGGCTACCTTTTCGTTCATCATGAGATGGTTGACCATAAAAAAAGTCAACATGCCCCTCATCCCATAAAAGCAAAAGCGTTCCCACATTTCGCTAAAAAACAAATACCACAACTGCTTGGGGTATTTGCCCTTAAAATCATGAATTTGGTCGAGGCTGAGTTGTTTTTCCATCATAAAATATTTGTATTGAGCAAGTAAGGTAAATAATTATTTTAAAATAAAAACACTTTTTTCAAAATGCATAAAAATTGTAACACTTTGAAATTACTTTTGCAAAAAAACCATTGGGGTCATTGCATAAAATATTTTTGTTGCTGAGAAAAGATTTTCTTCTTGAATGGAGACAAAAGTATTCTCTGTATGGTTTGATATTGTATATCACCAGTGCTGTATTTACCATCAAAATGTTGCAAGACAAACCTGATGGCGAAACTTGGAATTCCCTTTTTTGGATCATCCTGTTGTTTGTCAGTGTCAATGCCGTGGCCAAGAGTTTTTTGCAGGAGAGTAAAAACAGAAACCTTTATTACTATTCGGTACATCATCCGAGAGACATTATTCTTTCGAAACTCATATACAATGTAATACTGATGTTGCTCATGAGTGGTATTGCCTTTTTCTTATTTGTGTTTCTACTGGATAACCCCATTCAGAATCTCTCTAAATTTTTGTTGATGGTTTTTACCGGCGGTATCAGTCTCTCTCTATTGTTTACCACCTTAGCTGCCATTGCCGGCAAAGCTGGGGGCAACTCTGCCTTGATTGCCATATTGGGTTTTCCGATTGTAATTCCGCAAATTATTTTACTTTCCGATTTATCAAAACCCCTATTTATTACCCTGCAGGTAAGCGGATGGTGGCAATTCTATGCAGCGCTTCTTCTACTTGATTTATTGCTAATCATTTTATCCATCATTCTGTTTCCCTTCATTTGGAAAGAGTAAAAACACGGTGCAAGGATACATTGTTTTCATTCGGTTTCTGTCAAAATATTCACGTAATAGTTATCATTCATTTTTACACGTTCGAATGTGCATTACACGATTTTTGCTGTATAAAAATAGTATTATGTGCAAAAAACAGATTCATCTGCTTCCTCAAATAGTAATAACTTTGTGGATAAACTCTTAATTCACCTTAATAAAAGATTTGCATCCAAGCTGTTCGAATCTTATCTAAAACATTCTACATTCGTCACCGTACACCACAAAACCAATATTTTTTAATTACATTTTATTTTTTTCTCATATAATGTCTGTATCCAATAAACTTGCCTCAAGAACAAAAAAACCTGAAATTCCATCCTTAATCTATGGAAAAATGGCCCCACAAGCCCCCGATTTAGAGGGAGCGGTTTTGGGCGCCATCATGCTGGAACCTCAAAAATTAGCCGAAGTATTGGAAATCATTCAATCGCCCGAATGCTTCTATTCAGATGCCAACCAACGTATCTATAGCTCTATCAGACGACTGTTTGATAAGGGGTCGCGTATCGATTTTATGACCGTATGCGAAGACCTTCGAAAAAATAATGAACTCGAAATGGTGGGTGGCAGCTATTATGTCACCAGTCTTACCCGCGATGTGGTGAGCAGTGCGCATATTGAAGAGCATGCACGTATTGTGATGCAAAAATATATCATGCGTGAACTCATTCGATTAAGCGGCGAAATTATTGGAGATGCCTATGAAAATTCTTCTGATGTGTTTGATTTGTTGGATAAGGCAGAAACCAATTTGTATGAAATTACTGATAAGCATTTACGGAAAAATTTCTCGGGTATCAATTCAATACTTGCCAAAACCATTCATGAAATTGAATTGCAAGCCAACAAAAAAGATGATTTAACAGGAGTACCCTCGGGCTTTAAAGATTTGGATAAAATCACTTCTGGATGGCAACGAACCGACCTCATTATATTAGCCGCTCGTCCGGCTGTAGGTAAAACCGCCTTTGCCTTAAACCTTGTGATGAATGCGGCACTCAGTACCTCACAAACTACCGGTGTAGCCTTCTTCTCTTTAGAAATGAGCGCTGGGCAATTGGTAAAAAGGATGCTGTCTGCGGTAACGGATGTTCCTCTTGGCAAAATCACTAAGGGACAATTGGCAGAACATGAAATTGTACAAATCCATCAACGAATGGGTAAGCTTTCTTCTGCCAATAT
Source organism: Bacteroidota bacterium (assembly GCA_016712665.1). Lineage (GTDB taxonomy): Bacteria > Bacteroidota > Bacteroidia > Chitinophagales > Chitinophagaceae > OLB11. The sequence goes on from JADJQP010000003.1 coordinate 154,793, forward strand.
TTTTATTGATGATCAGGCTGCACTGAATATTTTTGAGCTTCGTGCCAAATGCCGACGACTCAAACAGAAATACAATATTGGATTGGTAATCATTGATTACTTGCAGCTCATGCAAGGTTCGGTAGAAAAAGGTGGCAACCGAGAGCAGGAAATTTCAAAAATTTCGCGCGATTTGAAGGGTTTGGCTAAAGAACTTGAAATACCGATTATTGCCCTTTCACAATTAAACAGAGGTGTGGAATCGCGAAAGGATGGTGCCAAACTACCTCAGTTAAGCGATTTGCGTGAATCGGGAGCCATTGAACAAGATGCCGATATGGTCATGTTTTTATATCGTCCGGATTATTATGGTTTAGAAAAAAATCCGGATGGTGATGTAATTCCTGGCGAAACATGGATCAATATTGCCAAACATAGAAATGGTAAAACCGATATTGTAAAAGTAAAAGCCAATTTAGAATATCAACGATTTGAAGATATGCCTCAAATGAATTCATTTGAAATTTCAGACAACTTTAATATTGCCGATCCAAAGGCCGGTATCAAATCCACTTATGGAGAGGGACCCAAACTTTCCGTACATGAAGGGTATGAAAAACGAAATTCAAAAGTGGACGAATACAAAATTGATGAGGATGAATTTAGCAAGCCTAGTGAAGACGATGAAGATGTTCCATTCTAATCCTAAGATTTTATTTAATAAGTCTGCAAAAGGGCATATCACTGCAGTATGCACACTATTCATACTCACCATCTTTGCGATGATTCATTCGCATGGCCTGGCCCAGAGTAAAAAATTTCCCTATGGTTTGCAAGAATTCAAAAACATCGAGCAAATTGAATATTGTGTACCCTTACCCCTACAAGAGTTTAGAGAAAAGAGCGGAATGGAACGAGCGCATCATTCCTTTGTTCATAAAAAAGAGCCACACGTACGTATCGACTTACGAGGGTACTACTGCGATGACACAAAAATTACCCTCGAGAAACTCTTTACGCAAAGCTATCCTGCCGCGGACGAAGAGAGCGGAAAAATTATTACCAAAAAAGAAATCCTCAAAGACCGGAATTGTTTTTATGCCTTAGGCTATTACAATAATTTCATCTACAAATATGCCTTTTTCGAAATTAGCTGGGTTCATAAAGAGGAAGTAGTGGTATTGGAAATACACTACCCAATCAAACAAAAAAAACTATGGATGCAGCGATTACAAGCCATCATACAATACGCAGGTTGTTCCTAAAACAAAATGAAGAATCGGTAACTAGCCGTATTTATTTTCTGAAATAAATACGATTTTGCTGTACATTTATCAGGATTTTTTAGAACTCCTATTCTGCACAATGCTACGATTCCAATACCTGTCGCTTTGTTTTCTTACCTTACTTTTTGGGCACCTGTCCTTTCATACCCATGCACAAAGCATGCAACAAATCGAAACGGAATTAAAACAACATTTGAAGCGAATTGATGAATTTGCCTATCTGTCCTTAAAAACAGATGCCAGTGCCTTTGATAGTTTATTGTCTGAAAATATTCAATTGGAAGAGAAGCTGATTCAGTACAGCAAGAAATATTCGGAAATGCTTAGTTACGAATTTTCACAATTAAAAAATGAAAACTTCAGTGTGGCAACTTCACCCGACCGAAAATTTCGTATTTTTTCATGGGATCAACGAACAGGAGGCTCCATGCATTTTTACGACAATGTATTTGCCTACCAAATTAATAAAGAAACATTTGCGTATTCGCCTTCACTTCCCGAAGGAGATCCAGGAGGCTATTACAGCGATATCTATCAATTGAAAGACGAAAAGGAAAGCTTCTATTTGGGTTATCAGCATCGGGTATTTTCTAATAGAGATCAATACCAAGGTATTCAAGTATTTAATATAGAAAAAGGCTCTTTAAACGAACAATATAAAAAGATTCTTACCAAGTCGGGATATACGGCAACCTTAGGATTTTCATATAATTTCTTTTCGGTTGTGGACAAAAAGGAAAGACCCATTCGTTTAATAAAATACCTAAATGGCTCAAAAACCATTAGCATTCCTGTGGTTGATGAAAATGGATATGTACATAGCAAAAAACGGATTACGTATCAATACAACGGACATTATTTTACCAAGCAAAGTAGTACACCTGCAAAATAATTTACACTTCATCCATTTTTGTACGAGCAATTTCATCCAGGCATTCATAAAAGGCCTCTCCATATTTTCGAATCAAGGGCTCCTTCAAAAATTCATAAACTTTCACACCATGCTTCTTACCTAATTTGCAGGCGGGGGCACAAAGCGTTTCACGCGGCTCATAATTTAAACCCATAAAGTGCTCATTTTTGGTTTCCCGAATCGGGTACAAATGACAAGAAATCGGCTTTTTAAAATCGGTTCGTCCTTCATTGTATGCTTTCTCAATCAGGCATTTTACAATTCCTTGTTCGTCGGTATATCCATACACACAAATCCCTCCATTGATAGCTGGGGTTACATACCCAAAAAAGGAGTCCTGTGTATAGGGCCCTACCCTTTTTATTTCAGCCTTTGCCTCTGCCGAAAGTTCAGCGGCAACAATTTTGTATACCTCCTTCATTTTCTTCAATTCATTCTTCGCTAAAGGCGCTCCTGCATCTCCGTCTACACAACATCCCCCTTTGCATTTTTCTAAATTGCAAATAAATTCTTCTTTTACAATTTCGTCGCTAATTAATATATCATCTATTATAATCATCTTGTCCATTTTAAGGTATTCACCATATGAATGATGTCGTCAATCAAAAATTCATTGATTGGCTTTAAGGAATCGGCGTTGGGTGTGGCATCAAAATACAAAGCCCCTCGCAAAAAGTGTTTTACAGAATCGGTTGCAAAAAACTGAAAAGCTGATGCAGCATTCCCTCCAACGTCATAATAAATGCCATGTACATTATTTGGTGTATGAAATTCCGGTTCATTAATATAGTCGGCTTTTTTGGTATGAAAGTGCGACATCTGATAGGAGTCTTCCAACAATTTTTTGAGTGGATTGGCTGCATTAATTATTTTGTAACTCAGATATACTTTTCCTCCCAAGGATTTAAAATGAATATTAATCCACCAGGGATTCTCTGCCTTCTGATCAAAAAACAAGGTATCCTTTTCGATGCTGGCGTAAGCAGGAAATTCAAAGGAATAGGGATAACTCTCCTGATTGAATGTTACATACGTTCGCTCAGGAAATTCAATTTTATAATACCCTCTTTGCTTAGGAGTAAAATCTTCTGTATCGCAACTACTAAATAGTAGGCTTATTAGGCACCCTACAAAAACAAACTTCATATAACTATGAATCATAAAAAAATGATTAGGATCGTAATACCACAAAATGCTTCACCACTGGTTTTTTATTTTGAGTATACAAAGAAAAGAAATAATGACCTGAAGGCAAGCGACTCACATCTAGTGGAATGGTAAAGGTACCGGCATTATAATATTCATTAATCGCCGTCACTACCCTTCGGCCGCTAATGTCTACTATTTCGGCCTGGACGTTGCCTGCCACTTCATTTGAAAAAGAATAGTACAAAACATCTTTGGCCGGATTCGGATATATTTCTAAGGAATTGCCAAATACTTTGGCAGTGGGATTTGTATTGCCAAAATAATACGAATCAAAAATTCCGAATCCATGTGTACCTACCACAATATAACCATCGCTGTTACGGGTTTTAATATCGGTTACAATAGCAGCCCCAATCTGATCGGGACTTTCTTGTTTCCACACGGTTTTATTGGTAGCATTTCCCACTCCAAATACTAAGGAATCGGTACTAAACAATCCAATGCTGGTTCCAGCAAAATAATGTCTCTTTCCATTTTTGTCAACTAAAATTTCTACGCTTCGTGCGCTGGGATCGGCCCCTGTATTATTCAAATTGCTTTCGAGATTTCCGCCTACAACATACCAAGTGTTGCCGGAATCGCGTGAATACACAAGACTCGTAACGCCGTAGTTAGAATAGCAGACCAAAATATTTCCTACACTATCCGGATCCACTGCGATATCGCTCACATAAGAACCTGCAGGTGGAAGGCGAATGATGGAACATTTCTTCGGTATAGCACCGGGACTTTGCGGATTCATAATTCTAAAAATCTCTCGATTGTTGGTCCCCAAATACAAAATATTCGGTTGCTTTTTTGTCAATGCGATTGCCGTAATATCGGGAGGATAACTGACACCACCGCTGCTGATATTTGCGGTAGTAATGGTATCCAAGAAGGACCAACCCGTTTTTAACTTACTGGTACTACTCACCACCTCAAGACTTCTGATATTATCAAATCGGGCAATACGCTTCCCTATCGGCATGTAGAGCGTATTATTATCTTTGGGGTCTACTAAAAGAGGATTGATAAAATTATAGGAGTTCTTATCAACACTATCCGGATCAATACGCATCCTTCGAATCACTCTTCCCCTTTCATCTAAAAGCACCTTACGGGTATTTCCCAACTGGGTACTGATAATAAAATACTCTCGATTGGGTGCTATATAATTGTGACTGCCATCTCCATTGATAGCCATTTCCCATGAAGCCCGCGGATTGTTTGAAAAGGTAGAAAAATTGGCATTATCCTGAAAGCCACTCATCAACCACTGATCGTAGGGTTTACTATCATCTATGGAAACTGTATATACTTGTGAGGTTACATATCCCAGACTTTTTTCCTGCCAAACCACATCAGTGGCGTTTATATTGTCGCAGTACTTAACACCACCATCCGAAATGGAATAGGCTTTTGCCGGTGAAGATTTTAGAAAAAATAAATCATGCTGATCGGGATGATGATTGGGAAAACTGGTAAAGGTGGCCAATTTGGTGGCCGGGCCATATCCTCCTATTTGTTTGGTATTATTGGCGCTGGTAAATCCGTCGGTAGAACGGTACAGATTGGTACCTCCAATAAAAACATTATTGGTTCCAGGTTGCACCCGTACACATAAATCATATCCTCCCTGACAATTGAATTTATCAAATTCATTCATGGAGGTAACCGGAAGATTTTGCGAAAGATTCGCCCAATTGCCGGAAGCACCGCTTCCATCACCGTTTAAGTAGGTATACTTCAATAAGGAAACATACTCCGGTGTTCCTTCGTAATTGGTTGTTTTAACGCCACCGCTGGTATCACTGGGAAGTTCACTTAAAAAATATACTTCGTTTTCATTATTTGGGTTAATCTCTAAAACCGTACGATCATAACTTTTTAAAAAAGATGGGGTAATATTTGTAAAATGAACGCCATCTCCGGAACGGAAAAATCCTTTGGTAGCACCTCCGGAACTGAGTGCAGCATACACAATACCTGTACTACTCACTTTTACATCTGTATAATATGAACTGTTGTTAACTCCCAGCACAACCGTCCAGGTATTACCTGTATCTCTACTGCGATAAATACTACCATACGTAGCCATATAAACACAAGCAGGTACCGTATCCACTGGTGATGCAGCAATCGTCCACCCCCCTTGATAATTCTTGGTAAGATATTGTCCAGGTACACCATCTGCGGTTGAAGAAATAGGCTTCCATGAATTTCCATTATCAAGCGAAATAAAAGCTCCATCACCTAAATAGAACGCGCCGCCACCACTTGCTGAAGTGCCAATTAATTCACCGGAAAGCGCATACCAAATATTGGTTTTACCGACTCTGGTATCTTGTGTAATACTAACCACACCTGGATGCGCATTGGAGTCGCTCACTTTGGTCCAGTTGGTGCCTGCATCAAAACTTTGCCAAATGCCACCAGACACAGCTCCTGCAATAATATGATTTTCATTTTTCACATCTATACAAAATGCTCGGGTACGACCACCAATATTCCATGGACCTCTTGCATTCCAGCTTGCCCCTCGGGTCATTTTATAATTGGCATAGCTATTTGCTTGCAAGGTTCGTAAAAAAGATAATTCCTGATATCGAACGCCCAGCGGAATTTGGCCGGTGGCAGGGTCGGCCAACATGGCTTGCTCCCAACGATGTTTCTTTTCACTTTCTTCCTGACTTTCGCCTGTTATCGGTTCAAAATCCGGTGCCACTGCCGGCATCAGAAAATACGCTGCCGAGCTAATAAAAACGACTATTAAGAGGAGTAATGGGTGCTTCATCAAATAGAATTAGTTTGCTAATTTAAGTAGAAAAAATGGAAAACGACGGATAAGCTGGTTTCAATCAAAAAACAGTCCGTGAAAGCATGGGTTTACAGTACCTGAATTATTTGCGATTCTATACAGAAACTGAATTTATCAGGCGTCAAATGGGATCTTCAGGAGCTACTTCACAATGTTTAATTCATCAATAATCCACTTTGCCCCTCCAAATTTTTCGATGATAAATAAGGTATAGCGAATATCCAAGGTAATGTTACGACAGAGATTCGGATCAAAAAGAATATCACTCATGGTCCCCTCCCAAATTCGATCGAAATTGGTACCCACCAATTCTCCTTTGGCATTCAGCACCGGACTACCTGAATTGCCCCCGGTGGTATGGTTGGATGCAAGAAACGCAAGGGGCACTGTAGTTTGTCCTTTGTGCTGTATTGCATATTGACCATAGTCTTTTGTCTCGTACAATTGCAACAATTTGGTGGGTAGTGTAAACTCCGTACTGTTTTCATTATGCTTACGTACCGCTCCATCAAGGGTTGTAAAATAGGTATAAATCATACCATCTTGCGGCACCACGCCTTCCACTTTGCCGTAGGTGAGCCGAAGGGTTGAATTGGCATCCGGATAAAATTGTTTGCCTTTATTATACTCTCGAAGGGCCACTAAATACTTACTATACAATCGATTCAATTGCAATACACTTTGTTTCAAAAAAACAAGATTGGCTTTTTGCAAACTATCATAATATGAAAACGTTTTATAGGCCGCGTCTTGTTTAATTAATGTTTTGATATCCTCTTTTTGTTCAACCTGTATCAATTGGTTAAATTTTTCAAGTGAAGACAAAAAGGATTTCTCATAAATTTCTTGAATGTGCGCGTCGTCAATCAAATCGTCTGCAGAAATATCTTTCGCATACATTTCAAACAATTTTTGTGAGATCTTTCTGTCGGTGGGAAGCGAGATGGACGTATAAAACGACTGCATTTCCTTGGCATATTGCTTCAAACTATCTATACTTTTTATCGTATCGATAGCTGATAACATTCTACCATAAATACTTCCCTTTTTAAGTAATTCGCTGGCCCATATCGCTTCATTAATATACTCATTGAGCAAAATGGCATTCTTATGTTCCGCATAATTTTTTGCGATGGCTTCAACAAGATTGCTGTACTGACGGCTTCGCGATTCGTCAGCAGTCACCCACTTTTGAAAAAGCGCTTCTTCACGTCGCTTTTTATGGATGGCGTTATTGATTTTTAATCCGAGCAATTCGCCCTTCCATTTTTTATAATAATTGGCGATACGTGATTGTTTGGAAGCATATTGAATAAAAATTTGCTCACTCGACCGCATTGCTTCGTCCATGATAGACAATCGAATTTCGCGAAGCTTAATCCGGGCAGGATCCAGCACATTCATAATTTCAGCAACCCCATCGCTGGTTAAATATTCAGCCGTGCTTCCCGGGAATCCATACACCATCGAAAAATCGTTTTCCTTGACTCCTTTAATATTGATGGTGAATGATTTTTTAGGTTTATAGGGAATATTATCTTTCGCATATAAAGCGGGCTTATTTTGTCTATTTGCATAAATTCTAAATAAGCCAAAATCACCGGTATGACGAGGCCACGCCCAATTGTCGGTATCACCACCAAACTTTCCTACCCCATTGGGCGGAAAGCCCACCAAACGGATATCGGTATACTTTTCCATCAAAAAAAGATAGTACTCGTTATCGTAGTAAAAGGATTTCACCTGTGCGCTAAGGCCGGTACTTTTTTCAGCTTCCTTTTCAATGAGCTCGATATTGGAAAGTACCTTTTTATTCCGCTCGGTTTCATTCATCGCTTCATCAATTCCTGCTTTTACTTTTGCAGACACATCATCGATTCGTGCGATAAAAGTTACCGTTAAGCCAGGGCATGGCAATTCTTCGTCTCTGTTTTTTGCCCAGAAACCTTGTAGCAAATAATTATTTTGCAGGCTGCTGAGTCCTTGTACGGTACCATAGCCACAATGATGGTTGGTAAGCACAAGTCCTTGCTCTGAAATCACTTCTCCGGTGCATCCACCGCCAAAAATGACTACAGCATCTTTCAAACTTCCTTTGTTGACATCGTAGATGTCTTTGGCAGTAATTTTTAATCCCATCGATTTCATTTCCTTTTCATTCATTTTCTCCAATAAAAAGGGCAACCACATCCCTTCTTTGGCAGAAAGGGACCGTGTGAATAAAAAAAGGAGACCAAATAGTAGTTTAACTTTCATGTTCACGTTATTTTCGTTGACTCCAAAAGTAATTTAACCGAACAGATTTACCAATGTTTATAGAACCAAATATACGAAACACAAAAAAAGGATGGATAGAGGTTGTTTGTGGATCCATGTTTAGTGGCAAAACAGAGGAATTGATTCGCCGATTAAAACGCGCGCAAATTGCCAACCTTCGGGTAGAAATTTTCAAACCAACCGTCGATGTACGGTATGATGAATTTGATATTGTTTCGCACAATGAAAACCGAATTTCCAGCACTCCGGTTGAGAACTCGCAACAAATATTGTTATTAACCGAAGGAGTGGATGTAATTGGAATAGACGAAGCTCAATTTTTTGACAATGAAATGCCGCAAGTAGCTGAAATACTGGCTTCGAAGGGTTTACGGGTGATTGTGGCCGGTTTGGATATGGATTTTTTGGGACGCCCCTTTGGCCCCATGCCACAGGTTTTGGCGATGGCCGACTATGTAACCAAACTACATGCCATTTGCATGGTTTGCGGTGATATTGCCAATTTCAGTTATCGAAAAACCGTTTCGGATGCCACCGTTTTATTAGGCGAAAAAGATGTGTATGAACCTCGATGCAGGACCTGCTATCATCAATAGAGCATGGGTATTGCATTATTGAAGGTAAGATGGAAAACCTCCGGTGGTTTACTTTGATCAATTTGTAATACAGAATACACGGATTTTAAAAAAAACCACGGATTTTTTCATCATTCAATCAATACTTTTTTACTTTGCCCATCACAACGAAGATAATATATTCCTCGCGCTAATCTCCTTACATCTATTTCTTCTTTTTTAGTAGTGTAAATTAGCTGACCTATAGTATTGTACAATTCCTTCTTTTTACCTTTTGAATTTTTGATATAAAGAATAGTGCTCGTAGGATTCGGATACACCTCCAACATCTCACTACTCTTATCTCCTATCTCACTACTACCCAGAGGCCAACACACCTGCCCACTAGCCCCAAGATTATAATCAGGCATATTAGGAGGGGCTGTTAAGCCAAAAGCTAAATTAGTATTTGACCGTAAACATTTACGACAAAACTGACATCCTATACCTTTTATGTCAGGCATATCTATAACGCTCATTTGCCTATGTTGCCCATTTACATTGCCGATATAAATTCGCTCATCCAAACCTCTTGCGAGTTGTGAATAATATTGAAATTTTAGAAAGGAGGTGTCAGGACCGTGTTGCACTCTATACCATGCCAACATACTATCAGGTTCATTGTATTCATATTGATAAATATTCCATCGCTTGCTTATATATATAAATTGCCCATTGGGCGAGAAGCATACGCCTGTATTGATACTATCTAACAAACCCGTATTGTCAAATTGTGGATAGGTAGTACTATCAATAGGGATAGTAATTACTTTAGGGTTTTTTAGCTCACCGGTACATCTGTCAAAATCTGCTAAAAATAATTTATTCATTTTGCCCCAACCTTGCACAGAGGCAAACTTGGTACCATCCTTGCTAAATGCATACTGCCCTGTTAGGTCATAGCTTGGATATTTGGGGTCTGCAAAATTTTGTATCCATGGGCCTTCTATAGTATCAGCTTTTACCAAAAAACGATAAATTCTATTGGTATCATATTCTCCTTGATTTAGTAACCACCAATCCACACCATTGCTATGCCTATATGCCTGAATCATGGTTTTGTGAAGAGTTACGACCTGTAACAACATTTTATTCTTCACAATGACACTTCCCTTACCGTTATTGAGGTTCATATCCACTACATTGTATTGAAGTCTATCAAATGGAACAACCGCACCACCCAAGTTGGTAATATAATAATCGTAAGCACTATCTGACAAAGTAGCTATAAATACATAATACTGACCTATATTGCCCTTAGGTAATATAAGTGATGCTTGAGTATAAGGGGCTGCAGGGTAAAAATTATAATTATAATATTTTTGTCCCACCAAATGATCTCCGTTATCCATTATTGAACCTGTAGTATCATGTATCAGCATACCGGTGGTAGAAAACAATAATTTGCCAGATGCACTATCACATATATTGCTATGGCCTGCTATATAATAATAAGGAAAGACTGCAGCTGCCGAAGAATCATACTGCACATTCATTAATGGCTTATTCACGCCATCAAACTGCACATACATAGCACGCCACCCGCCTACTACCCACCTGTTGCCCATAAGGTTTTGTGCATTACCATGTAAATAAGCAAGCAGTAGCAATTGCATTAATATTAACCTCTTCATTATTCAATAATATTTAATTTGCCATTGACTACTTTCTCTCCAAATTGTATTTTATAGTAGTACAGGCCTACCGCTACATTTTTTAGCGGTATCTGCACCGTTGTGTTATCGGCACCTAATTGAGCGAGAAAGGGAAAGAGCGTTTTTCATATCAGGTTATTTTTTTGTTCTATCAAAGTTTAGCATTTTTTTGGGATATTCCAAAATATTAACAATATTACCGCTCTCCAAGAATTGTGCTTTATAACTCCTAAATAGAATTTAAAGCACTTACTATAAATAACTTATGGTACAAAGACCCATAACATATGGTACAAAAACCCATAACGTATGGTACAAAGACCCATAACATATGGTACAAAAACCCGTAACGTATGGTACAAAGACCCATAACGTATGGTACAAAGACCCATAACATATGGTACAAAGACCCATAACATATGGTACAAAGACCCATAACATATGGTACAAAGACCCATAACGTATGGTACAAAGACCCATAACGTATGGTACAAAGACCCATAACATATGGTACCAAGACCCATAACGTATGGTACAAAAGCACCTAAAAAGTGAATGCCAACTTCTTTCCGAACGTGGCAGCGAAACTGATTCCCTTGATGCCTTAGCTGATTATTTAATCGCTGCTCTTGCGGAAGGGATGTTAAGGACCGGAAAGACGCCGTATGTAAGCGTAAACGCATGAAAAGCAAAAAGATGATCATTTTTTCGAATTCGAAACAATTATGAAGTAGCATATGTTTGTGCTACATAATTTGGGTTTTACAAACCAACAAGTGCATCATTTACAATACACCAAAAAAATCATTTCCAAACTGTAAATAATCATTGGTAATAACTTTACATTTGTGCTTTAAGGATGCAGTAATTGCATCCATGATTTACACTACTCAAAACATACTAATAATGGCACTCGACAAAAATCAAATCGCACATCGCATTTCTAAAGAACTTCAAGATGGATTTTATGTAAATCTCGGTATTGGCATTCCAACCTTAGTGGCGAATTACATACCGGAAGGTATGGACGTGGTTTTGCAAAGCGAAAACGGCTTACTAGGTATGGGCCCCTTCCCTATAGAAGGTACAGAAGATGCAGACCTTATCAATGCCGGAAAGCAAACCATCACCACCGTAGCGGGCTCTGCGTTTTTTGACAGTGCGGTTAGCTTTGGAATGATACGTGCCGGCAAGGTAGATTTAACGGTTTTGGGTGCCATGGAAGTAGCAGAAAATGGGGACATCGCCAATTGGAAAGTACCCGGCAAAATGGTGAAAGGTCTGGGTGGCGCCATGGATTTGGTGGCAAGCGCTAAAAACATCATTGTAGCCATGCAACACACCGACAAGGCCGGAAATTCGAAATTGCTACCGGCTTGTTCCTTACCCATCACCGGTTTACGATGTGTAAAGAAAATAGTTTCAGACTTAGGTGTCTTTAATGTAACTGCAGATGGCTTCGAATGTATCGAATATGCGCCCGGCGTAAGCATCGATGAAATAAAGCAAAAAACGGCAGGTAAGCTCAGCATTTCACCTAATGTTACAGAAATGAGTTTCTAAAAATACCGAATAGGCTGCGCGTAGCAATATTTTTGAAGGTCTTGCTTGATTGAAAAAATCGGAATATCAGTGGCTGATTGATTTCCACTTTTGTTACCGATGCTTCGATCAGGACAGGCTTTAACATAAAAGGGGAGCACCGCCTGAACGCCTCGGCGGGCAAGCGGTCTGAAGTCAAATTTCTAAGACCGTGGTACTCTGAATGAAAATTGTAAAATTATGAAATATACATTCTCTACCCATTCAGAATAATTTCAGAAAATATTGTAGGGACTCTTTTTAGTGCAATTTTGCAGATATGGGACTCTAATTCTTGACCACTCGCTATTTCTATCCAATCGCTTGTCGCAAATCTTCAATCAAATCATTCGCATCCTCAATGCCTACACTTAATCGAATGAGTGAGTCGGCGAGTCCGTTTTTGATTCGTTCTTCACGAGGGATGGCTCCGTGGGTCATGCTAGCAGGATGGCCAATTAAACTTTCAACCCCTCCTAAGGATTCAGCCAAGGCAAACAATTTGGTACCACTTAGCACCTTCATGGCATCTTCTAATGAATCGCCTTTTAGCACAAAAGAAATCATCCCTCCAAATCCCCGCATTTGCTTACGGGCAATATCATGATTGGGATGATCTTCAAAGCCAATCCAATACACTTTTTCCACTTTGGGATGGTTTCGTAAAAAATGGGCCACTTTTTCGCCGTTTTCACAATGGCGTTGCATACGTACATGTAAGGTTTTGATTCCACGCAGCACCAACCAGCAATCATGCGGCCCGGGAACGGCACCACAGGAATTTTGAATAAATTTCAATTGTTCATGCAATGCCTCATCATTTAAAATAATGGCGCCATGCACTACATCCGAATGCCCGCCAAGATACTTTGTAGCGGAGTGCACCACTATATCGGCACCCAAGGTAAGAGGGTTTTGCAAATAGGGTGAAGCAAAGGTATTGTCAACCACCAATAAGATATTATGCCTTTCGGCAATTTCTGCACAGGCAGCAATATCAATAATATTTAATAATGGATTCGTAGGGGTTTCAATCCATATCATTTTCGTTTTTTCAGTTAGTAGCGATTCAATGCTACCGGCATCACTCATACCCACAAATTGAAATTTGATACCATATCGTTCAAAAACTTTGGTAAAAATTCGATAGGTACCTCCATATAAATCATTGGTCGCAATCACTTCGTCGCCCGGATTCAATAATTTCATAATAGCATCTGTTGCTGCCAGTCCGGATCCAAAAGATAAACCATAGCTTCCTTTTTCGATGGCTGCCAATGCATTCTGTAATGCTGTTCGTGTAGGGTTTTGCGTTCGGGCATATTCATACCCCTTATGCACTCCCGGGGCCTCTTGCACATAGGTGGAGGTTTGGTAAATGGGGGTCATAATGGCTCCTGTAGTAGGGTCAGGCTCCACTCCTGCATGAATCAATTGAGTATCTAAACTGTAATTTTTGGTATCCATAATTTTGAATTGCTGCAAATATAGTTTTTTTCATCCCCTTGCTTTGTTTTTAGTGTAGAAGTTTTATGCAAAATATACTACTTTTGAAAAAAATTTCGAAGAGGATATGGCCGAAGTAATACGAATGCCTTTGCTGAGTGATACCATGACGGAGGGTAAAATAGCGCAGTGGAATAAAAGCGTAGGCGACAAGGTTAAAAGTGACGATTCACTCGCAGATGTAGAAACTGATAAGGCAACCATGGAGGTGATACCCTATGTTGCCGGCACCTTATTATATATTGGCGTCGAAGCCGGTCAATCCGCTAAAGTAAATGATATTATCGCCATCATAGGCGAGGCAGGCGAAGATATTAGCTCTTTGATAGAAGCGCCTTCCAACCATAAGGCAACTGCTGAAGTACCTGTAGTAGCTACTGAAACACAAGCCCCTGTGGCCGCCTCAAATACAGAACTTGTTTTGCCAAAAGATCTTACCATTATTCGTATGCCCCTGCTAAGCGATACCATGACCGAGGGCAAAATTGTTACTTGGAATAAAAATGTTGGCGACAAAGTAAAGGCTGACGATGCCATTGCCGATGTAGAAACGGATAAGGCTACTATGGAAGTAGTGTGCTACGCTGAAGGCACCTTATTATATCAGGGAGTAGCTGTAGGTCAAGCTGCTAAAGTAGATGGCATTATCGCCATCATTGGCAAGGAAGGTACCGATATAACCCCCTATCTTCCAACACTTCTAGCAGAAACTAATGCACCAAAAACAGCAAGCGTTGCTGCCACTACTGTTGTAACAGAACCGCAAGTAGCAGCACCGCAAGTAGCAGCACCAGCAGGGTCAGAAAATCATGAGGACGGCAGAATCAAAGCCTCGCCTTTGGCAAAACAGATTGCCCGCGAAAAAGGAATCGATTTGCACCATATTAATGGAAGCGGTGATAATGGAAGAATTATAAAAAGAGATTTAGACAATCTTGAAAAATCCGCTAGTGGTTCCAATCAACCGGTAGCTGCATACAAAACCAATTTTGTACCGGGCGTTGAATCGCATACCGATACCCCGCTAACACAAATGCGAAAAATCATTGCACAGAAACTTTCTGATAGCATGTTTACCGCCCCTCATTTCTATTTGAAAACCTCAGTAGAAATGGACACTTTGATGAGTACCAGAAAACAAATCAATTTGGTAAGTCCGGTGAAGATTTCGATCAATGATATGATGATCAAAGCCGTGGCCCTTTCACTCGAAAAACATCCAGTGGTAAACAGCAGTTGGTTTGGAGATTTTATTCGTCAAAACCATCATATTCATATTGGCAGTGCCATCGCGTTGCCAGACGGCTTGATTGTACCGGTCATTAAATTTGCGAATCAAAAAACCCTAACACAAATTGCTGCAGATGCCAATGAGTTGTACGACAAAGCCAGAAACAAAAAATTCAACCCAGCGAATTCACCGGCAATACCTTTACCATTTCTAATTTAGGAATGATGGATATTGATGAATTTACAGCCATTATTAATCCGCCGGATGCCTGCATACTGGCAGTCGGAAAAATTGCTCCTACTCCTGTGGTGATTGAAAAAAATATCGCGGTACGAAATATTATGAAACTTACTTTGAGTTGCGATCATCGGGTGGTAGACGGTGCAGTGGGTGCTTCCTTCCTTCAAACCCTCAAAGAATATCTTGAAAATCCGGTGAGTATGTTGATGTACGTTTGATGATTAGGCTGTCACCAATTCTACACCGTGTATATTCAATAGTTTTCCGCACACCATTTCGTTTTCGTCGAGCGCAATGCCCACTTCCATTTCGCAAAATAGACCTTGCTGTTGTGCTTTGATTTCACAATGATGGGCCTTTAAGATGCGCATCACCTCATTCATTATGGTATAATCAAATTTTAATTTGTACCATTGGGTTCGCTTTTTCTCTATAATTTGATTTTGCTGAATGGCCCCTTGTGCAGCCGTTTTGTAAGCATGTATTAAGCCGGGTACTCCAAGTAATACACCGCCAAAGTATCGAACTACCACTATCAAAATATTTGTAAGTTGGGCGCTATCTATCTGTCCCAAAATGGGTCGTCCGGCACTTCCTGAGGGTTCGCCATCATCACTGGCGCGATACGCATTAAGATCAAAACCAATACGAAACGCATAGCAATGATGCACCGCCTTGGGATGCATCAGTTTATACTTTTTTATTGCCTGTTTCATTTGCTCCTGCGTTTCAACGGGTATGGCATAGGCTATAAATTTGCTACCCCGATCCGTAAATTCAGCTGATGATTCTCCGGCTATTGTTTTATATGTAAAAGCCATTGTATTTAAAAACTAAAATGTTTATCTCCGAAATAAATAAGCGCAATCGATAGAATGGTTAGTACCATTCCTACATAATTTAATTTCGACATTTTTTCTTTAAAAATAAAAATACCAAACAAACTCACCACAAACAATACGCCGATATTATTGATAGGAATGATGGCCGAGCTCGTTAGCATGTTACCCCGAAGGGCTTTGATAAGATAAAAAATGGAAAAGTAATTGGGAATGCCTAATATCATTCCAGCTACCAGATGTTTGATATGAAATTTCTTTTTACCCATACCATATAAAAAAAGCAAGACAAACAATCCAATAACAGCAGCAGAGAAAAAACCGGCGATAAGATAGGTATTAGCCGTGGCATCATTCGTAATAAAACGCGCCTCTACAAACTTGGTGAGGGTATCTATCAAACCGCTACCAACAAATAAAAGAATCGGCAAAAAATACACCCAAACGGATTTTACCCTGGCTCCCTTTTCAGTTTTAAAAACAGTAAACAGTACAGCCAGCAAGGCCAAAAAAATACCGACCCATTTAATAGATCCGATGGCTTCCTGATAAAGATACCATGAAAATAATACCGGTATAATGAGGGACAATTTATTGGAAGTTTGCGTTGCGGTAACACCCACATTAACGGAACTGGCTGCAATTAAATTGAACACAGCAATAAACATAAAACCCATTAGCATAGCCCATTTAAACCAAGGTTCTTCGATGGTGGCAATCTGTATGGGAAATTCTCCGATGACCACACTTCCGGTAATCACACAAATAATATAATTGAATACGATGGCCTGAAATAGATCGACTTTATACTTATTAAAAAAAACAAAGATGACACCCAGATAGGCGTTGAGCAGAATCGAAAAAATAAGATAATTCATTAGCTGCGGGTGTAATTGGTGAAAAATGTAATGGTATCGTTTTGTACCTGCATTTGCGTGGTTGTTTCGGCGTTTTGCAAATGGGGTGCTGCAATGCCTTCGTGCAAATACACGGCGCTTTTTATCACCCGGGCTTCATTCCATTGATTGGCATCTACCCATTGTTGCAAGCACTTAGCGCCTCCTTCAACCAGCAGGCTGGACACCTTTTTTTTACCTAAAATTTCAAGCATTTGCTCCAACTCATTTTCGGGACCAATTTTGATGTATTCGATTTGTGCGTCCGATTTGTTATGAAGGGTATTAAAGACAATGGTTTCTTGCGATTGATCAAAAAAATGCAAGTGAGAAGGTAATTCCAATTCTCGATCTAAAACAATGCGAATCGGATTTTTCCCTTTGGCCAGTCGCACGTTTAATTGCGGATTGTCTTGAAAGGCCGTCTGATATCCCACTAAAATCGCGCTTTCCTCGGCACGCCATTGATGTACGAGACGGTCTGAAAATGGATTGGAAATTTTGAGACGTTGCTTTGGTTTGCCAATAAATCCATCAGCGCTTTCAGCCCATTTCAAAATCACATACGGAACTTGTTGCCCTTCAAAATAAAAAAAACGTCTGTTCAAAAGTTTAGATTCTTTTTCCAAAATACCTTTCAGCACCTCTACCCCATCCTCTCTTAAACGTGCGATTCCCATTCCATTTACTTTTGACGAAAAATCTTTGCAACCGATTACTACTTTTGGTATCTGATGCTGCTTGATATAATCAACACAGGGAGGCGTTTTCCCAAAATGGGAACAAGGCTCTAAATTGACATACAAGGTAGAATCTGCAATTAGGTTTTTATCCTGTTCGCATACCGATTGAATACAAAGTACTTCAGCATGTGCGGCGCCAAATTGTTGATGATACCCCTCTCCAATAATTCGATTCTTATGCACCAATACACTTCCCACCATTGGGTTGGGAGCCACCTGCCCGGCACCCAATTGGGCCAGATGCAAGCAGCGTTGCATATAAGACTCGTGTGGAATCGTTTCACTCATACAGGTCAAATGTAAAGAAATCCTTTATTATACCAATGTGATTTGTGTGGTAGACCAAATCTTACAGTGGTAAATGCCGATAGGATAGTTGTATAGACCAATTTATTGGTATATTACAAATATCACATCGGTATAAACCCAAATTCAGCGTTAGAAAATGCTGAAACGATTACCTATTAGCAATGCGGCGCCACCCAAGGCGGTCGGACAACAAATTCGAAATCGAGATAATCACACCTAATACCGATTCCATATCAGTAATAGTCCAATTGTGATTGGACTAAACTGCTATTGTCTCGGCATACTCCTTCGGCGCACAGGTTTACCACTTCACATCTCAAACAGACTTTGGCCTATTTATCGTTGGAATTGGTATAACACGCTGGCCTTTTCGTTCCTCAAATTTTATCGCCTAAGTTGGGATACAATGATGCTTCCTCATGGAGCGCCTGTTTATATACTTCCAGGCAACGCCGTCTGGCCACTTCATGCACCACAATCGGGCGCGGATAGAGTAAGCTATCCACTTCGGGGACCCATTTTCGGATATAAAGCCATTGCGGGTCAAACTTTTGGGTTTGCAAATACGGATTAAAAATTCTAAAATACGGCGCCGCATCTACTCCGCAACCTGCAGCCCATTGCCAGCCCCCGTTATTGGAGGCTAAATCAAAATCAATTAATTTTTCAGCGAAATACGCTTCGCCCCAGCGCCAGTTGATGAGTAAATGCTTGCATAAAAAAGAAGCCACAATCATACGTACCCGATTGTGCATCCAACCGGTGGCATTCAGTTCGCGCATACCGGCATCTACGAGTGGGTAATCGGTTTGGCCCAGACACCAATTTTTGAAGGCCTCCTTATTATTTCGCCAGCTGATGTTATCATACTTGGGCTTAAAGGAGCGACTCACAACCTCAGGAAAATGCCATAAAATGCTTTGATAAAACTCGCGCCAAATCAGTTCGTTTAAAAATTTTTCATTCGTTTGCAAAGCAAGGGCAGTAAGGCTTCTGATACTGATGGTTCCAAAACGGAGATGTACACTCAACTGAGAGGTTCCCTTTAAGGCCGGTATATCTCTGCTAAGGTGATAATTGGCAAGAATAGCAGTATCCATGAGCGGAGGGCAAAATGGCATATCCGTTTTTTCAAATCCCAAGTCGTCAAGAGTGGGGAGTGGAGCGAGGTTGGCATTATGATACAAGCGAGCTAACTTCGTTTCAGACGGATAGGCATGCAAATCTGCGGGTTTCAGAATGGATTTCCATTTTTTGCTATAGGGCGTAAATACGGTATATGGACTTGCATCTTCCTTCAACACCTCATCCTTTTCGAGATTTACCTGATCTTTATAGGTGTGAAATTCAATGTGTTTGCTTTTTAGAAATGCTGCTATTTCGGTATCCCTTTTTCGTGCATAGGGCTCGTAGTCGTGATTGGTAAAAACGTTTTGCACCGAAAATTGATTCAGTAAGGTTTGAAAGGCCTGAAGTGGGGTATCATGAATACCCAGCAGGCCACTTCCGTAGCTATTGAATTGCTTTTGCAAGTGAACGAGTGCTTGCATTATAAAATCAACCCGACGGTCATGTTTAGGCAATTCGGCTAAAATATTTTTATCAAAAATAAAAATGGGGAGCACGGGTAGTCCGGATTCCAAGGCGGCAAAAAAACCACGATTGTCATGGACCCGTAAATCGCGCCGCAACCAAAAAATACAAATATCTGTCATTTCGGTGCAAAATACCCCACAAATTCAGGTTTTTGTATTCCAAAAATAGATAGGCTATAGTAAAAATAGTGCTACATTGACATATTTTTCATACCTTTGCGCCCTTTAAAATAATTACCTTTATGAAGCTATCGCAATATGTTTATGACTTACCCTTAAATCTTATCGCACAAACCCCTTCAAAAAACAGGGATGAAAGTAAATTGATGGTAGTGCATAAAGATACCGGCAAAATTGAACATAAAATGTTTAAAGATGTGTTGGATTATTTTAATGATAAGGATGTGATGGTTGCCAATAATACCAAGGTTTTCAATGCAAGGTTATATGGTAGGAAGGAAAAAACGGGTGCGAAAATTGAAGTGTTTTTACTTCGGGAGCTCAACAAACAAAATCGGCTGTGGGATGTGATTGTAGAGCCGGCCCGAAAGATTCGTGTGGGCAATAAGTTGTACTTTGGTAACGACAATTCCTTGGTTGCAGAAGTGGTAGACAATACCACCTCACGTGGACGAACCATTCGTTTTCTGTTTGAAGGAAGTAATGAGGAATTAAAAACCATTTTAGACAATATGGGGGAAACGCCCTTGCCCAAATATATTAAACGAAAGCCTGACGAAAACGATAAGGAACGATATCAAACGGTTTATGCAAAAATGAGGGTGCTGTGGCAGCGCCTACTGCAGGTTTGCATTTTAGTCGCGAGTTGATAAAAAAATTGGAGATTAAAGGCGTTAATTTTGCGGAGGTTACCTTACATACCGGTTTGGGTACTTTTAGACCCATCGAAGTAGAAGATATTTCGAAGCATAAAATGGATGCTGAATATTATGAGGTAGACGATTATGCCTGCAAAATTGTAAACAGAGCAAAGGAAGAAAATAGAAAAATTTGTGCAATAGGCACCACCTCTGTGCGAGCTATTGAATCTTCCATAACCACTACCGGAATGCTAAAACCATCTTCGGGCTGGACCAATGTATTTGTATCACCTCCACATGATTTTGCATTGACCAATGCGCTTATTACCAATTTTCATTTGCCCAAAACCAGTTTGCTGATTATGGTAACTGCCTTTATGGGTTATGACTTAACCATGGAAGCTTACAAAGTAGCCATCAAAAACAAGTACCGCTTCTTTAGCTATGGCGATGCAATGTTGATTATCTAAATGAATGTGTAAAATATTATAAAAGCTACCGATGTATAATGGGTAGCTTTTTTTATTCAATCATTATTTTTTGAGTGGGCCCAAATTTATTCGGAATGCCTCCTGCTTTCTCTCGAATAAAATACATTCCCGACGAAAGCTTTTCTGTGATTGTGTATGGACTGCTTTTTACTTCATAGGTATGAATGATTCTTCCTGCGACATCAATTAATTCGTAGTTGCCTAATTTGGTTGTTTGTAGTGTAAAGGTTCCATTGTTGGGATTGGGAAAAATGAGTATGGTATGATTAACAGTATTTTCTTGAATTCCTGAGCAGACTTTCACAATTACATTCGTACTGGAGCTACTATTACAACCTGCAGCATCAACTATCATAACTGAAAACAATCCGCTATCAACCATACTCACAGTATTAATAATTGGATTTTGCAAACCAGATGTGAACCCATTCGGGCCATACCAATGATACGTATAGGGCAAAACACCACCCGTCATATTACTAGATAAATTAAGCGTGCCACCAACACAAAGCGGCGCATTGGATGTGGCTGTTGTTAGCACCACAGGACAAGGAGTAAGTTTAAGTTTTGAAACAAAAATATCGTAGTTGCCGTAAGGGGTTTGACTGTAGCTACCTAGAGTTGTTGGGAATGAATTACCACTTAAGGTGCTGCCACCTACATAAACATCCCCAAATTTATCAAGTGCCATACCTCCAATGGGAACACTAGCAACAATAGCGGTTGATGACAATTCAATGCCACTGCCTCCAAGATATGTACTGTATAAAATACTATCACCTGCAGCAGTTAATTTTGCTACAAACGCATCACCAAGTCCATTGTATGTGCTATCATAACAACCTATGCTGGTAGGCAAATTTGTAGAATCTGTAAAACCAGAAAAAAATATATTCCCAAGCGAATCTATCTGAATTTCTGTACTCAACTCATTGCCTCCACCACCAAAATATGTTGAATAAAGCAAGTTCGTTCCTGTAGGATCAAATTTCGAAATAAAGATATCTTTTCCACCACTGTTCGAATTATTAAGGCAATTGATCGTGGTAGGAAAATCTACGGAATTGGTATTACCTAAAATAAAAATATTGCCCTGTTTATCTATTTGAATCGAGGTTGCCCTATCTTCACCGCTCCCCCCTAAATAAGTAAGATTTAGTAATGTGCCATCTTGAGAATATTTAGCAAGGAAAGCATCTACCACACCATTAAATGTAGAATCAAAAGAGCTTGGATAAGGATAATCTGGAAATCCCATACTAATGTTCCCAACTACATAAACATTACCTAAAGAATCCACCTCAATATCAGTTCCGGAACTACCTTGTCGACCAAATCCGGAATTAAAGACAGGGGCATAGTTTGAATCGAACTTTGCAACAAATACTTGAGGACCAATTGGATTATTTACATCCCAAAAGAAAGAATCGCTTTTTGGAGGAAATGGTGGGAAAAGTGATGGAGGAAAAGCCCAAGCTGAACTTCCGGTGAAATAGATACCCATATTTTTATCTAATTTAATTGATTTTATTCTCGTAACATAAGGATTGAAATCCAAATACTCATTCGCATAGACAAAGGAAGAGCCGTCCGGCGTTAAACGCAGATAACAACCCATGTCGCCACTTAAGGAATAATTATATCCAACAACATTAATTGATTTGTCAGGACCTAAGGTAATGTCGTATGCACGACTGTGATTGCCAGATCTAAAAATGGTTGAAAATAAAAGAGTGGATCCGTCAGCGCTAAATTTTGAAATTACGGATAAATCTCCTGAACCGAAGCCCACGATATAGACGTATGCTCCGGGTGTAATTGGAAAATTTCCGGTAGGCGCTACGTAGCCTGTTACATAAACACAATTACTGTCCCCCAAAGTCAGCCCTGTACAATAACTATAGGTTTGCCCACCACCAATCAATGTCGAATACACCAAGGGATCAATTACCAATTCCTTAGTAGCATCATAAGCACCCAATTCAAATACAATATTTCCTTTTGCATCCTTTTTGAATTTGCTGGGTATCTCTTTTTGTTCTCCGTCAATAATTTGATAGCTGAGTAATTTGGTATTTTTCACTTCTCCAAAGCGAGTTGTAAAAATCCATTCACCATCGCTGTTGATGTAGGAATGTTCGCTGCCTTCCAGTTGCATGTTGATTTTGCGTACATCAGCTCCTGGTTTTAAAATATAATCATAGCGAAGGCTATTGCCTTCAAAATAATAACGCATATCAATATCTTCATACACTGACTTAAGAACCGCTTCTTTGTACAAACCCACATAGCCTCTCGAATGCGCCGTATCTCCTGCTATCAGATAATTATAATAGGTCTTACTTTTTTCTTTTCCAACTGCCTCAGCCTTTTCATTACATCCTAGTAAATTCATCCGAATCATATGACCGTACTTCTCCATTTCGGGTGGTTCGGGTTCATTACTACTATTTGGGATCGCGCTTCGTATTTCCTTCTTTGAATCCTTCACTTCTTTCAATTCATAAAAATCGTAAACAATCCCTTTCTTGGTAATAAAGGCATTCAGTCCACCGAAATTCGCCATATACAAAATTTCCGCATCCCACTGCCCCTTGTTTTCAATAAAGAATTGATTGTCGTTTTTTTGAAGTGCGGTGCTAGCTTGCTTATTTTGTGCAGTAGTGCTTGCGAATGCAAACAAAAAAATGGAAATAAGGAATGATAGTTTTTTCATGAAGGTTTCATTTACGCGTAATGGATATCAGCACATTAGAATATTCGACCGTACATTGCTCCACTAAAGGTACAAAAAATAAATATCTGATTCCAAATATTCCCGTCGTGGGCAAGACCTAGTGCGGGAACTGTAGATTGAAAACTTGGATAAATGGATAAAAAATGATCAAATAGCTACACCACCTCTTATTAACCTTAGCTCAAGTTGCCAACTGGCTATATTCTACATATCATTATCTTCTCTTTTATACCCTTCGTAATAGTATGATTGTTCTATCCCTTTGAAAATAGTTTCTCTATCGTTTACTTTGTCAGTAAGGTTTGCATGTAACAAAGTTCTTAATTCTAAATCATTAACGGGACTTCTTTCCATTGCCTGTAAA
This sequence comes from Bacteroidota bacterium, assembly GCA_016712665.1. GTDB lineage: Bacteria > Bacteroidota > Bacteroidia > Chitinophagales > Chitinophagaceae > OLB11. Next base: position 178,879 of record JADJQP010000003.1, read on the forward strand.
TACAGAATTTTGTCTACGTATTGCCAATTCACTACCTTATTGAGGCTCTTTTTTAGAATTAAATCTAGCCAAATGCGCATTGCTCTGCCATTCCCTTCAAGAAAAGGATGGGCAATATTCATCTCAACATATTTTGCGATAATTTCTTCGAAACTGCTTTCCGGCATTTTTTCAATTTTCAATAATATGTCAGTTAGGTATAGTGTATTAGCAAATCTGAAGCCACCCTTGGAAATATTACTTAAACGTACCTTTCCAGCAAAATCAAACAGTCCTTCAAACAAATACGTATGTATTTCCATTAGTCCTCTTGTAGTGCCAATTTCAATCTTAGCAATATCCTCTGATTCAAATAATCTATATGCATTACCTAAGCTTTCTTTGTCTATGTTTTTCATCATCATGTATTAATTTTACTTTCAAATTTCGCAAAAATTCTCGTTCAATTTTATGGAAATTTTTATGTTTAGCTATTCACCTATGCACGCAGCAAACTATTCAATAATAACTTTCTGTGCTACCCTATTTCTAATTGAAGCACCGCTATCTTTTTCCCGAATAAAATACATTCCCGACGAAAGCTTTTCCGTGATGGTGTATGGACTGCTTTTTACTTCATAGGTATGAATGATTCTTCCTGCCATATCAAATAACTCAAAGGTTCCAGGCCTGTTGGTTTCTAAAGTAAAGGTGCCGTTGTTGGGGTTGGGGTAAATGAATATCGAATTCATTAGTGTATAATCATCAATACCTGTGCAGTTTACCACCTTCACATAAGTGGTATCACTTTTAGAACATCCATTGGTATCTACCACTACTACGGTATAAGTTCCGGTAGCAGCAAGCGTTACATTGACAATAAAAGGATTTTGTATGGCTGAGGAAAAACCATTCGGACCGGTCCAATTGTAGGTAGCACCTGCTGTGGCATTAACCGTAAGACTGAGTGTTTGACCTTCGCATAATGTAGTGTCGTTATTTGAAATGACTGTTGGAAGTGCGTTGATTAATACATTCGTTGTATCACTATTGCTGCATCCATTGACATCAATGGCAGTGATGGTATAAACACCATTTGTTGCAATTGTTACATTTGTAATACTTGGATTTTGCAAAGCAGATGTAAAACCATTGGGACCGGTCCAACTGTAGGCAGCTCCTACTGTTGGCGTTACAGTTAAGTTGAGTGTTTGACCTTCGCATAAAGTAGTGTCGTTATTTGAAATGACTGTTGGAAGTGCGTTGATTAATACATTCGTTGTATCACTATTGCTGCATCCATTGGCATCATAAATTGCGATAGTATAAACACCATTTGCAGCCATCGTTACATTTACAATACTCGGATTTTGCAAAGCAGATGTAAAACCATTGGGACCGGTCCAATTGTAGGCAGCACCTCCTACTGCATTGACATTTAGACTAAGTGTTTGCTCTTCACACAGGGTTGTGTCATTATTAGCTATGACTGTTGGAAGTGGATTGATAAGAACATTCGTTGTATCACTATTGCTGCATCCATTGACATCAATAATTGTAATAGTATAAACACCTGTTGCTGCCAAAGTCACATTGGCGATACTGGGATTTTGCAAGGGAGAAGTAAATCCATTTGGACCGCTCCAATTGTAAGTCGCTCCTGCTGTTGGGGTTACAGTTAAGTCGAGTGTCTGGCCTTCACATAAGGTAGTGTCATTATTAGCTATGGCTGTTGGAAGTGGATTGATAAGAACATTCGTTGTATCACTATTGCTGCATCCATTGACATCAATAATTGTAATACTATAAACACCTGTTGCTGCCAAAGTCACATTGGCAATACTCGGATTTTGCAAGGGAGAAGTAAATCCATTGGGACCGGTCCAATTGTAGGTAGCTCCTGCAGTGGGAGTTACGGTTAAGTCGAGTGTTTGACCTTCGCATATGGTGGTATCATTATTTGCTACGACTGATGGTAGTGGATTGATTAAGACATTTACTGTATCACTATTGGTACAACCATTTGCACTGGTAACAGTTATGGTATACACCCCATTTGCCGCCATGCTTACATTTGCAATATTTGGATTTTGCAAAACAGAAGTAAATCCATTTGGACCGCTCCAATTGTAAGTTGCTCCTGCGGTTGGGGTCACGGTTAAGTTGAGGGTTTGACCTTCACATAATGGGCTATTAGAAATGGGCAGGGTAACAATGAGGCAGGGAATCAGTTCCACTTTGGAAATAAAAACATCTACATTACCACTGTAAAAACTTTGAAACGCCCCCGCAATAATAGGGAAATTCGAAGCATGGGTCCAACCAGTTACATACAAATAATTAGAATTATCAAGAGTAGCTGAAAAACAAACATCACTACTTAATCCTCCTATAAAAGTGGAATAAATCATAGCTGTTCCAGACGCATTCAGTTTGCTTACAAAGCCATCATACCCTCCACCATTTGATATCTGAAATGCACCCGGTGTGACATAATAATCTGCAGATGCTGTTTCACCAGTAATAATTGCATTACCAAAGGAGTCAATTTCAATATCATAAGATGTGTCTTCATATAAACTGCCACCTACATAAGTTGAATATAACAAAGTAGTACCTGTAGCATTTAGTTTGATTACAAAAGCATCTCCTCCTCCTAATAGTACAGTTTGATACGCTCCGACTGTAACATCAAAATCACTGGAAAACGTGCGACCTGATACAAAAGCACTCCCTACGCTGTCAACCACAATGCCATAACCATAATCGCTATTCAAACCACCAATAAAAGTAGAATAAATTACAGTTGTACCAGTAGGGTTGAGCTTTGTTACAAAAACATCTGCAAACCCACCTAAGGATGTTTGGAAGGCGCCTATGGTTGTTGGATAATTTGTTGATTCAGTTTCTCCTGTAATATAAATATTTCCCGCAACATCAATATCAATGGAATTCGCCCATTCATTATTCGTGCCACCAATAAAAGTTGAATAAATTAACCCCGTGCCCATACTGTTGAGTTTAGTAACAAATGCATCTCCACTACCTGAATTATTGATTTGAAATGCGCCAGGTGTTATATCGAAATCCAAGGAGCCGGCGTAACCAGTAACATAAGCATTTCCCAGAGTATCGAGGACAATTTCCTGACCAGCATCAGTAGATGCCCCCCAAGAAAAGTTGAATAGATTAATGATGAACCGGTAGAACTCAGCTTTGTAACAAAAATATCAGCATTTCCGGCATTAATAGATTGAAAGGCCCCGGCAGTGATAGGGTAGTTGAGTGAGCGAGTACTGCCTGTAATGTAAACTTCACCTGAAAGGTAGATAGCAATATCACTACCATAGTCAGTACCTCCCCCTCCGATATAAGTAGAATAAATTAGAGCACTACCATTTTGCATTGAGTTTGCTAACAAAAACATCCGAGTTTCCTGCAAATAAAGTTTGAAAAGCTCCCGCGGTAACATCGTAATTTAGCGAGTGGGTAGTTCCAGTAATATATGCGTTTTTAAATGTATCTAAAACAATGGAACGCCCTTCATCAATGGAGTTTCCTCCCATGTAAGTTGAATAAATTAACGGATCAATAATTAGCGTTTGTTCATTGTCATAATCACCTAAATTAATTACCCAATTTTCTTGTCTCCTATCAAATTTCGCAGTGACTGATTTCAATGAAGTCCCATTATTTAGCAACTGATAACAAAACAAATCAGCGTTTTTCACCTCTCCGAAAGAAGTGGTAAAAACTAATTCACCGTTCGCATTTAAATATGATTTTTCACTACCCTCAAATCTAAATTGAATTTGATTCGGGTCTGCTCCCGGTTCTACAATAAAATCATAACGTAAATTTCCTTTCTCGAAATAGTAACGCATACCAATACCCTTATAAACTTCATTTACCTTCACCTCCTTGTATAAACCCACGTAGCTCGCATGTTTGCTTGGATCATTTCCAAGTAGGTAATTGTAATAGCATTCTTGTTTCCCATTGGGTTCTGTCTGTACGTTTTGATTATTCCCAACAAGTGTATACCCTACTCGATGTCCGGATCGTCTTGTTTCCACAGTTTCAAACTTTTCTAACCTAGAAAACTTTTCATTAGATTTTGAGCCAAGTGGTTCAATTTCTTCTATTTTATAGTACTCAAACCACATCCCCTTTCTTGTAATCCATGTGTTTAAACCTGGGCTCTGAGTTAAATAAAGAACCTCAAATGGCCACTGCCCCTTGTTTTCAATAAAGAATTGTTTGTCTGCTTTTTGAAGAGTTTTGCTTTGTAAGGGAGTTGAAATACCACCTCCTACTTTTGCCTGAGAAAGCCCCTGAAAAAAGAAAAACAAGAAAACAATAAACAGTGAAACGGGTCTTGCGTTCATTCGGTTTGTATTTGCAAAGTAAATATACATAATTATACTTTGATTATCTTAGTCACATAATGGCTACAACTATAACGCTGTGCATCCTTTAGATAGAAGCCGGATGCATCACCCGATTGTTGTTCTTTAACCCTTTTACTCATTGCATAATCATGGAAGTATTGACTATTAGGGCCAGAATAGTAGTGCGATACTACTTACATTCTAAACTAAATACAAGATTCGGTAATGAATCATACTGGTATATATTCAGTTGACGAAAACATCACCAGGGTTTGCTTGAAGTCTTCGTCAATAAGACCTACTTGCCTCCCAACTCGTCTAAGCGCTTTTGCATGTCCTCCATTTTCTTATTTAGTTCTATGAGATGTAAGGTGAGTTCTTCTACCTTTTGTAATAGCTTCGCATCCATTTTGCCCAAGTCAATTCCGTTCTCAACCACCTCCGCTGCTGAAGGGCACGTCAGGAAGATGCTGATGTTGTTTAATATACCATTCTACTTCAGGTAAACTGGCCAATTGATAGTCCTTCGCAAATACATAATCTGACCATTCCGCATTCGATTTCACAGCCACTTTTACCTTTTCTGTCAATATGCCCTCTTCTACAAACAAACGGTAGCCGGAAGGTGTAGTAACGGTTCCGATGGATACCCTTCCATCCGATCCGATTTTCATACGTTCGATATTATTGGTGCCAAACCTCAATCCGGCATTTTCGCGGTTGATGACAGACGCTTCTATTCATCTAGTTTGAATATCTAGGCCATCTGTTGTCAGGTGACCTGTAGTTGCATTTGTAATTTTTATTGTATCACCTAACAATGCATTATTAAAATGAATATTTGCTTGTGGTTCAGCATTACCTCCAAGACCTAAATTCTCGGTAAGAAAATTCGCATTAAATTTCAGTTTTGTGGTCCCTCCTTTAAAAATAGCAATACCAACATTACCACTTGCTGAAAAAATGGCTGCACCGCCATTATTTCCAAATGCAAGTAAGTTGGCATAAGGATATTGCAAGGCGACACCGATATAACCCGAAGGATACGCACTTCCATATTTAGTAAACGTAGCATAGTTACTTGGGTTATCATTGAAAAGGGTAAATTTCCCAATACCTGCCGGGTTGGTGTTTTCTATGCGCAGCAATTCGCCTGGGGTTATTGTCTTGAGATGGAGTCGTACGGCTGGCGTATTGGTACCTATACCAACATTATTCCCTGCTATGAGGTTATTACCACTTGAGTATAATTGTGCATGGCAATAGCCTGAGGCCAGTAAAAAACCGAATATGAAAAGAATGGATTGTCGCATTTGATATTTTTTTTGAGGTTTTGAAGCTAAATTAGTTTTTGATGATTTTAATATTTGTGTACCCCTTTGCAGTAAGAATATATACACCATTTGCTAGGCGTCCGATATCCAGGTCGTACTGCGACTTAGCATTTGACAAATCGATTTCCATCACCTTTTGTCCCATCATGTCAAACAAGCCAACTTTTTTAAGCTCAGGAGGAAACTCAATGGTAATATGGCCCGTGGTAGGATTTGGATACACAAAAATACCATCTGACAATGTAGACATGCTACATTATTTTCATTTTAGTCGCTTTCAATTGGCGCACCTGCTGAACAACCGTTAAAGGCCTGAGCAACAAAACAGAGGTGGTTTTAGCTAAAAAACCCGGATTCATTTGTACATACGAAGTCGGCTCCGCATCGAATTTTACATGGCTTCCACTATCGATAATGACGGTACCGCTGGTTCGAATATAGGTTTGAGATTGCGTTAAAAAATTAGAATAAGGGGAGGTCGAAATCGTAATATCAATATCACATATGTTTGATGGTTTTATTTTGAAACAAAAATATCAGCTTCGTAAAGAGAAGGGGTTCATAACTGCCTAAAGTGGTTGGGTACAAATTATTGCAGGGGTAAGGGAGGCACTCATTATCTGTACTGCCCGTAATATATATATCCCCAGATTTATCAATCGCAAGACCTCCACATTGAGCCCAGCCAGGAGTAGCCCCTTGACCAAGATAACAATGAATGGGACAATTCTGCAGCTGCCGATATAAGTACTATACAAAAGGCTATCGCCCGATGCTTTTAACTTTGTGACAAACATATCACCGAGTCCGTTGTAAGTATCATCAAAACAACCAATGGTTACAAGCAAATCTATGGAATCTGAAACCGCCAAAATCATATTCCCCATTGAGTCGATCTGTATTTCTGTACTCTCCTCCTTGCCAATACCACCAAAAAAAGTCGAGTAAAGAAGATTTGTGCCACTGGGATCAAACTTTGCAATAAAGACATCACTGGGGCCCTTAAGGGAATCCGCAAAACAACCTGGCGTTGTTGGAAAATCGGGTGAAGCGGTATTACCTAATACATAAATATTGCCTTGTTGATCTAACTTAACGCTGGTTGCCTTATCTGAAGAGTCCCCCCCAATAAAACTCAGATTCAATAAAACACAGTTAGGATTGAATATGGCAAGAAACGCATCAGTAGATCCCCCATTGAATGTTGAATCAAAAGAACTTGGATACATTAAAGATGGGGACCCATTTCTAATACTCCCTACGACATACATATTGCCGGCTGCATCCACTTCAATCGAATTACCCCTTGAACCAAAAGCCCCAAATAGTGAACTTCCTACCAGATTGAGATTTGAGTCCAATTTTGCTACCAAAACCGCCCTACCGGATGGTGGAGAACATAAAAAAAAGTATCACTTATGGGGGGAAATGGGCCACCAGGAGGATAGCCAACAGGCGGAAAAAAGGGTTGAGATGGATACCAACAATCGCCAGTAAAATAAACATTCTTCTGAGAATCGGTTTTTACGGATCGCATGGGATGGTCGCCATAATTCCCGTAAATAGGCCAGTTAAGTAAAACGCTGTCGCCATTTGGAGTCAATATTCCGTAAAATCCAGGGTCCGTCGTAAGCGTGTAAAGTTCTCCCACAATATGTATGGTTTTATCAAACCGTAGATGGATATCATGTGCCATATTGGCCCCATTAACACTAGAAATAAAAGTTGCAAAAAGTAATGAACTACCATCGCTGCTTAACTTCAAAACTACTATGTTCCATGCGGCAAATCCAAAATAATTGTACTGGCCTGCATTTAAATAAGAATTTCCTGCAGCCATTGAGTAATAATGGCCGGTAATATAGGCTTGATTGCTATCATCCACTACAATTGCTGTACCATAGTCCGGCACACCTGATCCAATAAATGTCGAATATACCAAAGGATCGATAACCAAGTCCTTAGTATGATCATAAGCACCCAAATCAAATACAATATTTCCGTCTGTATCCTTTTTAAATTTACAGGGTATTACTTTTTTCTCTCCATCTATCATTTGATAGCTAAGTAATTTGGTATTTTTCACCTCACCGAATCGAGTTTCAAAAATCCATTCACCGGCTTCATTGATATAAGAATGTTCGCTACCGTCAAGCTGCATTTTAATTTTGCGTACATCTGCACCCGGTTTTAGAATATAATCATATCGAAGACTATTATCTTCAAAATAATAACGCATATCAATGTTGTCATACACTGATGAAATGGCCACTTCTTTGTATAATCCTACATATCCTTTTGAATGAGAAGGATCACCACTTGTTAGGTAATTATGGTAGGTCTTACTCTTTTCTTTTCCTATTGCCTTGGCATTTTCATTGCGCCCCTGCAAAATTATTTCAATCACATGCCCAAATACCTCCATTTCAGGGAGCTGAGGTTTTTTACCTGACTTAGAGGAAGAAAAGGGTTCCACCTTTTCGAGCGGCACTTCTTTCAACTCAAAAAAATCATACAAAATTCCCTTCTTAGTAATTAAAGCATTCAATCCTCCAAGCTGAGCCTTATACAAAATATCGGCATGCCACTGTCCTTTGTTTTCAATTAAAATATTGTTGACTGTGCGTATTTAAGGAAGCGCTGAGTTGTGCATCCTTTGCATTAACAGCAGTAAAAGAGAAAAAAAATAACGCAAATAAGGAAAGTAGTTTATTCATGATATTTATTTTTTATGTGACCAATAATGTGACTTGTAGTAAAGGTACAAATAAATATTTTGATTACCTTTCCCTTTACTCAATAATTACTTTCTCCACTGCCCTGCTTCCCTGGATATTTCTAATTTCCTTCTCACGAATAAAATACATACCAGTTGCAAGTTTCTCACGAATGATGTATGGACTGCTTTTTACTCATTGCATAATCATGGACGTGTTGACTATTAGGGCCAGAATAGTAGCGCGATACTACTTACACTCTAAACTATATACAAGATTCGGTAATGAATCATACTGGTATATATTCAGTTGACGAAAACATCACTACTGATTGCTTCTCATTTTTTCAAAAATATCTACTTCCCTTCCAATTCATCTAAGCGCTTTTGCATGTCCTCCATTTTCTTATTTAGTTCAATGAGATGTAAGGTGAGTTCTTCTACCTTTTGTAATAGCTTCGCATCCATTTTGCCCAAGTCAATTCCGTTCTCAACCACCTCTGCTGCTGAAGGCACGTCAGGAAGATGCTGATGTTGTTTAATATACCATTCTACTTCAGGTAAACTGGCCAATTGATAGTCCTTCGCAAATACATAATCTGACCATTCCGCATTCGATTTCACAGCCACTTTTACCTTCTCCGTCAATATACCCTCTTCTACAAACAAACGGTAGCCGGAGGGTGTAGTAACGGTTCCGATGGATACCCTTCCATCCGATCCGATTTTCATACGTTCGATATTATTGGTGCCAAACCTCAATCCGGCATTTTCGCGGTTGATGATAGACGCCTCCATTCCGGTAGTTTGAATATCTAAGCCATCTGTTGTCAGGTGACCGGTGCTTGCATTTGTAATTTTTATTGTATCACCTAACAATGCATTATTAAAATGAATATTTGCTTGTGGTTCAGCATTACCTCCAAGACCTAAATTCTCGGTAAGAAAATTCGCATTAAATTTCAGTTTTGTGGTCCCTCCTTAAAAATAGCAATACCAACATTACCACTTGCTGAAAAAATGGCTGCACCGCCATTATTTCCAAATGCAAGTAAGTTGGCATAAGGATATTGCAAGGCGACACCGATATAACCCGAAGGATACGCACTTCCATATTTAGTAAACGTAGCATAGTTGCTTGGGTTATCATTGAAAAGGGTAAATTTCCCAATACCTGCCGGGTTGGTGTTTTCTATGCGCAGCAATTCGCCTGGGGTTATTGTCTTGAGATGGAGTCGTACGGCTGGCGTATTGGTACCTATACCAACATTATTCCCTGCTATGAGGTTATTACCGCTTGAGTATAATTGTGCATGGCAATAGCCTGAGGCCAGTAAAAACCCGAATATGAAAAGAATGGATTGTCGCATTTGATATGTTTTGTTATTGGTTATGAAGCTAAATTAGTTTTTGATGATTTTAATATTTGTGTACCCCTTTGCAGTAAGAATATATACACCATTTGCTAGGCGTCCGATATCCAGGTCGTACTGCGAATTAGCATATGACAAATCGATTTCCATCACCTGTTGTCCCATCATGTCAAACAAGCCGACTTTTTTAAGCTCAGGAGGAAACTCAATGGTAATATGGCCCGTAGTAGGATTTGGATACACAAAAATACCATCTGACAATGTAGACATGCTACCATTATTTTCATTTTTGGTCGCTTTCAATTGTGGCGCACCTGCTGAACAACCGTTAAAGGCCTGTGCAACAAAAAACAGAGGTGGTTTTAGCTAAAAAACCCGGATTCATTTGTACATACGAAGTCGGCTCCGCATCGAATTTTACATGGCTTCCACTATCGATAATTACGGTACCGCTGGTTCGAATATAGGTTTGAGATTGCGTTAAAAAATTAGAATAAGGGGAGGTCGAAATTGTAATATCAATTTCACATATGTTTGATAGTGTAAGTTTCGAAACAAAAATATCAGCTTCGTAAGCAGGCAAAGGCTGATAACTGCCTAAAGTGGTTGGGTACAAATTATTGCAGGGGTAAGGGAGGCAATTATTTGCCGTACTCCCGGTTATATATGCATTGCCGAATTTATCAATCGCAAGGCCTCCGCATTGAGCCCATCCTGGAGTATAAGCAGGACCAAGATTATAAGATACAGATGATAATTCAGCTTTCTCCCCACCGATATAAGTACTGTATAACAGGCTATCGCCTGATGCGCTTAATTTTGTGACAAACATATCACCGAGTCCGTTGTAAGTATCATCAAAACAACCAATGCTAACAGGCAAAGCTATGGAATCTGAAAAACCGCTAAAGACCATATTCCCCATTGAGTCAATCTGTATTTCTGAGCTGCTCTCCTTCCCAATACCCCCAAAAAAAGTCGAGTAAAGAAGATTAGTGCCACTGGGATCAAACTTTGCAACAAAGACATCACTGGAACCCTTAAGGGAATCCGCAAAACAGCCGGCAGTTGTTGGAAAATCAGGTGAAGCGGTATAACCTAAAACATAAATATTGCCTTGTTGATCTAACTTAACGCTGGTGGCCTTATCTGAAGAGTCCCCCCCAATGAAACTTAGATTCAATAAGACACAGTTAGGATTGAATATGGCAAGAAATGCATCAGTAGGCCCGCCATTAAAAGTTGAATCATAAGAACTTGGGTAAATTAAAGAGGGGGTCCCATTTCCAATACTTCCAACGACATACATATTGCCGGCTGCATCCACTTCAATTGAATTACCCACTGAATTAAAATCTCCAAAAAATGAACTACCAACCAGATTAAGATTTGAGTCCAATTTTCCTACTAAAACACCCCCTCCGTTTTGTGAAAAAACATAAAAAAAAGTATCACTTATGGGGGGAAATGGGCCAACAGGAGGATAGCCAACAGGCGGCCAAAAGGGTAAGTCCTGAGGTCCCCAACAATCGCCGGTAATATAAACATTCTTCTGAGAATCCGTTTTTATTGAACGTAATTCCTCGTAGCCTGACCACCCATTAATGGACCAGTCAAGTAGAAGACTATCACCATTTGGTGTCAAAATTCCATAATATCCCGGTGATGTGTTTAAGGTATAAATATATCCGACAATATGTATGGTTTTATCAAACCGTAAATGAATATCATGCGCCATATTGGCCCGCGCCAAGATTAGCAATAAAAGTTAGCAAAAGTAATGCACTACCATCGCTGCTAAACTTTGAAACTACTATTGCCCATGGATCCCATCCAAAAAAATTGTACTGGCCTGCATTTCCATAACCTCCTTGTGCCATCCATGCGTAATAATGACTTGTAATATATGCCTGATTGCTATCATTTACGACAATTGCTGTACCATAGTCCGGCACTTCTGATCCAATAAACGTCGAATACACCAAAGGATCAATTACCAGTTCCTTAGTATGATCATAAGCACCCAATTCAAATACAATATTTCCTTCTGCATCCTTTTTAAATTTACAGGGTATTCCTTTTTTCTCTCCATCTATCATTTGATAGCTAAGTAATTTGGTATTTTTCACCTCACCAAAGCGAGTTTCAAAAACCCATTCACCGGCTTCATTGATATAAGAATGTTCACTACCGTCAAGTTGCATTTTAATGTTGCGTACATCTGCTCCCGGTTTCAAAATATAATCATAGCGAAGACTATTATCTTCAAAATAATAACGCATATCAATGTTGTCATACACTGATGAAATGGCCACTTCTTTGTATAATCCTACATATCCTTTTGAATGAGAAGGATCACCACTTGTTAGGTAATTATGGTAGGTCTTACTCTTTTCTTTTCCTATTGCCTTGGCATTTTCATTCAGACCCTGTAGATTTATTTTAATCACATGCCCGTTTACTTCCATTTCAGGAGGCTCATGTTTTTTGCCGATATTTGAGGAAGGAAAGGACTGCTTCTTTTCGCTCTTCATTTCCTTCACCTCATAAAAATCATATACAATTCCCTTCTTAGTTATTAGAGCATTCAATTTACCGAGCTTAGCTAAATACAAAATATCGGCATGCCACTGTCCTTTGTTTTCAATAAAATATTGTTGACTGTGCGTATTTAAGGAAGCGCTGAGTTGTGCATCCTTTGCATTAACAGCAGTAAACGAGAAAAAAATAACGCAAATAAGGAAAGTAGTTTATTCATGATATTTATTTTTTATGTGACCAATAATGTGACTTGTAGTAAAGGTACAAATAAATATTTTGATTACCTTTCCCTTTACTCAATAATTACTTTCTCCACTGCCCTGCTTCCCTGGATATTTCTAATTTCCTTCTCACGAATAAAATACATACCAGTTGCAAGTTTCTCACGAATGATGTATGGACTGCTTTTTACTTCATAGGTATGAATGATTCTTCCTGCGACATCAATTAATTCGTAGTTGCCTAATTTGTTTGTTTGTAGTGTAAAGGTTCCATTGTTGGGATTGGGAAAAATGAGTATGGTATGGTCTTGCATACTTTCTGCAATGCCGGTGCAAACCAATATTTTGACATTTGTGGTATCGCTTTTGCTGCATCCGTTTGTATCAACAACATCAACAGTATAATCGCCATTTACTGCCATTGTTACATTTGCAATACTTGGGTTTTGCAAAGCAGATGTAAAACCATTGGGACCGCTCCAATTGTAGGTAGCTCCTGCGGTTGGGGTCACGGTTAAGTCGAGTGTTTGTCCTTCACATAAGGTTGTGTCGTTATTTGCAACGACAGTCGGTAATGGATTTATGATGACACTTGTTGTATCGCTATTACTGCATCCATTGACATCAATGGCAGTGATGGTATAAACACCATTTGCAGCCATTGTTACATTTGCAATACTCGCATTTTGCAAAGCAGATGTAAAACCATTGGGACCACTCCAATTGTAGGTAGCTCCTGCAGTGGGAGTTACGGTTAAGTCGAGTGTTTGACCTTCGCATAAAGTAGTGTCGTTATTTGCAATGACTGTTGGAAGTGGATTGATTAGCACATTCGTAGTATCGCTATTGCTGCATCCATTGACATCAATGGCAGTGATGGTATAAACACCATTTGCTGCAATTGTTACATTGGCAATACTTGGATTTTGTAAAGCAGAAATAAAACCATTGGGACCTGTCCAGTTGTAGGTGGCTCCTGCAGTGGGAGTTATGGTTAAGTCGAGTGTTTGACCTTCGCATAAAGTAGTGTCGTTATTTGCAATGACTGTTGGAAGTGGATTGATTAGAACATTCGTTGTATCACTATTGCTGCATCCATTGGCATCATAAATTGTGATAGTATAAACACCATTTGCAGCCATCGTTACATTTACAATACTCGGATTTTGCAAAGCAGATGTAAAACCATTGGGACCGCTCCAATTGTAGGTAGCTCCTGCAGTGGGAGTTACGGTTAAGTCGAGTGTTTGTCCTTCACATAAGGTTGTGTCGTTATTTGCAACGACTGTTGGAAGTGGATTGATTAGCACATTCGTAGTATCGCTATTGCTGCATCCATTGACATCAATGGCAGTGATGGTATAAACACCATTTGCTGCAATTGTTACATTGGCAATACTTGGATTTTGTAAAGCAGAAATAAAACCATTTGGACCTGTCCAGTTGTAGGTAGCTCCTGCAGTGGGAGTTACGGTTAAGTCGAGTGTTTGTCCTTCGCATATGGTGGTATCATTATTTGCTACGACTGATGGTAGTGGATTGATTAAGACATTTACTGTATCACTATTGGTACAACCATTTGCACTGGTAACAGTTATGGTATACACCCCGTTTGCCGCCATGCTTACATTTGCAATATTTGGATTTTGTAACGCAGAAATAAATCCGTTCGGGCCGGTCCAATAATATGTTGCACCAGCTGTTGGAGTTACGGTTAAGTCGAGTGTCTGTCCTTCGCAGAACGTGGTGTCATTATTTGCAACGACAGTCGGTAATGGATTTATGATGACACTTGTTGTATCGCTATTACTGCATCCATTGGCATCAATTATGGTAATTGTGTACGCACCATTTGCAGCCATAATCACATTTGCAATGCTGGGATTTTGCAAAGCAGCATTAAATCCATTTGGACCAGCCCAATTATAGGTAGCACCGGTAACGGCATTGACACCAAGGTTAAGTGTTTGTCCTTCGCATAAGGTGGTATCAATATTTGCTGTAACTGTTGGAAGTGGATTGATTGATACCAAGACCGTTGCACTGCTATTGCAGCCGTTTGCATCAGTGATATTTACAGCATAAATGCCACTATCTGCAATCGCGATATTATTGATATTGACATTTTGCAATAGACTGGTGAACCCATTGGGGCCATACCAATGATAGCTATATGGTAGGAACCCACCTGTCATATTGCTAGTTAAGTTGAGCATACCTCCAACGCAAAGAGGCGTATTGCTTGAAGCTGTTGCCATCACTACAGGACAAGAAGTAAGTTTAAGTTTTGAAACAAAAATATCGTAGTTGCCGTAAGGTGTTTGATTGTAGCTACCTAGAGTTGTTGGGAATGAATAAGCACTTAATGTACTACCAGCTACATAAACATCACCAAACTTATCTAAGGCTAGACCTGCTGACAAATCTGTGTTATTGCCACCTAAGAAGGTACTGTATAAAACGCTATCCCCCGCCGCATTCAATTTTGTAACAAATACATCTGTGAACCCATTGTAGGAATCATCATAACACCCTAAAGAAATAGGAAAACTTGAAGAATCAGTTTGTCCACTAAAATACATTTGACCAAGGGAATCAATTTGTAATTCTGTACTTATCTCACCTCCATATCCACCAAAATAAGTTGAAAATAATAGGTTAACTCCAGTTGAATCAAATTTAGAAATAAAAATATCACTATCCCCTTTTAATGAATCACTATAGCAACCAAGTGTTGTTGGAAAATCAGGTGAAGAGGTATATCCCAACACATAAATATTGCCTTGTTTATCAAGTTGTACAGATGTAGCCCCATCTAATCCTCCCCCACCTATGTAGCTTAAATTTAGCAAAACTCCGTTGGAATTGTATTTAGCAAGATATGCATCTGAAACCCCATTAAATGTAGAATCATAAGAAGATGGGTAGGGGTAATTAGGAAACGCCATTGAAATATTACCAACTGCGTATAAATTACCGGTGGAGTCAATCTCAATTGCATTACATGATGAACCATTCATCCCAAAAGCTGAAGTATATACTATGTTTGGATTTTGTTTTGCAACAAAAGATTGGGCGCTATTGTTATTCACATCGTAAAAAAAAGTATCGCTTATGGGCGGAAATTGCAAATTAGGATACCCCACTGGCGGAAAAGCCCAATTTGTATAACCAGCTAAATAGGTCGCATTATATTTGTCATTTTTCACAGATTTAATTTCTGTTTGAAGATTGCCTAGGTCTTCATATTGGTGAAAATAAATGAGACTTGAGCCATCTGCCGTCAATTTAATACTAAACCCTCTCCTGCCAGAAATGCTGTAGATATAGCCTACAGCATGAATTTGTTTAATTGTATTTAGGGAAATATCTAATGCCCGACAATACCTATCTGGCCAATTTACATCACCACCAAAGAAAGTGGAAAACAATAAGGTACTTCCATCAGCACTAAATTTTGATATTATGGAACGATCTTTCCCCGCACCACCTGCATATGCCCCAGGTGTTGTTGGATAAGCCGAAAGAGGTCCTCCCCAACCGAAAACATTTGTGTAGCCTGTAATATATACCTGATTACTATCATCTAATGTAATTGAAGTACAGTAGTCGTAAGCCTGATAAGACCCAATCAATGTCGAATACACCAAGGGATCAATTACCAATTCCTTTGTATCATCATAAGCACCCAATTCAAATACAATATTTCCTTTTGCATCCTTTTTGAATTTGCTGGGTATCACTTTTTGTTCTCCATCAATAATTTGATAGCTGAGTAATTTGGTATTTTTCACTTCTCCAAAGCGAGTTGTAAAAATCCATTCACCATCGCTGTTGATGTAGGAATGTTCGCTGCCTTCCAGTTGCATGTTAATTTTGCGAACATCAGCTCCCGGTTTTAAAATATAATCATAGCGAAGGCTATTGCCTTCAAAATAATAACGCATGTCAATATCTTCATACACTGACTTAAGAACCGCTTCTTTGTACAAACCCACATAGCCTCTCGAATGCGCCGTATCTCCTGCTATCAGATAATTATAATAGGTCTTGCTTTTTTCTTTTCCAACGGGTACTGCTTTTTCATTGCATCCTAACAAATTAATCCGAATCATATGACCATACTTCTCCATTTCGGGTGGTTCGGGTTCATTACTACTATTTGGGATTGCGCTTCGTATTTCCTTCTTTGAATCCTTCACTTCTTTCAATTCATAAAAATCATAGACAATTCCTTTTTTGGAAATAAAGGCATTCAGTCCACCGAAATTCGCCATATACAATATGTCCGCATCCCACTGCCCTTTGTTTTCAATAAAGAATTGCTGGTCGTTTTTATGTAAAGCGCTTCGCAGTCCATCCTTCGCATAGGTATTACCAAACAACAAAAACAATACAGTCACTAAAATGAATCGAGTATTCATGCTATGCAATTTAAAAACTAGTGAAGGTGTCTGTCATAAAGGTACAAAAAGATTCTTTCACAATTGTGCAAAAAAAATAGGCTCCCGTATCGGAAGCCTATGTACATTCTTTTGTGTGAGGATTATCTTATCAAGGTAACATCTCCCTTGAGGAATTGAGTTTTACCATTTGGATATGCTACGCGAACCAGATACTGATAAACACCCGGGTCTTGTGCAATTCCTTTATAGGTACCATCCCATCCCTTTCTGATATCACCAGTAGAGAATATTTCATTTCCCCATCTATTAAAGATTTTAAATTCTTGCACATTAATAAATTTCCTGGCAGTAACTCTGAATATATCATTGTTTCCATCTCCATTCGGTGAAAAGGCATTCGGTAATACTACATCTTGCTGAATTACTTTAATATGCACCGAATCTTGTTGAGGACATCCTTGTAACAAACTCACACCCGTAACGGTATAGGTAATGTCTTCATACGGTATGGCTAATGGACTATTGCTTTGAGTATAAGTCAAATAAGTGGTTGGCGTCCAATAATAAAACGGCGCTCCAGATGCACGTAATTGCACATTATCACCTTGATAAATGGTAGTATCGTTATTATGCAAAATCAAATTAAATGGAGGATGATTTTCAATCGTAACAGATAAGGTATCTTGACAACCATGTGGATCTAAAAGAATGGCATTATAGGTAGTAGTACCAATTGCAGTGGCAATCGGATCGGGGCAGAATTCACAACTCAACGTTTGAGCCGGATACCATTGATACAAACCATTACCACCTACAACCCATAACTGAACCGGTTGACCATTACATACCAAGGTATCTTCTTTAATACCACCTGCAGCAAAAGGCCATACCTGAACAAAGAAGGTATCAGAAGCCGTGCAACCTGCATTTGGAGAGGTTGCAGTAAAGATAATATCTTGTGAGGTGGTTCCAATAAAGGTTGGTGTATACCCATTGGTGTTAATTAAATCGACACTCGGGTTCCAATTCAAATTATAATTAAAAGGTGGCTGCACAATGGCGCTGACGTTGACCGTTAAGCCTTCGCAGACCTCCAAATCGGGCATAGGCGTTATGACCGGTATCGGATCCACAATAGCCTGGAAGCCCCGGACGACTGGCGTACATGTTGAGTAAGTGCCTGTGGCGGCATAATAATAGGTGCCAAAAGTGGCCGGTGTAATGATTGTATTGAGAATATTAGGGTTCGCCACTCCTGCGGGAGGTGTCCAATTGATGGTAAGACCGGAATCTACCAATCCATTAATCAAGATACTTCCTCCTAAACAGAATGTGGTATCCCCATTAAATAGATCAAAATCAAGAGAGTCTCTGATTTCGATGGTGATACTGTCTGCAATTAGGTTTCCGCATCCTGCGGTAATATATATTTTGATTTCTTCAGACCCTTCGGTAAGACCATCTGCAAATGCGTACAACGGAATGGTAATTAAGGTATCATTTAAATTAGCAGAAAATACCACCTGATTAGGGAAGGTATTATAATCAATGGTATTTTGTGCAGTACCCCCAATTACGAAATTGATGGTATCAGTAGTTGGGATATTTAAAACAATTTGTCTTTTAATTTGCAACATCGCGGTATCGCAACCTTCAATAATATAGGGATTGGTACCTGTTAAACCGGCAACCACATTATAGGTAATAATATTTGATGAAAAGCTTTTTGCCTTGATAAATACACCAGAATCAAACACTTGATCTGCTTTATCGGCAATGGCCAACTTGATATGATAGGTAGTACATGGCACCACTTCCGACTCTGCACGTAAAACCACTGTAAAACCTTGGTACGTAACTGTACCAGGAGCAACAGCGCCGTTACATACAAAATAAGCACAGGTATTATTGGCTGCATTAAACATACCGCAACCAGGAGTATTTCCAAAACAACAGTTAGGTGTATTGCAACATCCCGGTGTGTTGGGACAATAGATGGTACTTACACCTACCGGACAGGTAGGCGAACCGGGAACCAAAGCAATATTCTTTGCGCCATTGGCATAGGGCCCTGCAATACCGGGACCGCTCAAAAAGAATCCAAATACATCATTAAAGGTAGTACAGGTATAGCTCAAATACTCTTCCGAACCAAACACATAATCAAATTTCACAGAGTCTCCAGTAGTAACGAAATCAAACTCTAATATACATTTATCGTATGTCGCTCCGCCGATTAACGTTGTTAAATCAGGATCGCCACCATTACCAGTAACGCCTGAGGCAAAGTTTGCTACCGGTCCATTGCCACCGATTAAGCCCGGCCCTGATGCTGCCTTACCGGTTGTAAGGATAATACCACTATCCAAACCTAAATTAGAATTGGTAGCGGTAAATAAGCCACTCGCATAGTTTGGACTGCCTGCAGGAGCCGCCCCACAATTAAGGGTGGGATTGGAAATGGTTACTCCCGTTCCAACTAATGTCTGTGCCAAGGTGGCAGCCACATTATTACTTACAATATTAACCTGAGCTAATACTGACAAATGAATACATAAGAATGCGCTAAAAAATAAAATTTTCTTCATAGAAATTACAGCCTTTTTTTGGTAAGACGCCCTAAAAATAATAAAAGTTTGGTAAAATATATACAATTTTAACAAATAGAATCAATAATGTGAATAAATGGCTATTTTTGCGCCCTCACGATAAAAAAGCGATGCTAAGCATATATTTTAAAGAAATCCACTCCTTTTTCAGCTCCTTAATCGGCTATTTGGCCATTTTAATGTTTATTATCATTGCCGGCTTTTTTTTATGGATTGCGCCCGATAGTAATATTCTGGAAGAAGGATATGCCAATTTGGATAAATTCTTTTTGTTAGCTCCCTGGATTTTGATGTTTTTAATACCGGCTTTAACCATGCGTTCTTTTGCCGATGAATTCAAAACAGGAACCATTGAAATTTTATCCACCTTACCACTCAGTGAAAGTAATATTGTATTGGGGAAGTTTTTTGCCTCCTTCACCTTGGTATTCATTTCCCTGATTCCAACCCTATTGTATGTGTTTACCATTTCAACCCTTTCTACCACTAAAGGAAATATCGACACCGGGGGCATCATCGGTTCTTATATTGGATTATCTTTTTTAAATGCGGCTTTTACGGCAATAGGACTCTTTTGCTCCTCTATCACCAATAATCAAGTGATCGCCTTCCTCTTCTCGATTTTTTTGAATTTTGTACTCTTTTCTGGCTTCGAAACCTTGAGTAAAATACCTTTCTTAAGTAATGGCCTTGATTATTTGGTAAGCCAAATGGGTATGCAGTTTCATTATAGCTCAATCAGCAGAGGAGCTTTAGATAGCAGAGATATTGTTTATTTCATCAGCATAGTAGCCCTATTTATTTTGGCAACACGAATTTCACTAGAAAAAAGAAAATGGTAGCATAGAATGGCAGTACAGCAAAAAAACAAAAGCAAAAGCATTACTCGATTTATCATCATAGCTGCAATTTTATTATTGCTGAATATTATCAGTTCGCGTTTACATGTAAAGGTGGACGCTACAGCCGAAAAGCGTTTTTCTTTAAGCGAACCTACCAAAAAACTATTGAAAGGTCTCAAAGAAACCGTGGTTATTGAAGTATATCTAAAGGGTTCCTTTCCGGCAGGCTTTAAAAAGTTAAGTGAAAGTACCCGCGATTTGTTGCAGCAATTTAAAGAGGTTGGCAATGGTCGGGTAAAATTTAGCTTCATCAATCCTTTGGAAGGTAAAAGCGAGAAAGAAAAGAGAGACGTTTTTACCAATTTGGCTGAAAAGGGCATTAATCCGGTAAACCTAAAGGTACAAGCTGATGAAGACGAAGGCTACACCGAAAAAATTATTTTTCCGGCGGCCAAGATTGCCTATAACCAAAAAGAAACGGCCATCAATTTGTTGGAAAGTCATTTGAGTATGACTCCGCAAGAAAAATTAAACAACTCAGAGGCGATGTTGGAATACAAATTTGCTTCTGCCATCAAATTTTTGATGGAACCCGATCGCAAGAAGGTAGCGTATTTGGTAGGACATGGCGAAGAGTTGGGTATGAATACGTATGATATGCTAAGCAATCTCGAAAAGTACTATGATGTAGATACTCTCGACCTTACACAAAATATTGATATTGGCCGATTTTATACAGCAGCTATTATATGCAAACCATCGATGCCTTTTGACGAAAAAAACAAATTCAAAATTGACCAATATATTATGCAAGGCGGAAAAATGCTTATGTGTATGGATATTTTGAATTTCAATATGGATTCTCTCCGATATACGGATGCATCTCTTGCGATGGATTATGGGCTGAATATGGAAGACCTGCTTTTTAATTATGGCGTCCGCATCAATCCCGATTTTATTGAAGATTACCAGCAGGCCAATCCGATACCGGTCACAGTGGGTATGATGGGTAATCAACCGGATATTCAATTATTGCCTTGGTCCGATTTTCCCTTTAGCCTTTCTACCTCAAAACATCCCATTGTAAACAATCTGGACGCAGTGATTTTTATGTATGCAAATAGCGTCGATACCATTGCCAATCCCGAAATCCATAAGACGATCTTACTGACTTCCTCTAACAGAAGTCGCCGTATGCCTTCCCCCGTTCGGATCAGTTTATCGAACCTAAAGTTTAAACCGCAGGCTGAAATGTTTAAGGAAAAAAATATTCCATTAGCCGTATTGTTAGAAGGGAAGTTTAAATCGATTTATGCAAACAGAATCGATGATAACTTTATTAAAGTGTATAAAGACTCTCTAAAAAAACCATACAGTACGGTTTGTGATAAAGACAATAAAATAATTGTAGTGGGTGATGGTGATGTATTTTTAAATGATTACAATACCTCAAGAGGCCCACTGGAATGCGGATTTTATAAATTTACCGAGCAACGATTTGCGAATAAAACGTTTATTCTCAATTGCATGGAATATCTTACAGATGACTACGGATTGTTGGAAGCACGAAATAAGAATCTAACCTTGCGTTTGCTTGATACAGCAAAAGTGAAGCAACAAAAATTGCAATGGCAATTGCTCAATATAGCCCTGCCTGCATTTTTACTAATGGTTTTTGGATCGGCGTATTTCTTTTTTAGAAGAAAAAAATACGAAGGAAAAGTCGATTAAAAATGATCGCTTTTTATTTTAAGTCTCTCATTGTATCTTCATCATTTACAAATACTACTATCATGAAAAAAATATACGTTCTTTGTTTTTGCCTCATTTCAATAATGACCGTAGCACAGGATAAAAATAAATGGGATGTCAATAACCCTGACTTGCCCCTAAAGAATTTTTCGTTTACCTGTCAAGAAGGAACTTGGATGAATCTGGATGTATCGCCTGACGGACAGCAACTTATTTTTGATATGCTAGGCGACATTTACACCATGCCCATTGAGGGTGGAGCCGCTAAGGTGTTGCGAAGTGGCCTCGCCATGGAAGTACAACCACGTTTTAGTCTCGATGGTACTAAGATACTGTTTACGTCAGATGCCGGAGGTGGCGATAATATTTGGGTAATGGATGCGGACGGTAAAAATGCCAAACAAATCACCAAGGAAAATTTTCGCTTACTAAATAATTCGGCATGGTGCCCTGATGGAAATTATTTTATTGCACGGAAGCATTTCACTTCCACCCGTTCATTGGGTGCCGGCGAACTTTGGATGTATCATATTTCAGGAGGGGATGGCATTCAATTAACCGCTCGAAAAAATGATCAACAAGATTTAAATGAGCCTTCTTGTTCGGCCGATGGACAATATATTTATTATAGTGAGGATATGTACCCGGGTGGATATTTCCAATACAATAAAGACCCGAATAATCAGATCTTTGTCATTAAAAGATATGATCGAAAGAAAGGCAGTACTGAACAAGTAACCGGCGGACCCGGCGGTGCTTTTCGACCACAAATTTCACACGATGGCAAAACACTGGCCTTTATTAAGCGAATCCGAACCAAAACGGTATTATACTTGCGAAACTTGGAAACCGGTGAAGAGTGGCCTATTTACGACCACCTAAGCAAAGATCAGCAAGAGGCCTGGACTACCTTTGGGGTATATACCGGTTTTGCCTGGATGCCAAATGATGCCGAAATCGTTATTTGGAGTGAAGGCAAAATTATTAAAGTGGATGCAACACAATTTAACGTAAAAAAAGAAATCCCTTTCAACTGCCAGGTCAATACACAAATTGCCGATGCCATCCGTTTCAAACAAAATATCAATCCTGAACATTTTACAGCACAGGTCATTCGACAAGCACGCACCTCGCCAAACGGAAAGTGGTTGGTTTTTAATGCCGTTGGATATTTATGGAAAAAAGAGCTTCCCAACGGTACCCCACAACGAATTACAGAACAAACGGATTTTGAATTTGACCCATCCTTTTCCCCTGATGGCAATACCCTGGTATTTACCACCTGGAATGATAGCAGCATGGGAAGTATTCACAAAATCGACTTCTTTACGTCGAAGGTTTCACAAAAACTAACGAAATTAAAATCCATTTACCGAACACCCTCTTTTTCCACTGATGGAAAAAAAATCGTGTATATGAAAGAAGACGGCAATACCACATTAGGAATTTCTCATACGGTAAAATCGGGAATCTATTACATGGATGCGGATGGCAGCAATAATTCCTTTGTGAGTGACAAGGGCGACAAACCTGTTTTCAGCCACGATAGCAAAAAAATATATTACCAAAACGGCGATGGAATGAATAGTAGCTTCAATAGCTGCAACCTAGATGGCAATGAAGAGCAAGTTCTTTTCAAAAGCACTTATGGAAGTCAATTCAGCATTTCGCCTAACGGGCAGTGGGTAGCCTTTGTAGATTTGCATAAGGTATTTGTAGCACCCTTCCCTGCTATTGGCAAAGCCATCGACTTATCGGCAGGCACCACAGCTATTCCGGTAAAACAAGTAGCGAAGGATGCCGGTATCAATTTGCATTGGAGTAGTGATACTAAATTTTTGCATTATACACTGGGCGAAAAATATTATTCGATATCATTAGATGAACGCTATAACCAGGATAAAAACAATACGGACTCTGTCTTCTTTGCCAATCAAAGTTATGTACCTATTAACTTATCGATTCAATCTGAAAAACCGAGTGGTCGTTATGCCTTAACCCACGCACGAGTACTTACTATGGAAGGCGATGACGTGATGGAAGATGCTACTATTGTGGTTGAAGACAATATCATCAAAAACATCGGTAGTAGTTCAGAAACCGATATCTCAAATACTAAAGAAATTAACTGTGCGGGTAAAACGATTATGCCCGGGTTTATTGATGCGCATGCACATGCCGGCCATTTCAGAGAAGGAATTACGCCGCAGAAACATTGGCCCTATTATGCCAATCTTGCCTATGGTGTTACAACCATGCACGACCCTTCGGCAAATAGTGAATTGGTTTTTGCCCAAAGTGAATTGATTAAAAGCGGTGCTATGATTGGTCCGCGGGTGTTTTCAACCGGTACCATTTTATATGGAGCGGATGGAAATTTCAAGGCCGTGATCAATAACTTAGAGGATGCCCGTTCTGCCATCAGACGAACCAATGCATTTGGTGCTTTTAGTGTAAAAAGTTATAATCAACCCCGTCGCGAGCAAAATCAAATGGTAATAAAAGCCGCACGCGAATTAAAAACGGAAGTAGTACCTGAAGGGGGATCCTTCTTTTATCACAATTTAGGAATGATATTGGATGGTCATACCACTATTGAACATAATTTACCAATTGCTACCTTGTATGATGACGTGATTCAACTTTGGAAACATTCTAAAACAACCATAACCCCTACCCTTATTGTTTGCTATGGAGCTCCCAATGGCGAATATTATTGGTATCAGCATACGGAAGTATGGAAAAAAGAACGCTTGCTTCGCTTTACTCCCCGTGCCATCATCGATACAAGAAGTCGGTTTAGAACCATGATACCTGAAGAGGAATATGAAAATGGACATATACAAGTTTCCAAAAGTTTGAAGAAGTTAAACGATGCCGGTGTATTGGTAAATATGGGGGCCCATGGCCAAATACAAGGAATAGGCGCGCATTGGGAAATCTGGATGATGAAACAAGGTGGCATGACCACTATGGAAGCCCTTAAAACGGCCACCATCAATCCTGCAATCAGCCTTGGTTTAGACCGAAACATCGGATCCATAAAGGTGGGCAAGTTGGCAGATATGTTGATATTAGACAAAAACCCATTAGAGGATATTTACAATACCGAATCCATCCGATATACCATCATAAATGGCCGACTTTATGATGCCGAAACTATGAACGAAGAAGGCCTTTACAAAAAGCCACGTAGTAAATTCTTTTGGGAATTGAATAAATTTTCAGAAGCATTTCCGTATCATGAAGGCGGTATCGGTCAGCATCATATTGATGATTAACGAATGGCAACCTGAAGAAATCGGCAATCAAAAAAGCTTGCTTATTGATTCTGAATTTGAATCAAAATCCCCTTCATAATTTTCATACATTTGCGCATTAATAAGACATATCATGGCTAAAGCAAAAACAACCAAAAGCAAAAAGAATTTCTTTACTGAAAATTCGATGAATTTCATTCGAACCTATTTGAATAATTCTTCACCAACCGGGTATGAAAGCAGTGGTCAAAAAATTTGGCTCGACTATTTGAAACCTTATATCGATTCGCATATTGTAGATCATTACGGAACGGTGGTGGGAGTCATCAACCCGGACGCCCCCTATAAGGTTGTGATTGAAGCCCATGCCGATGAAATCAGTTGGTATGTAAAATATATTACTTCCGATGGCTTTATTCATGTATGCCGAAACGGCGGAAGCGATCATCAAATTGCCCCATCAAAGCGCGTGAATATTTATACCAAAAAGGAATTGTAAGAGGGGTATTTGGATGGCCTGCCATTCATGTGCGTACTCCACAAAATGAGAAGAAACCGGAAATTGAAACCATTTGGATTGATGTCAATTGCAAAAACAAGAAAGAGGTAGAAGAGTTGGGCATACATGTAGGTTGTGTTTGTACCTTTACTGAAGGATTTGAAGAGGGCAATAATGGCTATTGGATTGGTCGTGCTTTCGACAATAGAATGGGCGGTGTGATTATTGCGGAGGTTGCGAGATTACTGCATACCAACAAAAAGAAATTACCTTTTGGATTGTATATCGTAAATGCAGTGCAGGAAGAAGTTGGCTTAAACGGTGCTACCATGATTACCCAATCTTTAAAACCCAATGTGGCTATTTGCACGGATGTTACCCACGACACTACTACACCCATGATGAGCAAAGCAGCACAGGGGGAAGCTACCTGTGGTCTTGGCCCTGTGCTATCGTATGCACCGGCTGTTCATCATCATTTGTTGGATATTATTTTAGAAACGGCCAAAAAACATAAAATCCCTCATCAATTACAAGCAGCTTCTCGTTTTACAGGTACCGATACAGATGCATTTGCCTTCAGCAATGGAGGAGTTCCAAGTGCGCTAATCTCTTTACCGCTTCGTTACATGCACACCACGGTTGAAACCATCCATAAAGATGATGTGGAACATTGTATTCAATTGATGTATGAAGTCTTGTTGAAGTTGACACCTAAAACCAATTACAAATATTTGTAACTTGAAGGGCAACTAAAGGGAAGCAGCATTATTGCTTTTTTGCTGAGATAATATAGTAGTTCCAAAGGTTTTGTTTCAGTGCTCGATACTGGGTAATTCCGGCCATGGTATGATGTTTTCCAAAGTGAGTAGCCTTTCTGTTGTAAAGTCCATACAAAACGGAAGGTATGGTTCCCAGAATCGAATAAAAATAAATCAACCAGGATGATTTGCGTATCTGTGGGGTTTTAAGCGTTTTGTTTATAGAAGTAAAACCCACCTTTGCAGCCTTGTTGCAAAACGCCGATACCGTATCAATATCTTTAATAGCCCACGCATGCAACCATTTGTGCAATAGTGAACGTTGTGGCTCATTCAGATTTTCTTCTTTGAAATAATCAATCACCAACAAGGTGCCACCGGGTTTTAAAAGACGATAGGCCTCACGTAAAAAATCTTCCTTTTCGGCGGCATGACATATACTTTCCAATCCATAGACAAGGTCAAACGATTGATCTTCGAAGGTGGTGGCGCAATAATTCATTAAATAAAAGCGGCATTTTGTCTCCACACCCTGAGCCATTGCATTCTGTTCGGCATCCTTTCGTTGTTGTTCGTTTAGGGTAATACCTACCGTATTGCATTGTACTTCATTCGCGATATACGTACTTGCTCCTCCTACGCCACAACCCGCATCCAGTACCGTATTCTCTATGGTGATACCGGACATCGCTATGATGGTATTGTTGATATTGGTAAAAGCTTCTGTCAAACTTTTGGTACCGGGTTCCCAAAAACCATAATTAAGCGATTTCCCTTCACTGATTTTCCAAAAGCGATTGTAGTGCACTCTGGTATGCTGATAATAATCTGAAATATCTTTTTCTGAAAACATGATTTTTCGAGGTAATAAATTCGTGTTGGAAAATCCTTTTGACTCTATTGACAAACGAATGCGTCTTACAAGGCTTTTAGTTGACGAATGGTTTCGGCAGGATTAGCTGATGCAAAAACTGTATTACCCGCAACCAGCACATCCGCACCGGCATCAATAATTTCTTTCGCATTTTCAAGCGTAACGCCTCCGTCAATCTCAATTAGCGTTTGGGTGTTCCTTCGGATAATCTCGGCCTTTAATTGTTTAATTTTTTCAATCGTATAGGCAATAAACTTTTGTCCTCCAAAGCCTGGATTCACGCTCATCATGCATACCACATCAATATCATGCAACACATCAAAAATAGCCTGCACAGGGGTATGTGGATTAATGGCCACACCGGCTTTCATTTGCAGTGATTTAATTTGTTGGATATTGCGATGCAAATGCGGGCAGGCCTCCACATGAACGCTTAATATATCAGCACCTGCTTTTTTAAAATCTTCTGCAAATTTTCCGGGTTCCTCTATCATTAGATGCACATCTAAGGTCTTGGTTGCTTCTTTTTTTATGGCGGCAATTACGGGGAGGCCAAAACTAATATTGGGCACAAAACGCCCATCCATCACATCCAGATGAAACCAATCCGCTTCTGATTCATTTATCATTTTGATATCTGCAGAAAGCTGCAAAAAATTTGCCGATAAAACAGAGGGTGCAATCAATGCCATGATTATTATTTTTTTATTTTTAGAGTAACTCTTTTTTTTGCATCTAGGTAGGTGCGGTTATCCGCCTTAAATGAAATCGCTTGCTCATAATCTTCTTGCGCTTCAGCAAATTTTCCCATAATCTCCTTACAAATTCCTCTATTGTAATAGGCATCTGCATAGTCTGGTTTGTTCTGAATGGCGATATCAAATTGGCGAATAGCCTTTTCCGTAGAATCTTCTTGCATCAGCATCCATCCTGTATTGTAGTACGATTTGGCATAACTTCTATCCCGAAGAATCATTCGCTTAAACACCTTTTTAGCCTCGGTAAAATTCTCCTGTTTTTGCCAATACATTGCCTGTCCATACAAAGGTTCCATGTTATTCGTATCTGCCTGATAAGCGTTTTCAAAATACTTCAACGCCAATGGATTTTTCTTATGGTCATAAATAATGGCCAATTGCATTTGCGCATCAACATATTTGGGCTCGGTTTGGACGGCTGTTTGAAAACTTGAAATGGCATTATTGGTATCCTTCATACTTTTATAACACATCCCCTTCAAAAAGTAGGCCTCAGCATTATACACGTTTCCGCGCAACACCGTATTAATTTCTACAAAGGCTTTGGGAAATTCTTCTACGTACAAAAATAATTTGGCCATTTTCAAATGGGCTTTTTCATCATCAGGATTGAGGGAAAGTGCTTTTTGAAACCATGGAACACTGCCTGAGATATCTTTATGTTCAAATAACAAATCACCAACCGCGCTAAAGTACTTTGCTACCGTAGAATCCAGTTCGGCACTTTTTTGAAAATCTCGCAACGCAAATGAATCTTTCTTGATTGCCTTATAGGCTAAACCCCTATTATAAAATAGTTGTGCATCCTTTGGTTTTTTTTCGATAAGCCTGCTGATGGCTTCTACCTCTGCAAGTTCATTGTTTACATTGCCGACAGTTTCCTTGTTGCCTTTGTCAAAAAAATTGCATGAGATTTGCAACAGCAACAATAAGAATAAAATAGCGTATAATTTCATTTGCAACCAGAAGTGGCAAATTTACATTAAAAAGCGTTTACAAAAAGGACTATCTTAGTAAAATCACATCACCATGCAATAATTGGGTCTCATCACTTAACGGACATTTATACCTCACTAAAAAGAAATAGGTACCTACTTCCGCATCGCTTCCTGCTAGTTTTCCATCCCAGCCTTCATCCAGAATTTTGGTTCTAAATACTTGGGCACCATAGCGGTTGTAAACCTCAAAGGATTGCAGACTGATATCTCCATGTTTTAAAATTCTGAATACATCATTATTATTATCACCATTGGGGGTAAAGGCATTCGGTAAAATGACATTACAACACGGTTCATAAATAATTTCAAATTCTGTTGAATCCACGCATCCCAAATTGTCTTTTACATAGCCCCAATGTTTGCCGTATTTCAAATTATAGGCATCCACAGTATTGGTTCCAATACCCGTCCATGCATATACAAATGGGGGAACGCCACCTACTACGGTTGCGGTTGCTTTTCCATCATCTCCCCTTCCGCCACAACTAGCCGGGGTAGTTGCTATCTGCATTTCAATCGGATTTTTTGGATTGATATAAACAATAGTATCGTTATAACAACCGAGTGTATCTAAAACCTGAATTAGATAGGCCCCGTCCGTAATTTGATCGGCAAAGTTGGTTGCTCCAAAGGGAACGGTATTGAAAATATACCGGTATGGTGGGTAACAATCGATGGCATGCCAGCCTAAATATCCGGTTTTATCGCCTGCACAAAGAATTCCCACAACACTGTCTACAAGGATATACGGTTTCTTTTCGGATGGTAAAATATCATACTTTCCGGTTGACACACAACCAATGGAATCTTTTACTTCAATGATATACTCACCCGGGCTCAAATTATTGAAAAAGGTATCGGTATTATGTAAAACGCCATTCAAATAATAACTAAGTGGCGGGGTTCCATCAACCGAAGTAACGGTAATAGCGGCATCGTTTACATCTGCACAACTTATTTCTTTTTTACTGATAAATTGTATCAAGACAGATGTAGCCGGTTCGCTAATTACAAAGGTGGTATCATCTGTACAACCTTTAGAATCTTTAATGGTAAGGGTATAGTTGCCGGCAAGAAGATTGGTAAAGGTGCTTGAATTTTGGAAATTAATTCCATCAAGGGAATACGTATACGGAGGAGTTCCTCCCGAAGCGCTACCTGTTACCAAACCTGCACTATCTCCTTTACATAAGTTACCGGAGGTCAATGCCACCGAAGCTGTGGCGGTTGCAAAGGCTCGGAGACAGAAAGTACGGTATCGTCTTGACAACCGATATTATCGGTTACTGATATCGTATAACTGCCGATAGCCAAATTGGGGAAATAGCCTGAATTGCCATTCGGCACTGCATTGATAAAATAGCTATAAGGATTAAAACCTCCCACTGCTGCTAACGAAATGGAGCCATCGTTCCCAAACTTACAACTCACATTCAAAATAACAACGGACGTAAAATTCATATAATTCGCTGCTTGCAAATTGACTATGGTATCTATAATGCAACCATTGAGATCCATAACGTGCAACGTGTAAATCCCTGGTAATAAATTAGAAAAGGTAGGATTGGTACTATATAAAGAGGCATTAATGGCAAATTGGTAGGGCGCAAATCCTCCCGCGGCACCAATGGTAATGGCACCGGTGGTTGCATTACTACAATATGGCTGCACCATAGTGATATTGGTCACCACAATAGGTGGAGGGCCTGTTAGGTTGATCACGCTGTCCTTTACACAATTCAAACTAT
Source organism: Bacteroidota bacterium (assembly GCA_016712665.1). Taxonomy (GTDB): domain Bacteria; phylum Bacteroidota; class Bacteroidia; order Chitinophagales; family Chitinophagaceae; genus OLB11. Next base: position 209,941 of record JADJQP010000003.1, read on the forward strand.
CTTTTATGTGAACGGTATAGGTACCAATTCCCAAATTGGTGATGGTATTGTTGAGCGAATACGGAAAGGCATTTACGGTATAATATTTAGGTCCCAAACCATCTGAGGCGTTAATGGTTATTGAGCCATCCGTTGTGTTGAAACAAAGTGGCGATACCATACTAATGCTATTAATGATAATTGGAGGCGCCACACCAATTGTAATGTTTGAATCGACGTAGCAGCCTAATTGATCTTCGATGTGCAATACATAAGCCCCTGGCACCAAGTTTGAGAACAAGCCGCCACCCTGTGGTACGCCACCATTCAAACTATAGGTTAATGGAGGATAGGGTGAAATGGCACTGACTGAAATAAATCCATTGGAAGCACCCGGACATAAAACAGGTGTATAATTGAGATTGGTAATATTAATGACAGTGGCATTGCTCAATACAATGGTAGTGTCATGTGTACAGCCATTATTATCCTTAACAGTTAAGGTATAGGTTCCTATTAATAGATTTCCAAATGCTCCATTGGCTACAAAAGCGCCCCCATTAATGGCAAAAGTATAAGGAGGTACGCCCCCACTTCCGCCAACACTAATGATGCCGGTATTACCTATACAACCCGGTGATACAACCGTCACATTGGCAAAGTTAACCGGAAGTGGCTGTGTAATGGTAATAACCGTATCGTATTCACAGCCCTTAGCATCTTTCACCATGATGGTATGATTTCCACGGAGATAAATTAATAAAACCATTACCCGCACCATATGCCCCTGCATCAATCTTATATTGATACGCTGGAACCCCACCGGTACCGGTAGCAGTGGCGGTTCCGGTATTGGTACCAAAACAAATGGTTGGAGTAAGCACAATACCCGCAAAACCAAGTTGAACAGGCTGCGCCAAATACACTACCGTATCTTTGAAGCAACCACTATTGTCTTGCGCGTGCAAGGTGTAAAAGCCGGAAGCCAAACCGGTAAAGGTATTAACCGGTCCGTTAGCTCCCCCGTTGATATTATACAAATAAGGAGCTACTCCACCCGTTACGGTCAATGCTAGACTTCCATTTGCATCACCAAAGCAAGTGGGCTGCACAGCCACAATTGTATTGACATAGAAATTGCCATTATTATTGATACTAACAACAGTTGTTTTTGTACAGCCATTCGCATCCATAATCTTAACGGTGTACGTACCGGCGGCTAGATTGGTGAAATTTCCAGATGGACCATAGGGTCCTGCATTGAGTCCATATTGATACGGACTCACACCTCCAAATGCTGTAATATTGATACTACCGGTGGCATTGCCATTGCACGATGCATTCAATACTACAAGTGAATTCACCACTATCTCAGGTGGTTGTTGCAAATAAATTACCGTGTCTTTAATACATCCATTGGCGTCTTTTAAATGAATAGTATGTGGCCCCATGGACAAATTGTTCCAGTTAGAAATGGCACCATAGGCACCCACACCAATAGCATAGGTATAACCGGGAGTTCCTCCGGCACCTAGTAAACTGATGCTTCCCAACCCGCCAAAGCAAGGAGGATTTACAATATTCACATTGGTAAAATATAATGGAGGTGGAGAGGTAATGGTAACTACCGAATCTTTATGACATCCATTGGCATCGTACACGCTCACTGTATACGTACCCGGTCCTAATCCGTTGAATACACCACCGGCATTTGGTATTGCAAAATTCAATAAATAATTAATTGGCACAGCAGTCACCGTTCCCGTAATGGTAATGCTTCCTGTACCGGGACTATAACATGCTGAATTGGTTTTTATTACTGAATTGATGGCTACGACGGCAGAACTGGTAATAACAGTTACACTTGAAACCGTGCAATTACTGGCATCTTTAGCTACCACCGTGTACGTACCGGCACCCAAACCGGGATAATTACCGGATGCCTGATAAGGAGCTCCGTTTAAACTATATTGATAGGCAGGATTTCCGTTTCCAGCAACTGCATTAATTACAGCTAATGGAGCCCCGCCACATCCCACATTGGTATGTGTGGAAATGATAAAGTTTAGGGTATTAGCACTGCTTAATATTACAATGGAGGAGCCGGTACAGTTATTGGCATCTTTTACAGTTACTGTATAAGTCCCTGCGCCCAAAGTATTGAATACATTACCTGCTACATAAGGCCCTGCATTTAGAGAATAGGTATATGGCAAGGTCCCGCCAGAAGCAGTAACCGTAATACTACCTGAGGTAGGAAAACTACAAGTTGGATTCACTTTTACCACATTACTAATGATGGGCTGTTGGGTAATATTTAATGTAATAATTGTATCATGAATACAATTGCTATTGTCTTGCACATGTAAGGTATAGGTTCCCGCTGCCAAGTTCGGAAATGCATTAACCGGAGAATAGGCACCGGCATTAATCGCATAGGTGTAAGGGGGGGCTCCTCCATTTCCGGTAACCGTAATACTTCCTAAGGTTATGCAGGTTGGAAAAACCACCGTTGCATTTGCAAAATATAAATTACCGGGAGAGGTTAAAACGGTAGCAGAAGTAGCTGTGCATCCATTCGCATCTTTTATCGTAACGGTATAACTGCCTGAAACCAGAGGGGAAAAAACATTCCCGGCCTGAAAATTTACACCGTTAATAGAGTACGAATAGGGCCCCACACCGCCGCCCCCACTTACGGTCATACTTCCGAGATCCCCCACGCACGCCGGTTGCACCACTGTTAAGGAATTAATAGCCACCCCACCAATTGGTGTTAGGTTTACAACAGTGTCCTTAATACAATTATTTCCATCTTTAATATGCACCGTATAACTACCCGAAGCCAATCCAATAAAGCTTCCGCTAATTTGATAAGCACCTGCATTGAGTGCATAATTTAAAGGAGGTGTACCACCATATGCTGTAATGTTGATAGCCCCGTTACTAGCGCCACAGGTAGGGTTCGTTAATGCTAACGTGTTGACTAAAATTTGCCCAGGTGAAGATAAAAATATCACAGAGGTAGCGGTACAGCCGTTCGCATCTTTGGCCGTTACAATATAATTTCCAGGTCCGAGATTTGTAAGAATATTACTTGCCTGAAAGGGTTGCAAATTCACTGCATAGTTTAAGGGTGGTGCCCCTCCACTTGCGTTTACAGTTGCCGTGCCATTGTTAGCGCCATAACAGTTGGGATTTTGTAAGGATATGGAATTGATAATTACAGGTGCAGTGGGCACTAAATTTACAATGGTATCATCCTGACAATTGTTTGCATCTCGCAAATAAATGGTGTACGAACCTGCAGCTAAACCGGTAAATACGTTATTGGCACCCCACACACCTGCGTTCAATTTGTATTGAAAGGGAGGTGTGCCTCCCAAACTGGAGGCCGTAATAGAACCACTTGGCACGCCGGCACAGCCAAAAAAAGTAGCAACATTCACTTTCAAGGCCGGCAATACCGTAAATGCCAATGAGGTACCCACCGGTGTGCTGTTATTGCAATTGTCAATTAAGGTATTGGCATCGGTACCATTTTTAATAGAGAGCGTATAATTACCTGCCGGCAATGGATTTGAAAAATTAATAACAAACTTATTTGCAAAGCCTCCGCCGGCCACACAGGCTGCTGCACTTGCCGAGGTAATGGTGGCATTTGCAGGAGTTAAACTAAAATCGCTCCCATTGGCAACAAAAGAACTACACTTTACATTTTCTGAAAGTAGGGCCGTAAGCGTATTGGGTGCATTGCAACCACCAGGTAAAGTAATTGACTTTATGGTTGCAAAAGAATTGTCTGCAATTTGACAAGTTGACAATGAAAAATTCATATTATAACCTGCCGCATTACCAGACGCATTATTTACTAGTATAACAAACGTTTGCCCAGGCAACGCATTGATAGCACTACTAAAGGAGCCTCCACCGGCACTAATAGAAGGTTGCAGAATGGCTGTAGAAAGGCCGGTTAAACCACCAGGGGTGGAATTGGCCAAAGAAGCATAATTACAGCGAATGGGTAACAGACCTGCACCAATATCTGCGCACGATTTGTCAGTAAGATCCCACACCGCAATATCATAATCGGAGGTAACATTCGGAGTTAGAGTAAATACTAAGGTGCCTGCTGTACTTGTTGTTAAAATATACCAGGTTGAATTATTTTCACCGGTTGATAAACATCCCTGATTGGTAGCATTCAATTCATTAATACTTCCGACCCCTGAATAAGCATTGGGCTGATTATATATGGTTTGACAAATCGGAATGGCATTCATACAATTTTGAACAGGAGACTGAGAAAAGCCGTTTTGCCAAACTTGAATGAAAAATAAGAGGAGTAATATTTTTTTCAAACGAAGAGTAATTTGGCTTAAAATTAGAAAAAATTAACTATGTTTCTGCATTCTATAAATGAAATTTACATTAATATGACAGTACGCGCTCAATCCATGGTGCTAAAGCTGCATTTATTGCGGTTAAGAAACCATCAGGCTTCAAGGTACTAAAAATAGTACCCTCTAGAGGAACTCTTTCACAAAATCGTCAACCGTACTAAATAAGAACTGGGGGTATAAGGCCGAAAATTTTGTCTTCTGCAAACCACCTATCAAAGGTCGGGCAGCTGGTTGTTGCATCCTTTCTGTACTCATAGGAATTAATGAATAGGTAGCCTCCGGAAAATACTTAAGGACTCGTAGTGAAAGCTCCACCCTATTCATAAAATCGGTACTAGCGATATGAAAAATTCCATTGTGGCCATCTCTAAGTAGCAGATACATAGCTTTTGCCACATCCATCGCATTAACCGGGGTGGCATATTGGTCGAAGGGAATATTGAGCGATAGGGACTCCTTTGCTAAACATTGTGAAACAATTCTTGAAACAAAGTTCTTGTTTCTGATTTCATGACCATACACATTGGTGACCCGTAATACTAAGTGAGAAGGAGATGCAAGCAATACCATTTGCTCTGCTTCCAGTTTGTGTTTTGCATATACACTTAATGGTTGTGTACAATCTTCTTCATGATAGGGACCGGCCTTACCATCAAAAACATAGTCGGTAGATATGTATACAAATTTCGCCTGGATGTCCGTTGCTAGTTGCAAAAGATTCCGTGTGGATGTTACCGTCTTTTGAAAGCTTTCTTCAATATGTGATTCACAATAATCGACATGAGTCAGCGCGCCGCAATGGATAATAACATCAGGTGCAAAGGAACGAATATCAAAATTATCAGGATTTGAAAGATTTAGTGTGTCAAAATAAAAAGTACCTTCCGTTTTAAAACTGAAGTAACTCCCCACTACTTCGCAACCCTTTGCAGAAAAATGTTGTAGACAATTTCCACCAATCAAACCGGATGCACCTGAAATAAAAATTTTCATACCTACAAATTAAAAGGAGATTTAAAATCAATCAAGGTTTCAAACTGTTTGTCTCTTTCTGACAAAATGGGATGACTGACATTCCAGTCAAACCCAAAACTACTATATAGCACTCCTCCATCCGCTGTGGCTTCATATTCACCACTGATAAAATAAAAGGTGGTGGCCAGTTCGCTAAGGGTACAAAATCCGTGTGCAAAACCTTTGGGTATTAATAATGCGAGACCATTTTCTTGCGACAGCATACGACCTACATATTGACCATAGGTGGCAGCATTCTTTCGCAAATCGAGGGCCACATCCACAATAGCGCCTTGCGTACAAAATACTATTTTTTCGTGTTCAAAGGGCGGCGCATGAAAGTGCATTCCACGGATGACATTTTTCTTTGAAATGCTATAAAAACTTTCTCTCATTTGAAAATCGATACCCTGCGATTGTAAATCCTTTGCATGAAATGGCTTTACAAATTCACCCCGCAAATCACTTGCCTTAAATTGTTTAATCAATTTCACCTCAGGTATTTCGGTTTCTTCAATGGTCAGATTCATAAAAAAAATAGCACTATTTAAACTGCAAATAGCAGTTGTTTGTAATAAAGACTTCACTAGCTTTCATCTGCATCTTCTATAGAATTGTCAAAGTACGCATTAATATGTTCAATGCATTTAATATCTGCAGGCCTACTATCAAAATACCATTCGATGGTCTTTTCAATGGCAGTGCGTGCATTATATGTTGGCACCCACCCAATGTCCTCTTTTATTTTTGAGATGTCGAGTCGCAAGGTAGATGCTTCATGAACCTTTTGAAGATTCTCAACGATTTTAATAGAGCCGGTGCCCGCTTTTTCGATGGCAATTCTTGTAAGCGATTCTACCGACGACACATCTGCTTCATTGGGACCGATGTTATACGCGTCAGTATACTTTGTAGGCGACTCTACCATTTTGCTTGCCAACAACAAATAGGCTCCTAAGGGTTCAATAACATGTTGCCATGGTCGGGTTGCATGCGGATTTCCGCAATAAAATTTCGGCATTATTTTTAAGGCCTTTACGATATCAGGGATGATGCGGTTGTCCGCAAAATCGCCCCCTCCAATAACATTGCCGGCCCGTACCGAAACAAGCGACTTTTGATGTGCCTCATAATTGTTGGCATTGAAAAACGAATTGCGATACGATGAAATGATAATTTCGGCAGCAGCTTTACTGGCAGAATATGGGTCGTAGCCACCCAATTTATCAGATTCTATAAACGCCCGATTCCCATCATTATTTTCATACACCTTATCTGTGGTGATACAAACTACCACACATTTTTTGGGTAGATAACGAAGGGCGTCCAATAAATTTGCCGTGCCTTGTGCATTGACTTCAAACGTATATAGTGGCTGTTGATATCCTTCCAAAACCAATGGCTGAGCGGCCATATGAAATACAAAATCGGGTTCAAAGTGAATCAATTCATGACGCAATTTTGCCGCGTCTCGGATATCATTGATGACACTCGATTTACACAGACTTTCTCCGTCAATCAAATGAAACAAATCGCCACTTTTTTCGGGAGCTAATGCATAGCCTTTTACCTCAGCACCCAACAAAGATACGATTTGCAATAGCCAAGAGCCTTTAAAACCGGTATGCCCGGTAATAAACACTTTCTTTCCTTTAAAATGATTTCGTAAAGCTGAAAAGGTTACCATTTTTTCCAAATTGGATTTTGCTCCCATAATTTTTCCAATTCCTCCTTATCGCGCATCGTATCCATGCATTTCCAAAATCCACGATGTCTGAATCCAACAAAATCCAGGTACCACTATCTTCAGGCTTTTCTTCAAATTGAAAAACCGTTCCATCCTCATGCATATTCACTACACCAAATCTGCTTGTGGGCTGTATGGTAGTCATTGTACAAATTTTTCCATGTTGCTGATGAAAGGTCATTAATTCGGCAATGTTCACATCGCAAACCCCATCACCATAGGTAAGCATAAACGGTTCATTATTGGTATAAGGCAATACCCGTTTCAATCGTCCGGCCGTCATGGTTTCGACACCGGTATCGATCATGGTGATTTTAAAATTCTCCACATTGGTATTATGAATATGTACCTGATTATCTTTCAAATCAATAGTAACGTCCGCATTGTGGAGGAAATAATTGGTAAAGTATTCTTTGATTACTGAACCTTTGTAACCACAGCAAATAATAAATTCATTATATCCATAGGCAGCGTATATATTCATAATATGCCACAACATCGGTTTCCCACCTATTTCTATCATGGGCTTTGGTCTGAGATGACTTTCTTCCGAAATTCGAGTACCGAGTCCCCCTGCAAATAATACTACTTTCATTTTTATGATTATTTTCTACAAAATTAATCTAACAGCCTGCAAGATAAATCATCAAGTTTACTTACCGCAGTAAATAATATGGTAATTTCATAAAATAAATGCAAAATAATACTACATTTACCCTATGAGAGTTATCATAGTGGATGATGAAATAACGAGCTCACAGGTTTTAGAAAAGTTGATACAACACTACTTACCCACGTTGCAAGTAATTGCAGTTTGCAACAAACCTTCTGAGGCTATTGAAAAAATATCGGAGTTAAAACCAGACCTGGTTTTTATGGATATTGAGTTACCGGAGATGACCGGATTTGACATTTTGGAAAAAATTCATCCGATTCATTTCAATATTATTTTCACCACGGCCCATACCCAATATGGAATTAAAGCTATCCAATTTAGTGCTATTGACTACCTGCTCAAGCCCATTGATATTGAAGATTTACAAATGGCCGTTGCTAGAGCATCTACCCTATTATCTAACAACCAATCTCTGGAGCGCATTAAGATATTGCTTGAAAATATTCAACTGCTACATACTGACAATCCGTTTAACAGAATCGCGCTACCTACCGGAGATGGTTTAAAATTTGTATATACCAGCGATATTGTCAGATGCTCCTCGTCAAATAACTATTCGCATATTTTTTTAAAAGGCGGTGAAAAGTTACTAATCAGCAAAACCCTGAAAGAGGTTGAAAATGTGCTTTCCGCGCATTCTTTTTTCAGGGTACACAATTCGCATTTGGTAAATACGCAGTATATCAAAAAATTTATCAAGGGTGATATATTTCAAATTGTAATGTCAGATGGAACTGAGGTGGAGGTCAGCAGAAGAAAAAAAGAGGAACTCCTCAAAATACTACAATTATAAAACAATACCTTTGCCCTCTAAGCGAAATAGCCCATAAAAAAAAATATCATGAAAATCATTTTTCCATTGATTGCCGTTCTAGTATCGCTTTTCATGCCCGATAACGTTTCGGCACAGAAAATATTTTCAGAAGGCGTTATTAAATATGATGTATATGTCAATAATGAAGAAAAACCTAGTGGCCTATATGTGGTAAGTATAAAGAATGGAAATATTAAAAGGGAATTGGCAATGAATAGCGGATACAATAATATTACTATTTATACCAAAAAAAATGGGAAAACTCTTTCCATGAATATTACAGGAGGTGAAAAGTATGCTCTCGAAATTTCGCAGGAAGAATTAAATGAAAAGAATACAAAATTTGCAGATGCAGTTTTTAGCAATCTAAACACCGATAAAACCCTCGCCGGATACCATTGCATTGGCAATAAAGTAGCTTATAAAGACATGGAAACCGCTGAGTTCTATTACACTCCGGATCTATTACCCCCCGCAGAAAATTTGGTGTCTATGTTTCCGGGATTAAGAGGCATACCCCTTCAATATGAAATCAAATCCAATAAAACACTTACCTTTAAATTTGTGGCCACTTTGGTAGACAATATGGTAATTGATTCCAAAATTTTTAATACTCCGGCCGATTATAAAATAGTGACCAAAGCCGAATTAGAAAAATTAAAATAATCCGCTGTACTCAATCGTGAACTGTCATTTCAAGTGCCCCATTTTTTGTCCTAAATTTGTACTATGAAATTTTTAATTGCAGGGCTGGGCAATATCGGAAATGAATATGCTAATACCCGTCACAATATAGGATTCGACATCTTGGATGCCTTTGCTGAAAGGCACCAGCTACGCTTTCACAGCGACCGGCTTGGTGAGGTTTGCGAGATGAAATTTAAAGGCAAAATTCTCATATTAGTAAAACCTAGTACGTATATGAATTTGAGCGGAAAGGCTCTTAAATATTGGCTTACAAAAGAAAAAATACCTGTCGAACATTCGTTGACCTTAGTGGACGATCTTGCGTTTCCATTAGACACCCTTAAAATAAAAAAAAGTGGAAGTGATGCCGGTCATAATGGACTCAAAAGTATTCATGAGAACTTAGGAACCACCGAATATCCGCGACTCCGATTTGGGATTGGGAATCATTTTGAAAAGCACAAACAAGTGGATTTTGTATTGGGTAAATGGGAAGCAAATGAAATCGAAATGGTTCAAAAAAAAATTATGGTATGTTGCGATATTATAGAAAGTTTTGTTACAATAGGACTAGAAAGAACCATGAACCAGTTTAATCATAAAAAATTTTAAGAGATGAAAATATTTTGCATCGGACGCAATTATGTAGATCATATTTCGGAGTTGAATAACAAAATACCCGATACCCCGGTGGTATTTATGAAACCCCATACCGCATTGCTTACAGATAATAAGCCCTTTTATTACCCAAATTTCACCAAGGACCTTCATTACGAATGTGAAATTGTTTTGCGAATCTGTAAAAATGGGAAATCGGTGGCCGAAAAATTTGCCTTGGATTATTTTGATGCGGTAACCGTAGGAATCGACTTTACGGCACGCGACCTGCAAGACTATCAAAAGAAAAATGGGCTTCCCTGGGAAATTGCAAAATCATTTGACAATGCAGCTGTGGTTGGTAAGTGGAAACCCATCACAAAAGAAGAAAAAAAGAAAGCCATGGCTTTTAGCCTTACTAAAAATGAAGGTATCGTACAACAAGGAAACACTGAAAATATGATGCACTCCTTTGAGAAAATCATATCGTATATATCACACTACTTTTCATTAAATATGGGTGACCTCATATTTACCGGCACTCCTAAAGGGGTGGCATCCGTGCAGATTGGCGATACACTTTGTGCCTACATAGGAGAAGAAAATTTACTACAATTTGAAATAAAATAAAACCTCTACGACTCCCTATTGAGAAGCATTTTGGCTAAATCGTTGAGATGTACTTTTCGTTTCGAAATCACAGGAACCTTTTCAAGGAGCTCATAGGCCCTATTGGTATACGCTTGAATTTCTTGCTCCAATAATTCCTTAATATGCAGCTTCTCAAAATAGGATAAGGTATCTGCTACTTTTGCCTCATCATTTCGTTGCAACAATTGCAGTAGTGCTTCTCTTTGTGTGCTGTTCGCAATTTCAAACGCCTTTGAAAGCAGAAAGGTTTTTTTATTACTTAAGATATCGCCCCCAATTTGTTTTCCTGTTTTAGAACTATCGCCAAACGCATCCAGATAGTCGTCCTTCATTTGAAAGGCAAGTCCCATTGATTTCCCAAATTGATATAAAATATCAGAACAACCGTCAGTAGCACCTCCAAGCATCGCACCTAATTTCATAGATGCGCCAATGAGTACGGACGTCTTGAGGGTTATCATTTTCATATATTCAGCAAGAGATACAAAATTCTCCGATTCAAAATCCATATCCATTTGTTGTCCTTCGCAAATTTCGATTGCAGTGCGGTTAAATAATTCCATTACCGAATGAATATATTCAGTATTGATTTTATTCAAATGAACATAGGAAAAAATACTCATCACATCGCCGGAGAGAATCGCAGTGGGCAGGTCATACTTTTCATGCACGGTTGCAAATCCCCGACGAAGCGGTGCCTTGTCCATTATATCATCATGCATTAGCGTAAAATTGTGAAACAACTCAATAGCTGTAGCCGTATGCCACACATTTTCATTGAGCTCAGCAAATAATTCATGACTCATCAAACACAGTACCGGCCGAATACGCTTCCCTCCCATACGGAGCAGATACGAACAAGGTTCATACAATTTTTTGGGCTGGGAAGGAAATTCATGCGCAGCGAAGAACGTTTCGAAGGAATCTAAGGTTTCGGTATAAGAATGCATTGGGTAAAAATAGAAAAAAAAATATCAAATGAAACAAATCCCCATAAAATTGGCTTCTAAAGCACATTTTATTTGTGATCGCTAAGATACCGCATGCATGGCCCTGTACATTTGTATCAGATTTTACATCAAATGATGTATTGAATCCCTATTTTTACAAAAAAATTTCTTTGGATAAGAATTTGATATCAGCAAGTGCTCTGCAAACCATTGAGCTAGAAAAAAAAGCTGTTGAAAACCTCAGCCATTACGTGAACGATCATTTTATAAATGCGGTGGCATGCATTCATCAAAGCAAAGGACGCGCGATTGTCAGTGGCATCGGCAAAAGTGCTATTATTGCCCAAAAGATAGTAGCCACTTTTAATAGTACCGGAACCCCTGCTATTTTTATGCATGCCGCAGATGCCATTCATGGCGATTTAGGCATGATGCAGCCTGATGATGTGGCCATAGTCCTATCAAAAAGCGGCGAGAGTGCAGAGATAAAAGTGCTGGTGCCACTGATCAAAAACTTTGGCAATAAACTCATTGCCATCTGTGGTAACGAAAATCTTTTTTTAGCCACCAATGCCGACTTTCTGGTAGATAGTACCGTTACAACCGAAGCCTGTCCTAACAATTTGGCGCCCACTAGCAGTACTACGGCCCAAATGGTAATGGGAGATGCGATAGCAGTTTGCCTTCTCAAACTAAAGGGCTTTACAGCCGATCATTTTGCCAAATTTCATCCCGGTGGCGCTTTAGGAAAGCAACTTTACCTTCACGTTTCAACACTAAGCAATATCCACGAAAAACCGATAGTATATGTCGGTGACTCCATTCAAAAAGTGATACTAGAAATCACCGGAAAAAGATTAGGAGCTACCATTGTGTTAAATGCTCAAAACGAAATTGAGGGCATTATTACTGATGGTGATATTAGGAGGATGCTCGAAAAGCATAGCGATTTAGGTTCCATACAAGCCACTGATATTATGAATAAAAACCCGAAATGTATCGAATCGGATGCTCTTGCAGTGGATGCAGTGGCGATTATGCGAAAACACAATATTTCCCAATTGGTAGTGGTTTCGAATGGTGTCTATGCCGGCATTCTACATTTACATGATTTACTGAAAGAGGGCCTCTTTTAAGACATCGATTTATTAGACAATTTTTCAAAATATTCTTCGATATCCTTATACAATGTTTTGGCATAGGGAATAAACGGGGTAATCCATGCAACCGTTTTCGGCGCAATTGGCTCCACGTAAGTATAGGTTTTTGAATCAAACATCTGGGACTTGTTCAACAAATTTGCCTTGTTACATAACCAGAAAAAGGTACTAAATAAAAACACCAGCAAAAAACCATATAGTAACCCTCCCAGTACATTATTTACCCATCCTAATAATACGGTTTCTAAAATTTTCTCAACAAATCGAATCAGCGTTCGAAATAAGAAAATGGTCAGTATAAAAAGCAATACAAAGGAAATTAATAGGGTATAGGAATTGGTCAAAATATTATTAGTAAATAAATAATCGGCCAACATATGAGAAAATTTTAGCGAAACCACTATTCCAACGATTACGGCAATGATGGAAACAATTGCCCACAACATTCCTTTCTTCCAGCCCCTAATGAAGGCTAGTATGCAAAGTAGTAGCGTTATTCCATCAAGTATCATATCACATTTTTTTTCAAATGTATAAAAAAAACCGTCCACAGTTGCGAATGGTTTATTGAATGATTTCAAGAATCGTTAATTAGTTCGCGGAACCCTAAAGGTCCCTGTGGCAGTATAAGTATCACCTGATGGTGAACCTACTAAGTTAATACTAAAACTGCCTTGCGCATCGCCGGGAAATGCCGGGAAGGAACTGTACGTTACATTATTTATTCCCGAAAAGGAAAAGGTATTATCAGTGAATGCCCTATAGCGCCATTTACAAAGCCGCTTGCAATACTTTGATTTCCTACTGTAGCACCATCCACTGTCATTGAAAAGTAAGAACACTAAAACCTCACCGCCATTGATTATAGATTGAGGCCCATTAATAAAGCAACTGAGGGTGCAAACCGGCTGAACGAATATCTTAGTTGCAGTGGCAAGTGTTACATTATTTATAAAATTGACCGTGATAAAAGGGCTTACATTTCCACATGCGCTAATGTTTCCAATATTATTTAATCCAGCCAATAATGTATAATTAGTAGACCCATGAACAAGATTTGTAAAATCGTAAGAAGTCAACGTAATAGGACCCTGTGGAATACCAAGGCAAGCTATAATTAATTTGTCCCGAGGCGTTTGGGGTTAATAACAAATCTAGGGGCTGAATATAGACACATCCGTTTGTAATGGGGTTACCCAAACAATCTTTGACATTGGCGGTGAAACTACACGTATTGATTAGAGCAAGATTAATGGTAATGATACCGAGATCTAAATTAGTGGCACCGGTTGTGATAGTGGTAGTGTAGATTGGGGAAGGGTTCCCGCAAATATTATTATCATAAACTTCTAGCGTTAATACTGCATTCGAATAGCATGGACCTCCCACCCATCCTGCGGCACTAGTGGCACCATATCTAAAAGTTTCCCAACATAGGCATTTCCTTCACGCACGGCACCACCATCTTCTATCCACATGCCTTTTTGCTCATTATACCACCATAGCACGATATTAGTAGGAGCGCTCCCATGTAAGGAGGGTGGAATGGAAAGGCTCAAAGTGGCTGAAGAACCGGTGGCAATTTGCAAGGCATTGCCGTTGATATCATACAACTCAGCTACCATCATTCCAAAAGTTTGAAGTAAACGCTCGATACCTGAGGAGGCTACCCCACGTAAATCGCCGGGCATGGTTTCCATTCCCAATTGGGTGGTAGGATCAATTTTCTTTGCATACACATACACTTGTCCGTTGTACGCATTTCCGTTTGCATTGTTTACAATGGCATTTGCAGGAAAGGTAATGGAAAGACCATTTGCAAAATTTACAGTACCTCCATTGTTGGCAAAAAACACTTCAGGAGTTCCTTTAGACATCAAAGAAATTTTTACGGTATGCTTATCTCCTGCATTCACAGAAAGGGTTCGTGAACCATTAAAATAACCGGTTTTGGAAACAACCACCGTAGAGGCACGTGAAGGTGTAGTAATATTATTGAAATAAAATAATCCGTTATCATCGGTTAAAGAGGTATAGGCACCTGTTTTACAACTGCAGCAGCCACCGGCATACCGGCTTCATCCTTTACAATACCATAAATAGAAGAAACAACGGTGTTGCTATTGTCAAATGTATTGGTGTCAGCGGCTATGGTATAATCGCGTTTGTAGCAGGATTGTAATCCCATCACGAGCATTGCAAGCACAATCATACTCAATGCCTTAAAATTTTGTTTGATGAATGTTTTCATTTTTTGAATATTTATTTTTTTATTAATAATGGTACGCCTTACAAGACGAAGAAAACCTTGAATTCGTTTGCGAAGGAAAAAATTGATGCGCAAAGTTAATATTCTAAACCACATTTTTATTACAAATCATGTAAAAATCCATTCTTTGACCTCTCTACAAAGAATTTCTCATATTTGGTTTATGACAAAGAAATATCTAAATTTGTTTAGGGTTGTTTCAAAATAGTTCTTGAAAAAGGCTATTGTGTTGATAAACGGATGAGAATAGTACCATGAATACAATCTTTCATTTGATATAAAAAAAATAAATTCACCTTATGAAAAAAATTCTAACGCTTCTTTTTTTATTTGGATTTTTGATTAAGATTCAGGCGCAAATTAGTGGCACCATTTTTCGTGATTATAATGGAGATGGGATACAGCAGGCTGCCTCCCTATAATGAACCGGGTATACAAGGTGTCATTATTAATGCGTACGACAAATCGAATTTATTATTAAATACTACCCTTTCAGGACCAACAGGCACCTATTCGCTTCCCTTTACCGATACGGTCCGAGTCGAATTTGAAATACCACCTAATAATACTTGTTTTACGCATATCAAAGACTATTCCTCCTATTTACCGAATGGGGAAAATATCCGATTTGTGTATGCTGCTACAAATAATCTCAACTTTTCTATTCAAAACCCTGCCGAGTATTTTTTATTTTCGCCTATTGACGCCTTTGTTACTCGATTTAACCGAGGAGATCCTTTGGTGCCGGGTCCTCCTGCCTCAGGCACTGCCCTATTTGGACATCCATACAAAAGTGGCGGAAATGGTTTTGTGTCGCCCATGCAACTCACAGCTGCACCCGTTGGAGCCATTTGGGGGATGGCATATAGTAAGCATGCCAAGAAATTATTTGCTACTGCCTTTGTAAAACGATTTGCCGGTTTAGGCCCATTAGGTACCGGTGGAATCTATATGCTCGAACCGAATGGAGCAAGTTTTACGGTCACCAACTTTTACGATATGGATGCGAATGGACATCGGACCCGTGCAGCAGCTGGTGCCGTGCCTTTTGGGTTGGGGAGTTCATTTACCATTAATATGGCCGGTACGCTGGCTACGTATCTTGGACCTATCGACCCCGTCTCCGGAGCGCCCGAAGGACTTGGAGTGATTGGAGTCAATGGCGTTGGCGGCCGAGAGCTAACCAATGTGGTTAACGGCACATCGAACGACCCTTCTGCAATGGCCCAGGCCTGTAAAGTAGGCCTTGGAGATATCGATATCATCGACGACGGTCGATTTCTTTTTTTGACTAATCTATATGACCGAAAAATCTATCGACTCGAATTGGATAATGTAATGAATCCCCAAACCGTGGTAGCAGTCACTTCCTATAGCCTTCCAAATATTCCGGTCACGAATGGCGTATTGCGTCCCTTTGGCTTATGCAATCACTTTGGAAAATATATATAGGTGTTGTTAGTACCGGTGAAAATGGCGGACAAAACATTGTAAACGGCGTAACGGATTTATATGCGTATATGCTTGAAATGACTGATCCTACGGGCAACCCAACCATCAATCCTGTTCCTGTTTTTACATTACCCTTAAATTACCAAAAAGGTTCTGCAGGACCGATGGGTAGCAATAAATGGTATCCATGGAATGACAATACGGCTGCCTTACAAGGAGGTGGTGAAATGTCCTTACCCACCCCGGTGTTTTCTGATATCGGATTTAATCAAAGAGGCGATTTAATTATTGATTTAATGGACCGGTCGGGGCATCAATTTAGTTATGGAGGCAAAAGGCATTTGACCGGAAATACCAATGTTGCGTACGTAATTGGTGGAGACCTGCTCATTGCCGGATTCAATTGTGGTACCGGTGCCTACAGTATTGAAAACAACGGGAGTTATGTATCAAATGGCACTACCTATAATGGCTGGGGAATCGGTAATAATCAAGGTATTGGCGGCGGAGAATTTTTTCATGATATGGGTGAATCTGAGGGCAGCGTGGGTGCGGTGGCCATGATTCCAAAATCTGATTCTTTTATTGCCGCCGTCATGAATCCTATCGGTTTATTATCAAATGGTACTGGCTTGTATACGTCCAATAACGGCGTTGAATTATCGGGTTTGCGATTGGCCGGAACCCCTGAGTTTGGAAAGGGCAATTCAATGGGTGATGTGGAGTTGGCCGGCGATGCTCCTTTACTGGAAATTGGAAACCGTATTTGGAAAGATACCGACGCAGATGGGATACAAGATGCCAATGAATTTGGAATCAATAATGTGGAAGTGCTGCTCTTTGCTGATTTTAACAACGATATGATTCCCGATGGTGCTCCTTTGGGTACTACTGTCACTTCAGGCGATGGACAATATGCCTTTAATTCTGCAAATGTATTGGACGGCGATCCAGTAACTCCTGCATCTCAAGCAGGACCGGTGGCCAATAGATTATACCTGATACAAATAAGTACAAGCGACTGGACTGGTGGGCAGGGGATCAACGATTTGCAAGGTCATCGTCTAACGCTAAGCGATATTGGAGGAGCCGGCCAGCCCGATGTGCGGGATAATGATGCCTTACTGGTAGGTACTATTCCTACCATACAGGTAAAAACAGGTATTAATGGCGAAAATGAACATAGCAAAGACTTCAGGTTTATCAATTGTCTCATCTTTTCCTTAAGCGATATTACCTTAAACTGCACCGACACTGCTTCACTGATTGGTCCGAATCCCATTGCAGGAAACACCTACCTATGGGATCCTCCAAACGGTTTAAGTGATATTAATATTGCTCAACCTTATGTCAATACCGGTAGTACTACCACATATACCCTAACCATCAATGGAAACTGCAAGTACCCACAACTCGTTACGGTTGATCAAACGCCTCCACCTGCAGATGCCGGCCCTAACGCCAGCATCAATTGTAGCACGCAAAATACGCAGATTGGTACTGCACCGCTAACAGGTAATACCTATCACTGGGAACCTGCCACTTCGCTAGATAATCCGAATAGTGCACAACCTATTGCATCACCTAAAAGCACCACCACCTATACCCTTACGGTTACAGGTGCCAATGGCTGCACAAGCCAATCATACTGCACGGTATTGGTAAATGAATGTTGTACAAAAATTGTAATCCCCAATAGTTTTTCTCCAAATGGCGACCTCCTAAATGATCAATTTGGGGTAATAGAAATTGAAAATTTAAGAGCCTTTACTTTATCTATTTACAATCGTTGGGGACAAAAACTTTTTGAAACCAAAACCAAGGATTTGAGATGGGATGGTACTTTTAGGGGTGTTGATTGTGAGGTGGGTACTTATTTCTATATCTGTACGTACGAATGTGCCACTAAAGAAGAAAAATTTCAATTGCAGGGTGACATCAGCCTTATTCGATAAGGAGATAGTAGTTGGTGCCTACATGCCATTCGCAAAAAAACTACTTCGCTCTCATTTTATTTCCCCGAGCTTCATGTGTAAGTTCGGCTAAACCCAAGGCCTCCATCAGTGGTGGAATATACATGCCGAAGCGCCCGCGAAATCCTTTTTTGAGTCCATACCAACCTCCAATCGGGTTGGTTTCAGAACGGCCCCATGCTTCTACAGTGCCTTCCTTTGCAGGTTTTTGCTCATCAGCACTTCCTAACTCCATCCAATCGCCGTGAGCTTTTAGCATTTTATGCAAGTCGTTGAGACAATCCATATTGTAATGCAATATGGTTTTGCCAACGGTGCAGACAAGAATTTCTTTCCCATCCTTTTCGTCTAGATGCATGGTGTATTCTGATGACAAGGGAGGCGTTTTTAAAAGCAAGGGTTTGTCTTTAGTACCGATTTTGTTTTTCATAGGGTGTGTTGATTTTGAATAAAAAAAGGAATTAAAACCGAAAATTATTAAGTTTTACAATCTCGACTTCACATGCGCCACATCATCAATGCGCTTTTGAGCAATGCGAATGGCAGCTTCTTGGGTCGTAATTTTTTCGTTCTCAGATAGCGCAAAAATATCCAAAATACGGTCGTAAATTTTTTCAACATCTTTGGTTACCTTCTCGCGATTATAAGCACCGCCTGCTTCTGCGGCAACATTCACCAAGCCCCCTGCATTGATTAAAAAATCGGGTGCGTATAATATTCCCTTTTCAATCAATTGAGCACCATGTACTTTTTCAATAGCCAACTGGTTATTGGCTGCACCTGCAATAATGGGGCAACGCAATTTTTGCATTGAATCATCATTAATAGTAGCTCCCAATGCGCAAGGAGCATAAATATCTAAATCTACATCGAGCATCCGTTCAGGCGCAATAAATTCAACTTTAAATTTATCGGTGGTTTCCTTGATGCGTGTTTCATTAATATCTGTAATATATACTTGCGCTCCGGCCTCTACCAGATGCCCCACTAGATATTGTCCCACATGACCAACCCCTTGCACCAAAACACGCTTTCCTTGCAAATCATCAGTACCATAATGTTTTTTAGCACAAGCTTTCATTCCTACAAAAACGCCATAGGCGGTAAAGGGTGATGGGTCGCCACTTCCTCCCATATACTCCGGAATACCGGTCACATGTTTGGTTTCGAGATGAATATATTCCATATCGCTTGCAGAAGTATTTACATCTTCAGCAGTGATATATTTTCCATTCAGTGAGTTTACAAACTTTCCATACCGACGCCACAAAGCTTCACTTTTCAAGGAAGGATCGCCGATGATTACGGCTTTGCCCCCACCTAGATTCAATCCGGAAATGGCTGCCTTGTACGTCATGCCCCTTGACAAGCGCAAGGCGTCTATCATGGCATCATCGTCTGAAACATAATTCCACATCCGGGTACCTCCTAATGCGGGTCCGAGTGTTGTATTATGTATGGCAATGATTGCTTTTAGTTTTGAATGCGGATCATTGCAAATTACAATCTGCTCATGCTCCAGTTCTTGCATTAATTGGAATACGGTGTTTGACATATAAAAATTTGAATATTAGTAAATTCGTTAATTTGAAAAAAAGTGTTTTAATAAATTATCTCTACTCCGTTTTTCTTGGTCCTCTCATGATATAATTCAGTTCTCTTTCATCTTGGTTTAGTTTATCTTTCATCTCCTTTGCTTTTGCTTTCAAAGAATTAATTTTCTCCTTAATATCATCCATCATTTCGGTATACTCTTCTCGCTTTTCATAACTTCGCAAAGTAGCCGGAAGGTTTTTGATGCGGTCTTCCACATCAAACAGCAATTCTTCTTCGCGTTGCAATTCCTTACACACTTTAAAATAATTGCTTCTATTTCGGCTTACTTTTTCATTGAGGTCTTTCGACAATTCTATTTTTCGTTTTTCACGATTCGCATCTTTGCGGTCAAAGAAATTTTTCTTTGCTTTGAGAAAGCGTTCCCATGCTTCATCTCCATGTTCCTTGGCTACTCTACCTATCGTTTTCCACTCCTCAAACATATTATGAAATTCTTGCGTACCCATTTCGAAATCAGAGGTGTTTTGCAATTCCTCAGCATGGGCCACAATAGCCATTTTCCGAGCAAAATTATCATCTAACTGTACCCTGATTTTATTGTAATGGGCATCCTTATTTTGATAAAAATGATTTTTGATTTCAAGAAACTGATTCCATACTTCATCACTTTTGTCGTGTGCTACCCTACCTATTTTTTTCCATTCTTCCATGAGGGCATTAAAGGCCTCACTTGTTTTTTTCCACTCGGTACTCTCTTTTAACAAATTGGCTTTTTCAATTAAGGCTAGTTTCAGTTGCAAATTTCCTTCTTGTTCGGTTTTGATTTCACCGAAATGTTCGCGTTTGTTATTGAAAAAAATATCTTTAGCCGTATTAAATCGAAACCACAGCTCCTCCATTCGATGTTTAGGTACCATCCCAACTTTTTTCCACTCCTCATTCAGTTCTTGGTAAATATCCGTCGTTTTTTTCCAATCCTTCGAGTTCTGCAATGCTTCCGCTCTTTCACATAGATCTAATTTTTTGGAAAGATTATCGAGAAGGTCTTGTTCAAAATGTTCAAAGTTGGCTTGCTTCCGTTTAAAAAATTCGTCCTTTGTTTTTTCAAATCGCTCCCTGAACTCATCATTTCGCAAATCGGGTACAGAAGGAAGTTCTTTAAACAGTTTTTGCAAATCACGTAATTTTTCGGTGGCATTTTTCCACTCATTGGTTTCGAGCAACTGTTCTGCTTCCACACAAATTTTTTCTTTAGAGCTAAGATTTGCATCGATGGCGGCTTTAATAAGTTCCTCCATAGATTCCAATTCAGTAAGTAATGGCTGAAAATCGCCAATGGCTTTCGCTGTAATGAGATGCATTTTTCGACGCACCACTTTACCGGCCATTTTTATTTTATCTTCTGAAAGATCAAACTCCTTTTTAAGTTCCTCTACCTCTTTTACCAATTCCGCAAACTTTTCGGATAAGGTATCAATCATTTGCTGCGCATTGTTATCCTGAACTTCAGCAATTTCTCTTTCTTCATACCATTTGGTAGCTGGTAAAAAAATGTTGCCTTCTTTAATTAGAAATAAGTCAGTATGAGTCATATCAGTATTCTTGGTAATATTCGAGTTCGCAAATGTAACTAAAATTATTAATTTGCGATACTTGTTTAGAGGGTGTCATTTGAGCCATTATAATGCAAAGAAATCTGTTTAGATTCGCTTTCTTTTAAAAAAATCTTTCATCAAGTCAGCGCATTCTATCTGCAACAAGCCGGTTTCAATATGTGTCTTGGGGTGAAAGGGTGAATGATTGCAGTGTTTGCGATAACCGTTCTTTTCATCAGCAGTCCCAATGTAAATATGAGAAATTTTGCTCCAATAGAGGGCTCCGGCACACATTAGGCAAGGCTCTACGGTTACGTACAGGGTGGCATCTGTCAAATATTTACTTCCAAGGAAATTAAAAGCGGCTGTAATGGCAATCATTTCTGCATGAGCAGTAACATCATTGAGCATCTCCATCTGATTATACCCTTTGCCTATTATTTGATGTTGCATTACAATAATAGCTCCTACCGGCACTTCTCCTTTTTGAAATGCCTTCTGTGCTTCCTGCAAAGCCAGTTTCATATACTGTTCGTGGGATGGCATCATAACCTTATTCCAATGTGATGCTGATTTCAGCACTACCAGCACCAATAAGCGGTTTCTTGATATTTTTTAAAAGAATACTATATGTATTGCCTTCATAATCAAAGTTCATGACATCTTTCTCCTTTAACAGTCTTTCATCCAAAATTCTATCATTACGTTTAATACTAATATCTGCCTTTTTGCGGGTAATCTCTCCCACAGTCAGCACCACACTCCCTTGGGTACCTTCAATTATTTTGCTGGTGTTTTCTTCCATCATGCTTTCAATACCGCTTGCCGGAATGTTTAAATGATGAGTGGGGCTTTTAGCTTTTTTGCTTGTATTTTCCTCTTTGCAGGAACCTATGAACAGGGCCAAACAAAACAGGCATGCTAACGCAACGTAGTTTTTCATAAAAGAATCTTTAAAAATTAAAACTAGCTTTTTTTATTTAAATTTGAATTGAAATAATTAGTTACGAACGGTCAATTTTTTACTAAAAAGTGGTTTGCCATTTCTGGATACCCTGATAAAGTACATTCCTTTAGGCAGGGCCAGCGAATTAAAGGAAAGTCTGTTTCTGCTGACTTTTAGCTGATCATCAAACAGTTTGTATACCAATTTACCCGTCATATCAAACATCTGCACTGTAATTCGTCCTACCATTTCATTGTCAAACTCTAGGGTAAACATCTCGGTGGCAGGATTGGGATAAATCTGCACGTCTGCTTTGCGATTATCCGAAGGGTACTTAATTACTTCTGTAATCCAAGTACCGTACGAAGCCATACGAGGCGGTGTATTGGCACCATAGGCAGCACCCAGCCACACTTCTGGAAAGGTTGTATTGTATCGTCTGCAAATACCGGTATAATCACCCCATCGTTCGGGTTGTACGGCGTAATCGGGCGGGTACAAAATATTTACCATGGTGTCGCCGGTTTTTACAACTCTTCGGGCGCTCCACTTCATGTCTTTGTCGACACCCACTACACCGCATTGCGGCGTCATGCTGATGTCTGATTGCAAATAGGCAATCATGGCTTCATGACTGTTTGAATCGTCGCCAAAGGCAGCTACGGCGGGATAGCAAAGATCGGTACCTTGCTCACCATGAATGGCGACCTCGGCTTTTCCTGTATTGATATCAATTCGACCATATGAAATGCCGCACCAGCCGGTACCTATATCAGAACTATGTGTATAATGAATCACCCCATTTAAATAAAAGGCATTTTGCGCCCAAGCAATACTACTACTTAATGAATCAAAACCTCCTGTACTGGGATTTTTTTCAAAGGCATTGGCGCATACCTCATAATGTGGTACCGGATACTGCTTCACTGTAAAACCTAAATCTGCGCCCAAATGGCCGGTATATTCATATACGTAAACGTAGCTCCCTGAGTCTGGCATCAACTGTACAAAGTACATTTTATCGTACAGGCTTTTACCCAAGCCTTCGTTTGCAGACACCAGTGTGATTCCATCTTCACCATTGGGTGTTACGAAATTATCCCAAAAACCATACTTCAAACTTTGTCCATGATAACCTTCATTGAGACCAATTTGATAGATATACGTTTTCTTCCATTTATAATCAGGAGCATCGCCAAAACGATTACAATTAATAAATAGTTCATTGTCATTGAGCCCTATATTTGGATAATCGCTCCATGAGGAATCAGCAAAGGGACTTCCTGACATCTGATACAGATTCCAACCGTCTAGAGGATTGTTCGATTTTGAAAAGGCAACCAAAATTTTAGAAGTTGTGGATGAAAACCCATGCAGGAGCACCACTATAAAGCGATCGTTCTTATTATCATATATCACCCTGGGGTCATACTTCGCTTGATCAAGCAAGGCATTATTTACAAAATCGCTCCAAGTAGCGTTGCTTAGTAAAGGCGTACCGTCAGACTTGTAGTATTCGATACCATAGTTCACACAACTCACAATGATTCCACCCCTGGAAATGGCGATAGAATTGTCGGTTGGGGTCCAGCTTTTTAGTTCATTCCCTTTAAAACTCGACCTGATTAAGGGATTTGAAACGCTTAGTTTGCCTGCAGTATATCCTTCACTATCTGTTACGCTCTGCACTTTTTGAACCATTTTTGCCTCTTTTAGAGCCGCCACGTTCAAAAGACGGCTTTTGGACTTATGGTACAAGCTTTCGAAGGAATAATGCAACTGTGGTTTCTCGATATCACCTCTACTAGTAGATAAGAAAAGGGGCTGCTTGTAAACACCGCTAAATTTACCGGTAGGAATAGCTTGAATGTTTTGCGCCTGAGTGGGTATCGATACAAAAAGGATGAACAGAAAGCCTGACAAAAAACGTAGCATTCAAAAAAATTTAATCGAAATTACATCATATTTGCCATAAATAACTTTTGGTATCCGTAATTTTACAAACACGAACCGGTTCGGAATCCCCCAAAATACATTGCACTCTTTATAATAAAATCGGGTCAAAATGGGGTACCTATCAATAAAAAGTAAAAAAAATTGGTAGAAAAAAAAATATCAATTACCTTTGCGCTCCCTTAGAAGTTCTTTTCGATACTATTTTGAGAGAATTGGGAGTCCGCCATAGGCGAGACGTTTGAACCAAAAAAATTAATTATAATGGCTAAAGTTATCAGTGGCTTTGTAAAGCTACAATGCAAAGGTGGTCAAGCAAATCCTGCACCACCAATCGGTCCGGCACTAGGTTCCAAAGGTGTCAACATCATGGAATTTTGCAAGCAGTTTAATGCACGCACTCAGGACAAACCGGGTAAAGTATTGCCGGTTCTTATTACCGTTTATTCCGACAAAAGTTTTGATTTTATTATCAAAACCCCTCCGGCAGCTATTCAGCTAATGGAACTTGCAAAAGTGAAAAATGGTTCTAAAGAACCTAACCGTAATAAGGTAGGTAAGGTAACCTGGGAGCAAGTGGAAGAAATTGCGAAAGACAAAATGCCCGACCTCAATTGTTTCACCGTCCATAGCGCTATGAGCATGGTAGCCGGTACTGCACGCAGTATGGGTCTTACCGTTGAGGGCAAAGCTCCTTGGGATAATTAATTTTTAGCATCAAAACAGTAAAACAATGAAATTAAATAAGAAAAGAAAAGTAGCGCAAACTAAAATCGATGCTGCTAAAATGTATAGTCTTGAGGAAGCCTCAAAATTAATGAAAGATATTAACTGTACTAAATTTGACAGTTCTGTAGATATTCACGTTCGTCTTGGTGTGGATCCCAAAAAAGCAGATCAGGCCATTAGAGGTACTGTATCCTTACCACATGGAACCGGTAAAACCAAAAAAGTGTTGGTACTTTGTACTCCTGACAAGGAAGCGGAAGCTACTGCTGCCGGTGCTGATTTTGTGGGTTTGGATGAATACGTAGCAAAAATTGATGGTGGCTGGACCGATATCGATGTAATTATCGCTACTCCATCAGTGATGCCTAAAATTGGACGTTTGGGTAAAGTATTAGGACCACGAAATTTAATGCCAAACCCAAAAACCGGCACAGTAACCAATGATGTGGCAGGTGCGGTAAATGAGGTAAAAGGCGGTAAAATTGCCTTTAAGGTAGACAAATCAGGTATTATACATGCTTCCATTGGACGTGTGTCATTTGAACCTAAAAAAATACAAGAAAACAGTCAGGAATTAATCAACGCAATCATCAAATTAAAGCCTTCCTCTTCCAAGGGTACCTATGTGAAGGGCATCAGTATGGCTACATCGATGAGTCCGGGTATTTATGTAGATACGAAATCTGCAACCAATTAATTTCTATCAAAATAAAATAAATTAAAATGACAACTGAACAAAAAAACCAAGCCATAGAAGTATTGAAGGAAAAATTTTCGCAATACAATAATTTCTATGTTACCGATACAGAATCACTTACAGTAGAACAAACCAATAAGCTACGAGGTCTTTGTTTTGACAAATCCGTAGAAATGAAAGTAGCTAAAAATACCCTTATTGTAAAAGCATTGCAACAACTTGGCAATGATAAATACAATGGTATTATGGAAGCATTTCATGGAGTAACGGCGCTAATGTTTAGCGACAGCCCAAAAGAACCAGCCTTATTAATCAGTTCTATACGTAAAGAATATAATATTGAAAAACCTTTGTTGAAAGCAGCTTTGATCGGAGAAGATGTATTCTTAGGAAATGACAGTTTGAAGGCTCTTCAAAGTATCAAAACGAAGAACGAATTGATCGGCGAGGTACTTGGCTTATTGAAATCACCATTATCTCGAGTTCTTTCTGCACTTCAAAACAGACCAGAATCAGCATCCGCTGAGTAATAAAAACGGCTTCCGCACTTATTTATATAAAAACAATATTAAAAAACAAAAAAACAGATTATCATGGCAGACATAAAAAATTTAGCTGAGTCATTAGTAAACCTTACTGTAAAGAGGTTCAAGAATTAGCAGATGTATTAAAAGCAGATTACGGCATTGAACCGGCTGCAGTAGCAGTAGCAGCTTCCGGAGACGGTGGTGGCGCAGCAGCAGTAGAAGAAAAAACATCTTTCACTGTAGTACTTAAAAATGCAGGTGCTGCAAAACTAGGTGTTGTTAAAGTTGTAAAAGAATTGACTGGTCTTGGGCTTAAAGAAGCAAAAGATTTAGTAGATCTTTGCTCAGGCAATGTTAAAGAAAACGTTGACAAAGCTACAGCAGAAGACATCGCCGCCAAGTTGAAAGACGCAGGTGCTGATGTTGAAATCGTTTAATAAACGTACAGAACACTTTAGTAGAAAATAACATACTAAGGTTTCTATTAAAATAATAAACCCTATAGGCTTTTGCTTATAGGGTTTTTTAATGAATCATTGTACCTTTACCATATGAACAGCCTACACGCCATCGGCCCCAATTGGACCTTATTTCTAGATCGAGATGGAGTTATCAACCACGAAAAAAGCGGCGATTACATAAGAAATGTAGAGGAGTTTCAGCTTTATGAAGGAGTGCTCGATGCCCTTCGTCTGTTAGCCAATCGATTTCAGAAAATAATAGTGGTAACCAACCAACGAGGCATCGGAAAAGGTTTGATGCGTGCCGAAGATGTTGAACAAATACATGCCAAGCTGCAACAAGAGGTCAATCAAAGTGGTGGCAGCATCCATGCCTTTTTCTACGCCCCCGATTTGGAAACCGATGCCCCCAACCGAAAACCCAATATCGGCATGGGGCTGCAGGCAAAAAAGACCTTTCCAAGTATCGATTTTAGCAAGAGCATCATGATTGGCAATAATATATCCGATATGCAATTTGGAAGAAATTTAGGGATGCAAACCATCTTTCTGCATACTACCAATCCGGAGCAGGGGCCACACCCCAGTATCGACTACTTTTACCCCACCCTACTTGATTTTGCAAAGAGTATTTTTTAATTTTGTTTTCATAAATATCCAATTATGAAAAAAGTACTTCTAATTTGCGTCCTCGTTTTTCAAACGATTGCGCTCTTGGCAGGTAATGGCGATAAGCTTATAAAAATGCAAAGACGACAAGAAAGCACCATCAAATCAGCCAATAAACGGAATAAAATTACCGAAAACGAATATCGCAAACTTATGGATGAACAACGAACCATTAAGCGCTATATCGATGCTGCCGATCGAGATGGCTATTGGAGCCTTGCCGAAATCAAACGAGTTAGGGGAAAACTAGATCGCGTCGAAGCACGTTTGAAAAGATACAAAACCAATTGGGAAGAAGAATAAGCCCCCTTCAAAGGAATTTGTTGAAAGTAGCTGTATAATAAGGTGAACACTGTTATGCCTGTGCAATTTGCATATATTAATTCGCAAATTTTGAGGAATGGCAAGGCCTAGCATACGCACTCTCTTTTGAATTCGAAAACCTAGCATTCTGTTGCTTTTATTTTATACGATATGAATCAAACAGCAGTTCGAATAAAAATAAAATCAGAACCATCCATAAAAAATTAGATAGGTGAAATCATTTTGAATAAGAAATAATACTTTTGAGTCACAATTTCTTGGACTGAAATGGTAAAAAGTCATACATTCTAAATACTAATGGCAGTAAACAGCATCAAATAAATCAACACCGAAAAATCATTTTACTACAAAAAATAATAACAATATGCAAAAACTACAATTCAAAATAGTGATACACACCACCGCGCAAAAAGTGTATGAAACCATGTTAGGCCTGAAAAATAAAAGTACCTATGAGCAATGGACTGCAGCCTTCAATCCAACCTCAACCTATGAGGGAAGCTGGGAAAAAGGTAGCAAAATGCATTTTCTAGGAGTGGACGAAAATGGAAAAAAAGGTGGAATGATCTCTGAAATTGAAGAAAATAAACCCTTTCAATTTGTTTCAATCAAGCATTACGGAATTTTGGACGGTGATACGGAAATAATTTCCGGCGAACAAGTTGAACAATGGGCAGGAGGGCATGAAAATTATTCAATGACTGAAAATCAAGGCATTACAACACTAACAGTGGATATGGACAGCGTAGATGAATTTACCGATTATTTTAATAGCACCTATCCGCTTGCCTTAGAGAAATTAAAGGAAATTTCGGAGCGGGAATAATCAACGAGAAGTAAAATACTTTGCTTGCTCTGGTATCCATCCGCCATTAAAGGGCGAAAACCAACACTATTTACAGAAACGTTTTCAAATAAATATGTTCCGAATACATATTGTCATTTTGTAGGAGCGCCAATATCGGTCGCTTAATGAACAACTTATCTCAAGCCATTCGGATGCAGAAACGTTCAGTGCATAAATCGCATAGTAAAGAGGCACTCTTTTTTTTGCAAACCGCAGCACACTTCCAACCAATCTTGAATACTATCTATTTGCTGGGTGTATGTGTATTTTCAAATACCCCTACGGAAAACGAACTAAAATATACACTACCCATGAAAGTCCTTTTCAAATCGGAATTCAAGATAAGCGGAAATACACTTTGAGAATATATAATCGAATGCGCCCTACAGTCTTGCAAGAATAAGGTAGGTTGTTATTGGATTAACCAAGAAGCTTTCTACAAATTGTCATCTTGCATAAAATTTGTTAGATTTGTGTAATACCCATCTACATTGTTTGATGCAAAATCTCTTTCAATGCGACTATAGAAAATGTATGGCCAGTAGCACCCGCTCTCAAAATTATGTTTAGACACAAAGGAAAGACAAGAACATTAGCACACAATTTGAGGATTGCTTCCTTGTTGTCTTTTGTTGCAGGACTAGTAAATGTTGCAGGATTCCTAGCTGTGCAAAAATTAACCACCAATGTAACCGGACATTTTGCATTCTTTGTTGATGAAATTTTTAAACAAAATTTTTGGGAAGGACTCCATTACTTTCTTTACATTCTATTTTTTTTCCTAGGTTCTTTTTTTTCGAACTTGTCCATTGAACTTACGTCCAAAATCAATGAAAGACTCATTTACCTAATTCCCGTTGTTGCTGAAAGTTTGATTTTAATCACAATAGCAATAGTTGGAGAAGAAATCATTTCAAGAGCACCCAATGTAGTGGCGTATGCATTGCTTTTTGCCATGGGCTTGCAAAACTCATTGGTCACAACCATATCAAATGCAACAGTTCGAACCACACATTTGACAGGACTTTTTACAGACCTAGGTATCGAACTCTCACAACTATTTTTTTACAAATTAAAAGAACAAAAAGAAAAACTTTTTTCCTCCATAAAATTACGACTGACTATTATTAGCTTTTTCTTTTTAGGGGGTCTTCTTGGCGGCATTTTTTATACTAGAATGCACCTCTATGTATTAGTATTTCCAGCGCTATTGCTGCTTATTGGGCTGATTTATGATGACATCATACTAAAAATCAAATGGCACAATAGATAACCTTAATAAAGTTGGTTTCGGAGTAGAAAATGCCAAAAACAAACGTTCGAAATAGCGAAGCTTCTAATTATTAATTTCCTTTGTTACTTTTACCTGTTCGACATGCTTCTGTAATCACAATTTGTCGAATAAAAAACAGTCGCCAACGCCTCCAAAATGAGCTCCAATCTGTACAAATTTAAAAACATACTTTATGAAATATAATTATCTCCAACTTCTTCTTCTAGTAATATTCGCTAGTTGTGCAAATAATTCTCAAGCCCCTGATCCAATTCCCTTACATGAATCGTTTAAAGTACTCTCAAAGAAAGTCAATGAAGAACGAACCATCAATGTATGGACACCATCAAACTATCATAAAAATGTTGACTCACTCCCCGTTATGTATATGGCAGATGGCGGCATTAAAGAAGATTTTTCGCATATCGCAAATACCTTAGCGAAGCTAATCAATGAGAACAAAATCAAACCCCTTATTTTGGTAGGAATTGAGAATACGGAGCGAAGAAGAGATTTGACCGGTTTTACAGAAATTGCAAAAGATAAAGAAATTGCGCCAGTAGTGGGTGGCTCAGCTAATTTTAGAGCGTTTATTAAAGAGGAGCTCTTTCCCGAAATCAATAAACGGTATCGAACCACCTCTGAAAAAAGTATTATCGGAGAGTCCGCATCAGGACTTTTTGTAGTCGAAACATTCTTCTTGGAACCGGAGATGTTTGACAATTATATTGCCTTTGACCCCTCCTTGTGGTGGAACAATCATTTTCTAGTGCGCACCGCTGCAAAGCATTTAGCAAAACTACCATCAATCGAAAAGCGAATTTGGTTCGCCTGTTCCAATACCGAAGATATTTCCCCATACACGAAACAATTGGCAGAAATTTTTAAAACAGAAAACAGACCAACCCTTAAATGGAATTTCTCTGACGAGCCAAATGAACAACACGGAACCATATTTAGAGCAACAAAGGAAAAGGCCATTATTTGGACTTTCAATAGTTCAAAATAAAAAAAAAACGATCATAGTAACAAACAACAAGGCAAGCGTAAAATCCATCCCTTTATACAAGTTTTCAAATAAGAAGTGACTTTAGACAAAAACATTTCAGCCAATCCAGGTGAGAATTAAGGCAAAAAAAGAACGTGGAAATACAGATTGAAAACGGTTGTAAATTATAATAATACAATGCAAGCTAAATAATTGAATTTCTTGCAAGCCCTAAATTTTGCAAAGTAAGCACATCGCTTTGTTAAAATTTCTCAGTTCGATATTCTTGTTTAGATTTGTATAGTTGCTATTAACTTTATATGGACAATAGCAGTTGAAGTCACATTTTGGGCAAATAGCCTTATACTTCTAAAACAAACAAAATGAATCTACATGTAATACTATTTAGAAACGTAATAGTAGTCTGTGGCTATTTATTATTCACGAATTCTAGTGACGCGCAACCTAACAAGCAAACCTTTAAAATCCAAATCGATTCGCTGGTTCAGAAAATAATGATCGAACACAAAATAGTGGGCATTTCAATTGGCATTGTCAAAAACAATGAAATCTTTTACACCAAAGGCTATGGCTCCAAAGACATAAATATTTCGTCACCTATAGACAGTCTAACAAACTTTTTAACCTGCTCTATTTCAAAACTCTTTACCGCAACTGCCATTATGCAATTAGTAGAACAAGGAAAGATAGATATTCGCAAGAAACTAACCGATTATGTTCCGGATTTTGTAATGAAAGATAAACGATACAAAGACATTACTATTGAACAAATGCTGACACATACTTCCGGACTTCCAAATATCTTCAATAAACACTATATCAAACCCAAAAGCGAACAGAGCGAACTCACTGATTTTGCACAAAAACTAAAAAAAGAAAAGCTCCGCTATCCACCCAATGTGCCGTTAAGTGCCAGCACATACAGCAACACAGGGTACAATATACTTGGTCTTGTAATTGAACGAGTAAGCGGCCAAACGTTTAGCGACTTTGTAAACCGGCATGTACTCCAAATCGCAGCAATGGACAGTAGTAGTTTTTCCTATTCTAAAATCAATGCAGCAAGAAGAAGCAAGCCACATAAAAAACAATGGCTCAGTAAAAAAATTAAGGTATCAAACTACTATCCGGATATTCCGCAGGATAAACCCTGTGGTAATTTAAACTCATGTGCCAATGACCTCTGTCTATGGATGCTTCATAATCTTTCAATTTACAATGGCACCCAAAAAGAAAAAGGAATACTAGAAAGAAAGACCTTAGCGGATATGTGGATGACCAAGCGAGAGATTCCTCCCTATAAAACGTCGATTAGTTTAGGCTGGTGGATTACTCAATCCGATAAATATGGGAAGTATGTTTTTCATGTTGGCAACGACCCTGGCTTTTCAGCAACCTTAATCATATCTCCAATAAACAATTTCGGAATCGTAATTCTTTGCAATGCCTTATATCCTAAGGACATCGTTTGGAATACCATACCGTTTGAAATAATAAACCTATTCAAAGATGAATGGAAAAAATAAGTGAACAATTACTACAAAGTTAACTGCAGCAGCTACCAATGGTACACTCCTTATATACAGCTCCAATAAAACGGCCCTTTTCAACATTCATACAGAATCCTCCTTCTCATTATTTCCAAAAGTTTTTCTACCTTCGATACTAGATCCATAAGCCGTTTTGAACGAACTTAACCATCAATCTATATCATCATAGCATACGATTCTCTAACATTTCAAAAATCAAATAAATGACCTTCTCAAACTATACCATCAGGCAACTAAGCATGCAAGACATAGACGCTTACTTCCAACTTGTGGAGCAGAATAGGGAACGACTGGAAGATTTTTTTACTGGCACCGTCGCCAGAACAAAGACCTTTGAGGACACCAAGATTTTCCTGGCGGATATTACCCAGAGAGCTCAGGATAGAAGCTATTATCCGTATATTATTCTCGATACTACAACTAATAAAATTGCAGGTTTTATAGATTTGAAAAATATCGATTGGAATATCCCGAAATCAGAAATGGGGATGTATATCGATAAAGAGTATGCCAATAAAGGAATTGCAAGTGAGGCCTTCTGTATATTCTGCAATTTTTGTTTTGAAGCATTCAATTTTCAAAAACTTTTCTTAAGAACCCATCAGAAAAACACCTTCGCAAGACGGGTAGCCGAAAAATGTGGATTTGAAATAGAGGGAACCATACGACGCGATTACAAAACCACTTCAGGTGAATTGGTGGATCTTATTTATTATGGAAAAATAAAAGAATAAAGGCCGCAAGCGCTTCCAATCAAGTAGGATAAACAAACGATGAATCAGCTGTCTGAATAGAATCCTGGCCTATTCATTCTGAAAAGGTTTCCACAGCAGTGATTTTCTACAAAAAACATTCATCATACCACTATCAATTCAAACTGCAGCAACAATACAAACATTAAGTCAATGTGAGAGGTATTGTTTGCGCTTACTTCAATACAACGTAATAAATTTCTTCCCTACACGTTACATTTCAAGTGATTTTCACTATCTTCGATTGGTGGAGTGAATATCGTCAATATGCATAAAATGCTTTGGCTAAAAACGAAATAAACCTCAGCAGGTATTAATAGGTACTTAGTAAAATTAATAAAATGGAAATAATAGAAAATTTGGAACCATTGCTCAGAACTTTTTGGTTTGTTGCCATACCGGCCAGTTTGATTTTTATTATACAAACGGTAATGACCTTTATGGGCGCAGACGCATCAGATGGCATTGATGCTGATTTTAATGGCGATTTAAATGGAAGCGATGCTCCCTTTCAACTATTTTCGCTGCGCAATCTGATAAATTTTCTAATGGGATTTGGTTGGACAGGCATCTCATTTTATACAAGCATTTCAAATAAAGCACTCCTGATCGGTTTAGCGCTAGCTATTGGCATTTGTTTGTCTTTTTTTTTTTATGATAATCAAACAAGTGCAAAAACTCGCCGAAAATAATTCTTTTGATATTACCAATACCTTACATAAAACAGCAGACGTATATTTGACCATTCCCGAAAACAAAAAAGGGAAAGGAAAAGTAATGATTAGCATAAACGGTTCCTTTCACGAATTAGATGCTATGACCGAAGGCGATAAAATTCAAACAGGCACTGTAGTTAAAATAGTAAAATTAGTAGACAATAATATCCTAATAGTAGAAACCCTTTAATCAAATAGTATGACACCAATATTAATAATAATAGTTGCGGCAGTAGTTATTTTCGTAACCATTTCGGCCTTAATCGCGAGATATAAACGTTGCCCATCCGATAAAATTTTAGTCATCTATGGCCGAACAGGCGGCACTTCAGCAAAATGCGTTCATGGTGGCGGTGCCTTTATTTGGCCCGTAATTCAAGACTTTGCATTTTTAGATTTAAAACCCCTATCGATTGAAGCGAATCTCACCAATGCGCTAAGCCGACAAAACATCAGAGTAGATGTACCTTGTCGTTTTACGATTGCCATATCTACTGAAACGGACAGTATGAATACTGCCGCTGAGCGGTTATTGGGACTTTCTTCCGAACAAATTCAAGAGTTGGCAAAGGATATTTTATTTGGTCAATTGCGTTTGGTAATAGCGACAATGACCATTGAAGAAATTAATTCGGATCGGGATAAATTTCTTGACAATATTTCGAAAAACGTGGATAGCGAATTAAAGAAAATTGGTTTGAAATTAATTAATGTGAATGTTACCGATATCAAAGATGAATCGGGCTATATTGAAGCACTTGGTAAAGAAGCTGCTGCAAAGGCCATCAATGAAGCGAAGATTAGTGTGGCGGAACAAGAAAAAATAGGGGAAACAGGAAAGGCATTAGCAGACCGAGAAAAGGATACACAAATAGCAGAAACACACAGAGACCGAGATGTAAAAATTGCCATTACACAAAAAGACAAAGAGATTAGCATTGCAACTGCCGTAAAAGATGAAACCATAGGAAAGGCAGAAGCCCAAAGAGATACAAGGGTAAAGACATCAGAAGCAAATGCTATTGCCATTCAAGGTGAAAATGAGGCGAAGATCGCAATCGCCAATTCAGAAGCGCTTCGTAGGGAGAAAGAAGCCGAATCGTTACGTATTGCCATAACCGCCGAAAAAGTGCAGCAAGCCAAAGCGCTTGAAGAATCCTATGTAGCTGAGCAAAAAGCAGAATTGGCGCGTTCGGAAAGAGAACGTTCTACACAGATTGCAAATATTGTTATTCCCGCCGAAATCGCCAAACAACGGGCTATTATTGAAGCACAAGCAATGGCAGAAACCATAAGAGAAAACGCTAAAGGAGAGGCGGATGCCATTTTCGCAAAAATGGAGGCGGAAGCAAAAGGTCTATTTGAAATTTTGACAAAACAGGCGGAAGGTTACAAGGAAGTGGTAGCTGCGGCTGGGGGCGACCCAAGTAAGGCCTTCCAATTATTATTGCTGGAGAAACTTCCCGAACTTGTACGAACCCAAGTGGAGGCCGTTAAAAATATTAAGATTGATAAAATCACCGTTTGGGATTCAGGAAACGGACAAGGTGAAAATGGGAATTCTTCCACGGCAAACTTCGTTTCAGGTATGATGAAAACAGTTCCACCACTCAATGATTTATTCAATATGGCCGGACTCAATCTCCCCTCCTATTTAAAAGGTGCAGACCAGCCCTTGACGACAGGCACAGACGAAGACAATTCGAAATAAATTACAGTTTGCAAGACAGATTTACAAACCATTTAGTATGCAAAGAGGATCCTGCTATGTAGGATGAAACATTCGCTCTGCAGATACTATTTTTGTAAAATACTTTCGACAAACATTAACGAAGCAACCCATATCAACTCAACAATTGAATAGAATTATCTAAATAGCTATTCAGATTCTCTACTTCTGCCTCATTGCCTTTTGAATCGTTGACTCCATAATTCATTTTAACATTCTTTCCGGTCAATTCCTCAGAAAAAAATAAACTTGCAAATTTGAAGTAAAGACGCTCGTGATTTTATTTTCACAAATTAATAGTCGTAAAAACATTTGTATCTTTATATCGTTTCAGCGGAACTTATCCTAAAGAGCCATTGGCAATAATCCAAACCATCAACACACAAACATACAAGCAAACCATGACAGCAATCAGAAAAGCGAGCCTCGAAGATTTACAATTAGTGGTCGAATTATTTGATCAATACAGAATCTTTTATGAAAAGGAATCTGATAAAGAAAAAGCAAGGGAATTTATTCATGAGCGTCTTACATTCAATGATTCTCGAATTTATGTGGCAGAAAGCAACGACAAAAACATCATTGGCTTTGTGCAATTATACCCCATTTTTTCCTCCACAAGAATGCAACGACTGTGGCTATTAAACGATTTGTTTGTAGACAATGAATATAGAGGGAAAGGAATTTCTAAACTACTTATGGAAGCTGCAAAAGAACTATGTACTGAAACCAATGCTTGTGGACTCCTATTAGAAACAGCAAAATCAAATATCATCGGGAATCAACTGTATCCAAAGCTTGGGTTTTCATTAGATACGGACCATAACTATTATTTCTGGAACAAAAACTAAAAAAAATATATGCCAACAAATAACGAAAATCAAGAAGGCACTACATGGCCAATGCCCAAATTTAGATTTGAAGTGGATTTTGGAAATGAATTAACAGGAGTAGCCTTTCAGGAAGTCACCGGAATGGATGTTGACAATCAAAGTATTGAGTATCGATCAAATAATTCTCCTATCTTTTCAACTATTAAAATGCCCGGCATCAAAAAAATCGGTCATATCACTTTGAAAAGAGGTGTCTTTGTGGCCGACAATACCTTTTGGAATTGGCATCATGAAATTACCATGAATACCATTCAGAGAAAAACGGTAGTGATAAAATTATTGGATGAATCAAATAAAATAAGCATGCAATGGACGCTTACCAATGCTTGGCTAACAAAAATTACCGGTACCGATTTGAATTCTATTGGGAATGAAGTGGCCGTTGAAAGCATGGAGATTACGCACGAGGGGATAAACATCAGTACTGGGCATTGAGGCCGAAGCCAGCATTTCAAAAAGTACTAGACTCCAAAAGTGGATTGCTACACTTTCCAGTTTAATCTAGAAATCCAAAAATAAATCCTACCTAAGGGGCTTTCACTTGGTTTTGCAGTTGCCCACTAAACGATTATCTTTGTGCAATGAACAAAAGAGAAGTATTAGCCTCAAAAATACTGGAAGCAAAAAAAGGCGGCGGAGAAAATAGAATAGTCGCGCAACATAAAAAGGGAAAACTTACTGCAAGGGAAAGAATTGATATTTTATTGGATAAAAATTCGTTTGAAGAAATTGGCATGTTTGTAACCCATCGAAGTACCGACTTTGGAATGGAAAAAGAGCAATATTTGGGAGATGGTGTGGTAACAGGATATGGTACGGTAAACGATCGCTTGGTATATGTTTTTTCTCAGGATTTTACCGTATTTGGCGGCAGTTTAAGCGAAACCCATGCCGAGAAAATTTGTAAAATCATGGACCTTGCCATGCAAAATGGCGCGCCGCTAGTTGGTCTCAACGACAGTGGTGGTGCCCGTATTCAAGAAGGCGTCGTGAGCTTGGGAGGCTATGCCGATATTTTTACAGAAATACGCGAGCATCTGGCGTCATTCCACAAATATCAGCCATTATGGGCCCCTGTGCCGGTGGCGCAGTTTACTCTCCCGCCATTACCGATTTTATTTTGATGGTAGAACAAACTTCCTATATGTTTGTAACGGGTCCTAGTGTGGTGAAAACCGTAACACATGAAGAAATCAGTAGCGAAGAATTGGGCGGCGCAGATACCCATGCAAGCAAAAGCGGCGTTACGCATTTTGCCTGCGCCAGTGAAGTGGCCTGTATCAATGATATTAAAGAATTGCTCAGCTATATGCCACAAAATTGTGCAGAAGAAGCTCCAATCTACGAATACCAACCGGGAGATGAAAAACGCCCCAAACTAAATAGCCTGATTCCCGAGAATGCCCATCTTCCCTACGATATGAAGGATGTGATTGAACAAATTTGCGATCAAGATTGTTTTATGGAAGTGCATAAAAATTATGCTGAAAGCATCATCGTTGGCTTTGCGCGTCTGGCAGGCAGAAGCATTGGTGTAGTAGCCAATCAGCCCGCTGTGATGGCGGGTGTGCTCGACAATAACTCCAGTAAAAAAGGGGCACGATTTGTTCGCTTTTGCGATGCCTTTAATATTCCCTTACTGGTGTTGGTAGATGTTCCGGGATTTTTACCGGGTACCGATCAAGAATGGAATGGTATCATCACCAATGGCGCAAAATTATTATATGCCTTTAGTGAGGCAACCGTTCCCAAAGTAACCGTCATTACTCGTAAAGCCTATGGTGGAGCCTACGATGTTATGAATTCAAAACATATAGGTGCCGATATGAATTTTGCTTTCCCCAATGCAGAAATTGCTGTGATGGGTGCCAAAGGAGCCGTTGAAATTATTTTCAAAAAAGAAATTGATGGTTCTGAAAATCCTGAGGCCAAACTAAATGAGAAAGTAAACGAATATGCCGAAAAATTTGCCAATCCCTATGGAGCTGCAGCCAGAGGATTTATTGACGAAATCATTCAACCAGAAGATACAAGGAACAAGCTAATAAAAGTGTATAAAATGCTTGAAAATAAGGTATGCGATATGCCGAAAAAAAAGCATGGAAATATTCCCATGTAATGTGATGCTTACCCATTTGCCACAAGTATCTTCTTCACTTGCAAAAAAGAGGAAAAAAATTAATTATGGGTTACCATTGTATTTTTTCTCAAAATACTTCTTCAGCATCTTATTGACTTTATAAGTTGCGTAAGCAGAACCTACACCCAATAAGGCTCCTGCCAATACATCGCTTGGATAATGCACACCTAAATGCATCCTGGAGTAGCCTACCGCTGCAGCCCAGGTAAATGCAGGTACAGCGACATACCATTTTTTAAAATTCAAACTCAAGGACGTTGCGGTGCAAAATGCATTGGAGGTATGTCCCGAAGGAAAAGAATAGTACCGTTCATATTCCAAAGGGCCGAATATCAGGATACGTATAAGCAGGCCGATCTCTATTGACGATTCGTTTCAAAATAAAAGTGCTGAGCGAAGATGTCGCCAAGGCTATCGACATATTGACTCCCTTTTGAAAAAGAATCTTATCCTTCTTAAAATAAGAGACTATAACAACAGATACCGGAAGGCCCACCCCAATAAAGGCTTCGCTACCGGAAATAAATTTCATTCCAGCATCCAAATTGGTATTCCGGTTTAGGTGAATAGATCGAAGGATATCAATATCAAAATTTTGAGCCCTTGAATGATACCCCGTTACAGCGAGCAAAACTATCAATGCCAAAGCTTTATTAATAAAACTCATGAACTATCATTTTGAAAACCGAAGATACAATATATATTTACACTGCATGAAAAGGCTGCCCCTCTTTTGTTTTCTCATTGTTGCTACATCGGTGGTGTTGCTGAATTGCAACGAAACAGAAAAAAATCCCTATCTAAATATACAAAATGACAAGGCACATTACGTAGGTATGCAAACCTGTAAAAGCTGTCACTGGCAGGTGTATGAAACTTTTATCAAAACCGGGATGGGACAAAGCTGGGGTATCGCCAATAAAGAAAAGTCGGCAGCCGATTTCGATGCATCCAAAGCACTTGTTTATGATAACATCAAAGATTTGTATTACAAACCCTTTTGGGATGGCGATAGCCTAAGCATTATGGAGTACCGACTTTCAGGATCCGACACCGTTCATAAACGGCTCGAAAAAGTAAGTTATATAGTTGGCAGTGGTCAACATACCAATTCACATATCATCAATATCAATGGGTATTTGCATCAGGCGCCCATTACGTTTTATACCCAAAAAGGCAAATGGGATTTAGCACCCGGTTTTGAAAAAGGGATGAACACACGCTTTGATCGAAAAATTGAATTAGAATGTATATCTTGTCACAATGGATATCCTGAATTGGTGGAAAACAGTTTCAATAAATATGCGCAGGTTTCACTTGGAATCGATTGCGAACGTTGTCACGGCCCGGGAAGTATTCATGTGGCCGAAAAACAAAAAGGAAATATAGTTGACACTTCCTTGACGCCTGATTATACTATTGTAAATCCACGAAGATTAAATACTGAAGAGCAAAATAATCTTTGTCAGCGATGTCATTTGCAAGGCATTACGGTGCTCAATGATGGAAAATCATTTTTTGATTTCAAGCCTTCAGAGAAGTTGAGTAAAACCATGAATACGTTCATGCCGAATTATAGTGGTTCTGAAAATCATATGATAATGGCGAGTCATGTAGAAAGAATGAAAATGAGTGATTGCTATATCAATTCCGGAAAAATGAGTTGTATCACTTGTCACAATCCGCATGTCAATGTCAAATTTACCCCTCAGGAGCAATACCTAAATGCCTGCAATTCTTGTCACGGAAGCAAGGCGGCTTGTACAGAAAAATTGGAAATCCGAAATACAAAAAATAATAATTGCATCACGTGTCACATGCCTAAAAATGGCAGTATTGATATTCCACACGTAGCAGTCACCGACCATTTCATTCGTCGAAAACCCATATTGGAAAATAAAAATGAGGTGGTGAAATTTATCAGTATGATTTGTTACAATAATGACAAACCCGATGCAAGAACCAGAGCCAGAGCCTTTCTTGAATTTTATGAGCGGTACGAACCGGCTCCGGTATTTTTGGATAGCGCCAAAATGTATTTGCAAAAATCGGGTGAACATCGAACAGGATGCAGACAAGGATTTAATACGAGTGTATTTTTTACAAGAAAACTATAAAGGCCTAATTTCTTTGGTACAAACTAAAAAGCCAAGCGATTTCAGCGACGCATGGACGGCCTATCGTATCGGGGAGAGTTATTTACATACGCAAAACATTCCACAGGCTGTAGCCTTTCTGAAGCAGGCGGTGCAATTGAAAAAAATATGCCTTAGATTTTCAAAACAAATTGGGGAAAGCGTATTTGTTGGCAAAAAATAATGCTGAGGCTAAAAGCGTATTTTCATTTATTGTATCTGAAAATCCGCGGAATGCTGAAGCACAGGCGGGTTTGGGTTATATCGCAATGGAAGAACAAAATTTACAGTTGGCAAAAAAATATTTGAGTACCTCACTAATGTTAAATCCTGATCAAACCCAAACCCTAATAAATTTAGCAGTGGTACTTTATCAACGTAGTGAAAAGGAACTTATTAAACCCTTGTTGCTTCGGGCATTAAAATTGGAACCTGAAAATGAGCAAGTAAAGGCAATGCTGAAAGATTTGCAATAAATTTCAGGAGTACTCATTTTTTTGCTTAACTATTGCGCAAATACCGGACTTCATCGCAGCGTTTCAAAGTGGCAGCATCGCCACCAAGTCATAACAACATTACACCTTTTTGTACGCGTTCTGGCAAGAAGGAGGATTCGCAAAAACTAATCTATATACTTACTTGAAGTCAAACGCCAAATTGTGATATAAAAACGATTTGCTTCAGGATGGTAATGAATAAGTATTTAATTTTATGAAAACTATTTATTATGAAAACTAAAATAATTACTTTTTGTTTCATCATAATTTCAATTTCAGCGGTTGCGCAAAATTGGAAAACGATTAATCAGCAGGACACAACCTACTTCGCTGTTGATAAACCTAGCGGCGTCGATAGCGAATGGCATGGTTTTTTACGTTGTGTTTGGATTGATTCAGCAAAACTGATAGGTGGAGATTCTGTGTTTTACTTCAACCCCGCCCTTGATAGGGATTCAAGCGGAATAGCTTGTACCGATACGATTTCCGGAACCTTTTTGGGTAAGAAGGTCAAACGGACAACGAATGGTATTGAATATTATTACAATGAACTGAACGAACCTATTGAAATTCGCACCCTTGCATCGTTAAATGATAGCTGGAAAATGATAAGTGATACGTCGGGTCTGGACTTTTTTGGAACAATCAGCAATGTTTATACAACACTCATTGACGGAGTTACAGATAGTATTAAAGAAATTTCGATACAAGCCTTTAATAATGGAACTCCGGTAAATAATTATTACAATAATTTCAAACTGGCACTTAGTAAAGATCATGGGTTTATTGAAACCAACCATTTAGATATTTTTCCTTATTGGATTTTCGGTGCCTGGCAACCTGGGTCATTTTTATTTCAGCCCAAAATTCCCTTGAGTCATAAACGGGTACCTGCCGACATAAAAACGCTAGATTTTAATAAAATCGATTTTGCAAAGAAGTTTCAACCAGGCAACGAATGGATTATAAGAACTGCCTCCGGCTATGGAAAATTTGACCCTCCTGATTACAACACTTCATTTTCAGGCGATATTTATACAAAACATGATTCAATATTAAGCGTGAATATATTGAATGCAAACACAGTTGCTTATACTTTTCAACGGAAACAGCATCATCTGTATATTAATCAAGTGACGCAAAATAACACCGACACAACGCTTATCATAACGGATACGGTCTACCAAAATAACCCTATTTTTATATTAAACAGTAAATTGAGCTCTGACATTAAAGATACGGCAATGGATATGTTTCAGCTATCTACCATTTTACTTAACCTTGAATACTACTTTCTTGACAAAATTTGCAATTTTCCGGTATTACGAACTTACCGTCATGGAGCATATTATACCGCAAAAACTCTGCAAGATTCTTGTTATACAACTCATGCTTCCATTTCAGGCTACAACACCTACGATACAGCTATTGTCTCAACCATGAAATTTAATTTAAGGCAAATTCAAGGTTTCGATTATTGGCAGGCTTTGCTACACGATGATAAGGAGCAACTCTTATTTTTGAAAGCTGATAGCTGCACCTATGGAAATAAAATTAATGTATTGACACTTACTTTAGAAAATGTGAAAAAAGCAAATGATTCCTTTACAATTTTCCCTAATCCTGCTGAGAAATTTTTAAACTTCAGCTTTGCTAGTGCAACAATTGTAGAAAACATTACTATTCTGGATTTATCCGGAAATGTAATAATTGCAAGTAATTTTGATAACAGAAAAATAGATGTCAGTAATCTTGCTTCAGGTCTTTACATAGTAAAAATTAATACAAATAAAGGTGTGTATAGAAAAAAGATTCTCAAAAATTAATACTCTCTAGAACGTCTCCTCCGTAATTCTTAATATATCGGCCTCTTCAGCATTGGATTTTGCAAGTAATTCTGTAGCCTCAACCACCATGGCGTCGGCCACTACCCTATCTTTTAAACCACTTGCATTAATCTTTACATTTAAATAAGCACCATACACTGCCGCTCTGATACATAAGGCACCCACCGCAGCGTCACTCAAACTATTCGGATTGCCAATGTGTACCATTTCACGAATCAAGGGATAACATGCCACGCTCTTCTTCATGGTAAGTAGAGGAATTTCGGTGGCATATAAGGTAGCATCCTGAATGGCCTTTGTTCGGATTGCTTTTTCTTCCTCACTAGCCTTGGGTAACGAAAAAGCATTCATAATCTTTGTAAAGGCAATGGTATCCTCATCCACCAATTTCAATAAATCGTCTTTAAATTGCTGCCCTTGCGCGGCCCAATTGCTGAATACCTCCCACTGATCATCCCAACCCTTTTTGTGACTACTCAAGTTTGCTACCATGGTTCCCAAACTCGCACCTAAGGACGCCACATAAGCACTAATACTACCGCCACCCGGGGCAGGACTTTCACTTGCAGTTTCGTTCGCAAATGCTACCAGATTCATGTCAATGAGTTTTTTACCGGTATTGTCATTCATCACATATTCGATAATTTTTTCTTGGGATCAAAAGGACTCAGTTCATCTAGTCCCATACTTTTAATGGCGATACGAATCATTTCATCTTCACTAACACCGATACTTCTTCTTTGTTTTTCTAAAAAATACTTTCCTGCATCAAGCATTGATTTCAACGGTAATAAACCAACCAGTTCACTCCCGGTCACTCGCATTCCTCTTGCATGGGCCCTTTCAACAGCAGTGTCAAAAGCAATATGCAAAGGAGTAATGCTGATATTGGTTAGATTCATTGATATTTGAGCAATACCATATTC
The DNA here is from genome assembly GCA_016712665.1 of Bacteroidota bacterium. Taxonomy (GTDB): domain Bacteria; phylum Bacteroidota; class Bacteroidia; order Chitinophagales; family Chitinophagaceae; genus OLB11. The sequence goes on from JADJQP010000003.1 coordinate 254,085, forward strand.
CTCAATAAACCAACCGATGGCCTTGACGCTTTTGAGCAAACCAGGTTCACGTACTTCTACCCCGTTTTCATCCAATACTTTCTTTCCATTTACTTCCTTCACGCGACCATTTTCCCGCAAATCAAACGCCACTGAATTCGCACGACGTGTAGAAGTTGTATTTAAGTTTACATTATAGGCCACCAAAAAATCTCTCGCACCAATTACCGTCGCTCCACTTTTTTCGTTGAAAACTGCCGCCCCAAAATCAGGAGCCCAGTTAGGGTCTTTTATTTTTTCTGCAAAGCCTTCATATTCACCGGCGCGAATGGTCGCAAGGTTTTGGCGTTCCGGTTTTTGCGCGGCACTTTCATATAAATACACTGGAATATTCAATTCCTCTCCTACTCTTTTTCCTAACTTCTTTGCGTATTCAACGGTTTCTTCCATGGTAATACCACTAATAGGTATCAAAGGACAGACATCTGTAGCGCCCATACGAGGATGTTCGCCCTTATGTTTGCTCATGTCAATTAATTCGGCAGCCATTTTTATGGCCTGAAAGGCAGCATCGATCACTGCCTGTGGTGCACCAACAAACGTAACAACCGTTCTGTTAGTAGCCTTGCCCGGGTCCACATCCAATAATTTAACGCCTTCAATTTTTTCAATTTCATCCGTTATTTGTCGGATAATACCCATGTCCACGCCCTCGCTGAAGTTGGGTACACATTCAATAATTTGTTGTTGCATAATTCATCTTTATTTTTTTGAACTTCTAATAAATTTCTTTCGTGGATTGCGGGCGATGTAAAAAATACCATGAATGATCACCTCGCCCTTCATTGGATGTACGGCAAAAAACGATTAAAAAAGGCAACTCCTGCAAAACAAATTGTCTAAAATTTCCTTTTACTTTTCTATAGGCTAGAGGATTCCTTTCAATGATATCTAAACTATCAAATAGCTGCTTAATAAATTTGTCACTTATTGAATTTGAAACTGAATCAAAATACGTAACCGCATCCATAAACTCAGATTTTGCTCTAACCGATAGACGTACGTTCCAACTCATGTATGTTATTTCGTCAATTTTGTCGTTGAGCTTTTACCTCTGCGTTTTGAAATTTCGACAAAGACGTCTTCCTTGGAAAACGTCTTCAAGGTACCTTGCTCATATTGCTGAATATCCTCTTCCAGTTCATGCAGTAGTTCCTGATTATTATAGCATTTGCCAGTCGGTTCCATTTGATGATCAATGGATATAATTCCCAAACAAACCAAATCATCCATGAGTTTCTTTGCTTTGGGATCAATCAGATTAATGGTTATTGTTTCCATATTGCGAAATTACGAATTACTTTTTTGTTTTTACATTTTAATCAAAGCCGGTCTCTGCGTAATTTCATGATAACAAATGCATCCTTCTTTAAAATAATGAAAAACCACACTTTTACGGGTTTTACTCTTGTTGGTATGCTCATTGCCTCCATGAAACAGATTGGCATGCCATACTAATACATCGCCTTTTTTGGCAGTAAAATTTCTCTTGACAATCTGATGCTCCTTGATTTTTTCAGCAATCATTTCTTCATAGGCATCATAACTTTTGCTCCCTATCATAATTCCATTCCCTTCATTGTCATAATCCTTATTAAGATAATATGGTAGTTTATGACTCCCCGGATAATAATGCAATGGACCATTGTCCTCATCAATATCTTCGAGTGCTATCCATACCCCCAACAAACCACCCAATGGATAGGTAGTCATGTGAATGCTGTCGGAATGCGTATGCTGCTCACTTCCCATTTTAAAGTTGATACTTTGAAACAAAACCGCTTTCCCATCAATGAGCACGTCCAGCAATTCTAATAATTTGGTATGGCTACCTATGGCCTTCAATGCCGGTATGGAATGAAAGGCAAACATGATTTTACCATTATTGATAAACTCGTACCGACCATTTTCTAAACCTGTATCGATGGCCTGATTAATTTGCTCAATAGCGTCCTCAGAAACATATTGCTTCAATACTGCATAGCCTTGCTCTTCGTAGTTTTGTAAACTTTGCTGATCCTCACTAGACAGTTCATTGTATAAAGCACATTGCTTTAATTTATGTTCATCAAAGCGAATTTGATCGTGTAGAGCACCCGGCAAATGTGCGAAATCTTTGCTGCTGACAGATGAGTAGTACTTCTTTTGGATACCCAATTTTTTATAAACCGCCTCATTATGAATCAAATCCTTCTTATGAAAAAAATTGTAGAGCGCATAGGTAATTCTGAATCTTCTGAGAAACTCCTTCATAAAATGGTGTTTAACTAAGGACAAAGGTAAATATTAATCTCGGGTAATCTCTAACCTAATTCCACAATTAAAAATTTGAGATAGTTGGTGTTTTCAATATGCCAAACAATCGGATGATCTGCCGCCTGGGCTCTAAAACACACTTGACGAATGGGGCGTTTGGCATCCTTGGCCGCCGCTTTAATCGTTTCCAGAAATACTTCAGGCGAAACGAGGTTGGTACAAGAGGCCGTCACCAAAAAACCACCTTTTCGTACCAGCTTCATGGCGCGTAGGTTGATTTCTTTATATCCTGCAATAGCCTTCTGAATATTGGCGCGACTTTTAGTAAAAGCCGGGGGATCCAACATCACTACATCCCATTTTTTATCTTCTTTGCTCCATTGCTTCAGTGTATCAAAAGCATTGACACATTGAAAATCGCATATCGAATCCAGTTTGTTTAGACGTGCGTTTCGTTTGGCCGTTTCGATAGCGAATTCTGAAATATCTAAACCCAACACTTTTTTGGCTCCGTAATGCGCAGCATGTATCCCAAAGGTGCCGGTATAGCAAAAAGCCTCCAATACATCAGCATCTTTTACAATATGTTGTATTTGGCGACGATTATCGCGTTGATCGAGAAAATAGCCGGTCTTCTGCCCTCGTTCCACATCCACAATAAATTGCAAGCCATTTTCTTGAATAATGATTTCGGTTCCAAACGGCTTGGAAAGGAATCCCTTTTTTTGCTCCAAACCTTCAATTTCTCTAACCGGCACATCGTTGCGTTCATAAATTCCCTTTGGCGAAAAAATTCTATTCAAGGAACGTACTATGGCCTCTTTCCATACATCCATCCCAAGCGACATGGTTTGCATCACAAAATAATCATTGAATTTATCAATTATCAAGGAAGGTAAACCATCGGCTTCTCCAAAAACTAGCCGGCAATTTTCAACGTATCCAATTTTGGATTTATACTGCCAGCAATCTAAAATGCTACGATAAAAAAAATCTTCATTTATTTCTTCCTTCAGATCTCTCGTCAACAATCGAATTTGTATTTGGGATGCTGGATTGTAAAATCCTCTACCCACAAAATTTCCCTTCGCATTGTAAACTTCTACAATATTTCCCGGTTGGGCAAGCTTGTCTACCGAACTGATTTCATTATTATAAATCCAGGGATGTCCCTTGGCTACTCGATCAGAAATTTTAGACTGTAAGATTGCTTTCATGAAATGAATTTGAAAATTTGAGAATATGAAAATTTAAGAAAATGGTCAACCAATTTTGTAGTCCTGCAGACTAGCGTAGAAGTTGGATGTAAACGGCAACATAATTTATTCCTTCTTCACATATAAAATATATTTCTCAAAAAAGACATCATCTTCGAATAGGTCATTTATACTCCAAATCATTGGTTTACAGTCTGATATGGAGATTTCCTCATGCAAATCTCCACCTTTAAGGCAAATCAAACCATTCGCAAAATCTCCCTGCTGTGCTTTCCGAATGAGTGGTCTTGCCCATCTCCAAAGGTCACCCAAGGGAGCCACTGCCCTACTCACGGCAAAATCAAATGCATTCTTTTGCTTGTAGTCTTCGGCCCTTCCCCAAAAGGTTTTTACATTTTGTAAACCCAATGCCTTTACCACCTCATCTACTACCATAAGTTTTTTCTTGATACTATCGGCTAATACAAATTCCACCTCCGGAAAAAAAATAGCTAAGGGGATACCGGGAAATCCTCCACCGGTTCCAATATCAATAATCCGTTGTCCATCCTCAAAACCAAATCGAGCGGCGATGGCCAAACTATGTAAAACATGTTTTAAATAAAGTGCATCGATATCCTTGCGTGAAATAACATTGATTTTCTGATTCCAGTCTCGATACAAATCCTGTAACTGGACAAATTGTTTGAGCTGTGGCTCCGAAAAATCATCGAAGTACTTTAGTATTATTTCCAATGTGAATGTGTTTTAAAAAATATAGCTCCAAGGCTTCTTACATTATAGAAAAGCAAACCTATATCAAATAACCATATAAAAGGGATTAAATCGTTTTCTTTCAGCAAGGCAAAACATTTTCTAAAAACCAGCCAATGCACCAGGCCTCTGATGAAAAAGATTCCTCCTACAAACAACCAATATTTGGGAAAAAATAAACAAGCCATAAAACAAAGCCAAAATGCAAAATGACTGATGGCATACATCCCAAGCAGTAATTGATGCTTCTTTTTATAATACTTGCCGGTGCTCAGGTGTCGCTTTTTCTGATAGTGCCATTCCTCAAAAGTCTTTTTGGGTTCTGAGTAGGTAAAAGCTCTTCTTCAATCTGAATCACCGTGTTTTTGGAGCTAGCCACCTGATTGATAAATAAATCATCATCGCCGGAGGTAATATGATGATGTGCCGAAAACCCTTTGTTTTCCATAAAAAGACTTTTGGTATACGCCAGGTTCCGACCAACCCCCATATAGGGAAGCTTTGCCAGCGCAAAAGATAAATATTGAATGGCAGCATGAACGGTTTCAAAACGAATAAATCGATTGAGCCAACCCGCATGCTTCATATATGGGCCATACCCTAGCACAATCCGTTTTTCGGCACTGAAGCCCGCTGCCATCAGCGACAGCCAATGGGTAGAAGCTGGGGCACAGTCGGCATCCGTAAGTAGTATTTTTTCAAACCGTGCAGACTTGATACCCATCGACAATGGGAACTTCTTACCGGGAATCAATTTGGCCTTCTGGGTGAGATGCACACCATGCAAATGAGGGTATTCCTTTTCCATTTCATTTAAGAAATAAAAGGTATTATCCTCTGAGTTGTCATTCACTACCAATATTTCAAAATAGGGCCTTTCATTGTAATGATAATTCTGTTGTAGCCATAACGGCAGATTTTTTCTTAGATTTGCCTCCTCATTAAAGGCGCAGATAATAACACTTACCGGATCGGGTTTGCCCACATCAACCTGTTTTTTGTTTTTATAAAAGGCCAAACGAGCAAAAAAGTACAAATAATAAAACAATTGCAGCCCCGAAAAATAGCAAAAAACGTAAAAAGGATTAGTGAAGGCGTAACAACCATAGCCTCCAAAAATAATATTAAAGATGGAATTTCAACTCATAGCAACTGATAATAATTCAAAAGCCCGTGCAGGGGTGCTTTTAACCGACCACGGAGCCGTCGAAACGCCCATATTTATGCCTGTTGGTACCATTGGAACTGTAAAAGGGGTCACACAAGAGCAATTGGAAAAGGATATTGAGGCACAAATCATATTAGGAAATACCTATCATTTATACCTACGCCCCGGCACCGGCATTCTTGAAAAGGCAGGTGGCCTTCACCAATTCAACAACTGGCATAAACCCATTCTTACCGACAGTGGTGGCTTTCAGGTTTACAGCTTAAGTGACATTCGAAAAATCAAGGAAGAGGGGGCCGAATTTCGCTCTCATATAGATGGCACCAAACATCTGTTTACCCCCGAAAATGTGATGGATATTCAGCGCAGCATTGGGGCAGATATCATTATGGCCTTTGACGAATGTACACCCTATCCCTGCGAATTTGATTATGCTAAAAAATCGATGCAACTCACCCATCGATGGCTTGCCAGATGTGTAAAGCACAAAAACGAGTCGGAACCATTGTATGACTATTCGCAGAGCTTGTTTCCGATCGTTCAGGGAAGTACCTTCAAAGATTTGCGAAAAGAAAGTGCCGAATTCATTGCCGCCATGGACTGCGATGGAAATGCAATAGGTGGACTCAGCGTAGGAGAACCAACCGACGAAATGTACGAAATGAGTGAATTGGTTTGCAATATACTTCCCTCCGAAAAACCACGCTACCTGATGGGTGTAGGAACACCCGCCAATATTCTCGAAAATATTGCCCTAGGTATCGATATGTTTGATTGTGTAATGCCCACCCGAAATGGTAGAAATGGCATGCTGTTTACCACACACGGTATCATCAATATCAAAAATAAGAAATGGGAAGATGACTTTAGCTGTATCGACGACGGCCTACAATGTTTTGCCAGCAGAAATTACACCAAAGCCTATATCCGACATTTGTTTACCGTAAATGAATTACTGGGACTGCAGTTGGCAAGTATCCAAAACCTTGCGTTCTATATTTGGCTGGTAAAAGAAGCACGAAAACATATTATTGCAGGCGATTTTAGCATTTGGAAAAACAAAATGGTAAAACAAATCAGCGAAAGACTTTAACTTTTTTTTGCTTGATACTACAATATATTTGTACTAAAATGTAAGCAATGAGATTAGCTGTAGCACTACTGGGGATATTGTTGTTTAGCAGTTACTTTCTAATTGCTCAGGTTCAAGAAGATATTATCAAAAAACATGTGAAGGCCATAGGCGGCGAAAAAAACTGGAGCCGGGTAAAAACCATGAGCACCTTTGGCGTACGAGAATCCGGAGGCGATCGCATTGAAGAGCGCCGACAAATGATACGCAACAAAGCAGTACGTATCGATTATACCTATATTTCCCGAGATCCGGCCACGGCCGAAAAAAAGTACTTTATCGTGGTATTCGACAACAAGGGTTGGAAGTATATGCCTGATAATATGAAAGATACCGTAGAATCATTGAGTGAGCAGGAAGTTGAATACTATAGAAATCAAAATTATTTCAACGACCCCTTTCTTATGACGGAATCTTCGCCGGCCAAAATAGAGTATCTCAACAAAGAAAGCATCAATGAGAAAGAACAATTTAAGTTTGTCATCCAATATGCCAAATCGAAAAGTACCTTTGTATATATAGATGCCCAAACCTATTTGATTACAAAATCTATTGCAATCGAAAATGATTCGGAGATTGAACTAAACTATGAGGAGTATAAATCGGTTAATAAAGAAATCATGATTCCGCATTCCATCTATTCAAACTACGACGGTTTTTCCTTAAAAGAGGTGCAACTGAATCCAAATCTTTCAGAAGAGATTTTCAAACCGAAGGCTTTATAGTAGTTTCCGTTTTAGAAACAATTAATGTTGAATGGTTCCCACCTCTATTTTGGTATGCTTGTGCTTAAACATAATAGCAAATGCAATAGCAATACACAATGCATACAGTGCAAACACCAGCCATATTTGATGCCAGTCTTTGTTTCCCTCCTTTGTAAAATAGGTATCAATGAGAATGCCGCTGATTTTGGCACCAAAAAAAGCCCCAAAGCCATTGGTCATCATCATAAATAATCCTTGTGCACTACTTCGGATTTTACTATCTGTTTGCGTTTCGATAAACAATGACCCTGAAATATTAAAAAAATCGAAAGCCATTCCATAAACAATGCCGGACATAATAATCATCCATAAGCCTCCGGCCGGGTTTCCATAGGCAAAAAGTCCAAAGCGCAGTACCCACGCAAACATACTAATCAACATCACCTGTTTGATTCCAAATCGACGCAGGAAAAACGGAATCGCCAGTATGAAAAGCGTCTCCGATATTTGTGAAATAGACATGATAATGGTAGAATGCTTCACCACAAATAAATCGGCATACTCCGGTATTTTTGCAAAGTCAGATAAAAAGGTATCTCCATACATATTGGTCAATTGAAGCGCTGCTCCCAAAAACATCGAAAAGATAAAAAAGAGCGCCATCTTGTAGTTGGCAAATAATTTAAAGGCATTAAAACCCAGGGTCTCTACCCAACCGGCCTTGCTCGAAATCAATTTTTGAGGAGGGCATTTTGGCAAGGTAAACGAATACAATCCTAACACGATAGCCGCCCCGGCTGCAATATAAAACATGTTGCCCGATGCTTTATTCCCGCTAAGATCTGTAACCCACATCGCCGCAATAAAACCAATGGTTCCCCAAACCCGTATGGGAGGAAAGGTCTTTACCACATCCAATTGATTATTGATTAAAATGGTATAGGCCGTCGAATTCGACAATGAAATGGTAGGCATGTAAAAGATCATGGCCAGAAAAATAACCCAATAAAAATGTTCGGGACTATCTAATGCCGGTATCATGGCCAACGCAATTCCTCCCAAAATGTGCAGAATTCCATAAAGGATTTCGGCATTGATCCATTTATCGGCAATGATGCCAATAAGGGCAGGCATCAAAATAGAAGACAAAGCAAGGGTCGAAAATACATCTCCGAAGTTGGCCCCACTCCACTGCTTGGTGCCAAACCAATAATTCCCAACGGTTATCAACCAGGCACCCCAAATAAAAAATTGCAAAAAACTCATGAAGGTCAAACGAAGACGTAAATTCATAATGGATCTGTATTTGAGTTGTAAATCTAAAAGGAAAAATCAGTAAAAAAAACAATCTGTCAGACCCCGGTTCCAATTTGACACAAATAAATGTATTTTTACAACCTTCATATGAATTCAAATCTGAATACAAATAGCAGAATCCTCCTGACAGGTGCAGCAGGTTTTATTGGTAGTTGCATGGCTACTTTTTTAAACAAGAATGGATTTGAAAATTTGTTTCTCGTTGATGATTTTTCAAAAACCGATAAAGATAGAAACCACCATTTTTGTAAATGTGCCGCGAAAATAGATCGCGCCCTTTTAGAAGACTTCCTCAGAACGGAAGCACCGATGGATTTTGTCATTCACTTTGGCGCACGAACCGATACCACCGAAATGGATTATTCCATTCATGAGAAATTAAATCTTGAATATTCTAAAATGATCTGGAGGTATTGCAGTCAGCAACAGATTCCCTTAATTTATGCTTCCTCAGCCGCGACGTATGGCGATGGCGCATTGGGATATGATGACAACGAAGAAATCATTCCCCATTTACGCCCCTTAAACCCATACGGTGTTTCAAAAAATGAATTTGACAAATGGATACTCCTTGAAATGAAATTGAAGAACCCCGTACCTCCCCATTGGTATGGTTTGAAATTCTTTAATGTGTATGGTCCCAACGAATATCACAAGGGGCGTATGGCCTCTGTCATTTTTCATGCGTTTCATCAAATTCAGGAAAAAGGAAAAATCATTCTATTCAAATCCCATAACCCGCTGTACGAAGATGGTGGACAAAAGAGAGATTTTATTTATGTCAAAGATGTACTTGAAGTAAGCTATTGGCTACTAAACGGCACTGCTACAAGTGGCATCTATAATTTAGGAACCGGCAAAGCCAATACATTTTTAGAGTTGGCTACGGCCATTTTTAATGCACTTTCATTGCCTCCACACATTGAATTTATAGATACCCCCATTGATATTAGAGAAAAATATCAATATTTCACAGAAGCAACTATGCAGAAATTAATAGCTGCTGGATATCCGCACTCCTTTTACACTATGGAAGCCGGCGTTACTGATTATGTCAAAAATTATCTACTGTCAGGCACATCGTTCTAAATGTTATGCCCCTCTCTAAACAATTTCTTTCCGTAAATTTCGTTATTTTTGTCCACCCACTTATATTAAACCCATTCTTGCATGCGTAAAAGCCAAATATTTGTCCCACTTACTTTGTTGGCCATTTTGTTGTTGATGAATAGCATCACTTCTTGCAAAAAAGACAGTCTACTGACCACCGGTGGCGACTTGTCCTTTTCAGTGGATACCTTAAAGTTCGATACCGTGTTTACTACCTTAGGGAGTGTAACCCGTTCCTTTAAACTGTACAACAACAACAATAAAAGAATCCGCATCAGCGAGATCAAATTATTTGGAGGTGACTCCTCTTATTTTCGAATGAATATCGATGGAGAACCAACCAAAAACATCCAGAATGTAGAACTGGCCCCCAATGATAGCTTGTATGTATTTGTGGCTTTAACTATTAATCCTACAGCGGGCAAACTTCCGTTTATAGTAGAAGACCGCGTACTAGTTACTTTAAACGGATCGGTGCGTTCTGTCGAGCTGCAAGCCTATGGTCAGGATGCACATTATATTAGCGATAGTTTATTAACTTCTCAAACATGGATCAATGACAAGCCTTATGTAATTCTTGGGAGTGTGGGTGCCTTGGTCGATTCTGGAGCCATCCTAACTATACAAGCAGGCTGTAGAATATATGTACATGCCACTTCAAAGTTATATGTCGACGGTAGTCTTCGAATATTTGGTACCAAAAAAGACAGTGTTATTTTTCAAGGCGATCGACTCGACCGCGACTATTTTGGTTACAGAGATTATCCGGGTGAATGGGGAGGCCTGCACTTTTTAAAAAATTGCTTTCAATGCAATATCAATTATACCATTATCAAAAATGCAGGTTTGTATGATGCAGCTGTATACGTGCAACCAACTCCTGATGTGGGTGGCCCCGTTTTGCAAATGAATTATTGTACGGTAGCCAATTCGGCAGGTTATGGATTGCTTTGTTTTAATACCAATGTAGAAGTCAACAACTCACTCATTCACACGTGCGGTTTGCAAAATGTGGCTCTTATTGAAGGAGGCACCTATGACTTCAATTATTGTACCATGACCACCTATGGTGGAATCGGCATCAATCATGCGCAGCAACCGACAGTGGCAGTGCTTAATTACCGCGATATCAGTCTTACCGAATTTGTAGGTGCCGACTTAAGCACCCGCTTTAAAAATTGTATCATTTACGGCCCGCTCGACGAGGAATTGTTCCTAAATCAAAAGGGTAGTTTTACCTATAATGTAACGCTTCAAAACTGTCTCTATAAACGTGCCTCTGCCATCAACAATGCCACTACCATCAATTGTATCGCCAATCAGGACCCGCAATTTGAAGATGTCAACAAATGGGATTATCATCCTAAAAGTAGCTCCCCGGTAAAAGGCCAGGGTATCAGCATCGCGTCCTTAATTCAGGATTTGGATGGAAATGCCCGTGCAAATCCGCCCAGCATTGGCTGTTATGAAGTACAATAAGAATTGTTGACAATCCCAACATAGCCGCAAAGTTGATCAACTAATAATTTCTCGATATTGTCTAGTGTAGGCAAAGACTGTTTTTCTCCAAATCACACGATGCGCCTTCTTGGTTTCTCGGCCTTAGAAATTTGGCTCAAAAAAATAATGAAGCAAGGCGTAGAAAATAATCGGTTCGAGCGCCTCGTGAGCAAAGCCAAATATTATGCTCGTCAAAGGCAATACGATTTGTAATATGGTGATACCGATACGAAAAATTAGTGGTACAATTAAGCGTACCGAAAATTGAACTTTTTAATTTTAGTTATAGGTATAATGTTTTCTGGCGAGCGAATCTATTTCCTTCCCGATGGGGCGTTCAGGCGGGTTTCGGCAAATTTCGAAAGCCTCGATTTTTTCTGCCCTACTTTCCATTTTTAAAATGGAGCGCAGACGGGGCCCCACTCTTTTCCGATCGAGGCATCGGGAACAAACGTGGAAACCATTAGGCCACCAACTTATGTACTCATACTATCACGGGCAAGTTGCTAAGGATATGCTACTACTCCCTTTGATGTTGATTTCTTTGATTATTACCAAGCATTTTCCCCAAGAGGTGGACAGGAACCCAAGAAGCTGTTACTTTTATTACAAGTGCAAATAAATAGGTTCGCACTCTACCTTTAGGGCAAAATCAATCCCTATCGTTCCGCTGCAAACGCAATTCCGAACAAAGGAATACACCAACCTTTTTTCCGTAGATTATAGAAAATTAAATTGTGTAGCCCTTAAACACAGCCCGGCATTGAGTACTGCGGATTGCTAGGCATGGGCAATTTTTAGCGAATCACTAATTTCTGATTTAAAATTTCTACATTGAAATTAATTTTCGCATTCAGCGCTTTAAATACTTTCAAAATAGTGTCAAAACGAGCATCAGTCAATGAGTTTTCAATTTTCGAAATTTGCGCCCTTTTCACCCCTATCAATTCACCTAACTCTTCTTGCGTCAAGTTGCGTTCTTTGCGTATACTTTTTATTGTCTGTCCTAGTACATCAAGTCGTAACTCATTCTCAAATGCGTCACGCTTTGGTGTACCAACTTTACCAATGTGTTTGTTGGTCATTTCTTCTAAACTATAAGTCTTCATTTTCTATTAATTTTTTCTTTAAAATATTGAGTTCTTACATTTTCAGCTTTGTCTAATTCACCTTTAGGCGTTTTGCCTGTCTTCTTTATTATCCCATGAGTTGATATTACAATTGTATCCTCTTTATCGATCTTATCCCAAAATGCAAACAATCTGAAATAGGTTTTATTATACAAAGTTCTAAATTCCCATATTTCATCTTGAAGTTTCTTAAAAAGTTCATTGTCAGTTATTTGTATAGATTTCCAGATATTATAGTAAATTGTTTCACGGGTTTTTCTGGTAAATTATCTAGGAATTCTTTTGCATCTTCTAAAAATTCAACCCGAAAATTCCTTTTCATGCAATTTTCAGCAAAAATACATGTTTCCTATTAAAGAAACAATAATTCATTCAGGGCAATGGTTATTAAGTGTATATATTGTCATTATTGCTGACGCCTACCTACGGATTTAGGGAATTGCTCAGCATCAATTCTTCCATTTTCTCTTTACTTGAACGTATAAGCAAAGGGAAGAACTCGAAATAAAATGTTTGCAGAATTTCATAATTTCGTTCAAAAATAGCTAAGGCCTGCTCGGCATCACCCAATCGAGGATGTCGTTTACAGATCCCTCGTATGGAGCGACTCACCCCTTTCATACTTTTATAATGATACAACCAATTGTACTGCTCCATGTAATTGAAAAAGGTGCTCATTTTCTCATCAAATAAGTGCTGATGTGAAAGCAGGGACTGATAGGTATTTTTGGTGAAGTGCCTCAAGGTTTCTTCATCAAAAAAGCGTCGGTCATTGGCTAAGAAATGATCAAAAAAAATATCTACAAAAACCCCATTGGAAAGAAAAAAGGAAGGCCTAAATACAGACATGGCTTCCAGCACAATCGGATGTTCGTCGGTACTGCGATCTATAAAGCGATGCAAGAGGATTCCTTTTGAATGTCGGCGGGCAACTGCAAATAATTTTCCCTTTTACAAAATCGCCCAACATATTACCGACCAATATTTTTTCCTGATCAAATGATAATACTGCATGTGCCAGATAATTCAAAGCGAACGTAATTTTCTAGGTACTAGTTAGTTACCCGTAATTTTTTCAATGATAGCAGTCGAAGAATAGCCTTCTAAAAAAGGAATGATTACCACCTCACCACCGGCAGCTCTTACTTCCTTTGCACCTATTATTTGTTCTTCGGTATAATCGCCTCCTTTTACCAATACATGTGGCTTCAAGGTCTGAATGAGATGTAAGGGTGTATCTTCATCAAAAATAACCACCGCATCGATATACGCATGCGATGCCAAATTGAGAGCCCTCGAATATTGATCAATAATGGGTCTTTTGCTCCCCTTTAATCGTTGCACCGAGGCATCTGAATTTACGGCCACAATCAGATGGTTCCCATATTCCGATGCCTGCAGCAAATAGGTATTATGACCTTGATGCATGATATCAAAACAACCATTTGTAAAAACAATTTTTTTACTCATCATATGCCATTGATGCACCAGTCGTGAAAGCGTCTCAAGGGTATATATTTTTTGTTGAATGATTTCTAGTTTACTAAGCATCTCTTTTTTTATTGTAAATAGGTAAAAGAAGCAGGGAAATAGCACCACCCACCAAAATAATAAAGGTCGGTACCAGCCAAATAATCCAACTGATGGCTACGCTGATGGCTTTTTCAATTCCGTATAGGGACACAATTTCCTCTACAAGCAAGGTATAGGCTCCGATACCACCGGGTGTTACAATCATTCCCACACTACCAAAGGACAGTACCGAAAATCCGGTTTTATAGGTCAACATGCTGGTTTCTTCTATACTGTAAAAACCAATCATAATCATGCCCATATACATCGACCAAATGAGAATGGTATGAAACACAAATCCTTTTTTGTTTTTCATATTTTTAAAACTCAATATGCCACTCAATATATTTGCAAATACCTGTTTGATTTTTACTACAAAAGCCAGACCGCCAATTTTTTTGCGGAAAAGCACCGCCAACACTATCAATAACACAATCACGGCCAAAATAATGGTACCTCCATTGCCTGAACTCCCTTCCTTCTGCTGAAACCGTTGAATTAAAGACTGCATATACTCCCACGCCAAATCAATTTGCACCACAAAAGTGAGTACAAATAATATCAGCAAGCAAAGCATATCAAAGGCCCTTTCTGCAATAATGGTACCGACTAATTTGTCTGCCGGAATTTTTTCATATTTCGACAAAATGGTACACTTCAATACTTCACCTAATCGGGGAAACGCTAAGTTGGCTAGGTAACCTATCATTACCGCAAACAAGGTATTGGCGGTAGAGGGAAATAAATCAAGCGGCTCCATTAAATATTTCCAACGTACCGCTCTGCTCCAATGACTCACAAATCCCATTATTAAAATAGGTACCAGCAGCAGATAATTTGCTTTGCCAACCGCAGCTTTAATTTTGGCAATATCATCCCCATTCAAATCTTTTACACTAAGCCAAATCAAAAAAGCACATAACCCTAAAGTAAGAAGATAGGTGACGATATTGATTATTTTTTTAGGCAATCGTCTACAGCTTATTTTTTTCGTTTGGAAAAATGATGGTGGGTTTATGCTTTTTTGCCTGCTCAAAATCTATCAAGGCGTAGGAAATAATAATGATGGTGTAATTATAACATTTCTTTAGTGCTTACAAAATAGCTATTCACTATATTTGCGACCTTATAATGAAAAATTCATCCGTACTCCTTATCCTTTTTTGTAGCTTTTTTGTGTCCTGCAAATCAAGTTTTGAAAAAGTGCAAAAAAGCAAAGATTACCCTTACAAATTGACCAAGGCTAATGAGTACTTCGAAAAAAAGCAGTACGGACGCGCCAATACCCTTTACGAAGAACTATTGACCATTTATAAAGGCACTAAAAATTTCGAGTCGATTTATTATCGATATGCCTATTCCTTTTTTAATCAAAGAGACTACTTGGCTGCTTCCTATCACTTTAAACATTTTGCCGATTTATTTCCAAAGTCCGACAAAGCGGAAGAATGTGAGTACCTCAACAGTTTGTGTTTGTATTATATGTCACCGGATTATACACTCGACCAAACCAATACCGTTAAGTCGATTGGTGAAATGCAGGCCTTCGTCAATAAACACCCCGAATCAAAAAGAACCAAGGATGCCAATAACATGATTGATGAGTCGAGGGCTAAATTGGAACAAAAAGATGCCTATTCAGCAGAATTGTACTACAAAATTGGTGAATATAGAGCTGCTGCAGTCGCTTTTGAACAAATTATTCGTAAATACCCGGATTCTAAATCAGTGGATTACTATTTATACAAGATTATCGATGCCACTTATAAATACGCTAAAAACAGTATTCCTTCTAAACAAGAGCAACGATATGCCGATGTAACCGCTGAATACAATAATTTTATAAGAAAATTTCCAAAAAGCCAATATAGAAGTGAGATTGAAAAGATAAATGTGTTATCTTCGCGGGCACTAAAAAAATTATCGAAACTATGATGAACCATAAGAAGCTACTTATTAGTACCACAAATCCTACTATTGAAGCAAGAGACTTGTCTTTAATTCAAGAAAAAACCGGTAATTTATACGAATCCATTTCAATTATTGCCAAAAGAGCAAATCAAATCAACACCAAAATAAAGGAAGAATTGCATCGCAAATTAGAAGAATTTGGTAGTTTGAACGATAATTTGGAGGAAATCAATGAAAATAAAGAACAAATAGAAATCTCTCGTTTCTATGAAAGAATGGCCAACCCTGCTATTCAAGCAACTCATGAGTTACTAACCGACAAAATTTATTTTCGCCAAAAGGATGCTTAATGCTTCCCGGTAATCTAATTCTTCTTGCTCCCCAAAACCCTAGCACTCTAAAAACCACATGAGGGTACTCGACTTGCCATTTACTAAAAGACTGGGCATTACAAAATCGGAATTGAAGCCGTATTTGTTGCGCTTGCAATTTTCAAATGAAAATACCAATCATATTGGCACCATCCACGGATCTGCCTCGTACAGTCTTGCCGAAATTACCAGCGGATATTTCCTAAATACCAATTTTGCGGATATTGCCGATGATACCCTTCCCATATTGCGAAATGCCTCTATTAAGTATAAAAAAAGTTGTGTGTCCATTTTATACTCCAAGGCAAAACTCATTGACACCACCCTCGACGACATTCTCCTCCAGTTGAAATTTAAGCGAAAATGTCACGCAACCATTGAAGTGAGGTTATACGACCCTGAAAATACCTTGATTTCAATCAGTGAATTTGAATGGTTTATTGCCATGCAAAAATCCAAAGCCTAATCTTAAAATTTTTACAAACCATCAGTTTTTGCACAAAAAAATGCATCTTTGTGCTTAAATGAAAGGTAAAAAAATACTTATTGGAATATGCGGTAGTATTGCTGCCTATAAAATTCCAAGTTTGGTACGCTTACTTATCAAAGCAGGTGCCGAAGTCAAAATTGTAATGACCCCAAGTGCCAAAGCATTTGTTTCCCCCTTGGTATTAAGTACGCTTTCAAAAAATGAAGTTTCCATTGAAATGAGTACCCAGGATGTTTGGGTAAATCATGTGATGTTAGGCAGATGGGCCGACCTGATGCTGATAGCCCCTGCTTCATGCAATACCCTTTCAAAAATGGCGCAAGGACTCTGCGATAATTTATTGACTGCCGTCTATTTATCTGCAACCTGTCCGGTAATGCTGGCCCCTGCCATGGATGAAGATATGTGGCAACATCCCTCCTTACAAAAAAATATCGACACCCTCCGCTCTTTTGGCAATAGTATCCTCAACGCGCAACATGGCGAATTGGCAAGTGGTTTAGTAGGAATGGGTCGAATGGTAGAACCGGAAGAAATGGTTACAGAACTGGAATTGTTTTTTACCCAAAAACATAAACTACGCAATAAACGCGCATTGGTAAGCGCAGGACCCACCTACGAAAATATTGACCCGGTGCGATTTATCGGAAATTACAGCAGTGGCAAAATGGGTATCGCTATTGCCGAAGAATTGGCCGAACAAGGATGTATGGTGGAATTGGTACTCGGACCGACCGCTTTGTTACCCAGCCATAAAAATATTCATGTAAATAAAGTGGTATCTGCACAACAAATGTTTGAGCAATGCGTTTCTCTTTTTGAGCAAAGCGATATTGCCGTAATGTGTGCAGCTGTGGCCGACTACACACCGAAAGTTGTTTCAGAAAATAAAACGAAAAAGACCGACGAAGACCTACACATTGTTTTGACCAAAACAAAAGACATATTAAAGCATTTGGGTAGTGTAAAAACGGACAAGCAAACACTTATTGGTTTTGCCTTAGAAAGCACCAATGAAAAAATTATGCACTCAAAAAACTGGAAGAAAAAAAGGCAGACGCCATTGTGCTGAATTCGCTGAATGACGCGGGCGCCGGATTTTCCTTCGAAACCAATAAAATCAGCATTTTTGAGAGAGGTGGTGCCGAAACCCATTATCCGCTCAAATCAAAAACTGAAGTGGCCAAAGATATTGTTGAAAAAATAGTAGCTTTACATACATGAGAACCATCCTTTTAACAGTCACCCTAATCCTCCTTACGCACCTTGGCTTTGCGCAAGAATTAAATTGCAAGACCATTGTGATTGCCGAACAGGTTCAGGGCACCGACCCCAAGGTGTTTAAAACCATGGAGCAAGCCATCAGCGAATTTGTCAATACCCGTAAATGGGGTTCTGATAATTTCGAAAACAAAGAAAAAATCGAATGTGTCTTTACCATCATTATCAACAAACAAGTAGAAGGTGTAGAGGGTGGTTTTTCGGGTCGTTTATCCATACAGGCTACCCGTCCGGTATTTAATACCACCTATGCTACCAATTTGGTAAATTTTGTAGACAAGGATGTGGCTTTTAAATACATTCAATTTCAACCGGTAGAATTCAATGACAATCGAGTAGCCGGCAATGATGCCTTGGCTTCTAACTTATCTGCACTCATTTCGTTTTATTGCTATATGATTCTTGGTCTTGATTATGACAGTTTTGCCCTCAAAAATGGCACTGAGTTTTTCAATAAAGCCCTCAATATTGTCAATAATGCGCCCGAAAATAAATCCATTGTAGGCTGGAAAGCAGCAGAGAGTCAGCGGAACCGATTTTGGCTATCAGACCAAATCAGTAATAACCGTTTTGTAGGTATGAGAGAAGCCTTTTATAAATATCATCGCCTCGGATTGGATGTCCTTTCCACCGACGAAGAAGCGGCTCGTACCGTGATTCATAATACCATTTATGCCCTAAAGCAAATCAACAATGATAACCCTTCTACCATGTTGATGCAATTTTTTTTCAATGCAAAGGGAGAAGAAATCCTCAATTTTTTGGCAAAAACCAATATGCAGGAAAAACAAAAATTAATTCCGATACTCTCTTCACTTGACGTCAGTAATGCCGGTAAATATAATGAATTACTACGATAGGCTGCCACGCATGGCGCTGTGCTTACTGCTCCTTCTGGGCACGTTTTCCTGTAAAGAAACGCCGCCACTTTCGCTAAAGGTGATGAGTAAGGTATTGCTAAAAATGCATTTGGCCGAAAGCTATGCGCAAGCACTTCCCAAAAAAGAAAACAGCACCGTTCATAAAGATCCCGATAGCCTGCTGAAGTACCATTCTATGGTTTTGGATGAGTTTCATATTTCAAAAGCCAGCTTCCAAAAAAATATTAATTATTACAAAAAACATCCGGATTTGCTCGACTCAATTTACCAACTCGTACTAAGCGATGTGGCTATATTGCAAGCAAAAAATAGCAAAAAATAATTATCGAAGTAATTTAGGGCGTTCATGCTTTAATTCTTACTTTCGCATTCAATAATAAATGTACAAACACCGTAAGTAATGGGACAAATCAAAGAACAATTTTACCAAATTGCATTAGAGTCAGCAGAAGAAATCAAAACACTTTTAAAAGAACATGGAGATACCGTTATTGATACCGTAACCCTTTCGCAAGCCTATCAAGGTATGAGAGGTATTATTCGATTCGTAACCGAAACCTCCCTACTCGATTCCAATGAAGGAATTCGTTTTAGAGGATATTCCATTCCGGAATTAATTGAAAAATTACCAAAAGCGGAAGGAGGCAGTCAACCGCTACCGGAAGGACTTTTTCATTTAATGCTTTTAGGCGAAATTCCTACCGAAGAAGATGTAGATCATGTGTCGGCTGTATTGGCTCGACGCTCTCATGTACCTAATTATGTATTTGATGCGGTAGAAGCCCTACCCTTGCATACCCATCCCATGACGCAATTTAGTATTGCCATTATGGCCTTGCAAACAGAGTC
The DNA here is from genome assembly GCA_016712665.1 of Bacteroidota bacterium. GTDB lineage: Bacteria > Bacteroidota > Bacteroidia > Chitinophagales > Chitinophagaceae > OLB11. Next base: position 273,769 of record JADJQP010000003.1, read on the forward strand.
TTTGTTTGCCAAAGCCTATAATGAAGGAATTAGCAAAAAAGAATATTGGGCCTATATCTATGAAGACACCATGAATTTGATTGCGCGTCTTCCTCGAATTGCAGCCTATATATTTAGAAGAAAATACCGAAATGGCGAACATATTCAGCCCAATGGGATGTTAGACTATGCAGCCAATTTTGCACATATGTTGGGATTTGAAGATGAAGGATTCAGAGAATTGATGCGTTTGTACTTAACCATCCATGCCGATCATGAAGGTGGCAATGTAAGTGCACATGCAACCCATCTGGTAGGCTCTGCCTTAAGCGATCCTTATTTGTCATTTGCAGCAGGTATGAACGGGCTAGCTGGACCTCTACACGGTTTGGCCAATCAGGAAGTGAGTCGTTGGATTGAAGAAATGAATAATGAACTAGGTACCACCCAACCCAGCAAAGAACAAATAGCTGCTTATGTGTTGAAAACCTTAAAAGAAGGAAAAGTAGTACCGGGATACGGACATGCTGTATTGCGAAAAACCGATCCGCGATTTTTAGCACAGATGGAGTTTGCCAAAAAATATTGTGCTGAGGATGATTTGGTGCAAACCGTTTGGAAAATTTATGAAGTAGTACCTCCTATCTTGGAAAGCACCGGCAAAATCAAAAATCCTTGGCCGAATGTAGATGCCCATTCTGGTGCTCTATTAAAACATTATGGCTTGGTAGAAGAAGATTTTTATACCGTAATGTTTGGTGTTTCGCGTGCCTTGGGTGTATTGGCCAGTTTGTGTTGGGATCGTGTGTATGGCTTCCCGATAGAACGCCCCAAATCCATTACCACTACCTTGGTAAAACAATGGTTGAATAAAGAGGTCTCATCATTGGAATAAGGTATCGTTGCTCAAAAAACTAATCTCTCAAAAATAGAAACCGGACCCTCTAGCAAATGATTTTGCTAGAGGGTCTTCTCTTTTATTATCGGTGTAAGAGGCCTTGAAATATCTGTGAATTAGTTTCGAGAAAAGATATCCTTATTTTCTTTATGTATTACATTTGCATTTCTAAAATTTTAAAAAAAAGATATGCCGTATTTATTTACATCCGAATCCGTTTCAGAAGGACATCCCGATAAAGTTGCCGATCAAATTTCAGATGCGCTCATAGATCATTTTCTTGCGTATGACCCCAATTCAAAGGTAGCCTGCGAAACATTGGTTACTACCGGTCAGGTGATATTGGCCGGTGAAGTAAAATCAGAAGCCTATTTGGATGTACAGGATATCGCTCGTGACGTCATCAAAAAAATAGGTTATACCAAATCTGATTATATGTTTGAAGCCAACTCATGTGGCATCCTTTCGGCGATACATGAGCAAAGTGCTGATATCAATCAGGGTGTAGATCGAAAAGTGAAAGCACAAAGTTTTGAAAGCAAAGCCAATGCACAAGGTGCAGGCGATCAGGGCATGATGTTTGGATATGCAACCCGCGAAACCGATAACTATATGCCGTTGGCACTCGATTTGGCGCATAAAATATTACAAGAATTATCGAAAACGCGTAGAGCGGGTAAGGAATTAAAATACCTTCGACCTGATGCCAAAAGTCAGGTAACCATTGAATACGACGACCATAATAATCCGATTCGTATTGATACCATAGTGGTTTCTACACAACATGATGATTTTGATAAAGAGCCAAAAATGTTGGCTAAAATCAAAAGCGATATCATCAATGTAATTATACCTCGTGTCAAAAAACAATTGAAGCCCGCTATTCAAAAATTGTTTAATGACAAAATCACCTATCATATCAACCCAACCGGAAAGTTTGTAATTGGTGGTCCGCATGGCGATACCGGTTTAACAGGTCGTAAAATAATTGTAGATACCTATGGCGGTAAAGGGGCTCATGGTGGTGGAGCGTTTTCAGGAAAAGATCCTAGTAAAGTAGATCGCTCTGCAGCCTATGCCACGCGTCATATTGCCAAGAACTTAGTAGCTGCCGGTCTTTGTGATGAAGTACTGGTGCAAGTATCATATGCTATTGGCGTGGCCAAACCTTGTGGCTTGTTTTTAAATACCTACGGTACGGCTAAGGTCAACAAGACGGACGGTGAAATGGCACGTATTGTTGAAAAAATATTTGACATGCGTCCTTACGCTATTGAGCAACGATTTAAATTACGCAATCCCATTTATTCTGAAACGGCTTCTTACGGCCATATGGGTCGTAAAAACGAAGTGGTAACCAAGATTTTTAACAAAGGCAAACCCAACGAAAAAAAGGTATCTGTTGAATTATTTACCTGGGAAAATTGGATTATGTACCTCAGGTGAAAAAGGCATTTGGTTTAAAGTAAGCATTGCTGCTACCGCAAAAATGATTGCGTCTTTCTGTGATTAATAGGAAAACAAGCGGTAGGAATCTACGGTACCCTGCTAGCTGAAATCTACAAAATGAAATGTTGGAGCGAGGGATGCTCCAAAGAAGGGAGCCGGCCGGGGGAAATTAGAGCTCCCTTTGTAGCTGAAAGCTTCAGAATAGTTCTATGAAGCGAGGGACGCTTCATAGAACTGGTCGAACACTGATGTAAAAGATTTAGCAGATACTCGCAAATTTTTTATCCTTTACAATAGTAGGATTCCAGCGGATTCTGTCCCTTCGTGAAATCGGATACATTCCAATTTTATTGCCTACCCTTTTCAATATTTTGTGTGCTTATGAATTAGTTTGTAGTAATTGTAACTATTTAAAGGACTCGTCCAAAAATAGTTTACATGGATTTAATAAATCTTCACATCGGTTAACAGGATCGTTTTGTTTGAAGTTATTTTAGGACAAAACCCATTACTTCAACAGCAACAATTATTGAGCATGTTTGATTAGTAGGATAGCAAGCGATAGGAATATACAGCACGCCGCTGGCTGAAAGCTACAAAATGGAACTTTTGAGCGAAGGGCGCTCCAATGAACTGGGGTAACCACAAAGGCAAACAAATCGTCATTCGGAAAACCAAACCTGCTGTTGGGAAAGATATTTCAACATCTTACTTTTTTAAATTCAATTTTGTAGCCTAAAGTAAAAAAAATGAAAAAAATAATTTTAACACTATGCCTTGCATTCATAGCAGCGATGAGCTACTCTCAAAATTTAACACTAGAATTTGATTCTAAAACGAGGTTATACGGATTTAAAGAAGAGGGTAAAAAGAAATATGTTGTTGAACCGCAGTTTCAAGACGTAGCCTATAACCCAGCCCTAAATGCACCCAATGGAGGTTATGTAAAAGTTAAAAAAAATAACAAATGGGGTATGATGGACAAAACGGGCATATTAATAATTGCCTGCGAATATGATGAAATAGGAAGTCCGTATACGCTTGCCGAAAAGGGAAGTGTCATTGCAAAAAAGGGAGGTATATCCGTTACGATTGACAAAACAGGAAAAGAACTGGGAGAAGCTGAGTTTGAAGCTGTTGTAGAAACGTATCAAAATGCAGTTTACTTTTTAAAAAAGAAAGGAAAATGGGCACTAGCCGACAAAGACAAAAAGGTGCTAACTGCATTCAGATATGATGCATTAGTAGGTCCAATTAAAGTGAATCCCCTTACTTATAAGGGCACAAGAGATGGACAAGCCTTTAGTTTAGATATCAATGGACAAGAAGAGGGTGTCATAGAATCTGCTAATACTAATAGCAACTCCGATCAAAAAGAAGAAAAAACAAGCTGCAACTATAAATGTCAAAAGTGTAATAAAATAACACAAGGCAGATGTAACGCAAGCAATACTGGCATTACCGTAGAAAATTGTACAGCGCAACAACCAAACCCTAAAGGTCCGAAAAAAAATCATGAATGGCGAAAACAATAAAACGTGCAGATTCAAGGTCCTGCTAACATAGCAGGGCTTTACTGGTCTTAAAAAAGTTTACATGAATTTGATAAGTGCTCACATCGGTTTACAGGATCATTTTGTTAGAAGTTATTTTAGGACAAGACCTTACACTAACTGAAAACCAAGTTTCAAAATCTAAGATGAGTGGTTTACTAACCGAGTATTCAATGTGTTGTTATAAGTTCATACGTTTGATTCAAAATAATATAATTATGCTAAAAAAAATTTACAAAACATCATGTTTACTGGCATCTTTCTTCCTAACGAGCGGGCAGATTTTCGCAGTAAATTACACTTTTACGGGTTCCAATAATTGGACAAACCCTGCTGCATGGAGTCCAAGCTACCCTGGCACTACATTAGCGGCTGGAGATGTATTAACCTTATCTCCTTCTACATTTTGCACCATACCTACAGGTACCAATATTATAAATAATGGAACAATCAATGTGCCTGCAAATATCATCGCAAGAATAATTGTAAGTAGCGGTCAGTTATTAACAAATAATGGAACAATCAATGTATCGGGATCTATAGACAACTTCGGTTCAATTATAAACGAAAATGTTTTAAATGTAACAGGAGTTATTTCCAACAGCAATGCATTGGTCAATAATTCGCTTGGACAAATCAATTTGAACGGAGGAACGATAAATAATGAACCACCAATAAGTAACATTTATAATTACGGGATATTTACAAATAATAATGGAAATATTTCTGGTGTTGGAACCAGTTCATTTTTCAATGAAGGTAATTTTATTGGTAGTCAAAATGGGCAGACCCTCAACTTCAGAGGAAACGGCAATATTAATAATAGCGTCATAACCGCCTTCAATGAGTTTTCCAATTTTATATTTTATGGCATTAGCAATAACTTAAGCAACCAATCTATTTTTCTGAAATTTGGAAGTGCACTGAATTACGCTAAAATTGACGTAACGTTTGCAAACACAACTACCATCGGAGGTCCCTTAAACATTGCATTGGTTAATGGGTATGTACCTTTAGTAAATACAAGCTTCACCGTATTAAACGGTCCTTATTCTGGCACATTCTCAACTGTAAATTTCCCTGCTGCCCCGATAGGGACAACATGGACAATTACTTATAATGTGAATAATATTGTAGTTACATTATCACCTCAAATTGCATTGGGTGCAATATGGAAAGATTTTTATGGCGAACTGAAAGATCATACTACCATGTTAAACTGGTCGGTAGAGCAACAAACAAACTGTGAGTACTTCAGCATACAACGCTCAAACGATGCATTAAACTGGACTGACGTAGGCAAGGTATATGCAATCCCATCAACACAAAAAAATCAAATAGATTATACATTTGAAGATGATTATTTACAAACGGGATCAATTTGGTATCGTCTTAAATTAACAGATATTGATGGAAGTGCTTCGTTTTCGAAAACAATTGAATTAAACAGAAACGGTAGCGAATTTACATTGTATCCAAATCCTTGTACAAATGAAATTTCCTTATTGAATGCTGCATTTGACTTGCAAACTACTTATGAAATCATTGACATGATGGGTGCTACATTAAAAAAGGAATATGTATTGAACAATAATAGATCTATTCAAGTGAGTGATTTAAAATCTGGAACCTATATTTTACGATTAAGAAATGCAAATACTTTAAACGTATTTACTTTCGTAAAAAAATAAAACCAAATTTTTGTACTGAAAAATCATTTATTCTTACCATCACCATACATTTTGTCGTGCCGGCTTGTGACTCCACAAGCCGGCTTGCTATTTGCTGAGGGACTTTTTCGTTCCATCTGACTCAAGAATGATGCGTAGATAAGTGCGATCGCTTCCTGTGCCCAAATGGCAGGAAAGTGCCTTGGCTTTTCGTCACGACAGCCTGTCTCAGTGCCCGTCAAGCTTTTTAAAATTAAGAACTATTACCTTACACATTTATTACTGAGTCTAAAAAATGCAATTTCATGCAACAAAACAAGTCGAACGAAGCTAGCGCGCTATGGCAATGCATCATTCCTGCGTGAGACGGGAGATATACAGCTAAATATGATAATCCATTGAGATGATTATATTTGCTCTGTAATATGGTGTAGAACGTTATAGCAAGACTAAGATGTTGTAATCAAAAGCGTTTATCGTTGCGGTAGGAAATGTTACTGAACGAATCATAACGAAACACGTTGAAAATATAATTGAATAATTAAATGAATTGTAAGAACTGTAATAAAGAAATAAATTCAAAATTTTGTCCGGAATGTGGACAACCCGCTACCCTTAAAAGAATTGATGGAAAATACTTACTGCACGAAATTGAACACATTCTACATTTTGAACGTGGCTTTTTATATACAGTCAGAGAACTTATATTAAAACCAGGTCACAATATCAGAAAGTATTTGACTGAAAACAGAAGCCGGCTTGTGAAACCAATCATTTTTATTATCATAACGTCTTTAATCTACACCTTAATAAGTCATTTTTTTCATATAGAAGACCGATATTTAAATTACGAATTGGTACAAAAATCATTTAGTGGAAAAATACTACATTGGATACAAAGTAATTATGGTTATGCAAGTATATTGACAGGATTATTTATTGCTCTATGGCTTAAAGTATTTTTTAAAAAATATGGTTACAATATTTTTGAATTTCTCATTATGCTATGTTTCGTACAGGGAATTTCAATGCTCGTTTTTGCTGTTTTTGCATTTGCAGAAGGGCTTTTACATTACAAATTATTGAATATTGCAGGTGCTGTTGGGTTACTTTACTTAATTTGGGCAATCGGAAATTTCTTTGATGCTAAGAAAATTGGAAATTATGTAAAAGCATTCATGGCGATCCTTTTGGGTACAATAACATTCTATATCATTATTTTTGCAATAGGAATTACAATTGATATACTCACTAAACATTAAAATACATGGACAATAAAAAAGGATTGAATTGGTTTTTTGCATTGATCGCATTTACAGTAGGCTTGACTTTAATCAAACATATTGACATAAAGAATTTAACGCTAAAAGAACCCGCTTTAGACATACTATACATTATTGTATTTAGTGTATCAATTTATATTATCATCAAAGACTTGAAGAAACAAAACCCACAATAGAAACGACTACCAATAGCAGCTTCTCTTTGTGTTACGTCTCCATCTGGCAAGAATATGCACGAACACCGGCGCAGGAATGATGCGTTGTAAAGTGCGATAACTTCCTGTGCCCAAATGGCAGAAAAGTGCCTTGGCTTTTCGTCACGACAGCCTGTCTCAGTGCCCGTTAAGCTTTTTATAATTAAGAACTATTGCCTTACACATTTACTACTGAGCTTAATAAATGAAATTTCACAAAACAAGGCACAGGAATCTAGCCCCCTATGGCAACGCATCATTCCTGCGCAAGAAGGGGGTTTAGTCTCTAGCAGCAATTGTGTTTTATAGCTATAATTGAATAAACTGGCTCAGGATAATTTTAGTACTGCCATCTTTCTAACTACTATTTATTTGGTTTGGTGCGACAGTTACTGAAAGAAAAGGCAAAGCCTTTTAAGAACATAAGACTCACGAAGCAGCAAGCTTAGGAGAGAGGGATAAAATGAGACGATTACAATTCTCTATTTTCTTACTTGAATGATTACATTTGCTTTCCATGTATACTTACTTGGGGTAGCCTTTGTTTCGTCTATTTACAGGGCCATTCCATTCCCTAAAAAAGAAATGACAAGGACCCCAAAACAGAGTACTACCAATCACAAACACTACCGTATGAAACAGAAATTTATTTTACTTTTTAGTTCGCTAATCTGCTGCTTACAGGTACATGCGCAGCTAGTAGGACACACGACAATAACATTTGTTGATTCGTCTAGAAACAATCGTCCAATTGAAACCGAAATTTATTATCCGGCAATCACAGCAGGCAATAATACACCAATTGCAGCGGGCGTTTTTCCGCTTATAACATTTGGTCATGGATTTGTAATGACATGGAGTGCCTATCAAAATTTTTGGGATGTACTTGTACCGATGGGATATATCATGGCATTTCCTACTACCGAAGGAGGATTCTCGCCCACTCATGCTGCATTCGCAGAAGACCTCCGTTTTTTAATTACCAAAATTCAAAGTAGTGGTGCAGGCGCTGACATTCCATCATCGAGTGTGGGCCCCAAATCGGCTATCATGGGACATTCTATGGGAGGTGGATGTTCGTTCCTTGGCGCCCAAAATAATACAACCATTACAACCATGGTTTCGTTTGCAGCGGCCAATACAAATCCATCTTCCATTACAGCCTCTCAGCAGATAGCTGTTCCCACTTTACTATTTAGCGGTGTCAATGATTGTGTAACACCGCCATCACAACATCAAGATATTATGTATGATTCTACATCGGCAGCCTATAAAACACAAATCAATATCATAGGTGGAGGACATTGCTTTTTTGCCAATTCAAATTTCAACTGCACATTTGGCGAAGCCTCCTGCTCCCCTAGTCCAACTATTACAAGAGAATCGCAACAATTGACCACTAATGATTTTTTAAAAATTTGGTTAGCCTATTTTTTAAAAGACGATTGTCCCAAAGCACAAGAATTTCAAGATTCATTAGCTGCAAGTGCTCGCATCACCTATCGTCAAAACCAACCGATTTCGTGTGCCACCGGAATAAATGAGTATCTATGGCAAAACCCAAGTACGGTCTACCCAAATCCTTTTTCAAATTCGCTAACTGTTGAATTACCGAAAGGAAAAATTCAGAGTGTGACCATTTACAATATTATGATGCAAGATCAAGAAAACTATGTATTTACCGAACCAAACAGCAAGGTAACATTAGATCTTACTTCACTGCATGCAGGTATACATTTCATTCAAATTAATAATACATATTGGACAAAAATAGTGAAGCAGACCATTCAATAATATGTGCATCTGTAGCTTATAGACACCTTCGAAACAAGTCCATTTTCAAGGTGAAGCAAATAGCGTTACATGTAAACTACTACTATTGGCAGTTGGGGCAGCAAGCGATAGAAAAATAGGCATTTCGGATGAGGAACATTGGACTTACAAAGGTTTATCCAACGAAAAGCCGTTTTCATCAAATATCTATTGATTAATAGTAATTTTTTCATTGATAAAGCATCATGACAGCTTGATTAATGTTTTGCCTATTTCATCTCTCATGCTAGGCATTACTTGAACATCATCTGCAAAACGTTTCCATTGGCTCACTATAGTACTTATTTCATCGATTGTTTCAGCTGCCTTTTTATGCCTTATCGATTTACCAATCACCAACAAGTCCTCTCTTGTAATATGACTTCTCTTACCATTCATACTTAATGCATGTTGACTAACCCATTGATGCTTTGGCTGATAAGCATGACAAATATCATAGGCAGGTGCCAATTCCCATTTCCCGTCTTTTTTAATCGAAAAGCAACGTTTTTAGTATGATCGTCACAATTTCGAGCGACAACATTAAACACCATTCTACGATACAACTGCTCGGCATCCGAATAAGAAAGTTTCAATTCTCGCATGGTTTGAAAAAGCTGCTCGTAACTAAAACTTGTAACCAAATTATAGTCAAAATGCTTCATTGCACAGAAGGTTTGCATATGGTGTTTAGTAGAACCACCTTCACGATCAAAACGCTTGGTCATAAAATGCGCCCGACCATTTTCTTCCATTAATCTAGATGGCATCATATCTATACCACATGCAATAGCCATATTATAATAGGCCATTTCTACCCTACCATATCCTTTGCTAGCTCCTAACTGCACATCACTTACGCCATCCAATTTGATCAACCAATGTTCAAAACCTTTTGGCGCATTGGTTTGTCCCGATTTTACTTCATCTGTTTTTTCGTTGTATGCAATCACAGCTTTAGGCCTTGCACCTCCAGCCGATGTACCTATTCTCAAAATTTCGAGAATAGCCTTTTCTTCATCAGCATTAAGGTTGGTAGTAAATGATTCTTTTTTAGACAACATACGTTGGGCAATGTCTACCAAACTATCTATCTCTACCGAAAAAGTTCGTTTGCTTTCCTGTAAAGTTGTGGGCTCAAACTCCAATGCCCCCATGCCTCTTGAGCCAATAAAACAAAGCATTTCTACCGGATTCATACTATCCAATGGACGACCTTGTTGTGCTAACCAAAGATTGATGAGTTCATTGCCATATCGATCAGGCAATACATCGGCCAATAAACCAGGTAAGCCTTTAAACGAATCTAAAGCAGCATCGGGCTTTTTGCGCAAAGCCGGGAAACTGAACGTAGTTTTACGATCATAAATGGACATTTGCAAAGGAGCCAAATCCCATCCCTTGGCTTTGAATGTGGTATCGTACTCAAACGTAGCTATGCCGGTAGCTTCGCCCCAGGCTACTGCACCCACTAATTCACCCCATATTTTTACATACGCTGTATTCATAACTTATACCAAATCAATTTATAAAATAGTCCAAAATATATTGGTATAATGCCGTGACAATAGGCGTTCAGTCCAAAATGATTGGACTATTACGGCTTTGGAAACGGTATTACCAGTTTGATTCTTCTCCATTATTCGTTTGTGTACTGCGCGCCCTTTTTCGCTTTTCCTTTTCTGCTTTTGCCAATGCAAGAGGGCTTATGCTCTGTTGAATTTCAAAAGCCTCCATCACTTGCAATTGATCTAATACGCGAAGTACTTGAATCAGTGTAGGTAGCGTAACGGCTTCTCCCCTTTCAAGCAAACTGAGGGTAGAACGGCTGATACCGGCATCTTCTGCCACTTGTTCTTGAGTTTTGTTTTGCTCCAATCGGTGGTGTTTAATAAAAATACCCACTTGTTTGGTTATGGCATCATCACGCATAGATAGCCATTTTTTGTATGATACATCAGTCATAATGGGTTATAATTTAGATTAACGAATGATTTAACATGCAAATATACAGATTTATAGTAGATATAAAAAATATTTGAATGAAATATCATTCACTAAAACAATAAAATGACATTAATGCATGATATACCATACGGTATATACGCTTATAACTACAAAAAAGTAATAGGAAACATAACTGAAATTGGTAAATACCAAACATAATTATTCTATAGCCCAAATTTTACTCTGTTCTTTTGAACTATGAATAATGATCTATCTTTTGGTACCCCACCAAACAAGGTGTTTAGTCTCATTAAGCAATTATATAATATAGCTATAATTGAAGAAGCTGCTACAGGTGAGTTTTTGTACAGTCATTTCTCTAACAACTATTTATTTCGTTTGGTGGACACCAACTGGTAAGAGAAGTTTACGAAAAATTTGTTCATCCATTATTTTTCTTAAAATTCTCTGCTTGATCAAAAATCTCTACATAAACTACATCTCTCTCAACTGGTGGATAACCAAACTCATCAAGTAAAAGAATGAGTCCAACTTTCAATGCTTATTTTATATCATCTCGCTTGTTCCAGTCAGGGAATTTGGCTTGTCCATCTACTAAGTCTTTCACAGCTTTTGCTAGTTCAATCATCTTGTCGTCAGGATACTTGAAGTCGTATTTTATGCAAAGTTCTTTCAGAATATCGTAAAAGGCTTTTTCTTCAAAGTTAATTCCCAATGCATCACCTGCCGAAAATTCTTTGTGGACTTCCCAAATTAAATCTGTTAAGGCACTTGCCATTTCTTCATACACTTCGCTTCTCAAAATATCATTTGCTTCTCTATTGTTGTAACGTTCAACTAAGGCTTGCATTTTTTTAGAAAAGTCAATGCCTTTTACCTTGTTTACTTTTTTGATTTCTGCAATCACTTTAGCCAACAGTTGTTGGAGCAATTTAATTTTGGTATTCGGCAATTTGATTTTATCAATCTTCGCCAAATAATCTTCATCAAAAATGTCTTGCTCGGTTTCTGCCTCGTCACCGAGTTTGAATATTTCTTCTACACCTTCACTTTGCAAAGCTTCTTTTATCATTTCCCGAACTTTGGCGTTCATCTGTGCCGTGTCTGGTGCAGTTCCCTTGGTGAGTTTGAAAATAATAGAACGAATAGCTAAATAAAAGTGCGTGTAATCCCTTTCTATCTGCGTTAGTTTTTCACTACCTGCACAAATATCATAAGCTGCTTTTAGTCGCTTCACCAAGCCCATAAATCGGGTTTCAAATTCTTTGGTTTGTTGCGCATATTCGGCTGCCAAATTCAAAGTATTCAATTGTTGAATGGTTGTTCCCTTGAAATATTTTGAATTGTCGAACGTGTGAAAAAGTTTTGCCAGCAGGTCTAAATGATTTCTTACAATGATGATGGATTCTGCAATGTCTTCAAAATTGTCTTTGTCGCCTTCGCTGTATTGCTTCAAGGCTAAATTCATTTGTGTTTTAATGCCGATATAATCCACTACCAATCCTTTATTCTTTCCTTCAAACTTGCGGTTTACTCTTGATATGGTTTGTATTAAATTGTGACGCTGTATTGGCTTGTCAATGTAAATGCTATCTAAGAAAGGTACATCAAAGCCAGTAAGCCACATATCAACAACAATAGCAATTTTGAAATTTGATTTTTCGTTTTTGAATTGACGGTCAAGTTCTTTGCGTTGCTCTTTTGTTCCTAACAAATCATACATTTCTTTCGGGTCGTCTTGCCCTCTGGTAGCGATAAGCTTGATGCGTTCAATGGGTTTCAGTTCTCGCTTATCTTTATCATTAAGTTCTACATCTTCATCGGCTGCTCGTATTTCGTTCCATACTGGTTTAAGTGCAATGATATTTTTATATAACTCGTAGGCTATTTCACGCGTGCTACATACAAACATTGCTTTACCTTTTACAGTTGAACCTTCTGAAATTCTTTTCTCATAATGGTTTACAAAATCATTTGCAACTTCCTTTAACCGGTCAGGATCGCCAATAATGGCATACATCTGTGCCATTTCTTTTTTGCTTTGCTCTATTTGATTTTCATTGCTTCCAACTTCTGCACACCTAGCGTAATAATCTTCAATCTCTTTAAGTTTGGTATTGTTCAACAACACTTTTGCAGCTCTACCTTCATATACAATACGTACTGTAATTTCATCTTTCACGGATTCAGTCATGGTATATGCATCTACTACTTTACCAAATACATCAAGCGTAGCATCTATTGGCGTGCCTGTGAAACCAACAAAAGTGGCATTGGGCAATGAATCGTGCAAGTATTTGGCAAAGCCATACGTTTTGGTAACACCTTTTTCGGTTACTTTCACTTTTTGGTCAAGGTTTACTTGGCTTCTGTGAGCTTCGTCTGAAATACAAATCACATTGCTTCTATCAGTTAGTAGTTCGGTGTCTTCTGTAAACTTGTGTATTGTGGTTAAGAAAACGCCACCACTTTGTCTGCCTTGCATTAATTCTCTAAGGTTGGCTCGGCTCTCTACACTCACCACTGTGTTGTCGCCAATAAAGTTTTTGGCATTGGTAAATTGTCCCGACAATTGGTCGTCTAAATCGGTTCTATCTGTAATTAATACAATGGTTGGGCTTTCAAAGTATTCGCTTTTCATCAACAACCTTGTAAGATAAAGCATGGTGAAACTCTTTCCGCATCCAGTAGCACCAAAGTAAGTGCCGCCTTTTCCGTTCCCTTCGGGCTTTTGGGCTTTTTTTATGTTGTCATACAAGGCTCTTGCAGCATAGTATTGCGGATAGCGACAAACTATCTTTTCGTTTTTCTTGGAGCTATCAGGAATGTAGATAAAGTTGCGAATAATATCACGCAAACGATTTTTATGAAACATCCCTTGTATGAGCGTATACATACTATCAATACCGTCGACTTCCTTAGCAAGTCCTGCCACTCTGCGCCAAGCATAGAAAAACTCATAAGGCGCAAAAAATGAACCTGATTTATTATTTACGCCATCGCTAATAACACAAAAGGCGTTGTATTTAAATAGCTCAGGAATGTCTCTGCTATATCTGATGGTCAATTGTTTCCAAGCATCATAAATAGTAGCTTCTTCACGAATAGCAGATTTAAATTCAAATACTACTAAAGGTAATCCGTTTATGTAAACGATGCCATCAGGTATTCGTTTTTCTGAACCCCATATTTCTAACTGATTGACAAATTTGTAAATATTATTATCACCTTCGAGTGAGCCAGTTGAATCGCCATATTCCGGATCTTTCTCGGTAGACAAAGTAATTACCTCATCCGCTCGAGGTATTCTATGCGAGGTAAGACCAGAATAATCAATCAACTGTATGTATATATCTTTTTGGCTGCGGTCTTCGCGTTTTAGAATAAAACCATCAGACAGCATATGCAAAAATGTCTTATTGCTTTCGTAAAGGTCCGAAGACGAAAGCGATTTAAGTTGAAGAATGATAGACTGAACTTCATTTGTTGTTATCCCGCAATCTATATATTGCTTTGAAAGAAATTTCTGCAAATCTTCCTCAATCAATACATCGTCTGGCTTACGGTTTATTGCAATGCCTAAGTGATGAGGAAAGCCTTCTTGCTCCAATAACTCAGTAAACGCTCGTTCTAGTTTTTCTTCGGTGAATTTCATTCCTTAGGTTCAATTTTTATTGTCCAAGAAATTACATTTAATCTTTCTTGAATCATTTTTAATGTTTGCAAAATTGCTTCGTCTCTAGGTAATTCTCCATAAACCAAATTTTTAAAGTCCCCATTGTAAATCGTTTTCAACTCATTCCATACATTTTCCAACTCTTTGAAAATCAGTGCCTCTATTGGGATGATAATTCAGCCATTTATTATTGTTTCTAAAACTTGCAACATCATCATTGGCTACTTTTAAAAGGATTTCATCAAAAGCCGTTGATTGAAAAAATTTTAAGAACTCATCTTGTTTAAGTAACTGATGTAAATCGTAGATGTGCCGTATCTTTTTCTTTAAATCGTCTATTGGATTTTCGCTGTAAGAAAAACGAACCAAGCTCATTATTTTTTCACAAATGGTTCTTATGGGTTCTAACACCAATAGGTCAAAAGGAAGCAGTCCGTTATCTTTAGCAATATCAGATTGCTTATTATCCAGCATCATTTGACCCACAAATGAAATAATATTCCTAGTAGTGTAAGGTTCAAAATATCCTAGCCAAGTTGCTTCTACGACAATGACATCTCTCACCTGTCCGAAATCACCTTTAAATTCTTTGTTGTAAGAGTGTGCCGTTTTTCGGTTCATCCCCTTTTTATTAGTTAGGCCATTAATATTTACTTCAGGCATTACTTCTTCTACTACTTTGCTAATTGTTCGAATTTTTTCAGTTAGTTTCTTGTCTATCTCTCCTTCTCTACGCAATACTACCAAATCAATATCTTCCGAAAAGCGTTCTATCATATTGTAACATTTGGATAGTGCTGTTCCGCCTTTAAATACCGTGTCTTTACCTATTTCATTGTTGAAAATGGTAAACAAAGCATAAGTAACCCAATAGTCTTTTTCTACATAAATGGCAGGAATTTTCATTTGGTCAGCGGTGAACTGAACCGCTTGTCTGAATAATATTTTGTCTTCGTGTAATATCATATTATATTCCATTTTTCAGTGGTGGATAATGCTTTCGCTGCACCGGTTAGTTTATACTTGGTAATCGGGTTCAATGACTTGAAAAGTGCCTCTGTGACTTTGCCTTGTTGCAATTGGTCTAATAATGCTCCCAATAAAGCCCTTGTAGCAGGTGGATATTTAAATGCTAAGCGAACCAAGGTATTGATTTCTTTGTCCGTAAAGTTATTGATAATGGCTAAAAATCGTTTACACGATGCTTCTATATTTGAATCAGGTATTTTTTTGATGTAACGAATAGCATCCAGTAACTGTAACAAAAGGAATATTCTCTTTGGTGATGGTGTTTTTTTGATTTACAAAAGCAATGGTATAGCGTTCTCTTTTAAAATTGGGGCGAACCTGATTTTTTCCGATTTGTATGGTATTGCTTACTTGCGTGGTTAAGCCTAATTGGTTGTAAATGCTGTAACCCGTGAGATAACCAGTTATTTTACCGTTTTCTTCCAATAGATCTTTTACTACTTGTGCCTGATTGGGGAGAAGGTTGCCAAAGGTCGTATTTTCTGGTTTGTAGTATTTACCTTTAGATAGTTTGGCGATTTTACCCGAAGCCACCATACGATTCAGGGCTTTTATTACCGCTTCTTTTTGATTCACCTCTATAGTAAAGTCGGAATAGGTGAATACATAACCCTTGGGTAGCCTGTCTATGGTAAATGCTATGTATTCAGATATTTTCATTCTTTTAATTGTAGTGCAAAGATAATTTATTTGTCCAGTTTATTAGCAAAAAAACTGGACATTTTGAAATTCGATGAAGTATGCTTAACTTCGCGGTTCCACTGCGAAGTTAAGCATACTCTGTTCTTTAGTAATTCTTTAATATTTAAAAGACAATTTATTGATTGCCTTCTCCTCCATTTCAACAATGAAAAGAGTTCGACTTAGATGATTTGATTTTAAAATTATGTAGGCAGATACTAACTATTGCTTACCTCCAATAATAATATCATTAGGCACCAATTCTAGTACATTTATACTTGGAAGCAATAAACTATTTAATAAAGTGCCTTCCGTTTTTGTATGCAGAATACCTCTCGTAGTACCAATGGTAATCACAGCAATATGTTGTGCTAGGTTTTTGGGTAAAGTTAGTTTTTGCTCAGATTCTGTATAATACTCGTCCCATTGGCGTAAATTAAAATAGCAGTTTACAGCTATCGCAATGACGGGCTTCTCATTACATAAAAATATAAACTTCGCATTTACGATAACGAGCTTCTCCTCTATCTGGTAACTATAATTTAGATTAGTATTGACGACAAATAGACCATTTGGATCAAAATCTTGATCAAATGTTGCAAATTCGGCAGTTTTTATTCCTACTAATTGAAATTCTATTATTCTTTCTCCTTCCATAATTAAGCACTCATTGCGAAGCTTCCTACTTCTGGTTTTACTGTATTGGGTTTATTAGGATTTAATCGCATAACATGACTTATTTGCAATTTGGGACCAACAACAGTATTTGTATCTATATGCACATCCTCTAGTAACTTATAAATTATCGATTTTAATAAAAAATCAAATGCTTGTGTAAAATGCACATTGGTAGATTTTGCATCTTGAGTTGCTTCCTTATTATCCGATAATATATCAATACCCAAAATTCGCTCTAAAGCATCAATATTCTTCAACGTTAGGTTTTCCTGTCCTTTACAAAGTTTACTCACATACTGCGGAGTTGTTCCTAGTTCTTCAGCTAATTTTTTTTGACTCCAGCCAAGTTCATCCATTCGATCTAGAATAGACATAGCTATGCTAGCTGATTTGTTGAGCCAACTTCTATTTGCCCTGCGCCACTCCGCATCTTGTTTCCATGTGCTTGACTTTTTATCTACTTTCTGAGCTATTTTTTGCTCCAAATTTTCTATGGCCATAGTTTTAGTTGTTTAATTCTATAAATTCAAAACTATCTTCGTCTGTCAATCCTTCTTCTATTAAAAAGTTTTTCACTCTTTCCAGGTTCTTCAATTCGTCTACTAAATAATCTTTCTCATGCATATACCGTACCAATTTGATCGCACTACCCGTTACTACATAGCAATTGGGTGCAATACGAATGGCATAGATGCGTAACCATGAGTTCTGAAATTTGCTTTTTTGAAGGTGATTTATTGTGGTTTCATTATTGTTTAATGGTTTAAATAAGCTTTGCAGCATATTTTCTATTTCTGTGGCTTCGCCATCTGCATGTTCGAAAAGTTTATCTTCAAGGTCTTGGGCAAGGCCCATCGTGTGATGAATTGCCTCATTGACGCTTGAAAACTGATAAAATCCGTGAAGTAAATCTGATTCATGTTCTTTAAAAAAGTTGCGTAAATAGTAAACATCTGCCCAATTATTTAATGCCTTTTTATATTCATCCTCTTCTTCGCCATCATATTGTATAGCTAGAAGCGTATGTTTTGTTGGGTCAAATATAGATACTAATTTCATTAAAACAACTTATAGGTTTACTTTTTAAGTATTTTTTACAAATTTAGGCATTTTAGGTATATCTTTTTTCAATTTTCACTTATGACATCTTTGGGTAATATCTAAATTATAGAAAAAGCCTTCTTGCCCCAACAACTCGGTAAACGCTCGTTCTAATTTTTCTTCGGTGAATTTCATTTATTAAATTCTTATTGTGCTTCTTAATTTTGCAAAGGCTATTCTCAAATTCAATTTTAATTTATCCCAAAATTCAGGAACCAATTCGTTCATCTGCACTAATATAATTTGTCTGTTTTTAATGCCTAATTCATTCAATCTATTTCTGCGAGATTCTTTTTCATTTGGATTATGATATGAAACAACCCAAACAGCTTTATTACTGCTTGTTTTTAATATCTCATCAAAATATTCTCTGTCAACATCTGCAAGCGAATGACCAAGACAATACACTTTTGTAATAGACTTTAAGGAATTGAAAAATGCTTGATTCTTAAGAATGAGTTGTGCAGTTGCTTTGAATGATTTTGAGAAATATTGAATTAATTCATCTCGTCCTCTCTCCAATGAAAAATCAAATGCGTCTGATTGGGCTTCTCTCCATTGGTCTAATTCTTCTTCATTTAAACCTGCTGGCGGTTTTACATCTTCTTTTTCAAAACTCTTCGGGTCCATTCCGTGTCCCAAAATTAATTTGTCTTTACTCTCGGCTCTGTTATGTATATAAACAATTTTACTTTGTGCTATTTTGTAATAATGCTCAAGCGATTTGGAGTAGCTGAAATTGAAAAGATTGCATTTTTTATCAATGTTCAAAATCTTAGATTCGATTCGTCAGGATATTCAACTTTTAAAATAAACTCCTTAAACAAGTCCAACATTTTGATAGTTAAATCATCTCTGATTTGACTTACATAAACTGCAATTGTGTCCCAATCCCCATCGCTAAAATCATCACTGCCCGGATTGGCTGAATATTCAGCGTGCTCGTCCAAAACCTCTTCAATATCTAAAGTTGCTAAATTAGCTTCAAATTGAGACCACAAAGGGTCTTTCAAACTTTCAGGGTCATCTTCGTCTAAGTCAGGAAAGCCAAAATACTTTAGAAAGTAATCATAAATGTCGGAATGATTGTCACGCAAGAACAAACCAAAGGTTGAATACCAAGTATCTAGTTTATGGTGTAGGTCAAAACCATTTCCGATAATATATAGAGTTGTTGGATGTTTAACTTTCATTTATTTAGATACAGTTGGTTCAATATCAATAATGTCTTTAATCGAATTTCCCTTGGAAAGTGTTTCTCTTTCGATTTTTAGTTTTTCAAATAAATACTTTAGGCGTCTTTCTACTTCATTGGTTATTTCACTCCACTTTTTTTCACATAAAGACAATGATTATCAGCCTTTCTAAGTAAACCTGTTTCAATTTTGCTTATATCTCTTTTGACAATATTGTCATAATCTTGCCCAATTAGATAAAAAGACCAATATTCATTGTGGTCATTAAATTCATCTTGCTCAAGAATAACGTCAATATACCTTTTAATCTGCCCCACTTCTTTGTCCCCTATTGTGTGGTCTTCCATCTCTAAAATCTGTGCCTGCTAAAAACAAGTCCATTTCTTTGTACTTATGTGGATGATTGATGTACTGTTTTTCCGATACTCCTCTCAACAAGAAGATATATCTCTTTAAGGCTTCTTCAAACTTGACTTCTTCAGCACATACCATTCTATACTCTTCCCCAAAAATCCAATAGTGCTTTTCAATGTATTTTTGTAGATGGTCTCTTTCGTTTGCTTTCAGGTCATCATTAAAAACAAGTTTTTTAAGATTTTCAAGTATGAGCAAACGATTCTTGATAAGATTAATCGTAGTTATTACATACTTCAATTTTGTTTCTTCCAAAATTTTTGCAAACTCTTTTCTGTCAGCCGAATCCAACTCTACAACAGCACCAATGATTTTTAGTAAACTTTCACTTTCAGAGCTATCCATCACTAAATTGAGTAATTAAAGAAAAATTCTTTTCTGTTCTTTATTAAGTTTCATAAAGACAGCAGGCTCTACTTCATATATTTCCTTAACCAAATTTTCTAAACTTTCTTTACGTGCAACATCCCATTCATTATTTCCAAAATCGGGGAATACTTTTTCATCCTCGTATTTCTCAATTAGCTTTTCCGCCTGAACTTTTAAAAACGGACGTCTTTTGTTTTTTAGATATTCATTTAATTTGCCAATTAGATTTTTGAATATTAAGTTTTCCTCACTCGTACTAAAAAGTTTTGGAGTGGTTTCGATTTCATCTTCATCCTCAATTGTTGTTTGATTAAAGAAATCACTAACAATTAATAAGCTGTGCCAAAAGTTATCACCTTTTTGTTGAGTGAAGTTGTTTTTGTTTTCTTTAGTTCCAAACTTTCGTTTAAGAAATAAAATCTTGAATATTCGTCATTAAGTTTATTCGTCCATCGAATATATTTACACTCAAACTTGATGTCTTCTTTTCTTAATTTTAATTCAATAGGAAAACTTTCATTTTCTGCAATAATTGAAGAATAATCTAACTCTTCACCATTAATAAAGATTTTCTTTTCTTCTTTAAGTTCTAAATACCAAGCAAATTCAGCCCTCAAGTATGGTTTTAAAATATCATTTATAAATGCAGTCGATATATCTGAATTTACTTCGGTAAATTTAACAACTGTTCCTCTTGTGCTATTTTCTTTTATAGGTTCACTTGGTTCGTAATCTCTTAAGTTATCACTATTTATTGCTATTTCATAAGAGTATAAAATGCCATCAGGTTTGTTGTATTTAGTACACCATTTAGCATATCTAGCAAATTTGTGGAATGTAAATCTTCCGTAGCCATTTTTCCCTCTTGTTAAATCATTACTATCGGAGCTTATGCTAGCTTTGTTTGATTCATAGAATTTTCTAAATCTTTCTGATAAGTCTTCATAGATTATACCCTCACCATTATCTGAAATGCTTATTGATTTATAGGTATCAAACTCAATTGAATCAATTTCAAAATCAACATTTATTTTGGATGCTTTGGCGTCAAATCCATTCCATATATATTCAGCAATTGCCCTTTCAGCTGTATATTTTTGAAGCACTTTTTTAATTCCCGAACTAGTTATTTCAACTGATTGCATACTCATATTTTTTAATTTTCTATTGTCGCTAATTTGGAAAGAAGTAAATCTTTCAGTTCCGTTAGCTTTTGGCTTTCTAATGAAATCATATCTTTGTGTAGAAACAACTTGCTCATTTGTTTTTCAAAATCTTGGAGTAATTTATCTCCAGGTACAACAATCTGAAAATCTTCAATTTCTGATTTCGTAATTGCTTCTCTCGTAGATCCTGATTGGCTGATACCCAACAATGCATTTTTACTATCAGTTGAACAAAGATTCAAGAGCAGGTAAAATGAAATATTCAAATTACTATCTGGTCTAATTATCATAACATGCTGATTAACCCTTGCAGGTAAAACATTTTTAGGTACCATACTACAACGAGCAACAGAAACACCTGTTATATTGAATAGAATATCACTTTCTTTGACTTCAACATTTTTCAACTTATCTGCTTGTTCAAGACTAATAAAAGCTAAATCTTGAAATGAAAAATTGTAATCAAAAATATTAGTGCTTCTAATCAGTGATATACCAGAAGTAAAATAACTTTCCTTTCCTCCTGTTGGAGTTGAGCCACTTCCAATTTTTGTACATACATCTTTTAGTTTTTCAACTCTCCACCCATCTGGCAAATTCTCAATATCAATTCCCTCCACAAACCACTCCCTATAAATCGCCTGTGCGGTTTCTTCGAGTTTTTGTATCAGTTGTTGGTTAAGGTCTATACGGTTTTGTATTATGTTGTATTCTTTTACTATTTCTTTTTGTTTGTCTGGATGAGGAATGGGTAGCTGTAAATTTTCAAAATCTTCCCATTCCAAACTACCTCTTACTCCTCCAACAGCGTGAAAACAAGCCTCACGGTCAAATTCAGAACGTGTAAACCACATCATTAAATATTCAGGTAAAAGTTCTTTTGGGTCTTTTACTTCAAAAATTGGATAGGCTTGTGAAATAATTGCTTCATCAACTACTTGCAACAAAGCAACTGGCATTTTTTTATCACGCCTTACTTGCATTGTGCTACAAGCAAACTGATTTTTACGAATAATTTTATAATTCTCCATATCTGTTCCAATAATATTGGCAACAGAAGGAATAAACTGTTTTGAAATACTTAAACCCAAAAGCTGTTTTACTTGCAGCCCTTTATTTCGTTCATCAACAAGCCTGATATGTTCACCAATTTTTTTATAATTTAATTTCATGCCCCAATTCTTTAATTATAGTCTGAACACGATTACTTGATTTCGTGATTTTCAGGATTTCTATTTCTCTAAATATTCTCATTTTTTAATCTTTTGCATCTTGCAATTTTTTAATCTTTTACATCTTGTAATCTTTTAATCGTGTTCAGACTTTTTTCCATGTGTCGGATTTACAAGATCTTTATTGTAAACCCTTTTAAAATCTAAACTTTTACCACCAAAGTTGATTAACAAACCGTCAGCAATATTATATGCTTCACAGTAGTTAATGGCTTGTGCTTTATGTACATCTTCTAATTTTTCAATTGCTTTAATTTCTACCATAACTTTTCCTTCTACAAAAAATCAACTCTTCTCGTTCCAATTTCTTCCTCTCTATAAAAAATTTGCATCTCTTTTTCCCGTTCAAATTCCAATCCTGCTAAACGCATTTCAATTGACAAAGCACGTTGATATATCACTTCTTGAAAACCGTTTCCCAAAATCCGATGTACTTGCATTGCACAACCGATTATTTTGTGCGTTAATTCATTTATATTTTCTTTCTTAATCTTGTCCATCATTTAATCTTTTTAATCGTATTCAGACAATGATTTTATACCCCAATTCCTCAAACACTTTTAGCAAATCTTCTTTCGATTGGGCTTCGGCTTTTAGCAAGTCGGCAAACTCGCTTTTCAGTGATTGCATTTTTTCATCAAAGTCAATATTTTCATCACGATTTATAAACTCAATATACTTGCTTGGTACAAGGCTAAAATCTTTCTTTTCTATTTCATCAAATGTAGCACTATAACAATATTCAGGTATATTTTTATAATCATTGTTTATTTGTTGCCAATTATGTAATGTATTTGCAACATCTTTAATATGCGTTTCATTAAATTGAATAAATTTCTTTTCAAAAGGTTCACCAATTTGTCTTAAATCTAAAAATAATATTTCTCTTTGTCGGTCTCTATAATTTCGTACTTCATCACCAATACTTCTCGTGTGTGCTTTTTTGTTTTTATTCAAAATCCAAAGCGTTACACTAATGTTTGTAGTGTAAAACATATCTTGTGGCAATACTAAAATAGCTTCCACCAAATTATTTTCAATGAGCTTTCTGCGTATTTTGTATTCTTCGCCACCTCCACTCAAAGCACCATTTGCCAATATAAAACCTGCAATGCCATTGTCAGAAAGTTTAGAAACCATATTCAAAATCCAACCATAATTGGCGTTGCTTTTCGGTGGTACATCATACCCTCTCCAACGTGGGTCGTCTTTGAGTTCGTTTTCGGCACGCCAGTCTTTTTGGTTAAAGGGCGGATTCGCCATGATGTAATCAGCTTTCAGGTCTTTGTGTTGGTCGTCTGCAAAGGTGTCTGCTGCTTTTTCGCCAAGGTTGCCACTAATGCCTCGTATGGCAAGGTTCATCTTTGCCAGTTTGTAAGTCGTATTGGTGTATTCCTGTCCGTAAATAGAAATTTCTTTTTTGTTGCCGTGGTGTGCTTCTATAAACTTAATACTCTGTACAAACATACCACCCGAACCACAAGCAGGATCATAGATAATACCTTTGTAAGGTTCAATCATTTCGGCTATCAGGTTTACAATACTTTTAGGTGTATAAAATTCTCCTTTGCCTTTTCCTTCTGCCAATGCAAATTTTGAAAGGAAGTATTCATACACTTTGCCAACTACATCTTGTTTTGGGTCTTTGGTGGTGTCAATATCGTTAATGGTATCGAGCAGTGAAGCAAGTTTGGTTACATCCAAACCCAAACGAGAAAAGTAATTGTCGGGCAAAGCACCGCGTAGGGCTTTGTTGTTTTTCTCAATGGTATGCAAAGCAGTGTCAATGAGTAAGGCAATGTCATTTTGTTTGGCTCTTTTTATCAAATAACTCCAACGGCTAGTTTCTTCTAAAAAGAATACATTGTTCATGTTGTAGAACTCTGGCATTTCTATATACTTCTCTTTTCCTTCGGCCATAAGTTTGGCTCGGTGGTCTTCAAACTTGTCGCTGGCAAACTTTAAAAATATCAGTCCCAATACAACGTGTTTGTATTCGGCAGGCTCAACGCTTCCTCTCAATTTATTAGCAGCTTCCCAAAGGGTCACTTCAATTGCTTTTTCTTTTGTTTGCTCACGCTTTGTTAGTTTTTTCAAAGGTGTTTGCGAACCTCCGTTGTCGGTTTCTTTTTTTGCTTTAGCCATACAATTTGATCTTTCAGTGTCTAATTCTGTAAAACACGAATCTACAAAAAACCATGAAAAGATTTTATGTAAATTAGTATATGGCAAACCTGCGTTTATAAACGAACATTTTATTCCATTTTTTGGATTACGCCGTCGTTGGTATTATGATAATCCCTCCCCTACGGTAAAATAGTAATCGGACAGTACGCCTTCACCCAGGCATACAATTCGTCGATTTCAAAATCGGAAACGGCGATGCATCCTACGGTCCAGTCGGTATTTAGGAACTCACGTTCCTGGTATTTTTGATGCTTGTTGGGGAATCCATGAATTTTGATATCGCCACCGGGTAATTTATTTTGATTGATGGCCGATAAGGAATCACTCATGGAGGGATAGGAGATGCCCAAATTGGCATGATAGGAACTTTCGCGGCTTCGGGTGTGGATGATATACTGCCCCTCGGGTGTTTTCAAATCGCCCTCAAATTGCTTGGGGCCTATGGGTTCCATACCCAAGGAAATCATATACTTTTTTACTTTGTTGCCGGCATGATAGGTTTGCATCTCCCGCTTTGATTTATACACTACAATGCTGTCGATGGAATCTTTCACCTCTACAAAGGTTTCAAAATAATTGTCGCGTCGATGGCTATCCTGCGCGCAACTTATCAGCGCACTACATAACAATAAAAAATTGCAAATGGTTTCAAGGCTCACAAATGAATCACAAAAATAAAAAGGGAACGGTAGTATTTTGTTAAATTTAGGAGTGGCTTCGCAGATGGTATTGGAGGCCCCTACTAAGAATGCATCTACTCCCGAATGAATCATTGGAATTACTTAATCTCTGAATAAGGGGACGGGTGAGCTAAACGCAAAACACACTAGCATTTTATTTCATAAAATCCAATTGCGTAATTTGGGTTTATATTTACTCACTGAATTTCTAAATTATGGCAAGCGGTTTCCCTCCCAAATATTCGGAGGATTTTGTACAATCTTATCTTACCCCATCACAGTTTTTGATGCTCTGCCTGTATACCGCGCAGGAATTGCAATGGGATGTGCATTACATCAGCAACAGGGGCATTATAGCCGGCACGCAAAACGGTCTATGGAAGTTTAATGCCGAAATCAAAATCACCATTCAGTCACAAACCGCTACTATACAAAGCAGCTCTACCGGTAACGAAATGTTTGACTTAGGGAAAAACAAAAAACAGGTCAAACAATTTGTCGAAAAATTTGCAGCGGTAAAAAAAACCTATGCTTACCATACTCTCGACGAAAATTACGAATTCATTCGAGAACGACTGGTGGCAGATGAACAAGATCTATTGCGATTACCTGAGCCCGGCGGTTTGGATATTTTTAAAGATTTTATCGCCATTTTTAAACCTACCCACAATTACTATTTTACACCCATACTACTCAATCTGAATATCCTGATTTTTCTGGCGATGCTCGTCAGCGGTGTGGATGCCATGAGCCCCGATATTCATAGTTTGTTGCAATGGGGTGCTAACTACAAACCACTTACCATAAAAGGTCAGTGGTGGCGTTTACTCAGCTCGTGTTTTATTCATATCGGACTGATACATCTCCTACTAAATATGTATGCCCTCCTCTTTATTGGTTTGATGCTGGAACCTCTATTGGGCAAAACGAGATTTATAGTGACGTATCTACTCACCGGTATTATTGCCAGTAGTACCAGTTTGTGGTGGCATGATGTCTCCGTTAGTGCCGGTGCATCGGGTGCCATATTTGGGATGTATGGCGTCTTTCTGGCCCTGCTCACCACCCCTCTCGTGGAAAAATCTACACGTAGACCCCTATTCATCAGTATTGCCATTTACATCGTATATAATTTGGCAAGTGGCTTAAAAGAAGGAGTCGACAATGCAGCACATATTGGTGGCATCCTAAGCGGTATCTTGTTCGGCTATCTAATGTTGCCCGGTCTGCGAAAAAAGAAACGTGTAGAGGAAATCGATTCAATTGACTCGTAACCACTCTTTCTTTATCTGCTTCATAGCTGTTCTGTAGGCTTCCAAATAACAAGCCTCCATTTTACTGGATATATAATCCGTTTTTAAAGTATATTTGATTCAACTTTTAAATCAAAAATAACTATGACTTCATTACTCGTCCTTGGCGGTATTCTTATTCTTGCTGCCTTTTTTATTATTTCGGTATATAACAGTCTCACCAAAGCTCGCATTCTGGTAAAAGAAGCCTGGAGTGGCATCGGCTCCTATTTACAACAACGCAACGATGTAATACCCAATATGGTGTAAACTGTAAAAAGGTATGCCGGACATGAAAACAATACATTAATTGAAGTAACCAAATGGCGCAATAAAAGTGCCATGGCCTCCTCCCCTGCCGAACAAAATGAGGCCAACACAGGACTCAACAAAGCCTTGATTGACCTGTACCAAGTGAGTGAAAATTATCCGGAATTGAAAGCCAATCAAAATTTTTTAAAACTGCAGGAAGACCTTGCGGCCATAGAAGAAAAAATAAATACCAGCCGACGCTATTATAACGGAACCGTAAGAGAATTCAATCAGAATCGAGCAGTGTTTCCCAAAAATATGGTGGCCGGTCTATTCGGATTTGCCGATGAGGTGTTTTTCAAAGAAGATGAAGCAGCACATACGGCCCCCAAAATTAGTTTTTAAATACAGAAACAAATGCTAGGCATGATAAAGTATCTGTGGTTTCTCGTTTCCTTTTTACTCGTAAGTTGTATTTCACAGGCTAGGGAACGGTTGTATAATACCATGGCTGATAAATTGTTTACAGATTCAGCTTATCATTCCCTTTTAAAAAAACAATGTCAAAAAGTAGTTCAGGAAAATGGCACCGCGGCTATTCATTTCGAATCGAATTACGCCATTTATCGAGATAGTATCATTTCGCTTTCGCAGACTCTTATTGAAAAAAAATTCAATGAAATCGAAACGAAGTGTAAAGGCCAAAAAATAAAAGATAAACTGGCGATGCAGCTCTTTGAGAAAGCACTCAATCAGGCTGTAGTAGTAACACTCAGCAAAAACCAATCGCTCCGAAATGCCCTTTCCGCAAAAGATTTGAATGACCGAATTCTTTCTTTTGATAGTAAAATAAACATTCAACAAGACGGCACCCTTGATGTAATGGAAACGATTACGATTGCAAACTTCAGCGACGAAAATAGCAACAACACCATCCAACGAGGCATTACCAGAGATTTTCCAACAAGGTATACAAGCCCTAAAGGATTTATTAGCACTGTACCCTTTACCTTGC
Organism: Bacteroidota bacterium; assembly: GCA_016712665.1. Classification (GTDB taxonomy): domain Bacteria; phylum Bacteroidota; class Bacteroidia; order Chitinophagales; family Chitinophagaceae; genus OLB11. The sequence goes on from JADJQP010000003.1 coordinate 301,543, forward strand.
ACTCCATAAGCAGAAACGGAGAAATAGAAAATTTCCACACCGAAAAACTGAGTAATGGATTGCGCATATTTTGCGGCAAAAGGGAAGCCTTTCTCGAGGATGGAATTCATACCTATGTTATACGCTACAGCACCGCCAAACAACTCAAATTCCATTCCCCATTCGACGAGTTCTATTGGAATGTTAGTGGCAATGGTTGGAGTTTTTCGATCGATAAAGCCTCTTGCGAAATTTACTTTCCTGCAGGGGCAAGCATTATCGACCGGCAATGTTATACTGGGTTACAAGGCGAACAAAAACACGATTGCAACTATAGCAACACGGGCGAAAATCAAATAAAATTCTATACCAATAAACGACTGAACCCGTATCAGGGATTGACCATATCGGTATCTGTAAAGAAAGGAATTTTACAAGAGGAAAGCCATTTCAATCAATTCAAAAGTTTTGTTGTAGACAATAAAGCAATAGCGGGTTTAGTGTTGTTTGTGATACTACTCTTCCTTTCATTATATTTCCATTGGAAAAAAGTGGGCAAAGATCCGGAACAAGGGGTAGTGATACCTGAGTTTACACCGCCCGATGGTTTGTCACCTGCTGATGTAGGATATATCTATCATCAAGAATACAATGACAAACTACTATCTGCAGCATTGATAGATTTAGCAGTACAAAAAAAATTGCAAATTGAGGTGGAACGTGAGGGGATTCTCTTTAAATCAAACGTCTATACCTTTTCTGCACCCGAATTACAGAAGGATTCCGAAATACCCAGAGATTATGAAATGTATACCCAGTATGGCTTTGATGCCTCCGATTTATTTGGAATGAAAATTGAAAGAGGAAGCTACAATCCCGCCTTTTCAAAAATCAGCACCAGTTTTAAAAATAATATGGATGCTGCAATTCTAACTAAGAAAAAAGATCAAACAGAAAAGGGATTTTTATCTTTAAATCAAGACTATATCGGGATAGGCCTTTTTCTGCTCATCTTGGCAATCATTGGCAGTTTTATTTACATCACCATCGTACAACCGCCAGGGCTTAGCATCCTGTACATAATCGTTTTATTAGCCATCGGAATGGCCATTCAAATTTTCTTTATGAAAATTATTAAAGCCTATTCGGCAAAGGGTCGCAAGATGGCCGACAAAATACTCGGATTTAAAATGTATATGGAAACCACCGAGAAAAATGTTTTAGATAGGTTGAATCCTCCCGAAGATAATATCCAATTATTTGAAAAATACCTTCCGTATGCCATCGCTTTGGGAATTGAAAATAAATGGTCAGATCGCTTTAAAGGAATTGTAGAACAAGCCCTCAACGGGGGGTATCAACCGTCCTATTACAAGATGAGTCAGCACGGTAGTTTTTCAGAAAGTTCCCAATCCTTTGCATCCGCATTTGGTAGTGGCTTATCAAATACCGTTTCTTCAGCATCTACACCACCAAGTAGTAACAGTAGCAGTGGAAGCGGTGGTGGCGGATCGTCCGGCGGCGGAGGAGGTGGCGGTGGCGGTGGCGGCTGGTAATTTTTTCGAAATTCCGAAAGCAATTTTAAACTACATTTGACTCTTATGACAACTGAATTGAAACAAACCTTCTGCTCCATTATTACCATTGGTGATGAATTGCTGATTGGTCAAACCATCGATACCAATTCGGCCTGGATTGCACAGCAGTTGAATCCAATAGGCATACCGGTAAAAAGACGAATTGCCGTAGGTGATAACAAACAAGAAATTTTGGATGCATTGGAGCGGGAACGAAACGATTCGGATATTATTATTATCACCGGTGGTTTAGGACCCACCTCAGACGATATTACCAAACCTGTTTTGTGCGAGTACTTTAATAGCGGATTAATAGAAAATGCCGCGGTATTAAAACATATTATGTCCTACTTTGATAAACGAAATAGACCCATGCTACAATCAAACCTGATGCAAGCAATGGTGCCCGAAGTTTGTGAGGTGCTATTTAATGAGGAAGGCACCGCACCTGGTATGCTATTTAAAGAAAAAGGCCAGGTAATCATTTCTTTGCCCGGTGTGCCCAATGAAATGCAGTATATCATTTCAACTCATGTATTGTCCTATTTACAAGCCAACTTCAAAACACCTAATTTTATCCATCGCACCTTAGTAACCTCCGGTGAGGGAGAAAGCTTTATTGCAGAACGATTAAAAGATTTTGAAGCTACCCTACCCCCGGAAATCAAATTAGCCTATCTGCCCAAAATAAATATTGTAAAACTGCGACTTACCGCCACCGATATTGAAGAAGGCATATTAGAAACACATTTTCATCGTTTAAAGGAAATTCTTCACAATATCACTATCATAGATGCCGACCTCGAATTAGAATTCGTGCTAGGACAACTATTGGTACGCAATCAGAAAACCATTTCAGTTGCCGAAAGCTGCACCGGAGGCAGTATTGCGAGTAGAATTACCTCCATCAAAGGCTCCTCCGCCTACTTTAAAGGGGGAATAGTTCCGTATAGTATTGAAAGCAAGCAAAATGTTTTGGAAGTATCCAAAGATACGATTGATCGGTTTGGTGTGGTAAGCGAAGAAACGGTCATTGAAATGGCGCAAAAATGTAGAGAAAAATTTAAGTCGGACTTTGCGCTATCGGTAAGCGGTTACCTCGAAAAAAAGGACCATGATAATTCCGTTTGGATTGGCCTCAACAGTAGTAGCACCAAGCTCACAAAAAAAATAATCGCTCCCTACGATCGTGAAAAAAATACGATACTGGTTGCAAATGCTGCATTAAACCTACTGCGACTATTTATTCTCAAGCAACTATCGGCAAGCTCCTAAAAACAACAGCCCTCTTTAATAATTAGAAGTATTCGTGCGGAGTTTAATTGCTTGCGCTAGCCCCACTCTAGAGCGGCCTTAGCTATACAGCAATATGAAAATAATTGATTTTTGACAAACAAAATCAAACCAATCGCCAGTAGTCGACTTGCAAATTTTGTGCAAAATCCCACTTACACATTATACGATATGGTATAGAAGCAGAGCGATTTATAAAATATGCCTATTTCTTATAAACCTTATCCCGAAAGCTTTCTGGAGTAGATGCCGATTAGAAATATGTAATGGCAACCTATCGTGATTACATATTTCTATGATTATCAGCAAAATTACAGTAGTAAATCGCACAGCACTCATCAGGCAAAGCCTGTAGTAATTTTTGTTTTACTTTCCTTAATATTTAGAATCATGTTACTTCAGCGCCCTTAGAAAAATTGCGTAAAGAAATGTGGCCAAAAAGTCGCAAAAAGCAATTTCCCTGCATGATGATGACCGGTATCATTTGGTGAAAGGTCTCGCACACGATATGATAAGTTCTCATGTTGTGACTCAATTGCTTTCGATTTTTTGGACACATTTTAGCTATTTTTCGACAGGCTTGATTTTTTGCTCAACTTTTGCATCAAGGCAAAAGTGGAAAGTAATATAATATGCTATGGGCTACTTTTTATTTAAGATAGCTTTATAGATAATCATCAATAGTTCACATCGGAACAAAGTGGCCTCAAAAAAGATTTTCGAATAGTTTACAGTGCTAACTATTCATAAAATAAGCTACTTTTGAAAAAATGAATAGCTCCATACACAAAAACCTTTGTCAGTCGCTTCCGCTGGGAAGGTCATTAGCTATTTTGACAAAAAGCTATTATGGGGCCTTGACCAAAAGACTAGAGCATTTAGAAATAGAACGATATTACTCCATTTTAATTCTAATTGAACGTCTTGAAAATGGATGCACTCAGCAATACATTTGCGACCAGCTAAAGATGGATAAGGTGTCAATGGTTCGTATTATGAATTTTCTTATCGAAAAAAAATACCTACGCAAAATTCAAAACCCAACAGATAAAAGAGCCTATCTGGTAGAGTTGACCAAAAAATCGCTTCGGATTCTCCCCGAAATCCATCAAGCCATTGATGCCGTAAATGCCTATGCCCTAAATGGCCTTTCTGCCTCGCAGCAAAAAGTATTATATGGCCATTTATCAAAAATGCAAACGAATCTGGAGGAACTACCCACCAAAAAAATCTTTATCAATTTTAAAAAATCAAGCAAACAAAAATGAGGCTTAAAACAATCATCATTGTCATTGTAGTCATTCTCCTATTGGTGGCCATAAAAGTGTTTTACCTTACAGAGAAAAAAGAGCAGATGCCAAAAGGCAGCGGTGGAAAGCCTCAAACAGCCAACGTTACCGGCTTTCTGGTGACCGAACAAATACTTGACAATAAAATCTTTTCTTCCGGCACCATACGAGCGAATGAAGAAGTAAGCCTGCATCCGGAGGTATCGGGCAAACTGGTATCGATTCATTTTAAGGAAGGAAATTTTGTTAATCAAGGAGCCTTACTGGCTAAAATAAATGACGCGGATTTGCAAGCGCAACTGCGTCGACTCGGATTTCAGCTGAAACTCGCAAAAGAAAAAAGTGAACGGTTACAAGGACTATTAGCCATACAGGGTATCAGCCAACAAGAATATGATGAAGGCGCCAATCAATTGCATTTAATTACGTCCGATATCGATTATACAAAAGCGCAAATTGCCAAAACAGAAATACGAGCACCCTTTTCTGGCAAAATAGGATTGCGAAAAGTGAGTGCCGGAGCCTATGTTACCAATGCCACTGAAATTGCCACACTGCAACAAACCAGTAGTTTAAAAGTAGATTTTACCATTCCTGAAAAATATTCCGACATTATTCGAAACGGAGATGCGATTCAATTTACAGTAGACAATTCAAATCAGAAATTTTTTGCGAAGGTATTTGCCATAGAACCCAAAATTGATGCAGAAACGCGAAACCTGATGGTGCGTGCCCTTTGTTCACAATCGCATCCCGACATCTATCCTGGTGCCTTTGCCCGAATTGAACTGGTAGCCACCAAAAACAAAGCGCGCTGATGGTTCCCACCGAAGCCTTAATTCCGGAATTAAAAGGCAAAAAGGTATTTGTATATAAGTCTGGAAAAGCGCAACCTGTAATGGTGCAAACCGGCGTGCGAAATGATGCCCAAATTGAAATAACACAAGGACTTGCTAATGGAGATACACTTATCGTAACCGGAATCATGTCGTTAAAACCGGGGGCCTCCGTAAAAATCATCAGTATTAAAAACTAATTTAGAATTCCACGTATGAATATTTCCTCCATCAGTATTAACAGACCGGTATTAGCCATTGTAATGAACGTGGTGATCATACTGTTTGGAGCCATTGGATATACCTTTCTTGGTGTAAGAGAGTATCCGTCTATTGACCCACCTGTGATAACGGTTAAAACAAATTATGCAGGAGCCAATGCCGACGTAATACAAGCACAAATTACAGAGCCCCTCGAAAAAGCAATTAATGGAATTGACGGAGTTCGCAACATTTCATCGGCAAGCAATCAGGGATCTAGTAGCATTACAGTTGAATTTAATTTGAGTGCCAATCTCGAAGCGGCAGCAAATGATGTACGAGACAAAGTTTCGCAAACAGTGAGACAATTACCGCAAGACATTGATGGCCTGCCCACGGTTACCAAATCAGATGCCAATTCGGATGCCATCCTTTCACTCACCATTCAATCGGATACCCGCTCACAACTAGAGGTGAGTGATTTTGCCGAAAATGTGCTGGCCGAGCGGTTTCAAACCATTCCCGGTATTAGTACGATTCAAATTTGGGGTCAAAAAAGATATGCGATGCGCTTATGGCTTGATCCGGTGCGTCTCTCTTCTTTTGGACTTACCCCACAAGATGTAAAGGCAGCATTAGACCGCGAGAATGTTGAACTCCCTTCAGGAAAAATTGCAGGCAATTCCACGGAGTTAACCTTGAAAACAGCCGGTCGATTACAGACTGAAGAAGATTTTGAAAACCTCCTTATCAAATCGGTGGCAGATAAAGTCATTCGATTTAAAGATATTGGCGATGTAAATTTAGGTCCCGAAAATGAAGAGACACAGTTGCGGCAGTCGGGCACTCCGATGATCGGTCTGGGTCTTGTACCTCAACCAGGCGCCAACTACCTTGATATCTCTACAGAATTTTACAAACGCTTTGATAAAATCAAAAAGGAATTGCCCAAAGATTTTCAGGTAAATATTGCATTGGATAATACCCTCTTTATCAAGAAATCGATTGCTGAAGTAATTGAAACCCTGGCCATCGCCATATTGCTGGTGATTCTGATTATCTATCTTTTTTTCCGCGATTGGCTGATTGCCATTCGCCCATTAATTGATATTCCGGTTTCCTTAATTGGGGCCTTCTTCATTATGTATATCATGGGATATTCGGTAAACGTACTGACCTTGCTGGCTATTGTGCTTGCCACCGGGCTAGTAGTAGATGATGGCATTGTGGTTACCGAAAATATTTATAAAAAGATAGAGGAAGGCATGAGCCCTATAGAGGCTGCACACAAAGGTTCTAAGGAAATTTTCTTTGCGGTGGTTTCTACATCCATCACCCTTGCAGCCGTATTTATGCCGGTAATTTTTCTGGAGGGATTTGTGGGAAGGCTTTTCAGAGAATTTGGAGTGGTAATAGCAGGAGCCGTGTTAATATCAGCATTTGTTTCGCTCACACTAACACCGATGCTGAATGCTCGTTTGGTACGAAAGGTGCACAAAAAAACCAAATTCTATGAAATGACGGAACCGTTCTTTTTGAGATTGACAAGTAATTACGGCGATTCCTTACGAGCCTTTTTAAAAAGAAGATGGTTGGCTATAGTCATTCTTGTACTATCCACTGTACTGACGTTCTATTTGGGAAGTCAGTTACAAAATGAGCTTTCGCCCCTTGAAGATCGAAATTGGATGCGTGTATCACTTACCGCCCCTGAAGGATCTTCCTATGAATACACCGACAATTTTGTAAAAGCCTTCACACAGTTTGTCGAAGATTCCATACCTGAAAAAAGAGTTTGCCTAACCGTTACCGCACCGGGCTTCACCGGATCAGGAGCCGTGAATACGGCTTTTGTACGCTTGGCCCTTACAGATGCAAGCATACGCAAAAGAAGTCAGCAACAAATAGCAGATTATATTTCAAAGCAAGCGAAGAAATTTCCGCAGGGAAAAACATTTGTTATTCAAGAACAAACCATCTCTGCCGGTGGAGGGGGACGCGGGGGATTGCCTATACAGTTTGTATTGCAGGCACCCAATTTCGAAAAATTAAAAGAAAAATTGCCCGTATTTCTTGAAGAGGCCAATAAGAATCCTGTATTTCAAGCAGTTGATTGTAATTTAAAATTCAATAAACCTGAAATCAATATTCGTATTGATAGAGAGAAAGCAAAAAATTTAGGAATATCTGTTGCGGAAATTGCACAAACCTTGCAACTCGCTCTTAGTGGACAACGATTTAATTATTTCAACATGAATGGCAAACAATACCAAGTAATTGGGCAATTTAGTCGCCAAAACAGAGATGAAATTCTTGATATCAAATCATTGTATTTACGAAACGACAGAGGAGAATTAATTCAACTCGACAATGTAGTTTCTTTTAATGAAGAAAGTTCGCCACCGCAACTGTATCATTACAACAGATACCAATCTGCCACCATTTCGGCAGGTTTGGCTCCAGGAAAAACCATGGGTGATGGGATCGAGGAAATGAGAAAAATTGCAAATAAGGTTTTAGATCCAAGCTTTACAACTGCACTCACCGGGGCATCACGCGACTTTGAGGAAAGCTCTTCCAGTATCCTATTTGCATTCAGTTTGGCACTTGTTCTGATTTATTTGGTATTAGCCGCACAGTTCGAAAGTTTTAGAGATCCATTTACATCATGTTGACCATCGCATTGGCCTTGGCCGGCGCGGTTTTGTCGCTCTGGTATTTTAATCAAACATTAAATATCTTTAGTCAAATTGGTATTATCATGCTGATTGGGCTGGTAACCAAAAATGGAATATTGATTGTAGAATTTGCAAATCAGTTGAAAGAAAAAGGTATGGCCAAAAAAGAAGCCATACAAGCAGCAGCAGAAGCACGTCTACGACCCATTTTAATGACCAATATAGCAACGGCATTAGGTGCGATGCCAATTGCGTTGGCATTAGGTGCCGGTGCTAAAAGCAGAATGGGAATGGGAATTGTAATTGTTGGTGGCATTCTTTTCGCATTGATATTTACTTTGTTTGTAATACCTGCCATCTATAGTTATTTATCAAAAGAAACAAAACATGCGTAGATATCTAATAATATTACTTCTTTCGATGCCGGCAATGGTTTGTGCGCAACTCAATGGCATGTTGACTTATGAAGAGGCTGTAGCACGCGCATTGCAAAACAATTACGATATTCAGATTGCAAAAAACAATGCGCAGATAGCAGGTATCGAAAACAACCTAGGCGCGGCCGGTTTTTTACCAAAATTGGATGTGAACTCAAATGGAAATTTTGCAAATAATACTACCAAACAAGAATTTTCGAATGGACAAAGTGTAAACAAAAGCGGGGTCATTTCTAAAAACCTCTCAGCAGGCGCCTTTCTAACCTATACCCTCTTTGATGGCTTGAAAATGTATGCAACTAAAGAGCGACTGCATTTACTGGAACAGCAGGGCGAACTCAGTTTTAAAATTCAAATAGAAAATACGGTGGAACAACTGACGTATTATTATTATCAAATTGTAAAGCAAGAACAACTCATAAAGGGTATTAATGCCGCAATAGATGTTTCGAACGAGCGGATAAAAGTTGCAGAGAAAAAATTGCAGATTGGTTCGGGTTCCAACGTAGAGCTATTACAAGCGAAGCTGGACCTAAACGCACAGAAATCAAATCTTATTTCACAAAAAAACATCCTCAAAGAATTCAAACACAATCTCACACTGCTCATGCAAGAGAAACCAAGTACTGCTTTTACGGTAGATACCAACTTTGCATTTGCAAGCATGGAATCGATGGATGATATCCGACAACAAATTGAAAATAACAATCGTAGTATACAGTATGCTAAAAAAAATATATTGGTAACAAAACAATTCATTAAAGAACTAAAATCGCAATCATTACCTCGGGTCGGACTAAGCAGCAGCTATGCTTTTGGTAGAAATTCCAACACGGCGGGCTTTGCACTGTTTACACAAAATATAGGATTCAATACCGGCTTTAACATCACATGGAATGTATTTAATGGCCTTCAGGTAAAAAAGCAAGTACAGGTAGCCAATATCCAGTTGCAAAATAATTTACTGGACGTAGAACGTATTCAGGCTAAAATATTTTCGGAAACGAATACGGCGTATGCTCGCTGGCTTGGCGATCGGGAAACGCTGGCATTAGAAGAAGAAAATATTAAACTGGCCGAACAAAGTTTGTTTATCATGCTGGAGCGATTGAAACTAGGGCTCGGCAATTATCTGGAAACCAAAGAAAGTCAAAGCAGCTACGAGGCAGCCATTACAAGATTGGTGATCGCACGATACAATCTGAAAGAGTCGGAAACCAGATTAAAGAAAGTGACTGGGAAGTTTATTCAATAGGCGAGCAAAGCATCGGTCCTTTTATGAGGTCAAATCGTCGGTATTGTTTAATTCCGAAAATTTTGCCTTCATGGTAGGATTTCCAGCTGTCAGTTTTTTAATAGTTAAATCTTCAGCTTTGTTATTCGCGAGCCGCAAGTTGTTTACCGACGAAAGCAATGCATCTTTTGTCTTATGAAGGTGATCAATGGTTTTATCGATTTCATCGATGGCGGTTTTAAATTGACGACTGGCCAAATCATAATTCTTCGCAAAGCCCTCCTTGAACGCATTGATTTTGTTTTCGAAATTTGTAATGTCAATATTTTGATTTTTCACCAAAGCCAATTCCGCTTTAGCTTTCATTGAATTCATTGCGGCATTTCGAAGTAGGGTAATAATGGGTATAAAAAACTGTGGCCGCACTACATACATTTTTTCATACTTGTGCGAGACATCATAAATACCGGTATTGTAAAGTTCATTGTCAGCTTCTAACAGCGTCACCAACACAGCATATTCACAATTCTTCTCCCTTCTATCCTTATCGAGTTCCTTAAAAAAATCTTCGTTCTTCTTTTTTAAAACTGTTTCATCACCTTCATTTTTCATTTCGAACATTACAGAAATAATTTCATTACCGGCCTCATCAGATTCTCTATAGATATAATCGCCTTTACTTCCTGTTTTGCTATTATTATCTTTTTCAAAATATGCTTTTGGGAAGGCCGTGGCTCGTAGCTTATTGAATTCCATTTCGCAATGTTGTTCTAGCGTTTGACCAATAATTTTAGTGGACAGTTTGAGTTTCATATCGTTTAGAAGGGTAATTTCCTCATCCTTCATTTTAATAATATCATCCTTTGTCTTAAGTTCGGCAGCGTACCTTTCACTTAAAGATTTTTCAAGCAATAGCTTTTCTGCTTCTTTTAGCTTTACATTACTTGCTAAATCGTCTCTTTCCTTCTCAATTTTTTGGATTGCTTCTGTAACAGAAAGCTTTTTTACAATTTCAGCATTCTCCAGTTTTGCTTTCATTTCTCTTAGCAAATTATCTTTTTCTACTAATTGTTCAGATAATATGCGCTCACTGTTCGCTTTAAGTTGAATGATTTCTTTATCCTTATTTGCAAGTTCATCTTGTAACGAATTTTTAAGATTGGCCTCTGCAAGTTTTATTGCATTTTTCTTTTCTTGTTCTGCAAGGTGTAATCTATTCTGTAATTCTTCTTCAAACTTATAATCCCGCACTTGTTTCAGAATATCCGCATATCCAGCCTCATCCACTTTAAATGCTTTGTGACAATGCGGGCAAATAATTTCATTCATTTCTACTTCTATTTAAAAATTTATTAAAATATCGAACTTGCAATGGTGTCCATTTTTCCACACCTTGAAATTTTTCGGATTACCAGTACCTGCTTGTAAAGAAAGGTGCTTTACAATCCGAGCAATGAATGGTCATCTTAGAAAATATTTGTTTCAAAAATAATGGAAATAAAAGAACGGTGAAAATAAATTAATTCCCCATTAGTCCTTTTGCCATAGCGCTGGAAATCTACTCGAATGAAAAGGAAAAAACATCTTTGCATTATAAAGTGCATTTACAAATCTTCAAACTCCCTCATCTTCAAATCTTCAAATTGGCACATCTTCAAATCTTCAAATCCCCTCATCTTCAAATTCCCTCATCTTCAAATTATCAAATTAAACCAATTTATACTTCCCCTTGCTCTTCCGAATTCGCACGGCACAAACTTTATATTCAGGACAAAGTGCATCAGTATCAGTCACTGAACTCGTCAGTATATTCATACTCACTTCAGGATAATGGAAGGTAGAAGATAAAATGCCGGGCTTTACTTCATCTGTAATTTTTGCTTTGACATCAATTTTCCCTCTGGCACTTTCGATGCAAACCATGTCTCCATTTTCGATGAAGTGATTGGCCGCATCTGTTGGATGGATCATTAAGGTATCGGTCAATAGTATATCCGCATTGCCGGTTCGACGTGTTTGTGCGCCGCAATTGTAATGTTCCAATTCTCTATTCGTAGTTAGTATGAACGGAAACTCCTTTTTATTATCTAACAGTTCTGATGATTCTACCCAAGTGGCCTTTTTAAATTGCCCCTTTCCAATCTTAAACGATTCAGTATGTAGAATTTCTGTATCGCTTCCATCTTCTAACACCGGCCATTGTTTGCCATTTTCGCCAAGTTCATCCCATTTCACTCCGGCAAAAAACGGTACAATTTGAGAAATTTCTTCGAGTATTACTTTCGGATCATAGTCCACTTGCTCATAACCCATTCTATTCATGATATCCACCACTATTTGTCCGTCCGTCTTGGTACCGGCAATAGGTTCTACTACTTGATTCACTCGTTGAATTCTTCGTTCGCCATTGGTAAAGGTGCCGCTTTTTTCAAGAAACGAAGTGGCCGGCAATATCACATGTGCCATCTTCGCAGTTTCGGTCATAAATAATTCCTGCACCACCAACAACTCTAAGTTATTCATGGCCTCCTTCACATGGTTGGTATTCGGATCGGTTTGCACATTGTCTTCGCCCATCAACCACAAGGCCTTAAATTTTCCGGCTATTGCGGCATCATACATTTGCGGAATTTTTAATCCCACATAATTTGGCAATTTGGCACCATAAAACGTTTCATACTTTTGGTGATAGGACGCATCGGTAACATCGAGGTATCCTGCTCCCTGATGCGGTTGACAGCCCATATCGGCAGTTCCCTGCACATTGTTTTGTCCACGTAGTGGGTTTACCCCTACGCCTCGTCTACCGATATTTCCTGTTATCATTGCAAGGTCCGCAATCAGCATCACGGTAAAGGTTCCCTGCGTATGTTCGGTAACACCCAAACCATGAAAGCTCATCGCATTGGGGCTGTGGCATAGGCTTTGGCCGCTTTCCGCACCAATTCTTTATCCACTCCGCAAATACCTTGCAAATCATCAACATTCATGCTCAACACATGTTGCTTAAAATCTTCATAGCCTTCTGTTCTGCTTTCGATAAACTGACGATCTTCCAATCCATCACTGATAATATAATACAGCATCATATTGAGCAAGGCCACATTCGTACCCGGCTTCAATTGTAAGTGATAGGTGGCATAATTGGCCATTTCGGTACGTCGTGGATCAATCACAATGGATGGTTTTCCTTTCATGGCAAATTGCTTCATCTTGGCTCCGGTTACAGGATGCCCATCGGTTGGATTGGCACCAATTACCATTATGCAATCCGTATACTTTAAATCCACCACCGAATTGGTAGCAGCGCCAGTGCCAAAGGTACGTTGCATACCGAGCGCAGTGGGTGAGTGACATACACGTGCACAACTGTCAATATTATTCGTTCCAATTACAGCACGAATAAACTTTTGCATCAAATAATTTTCTTCATTCGTACAACGAGCTGAAGATATACCACCAATGGCATCCGCTCCATAATTTGCCTTTATTTCGGTCAGTTTATGGGCAATAAAATCATAGGCCTCATCCCAAGTAGCCGCCACAAACTCACCATTCTTTTTAATCAAAGGCGTTCGCAAGCGATCACCATGATTATAAAACTGAAAGGCATAACGTCCTTTCAAACAAGTATGCCCTAGGTTTACTTCTGCATTGTAGGGCGCCTGTATACTTTTAATTTCGCCATTAACAGTGGCTACTTCCAAATTACATCCTACACCACAATACGTACAAACGGTTCTGGTTTTCTCTTTTGCGACGATGCTTTTACTTTCAAACACATCGCTGATGGCACTGGTAGGACAGGCTTGTGCACAGGCACCGCAACTTACACAATCGCTTTCAAAAAATGTTTGTTCGGTTCCTTTTACAATATGACTATCAAACCCACGACCTGCCATGCTTAATACAAATTGACCTTGTACTTCATCGCAGGCGCGCACACATCTAAAACAGTTGATACATTTACTCATATCACTTGTCATGTAAGGATGACTCAAATCTTTTTTCCGATCAAGTTGTGTTTTGCCTTCCGGATAGCGAACATCACGCACGCCAACTTGGGCGGAAACACTTTGCAACTCGCAATTATTATTGACTTCGCAAGTGAGGCAATCCAAAGGATGATCGGTCAAAACGAGTTCGATTATATTTTTACGCAGTTTTTGAATCCGTTTACTGGTAGGATAAATGTATGAATTTTCCATCACAGGAGTATGACAAGAAGCCATCGCCTTTGCGTTTCCGTTTTGCACCAAGGCCACATCTACGCTACAAACCCGACAACTACCAAATGGATCCAAATTGGGCGCATCACATAAAGTAGGTACGAGATCGCCTCCTAAATTTCTTCGTATAAAAGATAAGATGGTTTCGCCAGGGATCAGCGAATATGGAATGTCATTGATAAAAGCCGTCTTGCTTTTCACTTTATTATTCAAATCGATACCCAGCATGGGTTTGGATGTTTCAAACATGGAGGATGTATTTTCGACTTAAAAATAGTACATTAATTTCTAATTTGATAATTTGAAAATGAGATAATTTGAAAATGAGTTAGAAACAGAATTCTTTTTGACCTATATTTATAGAAACATTATGTATGAAACCTATTTTTATAGTACTTCTATTCTTTTTTCAAATGGATACGGTGTTGGCACAAGACTTTATTACGCATTGGAATTTAAGTATGCCCGGAGCTTTGCCTACCTCCCTCACATTTGGTGTAGGCACTAGTGGTACTGTCAACTATACATGGGAAACCATTCCTGCCGGTATGAATGGTGCAGGAACTTTTACAGGCAATACAGCAACGATTGCAGGCTTACCTGCGGGCGCACTGATACGATTAAAAATTAGTCCTCCTAATTTTAATAGAATCATCATAAACTTTGGTGCAGATAAATCACGACTTGTAGATATTGAACAATGGGGTACCATAGAATGGTTGTCGATGGCATTTGCCTTTTATGGTTGCAATCAGTTAAACATCACCGCAAGCGATGTTCCAGACTTATCGCAAGTGACTAGCATGGAAAGTATGTTTCGGAATTGTTCTATTTTAAATAGTCCTAGCAATATTAATAGTTGGAATACTTCTTCTATTCAGGATATGACACGAGTGTTTAATAATGCGACGGTATTTAATCAACCGGTAGGAAATTGGAATACCTCTAATGTCACAAGTATGTATATGATGTTTGCTTATGACAATCAATTTAATCAGCCAGTAGGAAATTGGAATACTTCAAACGTTACCGTTATGTATGGTTTGTTTACAGCTGATACTGCATTTAACCAGCCCATTGGTAACTGGAATACCTCGAATGTTACCACCATGCATTCTATTTTTGCCTATGCATACGCATTCAATCAGCCGATTGGTAATTGGAATACAGCCTCTGTGGTCAAAATGAATTACATGTTTCAACGGGCTACCGCTTTTAACCAACCCATTGGAAACTGGAATACTTCAAGTGTTAATGATATGAGTGGTTTATTTGCGGGAGCAACCTCCTTTAATCAACCTTTAAGTAATTGGAATACATCTCTTGGACCCGACATGCAATCGATGTTTAATGATGCTACTTCTTTTAATCAACCCATTGGTAATTGGAATACTTCAAATGTTATCAATATGTACCATATGTTTAAAAATGCAACATCATTCAATCAGCCACTTGGCACTTGGGATATATCTAATATTACCTATTACATAATGGAAATGTTAAGTTTTTGTGGAATGGATTGTGCGAATTATTCTGCCACCCTAGCGGGATGGAGTGCGAATCCCAACATTCAGACAGGACTTAACTTAGGGGCCAATAATCTGCAGTATGGCTTAAACGTTCAAAATGAAAGAAATTACCTAACTATTACAAAGGGCTGGACTATCAGTGGAGATGCTCCCAATAATACCATTTGTTGCTTTCCTAAACATTACACTATTACAGACACTGCTTGTTTTCTTTATACCCATAATGGTCAAACTTATTTAGAAAGTGGATTATTCCATGATACCTTTACAACTGTTTATGGATGTGACAGCATCATCAACTTACAGCTAACCATCATACACCCCAATACAACCGTAACGCAATTAGGCACACAATTAAGCTCTAATGCTAGTGGGGCAACGTACCAGTGGATAACATGCCCTACTAATATCCCCATACCGGGTGAAACAAATCAAAGCTTCACAGCTACTATCAATGGAGATTATGTTGTAATTGTTACCGAAAATGCCTGTGTAGATACCAGTGATTGTAGTACGGTTTCAACCGTGGGTATTGCCGAATTCCATGAAACCAATCCAAATTCCTTGTTGGTGTACCCAAATCCTGTATCAAAAATTTTGTACGTAAAAATGTCTGGGGCTATGAATGATGGTATTGATTTACAAAAAGATATTTACAATTCAGTAGGGCAATTGATTTTCAGAACCACAAAAAATGAGATCGATATTTCCGCTTATCCGAAGGGATTGTATTCCTTAAAATGTCAATCATTCGTAGTGAAGATAATGGTGCAGTAGAAAACATCTCCATTACAATGTAATAATCATAGGTATTTCTTAGTGGTAAAATCATTCAATTTTTTTGTAGAATACTGTAAACATTTTGAAAACAGAAAGTCTTAATTTTGGGCCAGAAGATTAGAAAACCACCAGAATGACAGATTCGCAAGCATATGGTGATTCTCATTACTTGTTGCTGTAACTTTGTAACTATCTTTTAAAAAAAAGTCATTCAATAAAATAATAATAGTCATGTTAAAAAAAGTAGCTCTTGTAGTATTTGTGGTTGTAGTGATCATCCAATTTATTCAACCAGCCAAAAACCTGTCGGATGATAATACCTATCATATTTCAAAAAAATATCGCATTCCTGAAGAAGTGAATACTATTTTAGAAGTCGCTTGCAACGATTGTCATAGCAATAAAACCCGCTATCCATGGTATGCAAAAATGCAACCTTCTGCATGGTTTCTCCATAACCACGTTACCGAAGGAAAGGAGCATTTAAATTTCTCTGAATTTACGAACCTATCCATTGCACGACAAAACCATAAGTTTGAAGAAACCATTGAGATGGTAGAAGAAAAAGAAATGCCCTTAAAGTCTTATACCTATTTCGGTTTGCATAAAGAAGCGAACCTTTCAGACAAGCAAAGAGAATTATTGATTTCTTGGGCTCGAGAGCAAATGGCTATGCTGAAGGCGACCTACCCTGCAGACAGTTTGGTACTGAAAAAACGCAAGAAAAGCAGCTAATCATTTAAAAATTGTATTAGTCAATCCAAGTTTGGTCACGAACGAATCTTACCTAGGTTGGCGAAACCTTTTTTTAATACTATTCTCCGCCAACTGCCTATTCCTTACTCCTCACTCCCCACTCCTCACTCCTCACTCCTTACTCCTCACTCCTCACTCCTTACCCCTTACTCCTCACTCCTCACTCCTCACTCTTCACTCCTCACTCCTCACTCCTTACTCCTTACTCCTTACCCCTCACTCCTTACTCCTTACTCCTACTTCCCCCACCCAAACCAATCATTGCCATTTGCATACACCATCAATAGTAGCAATAAAATCATGCCGGCCATTTGAGCATACTCCAAAAACTTTTCATTGGGCTTACGACGCGTAATCATCTCATATAGGGTAAATACCACATGCCCTCCATCTAGTGCAGGAATTGGCAACAGATTCATAAAGGCTAATACGATAGAAAGAAAAGCTGTCATACTCCAAAACGATTGCCAATCCCAAACACCGGGAAATGCATTGGCAATTGCTTTGAATCCACCAAGACCTTTATAAGCACCCGTTTTAGGACTTAGTATCAATTTAAATTGATCAATATACGCGTTCAACTTATCTACTGTTAATGAAAACCCTGCAGGAATAGCCTCAAAAAAAGAATATTTTTTGGTTTCCACTCGTAGTATTTTCATCACATCCAATTGGTCATAGTCGTAA
Source organism: Bacteroidota bacterium (assembly GCA_016712665.1). Taxonomy (GTDB): domain Bacteria; phylum Bacteroidota; class Bacteroidia; order Chitinophagales; family Chitinophagaceae; genus OLB11. The sequence goes on from JADJQP010000003.1 coordinate 319,048, forward strand.
ATTAATGGAAGATTCAACTTTCGCTCATCGGTAAGCTTCGACATGGTGCTGCGAACCTCACCATTTCTTTTTATAAATAATAGATACTTCTTTTTATCTGATCCAAGTAAAATGGGTCTGATTTCATCATAAAAAAATACTGCTTGACTATCCACAAATTGTATCACATCGCCTTCTAACAAACCGGCGTCTTTGGCCGGACTTTTGTCTACACCATCAAAAGAGCCCACAATAGCAGGCACCCTTGCTTCTAGTCGCAAACCACCCTTCTTCTTACTTTCAATCAAATCGCCGATCATACTTTCCGGGAATCGCAAGTTAATTTGCGTTCCATTACGATCAACCACGGCAGATTTGCCAGTAAACACTTTTAAGGTGGCGTCATCAAGATATAAAACCGGTTTATCATCTACTGATAGTATGCGATCCCCTTTTTCAAACCCAATTCGGTTATACATGCTATCCTGAAACGTAATACCGTATTTAAGCGAAGACATGGGCACTTTTGATTCACCCCAAACAAAAAAGGACCATCCCATAAATAACAATGGCAACAATAACATTCATGATGATACCTCCCAGCATAATGATCAATCGTTGCCAGGCTGGTTTGCTTCTAAATTCCCATGGTTGAGGCTCTTGTTTCATGGCTTCGGTATCCATACTTTCATCAATCATGCCCGATATTTTGACATATCCACCTAAGGGCAGCCAACCGACCCCATATTCGGTATCACCCACTTTTTTCTTAAAAAGTGAAAACCAAGGATCAAAAAACAGATAAAATTTCTCTACTCTACAGCCAAACCACCTTGCGGTAATATAATGTCCAAATTCATGAAGAATCACCAAAATACTTAAGGCTAAAATTAATTGACCGGCCTTAACGCCGACAACTGCCCAATCGATTGCTAATAATTGCATAATGTTTTTACTTATTTAATAAAAGATGCCGCCAGGGCGCGTGTCTCATAATTGCACTGAATATAATCGCTCAAGGTAGGCTTTTCAATTAAAGGCACTTTTTCTAAGCAACTCTCAATAATATCGCTCATTTCCAAAAACCCTACCTTATTCTTCAGAAAAGCCTCTACCACCACCTCATTTGCAGCATTCAATACACATGGCGCATTTCCACCCAATAGCATCGCATCTTTTGCAAGTGCAAGGTTACGGAAAGTTTTTGTATCTGCCGCTTCAAATGTGAGGGATGGAAAATTTTTGAATTCAAAGCGCTTGAAGTCATTCGAAATTCTTTCTGGATAGGCAAGGGCGTACTGAATGGGCAATTTCATATCCGGTAAGCCCATTTGCGCTTTCATACTACCGTCTACAAATTGCACCATAGAATGAATGATGGATTGGGGATGAACAATCACTTCTATTTGTTCATTTTTTAATCCAAAAAGCCATTTCGCTTCTATCATTTCAAGCCCCTTATTCATCAAGCTGGCTGAATCAATGGTAATTTTTGCCCCCATGGTCCAATTGGGATGCTGTAACGCATGGTCTTTTTTAACGTTTATCAGGTAATTTGGTTTTTTACCTAAAAAGGGACCACCAGAAGCTGTTAAAATAATTTTCTCCACTTCACGACTTGACTCCCCAACTAAGCACTGAAAAATGGCTGAATGTTCACTATCTACCGGAAGTAAGGTAGCCTGGTGTTTATGTACCAAGGCACTTACAATATCACCGGCCACCACCAGCGTTTCTTTATTTGCCAAGGCCACTATTTTACCTTGCTGTACGGCCGCTATAGTTGATGATAAACCGGCAAAACCAACAATGGCGGCAAGTAGAATATCGTAACTATCGCTCGCTGCAATTTCTATCAATGATTTTTCGCCGGCAAAAACTTTAATCGAGTCGCCCGACAAGGCCTCGTTCACCTTGGTATACAATGATTCATCGCTAATGACCACCATATTGGGTTTAAATCGCTTGGCTTGCTGAATGAGTAAATCGGCATTGCTATGTGCTGTCAGTATCTCCAATTCAAATAAATCGGCATGTGCCTCAATCACCTCTAGGGCCTGTGTACCAATAGACCCTGTGCTCCCGTAAATGGCAATTCTTTTTCGTATTTTCATGGACTAATTCCTTTTCCCCGTTTAAGTTCGCAAATCTAATCATAATTAATTTTTTGAGCGATTTTAAAAAATTATTTACAATAACTTTAAACCTTTAGTTAATGCTCGGGTCATAGGAGCACAAAAAATAAATACAATATGAAAATCCAACAAATTAAAATCGCACTGTTTGCAGCACTTCTAGCCAACGTTTTCTTTATGGTATCATGCAATAGAATAAAAACCAAAGATAATAATAATGACAACGACACCGAGATGTCAAAAGATAATTCAATGGCTGAATTCAGTTATAATGACGCCATGAATATTGCCGACGAGGCATCGAATGTCAACTCGGGTGACAATTTAGGCAATTATAAAACCGCCAGCAATTGCGCTACGGTTACCAAAGATACTACCACCAATCCACGAACCATTACCGTTGATTTTGGAGCCAGCAACTGTCTTTGTAATGATGGAAGATATCGTAGAGGAAAAGTACTTGTGACCTATACCGGCAAATACCGAGACGCGGGAAGTGTCCATACCATTGGTTTTGATAACTATTTCGTAAACGATAATCAAATTTTAGGGAGCAAAACCGTTACCAATATGGGATTAAACGCTTCCAATCAATCCTATTTTAATATCGTAGTAAATGGCAAAATCATCAAGGCCAACACCACCGACTCAATTATGTGGAGCTCGAATAGAACCAGAACTTGGATACAAGGAGAAGCCACACAAACCTGGACGGATGACATTTATGAAATTACCGGAAATGGCAGCGGGCAAAACAAAAATGGAAGTTTTACCATGAGTATTATTCAACCATTGGTTAGAGATCTTAGTTGCAAATGGTTTAAAAGCGGAAAGGTAGAATTGCAACCCGCCGGCAAATTACTACGAACCATTGATTATGGGAACGGAAATTGCGACAATACCGCTACTGTGCTAATAAATGGCAATACTTACAGCATTGTCCTAAACTAATTCTTACTTTTAATTGTTTTAAGAGTCAAAAAACAGCCCGAGCGAATGGGTTGTTTTTTGCTTTTAGGTAAAAAATGAATTTTTTTTCAAAAAAATAATACCTTTTTGAAGCTTTTATATTACTTTTATTCGATTTTTAGCAAGAACCTGTTTATGATAAGTAACAAAACCAACGCAGTCATCGTACTCACTACAGTAATCACTCTATTTGTTTTTGCTGCATGCGTTCGAGAGCGAGATACAGACATCGAAATCGTAAAAGAAGAAGTTTTGGGTGAAATGATTTACGATAATGCCTTAGCAATAGTAGATGACGCAGCAACCAAAAATACTGGAGAACTGTTGGCCAATTTTAAAACTTCAGGATATTGCGCCACTATTACGCATGATACCCTAAGTAATCCAAGAACCCTTATTATTGATTTTGGAGGTATTAATTGTATGTGCAATGATGGTAGAAATCGCCGCGGCCGTATCTTGGCTTCGTATACCCGCCCGTATGCAGATAGCACCAATGTTACTTCTATTACGTTTGATGGTTACTATGTAAACGACATTTTGGTTACGGGACAAAGTACGGTTTCAAACAAGGGAACCAATCCACTGGGTCAAAAATATTTTGAAATTTCTACTGAAGGTAAGATGGTGCTATAGGAACGATACCGTGTACTGGAACGCAGAACGAGTGCGCACCTGGGTACAAGGTCAAAATACACCTGTTTGGGGTGATGATATTTATGAACTTCTAGGCACAGGCAATGGTACCAATGGCAACAGACAGTTTTATTCGATGAATATTACTGAAGCACTTATTAAAGAGGTTGGTTGTCGGTACATTTCAAAAGGCACAATAGAAATGCAACCACAAGGCAAAGCACTGCGTAGCCTTAACTATGGCGATGGACAATGTGATGCCATTTCGGATGTACTGATTAATTACAAATCGTTTCACGTAGGCTTGCAATAAAGCGCAATTAAACCTGTCCTTTTATTTCTTGCATCGTAATAGCATTATGACTTTCATCATAACAGCATTCTCCATTTTTTATCAATAATACTTGCGGAGATTCATGTGCAACAGAAAATTTTTCAGCAATTGTGTTGGAAAGAGATCGGTTGGCAATCAAATCCAAAAAATAGAAATCAACACCTTGAGGTGCTTCCTCTCGTTCTAAACGATTCAGCACCATTGTGCTGATATGACAGCGGGTGCTATGTTTAAAAATCAATATGGGAGTTTTATAACTCCGCTCAGATATGACATCCAATTGAGCCAGATTGGTGATCGAAATCCAGTTCATTGGTGCGCACGTTTACAAGCCTAATAATTTTTGGATAGAAATATGCTCAGGACAACCATATTTTTTCTTGGTTGCACATGAGGAAAATAAAATCGCAAATAGAACAGCTGTCAATGCAAATTTGAATGTATTTTTTTTCATTCTTATTATATTAAGATTTATACCTTTGCAAATATACGGTATTTTCACAAAATCATCAAATGACGAATATTTTAGTTTTTGGGGCAGGTAAATCATCTTCGTATCTCATTAAATACCTATTGGAGTATTCATCCAAACATTTCTGGCAAGTGACGGTTGCCGATTCTAATATCAATGCCGCCCTTGAGCGAATCGCAAATCATCCGTTTGGCAATGCTGTCCAAATTGATATCCATGAGGATATTCTAAGAAAACGCCTCATCTCAAATTCCAATATCGTCATTTCGTTGCTCCCTCCCGCCCTACATATTATTGTAGCAAAAGACTGTATTGATTTACGTAAAAATTTGGTGACGGCCTCTTATGTTTCAGATGAAATTAAAAATCTGCATCTGGAAGCCAGAAATAACGGTCTCTTATTTATGAATGAAATAGGTCTAGATCCCGGAATAGACCATATGAGCGCCATGAAAATCATTCATGAAGTGGAAAGATTAGGAGGTGAAATCTATTCTTTTAAATCGTATTGCGGCGGCCTCGTATCTCCAGCCAGTGATACCAACCCATGGCATTATAAAATTTCCTGGAATCCAAACAATATTGTAAATGCAGGTAAATCCGGTGCCGATTTCCTAGTCAGTGGCTTTGAGGAACATCTCGAATACAAGAGCCTTTTTCAGAAAATTGAGCATATTGCGGTTCCGCGAATTGGCAAACTAGCTGCCTATGCCAACAGAGACAGCCTGAGCTACCGCTCTATGTATCATTTAAACAACGTAAAAACGATGCTAAGAGCTACCTTGCGACATCCTGAATTTTGTATAGGCTGGCATGTTATTGTAAACTTAGGACTCACTAACGACACTGTATTATACCCCACCGACAATAGCACCTATAAAGCGTGGTTTATGGAGGCCACAAAACATATTGAAGGGGCCACTGCAAAAGAGAAAATAAAAACAATTTATGCCAACGATGCACTCGCTGAAAATCTCCTAGAGTGGTTAGGCATCTTTTCAGAGGAAACGATAAAAATTAAAACAGAGGCCAGCTCCGCGCAAATACTACTCGCACGTATTGAAGAAAAATGGAAAATGGAGGATTCTGACAAAGATATGATTGTAATGCAGCATGAATTTGAATATGGACGACGCAACTTGGATGCTAAATTAATAAGTACCTTAGTGGTGGAAGGCGAAGACAAAACCTATACTGCCATGGCCAAAACAGTCGGTTTACCTATGGCTATTTTTACCAAATTATTTCTCAATGGCAAAATCAAAAACTTGTTAGGTGTGCAAATACCTATCATGAAAGAAGTATACAAACCAATACTGAAAGAATTGACCGAATATGGTATTGAATTTGACGAGTCGTACAATATCTAAATAATTGTCATTCAAATTAGCCACATTAAAATTTTAAAATTATATTTGTGAAATCTTTAATTTTTGAGAATCCGATGAAAAACATTTTACTTTTTGCCAGCATGAGCCTTTTCCTTTTCGCTTGTGACAAAAAAGGCGAGCCCTTTGCAGAAATTTGCTCAACAAAGGAAACTTATCAATTAACGGATACCATTAAAGTGGTAAACTGCTCCACTAATTATACCAAACAACGTTGGTTGCTTCCAAATGGAACCATCAGTTATGGCGATTATGCCTATTTCGTTCCAACTACTTCAGGTGTTTTTACGTTCAAATTGTACGTTTCGAATGATAAATTTGTAAACGATTTTGAAACGGTCAAAAATATTACGGTGAAACCCTAACTTCGGCTCAGAAAAATTATTACAAGTTATTCTCTACATCGCACTCAATACGATTCAAATTTTTGCCTATCATGGATTGTATCCTGAGGAAAAAATTCTAGGCAATCAGTTTACTGTTACGTGCACAGTGGGGATTTCAAATGAAGCGGTCACTGAAATTGAAGAAACGGTAGACTACGCTATTTTAATGGAAATCATTCAAAAGCATTTTGCAACGCCAACTCCATTACTCGAAACGCTGGCTCAAAAAATTGAAGCAGAAACAAAACAACGATTTCCTCAAATTCTTTACTTCATTCTATCCATTAGGAAAAAGTCAGTGATGCTAAACGCACAGCTAGACTCAAGTGAAATCATTCTTGAAAAAAACTATTAATTCCCTTCTAAAATCGCACCCCCATCATTACATGAAATTGGGCGATAAAGGAAATATCACTTCCATTGTTAAAATTACTATTCGTGTTTCGAATCCTATTATCGTAATAGTTAATGCCTAATCCTCCGTCCATACCAATAAAGAAATTTTGCATGATCGTAAAATTAAACGTCTGGTTTAATAAAAAACCAAAGTGACTTCTGTTGTATACCTTGTTTGTATAAATATATTGTGCCTGATTAGGATCCCAAACATAATCGTTGATGGTTTCATTACCCGTACCATACGTAATCATTGGGGCAATCGCATACTTTGCAGGACCATTATTACGACCGGGATACATTTTTAACTCCAGACTCACATTTACATAGTCTTCATTAATGGCAGCCATTACCGGCACACGAATGCCTATATAATCATTGGCTAAAAACTCATAAGATCCGCCCACACCCACATAATTATCGGTGATGGCGTGAAGAGGCATAAAACTAATGATGTTTCTGCCATATTTCACTTTAGACTTACGGGCATTGTCTTGTGCGAAACTGCCCAAATTAATAATGGATACTAAAAGTACTGTAAGAATTGTTTTCATAAAATAAGTATTTATATACAAATATATGAATTCTTGTCGTTTTCGTTTAAATAGTATGTTAATTCAATAGTATCTTAATATCTTACCGGGTTCTCCACATAAAATTAAATTCTTACAAAGTACATTTGACAAAATAGTATGCTTATGAGGCAAATGGTATTGGGTATCGTATATACCTTATTCACATGGACTGCAATAGCGCAGCCGGCCAACACATCAGTTCCACTGCCTGCATTGCGGTCCGATGCAACAGTTTGGGTGGATAGTGTTTTTAAATCCCTTACACTCGAAAAAAAAATAGGTCAATTGTATATGATTGCTGCCTACTCCGGAGGGGAAAAATACAATCAAGAGTATATTGAGAAACTCATTCGAGAATATCATATTGGAGGTTTAATTTTTATGCAAGGCACCCCAAAGGCACAGGCCCTACAAACAAATAAATATCAAATGATGAGCAAAATTCCCTTGTTCATCGCTATGGATGCCGAATGGGGATTAGGGATGCGGCTAACCGGCATCACAGATATGCCCCGACAACTCATGCTAGGCGCAATGACCGATAGCACCTTGGTGTACAAAATGGCAAGCGCCATTGCCAGTCAATGTCGAAGACTTGGTGTACACATTAATTTTGCTCCGGTAGTAGATGTAAACAATAATCCGAATAATCCTGTTATTAATTTCCGTTCATATGGCGAAAACAAATACAAAGTAGCCAACTATGGTATCCAATATATGAATGGTTTGCAGGATAATGGCGTAATGGCCTGCGCAAAGCACTTTCCGGGCCATGGCGATACCGATTTTGATTCTCATAAAGATATGCCTGAAATAAGCAAGTCTCTAGTACAATTGGAAAATTTGGAATTCTACCCCTTTAAAAAATTAATTGATAATGGGCTACAGTCTGCTATGGTAGCACATCTTCATATTCCCGCGATTGATAACCGAAAAAACATCCCCTCAACCCTTTCGTATAATACGGTCACCAAATTGCTACAAGAAAAAATGGGTTTCAATGGCCTCATTTTTACCGACGCCTTGAATATGGAAGGGGTAGCAAAATACTATAGTCCGGGTGATATCGACCTAAAGGCCTTTGAAGCAGGAAACGACATATTGCTTTTTTCACAAGATATAAAATCAGGAATTGAAAAAATAAAAACTGCAGTTAGTAAAGATTCTAATTTAGAAAAAAGATTAGATGCGGTAGTCAAAAAAATTCTTATTGCAAAATTTCAATCAGGCTTGCACCAGGTCGTGAATATTGGCACCGACTCAATAGATTCCGATTTAAATCAATACACCCCTTCACTGAGAAGGCAAATTGCGGAAGCCTCGCTAACCTTGTTAAGTGATCCCTTTCAGGTTATTTCGAAATTAGGCAGAAATGAATGGAAAGATGTTGTGTATGTTGGCATCGGAACAGAAACTGAAAATAAGTTTGCGAGCGAACTAAGAAAATATGGTATTAAAAAAATAGTATTTGCTCCAAAAGACCCTAAAAAAATTAAAGAATTTTTAAAGCAATTCAAACACAAACCAACCATCATCATTGGGGTGCATGGTATGACCGGATATCCAACTCAAAATTTTGGTTTAGAGCTACACGAAATTCAGTTGGTTAATACCCTTTCTCAAAACAACCCTTCATTGACCGTTGTATTTGGAAATCCATATGCTCTCAAAAATTTCTGTACCGTAAATGGTATGTTGGTAGCGTATGATGAGGCTATCGAAACCCAAGAAATTGCTGCTAAAATTTTGACGAAACAATTGAAACCCAAAGGTAAGCTCCCTGTGAGTGTTTGTAACAATTACAAACAAGGAGACGGAATTGTCTCTTTGACAAATATTTTAGGAGAGGTGCTAGATACCATCGCGTATAGCAAGCAAAATAAAAGCACCAACCCAATTACCAAAGCATACGAATCCAAACTATTTGGCACCAACATCACACTTGAATGCTGTGTAAGTCCACAAGCAGTAGGTGCCGATGTCAAAGTATTAGACAAACTGGATGATTTTATAGACCTTTCAATACGTTCCGGTGCCTTTCCTGGTTGTAGAATTTTGGCTGCTAAAGATGGTAAGGTATTTTACGATAAAGCATTTGGCTTTTTACTCCAAAAAAAAAAAAACATTGTTGACATCAATACCATTTACGACATCGCGTCTGTTACAAAAGTGGTAGCAACCACCATGGCTGTGATGAAATTGTATGATCATGGAAAAATATCTTTGAACGACCCCCTTGGAAAGTATATTCCTGCAACCAAAAATACCGATAAAGAGTATTTACGAATAAAAGATATTCTTGCCCATCAGGCTGGGTTAAAAAGTTGGATCCCATTTTATAAAGAAACCTTGGATGAACAAGGAAATCCAAAACCGGAAATTTACTCCAAAGTTTCAACTGGAAAATTCAATATCAAAGTTTGTGATAATCTTTTTATGAATAGTAATTGGATTGATACCATGTGGAAGCGAATTATTGAGAGTCCATTAGAAAATCGCGGCAAGTATGTGTACAGCGATCTGGATTTTATTTTCTTACAAAAGGTAGTGGAAAATATTACCAAACAATCCTTAGATCAATTTGTTAGCAAAGAATTCTACCAGCCCCTGGACATGAAAAATACAGCCTTCAATGCCAAGACACGCCTTCCGAAAAAAGAAATTGCCCCCTCTGAAATTGATGATTATTTTAGACACCAGTCCATACAGGGATATGTACATGATATGGGGGCGGCCATGTTTGGAGGGGTAAGCGGGCACGCAGGACTTTTTTCAACTGCAAGCGATATTGGCATTTTATTTCAAATGCTTCTAAACGGAGGTATTTACAATAATAAACGATATTTACAGCAATCCACTGTTGAACTTTTTACCTCAAAAAATTCATTCATCAGTAGAAGAGGATTGGGTTTTGATAAGCCGGAAACCAAATCAGGAAAAGGAAATCCCTGTAGCGATAATGCATCGTCCAAAACATTTGGCCATCAAGGATTTACCGGAACCTGCGTTTGGGCTGACCCGGAAACTAAATTAGTTTTTGTTTTTTTGAGCAACCGAACCTATCCCTCTGCTGAAAATAAACTAATCAACTCATCTTTGCATGTTAGAGAAACAGCACAAAATTATATTTACAACGCAATTGGAATTGCCAATAAATCAAGAAAGTAATAAAATACCATGTTAAGGGTATTGTACATACCCGACTCCCCCATTACCTTTGCCTCAATATAAAAACAAAAAAATATGAAAAGAACCATCCTTTTAAGTTTCGCTCTATTATTATCAGCAACCCTATTTGCGCAAGATGATAGTAAAAAATCAAATTCTGAAATGCCGGAAAAGAAAAATGCGGTAAAAATTAACTTAACATCTCTAGCGTACAAAAATATTGCCATTCAATATGAAAGAGCCTTTCACCCAAAAATGGCAGCGGCTTGCCAAATTCGATTCATGCCAAAAGGATCATTACCATTTTCAAATTCATTAGATGCAGCCGCCGGTGATTCAATTGATATTTCTGCTATTAAGGTTGGAAGTATCACCATCACTCCAGAATTCCGATTTTATCCAAAACATGTGATGAAAGGCTTTTATATAGCAGCTTATCTCCGATATAGAAATTTAACCATGGATGCTCCCATAACGTATACAGACGACCAAAACAAATCTGAAACCGTTATTCTAGGTGGCAAATTCAGCACCTTTGGCGGTGGTCTAATGATTGGATCGCACTTTAATATCGGAAAATCATTTTCACTTGACTGGTTTATTTTAGGTGCACATATTTCAAGCACAAACATGACCTTATCCGGAAAAGTAAGCGGCGCTAATTTATCTCAAACCGAACAAGCTGATTTGTACAAAGAAATTAACGACGGTTTGGTGGATAATCAATTGATAAAAAACTATTCCGTATCAGTAAATCCACAAGGGGCAGATATCGCCGGCAAATTTACATTTTTTGGACTTAGAGGTTTCGGACTTAATTTCGGATACAGATTTTAAAAATACTTGGGCAGTTGCCTCTTTGAAAACAGCATTTCTTGGAATGCTGTTTTTTTTTTGCACCCCAATTTTTGCAATTCCCGTTCAGATTCTTTTCTATTACCGCTTTACAAATTGTATTTTAGCAACCTTAAATTTTGACACCCCGTATATCTCATATCAATTTTAGAAGATTTTCCACTTCCCTCTCGATTGTCAGTGGCATGTCACCTGTCATACTGTTTCTTTGTTTTTGAAACCCTTTTCTGCAACAGCACAAACAGATTCCGCTAAATTATTCAGAAATGAATTTAATAGCTGCGAAGAATGGCTCAAGCGTGGCAAATATGAAAAAGCCATTTCCTGTCTGCAAAGCTTATCAGACATCTATCCAAATCAGGTAAAAACCTATGTACGATTAGCCGAATTGTTTTACAATAAACGCGATAATAAAAACCTGCTGCTGAATGCAAAAAAAGCCATGGACCTCAATGCCAATGATGCCTATGCCCCTTTGACGTATTTGGCCAATAAAATGATGACCACCAAAGATGCCGATCTTGGATTGTTTATTCTGAATCGCCTCGCCACTTCTGATTTAGACACTATCAAACAGGTCAAGGCCGAACAAAACAGAATGCATCATACCCTCAAATCGTATGCCGACAAAACTCCTGTAGCTGGAGTGCATCTGAGAAATATGGGAGATAGCATCAATTCAAAGGAAAATGAGTACCTACCCTCCATTAGTCTAGATGGAAATACCATGGTCTTTACGCGAAATGTGGGAGGCAATGAAGATTTTTTCATTTCAAATCGAGACAGCAATCTGGTATGGAATAAAGCAAAAAATTTAGGCTATCCGCCTAATACAGGACTTCCGGATGGAGCTGCCAAACTAAGTGCGGATGGCAATTATTTGTTTTATACACGGTGCGATATGAGAAGTCCGGATGGTATCAGAGGAGGAGGCTGTGATATCGTATTTAGCTATAAAGAAGATGGTGGTTGGAGTGCTCCTCAAATGTTTGGATATACCATTAACACCACTGCCTACGAAGGACAACCATGCTTGAGCAGCGACAACCGGATGATGTACTTTGTAAGCAATCGAGAAGGCGGCTATGGCGGAATGGATATTTGGATGTCTAAATTTGAAAACAACCTATGGTCTAAACCGGAAAATTTGGGCCCCAACATCAATACCGGAAAAGATGAAACCTCTCCCTTCATTCATCCCGACAATGAAACCCTTTATTTTGCCAGCAATGGACATACCGGTTTAGGACTATCCGATTTATTTATTTCTCGAAAAAATAGTAATGGAACCTGGAAATTGCCTATCAATCTTGGTGCACCGATTAATACCGACAAATTTGATGGATCTATTATTGTAAATGCTAAAGGAACAATGGGTTATTGTACCTCCGACAGAATGGATACGAAAGGAGGATTGGACATTTATTCTTTTGATCTTTACCCTGCCATTCAACCCATTCCTACGGTATGCCTCAAAGGATTTGTGGTGGACAAATTCTATAAGAATCATATCAACAAAGCAGATATTCGATTTATCAACTCCTATAATAAATTATCAGTAGGTGACGAAAAAAGCAACGCAGGCGATGGTAGTTATACCAAAGCATTGCAAATGGGCAAACGGTATTTGATACATATCGATGAGAAATATTATAGGCCCTTTTATAAATATATTTCACTCACTAATGATACCTTGTCAGACAATGTGTATCTAAATATTAAACTTAAGCAACCAGGATTGATCGATACCCTCTACACATGTAATTTGATGCTTGATAGTACCCATTCTCATTTCGACAGTCTCTCACATAACCACATCGATACCTTATTGCATCATTGGGATCGGTATTCTGAAGATAGTGCAACCGTACTCGTATTTTTGAAAAGTTACTACTATAGCGGCGATAGTCTTGCAGATAGTACGTACAAGAAAAATATTGAAACCTGCTTTGCGCAAATGCAACTAGTTGCAAAACAATTTGAAAAAAAGAAACTAGCCTGTCAAGTCATCATGTACGATCCTTGTATGCTCATTCTTAAAGATGATGAAGAACCATTTCAAAAAGTCGAATTGACCCTACTGGAGTACTATTAAAAATAGACGTTTCCCTCAATGCGAAAACGGGCACAGATTAACCGCTATTTCAAGACCTCTTCTATAGTTTTTCCAATACAAGCATTCGGCATTTGAATATGAAGCAATGTGGCCAGAGTAGCAGCAATATCTGTCATATACACTTCCTTTCTGGTAATCCCCTTCTGAATACCCCATCCATACCAAATCAAGGGAATATGTGTATCATAAGGATTCCATGTACCATGTGTAGTACCGGTTTTAGAATAAGCATCTAACCAGCCCGGATTCAATAAAAGCAGAATATCCCCGCTTCTTTTTTCTACAAAACCATTTATCGCCATTTCTTTGATTTTGTTGGGTAAATTACTTCCTACCATTTCGTGCATGTCCACTGCATAATGAATTTCCTTCTTAAACCTAATGTGTCTGATAATCTCTTGACTAATTTGGAATTTGTTTAGATTGTAGGCATTTACTACTGAATCATTGATCCAAATAAAATTCTCACTAATGTCCTTCACAATATTCTGCTTTGAAAATTTCTGGGCTAATAATCCGTTTAATTCTGTTTTCAAGGTACTGGTAAAATATAAGCCTGCCGGAATTTTATGGTCTTTCAAAAATAAGGGAACGTGCGCCACTCCATGATCGGCCGTCAAAAAAAGAGTGTACTGATCGTCCCCAACTTCAGCGTCTAAAAAATCAATCAATTGCTCAATTGTTTTATCCATTCGTAAATAACAATCCTCTATCTCCACCGAATTGGGGCCGTATGCATGACCAATATAATCAGTAGAAGAAAAACTTACTGCCAAAAAATCTGTAGCGGTGCCTTGCCCCAACTTTTCACGGACGATAGCCTCTTTGGTAAAATCTAAAACGATATCATTTCCATAGGGTGTTTTTTTTATATCATTTACGGGTAAATTCGCAGTTACATGAGGAAATTTTGTAGCGGTTTCACCGATAAATTTGCCTTCATATAAATTATCATCTGTAGTACTTTCGGTATACGTATTGATAGGATATAAAGTATTCCAATTGTTTTGCAAATATGTCTTTGCCAATTTCCTATCATTAAACTCCTTCACCCAACTAGGGAGTTCTTTCATATAAAAATCGCTGCTCATAAAAACAGCATTGCTATCATCCATCCAATACGATGCATTCGCTGTATGCCCACCGGGTAAAATAGCCCCTCTGTCTTTTACGGAAACGGCAATTACCTTGGATTTGAAGTTCGTAGCAAGTCGCAATTCATCAGTGATTGTAGAGGACCATAAATTTTTTGGACTCATCTTACCTGCTTTTACGGTGCCTCCTGTATGATTTGCTTCTATATCGGCCGTGCAATAAACATTGGCACCGCTTTCCCTGTCAATCCAGTCGTTGCTTGAAATACCATGTAGGGAAGGGACCGTACCGGTATAAATGCACGCATGACCCGGTCCTGTATACGATGGGAGATAATTAATAAAGGTATTTTCGCAAACATTCCCATCATGCATCAATCGCTTAAACCCTTTGACGGACAATCGGTTGTAAAAACGATAAAGGTAGTCTGAACGCATTTGATCCAATACAACGCCAACCACCAATTTGGGCCTGTCTACCCCTTTGTTGTTTTGCGCTACCATACTGGTGAAAGAAAGCATCAAAAGAAGAAAACCGCTGATATATTTCATTTATTTATAATTGATTTGTAAAAATGCACTTAATGAATGAATATACCATAATAATTTGATTATTTTTGCGCCTAAAGCATCAATACAATGGCAGATTTATTTGAGAAATTTACAAAGAACAAGGGATCCTTAGGACAATATCAAGATCAAGCTCATGGCTACTTTGCCTTTCCTCGATTGGAAGGCGAAATTGCCAATAGAATGATATTTCAAGGAAAAGAAAGAGTCATTTGGAGTTTGAATAATTACTTGGGTTTAGCCAATCATCCTGATGTTCGTAAAGCGGATGCTGAGGCTGCTGCCGAATGGGGATTGGCGTATCCTATGGGAGCCCGAATGATGAGTGGGAATAGTGTATTGCATGAAAAATTAGAGCAACAATTAGCAAAATTCGTAATCAAAGAAGACGCTTTTCTTTTAAATTACGGTTATCAAGGAATGGCATCTATTGTAGACTGTTTATGCAGTAGAAGAGATGTAGTGGTATACGATGCAGAAAGTCATGCCTGCATACTGGATGGTCTGCGAATGGTGCCTGCGCACCGATATGTTTTCAAGCACAACGACCTAGAAGATTTTGAAAAACAAATGGGACGCGCCACTAAAATGATTGAAGAAACAGGTGGTGGGATATTGGTAATTACGGAAGGTGTTTTTGGAATGGCTGGTGATCAAGGTCGTCTAAAAGAAATTTGCGCCTTGAAATCAAAATACAATTTCAGGTTATTAGTTGATGATGCGCATGGCTTTGGCACAATGGGTGCTACAGGTGCTGGTGTAGGTGAGGAGCAAGGCTGCCAGGATGATATTGATGTATACTTCTCAACATTTGCAAAAAGTATGGCAAGTATTGGTGCCTTTGTTGCCGGCGACAAAGAAGTAATCAATTACATGCGATATAATCTTCGCTCACAAATATTTGCAAAAGCCCTACCAATGCCTATTGTTGTGGGGAATATCAAACGTTTGGAATTGTTACGAAATTCGCCTGAGCTTAGAGAAAAATTATGGGCCAATGTAAACTTACTGCAAAGCAAATTGCGTGAAAATGGTTTTGATATCGGCAAAACCGATTCACCGGTAACCCCTGTTTATATGCATGGTGGTGTGATAGAGGCTTCGCAACTAATTGTGGATATGCGTGAAAATTATAATATTTTTTGCTCCATTGTGGTGTATCCGGTAATCCCTCGAGGGCATATTATTTTGCGCTTGATTCCAACAGCAGTGCATACCGAGCAAGATGTAATCGAAACCATTGAAGCTTTTAAGGCAGTAAAGCACAAATTGGATAACAAACTCTATCCAAACGAAATTCCTGCAATGGTGTAGTTGCCTGCTAGAGACTGAAACAAAAAAAAGGAATGATTTCAATATAAATCCTTGTTACTTTTGTTTCGTTTATGAATGCGCAATTAAGGATAATAACTAGTAATGGCAAGGAGCGTGTTTATGATCCGATACGAAAAAAATATGTTGCACTCACTCCTGAAGAATGGGTACGGCAACATTTTCTATTGCATATTATCCAAGTAAAAAAATATCCCGTATCACTCATATCTGTCGAAAAAAAAATTAGTATTAACGGGGTTGCAAAAAGGTTTGATATCCTGATTTTTAAGAACTCGACACCATGGATGATAGTAGAGTGTAAAAGCGAACAAACTGAAATCAGTGAAAACACACTCAGACAAATACTGGCATATCATTCACACTTACAAGCTACGTACTTAACAGTCACCAACGGACAAAGTATCCATTGTTTTGATATTCAAAATAATTGTTGGAGGGATAGCCTACCCTTCTTTTAAGGAAGGCGCTTACTGACCTAGTAAAAACCGTATCATGAGCCCACCTCTTGTAGTGGTAATTGGAAACGCATTCGACACATATGGAATGCTTTGTCTTCTGTCATAGAAGAACCGCAAGGTTACATTTTGATTCAAAATATAATCAATAGAAGGAGAAATGGTAATCACTTTTTGTCCACGAGTGGCCCGCGAAACCCGTTGATCTAAGCGATTAATGGTAGTATAATCATCCCGTAAGCCCAGATCTAATTTGATATTGACATCACTTTTTAATTTATTCAATCCGAAATACGGCGTGTTAATCGTAACATTCTTCATTCGATATCCTCCACCAAAAGAAATCTCCTTGCTTTTCGTTTCACTCAATTGGAAGTCAATTAAACTCATACTTAAGGTACGTTGTTTCTTATACTCAATATGAATATTCAGTGAATTTTTGAAGGTCGCATCGATTCCTAGCAAGGGTCCAAAGTTTTCATTGATAGTCATATTCGGCACCATAAAGTACGGAACATAATTATGCGAAATCGAATCAATAAATGATGGGAAGCCCAATGCATACACGTCCCTGTACTGCAACGCTGAGGTAAAGCTATTCATACTGAGGGTTCCGGTATACGAATGATTTAGTGTAAAGTTCTGGAAAACGTTTTTAAACAAATTGGTGCGTGAAAGACCGCCATAATTGAGTCGCCAATTGGGTAAAGGGAAAATATTCTTGAATGGATTCGACCTGATATTATTGGTTTCATTGTTTAATAGAGGAAACGTTTCAGGGTCCTTTCCGGTATAAGCAGATAAGAATGCAGGAATGATGACATCTTGAGAATATCGTGTATAACCTTTCTTATATTTTTCATCCTCAGGTCCATTGATATTTGCGCTATATGGATTGATAATGCATAATCTTTTAGAAATTGCTTTTCTGTTGTTTTCAAACTCGGAGAAGGCTTGAGTAAGGTTATCTGCATTATTTCCCTTTTGAAACATGGTTTTAATGGCAATATAGGATATTGTAAAGCCGCCTGTTTCATAAGGATTTAGATGGGCATATTCATTACCACCTCCCAATGTATCTTTAAACAATTCAGAGTATGCTTTGTTAAACGTTTTGCTCCACGTTAAATCAATTTTAAAATCTCTGAAGGGTTCTACATTTACAGTGGCGTTAAACGTCTGCGCATATTGTTGTTGAAAGGTGGCATTAAAGAGCGAGTCACGAGTCAACACATTATCATTCGATTTACTTTCAAGCCAATATCGATCTGGTTGGTAGCCAAACGCAAAAGGAAGTCCGCTTCCCGTATTGTTTCTAAAATTCACTCCTAGATACTGTGTGCTATCCATATAACCCGGCAAAATGGAACCCATGTTTTCATTGTAATTAAAGCTCGCTCTTTTTACCATGGTCAATAGCTTTCCTACAAATCGTACCCCATCAGAAGGATTGGTTCCTCGCAATTTTTTCTTTAGAGCCAGCGCTTCTTTCTTCTTCTTAGCCAATTCTTTTGCCTTTGCATTGGCAATACTGTCCTTTCGCGCTTTGTCTGGCGCGTTAATATTTGAAATGGTAGCATTCGGATTTTTGTTCACTATTTCCTCTTTTCCGGTTGCTGTTGGCTGATCTTCCGACTTTTTCTTTTTGTCATTCTTAATTTCCTTTTCGTTGCGAACGACATCGGTAGCGGGTCCCGGCATCTGGTTTTCCTCTTCACCTCTGCTACCACTACTACCCTTTCCGCTGCTACCGCCACTACTACCGCTACTGCCTAGTTTACCCGGTGTAGCTCCTTTTGAAGGCAGGCTTGGCTTGCCCCCCTTATTAACCACTTTGGGGCTATTAATAGTCTTCAATAATTTCACTTTATTGTATAGTTGTGCAAAATTAAGTTCCCCATTAATTTGCCGGTTCTGCGTATTTCCTTCTACATTGCCTAAATTTTTGGCTAGCTGTGATGCAGCGGTCCAATTAAAGGTGGACGCATAACTTGCTCGTAAAGTGGTCCAATCTAACAAAGGAAACTTGGATAAGGGTACATTATAATTCGCATTCAGAGATTGGTTATAACCGGTATTTCGTCCTAATCGGCCCACATTGCTCCAAAAGGTATCCTTTTTTGCTTCCGTGTCTAACCTACCATATGGTTCATCAATCCGTGAGTTATTATTGGCTGAATAATCAAATGATAACGATTTGGTCAAGTCCCATCTGATATTATAGGTACGATTCCAAGTAAAGAATTTATAAAAATTAGGTTCAATTGGATAAGCCCCTTCATCAATATTTCGCACTTTGGTTTCACCTACCGTTCTATTAAGGGTATTGCGCATATTGAAATTTGCCGGAAGGAGATTCAAATTAAAATCACGAATCAACTGATAATACTTTCTCTTTTGTGGTATCAATTTCTTAAAAGGCTCAATGGATTTTGATTTAATGATATAGGCATAACCTAAGGTGGCATGATGCTCATCCAATCGATCTTTTTCGATGAGTGGGTTGTGCTTATTTGTTTGCGTATACGAATAACTTACATCAAAATTTTGCAAATCCCATGGTTCTTTGCGCTTATTTTTTGTAGGAGCAATTCGCACATTCTGAAAATTAATACTTTTAATAGATGTAAAATCCTGAGCAATCTTTTTAACAGAATCCTTTTGCTTTCCGGTATATCCTTCCACTTTGTCTTTATACTTTATATCCAAATCAAAAGGATCATAAATCGGGTTGCTAATACTTTGTGTATAGCCTGCAAAAACGGGTAATTGCACACCCCATGATTTGGGAGCTAATTTACCGGCATTAATATTGGCCGAAACATCAAATTGTGTAAAGTGATCGCGTGAACGCTGATTTACCTTTTGGTCAATATTGCCATAACCGGCAGTATGCATATTGCCACTGACCTTTACGGTGCCCAAATCAGCTAGTTGTACCTCCATTCTACCTACAGCCGCAGAGCCTCCGGTTTCATCAAGGTTTGATAAACGCAACTCATTGAACCATACTTCAGCACATTTTTTGGCCCCATCGTCCGTTGGAAAATCAGGGGTTTTCTGGGGATTCACAACACCCACCATGGCCATCTTTACATCCCCTAAATTGGGATTACCCACTATTTTAATAAAGTTACCCTTACTATCTTGTGTAATGTAGGGAAGTGCATAATTATGTCCGCTTTTATTCCGCTTCAATTTTGCTGCTACCAAATCTTCAAATTGAATATCCATCTCATTGGCAGCGGGCCAAATCAAATTAGGATCGCGCGCACCCCAATCTGTAAATGTAAGGGGAACCTGATATTCATAATAGTTTCCTACAAAATCGCTACCTAATCGAATAAACCCACGAAGGTCGCCTTTTTTAATAGGGGCAGCTTCAGCATTCTCAGCATGAATAAACATTTTCATGGATTTAAACTGACGCATATCCATGCCTAATGACTTAAAGGCTCCTCTAGAGTCACCATCCTCAAGTCCGCACACTTGAATGGAAAGGGCTTGTTCGTTTTGCTGAATAAACTGTGCATTCGACACCTGTTGTTGTTGCCTTTGAATACCCGGTGGTGTTACATATGGTATTGGTGCCCGACTACTATTTTCTTCAATACTTACCGAATATAAATTAAACAAGGTGGCATTGTTATCGTCATTTGGAATTAATTCGCCGGGATTTTTAAGAGAGAAATTATAGCGTCTCCATTGATTTCGTCCTAGTTCCAATCGGGCAAAACGCATGATAATACTATCCTGAAACCCGGTTAAGAACATCCGCATAAAACGAATGGATTTAAAGTCAGGAATCCCCCCTATCCGATCGGTATACTCTCTAATCGGAATTTTAAATTGATACCAAGTTTGGTTTTCTGTATTCCCATTAGGAAGTTTTATGGAAGATACCTGTTTGTTTACAATATAATTGGTTCCAACAGCCATATTCGGCTTCATATCAATACGGTACTGAAAATATTGCTCATTTTCATTCAATGTATTATCTCTATTAATATCCTCTGATTCAGGAACATTGGTAAATGCATTTGAAAACTGGGTATTATTGGCTGTAATGGGTGAATTGCCCTGCGCATTATTAAATTTACGATAGCGTTTGAAAATAGGAACCGTAGCATTATCGTAATCATCTCCGCGGAAGTGATGAAAATCATCATTTGCCGGATCATTCACAGCGTCTAAGTAGGCCTGCGAAGTATTGCCAAATCCGCTCACCAATTCATCCAAATACTTTTGAAATTGAGCCGTTTCTTCGGCATTATTCATACCGTCATATCCAACATCTTGTGTTGCGCGAGCCTGCGCATCATTGTCAAAAGCTGGTGTAATTTGTTGTTGAAATTTTGGAATTTTTGACCAGGCAGAATTTTTCTACCTTTGAATTGTCAATAGGATAAGGCAACCCATTTTCAAAAAACTTTCGCGAATCTTTCAGAATATCTTCCGAAATATTTCCTAAGTTAATATAAAAACTTCCTCCAGGATCGGTGGGGCGCTTTATGAAAGGATCCAGCACCCAGAACTCAATAAATTCTACGTTGGCTGTTTCAAAGTCGCTATAGTCAATGGCCCGCATAATACCACCCCATCTTTTGGTAGGATTTAATAATGCACCATCTGCTGTAATATTTTTATCATCAAAATTATATGGACCTCTTTCTTTGGGATAAAAAGCCAAATCCAACGTGGGAAGATTGCCTTGTAAAGCAGTGTATGACCTTAAAGGAAACACGTCTTGCTGCTGCACCAATCGCAAATAGTGGTTGGACAATTGACCGGTATCTTTTTTAAGATGCTCCGGCATACAATTTTGCTTAGGATCTACCAAACAAGGATCTAAATTATACCAGGCCAGTTTGGCTCTATTTTTCCCATAAGTCAGGTTATTTACCAAACTAGCCTCTGGAAAAAGGATATTCCCATATTTGTCAGTGGCTTCTTGTGGTGTACTGGCAATAGCCCATTGGGTTACCGGAAACTTGAGATCGTATCCGCTTCGTGTACCTTCAAAATCATCAATATAAATATTACTTGAACCGGAGGCATCATCGATGAGTTTGCTGTGGCCGGGGATAATTCTCGCAACCTCTCCAGAGGCGGCCAACATAGAAGGTGCCGTGGTTGAAATCAAAGGCAATCGATCCAGAAAACGAGTGAGGCTAGGCATATCGCTTTGATAATTCGCATCCAAACCGATAACGGTATTTTTAATAGGATCCTCACCAAATGTCACCTTATTAAAGTAGGGTCTTTCGGTCAATTTCAACATGGTACCCCCAATAGTAAATTTATCATTGATAAAATAGTCGAACCGGGTTCCCAGAAAGTTTTGCAATTGAGCACCAAACACCGCGTTATTTTCGTAAGAAACATTAATAGGAATTCCGGAATTTAAAATTCCAGAATTGATCACTTTGAGTTTTCCAATTCCATAATCAATGGTATAGTCGACATTTTCAGTGAGCTTCTGCCCTCCGGCAAAAACGGTAACAGAGCCCTGCGGAATATTAAAACCACCCAAGTATATTTCTGATCCATTGGCCGATTTATAAGAACCTTTCAATAAAAATCGATTATACTGTGGAAACTGTATCGCAATATTTTTTGTAGAATCATAGAGCAACGTGTACAAATACTTTTTTTCAAGCTGTGCATTGCCGCCAAAGGCACTTCGCATATCTTCACCAAAAGGCTCCAATACCGGAAAAATAATTTTCCCTTGCTGTGAATTAACGGTGGTCCCCTCAATATAATCAAACCTACCGTCGGGTTGCGGATCGTTTTGA
Source organism: Bacteroidota bacterium (assembly GCA_016712665.1). Lineage (GTDB taxonomy): Bacteria > Bacteroidota > Bacteroidia > Chitinophagales > Chitinophagaceae > OLB11. The sequence goes on from JADJQP010000003.1 coordinate 341,709, forward strand.
TTATTCAGGCGGTCAAGATTTAATACCGTGATTAAAGGCACCCCTGCTTTTGGGCCCTCTGGCAGGTATCTCTTTTCGCCACCACCCGGATCGAGATACATTACGTTTAAAATGAAATTGTCTTTACTGACACCGGAAGCGCCAAGTGAATACACATTTTTCATCATTAAATCCCAGAGAGGTACCGTCGGATCGGGCGAAGTTGATTTTAACATTTTCAAAAATAGCACTTTGGGATTGGTACTATCCGGAGGCATATTCTGTGCAAATTCACCCACTTGATATACCTTTCCATTATTAGTGTATTCAAAGGCTACACCAATAACGTCATCAGGCTGCAATTGGGTATTTACTGAGATAAATCCGAGTTGTGGATTAAAAGAAAATTCGGCAGGATTCAATTTTCGTGCAAACGTTTTTTCAAAATCGACGCGCCCTTTCAAACCCAGAGCTTGTAACGAACTCACCACATTGCCGATATCTCTAGTGCCGGGAGCTTGTATTACCTGGGTATAGAGGGTATTGGCATTATTGTCAGGTTGTCCGTTTGAGGCTTTAAAGAATGTATTTCGATACGGCGACGGTTCTCCTAAATCTTGGAAGGCTACTACATCCCGTGCATTTTCGGTGGCTCCTGTTTTATTGGTAATCCAAACCTCGATTCGGTTGATATTAATTAAGGATTGAATGACAGGAAAGTTTTTTAAGGCTGTGTTGTAATTGTTACGAAAGGAATGTGTCAATAGGAAATGTCGAAAATCTTCATAGCCATCACTAGCAATTGAAAAATTTTGCGTTTGCGATCCACCTTGTATGGCAAAACTCTCCTTTTTTGATTTTTGTTGCGACACCACCGCGTTCACCATCAAACGACCGAATTGCAATTGCGTTTTTAAACCAAAGAGCGACTGCACGCCTTGAATAAGGGATGTTCGTAATGGAAAACTAATATAACCTGCTTCTATTCGTTTAATAATGTCATCCTCTTGACCGGTATAATTTAGTTTGAGCTGATTTTCAAAATCAAAGGTGGCTTTGGTATTGTAATTGAAATTGAAACGCATTTTTTCGCCTACCTTCGCTAAAAGATTGATATTCATATTCATATCAAAATCGAATATGCCATACTTTTGAGCGCTCTGCACGAGGGTTGGATTTTTTACATTTTGCCAGTTACCGCCAAAAAATAAATCCACATTTCCTTGCGGTTTTACTTCAATGGTATTGCCACCAAAGATTCGGTCAAAAATGGCGTTACCCAAATTTACCTTGGGAATAATTCCGCCTTTCTTTGAAATCTGTGCCATCGTACTTTGGCGTTTCTTAAAATAGGCTTCCTCATCTTTCCCGGCCTGATATTTCAAGAATTCTTCATAGGTCATGTAGGAAGGCGCTCTATAATATTCCTTACCGATTTTTTCACTGATAGAATATTCTTTTAACGATGGGTCGTATTCAATTTCGGTATTAATATTTTTGGGATCTTTTAAATCAAATCGCGCGGGTGGATCTTCATTAAATTTATCGCCCACTCGATCCTCAATCGGATATTTAAGGGTGTCCTTCTTTTTTTGAAGGGTATCTTCATCCGGCATATCAAAGGATAGGTAACTGAAGGGACTAGCCGTACTGACCACCAATGAAAATATTGTTATTGAAAAAAATAATAACAAATTGAAAAAAATATTTTATGAAATGATTCAATGCGATTTAAATATTTTTCAAGGAAAGTTTAATCAATGATTCCAATTCTATATCGTTTTCTGTTTTGAGTACTTTTTGAATGGCGCTAAAGGCAGCGTTTCGTGCAATACCCAGGCTTATTAAAGCATTTAACGCATCTGCTTCCACTTTATTGCTTGCAGCTGTGAGTATATTTTCAGAGGGTTTCGATTTCATCAATTTATCCTTTAATTCCAAAATAAGCCTTTTAGCTGATTTCGGCCCAATTCCCTTTATTTTACCCAATAGCAATTCATTCTCAGTCACGATTGCATGATGTATTTCTTCAGGTTTCATACTGGAAAGCATCATTCGGGCCGTAGAAGCCCCCACACCACTTACCGAAATTAATTGCGTAAAAAGGGTTCGTTCCTCCTCGTCAAAAAAGCCAAATAAAGAATGCGCATCTTCCTTCACCTGTAAATAGGTTAGTAATCGCCCTTGTTGCAAATCCTGAATTTTCGAGTAGGTATGAAGGCTGATATAGACTTCATATCCGACCCCGTTAACATCGAGCCACACATAAGCAGGGTTTTTAACAGTATATTTTCCGGTCAAAAATGCGTACATAAAATAGGATTACAAATATAGGGACTTTTATGATATGAAGTGAAGATATCTACCTGATGCTCAGAACCTCTCAATACTGAAAAAATAAAGCGGATTGTGTTTGTTAAATAGATTAACCTACTTTAGCATCATGAAAAGGCGTATTCTCTTACTGCTAATCGTTTTCATGGCCCTTACTGCCATTATTCCGATGGCTATTGAGTATCAATTTAATCAGCTAAATACCGGTCGCCCCAATAAATTATCCAATGAGCAATGGATTCATAGAGGTTTGTACAATGGAATTACAGTATTTGAAAACACAGTAGCCGCCTTTGATAGCGCCAAAGATATGGGGTTAAAGGGTATCGAATTGGATATTTTTTATATCGACTCTATCAATGATTTTGTGGTGACCCATGATTTACCAAATCCCTATGGCTTACCTCCCCTTTTGCTTTCAGATGTAATCAGTCGATATGATTCCAGCTACTATTATTGGTTTGATTTAAAGAACCTTTCAACAGAAAATCAGGAAAAAATTACGGCCCGATTTCAAGATATAACCCCTGCTCATGTCAAAACCAAAGTATATATTGAATCCGGCGCGGCAAAGCCATTGGGCTTTTTGGCCAAATCTGGCTTTAATACGATTTATTGGATTCAATATAACAGAACTCATTTTATCAAATCATTTCTAAAGAAAATCTGGATAAAATGGGACTGCATTCGATACAAATTTGATGGGGTGAGCATGGGAATGACCCTCGCTGATGAAGATTTTTTCGAGAGCTTTGAAACGATACCAAAATTTATTTTTCATATTTACACCCCCGAGTTATTTCTGCAAGTAAAAAATCGTTCAAATATAGCTGTGTATCTTATGGATTACCTCCCGACCGAATAAAATATGAAAACCTCTACCTTTTACACAAATACTTATTCCTGAGGTTCCTCATCATTTTAGGGATTTTACAGGTTGCCCGCTTGCTATTTTTTTTATACAACCGTGATATGTTCCTAAACGGAACCTTAGAAATTATTTCAACATTTTTTAAGTCCATTCTATTTGATGTTTTAAGTTGCTTCTTATATTTTATTCCCTATATCTGTTTACTTTTTTGTCTACTTTTTCTCAAAGAAATGAAGCGGTGGCAACTTCGTTTACTTACGGTATATTTTTCTGTTTTGTTTTGGATGGTGAGTATTCTGAGTTTTGCAGATATCTTTTATTATAAATTCAATTTACGTCGTATCAATATTGAAACCCTTCAATTATTATCCGATTCCAAATCTTCCATTTTCAATTTCGGTATAACCCACCCATTTTCCATACTTCTTTTGGCATTCATTGGCCTTTCTTACTATTTTTCAATCAAAAAAACCACCGTCCGAGGTTATACATTAATCCTACCGCCCCCCATCAAAAAAGTACTGATAGGTTCGCTAATTTTTGTGGCATTGGTTAGCAATTTATTTCTTTGGTTTGCTAAATACCTCTCCCCCATGTCGGCATCATTATTGGTTTCAGCAGGTTATACAGGGTTATATACCAATAGTCCGCAAGTATTTTTGTACTCCCTACGATCAGGCTGGACCTACGTTAAACCCCTTCAGTATTTCTCAGATAGTGAGGCTGATAAATTAGTTCCGGTATTTTACGCCAATGCCTCTCCTGTACCCTACAAAGGGAGAAATATAGTGGTGTTTATTTTGGAGAGCTTTTCTTATTCGTATCTTGATAAACACAATACCGACAAGCCTTATACCCCATTCTTCGATTCCCTTATTAACCATAGCACCTTTTACACAAATGCGTATGCTAACAATACCACTTCTGCCAATGGACTTTGCAGCATTCTTTCAGGGATTCCCTCCCTTATGAATCAGCCATATTTTAGTTCGGCTTATGCCAGCAATCCGGTCAGCTCGATTGGTCTTGCTTTGAAAAAAAATGGATATCAAACCAACTTCTTCCTTGGCGCCAATGATGATCATTTTGGATTCAAAAAAGGCACCAAACTGCTTGGCATCGATAATTATTTTCATGGCGAGGAATTTGCCAAATCACAACATGACGGCACTTGGGGTATTTATGATGAGCCTTTTCTGCAATTTTTTGCAGCGCAATCGGAACAAATGAAACAACCTTTTTTTAGTACATTTTTTACCATTTCATCTCATTTTCCCTTCAAAGTGCCCGATTCCTTAATCAATGCTTTTCCTACCAAACATAATTATGCGAATGAACGTGCTGTTTCCTATGTAGATTATTCCTTCAAAAAGTTTTTTGAAAAAGTGGAAAAAACAACGTGGTTTCAAAATACCGTTTTCATTTTCACTGCCGATCATGTATCTAAAGAAAACACCCGCGAAAGTGCCACTTTTAATTTTAATTCCTATTATCATATCCCAATTTTTATTTTTGATCCTACAAATCCGCAGGGCAAGGAAGTTTCCAATTTAGTGCAACATACCGATATCCCTCCCACTATTGCTCAATTAACTGGAATACCCGATACCATTTTAAGTTTCGGGCGTTCTTTTTTTGATTCTACTACATACCACTATACCGTTAACCGCTACTCCGAAAATATTGTGCAATTCATTGACACTTCTATTTTGCTTCAATACGATCTTATCAGCAATCGGCTATTAGATTTGTATGCAATCGAAGCAAATGACGCCTTGAAGAAAATAACCGATCAGGGCCAACTGAATGACGCGCATCGCAAGGTGGTTCCTTTGCTAAAGGCCTATATGCAGCAGTATTTTAACCGACATTATTATAACCGTCTTTATCGATAATACTAGAAATAAACCATGATTGCACCCAACCAATGAACCGATCGTACACGCATAATGAAGACCGTTATGGCAAATTCCTATTTGCAGGTATAACAGCGATACTATTTGTTTATGTGACGTATCGAGCTTTTCATTTGAGTATCACCAATGATGAGGCATTTACATTTTACAATGTGGCAACTCATCATATTAAAATGATGTGCGGCACAGCCAATACACACTGGCTCAACTCCTTTTTTGTATGGATTGAGTCCATTCTCATTGGCAATAAAGAATGGATGATCCGTATTCATTCCCTCCTGAGCTTCATCCTTTTTAGCTGGGCTATCTATCGATTCTGTCTTCATTTTATTTCAACATTTTGGCAATGGATGATTCCTATAAGCCTCTTGCTACTAAACATCTATATACTCGATTTTTTCTCATTGGCGCGAGGATATTCTTTAGGCATGGCATTTGAAGTATTGGCATTCAGTTACATACTCAATTCGGACAAAAGTCCTCGAAACCTATTTTTTTCCTATCTATTTCTTTCGGTAGCTACCATTAGCTGTTATACCTGTATTTTAATACTTTTTTCATTTTTGATTCATGAGGTTTTCTCAAAAATTCGACAGGCTGGCTTTCGGGAGTTGTTCTCAAAAAAATGGTTGTTAGCCCACCTTCCCGTCTTAATCACTTTTTTGGTGGCCATCCCAAATATTCTTTTTAGCAGGCATGAAGGTGAATTAGAGGAAGGGCAGCGCAATGGATTGGTTCAAGACAGTTTTGGCGTTTTTTTCGAGAGAAGTTATCCTGCCCTTTTCAGCAAGGAAATTCTGTATTTATTTATAGGAATCGTCCTAATTCTTTTGTTCTTATTTTTTCTTTTTTTAAGGAGAAGTATCGACAGAAATATGTGGATTCTATTTGAGCTATTCGTGATACATATTGTAGTAGTGGAGGCACTATTTTTCATTTTTAAAATTCCTTACATTTTTGGCCGTACGTCACTTTCCTTCAATATTCTGTTCTTGCTATTACTGGTTTATGCACTTGCTTTCATCATCAATAGGTGGCCGTACAGGTATGCTCTAATCATTTGTCTACTATTATGCACAGGAAGCAGCTATAACTTTATCGAAATGAAAGAGCATCGTAGCACCATTGAATGGTACAAAACGCAAGGAATCGAAAGGTGTATAAGTGAGTTGGAATCCTTAGCGAAGGGTCCTGTGCAGGGAAAGAAACTTGGCTTGCATTTATCGCAATTGGGCTCCTACACCAACTATTATCAATATTTGAATAGGTACCCAATTAATGATACAGTCTATTCTTTTTGTGAAAATGAAAGCGGTATATTTGAACCCGCTACTATAGACCAAATGCTTCAGCAGGATTTCCTACTTTTATTAAGACCCTACAATCAGTATTTCAATAAGAATCAGTATTTCTTTTTAAAGCATTACGAGGACATGAATGCTGATCTTGTAGAAGTTCGCAAATAATGGGACCGCTTAGTTCACCTTATAGTACGTATCATAATTGGTGACTGCATCTCCATTTGCATCCGTTCCGTAAACCACATTGGTGAAACTTAGTCGATCTTTGCGATTTCGTTGTACTTTCAAGGTATGACGAGATGCGTTTCCACCTGGGCAATACAACTTCATTGTGTTATTATTAATGTTGTATTCCAACTCAAATTCTTGGTCCTTGTTTGAAAAATCATTGTAGTTGTACCAATAGACACGGTTATCAGCTGTAATTTCAATCTTATATCGAGTTGAAGAGTATCCATTGAGTTTCCATATTCCGGCAAGCTCTGATTGCGGAATGGGCTCTTGCTTTACACAAGAAGAAAGAAAGAGAATAGAGAGGAGGGTAAAAAAAATACTTTTCATAATGAGTTCATTTTGGATATTTGACCATAAATTTTATTACAAGTTTAATGGCTTCAACAACAAATAGGAAGCTTATTTTTGTCAAAAAAAGAAATTTCATGGCAATGACAATCATCAGAATCGCAAAAACTTTCTTAATAAGTAAGGGTGACATCCCTACGGCCAATTTGCCCCCAAAAAAACCTCCAACAACAAATCCGACACATAAAATAAGAGCAATTTTCCAATCTACCATTCCCTTTTGCCAATATGTATACGCTGCAACAAAACTCACTGGAAACGATAGCATGGCTAAGGTGGTACCTTGCGCCGTGTGCTGACTAAATCCAAAGAGAAGTACTAGTAAGGGTACGATGACAACTCCCCCGCCAATACCCACCATACCGCTTAAAATTCCAGCTGCAAAACCCAAAATTACGATACCTACAACGGTGCTAATACTCATAATTTGCCTTTTATTTAACACAATAAAAATAGGTGTTTTTGAGTTAATGTTACGTGTTAATTACTTTTTTTTCTAAAACTTGTTTTATTCAACTATAAATTTATCTTTGTAGCTCATTATTTTTTACTTAAAAAAAACTCAATTTTAAATTTAATTAAAATCCCAATTTATGGCAGACGTAAAAACAGCTGTATCTTCTACAGCAAATTCAACTCAAAAAGGATCCAATTCTATGATGTTAAATCTCATTATTGTTGTGGTTTGTATTGTTGTAGCGCATCTTATTTTTCATTTTGGATTCAGCACGCAATTTTTAGATGCTGAAAAACATAAAGCGAAGAATATTTTCGGAACCATGTATCAAGGCGGTTGGGTAGTACCTATATTGATTTCCACCTTTTTTGTGATGTTATCGTTTCTGGTAGAAAGATCACTGACTATTTTTAAAGCACGGGGCAAAATGAGTAATGGAGATTTTATCAAGAAAGTACAATTTCATTTGGCTTCCAAAAATGTAGACGCTGCTATTTCTGAATGCGACAAGCAAGCAGGTAGTGTTGGTAACGTTATGAAAGCCGGTTTGAAAAAATATAAGGAAATGATTTCAAATACAACCTTTGATACCGACCAAAAAATTGAACAAATTAAAAAGGAAGTGGAAGAAACAACCGCCTTGGAATTGCCCATGCTTGAAAAGAATCTCGTGTTTCTTTCAACCATTACTTCTGCTGCAACCCTTTTAGGATTGTTCGGAACGGTTATGGGTATGATTCGTGCGTTCGCGGCAATGTCAAATGCAGGTGCTCCTGATGCCAATGCTCTTGCAGCAGGTATTTCTGAAGCTCTTGTAAATACCGCTCTGGGTATCGGCACTTCATTTTTAGCGATGATTGCATACAACTTTTTTACAACCATTATTGATAACGTAACCTTTGGTATTGATGAAAGTGGATTCACTCTAGAACAAAGCTTTAAGGCTCAGTACAAATAATTTATTATTTAAAAACCCAGCTGATTATTTATTTCAAATTAATCAAAACAAATAATAAAATATATGTCAAAACACAAACTGCCCAGAAAAAGTACTCATATTGATATGACCGCCATGTGCGACGTGGCCTTTCTTTTGCTTACTTTTTTCATGTTGGCTACAAAATTCAAACCAGACGAGCCGGTTGTGGTTAAAACACCATCCTCTACCTCAGAAATAATACTGCCTGATAATTCCATTTTACTTACTGTTGATTCAAAAGGTCAAGTGTTTTTTGATTACGACAATAAAAAAGCAAAAAAGGACCTTATTAATCGGGTGAATGATGAAAAAAAGCTGAACTTGAATGAAGAGGAAAAAGCAGCGTTCGTAAACGGTGCTTCTTTTGGTCTTTCATTTGCTCAAATGAAACAGTATTTATCGATTCCTCCAATGGAGCAAAAGACGTATTCGTTTACCGGTATCCCGGTTGACACGTCCTATGTGGCAGCAACCAACGAATTGGCCTATTGGATACAAACAGCACGTTCCGCGGGACAAGATGAAGGACATCCGCCCCGTATCTGCATAAAATGCGATGCGGCAACTGCGTATCCAAAGGTAAAAGATGTCATAAAAACATTGACTAAAAACAATATCGATCGTTTTAATTTACTAACCTCTCTGGAGGCAGTGCCAACCGGAACAGATTTGTACAAAGAACGAAACGCAAGTAAATAATCCTTTAAACCCTACATAAATAAAATAAAATGGCAGAAATACAAGAAAAACCGGGTGGAGGGAAACAGGGACCTGGTGTCAAAAAACCCAAAAAATTATCGACAAGAATCGACCTGACCCCCATGGTGGATTTGGGCTTTCTTTTGATTACCTTTTTCATTTTCACAACTACCATGAGTAAGCCTAAAACCATGGAGATTAATATGCCTGTTGACAAAGAAGATATTGAAGAGAAGGACAAAAATAAGGTGAAGGATTATACAGCCATGACGGTATTATTAAGTAAACAAAATCGTGTTTATTATTATACCGGTCTTGCAGACGATCCAATGAACCCACCAAATGTACAGGTGACCTATTTTCAAAATAATAATGGCATTCGAGACGCCATTATTGCACTAAAAAAGCGAGTTTATGAAGAACGAGGGAATGGAATGCCAGGTCATAATATAAAAGATGAGCCCGTTATACTGATTAAGCCCGATACTTCAAGCCAGTATGATGATATCGTAAACATTTTAGATGAGATGAATATCAATGGAATTACAACCTATGCCCTAGTGGACATCACAGAGGTAGACAGAGATTTTATCAAAAAAACAGAAGAAGCAAACGCCGGAGTTCAATAATTTTTTATGGAATATAAGAAAGAGTTGCATCTCCATAATAACACAAAAAACTTTTTAAAAAATGGAAAGTAAAGATATACTAAACGCGGACGTCCTCGACATCATTTTTGAAGGTCGAAATAAGGAATACGGGGCGTACGAATTGAGAAAAAGCTATGCACGAAGAATCAAGAAGTCTTTGTTCATATGCTTAACAATTATTGGTGTATTGGGTTCTGCATTTGCTATTGCGAATTACTTGAGCAATAGACCTCATAAAGCCCCACCAAAACAAAAAATTACGGAGCTGATTGCTCCTCCCCCGGTGGACGAAAAAAAACCACCACCCCCTCCTCCTCCGCCACCGCCTCCTCCGGTGAAACCACAGGTAAAATTTACACCACCTGTTATCAAAAAAGCAGAGGAAGTGCGTGAAGAGGAAAAACCACCACCCAAGAAAGAACTTGAAAAAGCAACAGCCAGCACTGTGACCGTAGCAGGTGATGAAAATGCTAAATTAGATGCTCCGGTAGTGCCAGATAAGGGTCCTGCTGTGGTAGAAGCACCTCCTGCCCCTGCAAAAGCGGAAATTTTTGAATTTGTAGAACAAATGCCTGAATTTCCAGGTGGCGATGATGCGATGATGGCTTTTATTCAAAAGAGTTTGAAGTATCCCAAACAAGCCGTTGAAAACAATATTGATGGTAGAGTAGTTGTCAACTTTGTGGTAAATGAATCAGGCGATATTTCAGACGTAAAAGTGATGCGAGGCATTAAATATGGATGTGACGAAGAAGCCATGCGTGTTGTAAAAAGTATGCCAAACTGGAAGGCGGGAAAACAAAATGGAAAGGCTGTGAAAGTTTCATATAGCTTACCCATTACTTTCCAGCTCGATAGTGAATAAGTAAATCAGAATTATTTTTTAATAAAAACCGGTTTGAAAAGATCGGTTTTTTTATGTCAATATATTACTTTGTCTCATCCAATAGATAATATACATACCATGACCTTTGAACAGATTTACAATAAAAATGTAAAGCTGGTCTATAACTTGTGTCTGCAGTACGTCCATAATCTTGAAGATGCCGAAGAGATTACGCAGGATGTATTTATCAGTGTGCACGATTCACTGAATAAATTTGAGTTTCAATCAAAAATAAGTACCTGGATCTATAGAATTGCTATCAACAAAAGTCTGGATTTTATTAAAGCAAAAAATACCAAGAAGCGATTTGCATTCATTTACCGGCTTTTCAACGAAAATAATGAGATTCAATATGAGCAAAGCCATTTTGAACATCCAGGAATATTAATGGAGAACAAGGAAGAAATAAAACAGATTTTTACACGAATTGATCAATTGCCCCCAAACCAGCGAACGGCCCTGATTCTAAACAAAATAGAAAAGAAAAGTCATTCAGAAATTGCAGAAATTATGCTATTGAGTAGCAAAGCTGTGGAGTCATTAATACAAAGGGGCAAAAGCAATCTGCAATCCAAACTAAAAACAGCGAGGGTTGACCCAAATAACATCGTCTAATTAACAAATGGAATTCATGAACTCTGATTTAGATCTTTTAAGCCAAATTAGCTCTGTGGAGGCACCACCCTTTTTACTTGACAAAATTTCCCAAAAGATTGAAGGCCGAAAAAAAAGAATGGTCTCTCCAAAGTTGGCCTATACTTTGACTGTTGCTTTTACGGTCGTACTTGCCATAAATATCGTGTTTATTTTCAGATACAGTACCTCCAAACCAAACCATAGCGACTGGATTGGGAGTATGTCTTTACTGGAAGACCATTCATTATACAAATAGCAAATTTTTTCATGAAAAAAAATACCTTTCTAGTAGTTATTATCCTTCTTCTAATCGTACTGAATAGTGTGCTTATCGTAATGCTCATGCGCAGTGCCCACCATCCGAAAAGGCATGGAGGACCTAGAAATGAAATTATTGAAAAATTGGGTTTTAATCCTGAACAAATTAAGTTATACGATGAACTCATTAAAGAACATCGAAAACAAATTGGGGAACATCATCAGGAAATGCGCGCACTAAAAAATCAACTGTATGAAGGTCTAAAGGATGAAAACGAACAGTCTGGTCAAGATTCTATTTTAGCTAAAATTGCACAAAAGCAAATTCAAATTGAACAAACCCATTTAAATCATTTCCTGTCCATTCAAAAAATTTGTAGCCCTGCTCAAATAGCAGACTTTAATGAACTCTTGTCGGAAATTGCGCAACTTTTTGCACCTCCTCCACCTCCTCAAAAAGAAGGGATATGAAGTCTTTCTTGATAGTATTCTGTCTTATAGGTTTTTGGCAAACAGATAGCAAGGCACAGCAAGTACGATTTGTTGCCAAATACGGCAACGAAATGTTGAATACATTTCCGAATACAGTTAAAGGCAAAAATGGCGACACCATAGAATTTTCTGTTTTGAAATTTTACATTTCCAATCTTGAATTTAGAAAAAATGGGATCCCTGTTTATTCCCCAAAAGAGCAATATCATTTAGTAGATTTTGGAATAGAGCATTCCGCTGTTCTAAATTTTGATGCCCGCAAAAAGATACACTTTCACGAATTTGTTTTCGATATAGGTATTGATAGCGCCACCAATTCTGCCGGAGCACTGGGCGGTGCTTTGGACCCCACAGTAGGGATGTACTGGACCTGGCAAAATGGATACATCCATTTCAAATTAGAGGGCAAAAGCTCCCGGTGTTTCGCACGTAATCATCAATTTGAATTTCATATAGGTGGTTATTATTCACCTTTCAATACGTTACAAAAAATTCGAATTCCAGCTCAAAAAAACATTGAAAGTACGATTGAAATAGACTTAGCTATTCTGATGGAATCTATTGATCTGGCGACAGTACATCATATTATGTCGCCGTGCACTGAGGCCGTAAGATTTTCACAACAATTCCCTTTCATTTTTTATTCTGCCAAAAGATGAAGGTAAAATTACTGTACATTTTTTGCGGCATAGTATTACTGGTAGCCTTCAAAATGGCAGACGATATCCCATTTGTTGTACCCAAATATTTTCCAGCACCCGTTTATGACTTTAAAAAAAATCGCCTCAGCAGCGAAAAAATTGTATTAGGGCGCGTGCTGTTCTATGATAATCTCCTTTCGAAAAATCAAACCATATCTTGCGCCAGTTGCCATTCAAATTACAATGCCTTTGCCCATACCGATCATGCATTAAGTCATGGAATTTATGACAGTATAGGTACTCGCAATGCACCTGCCCTAATGAACCTTGCCTGGCAACCCATTTTTATGTGGGATGGCGCTATCAACCATCTTGATATGCAGGCTCTGGCACCTATTCAAAATAAAATTGAGATGGGTGAACACATTGCAAACGTTGTAAGTAAATTACAAAAAAGTCCTATTTACCCAAAACTATTTTATAAGGCATTTGAAGACAGTATCATAAGTGGCGAACATACCCTTAAAGCGCTTTCCGCATTTATGCTTACCTTGGTGAGTTGCGAAAGCAAATACGATAGTGTAATAAAGGGATATCTAGCCTTTGACGCAAAAGAAAAAAATGGATATGCATTGTATAAAAATCACTGCAGTTCATGCCATACCGAACCCCTTTTTACCAATTATCGCTTCGAAAATAATGGTTTGGCTTTGGATACTACTTTATCAGATTATGGGAGAATGCATATCACGAAACAAACGAACGACTCACTAAAGTTTAAAGTCCCAACCCTACGAAATATTGAATGGACTTATCCGTACATGCATGATGGCCGTTTCAAAACCCTAAATACAGTATTGAATCATTATTCCGGCGGAATAATCTATAGTCCATCATTATCCGAACCATTACAAAAGCCCATTTCATTGTCAGCGAAAGAAAAAGTTGACCTCCTATCTTTCTTACTTACTTTAAGCGATACAAAATATATTTTTAATAAAAACCATTCATTTCCCAGAGAAATATTGAAGAACTAACGAGGAAAAGCAATTAATTCTTCGTCTAAGTTAACAAGCTTTATTATTAAACGAATTTCAAAATAAAAATATGAACGGTAAAAACATCCTGATTCTGGCCCTACTGTCAACACTATTCACAAGTGCCTATGCTCAACCTGCTTTGAGCGCATGGTTGCAGAATACAACCGGAACACTTAGCCGACATTATGTAAGTGGTAATTCAATGCCGATTCAAGATAATGATTCTGTAAATGTGCAAACGGTTTTATATTCTTCCAATTGGGTTTATATTCGTACTAAAGGACAACCATCATATGTTACTGGCCCATTTTTGGATGGGAATCCTTCTTTAGCAACCAATCAAAATGCTATTTTTAGAATTTCTTTAAATCCGGTACAGAACACTGGAAATCCAACAAATACCAATGGGGGTAACATTGGACTTTTTATCAATGGTGTTGCTCTTTTCGACTATAGAGATGGGGTATCGTGGCAAAATGCCACCAATTCCCTAAAAGGGGGGCCATTAGGAGGTATGGGAGATCAAGTATGGAACCGAGATGCGGTGGTGGGTGAACGATTAGGATTCGATTGTTCGAAAGGACATCCGGCAATGGGAAACTACCACCACCATCAAAATCCAAGCGCCTTCAAACTGGATTTAAGTGTCATCTCTACTATTTGCAATTTATATGATGCAGATGGCCTATATTCTATTGACAGTACTACGCATTCGCCACTTATTGGTTTTGCTTATGATGGGTTCCCTATTTATGGGGCGTATGCCCATAAGAATGTGAACGGTACAGGTGGTATCGTACGAATGAAATCAAGTTATAAATTGCGAAATATAGCAGTCCGCAATACAGACGCTCTCGGCAATCCGGTAACCCCCGGTCCACCTGTAAACAATACGTATCCCTTGGGTTATTTCCGCGAAGATTATGAATACATTGCAACTGGAGCAGGAACTCCTGATTATTTGGATGAGCACAATGGCCGATTTTGTGTAACTCCTGAGTACCCTGCAGGAATCTACTGTTATTTTGCCACGGTAGATGATAAGTGGAATTCAGCCTATCCATATGCTGTAGGACCCACATTCTATGGGATCAAAAATGCAACCAAAGTAAACAGTATTACTGAACCTGTGACCGTATACTCTCCAACAGAAACGGATGATTTCTCTACAATAGTATCTAACATTAGAATATTTCCGAACCCAAGTGCCGATTTTCTGGCCATACAACTAAATAGTCTGAATACACAAAATGTAGAATTAAAACTGTTTGAAATGGGTGGTAAACTCGTGAATCAAACTACCATTTTTGCCGGTAGTACAATAGCGTACATTGATACCAGGACCTTGTACAATGGAAACTACATGTTGCTAATCAAAAATGGCGAAAATCAAATAAGCAGAAAGGTTACTATTAATAGATAAGCCTCGTAATTGCTGTGGAATGTAGATGGAATTGCTGCAAAAAAACCTAGAGTGAATACTTATCAAACAAAAAAGGATTCTCTTTTTCTGCTTGTTCGATGGGATCAAAAGTAGACAGCAGATCCGCTTTAGTTTTTCCTACTGCAATGGAATGTTCATAGTGCGCCGACAGTTTTCCATCGTTGGTATAAATAGTCCAGTCATCATCGCCTACATGGACGTCTTTGGTGCCCATATTTATCATGGGTTCAATTGCAATAACCAAGCCTTCCTGTAATTTCAAGCCATTTCCTCGTCTCCCAAAATTTGGAACATCAGGTTCTTCATGGAGGCTTTTTCCGATTCCATGCCCTGTTAGTGACCGAACCACTCCGTAGCCATGCTTCTTTTCGGTATGTTCTTGAATAGCCCAACCAATATCACCGATTCTATACCCAACTTTCGCTTTTTCAATACCTTTGTAGAGGGATTCTTTTGTAACGCGCAATAATTGTTGCACATCTTCTGAAATAGTACCTATGGCAAAGGTATAGGCACTATCCCCTACATAACCGTTCAAAACAACACCGGTATCGATACTAACCACATCACCTTCTTTCAGTTCGGAGCTATTGGGAAAACCATGTACTACAGCACTATTGACACTTATGCAGCAGGTGTAGGGAAACCCCTTATAACCTTTAAAAGCGGGTTTGCCTCCATGATCTTGAATGAATGCCTCTGCAAGCTTATCTAACTGTAATGTATTGATGCCGGGTTTAATCTCTTTAGCTAAAGTGGCAATGGTATGTGAAACCAACAAATTACTTTTTCTGAGTAATTCGATTTCTTCAGTTGTTTTATAATAAATCAAGCGAAAATTATTTTTACAAACGTACAAATTGCGATGCCCTTGCGAGCTAATAAACCAGTAGTCTTATTATGCAGATACTGCTTGACGACCTGTAATTCGCCCAGTCTTCATCAAGCCATCATAGTGGCGCATTAACAACTGACTTTCGATTTGTTGCAAGGTATCTAATACCACGCCAACCATAATCAACATCGAAGTACCGCCATAAAAACTAGCAAATCCTTGTGTAATTTTTAACTGACCAGCCACACCAGGCATGATACCGATAAGGGCAAGAAAAATAGCACCAGGTAAGGTAATTCTATCCATGATAGCTCCGATATAATTGGCAGTGTCTTCGCCCGGTTTGATACCTGGAATAAAGCCATTATTACGTTTTAAATCGTCAGCCATTTGGGTTGGATTGAAAATCAATGCTGTATATAGGTATGTAAATCCGATTACGAGTACAGCATACACGATATTGTAAATAGTGGAGCCCGGATCACTAAGGCTTTTGGCCAGACCTTGTGCCGTTTCTGTATTGGAAAAACCTACCAAGGTTGAAGGAATAAACAACATGGCCTGTGCAAAAATGATAGGCATTACACCTGAACTATTCACTTTGATAGGAATAAAATCTCTATTACCTGAAATGTCTTTTGCACTTGAGGCACCACCAACAATACGTCGAGCATAGTTAAGTGGAATGCGTCTGGTACCTTGAACGAGCAAGATGATGGCCATAATAATGAGGACCATCACTGCAATTTCGATAAGGAAAATTAATAGAGAACTAGAGGCAAATTCTTGCGCGATTGAACTAGGTAATCGTGCAATGATGCCGGCAGTGATAATTAGAGAAGTGCCATTGCCAATGCCTTTATCGGTAATTTTTTCACCTAACCACATTACAAATAAAGTGCCTGTGGTTAAAATGATAATTGTAGTTAATGACCATGCAAAGGTATTGGTCATAATAGCATTTCCATTTTGACTTCTTAAATAGGTAATGTACCCAATGGCTTGAAACAGTGTAACACCAACGGTAACATAACGAGTGATCAATGTAATTTTCTTTCGACCGCTATCCTCTTTTGACATTTTTTGTAACTGCGGAATGGCAATTTGCGCCAATTGCATGGCAATACTAGCCGAGATGTACGGCATAATGCCTAACGCAAAAATAGAAGCATTATTAAAGGCCCCGCCAGCAAACATATTAAATAATCCAAGCAACCCATTTTGACCTGTATTGGTAACTAAATCATTAGGATTGATACCCGGTAATACTACGTGGCACCCCACTCTATAAACTAACAATAATGTAAGTGTAAAGATGATACGATTTTTCAATTCATCTATACTCCATATATTCTTAAGCGTATCTACTATTTTTTTCATTCGGCTTCTTTATTCTTATTTTTGAGGTGCAATTTAATCCTAATAATGCTAAAAACAAACTTAATTAATTCTTTATTTAGTGTGTCTCAAGCCGCCATTGGCTACAATTCAAACCAAATAAGTGGAATTATTAAACAATTTCAACGGTGCCGCCAACAGCTTCAATTGCTTTTTTGGCTGATTCGCTGATACCATTTACTCTGAAAGCAAGTTTTGTGGTGATTTCACCCTTACCTAAAATTTTAATAAGATCTGTTCTGTTTAGGACACCAATTACATATAAGGTTTCTGGAGAAACCTCTGTTATTTCATATCTTTTTGCGATGGCATCTATCTGCTCAAGATTCAATACTTTATAATCAATACGATTGATATTCTTGAATCCGCGCTTGGGTAAGCGTCTGTGAAGAGGCATCTGACCACCTTCACTACCTCTACGGTAGTTATGACCGGCGCGAGACTGAGCACCCTTATTTCCTTTGGTAGAGGTTCCGCCTTTACCGGAAGAGTTACCACGACCTAATCGTTTTCCATCCCTATGTGTAGCGCCAGTTGCTGGCTTTAATGTATGTAAATTCATTTCTAGTTATTTTCAGTTTTTACCAAATGTGCTACTTTTTTAATCATGCCCAAGATTTGTGGGGTAGCTTCATGCTCAGCCGATTGGCTTATTTTTTTAAGTCCGAGGGCTCTTAAGGTAGCCTTTTGACGTTCAGGACGATCAATGGAACTTTTTACTTGTGTTACTTTTACTTTGCTCATTACTTTAAAGTTTTACTATTGAATATCGAATGGTAGAAATTCGTACATTCAGCATTCATTATTTATTATTATCCGTTAAACACTTTTTTCAAGCCGATATTTCTGTCTTTGGCAACCTGAATAGGCTCTCTCATTTGCGACAATGCAGAAACAGTGGCCTTTACCACGTTATGTGGATTAGCAGATCCAAGTGATTTTGCCAACACGTCGGTAACGCCTGCGCTTTCCAATACGGCACGCATACTACCTCCAGCAATTACACCAGTACCGTGTGAAGCCGGTTTAATCATCACTTTGGCAGCACCTGCTTTGGTAAATATTTCATGCGGAACGGTACCGTGCAAAATAGGAACTTTCACAAGGTTCTTCTTAGCATCATCAATACCTTTTTGGATTGCCATTTGAACTTCTTTTGCTTTACCCAAACCATGACCGATAACACCGTTACCGTTACCCACTACCACCAATGCTGAAAAGCTAAATGTACGACCGCCTTTGGTTGTTTTTACCACACGATTAATAGCAACTACTTTTTCAACTAATTCTATTTCGCCTGATTTTACTTTATTTGTTTCTGTTTTAGACATTTTCTGTTTTTGTATTTTATTGTCCGGCATTTCGGCCGATTGATTTATTAAAATTGAAGACCACCCTCACGAGCCCCTTCGGCCAAAGCTTTAATTCTACCATGATATAAATTTCCGCCCCTGTCAAACACACAACTTTCGATTCCTTTACTTTTTGCTATTTCAGCGATAGCCATACCAACTGCCTTTGATTTATCGGTTTTGGTTCCTTCATTGGCGGTATTTTTATTTCTACTATTGGCAGAAGCTACCGTTACCCCTGTGGTATCATCAATTAGCTGCGCGTATATTTCTTTATTACTACGAAATACCGCTAAGCGTGGTCTTGAAGAAGTACCTGATATCTTCTTGCGAATTCTCCACTTTAATTTTTGTTTTCTATCTACTTTTACGTTCATAATCTTTAGTTTTTAGTGAAAATGACTGGTAACCATTTTCTATTGTTTGATTTTATTACTATTTACCTGCTGACTTACCTGCTTTACGTCTGATAAATTCACCTTCATATTTCACACCCTTTCCTTTGTATGGTTCAGGTTTACGTAGGCTTCTAATTTTTGCAGCCACCTGACCAATCAATTGTTTATCAGAACCCTCTAGGGTAATCATTGGATTGGCACCCTTTTCAGTCAAAGTGCTAACTTTCAATTCTTTCGGAATTTCGAATATGATATTATGGGAATAGCCCAATGACATATCCAAAATATTGCCTTGGTTAACCGCTTTGTAACCCACACCTACTAATTCTAATTTTCTTGTATAACCATCGGTTACACCTTTAACCATATTGGCAATGATGGAACGATACAAACCATGCATGGCTCTATGACGCAATTGTTCGGTAGGGCGAACCACCTGAAGGTTACCATCAGCTTGCTCTATCTTCATATCTTGATCGATAGTTTGCTTTAATTCTCCTTTGGGTCCTTTTACAGTTACTTCATTAGAAGCATTTACTGTAACGGTTACGCCGGCTGGAATGGCTATCGGTTGTTTTCCTATTCTTGACATTTTTTTATTTTTTATAATTTTAATATATTGCTTTTCAATAATATATGAATTTCAATAACACTACTAATACACGTGACAAAGAACTTCACCACCTACATTATTCGCTTTAGCTTCTTTATCGGTCATCACGCCCTTTGAAGTAGAAAGGATAGCAATTCCCAAACCATTTTGTACTCTTCTGATTTCGGCCGGTTTGGCATATTGTCTTAACCCTGGTCTACTCACTCTTTCTAAACCTCTAATAGCCGGAACCTTAGAATTGGCATCGTATTTCAAAGCGATTTTAATGATACCTTGCTTACTGTCCGTTTCGAATTTATACTTCAGGATATATCCTTTTTCGTACAAAATTTCTGTCATCCGTTTTTTTAAATTGGATGCCGGAATTTCAACTAATCTATGATTTGCCATTTGAGCATTTCTAATGCGTGTTAAGAAATCTGCTATTGGATCTGTTACCATTGTATTTTTTGTTACTTTTTGTTAATTATTGTTTGTTGCCTTTCATTTTTTGAGTAGTTAAAAAGCAGCTACTATTGTTTTACCAACTTGCTTTGCGAACACCCGGAATCAAGCCATTTAAAGCCATATCTCTAAACATAACACGGGAGATACCGAAATGACGCATATAGCCTTTTCCACGTCCTGTAAGCTGACATCTATTATGCAATCGAACAGGCGAAGCATTTTTTGGCAATTTATCTAATGCTGTATAATCGCCGGCTGCTTTTAGAGCTTTACGCTTTTCAGCATATTGAGCTACCATTTTTTCGCGCTTTCTTTGACGTGCTTTTACTGATTGTTTAGCCATGTTGTATATTAATTATTTTTTACGTTTAAGTTTTTAAAAGGCATACCCATTGCTTTGAGCAATTCGTAGGCTTCCTCATTGGTTTTTGCGGTGGTCACAAAAGTAATATCCATACCGCTGATACGAGGTAATTTGTCGATATCAATTTCAGGAAAGATAATTTGTTCAGTGATGCCGATGGTATAATTACCACGTCCATCAAATGCCTTTTCGCTGATTCCTTTGAAGTCTCTTACACGAGGTAAAGAAACGGACACAAAACGATCTAAGAAATCATACATCTTTTTGCTTCTCAAAGTAACTTTCGCACCGATGGGCATATTTTTTCTTAATTTGAAATTGGAGATGTCCTTCTTTGACATGGTAGCAATGGCTCTTTGACCACTGATATTTGTCATTTCATCAACAGCAATATCAATTAATTTTTTATCTGCCACAGAGCCTTTCACTCCTTGATTTAGACAGATTTCGATTAATCTTGGACATTGCATAACGGTTTTATATCCAAATTTTTTCATTAATGCAGGTATCACTTCTTCGTGATATTTGGTTTGCATTCTAGGTATATACGTCATTGTACTCATTATTTGATTACCTCCCCTGATTTTTTTGATACTCTTATTGCTTTTCCATCTTTACGCTCACGCTTAACCTTAGTGGCTGCACCCGCTTTGGCATCCCATAACATTACATTAGACAAGGCGATAGGTCCTTCTTGTTTCACGATGCTTCCTTGAGGGTTCTGTGCGTTGGGCTTCAGATGTCTTGTTTTGATATTCACGCCTTCAACCAATACGCGTGGTTTATTTTCGTCGGGTATTACAGACAAAACAGTTTTAGGAGTTTTGCGGTCTTTGTCAGCACCGGATATTACTACCACCTGATCGCCCTTCTTTATTGAATATTTTGGTTTAAATCTACTTTTCACGTCTTTTAATTTTATTTTGTTATTAAAGCACTTCTGGTGCCAATGATATAATTTTCATGTAACCTTTATCACGCAATTCGCGAGCCACCGGCCCAAAAATACGAGTACCTCTGGGATCATCAGCTTGGTTTAGGATTACAACGGCATTATCGTCAAAACGGATATACGAACCATCCTTTCTACGTAATTTATTTTTGGTTCTAACGATAACCGCTTTGGCAACGGTACCTTTTTTGATACCACCGCCCGGCATGGCATCTTTAACGGTAACTACTATTTTATCGCCAATATGTGCATAATCCTGGCCTGAATTTCCAAGTACTCTAATACATAGTACTTCTTTGGCTCCGCTGTTGTCTGCTACTGATAATCTACTTTCTTGTTGTATCATTTTATTTTAATTTGAAAATTTGAAAATTCGGCAATTTGAAAATTACGTCACTGTCAAATGATATTATTATTGTTTCTCTTTTTTTATTCAATGGCATTTTCAAAATTTCAAATTTGCCAATTGATATTACTTCACTTTTTCAATTACTTCTACTAAACGCCAGCACTTGTTCTTACTTAATGGTCGCGTTTCCATGATTTTTACCACATCACCTATTGAACATTCATTCTTTTCGTCGTGGGCCATAAACTTGGTTGTTTTCTTAAGGAATTTTCCATAGATAGGATGTTTTACCTTACGTTCTACAGAAATGGTAATAGTCTTATCCATTTTGTTACTGGTTACCAATCCGGTACGAGTTTTACGACGACCTCTAATATTTGTTACTTCTGACATTGTTTATTTTTTTTTAGTATATTAAAATCCTAATTGCTTTCTTTTTAATTCCGTTTGTAATTGAGCAATTTCTCTGCGGGTGCTTCGGATAGCCATTGGGTTTTCTATCGGCGTAATCGCGTGGCTAAACGCCATTCTTTTTAAACGGAGATCCGTTTCTGCTATTTTGCTTTTAATATCTTGTTCACTCATAGAGCGAATTTCTTGTATTTTACTTGATTTGTTATTTTTCTTAGCCATTTTAATACTGTTTTAATTGCTACCTATATTATGCTTCTGCAAAATCTCTACGAATTACTATTTTAGTTGCCACGGGTAATTTTTGAGCAGCCAATGCCAAGGCACCTTTTGCCACTTCGAGCGTTACACCGGAAATTTCGAACATGATTCTTCCTGGATGCACAACAGCTGCGTAGTACTCAAGATTTCCTTTACCCTTACCCATACGAACCTCAGCGGGTTTGTTGGTAATGGGCTTATCTGGGAAAATACGAATCCAAACATTCCCTTCACGTTTCATGTGACGAGTCATTGCCTGACGAGCTGCTTCTATTTGACGATTGGTTATCCATTTTGGCTCAAGAGACTTAAGTCCAAATGTGCCAAATGCTAGTGTAGCACCACGTTTCGCGTCGCCCTTGATTCTTCCCTTTTGTGCTTTTCTGTGTTTCGTTCTTTTTGGTTGTAACATGTTCTATTTTTCTTAAAAGAATTGTTCAAAATTTTATTTATTTCTTATTTGCCTCCGCGTCTATTTCCGCCGCCTGCATTTCCACCGCCTCTTCTATCTCCGCCACCTCTTCTGTCGCCACCGGCACCTCTGTCATCTCTTCCAGATGTTCTTTCAAATCCGGTACGTTTATCGTTCCCAACAACAATATTCGGATTTAAATCTCTTTTTGTCAATACTTCGCCTTTACAGATCCATACCTTTATTCCAATTTTTCCATAAACGGTCAAAGCAAATACATTTGCGTAATCGATATCCATACGGAAAGTATGTAAAGGAGTACGTCCTTGCTTTAATTCTTCAGAACGGGCAATTTCAGCTCCACCGATACGACCGCCTACTTTCACCTTGATTCCTTCAGCACCCATTCTCATGGTATTTTGAATGGCCATCTTCACGGCTCTCTTATAGTTAACACGACCTTCGATTTGTTTAGCGATTGACTCTCCTACTATTTGAGCATCCAATTCCGGTCTGCGAATTTCAAGAATATTGATTTGTACGTCTTCTTTTCCGGTCAATTTCTTCAATTCTTCTTTAATGCGGTCCACTTCTTGTCCACCCTTACCAATGATAATTCCTGGACGAGAGGTATGAATGGTAACAATCAGTTTGCCTAACATACGCTCGATCACAATTTTAGCAATACCGCCTTTGTTGATACGTGCATTCAGATAGTTTCTGATTTTTACATCTTCAATTAGTTTACCGGCATAGTCATGTTTATTGCCATACCAGCTACTGTCCCATCCGCGGACGATTCCTAATCTACTTGCTATTGGATTTGTTTTTTGACCCATTTTTTTTATATTATCTCAGTATTGTTTGCACAATACATTGGTTTTTAGTTATTGTTTTTGTTGTCTACGATGATGGTAACGTGATTACTTCTTTTCTTTTTTTGATACGCTCTACCTTGTGGAGCGGGCATCATACGCTTTAAAGTACGGGCGCCATCCACAAAAACTGTTTTTACTATCAAATCGGATACTTCAGCACCTTCATTTTTATTCTTCCAATTTGAAATGGCACTTACCAACAATTTCTCTAGAGGAATTGAAGAATGTTGTGCATTGAATTTCAAAAAAGCCAAAGCCTTTTCTACCTGCATACCTCTGATAACATCTACCAATAATCGCATCTTACGAGGAGACGTTGGGTAATTTCTTAATCTTGCTACTGCTTCCATTTTAAATTAAATATTTTCTTAATTTGTATTATTAAAATTATTTTCCTCCTGAGTGTGATTTGAAGTTACGTGTAGGAGAAAATTCACCTAATTTGTGACCCACCATAAACTCTGTAACATAAACCGGAATAAATTTATTGCCATTATGCACAGCAAAGGTGTGACCTACGAAATCGGGCGTGATAGTAGAACGTCTGCTCCAGGTTTTTATTACTCCTTTTTTTGCTTTGCCTTCATTAACGTTTACCACTTTTTTTTCAAGTTTTGCGTCGATATAAGGACCTTTCTTAATTGAACGAGCCATTTATTATTAATTTATTTTAGTTTTTTAATTTTTTACCGTTACTACGTACAATAATCAACTTATCAGAACCTTTCTTCTTACGTGTTTTTTCACCTTTTGCATATTTACCGGTTCTTGAACGAGGATGACCGCCTGATGCACGACCTTCGCCACCACCCATCGGATGATCTACCGGATTCATTGCAACGCCTCTATTTCGTGGTTTAATACCTTTCCATCTGTTACGACCTGCTTTACCCATTGACTCCAATGCATGATCAGAGTTTGAAGCAGAACCAACGGTAGCGTAACAGTTGATTAGTACTTTTCGTAATTCACCGGAAGGCATTTTAAGCACTGCATATTTCTCTTCTTTTGCATTTAATTGCGCAGAAGCACCGGCACTTCGAGCCATTTTTGCACCTTGTCCGGGTTGCAATTCAATATTATGAATAATAGTACCTAATGGCATATTTTTCATGGGTAGGGCATTTCCTAAATCGGGTGCAACGGTATCGCCGCTCATTACTTTCATCCCAACAGTTAAGCCTTGTGGAGCAATGATGTATCTTTTTTCTCCATCTGCATAGTGCAATAAAGCAATAAATGCTGTACGATTTGGATCGTATTCAATAGAGTTTACAGTAGCAGGAATATCTTTTTTATTGCGTTTGAAATCAATAACACGATACATCTTTTTGTGACCGCCACCGATATATCTCATGGCGCGTCTTCCTTGTGAATTTCTACCACCGGTTCTTTTAATTGGTGTGAGCAACGTCTTTTCAGGTACGTTTGTAGTTACTTCTGCAAACGCGTTGCCGATTCTCCATCGGGTTCCTGCGGTAACTGGTTTATATTTTCGTAATGCCATTTTCTTTTATTAATTAAAATGCGTATAAATCGATTGTTTCTCCTTCTGCTAATGAAATGGTAGCTTTTTTGTAAGACGGTTTACGTCCTTTCAAAATACCTGCTTTAGTCATTCTTGATTTGTTTTTGGCCGGTACCACACATGTATTTACATCATCTACTCTTACATTGTAATACTCTTCTATTGCCTTTTTGATTTCAAGCTTATTCGCTCTGGTATCTACAGCAAAACAATAGCGGTTAAACTTTTCCGTTTGCTTATTTACCTTTTCGGTAACTAATGGTTTTTTTATTATTTCTGAAGCTTTCATTTCTTTTTGTTTGTTTTTGAGGTTATGCTACTTCTTCTAAATCAGATTCAGCAAATTGTTTTACCACATTTTCGGTAAGTAATAAGGTACCTGCATTCAACACGTCATAGGTATTTGAATTGTAGAATACATCTGTTTTCACCTTTTGCAAATTTCGAGAACTTAAAAACACATTGTCATTAAAATCGGGTAATAAGAACAAGGTTTTAGCAGAAGATAACTTCAGGCTGTTCAAAATATTTACAAATGCTTTGGTACTCGGCGTTTCCATTGTCATATCTTCAACTACTACGATACTGTTTGATTTTGCCTTGTAAGAAAGTGCTGAGTAAAAAGCAAGATTCTTAACTTGCTTATTCAATTTAAAGGAATAGCCATGCGGTTTAGGTCCAAAAATAGTACCACCACCCTTGTAGAGTGGATTTCGAAGATTCCTTTACGAGCACCTCCGGTACCTTTTGTTTGTGCAATTTGCGCGAAGCACCTTGTACTTCAGCACGAGTTTTTACCTTATGCGTTCCTTGGTGGCGAGCAGCAAGATATTGTTTTACAGCGAGGTAAATCAAATGATCATTCGGTTCGATACCAAAAAAAATCATCAGGTAGTTCTACGCTACGTCCTGTCTTTTCTCCTTTTATATTTAATACTTCTATTTGCATGTTACTTTTGAATTAATACGATTGAACCATTATGACCAGGAACTGAACCACTCACTAGGATATAGTTTTTCTCTGGGAATATTTTTAATACTTTTAACGCTTTTACCTTAACGCTATCGCCGCCCATTTGGCCCGCCATACGCATTCCTTTAAATACACGTGATGGATAAGAGGAGCCACCGATAGAACCAGGAGCTCTTTGACGATCGTGCTGACCATGAGAAGCCTCGCCCACACCGGAAAATCCATGACGTCGAACAACGCCTTGAAACCCTTTACCCTTAGTGGTACCGATCACACTTACCATTTCGCCTTCTGAAAAAATTTCACAGGTGATAGAATCTCCCAAAGATTTTTCTAGGTCACAGTTGCGTAATTCTTTCACAACGGATTTAGCCCCAACATTTGCCTTTGCAAAGTGGGTTAACATAGCCTTATTGCTATTCTTGTCTTTTTTATCACCGAACGCAATCTGCAAAGCACTATAGCCATCATTTTCTTGCGTTTTGACTTGTGTAACAACACAGGGTCCGGCTTCAATGATAGTACAGGCAACTTGTTTGCCGTTAGGGTTCGAAAATGCTGGTCATACCAACTTTTTTTCCTATGATTCCTTTCATTCTTTATTTATTTTTTAGTCAGAGCCTCGCCGAAGCGGGGATAACGATGATCTGTTTAAATTTCTATTATTTCTATTATGCCTTAATCTCCACTTCAACGCCTGATGGTAAATCAAGTTTTGAAAGCGCGTCAACCGTTTTAGATGAAGATGTATAAATATCCATTAGTCTCTTGTGCGTACATAATTGAAATTGCTCTCTAGCCTTTTTGTTTACAAATGGCGATCGCAATACAGTAAATATCTTTTTATCTGTAGGTAAGGGCATAGGACCGGTAACAATAGCACCGGTGCTGCGAACAGTTTTAGCTATTTTTTCAGCTGACTTGTCAACCAAGTTGTGGTCATAAGACTTCAATTTTATACGTATTCTTTGCGACATATTTTTGGATCCCTATATAATTTTGGGAGTGCAAAGGTAATTTTTATTATTTAAGTACCAAAATTTTTTTGGAAAAAAAGCAAAAAGATTGAGAAAAAAAGCTAATAAGTAGTACTGGACGCGATTTGAGCAATAAAATGATGCAAAATTCCAACATGGCGACCTTTGATTATTGTATCAAGAGAACCAATTTAGCAATTTGGACTTAAAAAACCTCGCACTCTCCTTCGCCATAGACAACCCATACAGATGCTTTGTTAGTAGGAATCTTAATTACCCAAATGTTTCTACACCGAAACCCTATTAGCAAGAATCTTCCGCAACCAGTTTGGCAATAAGAATCCCATTTGTATTACTTTTACAACGTGATTTCAAGAAGTACCATACAGAAAGTAAATGATGCCGCAGATTTATTAGACGTGGTGGGCTCCTACATCAAACTAAAAAAAAGAGGTGCCAACTATCTAGGAAATTGTCCGTTTCATAATGAAAAAACACCTTCATTCACAGTATCCCCATCCAAAGGAATTTACAAATGCTTTGGTTGTGGTAAAGCTGGCAATGTGATTACATTTGTACAAGAACACGAAAAATTAAGTTATCCTGAAGCTATTACGTGGCTAGCCAAACGCTATCATATTGAAATAGAAGAAACCCAGGTAAGCAATGCGGAAAAAGAGCAACGCCTCATTGAAGAGAGTTTGCGTATCATCAATAATTTTGCAACCGCCTATTTTCAGGAAAATCTTGAAAGCATCGAAGGAAAGGTTATAGGTATGTCGTACTTCAAAGAACGGGGATTTAGAAAAGAAACGATTGATAGGTTTCAACTAGGTTATTGCCCTGAAGAAAAAACAGACCTTGGCCAATAAGGCGAGGAAAAAGGATACCAAAAAGAGTTGCTAATAAGAGCCGGCTTGGTATATGAAAGAAATAATCATCTCAGGCCATCTATTCAGGGCGCGTCACCTTTCCGATCCATAACCAAAGCGGAAGAGTAATTGGTTTGGTGCCCGAATTTTAAAAAGCAATGAAAAATCGCCTAAGTATATCAACACACCTGAGAATGAAATTTATTCAAAAAGCAAAACCTTATATGGATTATACTTTGCGAAAAATGCTTTAAGCAAACTGAATGAATGTTTACTGGTAGAAGGCTATACAGACGTTATTTCATTGCATCAAACCGGTATTGAAAATGTAGTAGCCAGCAGTGGCACCTCGCTCACTGAGGAACAACTTAAACTTATCAAACGATTTACCACCAACCTTACCATTTTATATGATGGGGATGCAGCAGGCATTAAAGCCGCATTGCGTGGTCTTGACATGGCAATCGAACAAGGGATGAATGTACATGTTGTATTGCTTCCTGATAATCATGATCCCGACAGTTATGTCCAACATGTTGGGGTCGAAAAATTCAATCAATTTATTGCAGAAAATAAAAAGGATATTATCGTTTTTAAACTGGAAGTATCTCTTAAAGAAGCCCAAAACGACAGCGTAAAAAAGACTTCACTCATTAATGAAATTGCAGAAACCCTTTCGAAAATTAATCGCCTGGAAGATTTTAGCAAACAGCAGGATTACATTAGAAGATGCTCCCAATTGTTGCATATTGATGAAGAGGGTTTGATTTCGCTTGTGAATAAAAAAATTCGAGAAAAAGTAGTAAAGCGTGAGCAGATTCCAAGCGAGGAGGCACGGCTGCTTGAACAACAAGCCAACCCTGAGCTTGCTCATACCCAAAATTTTACAGCCGATCTTCTAAAGAAGGATTATTTGCAAGAAAAAGGGCTGATTAAAATATTGCTGGAATATGGTAGCAAGCCGTATGATGATCAAATCAGTATCGCAGAATACATCCAACTTAAAGTAGGAGACGCCGATTTTGAAAACCAAATTTGGCAAAAAACGTATTTGTTGTACTTCGACATTTTAGAAAAAACCCTACAATACCCGGATATAAAAATGTTTACCTATCATGATGAAGAATTAATTCGGAGTGCTGCCATAGAGGCTCTGTACTTTCCGTACGAACTAAGCGAAAATTGGGAAATCAAACATCAAATCAGTACACCAAGCCGTGAGACCCTTTTTATGCACGATGTCGATAATACTGTCATTTATTTTTTGCTTCGAAAAATAAAAGCCACCTACCTAGAATTAATGGAAGAATTGAAAACAGTGGACAATAACCTCACCGAGGAAAATGTGCTTCAAACTTCCCTATTAGAATTAAAGCGAAATGAAATTGCTTTGTTAGAGCAATTTAAAACAGTATTGGCACGATAAAAAGCAGTCGTCAAATTTATTGGACTATGCACGCTGTTTCATGGCTTCAAAACAAATAATACCGGCCGCTACAGATACATTCAAACTGTCGAAATGACCCTTCATGGGAATGATAAATGTTTCATCACAAGCTTGCAGGGTTTCACGAGATATACCCCTATCTTCGGACCCCATCACAATGCAACTCGGTCCACTGAAGTCAATATCCAAAAGCGATTTCTTCGCTTTCAAATCGCTGGATAGAATTTTTATGCCATTCAACTGTAACGTTTCTAAAATACGTTGCATACTTTTTTCACGGCAAAACGTAATTTGCATCATGGCGCCTGCAGAGGTCTTAACCATATCTTCATGCAAAGGAGCTGCATTCTTTTCACTGAATAAAATGGCATCCACACCGCAACATACTGCGCTCCGAATGATCGCACCGGTATTTCGAACATCGGTGATTCCATCAAGCAATAATAACATGGGAACTTTCCCATTATCGTACAAATGTGAAATCACATCCTGAATAGGTGTGTATGCAACCACCGCACCATAAGCGACGATTCCCTGGTGGGCACCCGTACCATTGCATTGAGCTTTTCGATTGGCACCCGAACAATAGGGATGCCTTTGCTTTTTGCCAGTTTTAAAATATCTCCAATAGTATCACCACTAATTTGATGATGCATTAGGATTCTATCTAGCGGCTTGTCATGCTCCAACGCTTCCAAAACGGGATTTCTGCCGTAAATAAGTGATTTCTGGCTACCCATTTGTTGTGTTATTTATTGATAATGAATTTTGCAGTTTCTATTATTTTACCATAGCCATCAATGGCGAGTATTACATAGATTCCATTAGGATATGAATCCATATCTTCAAAAATGACCTCTTCTGTATTTTTATCAAACTCATGCGACTGCAATTTTTTTCCAATAAGATTGCGCAGTTCCACCGTTGCAATCTTGCCGTTCTCGGCATGGTCGGTATTCCGCTTCACACTTAATTTGCTACTTTTTAAAGGAACCGGATATAATGAAAACATTTTGGTATCCTCACCGGCATAAGCCGATGTTTGCAATGCAAACCAAAACAAAAGAAATAGTACCTTTTTCATCTACCTCCTGCAAAAATAGAATACAATCTCTACAAAGTTGTTAGTTTTTGGTTTATTACATGGCTACTGCCTATTATTTTGGATAGCAAATACGCGTTGAACCGATCAAAAGATAGTCAATTTCGTGGTGACTGCCTCTTGTTATAAGGCTCATTTTCAGTATGGGTGCAACATATAAGGTCTCCCATTCAACGCAATTTCACACCCTCCCAAATTGCCTTTCTGACTATACTTTGAACCTGAATACAGCACTCGAATGGAAGAATGGCATGGTAAATCAACATTAATTTTTGGAATTTGAAATGTACCTTTGCTCAAATAATTAAATATGACAAAGGCCTATATTATTGATGCATTGCGAACCCCGATTGGGAAATATGGAGGCTCATTGAGTAGTGTACGACCCGATGATTTGTTGGCAATGACCTTAAAAGGCCTGATTCATCGCAATGAGGGTATCGATGTGGCTGCTATTGAAGATGTAATTGCAGGTTGTGCCAATCAAGCCGGTGAGGACAATAGAGACGTAGCTCGAATGGCGTCCCTACTTGCCGGATTACCGATACAGGTTGGCGGCAATACCGTGAATCGATTGTGCGCCTCCGGTTTGCAGGCGATCATGGATGCAAGTAGGACCGTAATGTGCGGAGATGCCGAACTCATCATTGCATGTGGCGTGGAAAGTATGACCCGGGCTCCCTTCGTAATGGGTAAAAGCGATGCGGCCTTTTCTCGAAAAAATGAACTATTTGACACAACGATTGGCTGGCGTTTTATTAACCCTGCCTTAAGTAAAATGCATCATCCATATAGTATGGGTGAAACGGCGGAGAATGTTGCGAAACAATGGAATGTGAGCAGACAAGAGCAAGATCAGTTTGCCTTTGAAAGTCAAAAAAATATGAAAATGCTCATGCTAATAATCGGTTTTCAGAGGAACTCCTTCCGATTGAAATTGATTTGGGTAAAGGAAAAAAAATGATGTTTGAAAAAGATGAACATCCACGACTTACACCAATTGAAAAATTAGCAGAATTAAAACCGGCATTTATCAAAGAAGGAAGTGTGACAGCAGCCAATGCAAGTGGTGTAAATGATGGCGCTGCAGCCATGTTGATTGGTAGCGAAAACGCTGTAAAAAAATACGACCTATCGCCCATGGCGATGATTAAAAGTATGGCCATAGCCGGAGTGGATCCGAGTGTGATGGGCATTGGACCCGTGCCCGCCACTCAAAAAGCTCTGCAACGAGCAGGTTTACGTATAGAAGATATTGGATTGGTAGAACTGAACGAGGCATTTGCTTCACAGGGAATTGCCTGTATCAAAGAGCTACATATTAATAGAGAAATAGTGAATGTAAATGGCGGCGCCATTGCCTTGGGACATCCATTAGGCTGTAGCGGTGTGCGTATTTCTACTACCCTTCTTCATGAAATGAGAAAGCGGCAAGTTCGCTACGGACTAGCCACCATGTGCGTAGGGGTAGGTCAAGGTGCGGCTATTATTTACGAATTGGTGTAACAGTACACGCCTTGATGACAAGCACTGAAAAAACGATGGTGCAGAATAGAACTTATCGAACCAAAGTCACATTTCCCTTAAAGGACTTTTTGACATTATTGATAAATTCGGCTTCGATCAAATAAACAAAAACACCCATAGATTGTGGCACTCCGTTGTATTTGCCATCCCAACCCCTACCATCGATGGAATTGGTTGTAAAAATATTTTCACCCCATCGGTTATAGATGTTCATAGTAAAGGATTTCAATCCACTACTTAGCAATTCACGTGGTAAGAAATAATCGTTCAAGCCATCTCCATCCGGTGAAAATGAATTGGGAATATTGAGGTAACAATCACGTTTTACCCAAATGCTGTCGGTAGTAGAGCATTCGCCGTTGCTCGCTTTTACCCAATATCGACCGGGTTGCGAAACCACAATACTACTGCTCGTTTCGCCGGTGTTCCAGCTGTACATGGCAGTAGGATTATTTAAGTCTGCCAATAGGATAGAGCCGGTTACCCCCGGACAAATAGACGTATCCTTACCTAAGGACAATTGTGGGTAGCTGTTTACAATAATGGTCCGCTCTTTTTTTGCTTCAGGACAAATTATTTTATCGGTTTCTAATTTTACAATGTAGGTGCCCGGAAAATCCCAACTATGATTTGGATTGTGCACATTACGAAGTGTTTGTCCATCGCCATAATACCACGTAAATTGGGCATTTGCCGGGTGAATGCTATCCTTAAAAAAGACGGGCTGCCCTACACAAATATTGCTATCAGAGGCTGTAAAATCGACATACGTAGGGGCATCTACGTATATCAAAGTACTCATACTATCCTGACACCCGAGTGTGTCTGTTATGACCATTTTAAAGGGATATATTCCCGGTGATGCATAATAATAAGGCGGGGGCAAAAGTGGATTGAGTCCGGTATTCGTCACCGTACCATCTCCATAATACCAGGTATGAAACACATAACCGGCAGGATCTGAATTACTCAAGGCACTTAAAGATTGGGTAATACATAATGAATCGTCCGGATTCAAACCATATACAGCAGTTAGAGGATGCCTCAAATCAATAAATTTGGTAATCGTATCGATACAATTATTATCATTGGCAATCAGCATCACGGTGAAGGTATCTTGGGTTAAATAAATATGGGTTGGATTGGTGAGGATGGAACCATTGGCATCTCCAAAAAACCACTGATAGGTTGGATTTGCACCAGGAGCCAGTACACTGGTATTGGTAAAAAATACGGTATCGTCATCACAACCTAAATGTATGTCCATAGTAAAATCGGCTACAATACTACCCGTTACCAAAATATCAATCGTATCGGCCAAGGCCGCTAAAATGGTATCACAATCTGTTATTACCTGCATTTCTGCTGTAACCTTGGTGGCTGCTGGTGGAAAATAGCTCAAAGTGTTACCGGTACCTAGTACCAGTCCGCTAATGGCATCCTTCCAGACAATCGAATAATTAAGCGTTTGAATCCCTGCAGGCGTAAAGCGGTAACTATCATTCGTTAGGGCAAATTGCGTTCCATTGCGACCTGGTACCATAAAGGCGACTGTGCCCGTTGCATTCTGAATGCCTTCATGTGCTACCCCACTATTCCATCCGGCACAAAGGGTTTTTTCCTTTACATTAATATCTATTAAATAGGTAGATTCAAATAGAACAACCTGCTGCGATGCAAGGAGGCTATTACACGAAAACATAGGAATACTATCCCATGAAATCACCATATATCTGCATGGTGCCGTTCCATATATATCCCAAGAAATTTTTGATCCTGCATAAAAAACGCTTGGATCAATATCATGGTAAGGTGCCATGATACAATTGTTATATCCAATACCATTAAAGGGTGCAAATTGACCTGCGGTACTCCACGGATTAGAGCCTGGTATTAGCGGAGGTTGTGTATTAACTGCATCAAAACTAACTTGCCCATTTGCTCCAATTACAACCTGTGTGTATTTTTGGCCAAAATAACAAAATGCAAAAGGCAGTTGCACAGGTGCACTCCAACAATCGTCAACATTATTAAAAATGGCATTTGCTCCCACCCAAGGATACGGATTGTAAGGTATGGGATCTACGGAATATGAATCGGTTGCAAACAAGGTGGAAATCGGTATCAGCTGCAGATTCACCCCATCCAGACAATACGAAACCGAATCACCCACGATATCAAATCCTGCCGAATAAGCCGGTGGACAGTTGGGTGGTGGCGGTTGTGATATTGCCTTATTGCTTACAAGCAACAAGCAACCGCTGACGAATAGGAAATAAGATAATTTTTTCATGAGGGGGGTACTGTTGTCACAAATTTAATAAATTTCAGTAAGGAAAACAGAAATAATTTAATATGCAAGCCTTCAACCACTTACACCTTGGAACCTCCTTTAAACAGAAATAGCATAAAAAGCATACTCATCAACAGAAACATAGCTACCAATTGATGGGCTTGCGCCAAATATTCGAATACACCAAATCCATTTCTGACTTGCATCGTGGCAGTCACTAAACAAAAAATACCCAATACAATTTGTACCGCCACTAACAACACAGGTAGAAATCGATATTTACTCAACAGGGGGTAATCCTTTATCGAAGATGCTTTTACAAACCAAATTCCTATAAGGATTAGTATTATATATGCCAGCATTCGGTGTACAAAATGGATATTAATGGAATTATAGAGAAAACTCTGCTTCCAGATACTTTCCGGGAAATAATCGCCATTTATGCTGGGCCAAGTGGGTGCCACCGTAGCGGCTTTCATACCCGCCATAAAGGCTCCATAGGTAAGTTGCGCAAATAGTATCAAAATAATGCCGGCAGTTAGCCATTTTAGCGAATTATTGAAAATATAATGCGTTTCGTCTATCAGTAAACTCAATGCAAACCAGAGGGTAAAACCAATTAACACCAAGGCGGAAATAAAATGAATGGCCAGACGTATATGACTTACGTACAAATTATCATCATTCAAACCACTCTTCACCATAATCCAACCAATCAATCCTTGTGCCGCACCCAATAAAAAAAGCGCCACCAGCTTTGAAATCATACTTTGTGTAAAATATTTTTTATAATAAAAAAATAAATGGAACCAGAAAAACAACGCTTATGAATCGGGCCCAATTGCGATGCATCCATTCCCAAAAATAAATGAACTTAAAATTACTTAGGGTAAAGTCCTGATTGAGATATTTAAATTGTCCTGTTTTTTGTTGATACAGCAAAAATGCTTTTTGCCAATCTTGCTCAGTAAGGGGTGGTATGCTACCCAGAATAGGTTTCCATTCGGTAATCGATAAACCCGAACCGGTAAGCCGAGTAATACCGCCTAGCAATACCTGAACAATTAGCATCATCACTCCCACCAACAACCAATATCCCACAATTTTTTTCCGATCCATAAAAAAAATGAATGGCAAAACTACTTTTAAAAATGAACAAAAAAGCATATCCGCCGCCAATAAAATTGGAATAGGTCTTATTATTTTTTTATATTGCAAGCTATGTACTTGCTAAGCTATCATACCAGGGGGCTACTGGAAGCCGGATGCGATGAAGCCGGAAGGGGTTGCATTGCAGGACCCGTTTGTGCAGCCGCAGTAATATTGCCCAGCGATTTTTTTCACCCGCTTTTGAATGATTCAAAAAACTGTCGGAAAAACCCGTTATGAACTTCGACCCATCATCGAAGCGAATGCTATTGATTATGCCATTGCGTTTGTGGATGCCAAGGAAATTGACCAAATCAATATTTTAAAAGCCTCCTTTAAAGCCATGCATTTAGCCTTGAATCAACTAAGGCATATTCCCCAACATTTGCTCATTGATGGCAATCGATTTATTCCGTATCGTGATATCAAACATACCACCATCATTAAAGGCGATGGCAAATACATGTCTATTGCCGCAGCAAGTATTTTAGCAAAAACGTACCGTGATGATAAAATGATGGCACTCCACAAAAAATACCCCCAATACAATTGGAAACAAAATAAGGGCTATCCCACCAGTGCACATCGCATGGCAGTAAAGGATCACGGACTTAGCAACTTTCACAGAAAAACATTTGCTTGTCTACCTCCTCAAATAGAAATGGATTTTAGCAAGGATTAATACACATGTTGCCCTCCATTGATACTATAATTGGCCCCGGTAATAAAACTGGTTTCATCACTAGCCAAAAACGACACCAAGTGCGCCACTTCATGAGTACCCCCCAAACGACCTAATGGAATTTGAGCTACAATTTGATCGCGCACTTTTTCAGGAACGGCCATTACCATATCGGTGGCAATATACCCTGGAGAAATCGTATTGACGGTAATCCCATACTTGGCAACCTCCATAGCTAGGGTCTTTGTAAAACCATGCATCCCGGCCTTTGCTGCAGAATAGTTGGTTTGGCCAAATTGTCCGCGTTGCCCATTTACGGAGCTGATATTAATAATTCGTCCAAACTTTCGTTCGATCATACCTTCAATAACATGCCTTGTGCAATTAAAGACACTATTGAGGTTGGCATTAATTACTTCATGCCAATCGCTTAAGCTCATTTTTGCTAAACGACCATCACGGGTAATTCCGGCATTATTCACAAGTATATCTACAGTACCTACCTTTGATTCAATTTCTTGGATCATTTTACCCACCTATTCAAAATCGCAAACATCCCCTTCTACAATGTCAATAGCATATCCTTCAGCCTTTAGTTGCGCTTGCCATTCGTCTGCTTTAGCTTTATTGCGATAGTTGCCTAGCACATGATAGCCAT
Source organism: Bacteroidota bacterium (assembly GCA_016712665.1). GTDB lineage: Bacteria > Bacteroidota > Bacteroidia > Chitinophagales > Chitinophagaceae > OLB11. The sequence continues at coordinate 378,752 of JADJQP010000003.1, forward strand.
CATTATAAAGTTCTTTGCACATTGCTGTTCCCAAGCCGCCGGTGGCACCGGTCACAAGGGCTACCCTTTTATTGTTGTTATCCATAGTAAAAATTTATGCTATGAAGGTAAATAAACATTCTGATGAAATAAAAAGTAATTCATAGTTTTTTTAGAAGCCCCGATGAGATGAACGACATGGAAGAAATAGTAATTTATAGGATTATTTAACGAATGAAAATCATATTTCTTATTACTTTCGTATTGCAAATCAGTGGGTACTCAACTTAAAAATCATAGTGACGAAGATTTAATACATCTGTACAAAACAAAAAAAAGTGCAGAGGTTTTTGGTATTATCTATGAACGATATGCCCACCTCGTTTATGGTGTTTGCCTAAAGTATTTAAAAAATGCCGACAATGCAAAAGATGCCATGATGCAAATTTTCGAAAAATTATTTATCGATTTGCACAAGCATGAAATCCAAGTTTTTAAGGCATGGATCTATCGGGTATCGCAAAATCATTGTTTTATGGTATTGCGAAGTAACAATCATTTAGTAAAATCTGTTGAGTTTTTTCCGGATCATAGTGTGGAATATGAGGATACCTTGCATCCTAAGTTGGAGAAAGAAAAAATGTACGATAAAATGGAAATGGCCATTGACGATTTGACCGCTGAGCAAAAAAATTGTATCTTGCTTTTTTATATTGAAAAAAAGACCTACCAAGAAATAATGACAGAAACCGGCCTGAGTTTTATGCAGGTAAAAAGCAATATCCAGAATGGCAAAAGAAATTTAAAAATCAAAATGACCGAAAACAATATTCATGAGTGATTATTCTTCCATATTTGTTCATAGCAGCTGCGTCTCAAAAGCGCAGTTATTGGCGTATGTGCAACAAAAATTGGACAGAGAAGAAGCCTATTTGGTGGAATCGCACATAAATGACTGCCAATTTTGCAATGACGCATTGGATGGTTTACTGGAAGCCAATATACAAAATGTTGAAAAAGATCTTTTGGATGCAAAAACGGAATTGAAGCAGACTATATTTCCGGCACCGGTCCAAGAACGTATTGTTCCCCCAAAAGAAAATAATATAAGAGATTTCGAAATTAGTAAGAAAACCTTTTCAAGATGGCTAGCAGCAGCCAGTGTGCTTCTAATTATTGGACTGGGTGGTTACTCCGTGTTTTCATACATTAAATCGACAAAAAAAGAGATGGCGATGAAGGAAGGTAAATCAGGTGGCAAATCATATGATGCCAACTATTCAAAGCCAAAAGAGGATGGGAACGAAATAGTCAATCTTAGTGTGGAGGAGAACGATACCTTCAGACGATACGCTAGCGAAAAACCCGAAGAGAAGAGTAAAAAGTTACCGAAAGAAAGCACCCCTTCAGAACCATTCGACAAAGTGGCTTCCACTAAAAAATTGGATGCCCCCGCCCTTAACAATAAGACCGTTGGCACTGCAGTGGAAGCGGCCAAACCTGAGAAAAAGGAAATGGTAGCTGCTCCCGCAAAAAATCTCATGAATGAGCCGGCTGTATCAGAAGCGCCGGCAATGGTAGACAATAACGCAAGAGCATATGAAGCAGAAAAAGCTCCGGCGGCCGTGTCCAAAGAAATAGCGAAGAAAAAAAGTGCAGGCGGCATGAAAAATGAAAATTTTAATGTCGCTAGAAACAATCAATTGAGTTATCCGAAGGTGGCCAACAATAATGATAATATGGAACCCAACAGACAACAGGAGGTGGCAAGTAGAGGCGAAGCGGCATTTGATGAGGAAATCAATGAAAAAACAACTTTTGAAAAAGGTATGGAGTTCTTTAATAAAAAGAATTACAAAAAAAGTATTTCCTATTTTGAAAAGGCACTCAAAAAAGCCAGCGCTGCTGAAAGGGAAGATATTTTATATCACTTGGCACTTGCTTACGAATATAGCGGCAAAACGGACAAGGCGAATGATTTGTATGCAACTTTAAGCAAAAGCAAAAAATACCAAGCGGAAGCAGATCGAAAACTAAAAGAAGTACAAATTAAAGAAGCCGTAAAAAAGAAATAATTACTATCTGGTTCGTTTAAAAATTTGTGGATCTCCAAAAAAGAAATACAAAATACCCAATGCAAGAGCGGCAGCAATCACAACGGACAGAATCATAATGGTGCGTTTTTGAGCTGTATTGATTGATTCCAATTTGTGCATTTCACCCAAACGATTCACAGTAGTTTCCATTTTATTAAAGGCTGTTTCCCCCTTAATAATATAATCATAGGCCCCATTGCGCATACTATCTAAGGCAATATTGATATTATCTTGTCCCGAAAACATAACCACCTTGGTTGCAGGACTAATCTTTTTAATTTCCTTTAAAATCTCCACGCCATTTTTTGCAGCGGCATTATTGGCGCTTAAATGATAATCAAGTACTACAATTTCAGGCTTTAAAGCTTCTACTTGTGGCAAAGCTTCTTCGCCATTTTGAAAGGTTTTTAACTCAAAAATATATCTCTCGCCCAAATAATCCTTAATCATTTCGGTTTGAACCGGATCATCGTCGATTATGAACATAAATCGCACATTTTCGAGCATAATATTTTCTTCCATATTCTGTAATTTTTTCGAAAGTTAATCAAATTGATAGTAACCGCAAATTTAATACTCAAAAAAACAATATATTAATGATTTATATCACAAAAATAATCAGTCAATTAAGGTATCTTCGCTTCATAAAATCTTTCCAAAATATGAACACTTTATTAGTTCCAACCGACTTTTCATCTATCGCAGATAATGCCCTGAATTATGCCATTGAAATGTCAAAAAAGTATCAATTTGACATTCTACTTTACAATGTGGTACAACTATCAACCCCCGATTTTTCGCACCTTGCCAATGTCGAAGATTTTAGTCATATCGTTGTTGAAATTCAGAAAAAAATGGAAGAGAAAACTAGCATTTTACAAGCGCAACACCCAGATGTTGCATTCGCTTGTGCTGTTGACACTGGGTTGTTGATTGAATCTATCAATGATAAAAGTGATGCAATAAATCCCGTTGCCATTTTAATGGGGATTACGGGCAGCGGAACAGGTATCGATAAACTCATCGGAAGCAATGCCATTCTGGCGATGAAGCATATCAAGCATCCGGTAATTATTGTTCCCAAAGATGCCACATTCAATCCGATTCATCAAATTTGCTTTGCATGCGATTTGAAAAATGTATTGACCTCTACTCCGTTGATTTCGATAAAAGTATTCACCAAACTATTTGATGCCACACTAAATGTTTTAAATATTGATTATCATAATAGACATTTTAGTGCGCAGACATCTACCGAATTGGATAATCTTGAATTTATTTTGGAAGAAGTGAAACACGAACTTCATTTCATCGAAAATGAAAATGTACAAGATGCCATCAATGATTTTATCGACGAAAAGAAAATGGATATGTTGATTATGGTTCCTAAAAAACATTCCTTTTTTGAAAATCTATTTCATAAAAGTCAGACTAAGGAGATGGCCTATCAAAGCCATGTTCCCATTTTGGCATTACATCAAGACTAATTCTATTTTAGGGATTCAGTTCAAACACTCATGGCTGTTTTCGGTGGGTGCTACTTTCTTGATAAAGTGGTAGCCCTTGGCTGCAAATTGATGTTTTTCATAAAATTTATGAGCCTGGGTATTTTGCAAATATGCATCCAACATGATTACATCACAGTGGTTTGTTTGTGCGATGGATTCCAATTTCTCAATCAGTAAATGACCAATGCCTTGAGAACGATACGGTTCATCTACAATAAAATTATCGATTTCTAAATACCTACCGCAGTATAATTTTGTGGCGATCCAATAACCACTAACACCAACGATTTTGTCACCCATAAGCGCCACAATTTGAAAATAATTGTGTGGTATCATATTTTGCAAATGCTTTTGATAGGTTTCTCGCGTTAGAGAGGGTGTCAACTTGACCAGCAGATGAAAATTGAGTAGCATCTCTTCCACACTTTGAATCTCCACTATACGAATTTCCGTTTCCATCTTACAAATTACGTTGTTTTTTGATCGCCTTTGCTATGGCCATGGCATTTTCATCACCACGATTTTCCAATGCCGCAATAACGTTATGAATATTGTTCGCGTCCCTATTTTGAGACAATTTAAAGGCGCTTTGCATTTCAGAACATTGCATTTCAAACGCCAGTAATCCCTTCATTTCCCTTCGTACATAATCCTCTCCCATTGATTCCATACTTATGGGATTTTTTTCATATGCCTCATGTTGATCAACCAGCGCTTGGAGATGCGACCATGTTTCCACTTCATTCAAAATGCGTACGGTACCGTATAAATGAGCGGCAATATAATTCCAGGTGGGAACATTGTTATGATCATACCAAGAGGAAGAAATGTAGGCATGTTCTCCAGAAAAAATAACCAGTACTTCGCTGTTTGCTTGGATGCTTTTCCATTGTTCATTTGCCTTTGAAATATGTGCAGTGAGCACAATGCCTCTATCATTGGTTGAAACCACAAAAGGGATATGCGTTCCAATGATGCGTTGTCGTTCATTTAAACTAAGCAGTATCCCAAAATTATTTCGTTTTACGAAGGCCGCCATTTCCTCCACATTTTCATTTCTGTAGAACTTCGGTACATACATTTATCAAATATATAGCAAATATCAGAAGGTGTAAAAACCCAATTCGTATTATTTTCTATATTTGCCAAAATCAAAAGGAATACCATGCTACAAATCAAATTCGGCACAGACGGATGGAGAGCGATTATTGCGCAAGACTATACAGTACAAAACGTTGCTAGGGTAACGGATGCCGTAAGTATTTGGCTACAAAATCAATTTGAAAAACCATCTATTGTAATTGGATACGATTGCCGGTTTGGTGGTACCTTATTTACAGAAACCGCTATCAAGGTGCTTTGCAGTCGTGGCATTAAAGTGTATACCCACAAAGGCTTTGTGAGTACCCCGATGATTTCATTCGGCGTATTGCAATACAAGTGCCAGCAAGGCATTGTAATAACGGCCAGTCATAATCCCCCTTCCTATAATGGCTTTAAATTAAAAGGAGCCCATGGTGGTCCTACCTCTCCCCATTTGATTGCAGAAGTAGAGGCTTTAATTCCCGATCATGAGGTGGTCATTACTGGCCAATTAGATGAATATGAAAAACAAGGATTGCTTGAATATGTGAATCTTGAAAAGGTGTACGAAGACTATATCAGAACCAAATTTGATATCGATGCACTGAATCGCTCACCTTTCAAAATGGCTTACGATGCCATGTTTGGTGCCGGGCAGAATGTGATGAAAAATTTGTTTCCAAAGGCCTTGCATTTGCATTGCGAAGTCAATCCTTCCTTTCAAGGAATCTCTCCGGAGCCCCTTCACAAAAACCTTTTAGAACTTTCAGAAAATATCCGAAATACACCGGAATTGAAATTTGGTTTAGCAAACGACGGCGATGCAGACCGAATTGCCCTTTATGACGAGGATGGAAAATACATCGATTCGCATCATATCATACTATTGCTGATCCATTATTTGCACAAGTATAAACAACTCAGCGGAAAAGTAGCCATAGCGGCTTCTACTACATTACGTGTCAATAAACTTTGCGAAAAATACGGACTACCCTGTGAGGTAACACCCATCGGATTTAAGTATATCAGCGAAATTATGATGAACGAAGATGTATTGGTAGGTGGTGAAGAAAGTGGTGGCATCAGTGTAAAAGGACATATTCCCGAACGAGATGGTATCTACGACGGTTTGGTTATTTATGAGTTTATGAATGCCACCGGCAAATCGCTAAAAGAATTATGTGCTGAATTGTATGAAATAGTAGGATCCTTTTTTTATGAACGGGCTGATTTGCATTTACTGGAAAGTCAAAAACTAGCTGCTATTGAAAAGTGCAAAGCTGGTATTACCGCCTTTGGAACCTATCAAGTAATAGACACCAATTTTATTGACGGATTTAAATATGAACTTCCTAATAATTGCTGGACAATGATTCGCGCTTCAGGCACTGAACCCTTGCTTCGTATTTATGCAGAAGGCAATTCGGTAGAAGAAGTGCAGGATATATTAAAAACCGTACGAGAATGTTTGGGCGTTTAAACCCCAAATTTCATTTTCCAAACGCCAAAAATAGCTTCCTTTACAATTCCTTTTGTCATTTTGGAATGCCCCTCTTTTCGATCGACAAAGGTGATGGGAATTTCCTTTAATTTATACCCCTTGCGCCAGGCCCGGTATTTCATTTCAATTTGAAATGCGTATCCGATAAATCGGATTTTGTCTAAATCAATATTTTCCAGCACCTCACGTTTGTAACAAACAAACCCGGCCGTACAATCTTTGATGGGCATAAAGGTTATCATTCGAACATAAAGCGAAGCTCCGTAGGAAATAAAAACGCGGTTTAATGGCCAGTTTTCCACTTTTCCCGACTTGATATACCTTGAACCAATACTCACATCGTTTCCATCTTGGTGCACACTGGCATAGAGCTTCATCAAATCATCGGGATTGTGCGAAAAATCGGCATCCATTTCAAAGATATAATCATACTTTTTTTGGATACTCCATTTAAAACCGGCAATATAAGCGGTTCCCAAACCTTGTTTTCCTTTTCGTTCCATCAGAAACAACTCATTGGGGTAATCTCCTTGTAATTTTTTTATCACTTCAGCAGTGCCATCAGGGGAGCCATCATCCACTATCAGGATATGGAAGCCTTCAGACAATGAAAACACCTTTCGAATAATTTTTTCGATGTTTTCAATTTCATTAAAAGTTGGTATGATTACAATTTTGTTCAATAGGCAAATTTAAAATGGAAAATGAAATGATTTGGCTTCTTCAAACAATATTAATACGAAAATACTGTTTCTTATAGTTTTTTTAACTTTGAGTCAAAATAAATTTTCGAAATCACCTTCTTGGTATCTAAGGCAAAATCGCCCTTCATAATCCAGTCGTAATAACTGGGTTCTTGTGCAAAAACAGTTGCTACCGATTTGTCTTTATGTTTTCCAAAATTAAAGACCGGTATATTATTGACCAATTTGATACGGCGGGCATAATCAACAGAATCTTCTCCATTTGAAAAAATTCCCAGAAATTCGACATCATTTTTCAGGTCATCATAATGATCCAATTGAGCAAATAAAATATCCATAGTGGCCAGGGCATCGGCTTCGGCGCTATGTGCATTTTCCAATTCTTGTTTGCAATAAAACTTATAGGCAGCACTTAAATTTCGCGGTTCTTTTTTAAAAAAGATTTGCTGCACATCCACTAGGTGCCGTTGTCTGAAATCTACCTCGATACCTACTCTCAGAAATTCTTCGGTCAAAATGGGAAAATCAAATTTGTTACTATTGAAGCCACACAAATCGCAATTGTCTAGAAACTGTTTGATGCCATTGGCCAATTCTTTAAAGGTGGGTTCATTAGCAACATCCGCATCATATATACCATGAACTTCAGAGGCTGCTGCCGGAATGGGTATGGTTGGATTCATACGCCGCGTTTTAATATCACGCGTGCCGTCAGGATGTAATTTAACAATGGAAATTTCGATAATTCGGTCCTGGGTGATGCTGGTGCCGGTAGTTTCCAAATCTACGCAGGCAATAGGACGTGTCAATGCTAAATTCATGGTGCAAAGATGCTGATAAAGTTTGGAAAAGCAAATGAGAAATTATTCGTCGATTAGGAATAGGTCATTGTTAACACTATAATTAACAGCAAGATCGGTTTCTTTTATTTTCAAGGGTATACTATTGAGCAAATAAATAATAAAAAAATTACCAATTTAAGATCTCAATTGTGTGCTGCAACATTTAAAAAAAGCCGAATTAAGAAATTGTGCTCTAGTTCCTTTGAAAAAAGATACAACGCAATAAATAAATTCACTCCCTAATAAATAAATTCAAAAGGAGAAATTTGTTAGAAAATAATTTTATTAGAAAATTATCAAATTTCACCGCCTATGAGAGAAGTCATTACTATTCTTATACTATTATATGCACTCAGTTCTAATTCATCATTTCAAAACTGCGTTTCACAAATGCCGTTAACTCCTCCCCTTTCAGTAAATTTTGTGAGAGTTTGGCAATATCCAAGGCCTGCTTAATTTGTAGCCCTTGCTTTTCTTTATCGGATGCAAGTAATAAACGCTGCGTAAGTGGATGATTGGTATTTACTACCAAATTATACATATCCGGCAAATTGCCCATCCCAAACATTCCACCACCACCATGCGCGCTCATCTCCTTCATTCTTCTCATAAACTCGGGCTTAGTGATAATGAAAGGCGAGGCATCTGCACTCATGGGTTGAAACTGGATGGTGAAACTACCTTTAGGAACAATTTCTTCAATAGAGCTCTGCAATTGCTTTTGCTCATCTTCTGATAGCGCGGAAACAGCATCTTCTCCTTTCTTGATTAGATTGTCTACATGGTCTGAATCAACCCGTACAAAAGTCAGGTTCTCATTTTCTGATTCTAACTTCTGTATCAAATGTGCAATGATGGGCGAATCGAGTAGCAACACTTCATATCCCTTTTGCTTGGCATCCTGAATATACGCATGCTGTGCATCCACATTAGCTGCATACAGCACTACTAACTTTCCATCTTTGTTGGTTTGATTTTCGGTAATGGTATCTTTTAATTCTTGCAGGGTATAGAATTTATTGTCAACACTGGGATACAAGAAAAAATCGCCTGCCTTTTCATAAAATTTGGGCTCCGACAACATACCATACTCAAGAACAATTTTGATATCATTCCATTTTGCTTCAAAGTCGGCGCGGTTTTCGGTAAATAAAGCCTTTAATTTATCAGATACTTTTTTAGTGATATAGTTGGCTATTTTTTTGACATTGCCGTCAGCCTGTAAATACGATCGGGAAACGTTTAATGGAATATCCGGTGAATCAATAACGCCTTTCAACATGGTCAAAAATTCAGGAACAATACCTTCTACATTATCGGTAACATACACTTGATTCTGATACAATTGGATTTTATCTTTTTGCAATTGCAAATCATGACTCAATTTTGGAAAATATAGTATGCCGGTAAGGTTGAATGGATAATCTACATTGAGATGAATGTGAAAAAGCGGTTCCTCAAACTGCATGGGATACAACTCTCTATAAAATTGATTATAGTCTTCGGTTGTAAGATTTGCAGGTGCTTTGGTCCAGGCCGGATTGGGATTATTGATAATATTATCTACCTCAATGGACTCTTCTTTAGCATCCTCGCCTTCACCAATTGTTTTGGTTTCAGTTTTGGTACCAAATTTTATCGGAATGGGCATGAATTTATTATACTTGCTAAGCAATTCCTTAATTCGATATTCTTCTAAAAATTCTTCTGAATCTTCGGCAATATGCAAAATAATTTCGGTTCCTCTTTCATTTTTGGTGGAGGGTAGTAAGTTGAACTCAGGACTACCATCGCAAATCCAATGTGCAGCGGGTTCATCTTTATATGATTTAGAAATAATTTCTACCTGAGAACCTACCATAAATGCTGAGTAAAATCCCAAACCAAAATGTCCAATGATACCTGCATCTTTAGCAGAATCTTTATATTTTTCTAAAAATTCTTCCGCTCCTGAGAAGGCCACCTGATTGATATATTTCTCTACCTCTTCGGCAGTCATGCCCAAACCCTGATCGATAATATGGAGTTTCTTCCCTTCTTGGTCAATTTTAATTTCAATAATCGGATTTCCATATTCACCCTTTGCCTCGCCTATACTATACAAATGTTTCAATTTGATAGTAGCATCTGTGGCATTGGAAATCAGTTCACGCAAAAAGATTTCATGATCGCTGTATAAGAATTTTTTGATGAGTGGAAAAATATTCTCAACGGAAACGTTAATTTTACCTGTAGCCATATCTTTAGTTTTCTTTTGTTTTTCAAAAAGAGTACCAAAGAGGCCCTAAATGACAAATTTTCAGACAAGCGGTCTGAAAATTTGTAAAAACTAAAATATAAAAAATTATAGAGACGAATTGCTACTGTAAAAGTTGAACCCTCTGCCATTTTTTGCTATAAAACCGATGAGGTCTTTTACGTTGGTTAGCTTTCCAAAATCTGCATTGACTTTTTTGGGTGATATTTTGTAAGAGAGGGTCAATAAATCTTTAAGTCCCGCCACCTGGTCGCTGGTAGTAAAAATAGATGACAGATTACTCAACAAGTTAATCTTTCCAATATTCTTTACTCCTGCCTTCATGGCATAAGAACCTAAATTTTTTACCACCGCTTTTGATAATTGATACATAAACGGATTTCCTCTTAATTCAGAAATTTTGGTAACCGATGACATACTTTTATAGGTATTGCAACTGCTCGAAAAAATCAAAGTAAATGCGATTGAAATCACGAAAAGATTCAAATGTTTCATCTTTAATAATGTTTTTAGGATACAATAATAATACAAGAAATCCTGAATCGCAAGTTATCCACAAATAATTACCAATTTATTGACAAAACGAGGTAATGGCTTGCCATAAAGGAGCCACACTACATACCGGCACTTTACCGGAAGCCGTGAAATTAGTTGCCGAGGTAATTCTTCAATAATTTACTTCTAGATGTAGAGCGCAATTTAGTTATCGCCTTATCTTTTATTTGACGAACGCGTTCACGAGTGAGTCCAAATCGTTCGCCGATATCCTCTAAACTCATAGGATGTTCCACGCCAATACCAAAAAACAATTTCAGTACATCTTTTTGTCTTTCTGTAAGGGTGCTTAAAGAGCGGTTTATTTCATCTCTCAACGACTCATTATGCTCCAATTCCAAATCAGTGCTAATAGAATTAGGATTATTCAATACGTCCAATAGGGTATTTTCTTCACCGGCAATAAAAGGGGCATCAACGCTTACGTGCCTTGCAGCAACTCCTAAAGTGGTTTCAATTTCTTCTGTATTGATTTCAAGCACAATCGCCAGTTCTTCGGGAGAAGGTTCTCTTTGAAATTCCTGTTCTAATTGCGAATAGGCTTTATTAATTTTATTGGTAAGGCCTACTTTATTAAGGGGTAAACGTACAATACGACTTTGCTCGGCCAAGGCCTGCAAAATAGATTGTCGAATCCACCAAACCGCATAGGAGATAAATTTAAATCCTCTGGTTTCATCAAATCGTTGGGCAGCTTTAATAAGGCCCAAATTTCCTTCGTTGATTAAATCGCTAAGTGAAAGGCCTTGATTTTGATACTGCTTTGCCACAGAAACCACAAATCGAAGGTTTGCTTTTGTCAATTTTTCCAATGCCCGTTGATCCCCTTGCTTAATTTTTACGGCTAATATGACTTCCTCCTCAGGGGTTATCAAATCTACTTTCCCGATTTCTTGCAAATACTTTTCTAAAGATTGGCTCTCGCGATTTGTAATTGATTTGGTGATTTTGAGCTGGCGCATTGACATAGTGTGTAAATTTGTTTTTCGTTAATAAATGAATTTAAAAATTTATAAAAACCTTAACCAATTGTCCTTACGAAGAATGATTGTTAGCAAAAGTATTGTTAAAGTCAATACGACCAAAATAAATTTTATTAACATCTCGGAAAAAAATGACAATCTCGTGAATAATTAATTTTGTCATTTCAACTTTTTTTCTATTATTGTGCTATTCTTGTAGAAAAAATACAGGCATTAATATTCCTTTATGGCTAATCGCGCAAAATATACTATTGAATACCCAATCAGATGCTCCCCGTCTATTTTATATCCTTTTCTTTCAACCCCTTCCGGTTTAGGTGAGTGGTTTGCCGACAAGGTGAAGCAAAAAGAAAATTCATACGTTTTTGAGTGGGCCGGTAGTAAGGAATTGGCTGAAATGATAGCCGCAGAAGAAAACGAGTATGTGGTGTTTAAATGGGATTGGATGAAGAACGATGAGTATTTTGAATTTAGAATTGAAAAAAGTCCAGTTACCAACGAAACCATCTTAACCATTACCGATTTTGCCGACAAAAAAGAAATTGGCGATCAGGAATTACTGTGGGATGCGCAAATACATGATTTGAAGCATCGAATTGGCAGCTAAGCCTCTACTACCGCTATTTGTCCTTTTTTTAACTAGGTACTTACTGAAAGCATCTTACTTTTGTAATAAATCATTTTCTTGAAGTCATTACACAAATTCATTATCAGGTCATTTTGGATGCCTTTTTTAGGAGCCTTTATGGTAACGTGGTTCATTTTTGTAATGCAGTATATGTGGGTGTGGATTGATGAATTTATTGGCAAAGGCCTTGAGGTGGTACTTATTTTAAAATTTTTAGGCTTATTGTCTACCACTTTGGTACCCATTGCCCTTCCGCTGGGCATTTTATTTGCCTCTATTATGACCTATGGTAACCTGGGAGAAACCTCCGAACTGGTAGCTGTAAAAGCAGCGGGCATTTCGGTTGCAAAATTTACCCGACCCTTATTTGCCTTTATTCTGCTCATTACATTGTTATCGTTTTTGTTTAATAATTATGTGATTCCTATTGCACAAGTAAAAGCCTCTGCATTGATTTATGATATTCAAAATAAGAAGCTGGTTGTAGCCATTAAAGCCGGCACTTTTTATAAAGGAATTCAAAACCATACCATTTATCTGGGTAGTAAAGAATCGGATGGAAAAACAGTCAATGATATCAAAATATACGACCATACATCCGGACGGGGAAATGATAAAATTACCTTAGCAAAAAAAGGTAAAATGTATATCTCGGATGATAAACGATTTCTAATTTTTGAATTGGAAAACGGCTGGCGTTATGAAGAAAAAAACACTATAAAGGGAAATGAAAAGGAGCTTACCAGATTGGGCTTTAAATACTGGAAAAAAGTTTTTGACCTCAGTGATTTTAAAATGCCTAAAACCAACGAAAGCTATTTTAAGGGATTAAGAGCAGCCATGACCGTAATGCAAATTTCGCATCAAATTGATACCAGTATCGTCAATATCAAAAAAATGTATGAGGCAAACAAAGAACTCATGACAGCGCAACTCTCGGTTTTGAAAAAGGATTCGCCGATTGTTACACAAACTCCTAAAAAGAGCACCCAATCTGTATTTTCCTTAGAATCGATTCCGGATACCTTGCGCGAAATAGTGCTTTCTTACACTGAAATTGGTTGCCGCAATATTAAAAGTTCATTGAAGTAAACAAGCAAAACCTCAAATTGCAACGAATGAATCTCACAGAGCATTATATTGAAATGCACAAACGATTTACCCTTCCCATTGCTTGCATTTTATAGTTCATTATCGGAGCCGCGCTTGGTTGCATTATCCGTAAAGGAGGTTTGGGGATGCCTTTTATTGTAGCTATTATCTTTTTTGTCATTTACTATGTAATGAATACCGTTGGCGAAAAAATTGCAAAGGAAGAAGTAGTTCCTGTATATATTGGCATGTGGCTTCCTTCTGTTATTTTATTGCTCATTGGTAGTTTTTTGATGGTAAAAGCCAATAATGACTCCCCAATAATGAATAAAGAATGGTATTTCCGGATTTTTGGTTTCATTTCCAAGTCAAAATGGTTTCAAAAATTAAAAAGATTGGTAAAAATGATACCTTCGTAAAAATAAATGTGCGCCCCTTTTGATTCGAAAAATAATTCATAGCAATGCCTGGTTTTTGACCCTTTGGGTATTTTGGCTCGGTGTTGGATCTATTTTGTTAGCACTTTATGGCGACGAAAAACTTTTTTTCTCAATCAATCAAGTACATCATCCCTTTTTCGATCGATTGATGACTGTACTCAGTGCCTTCGGCCGCGGTGATACGATCACGCTTATATTTGTGATGCTGTTAATAGCGCCTTATTTCCGCACGAAAGCGTATTTACTTAGCACCTTACTTTTCGGACTGCTAACCCCACTGATCAATCATTTCAGTAAAATGTTTTTTGAGGAGGTCAGACCACTCGGCATTTATGGTATTGAACGAGTTCATACCGTGCCTTGGTTAGAAAATTTGTTTAATAATAGTTTTCCATCAGGCCATACAATGGGAGCTTTTGGATTTTGTTTGTTGATCCATCATCTAATTCCTCAAAAACAATGGTATGTATCGATAGCCCTTTTTCTACTGGCAATCGGGTGCGGTTATTCCCGAATGTACCTAGGTCAGCACTTTTTCTCAGATGTGCTTGCAGGTAGTCTCATCGGGGTGCTCATCAGTTGCCTGATTATCAGCACTACCCAAATAATTTTAAAAAATAATACTACCAATGCATAAAAAAATAATAGCCATGATTCCCGCACGATATGAAGCGTCGCGGTTTCCGGGTAAACTCCTAAAAGTTTTGGAAGGAAAATCGATTATAGCCAGAACCTATGAGGCGGTTTTGGATAGTAAGCTTTTTGATGAAGTATATGTGGTAGCAGACCATACGGCCATTCAAGAAGAACTGGAACGCATCGGTGGTCGGGTAATAATGAGTACCAAACAGCATGAAAGCGGTACCGACCGAATTGCAGAAGCCGTGGAACAGTTGCCATGTGATATTGTTATCAATGTGCAGGGTGATGAACCCTTTATTAGTAGGGAGGCTTTGCAAAAAGTTATTGATTTGTTTCAAAACAAAGAAGTGCAGATTGCTTCCTTGATGATGCCCATTGATGATGAAGAAAAAATTCAAAATCCGAATTGTGTAAAGGTGGTGGTAGATCGGCAGTGCAAAGCTCTCTATTTTTCGCGATCTCCCATCCCCTATCTGCGTGACCAAACTGAGCCGGTTCAGTACTTTCAGCATATTGGCGTTTATGGATACAAAAAAGAAACCCTCCTTCAAATTACGAAATTGGTACAAAGTCCATTGGAGAAAATTGAAAAGCTGGAGAATTTACGGATGCTGGAAAATGGCCTAGAAATATTTTTAGATACCGTGCAAGAAATAGGCATAGCCATTGACACCCCTGAAGATTTTATTAAAGCCCAGCAATACCTTGCGCAAAAAAAATAATTCTTTCGGGTTACATAGTTCGCTATGCGATAATCATATAATTATTTACCTTTACGGCATATTAATTTTCAAATGACACACACAGATGTTTTGGTAATAGGCGCAGGACCCTCTGGCACCATTGCCGCAGCTATTATCAAGAAAGCCGGCTATAATGTAACCATTGTTGAAAAACTTCATTTTCCACGATTTGTGATTGGCGAAAGTTTATTACCCAGATGCATGGAAGCATTGGACGAGGCTGGCTTCTTAGAAGCCGTCAAAGCAAAGGGTTTTCAGGAAAAATTTGGAGCTAAATTTGTGATGACGAATAATGATATCTGTGATTTTAATTTCAATGAAAAACATAGTGTGGGTTATGATTGGACCTGGCAAGTGCCAAGAGCTGATTTTGATAAAACCTTGGCAGATGAGTGCGAAAAGATGGGCATTGAAGTGCTTTATGATAGCGAGGTAACCGATATCAAAATTAATGATGATGAATCGTCTGTCACTGAAGTAAAGATGGCAGATGGAAGCACCCAATATTTCCAAGCAAAATTTATTGTAGATGGTAGCGGTTTTGGACGGGTCATTCCGAGAATGTTTGGGCTCGAAAAAGACAGCAATCTTCCATCTCGTCAAACATTATTTACGCACTATATCGATAAAAATCGGGACAAGGTAGCTCAGGAGCCTAATCGAATCACAGTGTATGTTTATAACCATAATACCTGGGTTTGGTGCATTCCATTTAGTAACGGCGTTACCTCATTGGGATTTGTTGGATTCCCTGACTTTTTCAGCACCCTTACCGGAACTGCAGAGGAAAATATTAAATATCTGGTACAATCGCACCCTGAATTGAATGAACGTTTTGGGGATTGTGAGATGGCCTTTGAACCGATGGAACTTAAGAGTTGGAGTGCTACCACTGATAAATTTTATGGAAAAGGTTTTGTGCTCACAGGAAATGTTACTGAGTTTTTAGATCCAATGTTTTCCAGTGGCGTTACGTTGGCAAGTGTTTCGGCGCAAAATGCGGCACATTTAGTAATCAAGAAATTACAAAAAGAAGCGGTGGATTGGGAAACCGAATACATGCAACCATGTATGCAAGGTGTAAACGTGTTTAGAACCTTTGTGATGGGCTGGTATGATGGAGATTTGCATACCATTTTCTTCTCCAAAAACCAAAATGAAGATATGCGAAAGCAAATTTGTTCGGTTTTAGCGGGTTACGTTTGGGACGATACCAATCCATTTGTAAGAAACCATCAAAAGCAAGTGAAAACCCTCGCCAAGTTTATTAAGGAAACAGCAAGCGAAAATGCTACGATTTAGCCTTGTATTTTACGTTGCACACTAATTACTTTCATGAAGGCATCTTACCAAATTGTAAGCAGGGTTGAACTCATTCAAAACCAGTTATATGTAAACCAAAAACCGGTCATTGAATGCGATGCAGATTTAGACCAATTTGCCAAGCTTTGCTATCAACATTTGCAGATGCACTATCCGAAATTTTATAAAATGGATACCGCTTGCAAGTGGGGACTGATTGGCACCGAATTGTTATTGCAAAATCAAGAAGTGGCATCTATTGACCCCTTCAAAAAAGCACTGGTTTTTCAAAATACCTCCTCTTCCCTAACAACTGATAGAAATTATCAACAAAGCATGGCCAGCATACCAAGCCCGGCATTATTTGTTTATACCCTACCCAATATTGTAATGGGCGAAATCGCCATCAGAAATCAATTTAAGGGTGAAAATACTTTTTTTGTAGCTGCGGATACGAATTGTACAACTGTAGAAACGTATGTAGAGTTGCTTTTTGCAAACGAGGTGGCTGAATTAGTGGTGGCTGGAACCATTGAAATTTCTGAAGAAAAGCCTTTTATCCAATTATTTTTGGCGGTAAAGCCCTAAATCATAAAAGAATTCTGCAGAAAGCAACGATTGGAGAGAATTTTACTTTTTCTCTCTTCTTTCATGCTCTTCATACTTCTCAATTTCTCGGAGTATTTTTCCGGCTTTGTCAATTACAAAACTTTCATCCTTGATATTCACTACGGCTGTATTGTCGTTTTTAAAAGCCATTGCTCCATCGTATTGAGGGGCAATAATAGAAATGCCTTTGGTAGAAATATAACCAAATTTGTTACCGATTGACACAGCCGCTAATCCGGAAGAAAAATCATGGGCAAAATCATAGGTGAGCGGAATAGCAATCTCTCCTTTAATATTAACATAGCCCCACTTACCGGTTCGTTGCACGCGGGCCAAACCCTCGGCAAATGAATGGGCTTCGTCATAAATAGGTTGTATCACCCATTCTGCCTTTTGATTGATAAAACCATACTTACCACCAAATTTTACGGCAGCTAATCCATTGACAAACATGGCAGCATCATCGTATTTAGAAGCAATAAACTCTTTACCGGACCTATTGATATACCCACGTTTATTATCGGATACAACAATGGCAATTCCATCTTTCATTTCGCTACCTGCTTGGTAGGATGGATTGACTACAATTTCGTTCTTGCTGTTCTTGTAGCCCACTTTACCTTCCTGATAAAATCGAATAAGATCTTGTGCATTCGCCATAAATATCGAACAAACAAATGCGATGATTGCTGTAATTCTCTTCATAATAGGGTAGTTTTCTTTAACTAAGGACAACTTTTTTTATAAATACGTTTGTAAAAATAAGGATTTTAGAAAAAAGAAGGTAGAATAGTTTTTATTTATTTGAAGATTGACCATTTGTGAACTATTTTTGTGGGATATAATTCTCAAATCATGGTATTACTTGATGTACAAAATACACCTATTAATTACTTCCCAATAGTGGTGCAACTCATCATTGCCATAGGATTTGTAGCCATTATGATGGGAGCAACCCATTTATTGGGTCCGAAGCGGAAAACAAACGATAAATTGGCCAATTTTGAATGCGGTATCGATCAGGAAGGCAATGCAAGACAACCGCTAACCATTAAATACTTTTTGGTGGCGATTTTATTTGTACTCTTTGACGTGAAAGTCATCTTCTTTTATCCCTATGCCGTCAATTTCAGGGCCTTGGGTTGGGATGGGTTTATTGCGGTAGCCATGTTCGTCGGATTCTTTATCGTTGGCTTTACATATATCATTAAGAAAAACGCATTGCAGTGGGAAGACTAATTTGACTTGGATCATTCATCAACAAAATGAAGTGAAAGACCAAAAATGATATTTCGCATAAAACATTAATAACTAAATTCATGAGACCAGTAACACATAATACAAAAGTTAAACTTGTAGAACCTCCGAAAGGTTACGCAGGCGAAGGTTTTTTTGCATTAAAAATGAGTGAAGCCGTTGGCCTAGCGCGAAGCAATTCAGTTTGGCCACTTCCGTTTGCCACTTCTTGTTGCGGTATCGAGTTTATGGCCACTATGGCTGCTCACTATGATTTGGCCCGTTTTGGATCAGAACGTTTGAGTTTCAGCCCTCGGCAATGCGACCTTATTATGGTGATGGGTACCATTGCAAAAAAAATGGCTCCAATTTTACGACAGGTTTATTTGCAAATGGCAGAACCGCGATGGGTAATGGCAGTGGGGGCCTGTGCTAGTAGTGGCGGTATTTTTGACTCCTATTCAGTGCTGCAAGGAATCGATCAGGTAATACCGGTGGATGTGTATGTACCGGGTTGCCCGCCTCGACCTGAAGCCATTATTGATGGATTTATGCGAATACAGGATTTGGTAAAAAGTGAAGATATCAGAAGAAGAGAGAGTGATGAGTATAAGGGCTTGCTCAATAGTTACGGTATTCAATAGGTAAGGTAAAAAAAGTAACGCAACAAAAAGTATGTTCCAACAAAACAAAAAGTAACCGATGACAAACGAAACGGTAAAGCAACAATTAATTGACAAATTTGGCGAAGTGGTTACGAACTTTTCGGAGCCCTATGGCATGATGACTTTCGAGGTAGCTTGTGATCATAATCTAAAAGTGTTGCAATTTCTATACGAAGATCCCTCTTTGGGCTTCACCTTTTTGAATGATTTGACGGCCATTCATTATCCCGACAATAAGGGGAAAGAACTTGCCGTTGTATACCTATTGCAAAATATCAGAGAAGGCTTACGGATCCGAATGAAAGTATATACAGACATCAACAAACCGGATGTGTACACCGCCACCAGCATTTTTGAAACTGCCAATTGGCTTGAGCGCGAGGCCTATGATTTTTTTGGCGTCAACTTTGTGGGGCATCCCAACTTAATCAGAATAATGAATGTAGAAGAGATGGATTATTTCACCTTGCGAAAGGAATACAAATTAGAAGATCAAACCAGGACGGATAAGGACGATGAAATGTTTGGACGTTAAACACCCTAAACCACTAGAACGTAACAAGAAAATGAGTCAAAAGCAAAACATACAATTACCGGAAGGTGGGCTTGGTAAGCAAACAACTACCTTGAATTTGGGTCCCACCCACCCTGCAACTCATGGGGTATTTCAAAATATTTTGGAAATGGATGGCGAGCGAATCGTTGATGCGGTTCCCACCATTGGCTTTATTCATCGGGCGTTTGAAAAAATAGCAGAAAGAAGACCGTATTATCAAATAACGCCTTTAACGGATCGATTAAACTATTGCTCCTCCCCTATCAACAATATGGGTTGGCATATGACCGTAGAAAAACTGATTGGAGCCAAACTTCCCAAACTGGTAGAATACTTGCGCATCATTAGTAGGGAGCTGGCGCGTATTGCCGATCATTTAGTGTGCAACTCCGTAATTGGTGTAGACACCGGTGCCTTTACCGGCTTTATTTATGTGTTTGAATTTCGTGAAAAAATATATGAAATTTTTGAAGAGGTTTGCGGTTCCCGCCTGACAACTAATATCGGACGAATTGGAGGCTTTGAACGAAATTTCTCTGAATTGGCTTTTGCAAAAATTAAGGACTTTTTGAAACAATTCCCGAAAGTGATGAAAGAATTCGAAGCCTTGTTTAACCGCAATCGCATTTTTATGGAGCGAACCATGGGTGTAGGTGGTATTGCTGCAGAAAGAGCCCTCAACTATGGCTTTACCGGACCCAATTTGCGTGCAACAGGCATCGATTATGATATCCGTACCGCACATCCTTACAGCAGCTATGAAGACTTCAACCTTTCAATTCCTGTAGGAAGCACCGGTGATGTGTACGATCGCTTTTTGGTTCGTAATGAAGAAATATGGCAAAGTCTCAGTTTTATACAACAGGCTATGGATAAAATCAAAGACTTAGACCCCTCTGTTTATCATGCCGATTTGCCCGATTTTTATTTACCACCCAAAGAGGATGTGTATACCAAAATGGAAGCCTTAATTTATCATTTTAAAATAGTAATGGGAGAAACTGACATTCCTGTTGGTGAGGTATATCACTCTGTAGAGGGTGGCAATGGCGAATTGGGTTTTTATCTAATCAGTGATGGCGGTCGTAGCCCCTATCGTCTTCACTTCCGTCGTCCTTGTTTCATATACTATCAGGCGTATCCAGAAATCATTAAAGGAAGTATGCTCAGCGATGCCGTGGTGACCATGAGTAGTTTAAATTTGATAGCGGGAGAAATTGATGCGTAAATTATTAATCGTCGAACCGTAGTTCGACCAATCATAAATACAATAAACATGTTTAGTCAGGAAATAAAGAATCAAATAGCCGAACTGTGCAAACGGTATCCGGAAGGTAGACAAAAAAAGCGCTGTGATTCCGGTTCTACATTTAATACAGGAAACAGGCAATAATTCGTTAAGCATCGAGCAAATGGATGAGGTAGCCTCCTTGTTACATATTTTGCCCATTGAAGTATATGAAGTAGCTACTTTTTACACCATGTTTAATCTGAAACCCGTTGGCAAATATGTATTGGAGGTATGTCAAACAGGCCCTTGTATGTTGAGAGGCAGCGATCAGATCATTGATTATATTAAGCAAAAACTCAATATTCAAAATGGCGAAACTACTGCTGATGGTCTGTTTACGTTAAAAACGGCTGAATGCCTCGGCGCCTGCGGCTATGCCCCCATGATGCAATTAGGTAAGAATTATCGAGAATTTTTGACTCCACAAAAAATAGATGAGATATTGGAGGAATGTAGAAATGCTCTTCGGTAATGTATCCTAGACTCGCTTCATTTTCTCTACTGGTTGGGTCAAACAGCCGTTGGTAATGGTTGGTGATGACAACCTAGTAAAAGCATTGATAATTCGTATCAATGACTTAATCCTTTTGAAACGTATATGAAAATTTCCCTGTATTAAAATCAATGATATCAATGAAGTAGCTGTAATTTCCAGGGACAACTGGAATTGCATCCACATAGTCACGGGGTGCCATTTTGAATTCCTTTCCATTAATAAAAAACTGGATATAGGCAAAGGGATAGGCTATTTCAAAAGAACGATAGCAAGTACTTGCTCCGGCCTTTACCATTCCACAATTTGTTGGTGTAAAATAAGGGTCAAGTACTACATTACAAAAATTATACTTGCTGACATTGACGATGCGGATAATAGGTTTCGACATTGACACATCTTCTGAACAGGCAGAAACTAGATGTTCATTGCAGTCATTGCCATTACATACCTCTCGTTTACAAGAAAGAAAGGAAACGGTCAAAAAGGACAAAAGGAACATTATTCGAATAAGGGATTTGGTTGTTTTCATTTTATGTTGATTTATGATGTTAATAAAAATTCAACTATGAGTTCCAGTCCAGAAAAGAGAATGGCCGTCAAAGATGGCAAAGCATTTTGTTAGGTCGAATTCAAAAGCTGGTTATGGCATCCGATTCTTTACTAAGCATCAACCTACAAAATAATACATCCTTCCAATCTACCTTACCTATTTATTGCACAAGCAATTTTCCGGAACCAAGAGTGCTACCATGTTCAGTTAGCTTCAAATAATACATCCCCTTTGCAAAGTGGCTGCAGTCCAAAGTAATGGAACCACCATCAATCCCGTTTTCAGTACGTACTGTTTCGCCTAAATAATTGCAAATCGTCAGCTCTCCACTATGAATTATTGTAGGGAACCCAAGCATAACATTTTTATTGCATGGGTTCGGATAAATCTTCAATGCCAAAATGGAGGGAATGGATTCATGCACACCCGAGGCCACAGCATTTCCAATATATCTACATACTGCTACATCATCATTCGCCCCATTGTTTGAATATCCAACCACTACAATTTTACCATCACTTTGTATGGCAATAGCATTTGCCACATCATGCGAATTCCCTAATGCCGTCGTAGTTTTTCCATCCGCATCAAAACTGGTGTCTATACTTCCATTCATATTAAATCGAGCCAAGGCCATATCGTCATTTGTACCATTATATGTCATTCCGGTAGCAACTATCTTGCCGTCTGTTTGTAATTTCATTGCATAAATTCTATCATTCCCATTACCAATAGGAGTTGTTACTTTACCATCTACGTCAAATGTAAGATCGAGACTGCCATTGCTATTATATCGCGCTACCGCAAAATCATAATTTGACCCAAGAAATGTGGCTCCTGCTGCTACTATTTTACCATCAGGCTGCAATGCAATGGCATACAAGCCGTCATATGAATTTCCAAATGTTGTAATTACAAATCCATCATTGTCAAAGGTAGTATCCAAACTTCCATTGCTATGGTATCTAGCCACAATAAAATCGCCATTACTACCATTGCTTGTGGAACCACCTACTAATATTTTTCCATCGGGTTGCATGGCAATGGTTTGAATGGCGTCACTAAATGTATCAATCAGAGTGGTGACGATACCATCCGTATCAAAACCATTATCTAAACTTCCATCCGCATTGTATCTAGCGATTGCAAAATCGATATCGTGACCATTATTTGAATAACCGGCCAACAATATTTTCCCATCACTTTGTAAGACCATAGTACTTGCAATTTCACTTAAATTTCCAATAGCAGTAGTAACAATACCGTCGCTATCAAACGAAAGATCCAAACTACCGTTGGAATGGTAGCGTACAAGGGCAAAATCTTTATTGGCTAGATTGGTGCTTTCGCCCGCGACCAAAATTTTACCATCAGGTTGAATGGCTATTGCATACGCAATACATCCTGTTTGCCCAATAGCGGTGGTAACCTTTCCATCTAGGTCAAAGCTATTATCTAAACTCCCATTTGAATGGTACCGTAGTACGGCAAATTCAGCATTTGCTCCATTGCTACTTGCACCAGCTACTATGATTTTGCCATCGCTTTGAATCGCCACGGCATTGCCAGCGTCATAGGTACTACCAATTGTTGTAGTGAGTTTGCCGTCATTGTCAAAGGAAATATCGAGCGACCCAACCTGTGCCTTACAATTTATAATTGAAAAGAAGCAAGCAATGAATGAAAAATAAACTAGCGATAGGGTACATTTTTTAGTCAGTGGTTTCATTTTAGTATTGATTTAGAAGGGGAATAGTTAACCTTTTTGGAAATTAAAAATAAAACGAAATCAACACCTTTTGATCTTTACTTCATAAGTGATGGCAAAATATTGACAAGTGTATTCGGTAAGTATGTAGACGACTTTTCAAAGCAACAGAAAACATCAGTATCACTATTGTTATAGACGGGCAACTATTCGTTTTCCTCACCAGCACCAATTTCACAACAAATGAAACAATCAAAAGGCACATGCCTATTTACCAGCAGCGATACGAAATGCAAGACGCTGCTGCCTCTTGTACGATTTCTAAAAAGAACTCGTTCAATTCAAAGTACTAGTGTAATAAAATTGTATTCATTGGCATATGCAATGTTTCGCTATCATCATGTAGTAGAAGCAATTGAAATATATTTTGGGATGATTCAGAGCTGAATATTCTGGAGAGCTAGAATTGGAGGCACTCTATTTGTGCAAGGCTAACAAACCAATAAAGAAATTTTTTTTGCAAATCAAACTGTTATTCTTGAGTGTTCCAATATAATACGTCATTTCAAAAATCACCATGATTTTATGTCGGGATTGATTAAAAAAAAAAGTATTTTTGTAGGCAAGTCCAAGGACCGTAACTAAGAGCATGCCCAACCCCAATTTGAACGCCGAAGAAAGTAAAAATAGTAAAGAGCTAGACTATGAAAATAGTATAAGACCTGCCTCTATGAATGAATTTTCGGGTCAAAATGAATTGATCGAAAATCTATCCATTTTTATTCAAGCAGCTAATCAACGAGGCGAAGCACTAGACCATGTGCTTTTTCACGGACCGCCCGGATTGGGCAAAACTACCTTGTCGCGCATCGTAGCGAATGAACTCGGCGTGCAAATAAAAGAAACCAGCGGACCCGTGATTGAAAAGCCTGCTGATTTGGCCGGATTACTTACTAGCCTCGAACCCCGCGATGTATTGTTTATAGATGAAATACATCGGCTTAGCAATGTTGTAGAAGAATACCTCTATGCTGCTATGGAGGACTATAAAATTGATATCATGATTGATAGCGGCCCCAATGCACGGAGTATTCAAATTTCATTAAATCCGTTTACCTTGGTAGGTGCCACCACCCGTTCCGGTTTGCTGACAGCTCCTCTACTTTCAAGGTTTGGTATCAAATCGCGACTAGAATATTATCAACTGGATGTGCTCGAAAAAATTGTATGGAGAAGTGCCTCTTTGTTGGGTGTAAAAATTACTTCGGATGCCAGTCATGAAGTAGCCCGAAGAAGCAGAGGCACTCCACGTATTGCGAATGGTTTGCTGCGTCGCATGCGCGATTTTGCACAAATATTAGGCAATGGAGTTATTGATATGGGTATTGCCGAACACGGTTTAAAGGCACTCAAAGTAGATGCCAATGGTTTAGATGAAATGGACAATAAAATACTATTCACCCTAATCGACAAATTTAAAGGAGGACCCGTTGGGATTGGCAATATCGCTACCGCGGTGGGCGAAGAAAGCGGAACTATTGAAGAAGTATATGAACCGTTTTTAATTCAAGAGGGGTATATCATTAGAACGCCAAGAGGTCGTGAAGCCACCGAAAAAACATACAAACACTTAAACAGCACCTCTAAATGGCGAGGAGATACCAATACCCTGTTTTAGGCTTCATACATCAAACTGCATCCACGTAAATCGCTATTATCAAGTCGACCGGTCACCCTAAAACTACCGTCGGCATATACTTCTCCAATATCATCTGTTGCGATGAAACAGCAGGAGTGTATATTGGCAAGGTCAATAATGTTTAACAAGCCCTTTCCGCTCATTGTCACTTGAAAGGGATCATTGATATCGCGCACCAATACGTTCATCCAGGGGGGACAAACAAAAATCCCGTTCCCCTTTGAATAGGCCTGCGATAGCAATTCGGTCATTCCATATTCGGCATGAATGGAAGATACTTCAAAAGCCTTCATAAGTTGTTCCTGTAATTCTTCACGAATCATTTCTTTGCGTCTCCCCTTCATTCCACCTGTTTCCAATACAATGGTATTCTGCAGTTTCATTGGATATGTTTCAGCAAAATCAAGAAGGGCGTAGCTAACACCCCATAAAATAATTTTTTGTCCGCTATGCTTTTCATCTCTCAGGTAGGTACTCAACTCTTGTTGATTATGCAAATAAAAACGACTCCATGGATGTCCACCCCTTTGCATAAAATAATGAAGCATGTATACCAGTGAAGAATTTCCTCTTTCGAGGTAAGAGGGAAGGAGCGCCAAAAAAATGGTATCCTCTACTCTGCCATAAAAGGATTCGAAGCTATTGATGGCAGATTTTTGGTACAGCAAGGTGTCAATTACAAAGTGTTTACTGGAAACCAGGCCGGTGGTGCCACTGCTTTCAAACACGATAGACTTTGAATCCCCATCATATTTTTCTACAGAGCTACATGTTATTTCATGACTTTTAAAAAACCGTATGGGTAAAAATGGAATGTCGCAAAGGGAGGAAATTTCCCGAGTATCCATTTTTAAAGTAGCAATAAATTTTTGATAAAGGGAAGAATGTACTGCCTGGTGCCTATAAAATTCAAGCGCCTTACTTTCAAAATCATTCTTTGTTAAACAAAATATTTGATCGATGTTTTGCGTTCTTATCATAAAAAACAAATAACTTTGTTATATGCGAATCGTTCTCTTCATTGCAATAATAAGTATTCTGACAACATCGTGCAACAAAAAGACTAAAATGGCCAATGTGCCTAAGTTGACTTTTAAGGCCATGGATCGCAGTACCGTGCAAGCAGGCAGCGAGGAGGACGTTAATATCAGCTTTTTGTTTGAAGATGGGGATGGCAATATTGGCTTCGGCACCAACAATTTGTTTTTTAAAGACAGCAGAGATACGGCCCTCATTCCGTATATGATTCCAAACATACCCGATAAATTCAATCCTGAAAGCGGTCTTAAAGGCGTAATACTTGTACAATTTCCCGCAGCTTTTTTACTCCTACGCACAGATACCTTACACAAAGAAAGCGACACCCTCACTTGGGATATTTATTTAAAAGACCAGGCAGGGAATATGAGCAATACCATTACCACCACCCAATTGGTGTTAACTAAGTAAGCTCAGTACAGCCAATTCATAACTTTTTAATCCGAAACCACAAATACTTCCCATGCAGGCAGGGGCAATGTGCGATTCACGGCGATAATGCTCTCGGGCGTACACATTTGAAATATGCACTTCAATAATGGCTTTACACTTCACTGCCCGCAATGCATCGGCAATTGCGATCGAGGTATGGGTATACGCTCCCGCATTGATAATAATAGCATCCGCATTGCCCTGTTTTTGAATTTCATTGATTAGTTCGCCTTCGATATTACTTTGAAAATGGGAAAAATCAACACGATCATATTTTTTGATCAACTGATGAATATAGACATCAAGCGATTCATTTCCATAAATTTCGGGCTCGCTGGTACCTACTAAATTGAGATTGGGACCGTTAATAATACTAATTTTCATGATGTAGCTTCTTGTCACGAAATTACAAACAATAGCCAATTCTTTTAATATATTTTACTTTTAACTTTAATTGATGCAATTTTGAAAATCTAAATTCCATATTTGAAACCCGACTTTTACATTAAAGGATTTAAGGCCTTTCTTCAATTGGAGAAATCGCTCAGCGAGAATTCGGTAACGGCGTATATTCATGATGTGAATTTGCTCTTTCAATTTACGTCCACACAAATGCAGATTTTGAACTGGAAACCATTCAATTACGGGATCTTCAAAAATTTGTGCAGTTCATCAATGAATTGGGATTAAGGCCACCGCAATCCAGAATTATATCCGGCATCAAATCCTTTTCAAATACCTTCTTTAGAAGATGTGATAAAATCAAATCCTACTGAACTCTTGGAAGCGCCCAAATCAAGAAGAAATTTACCCTACACCCTTTCTATTGAAGAAGTAGAAATCCTCATTGAAACGATTGATGTAAGTAGTCCTGAAGGAACACGCAATAAGGCTATAGTGGAAACCATGTATGGTTGTGGACTCCGAGTGAGCGAATTGACCACTTTACAAGTAAGTAATATTTATGCCGATGTAGGCTTTATACGGGTAATTGGAAAAGGAAATAAAGAAAGATTAATCCCGATAGGCAGCTCCGCTTTGAAATATATAGAAATATACAAAGAAAATATCCGGGTGCATGTGTTGCCGCAAAAAAATCAGGAAGACATTCTTTTTCTAAACAGAAGAGGTGGAAAATTATCCCGTGTGATGATTTTTTACATTATTAAAGAGCTTACCGCAAAAGCAGGTATTGCCAAAAATGTACACCCACATACCTTGCGACACTCGTTTGCCACCCATTTGGTGGAAGGAGGAGCAGACCTACGCGCCGTGCAGGAAATGCTTGGCCATGAAAGTATCACCACCACCGAAATCTATACGCATCTCGACCGCGAATTTTTGAGAGAAACCATTCATAGATTCCATCCCCGTTATCAAAAATAGCAGCTGTTATAATTGGACTACCGGTTGCTTGACATCGTGATAAAATAGAAAGTGCCAATGCCCACTTTTTCCTTCCAGGGCGTATCGCTCTCTGAGCAGCATACTCTCCTTTCCATCATAGTCGTACTTTGCCACATAGCGCATAATCAGTTGTTTATATTGCGGCACTACATCGCCACCAAAAAAGTAGGATTCTTGCTTATGCTCCAATAAAAAAACGCTATGGTAAGGACAATGACCACCGGTTTGTTCATACAGGATGCTTCCTTGAATGCTCCCTTTTTCGTTTAGCCATTCTACTTGACTTGAATTTTTAAGTAATTCGAAATCTTCAATTACGTATGAGGGTTGGCCTTTCTGCATGGCGTACTCAAACTCCTTTTGATTTACATAATAAATTGCATTAGGAAAACTAAATGAGCGGACTCCTTGTTCAGTATCGTAACAAATTCCGCCGGCATGATCTTTATGAAGATGCGATAGAAACACTTTATCGATAGCATTTGGGGAGATGCCATGATTGGCCAAATTATGATGAATTTGCAATTGACCGTTGGGCAAGGTAAAACCCAGTCCTGTATCAAACAATATATTCACTCCATCCACAATCAACAAAAAAGGTTGAATTTCAACTAGAAGAGAACCTTGGGGTCTTTCTGTAAGGACATCGCTATCTTGGTTAAAGGGGTGAAAAATTTTATCATGACCAATGGTAAAAACTCCTTCACTCAACGGAATTACTTGAATACTCATACAAGATTCTATTAAAAATTTAACGTAACACCATTTGTCGATCTGCATCCAGTCGTATTAAAACGAAAATCATCACCGCAAATGTAAGCAAGGAAGTGCCACCATAACTAATTAATGGAAGCGGAATTCCAATTACAGGAGCCAGTCCGATGGTCATTCCAATATTGATAACCAGATGGAAAAATAAGATACCCGCAATACAATAGGCGTAAATGCGACTAAACTGCGATCGCTGTCGCTCGGCAATATGAACAATGCGTAGCAGAAAAACCGAATAAATTCCCAGAAGCAATAGACTTCCAAAAAAACCAAATTGTTCGCCAATGGTACAAAAAATAAAATCCGTTCCTTGTTCAGGTACCCAGTTGTACTGTGTTTGGGTTCCATTCAAAAATCCTTTTCCAAAAATGCCCCCCGAGGCAATAGCAATTTTTGATTGACGCACATTGTAATCGGAGGTGCCTGTCTTTATTTTTTTACCCGATTTATTTAGTTTGATATAGGCTTCAGGCACATCCTGACCAATCAAAGAATAAATGCGATCGATATGATGTGCCTGTAAAACATTTTTAAACGTTAAGGGTACCAACACTTGCGAAAACAACACACCAAAGCCCCAGATGCTCGCCACCAAAATCAGAATTTCCTTACTACGGCGTAGCTTTCTACGCACCAGATACAGAAAAATCAAAGCCCCAATCGTCAACAAAATAAATAAAATATTTTTGGGCAGCAACAAGGTAGCAATTGCTAAGGTCATAATGGAGAAAATAACAATCAGCACAATATTGGGCAGTCCTTCGCGGTACATGGCAAGAAAAAAGGAGAAATAAACCAGCGCCAAACCCGTTTCATTTTGCATTATAATAATGAATGCCGGAATCACAGCAAATCCTGCACAGATCAGTCGATGTTTCAAGGTAGAAAAATTCACCTCTTGCAAAGACAGAAATTTGGCGATGGAGAGTGCCGTAAAAAATTTCATGAGTTCACCCGGCTGAAAGGTCAATATGCCTAAATTGAGCCATGAGTGCGAGCCTTTTACCCCTTTCCCAAGAGGCGTAAGCGCTAATAACAAAAATAGCATCCCTATCAAATAGCCCAAAAAGGGTATCGAGGTAAAGAACTTGCTATCCATAAAAATAATAATAAACCCAATCACAATCGAAGCCCCCAAAAAAATTGCCTGTTTGGCGTATCGGGTGTTTTTCATGAAAAGACTGATATCCGTATCGCGATGTTCAACGGAGTATATGCAGAGTACCCCTATCAAGGACAACAACGCAAATAGAATGACCAGCGGCCAGTCTATTCTTTCAATGAAATCGGTTTAAAATTTCCTGCACCTTCATTTAACTTTTACATTGTTTAAATAGTATTTTCTAAAATAATATTCAGCCATAATGGAGTCATTTTACGCTGAATCTGTTCTTTCATTTTATTAAGTATTTTCAAACTATCCTT
This sequence comes from Bacteroidota bacterium, assembly GCA_016712665.1. Classification (GTDB taxonomy): domain Bacteria; phylum Bacteroidota; class Bacteroidia; order Chitinophagales; family Chitinophagaceae; genus OLB11. The sequence continues at coordinate 408,990 of JADJQP010000003.1, forward strand.
TGGCATTCGCTTCATCAATTCTCTCTCTTTGGCTGCCTGCTTTTCGAGAGAATCCAATATATAGGTATAGTTTGGAATTATTTTAGCTTCATCCATTTTCTTTTTCAAATAGAGCCGCTTTGCCGAAATGGTATCGGTGAGGTATTGTTCAATCAGTAAACTGGCAATAGGGCCTGCCCATGTAGCACCGTATCCGGCATTTTCAATACATACTGCGACTGCAATTTTTGGATTTATGCGAGGAGCGTACGCTACAAACATGGAGTGATTCTGCAATTTTACTCTTTTGCCCATAATCAATCGTTCATTTTGTGCAGTACCGGTTTTGGCACAAACCTCTATTCCCGGTATTCTTGCAATTTTTCCGGTACCTTGGTCTACCACTGCCTGCATCCCGTATCCAACGGCATTATACGCCGAATCCGGAATATTTGCCACAACCTGCTTTTGTCGGTATTTCGCCAATCGGGCATCGGTACTATCGCCTCCTATTGCTTTTACAAAATGGGGAATATAATAATATCCTCGATTTGCAATGATACAAATGGAATTTGCCATTTGTAAGGGTGTCATCAATACTTCGCCTTGACCCATACCCATAATGGCCATATTGCAGGAATTCCAGCTATTGTTATAAATTCGGTTAAAATAATTGCTATCAGGAATATTGCCACCATCTTCGGAAGGAATATCAATTCCAATCGGATGCCCCAAACCAAATTCATTCATATAATGATGCCAACGTTGCAACCCAATATGTGTATTGGCATTCTTGGGACCATCTATGGCCAATCTAAAAATATGACAGAAGTAGGAATTGCAGGAATTGGCAATAGCCAAACTAAGATTCGCAGCATGCCCTCCTCCGGAATGCGTGCAACCGATTCGTCTACCGCAACTATAATAGCCTCCCCCGCATCCCATTCCGAATGAAGGGGTAATCACACCTTCATTTAAGGCCACCAATGCGGTAATGGGTTTAAAGGTGGAACCGGGTGGGTAATTTGCTTTAATGGCGCGGTTAAACAGGGGCTTGGTTGCATCCACCAACATGTTTCCAAGATTTTTACTTTTGTCTGTTCCGGTAAGCAAATCAGGATTAAAGGACGGACCACTGGCAAAGGCCAAAATACCTCCGGTGGATGGGTCAATGGCAATGGCACTTCCCAATTTATTGGCAAGCATATCCTCTGCTAATTTCTGCAGTTTCGCATCAATATACAATTGCAATGTTTTACCCGGTATCGCTGCCGAATCTTTGCTTCCATCTTTGTAAGGGCCTTGAATCTTTTGTTTCACATCACGAAGCAAATATTGCACCCCAGGCTGCCCACGAAGCACCTCTTCGTATTGGCGTTCAATTCCGGTAATGCCGATATAGTCGCCCTTCTGGTAGGATGCAAACTGCTCTTGTTCCAATTGACTGGCACTGATTTCGTTTATATAGCCAACAAAATTTCCGCCGCAATGCTCTGTAAAATTTCGTTCAGAATGCTCAATCAAATCAATGCCATTAAAATCAAAAAGATTTTCCTGCAGCCTAGCAACACTTACTGGCGACAAGTTTTTATACACTGTAAACACTTTTTGCCAAGCTCCATGTTTGAGAATCTGACGTTTGATTTGTTTATCAAAATCACTGACCGACACTTTAATCATTTTACATAAAAAAGCGGTGTCAAAATCGGTACCCATTTTATTGGGTTCTGCCACCAAATCGTAAACCACACTATTGTTCATCAACACTTTATTATTTCGGTCAAAAATAATTCCACGTGGAGGAAAAATTTTCTTGATATAAACCGCCTGTCCGATAGCAGCATCCTTGTAACCACCGGCTCCAAACACTTGTAGAAACAATAATCGAAGTACTAATACGAGAGGTATAGCAACAAAAAGTATGCGTATATAATTGCTACGGTTTTGAGTAAAATCTGCCATTAAAGAAAGTGAAAAAAAGAATCCGCACAAAAGTATATTGTATTCAGCGAAACTTTGTGTTTGTGAATTAAAAGTTGAAAGTTTTTTTTTCAAGTTTTAAAACAAGGGCATCTACTTATCTATCGGATACCTCTTGCATTCAAGGCCGCCTGATATTTTTTCGCATTTACAAGATGTTCTGCATAGGTGGAAGCAAAATTATGATACCCACTAAAATCTTCTTTTGCACAGAAAAATAAATACTTGGTTTCGGCAGCATGCAACACAGCGTCTATACTCGTTTCGGAGGGGGTACAAATGGGTCCGGGTGGTAAGCCTACATATTTATAGGTATTATACGGCGACGCTATTTGGGTATGCACTGTAAGAATTCGCTTCAGTTTAAAATCGCCCACTGCAAACTTCACCGTAGGATCTGCGCCGAGGTTCATTCCGATGCGGTACCTATTGATATAAACACTTGCAATCGTTGGTTTCTCATTCTTCTTGTTGGTTTCCTCCTCCACAATCGAAGCAATGGTGATTATTTGTGCCCTTGTCAATTTCAGTTTGGCCGCTTTCGCGTTGCGCTCCTCGTTCCAAAATGTGTTGGTATAATCGGTGAGGCGATCCAAAACCTTTTCCGGTGTAACATTCCAATAAAATTCGTATGTGTTGGGAAGTATCAGGCTTTGAATTTGATTGCTGTCAATTTGATTTTTTGCTAAAAAAGTTGCGTCGGTAAATAACTGAGACCATGCCAAGGAATCCGGTTCTAATTGGGACGATAATTTTCGGATGATGTCATTTTTAGTCCTCAGTTTGTTTAATACCAACTTCACAACACTCTGACGCCCCCTTTTTCAACATGGAAATAATTTGATAATTACTCATTCCTTCTTTCACTTCGTAGCGACCGGGATGCAAATTGTTCGACAAATGAAGCCAGGAAGCCATCCTCTCAAAGGAGCCCATATCTTGCACCAGCGAACTATCCTTCACCGATTTCAAAACTTGTTCATAGGCGCCCTGCTTTTTATATAAAGATACTTTTTACCACTAAAAGAGCTCGTATTAGAGGCATACAGAAAATACAGGACAGCGCTCAACACGGTACCTCCCAAGAGCAACAAAATGACTATTATTTTTCTATTCATACATGTCTATTATGGATTAGTTTGCGAAGACCAATGATTTACGGGTTTATTGTGGGAAAATACTTGCGATGGTTCTGCAAAATTTTGGTTTCAAAACTAGGTGCTACGGGCCAAACAGCTCTCATAAATCTATCTTAATAATCCTTGCACTTTCTGTATGGCCGTATCCGTCGGATTTAACTGATACGCCTTGGTCCAGGCTTCTTTTGCCTTACCATAATCTTGAGAGTTATATGAAAAGCCTCCAAGGTCATACCAATATCTTGCATTGCTGGGATTCATTTCCACTGCTTTTTGCAAAAAGGCCTTTCCTTCGGTCCATTTACTTTGCCCTCCCAAATTGAAACCCTTTCTGTAGTATGAATCTGCCAGCAAATCGTAGTATAATTTTTTACTGGGGTGACTGGGATACATCTTAAAGGCCTTATCCCAACATAGTTTGGCACTATCCAATTGATCCATTTTTGCATATGCGATTCCAAGATTTAAAAAGCCATTTACAAAACCGGGATGCAAGGCAACGGCCTTTGTGCCATAGTCGATCGACTTACGCACGAATTCCATTTCTTGGGTTTTGTTCTTTGGCAATTCAGACAAATCGATATTTCGCGAAGCTGCATTGCCATTTAATGAAATGCTATTGGGCATATGAACTACATCGGTAAGTGCTAAGGTGATATCATTATGCCAAGCAAAATTTCTTGAATAGGTTTTCACGGAATACAACAGTAAAATGGGGATTGTAAGATACAATGCCACCGCTCTGTTTTTAAGTCGATCAGCCAACCAAATAAGGCCAAATCCCAAAACCATACAATACCCCAAAGACGAATGGAATACCAAACGTTCACCCATGGTAGCACCCACATTGAAAACCAAGTTGGTAACCAATAATATGGTAAGCATATAAAATGCAATAGCAAATGCCAACCAACTTTTACGCTTTAAGGATAAAAGACCACCAATCGCCATACCAATCAAAAGCAAGATAGATACATATACCAGCGGATCTGAAAAGTCTTTGTAAGGGATGCAATTATACCCGTAGTCGGAACTCAAAGGATGCGGGAAAATTATTGTAAGAAGGTACTTTAAGAAAATGAACAGTTTCGTTGCCAGCTTTTGTCCTTCATCTGCCAGTAAATACGGATTATTCATCAACTCATTATCTTGAAGATTTGATTTGCCAATAACAATACCGGATCGGATACCGTAGTAAATGGCAAAGGTTACTGCAAGTCCAATAAACACCGGTACAAATTTTTTAATTTCAAATTTTTCAACCGAAAACAGATAGAGCGAAAGGGGAATCAAAAGCAACAAGGTGGCGCCATACTCTTTAGACAGCATGGCACATAAAAATGAAACGCATATGAGCACCAAGATTTTTATTGATTTTTGTATTTCATATTTATGAGCCAAAATAAGGGTTAGAATCATAAATAGCAGCGAAAAAATTTCATCTCTACTTTTGACATTCGCCACCACTTCGGTATGAATCGGATGGGCTAAAAAAAGCAATGAAATAATCAAGGCCAACAATTTATTATTCTTAAACACGATGGTGCTCAAGAAGAAAAATAATATCGCCACTGCCAAAATATAAAATAACACATTATTGAAATGTCTGAATCCAAAACCTTCTGTTCGGGAGTCCTTATCGTTAAAAACGCCATCCTCATTGGTATCTTCACCGGATCGCCCACTCCGTTATTATTCTTGTCCCATTTCTTTTTTAGATAGTTATCTAAAAAAGCATTCGTCGCCAATCGTTTCTGATTGTCGTCTACCATATTCACAATATTATCGGGCAATTCCATTGTGCCAATAAATTCTTGTTCCAAAGCAAATGTGGCCACAGACAACGGACGGTACCTACCACCTGCTAATTGAGCAGTAGTGTTCATTTGCCTGTAAAAACTATCAAATAAATCTTTACTAAAAATATCCGGAATGCCTGAAGCTCCTTGCAAAACGTATTCATTTTTGCATATAACAATATCGTCGTCCAAGGCAAACTGCGCATTGAAGGTATTGCTATAAATAATCAAGCCCAACGCAGCGATGATTATATATGGCATAAATCCTTTCGTAACTTTATCAATCCATGTCACTGCCTCAGTGGAGGGAAGACTTGCAACGGTTTCTGTAACGGTAGGTGCACTTTTTGATGATTCAACAGGCACTGCTACTTTTTTGCTTTTATTTTTTCCCATACTTCATTTTTCAAAATTTAAAAATAATACCCTTTTACCTATTTTTATAATCAAGATTTTTTTCAAAAAAGTGATACGCTTCCTCCAGAATAAAAAAACTTCCTGTTACCAGTATCAAGTCATCAGGGCCGGCATGTTTGAGAGCTGCCTCTATCCCTGCTGTGATGCTGTTGTAGGCGTCCCCTTGCAGGAGATAATTAGAGGCCATTTGTTGTAAATCTTGTCTTGGTAATGCCCGCGGAATCGAGGCCTGCACAAAGTAATAGCTAGCGTTCTCGGGAAATAGCTGTAAAATCTGCTCCAATGTTTTATCTTTAACAAAGCCCATAACGATGTGTTTTCGCTTCACTTCAAGCTTTGAAACTTGTTGCAGAAGAGCCGCGATGCCCGCTTCATTATGCGAAACATCTAAAATTATCAGTGGTTTCTGCTGAATGATGTCAAAACGGCCCTTGAATTTCAAGGTTTTCATACAATGCTGAAAAACCGTAGATAGGTCTATACGGCCCAAATTCCAACCCAAACTACTGAGTACATCCATTGCTTTTAATACCGTAATGATATTCTTTGATTGATAGCGCCCCATCAAATCGGTTCCGATCTCCAATACTTGCATCCTGGCCTTATCAATAATTTTTACAAACTGTATGCCTTCACGCATTTCAACATGAACATCGCTGTATGAATTGTCTGCAAAAAAAATCGGACTTTCATGCATAATCGCACTAGTAATAAAAATATTTTGAATTTCAGTTTGGGTTTCACCAATTATTACCGGCACATTCTTTTTAATGATACCTGCCTTTTGTGTGGCAATTTCCTGTAGGGAATTTCCCAGTAAATACGCATGATCGTTGCTGATATTGGTAATTATAGAAAGCTCCGGCATTATAATATTGGTGCTGTCTAGCAAGCCCCCCAAACCCACCTCTACAATAGCGATATCCACTTTTTGCTCCGCAAAAAAATGAAAGGCCATCGCAACGGTAATTTCAAAAAAAGAAGGTTTAACAGATTCAATGAGCTCTTGATGTGCCTGCACAAATGCAACGACATATTCCTGTGAAACATCCATTCCATCGATTTTAATTCGCTCTCTAAAATCAAAAATGTGCGGACTGGTGTACAAACCGGTTTTATAGCCGGCCTTTTGAAAGGCAATTGCCAGCAAGTTGCTACAACTCCCTTTGCCGTTGGTACCTGCAATATGAACGGTTTTAAAACAGAGCTGCGGATTTCCAAGTTCCTTACATAGCAAAATAGTATTGTCTAAATTGGCTTTATATGCAGCTGCTCCCACTCTTGTAAACATAGGCAACTTCTCGTACAGATAGTCAAGGGTTTGCTGATAGGTCATGGTAGGATTCTTCATATCAAGATATCATTTCTTTTAGTAAAGATTCAAGTTCTGAGATCATCATGGCCGTAGCCCCCCAAACTACCTGCCTGTGGCCGATATTATATACAGGCGTCTCAATATGAAACCCTGAAGCCGTCGGTACGGATTGTATATCCTTAATGGCATCATCAAAAAGAAAGGACAAGGGAATTTTGATAATTTCCTGAACCTCCCTTTCCGAAATGCTAAGGTTCAAATCACCTCCAATCACTCCTAAAACAGGCGTTACATTAAAATTACTGGGTGGAATATATAAGGGAGTTAAACAACCCACTAATTGGACTTCAGATTGCGGTATACCAATTTCCTCTTCACACTCACGCGAGGCGGTTTCAATAATGTCAGAATCATTTTCCTCTTTTTTACCACCGGGAAAACTAATTTGACCGCCATGCGTACTACCATCTTCCGTTCTATGCATTAATAAGGTATGCCATTGATTCTGCTCCATAAAGAGCAAAATCAGCACCCCGCTTTCTTTGGCATTTTCAGGGGCCTGCATCTGAGCCGCTCTTCCTATAGGAGCCATTTTTATTTGGGCATTAACTCCCGGTAAGGGCAAGGCGATTCGTGCTTTAATAATATTTACTAAATCATTCATGGGTAGCTGCTTTCAAATGCAATAAAACAACATTTTCGACATGATGGGTTTGCGGAAACATATCTACAGCATGCCATTTTTTGATATCATATTTAGCCGACAGCCATTGCAGATCACGTGCTTGGGTTGCAGGATTGCAACTGACATAGACTATTTTTTTCACTTCAAGCTCCAGCAGTTTTTCAATCAATGCTTCATGACATCCAGCTCGAGGGGATCAATAATCACGATATCAGGATTTCCGTGTAAGGCAAAAAAGCATCATTGCATATCTTAATGACATCGCCCTCATAGAAACGTACGTTTTGCAGATTATTTGCAGCTGCATTCAATCGGGCATCGGCAACGGCATCAGCAACAGTTTCCACTCCAATGATTCTTTGAACGGCTTTCGATAAAAAAATACCAATACTACCTGTACCACAGTACAAATCGTAAAGAATTTCATTGCCGTTGCAATCCGCAAAATCACGAACAATTGAATACAGATTGACGGTTTGTAAAGGATTAGTTTGAAAAAAAGATTTGGGACTAATTTTAAAAACAAAATCCTCCAATTTTTCTTCAATAGAATCTTTACCTGCAAACAATACGACCTCCTGATCATAAATGGAATCGTTCATTTTTTCATTAATCGTATAATTCAAGGAAGTAATTTCAGGAAATTTTTCGTGTACGGCTTGCATTAGAAATGATATCTTCTCAAGGTCCTTTTCTCCAAACACCATATTTACTAAAATTTCGCCCGTACTACTAACCCGTATTATTAAGGTGCGGAGTAGCCCTATATGATTTCGGATATCATAAAATGTAATATGATGTTGAAAGGCAAAATCTCGAATAAAATTTTTGATATGATTTGAGGGTTCGGCCTGCAAATGACAGGTTTCAATATCAATGACCTTATCAAATAGGCGGGGCGCATGAAAACCCAAAACATTCTTGTCAAAGGACATTCCTGACTTTAAATCGGCCGAACTAAGGTATTGCTTATTGGAAAACGTAAATTCTAATTTATTACGATACCATGCCGTTTGGGTACACCCTTTAATTGGCAGATACTCCTCCACCTGAATTTTTCCGATGCGCACTAGTTGATCCTTCACTTGCTGCTCCTTGTAATCAAGTTGCAAGGGATAGGGAAGCATTTGCCATTTGCAACCTCCACAGATGCCAAAATGCATACAAAATGGTGCAATTCGATTCTCTGATTCTGTAATAAACCGTTTGACTCCGGCTTCTGCCCAATCCTTTTTACTTTTTGATACGTACACATCCACTACATCACCTGGAATAACGCCTTCTACAAAAACCACCTTATCTTGGTAGCGACCGATACATTTGCCTTCCGCTGCATACTTTTCGATATGCAATTCTTCAATATCAAATCTCTTACGCTTACTCATCAGTTACATTATGGGTTTAATTTACACCTATTTCCCTTCACGGCAAGGGGTAAAAACCAATTTGTATGTATTCGTTTTTTGCAAAACCCCATTTCTGTTAAAGTGCTGCAAATGTAACAACTCCTTACTTTTTTACTTCGTCTTATTTGAGTAATTTCGTTCGCTTTTAAAAAAATATAAATGAAACAGCTTCTTTTCTCAACCCTTTTGCTCCTTACATTTATACTTGAGGCAAGTTCAAAAGATGGATATCAAATTAAGGTAAAATTTAATGATGTAACCGATTCCACCATTCTTCTCTGTCATTACTACGGAAAAGGCAGTACCGTTTTCAAAAGATGATTCGCTCAAACTGAACAGTAATGGAGAGGGCACCTTTAAATCGGACAAGAAGATAGTCAGTGGCATTTATATGTTTTGCTTTTTGCCAACAAATCCGCATCTATGGAAATTATTTTGTTGAACGGTGATAATTTTTCAGTGCAGGTAGCAAAAAGTGATATTTACAACAGTACAAATTTACCGGAAATACTGAGAATAACG
>JADJQP010000004.1 GCA_016712665.1 Bacteroidota bacterium
TTGATCAATTTGTCTTTATATTCAAAACTCATTACGGAAGTTGCCACCGAGATTCCTCTTTGTTTCTCGATTTCCATAAAATCGGAGGTAGCATGCTTTTTAATTTTATTGGACTTCACTGCACCTGCCGTTTGAATGGCACCTCCAAAAAGCAGGAACTTTTCCGTAAGGGTGGTTTTACCGGCATCAGGATGCGAAATAATGGCAAAGGTTTTTCGCGTTTCTATTTCTTGAATATATTTCATAAAAAGTGCGCAAAGGTAAGCAAAAGAAATGAGCAACTAAATTCAAAAATAATCGAATTTACGCACTCCAAAAATATTGCATTTGGATACATGCCTGTATCAAGTGAAAGAGCAACCTATAATAAAATACACCTTTCAGGGTAGTAACGACCCATTAAATAAGAGTACTTTTGAAAAAAATACAAAATGAAACAGTACCTTTTTTTAATCCTGATTGCGTTTACTGCTTACACCGGCAAAGCTCAATTGAAAATGATAGCCAAAAGCACCTATGCCTATAACGGAGTAAATTTCTTTCTTCAAGATACCAGTGTCTACTTCAACAATCCCGCAAATACCAATCCGGTGCACGAAGATTTTGTGGAGGCATACAATTATGCAATTTATGATTCATCTCATTACTACTATTTTAATCAAGCAACCCAACAATTGGATTTCATTACCAGAAGTCTCGTAACCTTTGATGCCGGCTTTGCACATCAAACCCTAGCCACCCTCATATAATTATACGAATAATATCAATGATACCAAAGATGATTATACCAATTTTTACACAGGCAACAATTTAGACTCACAATACTTTGAGCACACAATCATCTCGCCACTGAGTACTATTTTTTATTCGAAAAATTATCTACATTATACGATCGGCAATAACAATGACACTACATGGTATGTTAGTTTCCAAAATGGAAATTATTTCAAAACCACTAAATATGTGTATACATACAACGCGCAAAATTTAATTGATGAAACATTTGTGTCTGAAAGCACCGATTCACTTACCTATGTAAATAAAATCCGATCTAAAAATTATTATAACCTTGCTAACAATATCGATAGTATTGTTACGTTCTTTTGGCAAAATGGCAACTGGTATAAATACAAAAAAGATTTGTATGAATACAACGGCAATAATATGATAACTTCCAAAGAAGTATTGAGCTTTAACCTTGCGACGCAGTTATACATTCCATCTGGTAGAAGACAGTACGCAAGAAGCAACGGCACCTTACTAGATTCCACCTATCATCAGTCCTATGATCAAATAGCGCTACACTATGATACGCTTAACAAATATGGCTTTGTGCATACCAATGGATTACTCATTCGCTCACATGCCTATACGTTTAATACAGGTACCAACTTATGGGAGCCTACACAAGGTGTTTCGGTAATCAACTACTATTATAATTACTTGCCAAATGCAACAAGCAATATTTCTGCGAAATCGAATGATTTCTTTTTATATCCAAATCCCTGCGAAACCTACTTACACATTCAAGGTGATTTGGTTGGCGCAAAATTCGCTATATATTCAGTGGATGGAAAATTCATACAATCCGGCATCGTTGGCACAAATCGGCAAATCTTTGTACAAACGCTCCCTGAAGGAAACTACTTTTTCAGAAGTGAAAAGGATGGAAAAAGGATACAGGAAATATTTCTTAAGCAATAAAGAAATACATTTGATATCTCATTTCACAACAAGAAACTTGCCTCAACAGAATAGCGCTTTCCGTTTATAATTTTAGCGAATACTTCATCCTGATAATATCCAATAGACCGCAGCCTTTTAAATGAGCAGGCTTAAAATACATACTTTTCTGTGGAGTTTATCGCGATACTTCATAAGGTATTTAAGAAAAAGATTCAATTCAGGTGTCCATCAAATTTCAGAATCCAGTCAAGAAACGATTCCATTGTTGGAACCATTTTAGGTCTCTTCTATTAACCATATTTTCTATGAATATCCAAGAATTCAATAGCCCAAATGCCCAATATTTAAAAAGGGCACAAACTCATTTATGACCTAAACTACCCTGTTTGTAAACTAAGTCACCCTGTTTGTAAACTAAGTCCCCATCCTTGCCCCTTGTCTCTTGTACGATTCTTTGACATCTCTTAAGTTTGTACTGAAAAAACTATTTATTAAGGTCAAAAAAATAAACTACTACTCTTATGACACTTGTTACCCAAACCGGACATTATTCCAATATTTCCAACTTTGAGAAAGCAATTGCGATCTGTTCTAATTTCAGAGAAAATTTTGCGCCGTGTAATGTGCAAATTAAAATTTCTAATATGATGCAAAAATGGCATACTGTAATTGCTGCAGAAACCCAGCTTCAAAATCTACGTGATGAAAATCGAATTCTGGTTAATAAGCGAGAAAATATTTTTAAGGCATTGGGAAAAAAGATTACGATGGTTCTAGGCTTGGTAGACAGTCTTCCAGAAAGTACCGCCTTCAAAAAGAAGTGAAAATATTGGCCAACAAAATACGTGGATTTAAAATGTCGGGATTCCGTTTTGAAAATGGTATTTCACATATTGACGATTTCGACTTACCTCAATTAAGTTTTGCGCAACGTGCCGACAATTTTCAAAAACTGATATGCTTACTATCTACTTCTGCCTTATATACTCCAAATGAAGAAAAATTGCAGTTAGCGTATTTACAAAATGAGTTAACAGAAATGCACGTCTTAAACGACACAATAGCCAACAGTACAGCATCCATTGCAGAGGCACGCTTGCATCGCGATCATATTCTTTATAATGAAACCGATGGATTACTTTCTATGATGAAGGCCTGCAAAAGTTATGTCAAAGGCCTGTATGGTGCCAGTTCGGAGGAGTACCGTTCCTTAAGTGTTTTAAAATTCAGAATGAAATCGCAAAAATAAGGTATGAGGCTTATTGTGACTAGTTCTACAACCTATCCTCGCCTCGTAGCTGTATTCTTTTGCCTGTCTGCCACAGGCAGGCTTTCAGCAAACTTAATGGAATCACCATAAAAAATCGACATTAAATACACTCTTTATTTTTACTATTAGTTGGTGTACCACCAAACAAATAATGAATGAGCAATGGTCCGGTTGTGAAACCAACCACTGGGAAAAAGCTATTCACCTTTTACTATCTTTCCCCGCTCGCGCGAGTATCCCATAAGCAGTTTGGCTGGCGCGGGTTTGCAACCCGTGCCCATATCGTTTATCTTTCATTTTGTAATAAATACAATTTCAAGTAGCCCACAATTTTTGTCATAATAGTAATCTCTTGCACTGCTATATAAATATTCCTCTGCTTTGTCTACATAACCCTCCACAACAGAATTGTTGTGTAAATATACCAATTTCTGATGTATTACTTCCTTACTCCAAATTTCAATCGGATGGTTATCCTGCCGACCAAATTGAAAGTCTTTATTCCCACTGTTCTTTTTACCTGCTCTGCCGAATAATTCTAACATCCACTCTTTTCGGCTCTCACCCGCATTTTCAGATATACTCTTAAACATTACCTTGCTTGTGTGTTTCTTAAAGTCACGAATGATATCCGCAAGCAGGTAACCTTCTTTAGCACGGGCAATTAAATGAACATGGTTCGTCATGATACACCATGCAAATAACTCCAACCCTTTTCCCCTCTGGCAGTATTTCAGATTCTCCACTAATACATCTTTGTAACTTCTTCTAGTAAAAACATCTATCCAGCCCACCGTAGAAAAACTGATAAAATAGCAGCCATCTTTATTCTTAAACGTATACTTTGTACTCATTTGATTTTGTAATTCAAATATAAAACTCTTTTTGCACAAAATTAGGCACAGGTCCATATAGGCACGGGTCGCAGACGCCGCCGTTACTTTGATTTTCAAATAAAATTTATTAATTTTTCCAAAGGAAAGCAGAGGTGAACTATCAGACCCGCAAAGCTTTTAGGCTCATCTGGCGCATTAGTCCTCTGCCTGCCCTTTGAAACGGATGGAAGTATCAAATAGAATGTTAGACATCAAGGTCTATTAACGGCTTTAATAATTCCTTCCTTATTTATTGGTCTTAAAAACAAAAGTATGAAAAATTCAAAATTGTCATCGGAATTGACATTTCAAAAAACAAATTAGATGTTTGCATTATAGAAGATCCGACTTCTAAGCAACGTAATTATTTTATTGTCAGCAATGACAAAAAAAGGTATTGACGATATTTTCAAAGAATTGAAAAAAAGTATAAAGTGTCGGATAGTGAATTAGTATTTTGTTTTGAAAACACCGGAGTGTATGGAATGCATTTATGTTATGCCCTTCAGCAAAGAAATGTAAGCTACTCAATGGTGCCCGGCTATTGAAATAAAACGAGCTAGAGGACTTACCAGAGGCAAGAGTGACAAGACAGATTCATTGGACATTGCATTATATGCCATCACACACGAACACAAATTATCCTACAGAAAATTGCCTGAGTACGATTTGATGAAACTTAGACTATTACTGACAGAGAGAAAAATTAATCAAGTCAATTTCACTTTTTGACTCTACAAAAGAGAACGAGGATTTTTACCAAAGAAATCACAAAGGAATATTTTGAAAATCAATAAGCAAACAATTATCGCATTGAAAAAGCAACTGCTTGCTGTAGAAAAAAATATTCTTACTATCATTAAGGAAAATGAAACGATAAAGCAACAATATGCCTTGGCAACAAGTGTGCCTGGTGTAGGACAACAAACTGCCATCAACCTTCTTGTAGCAACAAGATGTTTTCCACATTTGAAAACTGGCGGCAGCTGGCATGCTATGCAGGGGTAGCTCCTTTTAAATATGCATCAGGCACAAACGTACATGGCAAAACTAAAGTGAGCCACATGGCAAATAAGAAATTAAAATCTCTATTAAATATGGCTGCTCTATCGGCAAAGAAACATGACAAACAATTGAAAGAATATTACGAACGAAAAATACGGGAAGGTAAAAATGGAATGTCTGTGATGAATGCTTTGAGATGCAAAATTATTAGTAGAGTATTTGCCGCCATCAAAAGAGAAACACCTTATGTAGATTTTTTAAAATATTCTACCTAATTTGTTTGGAAATTGACATAGAATGCGCCAGCTACTGCTTAAAATACACTCGCGCTAGCGGGGAAAAAGCTATTCACCTTTTACTATCATTCACCAACCGAGGTTATATCTAGCTTTGACAGTAATAATTGGCAGAGAGCGACTGCTTTTTTTCTGAGGTTAAAAATAATCCTTTTCATAACGCCATTTTACTAAGGCCGCCTAAATGCAGTACTAGCTTTGCAATAGGTATTTAAATTAAGTTTAAAACACTACTAGTTTCATCTAATACCGTCACCATTTTATTTCTTACCGCGCTCATTTGATTACTAGCAAATAATTTCCTACTTTTATACGGTCAAAGTTTGCTATTTCAGTATGAAATATCTTTTATTGCTTTTCTTGTTTCCCCTGCAGGCGATTGCCCAGTATAATTTTTACTATGGCAATATCCATTCACATACCGAATATTCGGATGGAAATAAAGATAGTTTAGTCAGTGGTGTCAGCACCCCGGCAGGAAGCTATTCCTATGCCAAGAATAGTTATCATATCGACTTTTGGGGCATCTCTGAGCACAACCACTACAATGCTAATAATAACCCGGGTATGTTGTTGCCTCGGTATGCTGCAGGTCTTTACCAAGCCGATACCTCAAATGCAAACGGTTTGTTTGTAGCAATGTATGGACTTGAATTTGGCACCATTTCGCAAGGCGGTCATGTGGTAGCTTATGGCAGTCCCGGTCTATTAGGTTGGGAAGATGTCAACGGAGGTCCCAATTACGATACCTATTGCCCTCTTAATGACTTTAACAGCTTCTGGAGCCTTTTCAATTCCTATCCAAACGCTTTTGTAACACTAGCTCATCCGCAGACACATGATTATAATGAGTTAATCGATAGCGCCGCGTTTAACCCTACTGCCGACAGTATCATAGTAGGTAGCGCCGTACGAAGTGGGGATGCCTTTAGTACCACCACCAACTATACCGACCCACCGGCAAATTCCTATGAGTTCCGATTCAGAAAATGTTTGGCATGGGGCTATCATGTAGCGCCCTCCATTGACCACGATAATCATTACACCACCTTTGGAAGAACCGTACAAGGAAGAACGGTAGTGCTGGCTACTACCTTGCATAGAGATAGTATTATTGCCGCCTACAGAGCCCGGCGTTTTTATGCTTCTGACGATTGGAATTCGGAGGTTCATTATACCGTAAATGGACATCCAATGGGTAGCAACATTAGCACCAATGTCAACCCCACTATTTCGGTAGTAGTAAATGACCTCGATGTGGGTGATGAAGTGGCGATGATCGATTTGTATTATGGAGTACCCGGAAGCGGAGTCCTCTCTAACTTGTTGACATCCGCAGTAGCCAATACCAATTCATTGACCTTCACCCACCCATGTTTACCGGGTGACCACTTCTATTACTACGCTAAAATCACACAACTCGATGGTGATATTATGTGGACTGCCCCCATTTGGGTGCAGCGAGAAGGCGTCCCTCTTGCAATCTTGCTATCAAATCTTAATGCCGAAGTTAAGGATGATAATGTGGCATTAGAATGGACGGTAGAAAACGCTACTGATATTGAGTCCATGCATTTGGAACACTCACTGAATGGTATTGATTTTTTCACCTTACAAACCTATCCGTTAGAATCGCTTCACCAAAAGCAATTTTCTTTTTTGCATAGGCAACCTGAAAATAAGGTAAACTATTATCGCATTCGCGTTAACGATCACAATCAAAAAATAAGTTATTCCAATATTGCCACAGCCTTGTTGTCCAATACCAATAAGCAATTTACCTTGTATCCAAACCCTGCCTCGGAAACCCTGAACATCCTCTTTCAGTCAAAAAAATTCAATAAAGGTTTGGTTCGAATATATGATGCCAATGGTAGACAAGTGCATATAGAAAATGTGAACATTGAAACCGGCGAAAATCGTTTTCACATTGATATTTCCTGTTATGCTAAGGGGCTCTTTTATTTTGTATTGCAGGTAGAAAATGAGCGATTGGTGGACGCCTCTTTTAGCAAACAGTAGGTACATAAACAGTACGATACTTACATTAAGATACCGCCCTCAGCCCCTATTTTTTCGGGAAGTGGACTAAGCTTCAATAATTCATACAAATCAATCTCCACCCCTCTGCACAGAGAGGTCATTGGAATATCTGTAATAAAATTCTCAAATGGATCTTCGCTATAAGCTCCCACTAATTCGATGGTAATATACAACCATGAGATCAAGGCATTCAAAATTACCACCACTCCATAATTTAGAAGGAAATAATGTTTGTAAATATCCAAAATACCGAACGGCAAAATCAAAATAAATATGACAATAAAGGATTTGCTAAAAAAACCATATTGTCTTGGAAAAGGGGTCGATTTGATTCGTTCATTCTTACCTTGGTTTTCGATGCAGGTATCGATACTTTTAAGCATATCCATCAATCGAAATTCATCAATGACCTTTTGTTCGTGCAATCGCTTCAGGTGGGCCGACTGCAAAAATAAAATCTGCAAGGCCTTATTAGACAAGGTGCTTATTTCTTCATATTCCGTCTTGCTCAATTTTGAAGCCACATCCTGAATCCATTGTTTCGTTGCCCGGTTCGCCAAAATAATATTTTCGGGTGGTTCGACTATATTTTCTACTATGTGCATTGCGCATCCTGAGTTGCAAACGATGTGCATTTAGGTAAGCAATTTGTCTGTCAATAATCACTTTAATTTCTGTCAAGCGCCTTGTTGAGCAATACCACAGCTTGATTGCCAAGTATTCGGGAAGACACTAGCAAGGCGCCCCAATTTTTGCGCGCTTCCCATGTACGGTCATACGACTGTCCATTTTTAAAACTAGCATAAATGGCCACAGCAACCCCAATGGGACCAATTAGCGCAAAGGGAATATGCATTTGTACATTCTTTACACTGAGTAAATAATGGTGCAAAAAACACAGTGCCACGCCATAGAGAATAAAGAAAAAAATATTTTTCCAACCAAACCGCCAAATAACCTCAAAAGGGACATTGCGATAGATATACATAACAATTGCTTTTAATTGAATACAAGTTTACAAAAAAAAATTGCCTTATTCTAGCTAATAGCCATTCTCCTATGAATAGAGTCCGTTCCTTACCACATGCACTGATACTCTTTTCAATCCGTATTCGTTTCTATTGCAATAGAATCCATTCGTTTGGATCCGTTAAAAATTAATATTGGTACAAACTATGACGAGTGTCCTTGCTCCTCATGTATCACATCAAGTCGAGGTCGTAGTCTGCCTTGTCGTGATTTATTAAAAATCATCTGGCCCTTGTCGATTCCTTTTCGAATTTGTGCTTGCACTTCTTGTGGCAAAGCCAACACATCTTTGCATTGGCTACTGCAACACCCATTCATAGTGTCGGCACATGCATCGCATTGAATAAATAATAAATGACAAGCCTCATTTTTACAATTGGTATGCGCATCGGCAGGTTTCCCACATTGGTGACATTTGGCAATCACATCCTCTGTAATACGCTCACCAAGTCGTTCATCAAAAACAAAGTTTTTTCCGATAAACTTAATAGGCAGTCCCTGCTCTTTTGCTTTGCGGGTATAATGAATAATACCTCCTTCTACATGATACACATTGCGAAATCCATTATGCAACATATAGGCACTTGCTTTTTCGCAACGGATACCACCGGTGCAATACATGACAATATGTTTGTCTTTTTCATGTTGGAGCATCTCAACTGCCATTGGCAATTGTTCGCGAAAGGTATCAGAAGGAATTTCAATGGCATTTTCGAAATGCCCTACTTCATATTCATAATGATTTCGCATATCGACTACCACCACATCCTCCCTACCGGTCAGTTGGTTATAATCCTCTGCATTCAAGTACTTCCCGGTTTTACTTGCGTCAAAAGAACGATCGTCAAGACCATCGGCTACAATTTTTTCTCTTACTTTAATTTTTAGGACAAAAAAAGATTTCCCGTCATCATCCACTGCGATATTTTTTCGCAAATTTACAAATTCAGGCTGCGCATCCATAAAGGTGTTAAACCCCTGCATTTGATCTTCCGGCACACTGATTTGCGCGTTGATACCTTCGTGGGCGATGTAAATACGTCCAAAAATATTCAAGGCCGTAAAGGCCTGATACATCTGATCGCGATAGGTCTGTGGATCGTCCACTTTAAAATACTTGTAAAATGAAATGGTAACCCGTTTAAATGTTTCATTCAACATTTTCTCCCGCAACTCTTTATGCGAGATTCGATTGTGTAATACTGCCATAAAATTAATTTTAAGGACGCTGATAAGGCGAACAAAATTTATAATGCTGCAAAGATATACGAAAAAAGTTATTCAAACAATGAAGTTGGTACTTCTACTTAACAGCATACTAAGTACTGCCTAACATTTCTAATATCAACCTGCTTCCGCCATGCAGGAAATTCCCACATCTTGGAATCCTCAAATTTTCAAATCCACATATCTTCAAATTTTCACTGTCTGACGCCATGCAGGAAATCCCCATATCTTCAAATTTTCAACTTCCCTAATTTTCAAATAAAATTACCCACTCACTTTAAAATCTCGCAAAGCATCGTTCAGACTGGTCTTTAAATCCGTACTGGCTTTGCGTTGACCGATAATGAGTGCGCATCCCACTTGGTAATCACCGGCCGGAAACTTCTTGGTATAACTACCCGGTATCACCACACTTCGTGCCGGTACACGCCCCCGGTATTCGATGGGTTCGGTTCCACTAACATCTATAATTTTGGTGCTTTGTGTCAATACCACATTGGCGCCCAATACGGCTTCCTTTTCTACTCGTACACCTTCTACCACTATACAACGGGAACCGATGAAACAACCGTCTTCAATAATTACCGGACTAGCTTGTAAAGGCTCTAACACTCCACCAATACCGACACCACCACTGAGATGCACATTCTTTCCGATTTGTGCGCAGCTACCTACTGTGGCCCAGGTATCAACCATGGTACCCTCATCTACATACGCACCAATGTTTACATAGCTCGGCATCAAAATAACGCCACGTGCTAAAAACGCACCATAGCGGGCAACAGCATGAGGTACCGCTCGCACACCTTGTGAAGCATAATCAGATTTCAACTTCATTTTATCGTAAAATTCGAAGGGTGGCAAGGTGTAGGTTTCCATCTGCTGAATTCCAAAATACATTAAAATGGCTTGTTTCACCCATTCATTTACTTGCCAGCCATCACCTTCCGGAGTGGCAACACGCAATCGACCTTTGTCTACTTCTTCAATGACGGCTCGTATGGCCTCCGTATACTTGGTGTCGCTAATTAGGGCTCTAGTATTCCAAACTTCAGTAATAAGTTGTTGCATTCGTGTATTTTTTTCGATGCAAACATAAAGAAATTCCCTTTTTTAAAATAGAGAACTTTACTTTGCAAAAAAAAGAAAAATGGATTCTCCTTTTGAGAAAGATGTTAAGAACTGTGTCCTTACCCTACAGCAGGATGGTGTGATTCTGTATCCAACGGATACCATCTGGGGCTTAGGTTGTGATGTTCAAAATGAAAAAGCCATTCAAAAAATAGTTGACATCAAAAAAAAGAGACCCTAACAAAAGCTTCATTGTATTGATGACCGATGTTCGACAATTAGCGAAACATATTGCCAATCCTCCACTGGACCTAGAGGAGATGCTTGAAAAATTTGATAATCCAACCACTATCATATACCCGAATGCCATTCATTTACCACAGTCATTATTGGCTGCAGATGGTTCGGTGGCCGTGCGAATCACGAAGGACCCTTTTTGCCGTTCACTGATAAAAAGACTAAGAAGTCCCCTTGTATCCACCTCGGCCAACCTGAGTGGGATGCCCGCTGCAGCAACCTTTAGCCTCATTGACGAAGTCGTAAAAACGCAGGTCGATTATACGGTAATTTGGCGACAGGATGATCAAACGCATTCGCAGCCTTCCAGCATCTTGAAACTAGAGCCGGATGGCGGGTTTACCAAAATCAGATAGGCCTAAACAGTCGTACAAAATCCTGAAAATAAGGCAGATGCGCCTCGTTGCATTCATGAATATCTTCAAATTTGTATTTTTATTATCTTTAAAAAAATGTAGGTTTGCACCTCAATTATTTTTTACAAGCAAATGGCTACTTTTAGAAGAATATTAGTTTTATATCGCATCCCGATAGCGCTGCTGTTGATTGCATTGGGTGTTTTCTTAACCATTCAAACCAAAAATGGTATTTATGTAAGTTGGATCTTTTTCTTAATCGCCATATTGATGGTAGTGGCACATTTTATGATAGGCCCTATCACCCTTATTCAAAAACATGTTGAGGATGGTGACTTTGAAGGAGCTCAAGCGCTGCTGAATCGAGTGAAATACCCGAAACTGCTGTACAAACCGGTGCGCTCTGCCTATTATATGTTGAAATCCAATTTTTCAACCATGAGTGAAAACTTTGAGGATGCCGAAGACGATATCCGTAAAAGTTTAGCAGCCGGTATCACCGATAAAAGTGTGGAAGGTGGTGCATATTTGCAGTTGGGAATGATTTCGTACAAGAAGGGCAACAAAAAAGAAGCTTACGAACATCTGCGCAAGTCGGTACAATTAGGCTTACCTGATAAAGATACGGAGGCTTCAGCTTACTTACAATTGTCCAGCATCTGTGGCGAGCGTCGCGACTTTAAGGGCATGAAGCACTACTATGCCAAGGCAAAGGCCTGCAAGTCGAAAAATGAAACCATTGTGAATCAATTGAAAGAAATGGATAAATACATTTCGAGAGTTCCGGGGTAGAGAAATAAAAAGGCCATTGCCAAATCAACTTTTTATTATTCCTTCACAAACCGATGCATTTCATTAGCAACCTGCATAAAATAAATGCCACTTGGTATTTGCTTGACAGAAATAGGAAGACCCACTTTCGTTCTTCCTTGCAATAAAATCTCTCCCAAAATATTGGCTATTTTATAGGGAATGTCAGCAGTCTGAACTGCTCCCTTTACATAAATACTTCCTTTTGAGGGATTAGGGTAAATGTTAAATTTAGTAATTGGTTTTTCAATTTCACGAATACCATCAGGCGCCGGTGCATACTTTTTATCTACATTGATTTTAAATAAATAGTTGTAGTTATTGATATATGGTGAAGTGGCACATGCTGAATCCTCCACATCTATCAATACATAATACCAGCCCGTATCATTGATACCGATATTCCAATTAAACATTCCGTGCACTGAATCTGTAATTTGATTTTGATATTGCATAGTAGCACCAGGAATAGAAATTGCATGATTATCCTTCACTTTCAAAAACGAAACCACAGGTGCCCCTTTTACATGATATGGAATGGAAATAAATTGATTGGGTATAAATGTACAAATTGCGGAGATGACTTTGCTACAAATGTAATTTCGCCGGTGGCAGGATTGAGGTTAAACGTGCTATCCGTATCAAAGGGATTATACACCGGATCGTACCTTGGACAGTTAGGAAGGTTTCCCATGCCGGGAATACAATTATATCCAGGTATTCTGCGTAAGCCGCTTTGAGTGGAATCTGGAGCAGGTGCAGCCCAACAACCGGTAAGATTTTGATTTTGTGGGATAAAAGGATCCCACCAACTTTGAGAATGAAGACCCCATACGGTATCATGATATACTAAATGAATACTACTAAATACCAGTGAATCTCCATCTGGATCTATAGCCTGTTGTTTATAAACGGATGGTATATTTCGTCTAAAAATGGCAGTTGGTTGAGATAAGAAATAGGGACTACTATTAGAGACAAGCGTATTGATGTGAGTCACACCTCTGTTATCCCAGGCCCAATATGATGGTGGGGCATAGTTAATATAATCATTGGTATCAATATTCGTTGCAATGGAATAACCACTCCTTCCCAATATTGTCCAATGTGTATTGCCATTATTCATACCTGCATAATTAACTACTTGCCATTTCCCGCATTTTTCGGGCAGGTAAAGAATGGTGTCATACCAATAATCCAATAAAAGTGAAAAAGTATCTTGGATAGGCGCTCCAATATTTAAATAACTTGGAGGTATCACATTAATCGGCGGATACGTTTGACAGGATTTAAAAATTGGCTTTTGAAGACTATCACCTGAATAAGGATTCACATACAACTGCGAACCTTGACCTACACCCCCGGCATTAGAAAAAAACATTACATTATAGTTTTGAAATTTATAATTACAGGTATCCGTAAACGATAATATGCCCTCAACGCCCAAACCATAGCCAAAGCCTGAACAGTTATGGCACGGTTTATTGACTCTAAATTGGACTTGAAAAGCCGAATCTGCGATATCAGGTCTATGCTTAATAACAAATTCAGAACCTCCTAGTAGCTGGTTGTGATATGGTGGGGCAATCTGCGATTGAACCGAAAAAATTGAAATTAAGGAATAGAAACATCCTAACGAAATGCATTTTAAATTCATAAAAAATGGAAATATTTATTTATGAATAAATTTGATGCTTTCTGTTGGTTTGCCATTACTCTGTAAAATCCGTAGGAAATACAAACCACTAGGTAAATGGCTTAAATCTATTTCAGATTTCCCTTTTGTTTGATAACTAATTAATTTTTCACCGATACTATTATATACCGTTAAATCATAGGCCCCCGAGAAACAATTAAACAATAATTGTTCATTTCCTATTTCAAGCTGATAGTGTTTGTCATTCTTTACACCACTTTCGGTTTCAGTATTCTTAAACAGAAAGGCACCATTCAAACAGTCATCAAAAACTGGTAATGTTATGGCAGGCTGGGTAATTGCAATAGGGCTTTCTACAGAACCCATTATGGCGTCATAAATAGCATTAAATTGGGCAACAGAAACCGGAAAAAAATCCGCAGTAGCTAGATCGTTATCCATTAAACATGCATTGGTACCAGGCCTATCCGCAAGATTGGCTACCACGTAATCTCCTGCATTATTATTGTCTAATCCTAATCCTCCCAAGAGGAATAATCGATCGTTAAAGTTATACAAAAAGGACTTGTGATTGGGATACCACGGACTTTCAAAACTATGTGCTAAATAATAAGGTACCGGCCCAAGGACGCCATACAAGCGCGGATATAAATCAAATGAAGTATTTTGATTTAATGGATTTAGCCAATTATTAAGCGCATTATTGGTATAATTTACTTCAAAAGTATTCGGCAATAATGTGCTATAAAAATTATTGAACTGATAAAATAAATTTCTACAAAAAGAGCCTGTTATTACACTTATGTCACTAAAGGGTGTGGTTACTCTTCCTACTTTGGGGTAGCCACCTAATCGTTGATTGTTTAAACGAAATATACCCATTTGTACATTCGCAGGTACGGCAGGTGGCCAATTTTCAAGATAACTCAAAACACTCACCGGTGAATTGAGATTCCACAATTTATCAAAAAAATAAGAGTGGGTTCCATTTAAGGCCGTAATGGTGCCTGCCACATGTATTTCATCCGTTGAAGGCCCAGTATTGTACAAGTCACCGACAGCAAAAATATTATCATCCACAAACGGTGTATTATCATCTATGACCTTGTGTGCATATATCTGCAAATTGATAGCGGTTCGCAAATAAAAAAAACGACTCGCATCGGTTACTCCCACATTTGAGGTAGTTCCTGCGACTAGAAATCCATTGATTGCATTAAAACCCGTATTATTGATTTCAGTAATCCTACTCGGATAGGAAAATTGAGTGGCATTTGCACCAGATTGGTCAAAATAATATTCATGTTTATCCAATATTACTGCATTTACTGCATCCAAGGTGGCAATAAACATAACTCTATTCGTAGGTTGGTTATTATTAATATCAGGACGCGGGTTGGGATTATCCCCACCTTCCAGCAACAGTCCTGTAAAGGCAAAATGGGGGCCCGAGAGTGGATTAATTACCGGGCAGACATCGGTCACAAAAGTACCCGCGCCGGCTCCAAAGATGATTGGTAGCGAATTGGATGAAAGCAAGTCGAAATAATTAGCATTCAACAAATTTAGATCCTGATCAAAAAGCATATACCATGAATTGTATGCCCCGACATTTGTAAATCCAGTGCAGGTACCTGTTACCACATAAGTCTGTATATTGGGGTTATACGCTGCTGCATTGGGTATCAAATCTTTACCAAAATACTCATACAAATCATTTCGTTGAATATTGCCAAAACCATCAATTAAAGTCACCTGCAAATTGTGGTCAGTTCCATTATGTAGGGGTTGAAAAATAATGGTACCTCCACAAAATTATTTGTCGGTGCAAACTTTTCCATAACCGTTGCGTCAGACGCTTGATACCACAGGTTTGGATCATGCTCATACATAAACGTATTTGGTACCTGAGCGTGAAGTTTTTGAGACATAAACATTGTAAACGCGATTGTTAATAAGAAGCTAAAATGGGGGGGGGTAAATTTACCCTTGTTCAATAAAATAATAAGTTTTTTCATGATAAAGGATTTTGAGGTTAATAATTTCTTATGTAAATATATAACACATTATTTTGACACTAACAAACATTAACAAAAATCAAGTTCGTAGCACCCAAATTGGCAAGGTTCTATAACCATTCCGAGAATTTCCTACAAGGGTATTTCCACTATTACCGTTGAGCCCCGACCCAAGGTGGAATCAAAATCGATATGACCATTCAAATATTCTATTCGGGAGCTCATATTTTTTAATCCCATTCCTTGCTTATCCATCATCTTTTGCACATCAAATCCAATGCCATTGTCCTCTACCATCATGGTAAATTCATCGGCCTCCCGTATGAGTTGTATCGTAATTTCTTTGGCGTTCGCATGTTTAATAATATTGTTCATCAACTCCTGCAATACCCGAAAAATAACGGTTTCGGTTGCTTCTGGTAGTCTTTCATTCAAACCAAGAACTACCAAATTGATTTTCAATTTTTCATTCCCCATCCGATTTACAAAATCGCGTACAGCCGCCACTAACCCGGATTTCAGAAGAGCATTTGGTATCATACTGTGAGATATGGAGCGTACCTCTTTGGCTGCATCTACTATCAATTCAAACGCATTTTTTAAACTATCAGATACATGCATGGTGTTGCCGGTTTGATCAATAAAATGTTCCAATTGCATTTTGGCGGCTGTCATGGTTTGCGCTACCCCATCATGCAAATCGCGGGCAATACGCATCCGCTCCTTTTCCTCTGCTTCGATTATGGCCTTGTTTCTAACTTCCTTTTCTTGTATGATGGCCTCATCAATTTCCTTTTGCTTTTTACTTTTAAAAAACGTATAAAATGCAAAGGTCCCAATCAACAAAACAATAATCACTCCGAAAAAAATAGTCCGTTGATTTCGTTGTTGATTTTCTTTGAGTTCATTTTCTTTGGTAAGTAATACAACCTGCTGAATGCGCTTTTCCGTTTCGTATTGTGTTTGCAATTCGCTGATTTGTTGGCTTCGTTTTTCATTAAAAATTTCTTCATTCAATGTAGAATACTTCACATGATATTGATAGGCTTCCGCATGTTTTCCTGTTTGATGAAAAATAGCAGACAACATGAGGTAACACTGTGCAGAAAGTTCTTTATAATGGATGCGTTCCGTAATGGAAAGACATTCTTTTAAGTAGGTTTCAGACTGTATTGCTTTACCTTGCAGTTGCGAAAATTCAGCGAGGCAAAACAGCGACAAAGCAGCAGCATTGGTATCTTTAAGCCGAAGTCGAATATCATACGCATCCATTTGAAATTGCATCGCTTGCGGAAATTGCTTTTGCGCAGCCAAAGACACAGAGGCATAATCAAGTGTATAGGAAACACCTATGCTATCATGTAGTTTCACATACAATGCACGTGCCTTAGCAAATAGTTCCAATGCCACGGGATGGCTGGCATGATCTTGGGCCCATACGCCCTGGTTGTTGATGGCAGTAGCCATTACCGCATCATTAGCGGCCAGCTTTGCCAAACGATGGGCTTCTTCAAAACTGTGCAAGGCAGCCTGATCGTCTTTTTGCTTTCGGTAAAAAAATCCCAGTTCATTATACACCTTTGCTTTTCCTGCCTGATCATTCAAGGTATCAAACTGATTAATGGCCAGTAAATAATACCGTAAGGTGGCGTCGTATTCGCCTGCAAAGTAACTGGTAAGACCCTTTAATAAATGCGCATTGGCAACAAAATCTAACCGTTGATTGTTTCTGCCTATAGCAACGGCCTCATCGCATAATCGGATGCAATTCAAATAATCTTTATTTTGAATACTGGCTGCTTTCTCAATAAAAATACGTGCCTTGGCCGTGTCATGCAAGGTTTGACAACTCTTTATGAGACTATCTGCTAGTGGTTGTGCTACGCAATGAGAGGCAATACATACCAATAATATGCAGGCTACAGCGCGCATCCCTATAATTAATACTTACTAAGCTTTCGGCTTATTTTTCCTTGTGATGAAATCACTTCCACAAAATAAACGCCGGCAGCCAAATGAGAAAGTTGTAAGATTACTTTTTGATCAAAATTTCCTTCTTGAAGGACGCTTCCATTCAAATCGCGAAGGGTATACCTGGCGTTGCGAAGAGTGCTATTCTCAATGCTTACCTCATCTGCAGAGGGGTTTGGATACATCAAGGTTTGATTCTCCATTTCGGTATTGGCTACATGCAGTGATACCAATGCCGGATTTTCTACCACCAAATCTTCTTTGTTCAACAACCAATTATTAGGATCAAATTCTAAACCATTCAAAATCTTAGAACATGGAATAATAAAGGTATTGGTATTTTGATTGATATTCACGCGTAATGTAGTATCTCCGCTCACACTTAGGCATTTAATTTCTAAAGGCGTTTTAAATACAGGGGTCACCGGCGATGAAGTTACATGGGTCACCTTTAGATAGATATTGGTGCCATCGCTATAATACTCTGCCGAATAAACGGGATATCCTTCGCCATACAACCATTGCTGAAAATAATCATAAAGACTCATATTAGAAACGGTTTCCAATACAATATGCAAATCGTCGATACTGGCTGTATTAAAGGAAAAGGTCGATTGAAACTCTCGCAATCCTTTAAAGAAAAGGCTGTCGCCTAGTACAAATCGAAGGGTATGAATCACCGCACTTCCTTTGTCGTATGTGAGGCGCTTGCTAAAGATACGACCCACATTGTTGGTATCTGTAAAGTACACCATCGCAAAAGAATCTTGCAACACATTGTCATGCACACTTTGCATTTTATTTTGCGCAGCTTGATGTCCTCTAAAATGGTCATAGGCCAAATATTCGCCATAAGATGCAAATCCTTCGTTGATGAAAATATCCTTCTATGTTTTGCAAGTCACATGATCGCCCCACCATTGGTGAAATAACTCATGCGAGTTCACCGAAAAGCTACCTAAACTTCCGATACTAGTCATGGTTTGATGTTCCATACCGCCACCAAAGGGCGCCATGCAATGTCCGTATTTTTCGGCATGGAACGGATATACACCCATAATTTCGGAATAATAATCTAATACCAGCGCATTGCTATCGATTTGGCTTTTAAAAGTGGGTAGGGTCAAGGATTGTCGTATACATAATTCATTATTTTTACGGAGTCGCCCAGCAAGGCTGCCGGATGTGCGTAAATGGTGTAATCGACATATTTAGCAATTGCAACAGAAATTAAATAGTAATCGATGATATAATGTGTTTTCCAGCGATATCTTACTTTATTATTTGGCATGGCATCAATACCTTCTAAAATACCATTAGACCCCACTTTATTTTCGTCGCTGGTGGTTACAAAAATCCAGGCACTATCCGCTTTGTCTTGCAAAAATTGTTTGCAGGAAACCACTCGTAGGCGCTATAAGGCTCACTCAAACTCCAGGTACACTCGTTGCCCCATGCTCCGGAGACATCTGAACTAAACCCGTCGCCAATGGCGCCACCTACACATGAGCATCCCCATTATAGTAGATTTTTACATACATATTCGTATTCAAGGGTTGTGCCGTTGGAAAAATGGCATAGCGAATACTGCCATTACTAGCCACGGTCAAGGGCTGATTATTATAAATCACACTATCGATGGTTAAACTTTGGTTGAGTTCAAAACAAAAGGTATCCAACGAGGCGGCGCTTACTTTGGCTCCTATAGTAGTAGATCCGCTTACTATGGTATTATTGCGTTCTGCGTTGATATCTAAAAAATAAAAATGGACATCATATTTATCCAATAAGGAGTTGGCATATTGTCCGGCTCGGGTTTTCTTGGCCATTTTTTGATGGCTCAATATTTTTCCTTCTGAGCAGGAATAATTTTCTTGGGACAGGGCTACCAACGTGATAGACAAAAAGAATAAAGTAGATAAAAGTTTTCTCATTTTACAAAGATAGTTTTGAAAGCGAATACATGAAGCAGTTAATTGTTAAGAAATTCGTGCTTATGTCTGTAAAAATAGCTTTTTTTATTACATTTGTAGCTCGCAAATGAGGAGTTTGCGTTATTTTTTCGTGATGAATGAAAGGCGGAGCGAAATGTGCAGAAAGGCAAACCTATAATGACCTACATTGAATATGTCATCTACTTGGTTCAAAAGAATAAAACAGGGTATACTTACCTCTACTAAAGAAAAAAGAAATGTACCGGACGGACTTTGGTATAAATGTCCGGGTTGTAAAAAAACCTCCACCATCAATGATATCAAGGACAGCCTGTGGGTTTGTCCGAATTGCAATTTTCACGCAAGAATAGATGCCGAGGAATATTTTGATATTCTGTTTGATGATCAAAAATATACCTTGTTATTTGAAAATATTGTATCGAAGGACATGCTGGGTTTTGTGGATTTAAAACCCTATAAAGACCGCTTGGTAGAAGCTCAAAAACAAACCGGGTTGAAGGATGCCATGACAGTGGGAACCGGTGAAATTCATGGACGAAAAATTGTCATTGCCTGTATGAATTTTACGTTTATTGGCGGTAGTATGGGTTCGGTAGTAGGTGAAAAAATATCACGAGGTATTGATTATGCGGTTGAACACAAATTACCTTTCATGATTATATCTAAGTCGGGCGGTGCTCGGATGATGGAAAGCGCGTTTTCATTGATGCAAATGGCTAAAACGTCTGCGAAATTGACCTTATTAGCCAAAGCAAAATTGCCTTATATCTCCTTTTTAACCGATCCTACTACAGGGGACGTTACTGCTTCATACGCAATGTTAGGTGATGTAAATATTGCCGAACCGGGTGCTTTAATTGGTTTTGCCGGACCGAGGGTTATCAAAGAAACCATCAAAAAAGATTTACCGGATGGGTTTCAACGTTCTGAATTTTTATTGGAACACGGTTTCCTAGATTTCATTGTGGACCGCAAAGAATTAAAGCAGAAGTTGGCTGATTTGATGGATTATTTTAAGTGATATCAATAAAACATTACTGATCTTTCAACATAAACGGGTAACTTCTGTTCAGTAAATTTTGTACATTTACGATAATATCATGAAGTTAGCACTTTCCATATCTATTTTATTAATGCTATGTCGAAGTAGCAGTGCACAAACATTTCAGTGGGCAAAAGGTTTTGGATCAAATCTACTTGATAACGTATTAGCCATAGCGGTAGATCATAATGGCAATGTATACACAACAGGTGGTTTTCAGTCAACTTGTGATTTTGACCCTGGTCTGGGTATTCACAATTTAACCTCTATTGGCAATAACGATATATATATTACAAAATTAGATTCAAATGGAAATTTCATTTGGGCATTGCAATTGGGAGTCCAAACTTTGACATGGGTTCGACTATATCAACTGATCCATATGGAAATATTATTATTGGCGGCTACTTTGAAAGCATGATTGATTTTGACCCGGGACCAGCAGTACTTAATTTAGCGAATGGTTTTTTTATCCTAAAATTAGATGCAAATGGCAATTTTATTTGGGCAAAGGAAATAAATGGGGGACAGTGCAATGTAGAATCAATCGGTCATGATATTTTTGGCAATATATATTTTACCGGATATTTTATGGGTTTTGTTGATTTTGATCCAGGTGTAGGTAATTATACACTATCCAATATTGGAGGGTGGCTTATGGATGATAACATTTTTGTTTTAAAACTGGATTCATCCGGTAATTTCCTTTGGGTGAGGGAATTGGGGGCTCAAGGCTCTACCGATGAAGAAGCTCACTGCTTAACTATTGATAATGTCGGTAACGTGTATACCACTGGATATTTCAATTCTACCGCAGATTTTGACCCCGGTCCTGCTATTTATAATCTCAGTCCTTTGGCGCAGGTTAATGCTTTTATTTCTAAACTTGATATGAATGGAAATTTTGTCTGGGCGAAGGCAATTGGTTCATCCTTTGGGAGGTCGATAGCTGTTGATAGCTCAAACAACGTATGTATTACCGGTTGGTTTTCAGGTACAACTGATTTTGATCCCGGGCCTTTGGTTTACAATCTGAGCTCTAATGGGCTCTACGATGCATTCATATTAAAACTAAATTCAAATGGAGATTTTAGTTGGGTTAAACAAATTGGATCAAGTGGCTATGATGCGATACAGTCTATAAGTACTGATATGCAGGGCAATGTGTACACATTCGGTGGCGTTAGTGATACTGTTGACTTTGATCCGGGTGTGACGCAATTTATTTTGAGTTCAAATGGTAATAGCTATTTTGTATTGAAATTAGACTCGAACGGGAATTTTGTATGGGTTGAGCAATTTGCAGAAAATGCAGCTTCTTATTGGCGCAATAAAATGAATGTGAAACCAAATGGGAGTATTTATTTAACAGGAATGTATAATGGTATAGGCGATTTCGATCCCGGTATAGCTGTAAACAATCTGCCTACTTTTGGATCAGAAGATCTATTTATACTTAAAATGAATGTTTGTGGTCAAAATTATGCTGCTAATTATTCAGGTTGTGATAGTACTATTGTTAACGGCATAAACTATACCAGCAGCACATCCTATACCAGCATCAACAATTCGCAGGATGGATGCGATAGCAATACCGTAGTGAACATTGTAATCCATCATCCAACATACAGTACAGTGATTCAACAAAATTGTGATACATCCTATACACTAAATGGGCAAACATATACAACTAGCGGAACATACTTTCAAAATTTTTTAAATCAAAATGGATGTGACAGTATAATAACCCTTTACTTAAATTTCATTACCATTGATACTAATGTATACCAAGGTGGCCCGGTACTTTATGCTATTGCAACTAATGCAACATATCAATGGATTAGCTGCAACCCTTTCCAGGAATTAATTGGCGAAACAAATCAAACATTTACAGCACAAACCAATGGAGATTATGCTTTGATTGTCACAATAAACGGCTGTACAGATACCTCATTCTGCCACACCGTAATGGGTTTAAACACCAATGACCTATCAAAAACAAATTCGATTCAATTATTCCCAAACCCAGTAAAAAAAATGCTACAAGTATTTTCGGATTTAAAGGTCAGGAAAGAAATATATAATTCAATGGGCCAACTGTTATACACTACAAAAATTGCCAGCTATCAAGACGAAATTGATATGAGTCCATATAGCAGTGGTATCTATTATATCAAAGTGGGAACAATTGCCAAGAAATTTATTGTGGAATAATCAAGATATACCAACTGCAAAGCACAAAACTTAGTTACGAAAATTTTTACTAATATTGTTTAAGAATATTTCTCAAAACAAACAAATGTCAGTTTATCCATGATTCATAATAAAACCAAAATCGGCACCCTTATTTCCATAGACCTGCCACAAATAGCAAGTCAATTATCATCACTCGGTTTTGATTTTATTTTTATTGATTTAGAGCATGGGCATGTTTCAACTACTACTATTCAATCCATTATTCTATCCAAGCAAAAGGAATGTCAGATATTTATTCGCATTTCAGAAATCAGTGAAGTTGCCATTAAGTATGCTTTAGACCTTGGCGCAGATGGTATCATTGCCCCGCGGGTTGAGAGCATGGAAGAAATTCAAACCTTAATTGATTTCTCTTACTATCCGCCCACCGGTAAAAGAAGTGTCGGTTTTGTGGCTGCAAATCAATATGGCCATCAGTTCAAGCACTACAATGAAAACTTCAAACCAATTATCTTAGCGCAAATTGAGAGTAAAAAAGGTCTTGAACTTGT
This sequence comes from Bacteroidota bacterium, assembly GCA_016712665.1. Taxonomy (GTDB): domain Bacteria; phylum Bacteroidota; class Bacteroidia; order Chitinophagales; family Chitinophagaceae; genus OLB11. The sequence continues at coordinate 23,356 of JADJQP010000004.1, forward strand.
AAATGAAATGGCCTTTCATCCACTCCTTGACGGACTGTTTGTAGGCCCTTACGATCTGTCAACGTCCATGGGCATACCGGGTCAGTTTGATGCGCCGCTATTTATCGAGAGCTATGAATCCATCAGAAAATCATGCAAAACGCACCATAAACTATTCGGCACTTTTTGTTCCGGTATTGAAGGAGCAAATAAAGAAATCGAAAAAAGTGCAGGTATGATTGCTGTTGGTGTAGATGCGAATCTGTTTTTGAATATGTACTCTGAAATGCTGAAGAGCTTATTTTATTCTGCCTAGCGAGTTGTCTGGTCCGATTTTGAAAATGAAAATTATTGTAGCAACTTTCACAAAGCCTTTGTAAACTTGTATCGAGAAAAAGCAGATAATACCTCCATCAATTCTTAGCAACTCCAAAAAGGAATTTTCACATTTGAATAAATCGTAACTTTTAGAACAATGATTGAAAAAAAAATATCCATTTACAAATCATTTAAGGAACAAGAGTTTGCTGAAATCACCTATTTACGAAGCATTACTCCAACTGAGCGGTTAAGACACGTTGTGTAACTGATACGACAAGTGTATAAGGTACAATTGCAAAACTATGTACTCTATAAACGAATCACCATTCTCAGAAAATAATGAATATTTTACTGGAGGAACATCAAGAAATAATAAAGGTACTACTCAAGCACCATGTAGATTTTTTACTAATTGGTGATCTTGCTGTTATGTATTATGGCTATGGACGCACTACTGGCGATATGGATTTATAGATAAAACCAAGCAACGAAAATAAACTAAAATTACTAGATGCGTTGTCAGAAGCTGGATATCACAAAACGGACATAGAGGAATTGAGTCAAATTGATTTTACCACCCATTTGGTTTTCAGCATAGGAATGGAACCACAAAAAATTGATTTCTTACCATTTATTGACCAAATAGATTATGAACAAGCCGATAAAAATAAGGAAATTGGTGAAATGGATGATATGCTTTTACCGGTAATTCAGATTGTGAATTCATGATTTTGTATCATAGGTATGCTCAACTCGCTACAATAGAAAATCCCCAACTTTCGCTGAGGATTCTGTATGTTTTTTGTTATTAATCTTACGATACTTTCTCAACCTGCATGAAGTTTAATTCCACCGGAGTAGCGCGACCAAAGATTTTTACAATTACCTTTAGTTTCTTTTTGTCATCATTTACTTCTTCAACTGTTCCATTGAAATCGTTGAATGGTCCATCAATAATTTTTACGGTTTCGCCCAAAATAAATGGTTCACTCATGGTTACTCCGCTATCGGCCATCTCATCCATTTTACCAAACATCTTATTCACTTCGCTACGACGTAAGGCATCGGGTCGTTCTTTTCCGAGAAAATGAATCACACCGGTAACATTTTTGATTGCCTGCAAAATATCGTCTGAAAGTCGTCCGGTGGTAGCTTCCAACAAAATATATCCCGGATACAAAATCTTTTCTCGCATTACCTTTTTACCGGCAACTACTTTAAAGACCTTCTCGATAGGGCATAAAATTTGGGAAACGGAATTCCCCCAACCGGACCTGCGAATTTCCACATCCAAGTACTCTTTAATTTTTCGTTCCTTTCCACTCAATACGCGAAGTACAAACCATTTGGTTTCCTTTTCGGGACTCACGATTTCCTGATTTGTAGATTCTTGTGTTGTAATATCTTCCATGATCATATTTTATTTAAAAAGGCCATAAAAGTTTTCAAAAACCAATTTAGAGGCACCATCCATCAAAGTAGTTAATGCGGTCAAGAGCAAAATACTAAACAAAGTAATTAAAGTACTTTGTTGCAACTCAGGCCATGACGGCCAGGTCACCTTATGGATTAACTCGTTGTATGCCTGTTCAAAATAATTTAATATTTTAGTCATTGTTTTTTTGTTTTATAAAATTCAAATATATGAATTTTCCTTTAAAAATGTTGCACGGGCACTAAGATTCGAACTCAGATCAAAGGTTTTGGAGACCCGTATGCTACCATTGCACCATGCCCGTTTATTAATTTGAAAATATGTCAATTTGAAAATGCAAATCAAAACACATCATCAATAAAAAGAACTATTTGTACTAAAAAACAAAGTACTTAGATTATGAACCTAAGTACTTTGTAATATTGTAAAAACACTGGGTGTTTGTACTACTTACCCTGTCTGTAAGAGGCAGGTTAGTACTTTTTTATTACTTAATGATTTCAGTAACTTGACCTGCACCTACTGTTCGACCACCTTCACGGATAGAGAATTTCAATCCTTTTTCCATCGCGATTGGTCCGATCAATTTAACAGTCAAACTTACATTATCGCCAGGCATAACCATTTCAGTTCCAGCTGGTAATTCCACCTCACCGGTGATATCAGTGGTACGGAAATAGAATTGAGGACGATATTTTTGGAAGAATGGCGTATGACGTCCACCTTCTTCTTTGCTTAATACGTATACTTCACATTTGAATTCAGTATGCGGAGTGATTGATTTTGGCTTACAAATTACCATACCACGACGGATATCTTTTTTCTCAATACCACGTAATAGGATACCTGCATTATCACCAGCTTCACCTCTGTCCAATAATTTACGGAACATTTCCACACCGGTACAAACCGATTTCAAAGGAGCATCGTTAAAACCAACGATTTCAACCTCTTCACCTACTTTGATAACACCTCTTTCGATACGACCTGTTGCTACAGTTCCACGACCAGTGATAGAGAATACGTCCTCCACTGACATCAAGAAATCCATATCTACCGGACGAGGAGGCAACGGAATATAATCATCCACTGCTTGCATCAACTCAGTTACTTTGGCAGTCCATTGTGGTTCGCCAGCTAAAGCGCCAGTAGCAGAACCTTGGATAATAGGGGTATTGTCGCCATCAAAACCATAAGAGCTTAACAAGTCTCTGATTTCAATTTCAACCAATTCTAATAATTCAGGATCGTCAACCAAATCAACTTTATTCATGAACACCACCATTTTAGGTACACCTACTTGACGAGCAAGCAAGATATGTTCACGAGTTTGAGGCATAGGACCATCAGTAGCAGCTACCACTAAGATTGCACCATCCATTTGCGCAGCACCTGTAATCATGTTTTTCACATAATCGGCGTGACCTGGACAGTCAACGTGTGCATAGTGACGAGTTGCTGTTTGATACTCAACGTGTGCTGTATTGATAGTAATACCTCTCTCTTTTTCTTCTGGAGCTCCATCAATATCATCATAGTTTTTCTTTTCAGCCAAACCAATTTTAGATAATACATCTGTAATTGCAGCCGTTAAAGTGGTTTTACCATGATCTACGTGACCGATAGTGCCAATGTTTACGTGGGGTTTATCCCTTTTGAAGGTCTCTTTTGCCATCTTATTTTAGTTTAAAAGTTGTTTGTTTGTTTTTTAAGTATAATTTTTGGAATGCAAAGGTAAATTTTTGTTTTGATATATAAAAATATTTTTTGTATAATAATAATTTTTCCGTACACTCGGTACTGAAAATTGTATTCGGCAATTCAACGCTCACAAAAAACGTCCCTAAAAGCCTTCAGAAGCCCTATTAACTCTGAATAGGAAACTAGGCAAGCCCCTGTCCTTTGATGTAAAATTTCCTACAACAGGATACCGATTGCGCAATTATATACCAGATGAAAAATTTCGAAAACATTAAGCGCGGTCTTCTTCTTTTACCTATCCAATTGCTTTACTTACTGCAATAAACTGGGAATTGACTAAAATGTAAGCAATGATACCATTTTTGAAGAACGCCTATCGTTCCGTATTTCTCTCGTATTTTTTCAGCTTCTTTTCCGCACGTTTTAATTTTGCCAACACCGTATTGTGCTCCACAGCCGTCCAATTATTATCAAGGTCGGAGGTGGCAATCGATTCCTTAATTACCTCCTGCTGATGCATCAGTTTAAGATACTCATGTTCCGTGATTAAGCCGTCGGCATAAGCCTCCTTTACTATGCGCTCTTGCTTTTCCTGTTTTATTTTAAAGCCAAAACGTTCGTGCGCTGACAAAAAACCAACCTGCAGTACAAAAAGAAGGGTACAAAGAATAACTTTCATAGAAATTGTATTTAAGTGGCAAAAATAGAAAAAAATTACTATTAAAAGGGATTAAATCTGTCCATTGACCTCCCCTTCTTCAACGCTAACAGAAAATGCCTGCTTACCTATATTTTTGGAATATTCAGACTGAAATGAACAACTTGGGTACTGAAATGGGCCCTCTAGAAGAATAAAACGGAACTCCTATTCGCGTTGTTGTGCAAAAAGCAGCGAGACTCTTATAGAAATTACGGATTTCACAATTCCTTTTCCCGTTTCAAATAGGGCAAACAAAAACACCCTTCTATTTTTGCGGCATGAAAATGATTATTTCTATCACTATCCGCTTACTTCCTATACTATTCGGGACTTTTTCAGCACAAGCCCAGCAAATGGAACGTACAAAAGACAGTGTTTCAACGATTGAAATGCCACAAGTGCTCATCATTTCCAAAAAAAATACATTACTGAACCACTTACCCGGCTCCGTAGGAATGATAGATCAGGCTGCTATCCGTCAAACCGCTCCCATTTCAGGGAACGAGATTTTTCGTCGAATTAGTGGCATTCATGTAGTTGAAGAAGAAGGAGCGGGTCTTCGAATGAATCTCGGAATCAGAGGATTAGATCCCGACAGGAGTCGTAGCGTATTGGTTTTAGAAGATGGAGTTCCCGTGGCGCTCAATCCATATGGCGAACCGGAATTATATTATACACCTATCATAGATCGGATGCAAGGCGTGGAAGTACTGAAGGGAAGTGGACAAATTTTGTTTGGACCACAAACCATCGGTGGGGTGGTTAACTTTATTACCAAAGATCCGCCATCCCATCCGCAAGGACGATTACGCGTAAGTGCGGGTGATTTTGGGTATTTGAGTGCTTTAGCTTCTTATGGATCTACTTACGGCAATACCGGATTTCAAGTCAGCTATTTGCACAAGCAGGCCTCTAAACTGGGTTATACCAACTTTAATACCAATGATTTGTGCGCGAAATTAAAATTTAAGATTTCCGAAAAGTCTAGTTTGGGCGTAAAACTTGGCTATTACAATGAGCAATCGAATGCCACCTATATCGGTCTAACGCAAAATATGTACGATGCACATATGGATGATTTTGTATTGATGGCACCAGACGATCATTTGTCTATCAAGCGTGTTTCATTTAGCGCCTCCCATCAATATCAGTTTTCGGAACGCCTCCGTTTGGTAAGCACAGCCTATGCATATACCACTACCCGCGATTGGCAACGTCAGGATTTTGCCACTTCTAATACCATCACCAATGGTACAGGTATTATTTGGGGCGATACCAATGTGTCAGGTGGTGCAGTATTTATGCGTGACCAAAATGCCCATCGAAACCGAGCGTTTGAGGTAATGGGTATAGAACCCCGTTTATATTACAATTATCAGATTCAAAACATGGCCTCTGAATTGCAAGCCGGTGTTCGTCTAAATATTGAAAATGCAAATGAGCAGCGACTGAATGGTAAAAAAGCCGATTCCAAATCGGGTGAATTGGTGGAAGATGAAATGCGACGTGGAAAAGCCCTTAGCGCCTTTGCACATAATTCGTTGTCGCTTTCCAAAAAAATAAATCTCACCACCGGAGTACGTCTCGAGCACTATGATTATGAAAGAAAAATACTCCGCAATTCCTTTATGATTGGAAATTCACTATTGGTGAGAGACACGAATTTGAATGCAGGAAACCAAGTTACCTCCATTTTGCCCGGCGTGGGCTTGAATATCAATGTGTCAAAAAATAATACATTGTTCGCAGGTTTGCACAGAGGATTTGCCCCTCCGCGCGTGAAAGACGCCATTTCTAACCAAGGGCAAATTTATGCTTTGGATGCCGAAAAAAGCTGGAATATTGAATTGGGAACAAGGGGAAGCATTTCAAAGTATTTCGAATATGAGGCCACCTTGTTTTCAATGAATTTTTCCAATCAAATTATTCCAGAATCTGAATCGTCAGGTGGTACGGGAAGTGGACTTGTAAACGGCGGCCGGACCTTGCACCGAGGAGTGGAATTAGCATTCCTGGTCGATTTTGGGAATCTGTTGAAATCCCATTCCAAAATACATTGGAAAACCAATGCTACCTTCAATAAGGCCACTTTTAATAAAGATCGCTTTATAAAAGATGGAACGGAATGGGTCAATATTTCAGGCAATTTCACTCCCTATGCTCCCGAATATTATGTAAACAGTTCATTCTATTTTCTTCATAAACTAGGTTTTGGAGCACAAATCAGTTTGAATGCTGTGGGAGCCCAATATACGGATGTGCTCAATTCTGAATTACCAGCTACCAATGGTCGAACCGGTAAATTGAAAGCGTACACAGTGGCCGATGTCAATGTCCTTTACCATATACCCAAAACCAAGGTCAGCTTAAATGTTGCAGTAAAAAACATCAGCAATGAACGGTATATTGTAAGCAGAAGACCGCAGGGCATTCGAGTGGGAAATCCCCGATTTGTTAGTGCCGGTGTGGATGTTTCGTTTTAAGCAAAATATACCTTTTTTCTCCAAAGGTTGCTGTCCGGACCGTGCTGCACTCTAAGAAAATGCTTCCACCTTGAACGACAGGTTATGATGTACGAATAGATTTTGCAAACTGACACCACTGACAGGTTTCTTTACCACAGCCTTCATAAAATTCATGGTTTTGAATTTTTGTCCAGGTCGTTTCAATCTGTTGTTTCACCTGATCGATTTGATCTTGCGGAAAGTTAAAAATATATGGCTTGGGCATTGTTTGGGTATGTTTATCAGGTTCTAAAAATTCATACTTCGCAGAGGTGGCAAGGTATTTATTATTCTTATCTAAATCGAGGAGAATTTTATAAAACATCGCCTGTCGCCAGTAGTCACCGCCAATGCCTGCTTTATCCTCATCGGCCGTTTTTAATTTAGACTTCGTAAATTCACTTTGGTGATCGCCGGTTTTGTAATCTACTAGAGTCAGTTCATTATCATGATACTCCACTTTATCAACAAAGCCTTTAAGGGGAATCTGATGTAGCATGGCCCGGGTATGAAATTCAATATTCACATTTTTATGCCAGGTATTGATATTGGTTTCATAAATTTTTCGAAGTAAATCTATTCCGTAACTTAACTTTCTCTGATATCCTGCATCGCTGAATTTTTCGCGATGACGACGCATATATTTCACAAAATAATTTTCAAAATCTTCGAGTGGCGGAAATTCATTCTGATTCGATTTCATTTCTGAAAACAATTTCTCCAATGCCTTATGCACCGCTGTTCCAAACGACATATTTTCATGGATGCCGGATGGAATACGCACAATATTATTGAAATAAAAATGGAGCGGACAATCTAAGTAATGATTCAGGGCAGTAACATTTAATTCGAAATGCTGCAATTGCTTTTCCACCATTTCTTTCTCAATCATTTCTAATCGAATTTTTTTCATCTACTAGTGGCAACAAGGTTTCAAATTCAAAAAGGGTTTCCTTGCTAATGATCGGTTTGATATCTTCCATATCCTCTCCAAAAATTTCATATAAAAAAAGCGATTTCTCCATTTCCTTTTCTTTTAAATCGAGATTATAGGAGCTCACATACAGTTCTTTTTTAGCTCTGGTTAAGGCCACATACATCATACGTCGAAGCTCATCATGATCTTTTTTGCTGATAGCGGTTTCAAATACATTGTCAGGAATTTTTATGAGATTGGCCGGAGTACGCCGATCTTCCCATTGTTGCTTTACCACACTTCCTACAAAGACATATTCAAATTCTCTGCCTTTAGAAGCATGTATGGTAAATAAACGAACCGCGTCTTCATTTCCATATAATTTATGGCGTGGCAATTCGATGTCGTTTTCGTCCATTATTTCCAGCAAATCGGTCAAATCGTTGATATTCATTTCAGGATTGCGATGGGCTTCCTCTTTAATAAAATCGAAGAAAATAGTTAGGATTTCCAACTCCTCATACTTATCCTTACTTTGTAAGATGGACGGTATGATGTTGCATTTTTCAATGAGCGCATCCATGAATTGTATTAGGGAAAGATTGTGCGAATCGGTGATGAGTTGCTCTAACATCGAAACGGCATATTGAAAAGCATCTTTACCATTTTCAATAAAAAGAGTTGGATGCTGTATGCTTACATTTTCTTGTAAAAATCGTCTGAAACTATATTTCTCTTTGCGATTTTCAGAGGACTTGTCATTTGATCGAATCGCAGCTTTTGCAATTTCGATAGACGGAATATTGAAGAACTTGTAATGGAGTATTTCAAATAATAAACTATCGCCACTATAGGCATTGTTTCGCTCTGAAGCGATATACTTCATGATGTTTAGTATTTGTTTGGCCAATACATCATCAAACAAATTGTAATTCTTTCTGGTATAAAACGGAATATTCAATTGTTGTAGATAGGTACCCATTTCAATACAAGATTTATTATCGTTAAACAGCACGGCTACTTCTTTAGGCTTAACACCGCTCTGTATCAGTTCCTGAATTTTTTTCGCAATAAATATTTTCTCGTATCGTGGATTATGAAAGGACCATAACACCGGTTGAAAATCGTGTTGGGTGCTTTCGGTAGCAAAGGAAATCAAATTTTTATCTAGTAGTGGATTGCTATCTACTAGGCGCCCCCCTGCTTTTTCAATCAAATTTTTCGCATGATTTAAAATCCCCTGGGTACTTCTGTAATTTACTTTGAGACAAATTTCGGTAAGTCCTTCATTCACATACTTCTTTTGAAAATCTTTCATGTTTTCAACACTAGCTCCCTGAAACCGAAAGATCGATTGATCGTCATCGCCCACCACAAATACATTTGGAGCCTGGTCATAATCGCTGAGCAAACTGATGATTTTCATTTGAGCACCATTGGTATCTTGAAATTCGTCTACCAGTAAAAATTGAAAGCGCTCATAATACGAGGCCAGTATATCTGGGTGTGTTTGAAACATTTCGATAACCCAATTGATCATATCATCAAAATCGTAGCGATGATGCTCGAGCATGATTTTTTTATAGAGGTCAAAAAGATGTATCGATTCAAGGGATTTATTGTAGGAATCAATTTCCTTTTGTACGCTTACTTTTATTTTTCCCTTGGTGCTCCCTCTTGAGGAAATACTCGTCTCATCCGTTTCTAAAAAATGAATATGTTCTTTTGTTTTTTCAATTAAAAATTCGCTGGTCCAATTTTCTTGTTTCATTTTAGAAAACAAGCGCAGGAGATAGCTAGCATTGGCGTTTGGATTTTTGGGATGATACAAAATATGATTTTTGTCCAGGTTCAAAAGGATTTGCTTGACATACTGGATTTTTTCCAATTCAGAGGCTGCCTCCAGACTGTCTTTTTCAAACAGGGAGAGGTTTTGCTGTATTACCTCATTGCAAAAAGAATGATAGGTATGAACACTGATATACTGAGCGGTTTCGGCACCGATTAACTTAAATAGCCGGTCGCGCATATTCTTCTTGCCTTCTTCGGTATACGTTAGGCATAACATATTTTGCGGCGCAATTTGCGCATCACTTTGAAGTAGGTTAGCAATGCGCAAGGCCAAGATTTGGGTTTTTCCGGTACCCGGTCCTGCTACTACCAGCACCGGCCCGTAGATGGTATCCACAGCCTCTTTCTGTTGTTCATTTAGCAACTCATACGCTGCTTCAAATCGTTGATAATAATCCTTATTCATTTTTTTGCTTTGTTCAAAAGTAGCGTCCGTCTATGTAAAGAGTTTACGCATGCATTTTCTTTTAATAAAAAAGGACTACCGAAGTAGTCCTTTTACGTATAGTTTTGGTTTCATTTAGAAACGAGGACAAGCGAAGTTGTATGTTTTGGTTTCATTTTTGATGATGCAACCATTATAAATCAATGAAATTTCGAGCGCTCCATTACCTTTTGTAGCAGGGGTGAAACCGGAAAGGTTCACGTCATAGGAAACGCCTAATTTAGCTTTAGACCATTCAAATCCGATATAAGGAGCAATCGCATCTCCATAACGATACCAAGCACCAAGATAGAAAATGGTATTGGCAATATCATCTTCGTGGTTCGGATTCATTACAAACCCTGCTGCGCCACCTACTAATATTTCATAGGCTTTGCCTTGTTGTTGGTACATACCGCTTAAATAGGTAACCAATTTTTCATTCATTTGGAAAGAGCCACCTAATGAAGCTGTGATACGAGAATTGATTTTGTGAGTACCGTTCAAAAAGGTTTCTACCGGACGAGTGATATGATAATAAGAAAGACCGCCGTACATATTGGTTCTTTCGGTAACATACCCAGAGTACATGATACCTGCGTTAAAATCCGGATAGGTCAAATCGGCATTTCCTACATTTTCACCACTTGCATAAGGAGTACCTCCGGTAGTAGGATCGTATTGGCTTTCAAATTTCAATTTATTGAAATCGATGCTTTTTTGAACAAAAAATCCTTGAACGCCAATGGAAAGGTTTTGAGGTTTTTCTTCATTTTGGCTTAGTCTTTTGTGATAGGCCAAAGAAAGACCTGCGGTAATATTTTGCAAAGCGCCGGTACCTGATTTATCATACAAACCCAACACGCCGAAACCGAGTGCATCTCCATTTAATTTACCTTTTAATAATGCCATATCATAGGAAATAGTGCCGGTTACATAGGGAGTAGAATTAACACTTCCCCACTGGCTACGATAGTTGCCTGAAACTCTCCAATCGCAATTCACTAAGCCTGTATTGGCGGGGTTCAAAGTAAGCGGAGATGTAAAATACTGCGTGAAGTGCACATCTTGTGCCGCGGCTTGTAAGCTAAGAACGGTCGCAAAAGCTAATAGTAATTTCTTCATATTCTAAATTTTAATATTATGTGTTAATTCTAAATTGTTGTTAAAGGTAAAAGTTTTTTTAATAAAAAAATAAAATTCTACAAAAAGACGAAAAAATGACAAAATGGGTTGGTATGAAGTCCCCTTTTTTAACGGTGAATGCTAAAAAATAAATCCTTTGATAGCAAACGAGGTTTAAGCAGTAAATCGTGGATCCGTTTCCATTACATGACCACAATGTTTGCAGGTACGCAAGGCTTCAGAACCATAGTATTCCTTGAATCGGGGTAGGAAATCGGTTTCAATATTCTTGAGTTCGAAATAGGTTTCATGCAGCTTTTCGTTACATTTTTCGCAAAACCAAAGGAGTCCGTCTTTAAATCCCTTTCCTTCCCGTACGCGTTCTATCACCAACCCCATCGAATTTTCGCCTCTTCCGGGAGAATGCGGAATATTGGGGGGTAATAAAAACATATCGCCCGGCCCCAAGGGCACTTCTACTAATTTACCATTTTGCTGGGTTTTGACTACGATATTTCCTTCCAACTGATAAAACAACTCTTCGGTTTCGTTATAATGATAATCTTTCCGGGCATTGGGGCCTGCAACAATCATTACAATATAGTCAGTCCCTTCAGGATATAAATTTTTGTTGGCCACCGGTGGTTTCATTAGATGTCGGTTTTCGTCAATCCACTTTTGGAGGTTAAAAGGCGCACGTATTTCCATATTATAATAATTTAAAAGTCTAAAATAGTATGTATTTCTAAGATTCAAATATAAAAGGTGAAAAAATTGAATATTTTCTGAAAAATAAATTAGATGTTACATAGCAAAGCTGCCCATTACCAAAAATAGGTCTATAATTATCTTTTTGCGTTACAGCTTTTGCCCCCGATGCTGCGATTACGGCAGGCTTTGATGCAATAGTGTATAGTAAAACTAGGCCTTTCAAAAAATAGCCAAAATGTGTCTAAAAAGTCTACATCAATAAAGTTACATCTGCAAAATATCACCCTGCGGGTTCAGGGCTTTTGCTCCAATTAATTAAATGATCCCAATGCAAGCAAATTGCTTCTTACGACTTTCTTGCCACATTTTTTGACTCCATTTTCTAAGCGCATTTAATAAAAATTATCAATCCCTGAGGGAAAGTCCGTAAAAGGATTTCCCATTCAAAACCTAAATAGCTTTGGGATGCTTTTGAAGGCACTCATTTTAAATTAGCATTTTGTTTTTATGGAAATCAGAAACCAAATGTCTCTAAGTGGCAAACCGCTATAAAAAATGAAACAAACAATTCTTTTAGGCCTCACGCTGATGTTCATCAAGGTCGAAGCAAAAATCACCATCAACAATTCAGCAGTCACGAATGTAACCATCTACCGAAACTACGCCAAGGAAACCCGAATGGGAGCCACAACTTTGCCGCAAGGCAATTCTGAAATTATTGTCAGCAATATTACCCAAGCTATAGACGAAAATTCGATACAAGTAGGATGCAAAAACAATGTAAAAATATTGTCCGTTTCATCGCGTCTAAATTATATTACAGATGAAAATGGCATGAACCCCGGCACGATAAAAATTTGGCAGGATTCGGTAAAATGGATGGACAAAAAATCGCGATACCTTTCAAAACAAAAAGAGGCCTTTGAGGTAGAGCTAGCTGTATTGAATGCGAATAATAAATTAGGCAGCAACACAGAAGGTTTAAAACCATTGCAATTAAAAGAATTGCTAGAACTGAATAGAATGAAACAAATTGAAATTAAGAAACTTATTTTTGAGGTTGATGAAGACTATGCAGAAATCAGAAATCAGATAGCTCATTTACAAAATCAAATTAACGAATCAAGCCAAAATGCACTTGGGAAACCCATTCGGGAAATTATTTTAAGAGTCTATTCGAAAAATGAAGTAAACACCCAATTCAAAATATCTTACCTGGTAACAGCAGCCCATTGGACACCTACCTACGAAATCAGGTGTGAAAATACCGCCACCCCCCTCCTTTTACATTGCAGAGCCAAAATTGTTCAAACCACTGGCTTTGATTGGAAGAATGTAAACATCAAATTATCTACTGCTAATCCCAATCAGAATCACAACCGACCAATACTTTACCCGATTTATGTCGATTTTATGCAACCCGATTTTTACAATAATCAATTGCGCGGGCAACAGTTGGGTGGTTACAAAAATATGATGAATGAAAAAGCGCCAGCACCTGCCGGATTGGTACAAATGATGAGTGCTGAAAATCGAAACAATCAATTAGATACAGAAGAATTTGTGGATGGTATGAAAATTGATGCGAATCAAATCACAATTTTAGAAGGAGAAATGATGGTAGAATACGAAATAGAGCAGGCTCAAGTTATTGAAAGTGACGGCCAAGAACATATTATAGCCATACAAGAATTATTGCTACCTGCCAATTACAATTACCATTCGGTTCCAAAATTAGACAATGGCGTATTCTTACTAGCAAGGGTTACAGATTGGGGAAAGTACAATTTATTAGCAGGTGATGCTACCTTGTTTTTTGATGACATGTACATCGGCAAATCGTATATCAATCCAAATGTCAGTTCCGACACTTTGCTCATATCCTTAGGGAGAGATGAAAAACTGAATATCAAACGTGTCAAACTAAATGATCTTTGCGTAACAAAAAAATTCAGCAACAAGAAAAAAGAAACGAAGGCATATGAAACTATTGTGAAAAACAACAAAAATATCCCTGTTGAAATTGAAGTATTAGATCAGTATCCTATTTCGAAAAATAACGATATTGAAGTGACGCTTGAAGAGGCGGACGGTGCTCAAATTACCAGGGATTACGGCAAACTGCTGTGGCGGATAAAAATGCTACCTGGTGAAAGTAAAAAAATCAGAATGGTATATTCGGTGAAATTTCCAGAAGAAAAGGCGATTGTAGAAAAGGGGACTTGACAGCCATTCGGCATTAGAAAAACTGAAAACCTAAAGGTCTTCGACGCAGACAAGTCATTGGTATAAAAAAGAACATCAAACCTTTGCTTGCAAAACGGCGTCTGTCATGTAAGGTAAAAAAACATTTTTATGAAAACAAAAATTATTTCGCTCACCCTCCCAATCATTTTAGCTGCCCTATTGGGTTACGCACAAATTCCGACCTTTCAAGCAGGCTCATTAGTACCGAGCAATTTTAGCGCTTGTACCAATCCAATCACAATGGATTTTGGTGCATCTGCATCTGACTTTACTATTGGAGATCCTATCACTTTCTATATTGATTTTGGTGATGGTACCAATTACACTGCGCCGGTTCAATTTATCGCCAATATTTCAGATTCTTTGTTTGGTACCGTTACGCATACATATGCTAACCCGGGTATCTACTCCCCCACTATGACAGTAACAGGACCTGGCGCTACACCGCTATTAGTTACGTGGTGGTGGGGCGCAAATACCTTAACTGTTGGCCCGCCATTACCTTGTGGAAATATTTCTGGAAATGTCTATAACGATTTGAATGCCAATTGCACCATGGATAATGGCGAGGAACTTATGTACGAAAGCGTTGGAATTTCTTTGGCGGGCAATACTATTGCTTATGGGCAAACCGATGCTTCCGGAAATTATTCTATTGATTTCCCATTCACTTTAGGCCAAACATATTTAGTATCCTATTTATCAAATATTAATGTTGCTTCATGCATAGGTGTTTCTTGTCCTATAACTCAGACTTATGCCGTAAATACGCTTACTAGCACAAACAATAATTTCGGCCTAACTGTGGCGAATGCGAGCTATGATATGGTTGCCGCATGGAATTCGATTCAGAGTGGGATACTGACTGCTGGATTTAATAAAACCTTTTATTTTGCCTATCATAATTATAATTGTCCCATTCTTGGAGGTAGCTTAACTGTTACACTTGACCCTTCCGTTGATTATTTAAATGCCACACCCGCTCCTACGTCTGTAGTTGGAAATACCTTAACATGGAATATGGCCTCCATAGGTTTGGGGCAATATTTACAAGTAAACACCTTTATACCACTAGCCAACGCAAATAATATACCATTTGTAATTGGCGATTCGGTTTGTCATACAAGTGTCATTGCCGGTGCCATTGCTGGTGACTGGAATTTATCGAACAATACGAAATCAAGTTGTTATTATATTGGCACCGCTTACGACCCTAATGATAAAAAAGTTTCACCAAAGGGCGCAGGCGCAGGGGGCAATGTAGATTTTGGTACGGAATTTAGTTATAATGTCCGATTCCAAAACACCGGCAATTCGCCTGCCATTAATGTAGTGGTGCTAGATACTTTAGAGGCTGACCTAGACCTATCCAGTGTAGTTGTAACCGGACGTAGTCATTTTATGCTGTTTACCCAAACTGGGAATGTACTAAAATTTGAATTCCCCAATATTATGCTTCCAGATAGCACTACCGATTTTGATGCGAGTCAGGGTGGCGTTACGTATAAGGTCAAACACAAAACAGGATTAGTAGAAGGCACTCAGATCAATAATGAGGCTCATATTTACTTCGATTTAAATCCACCCATTGTTACTAATACTACAGTAAATACATTGGTAAATACTGCAACCGGTAGCAGTAGCGTAACCATTGGAAATGGTTTTGAAGTTTATCCAAATCCTGTAACTACAGAATGTAAGATATTGCTCAATGATTTGAATTCGAAAATTATTTGCTTCGAAATTCAAAACCAAATTGGCGAAAAATTACAAAAATTGATCCCTTCTAGTAATTCACTGAATGTTTCATTAGCCAACTATTCTGCCGGGATATACTTTATTAGGATTACGGACGACAAAGGAAATATTTTTCAAAAGAAACTAGTTAAGGAATAGTATTTTCAATTGCCCTTGTCAGGAAAAATATTTCGTTAGAAGGGAATAATCCAAGATTTACTATTTCTTGTTTGCAGCAAGTTTTTGATTTCGTTTTGGTCTGTTTCCCATGCAAACAATAATGGGCACTACTAAGCAAAAGAGCATATTGTACCAATTTTTCTATCAGAAGCAGCAAGGTTTCTCCATAAAATTTGTCCCTCTCCCGCTCAATGAGTAAACTTGCAACATGAAATACCTTTTTATATTTACAATTAGTTTCTGTCTATTCTCCTGTAAACAAAACAATGCAGATCTAATAATTAAGAACGCGCATATTTACACGGTAAATGAAGCCTTTGACACGGCACAAGTAATGGTAATTAAAGACGGGAAATTTATTGCCGTTGGTGGTGACAGTCTATTAAAGCAGTACCAAGCTGCACAAACTATTGACGCAAAAGGACAATATATTTATCCGGGATTTATGGATGCCCATTGCCATTTTACAGGCTACGCAAAAGATAAATACAAACTGGCCTTATTTGGCACCAAATCATTTACTGAAGTGATAGAAAAAGTAGTGGCTTACAGCAAAACCAATAAGCGGGTTTGGATTGAAGGCCGAGGATGGGATCAAAATGATTGGGAGAACAAAGAATTTCCGAATAAGGATACACTGGATCAATTGTTTCCGAACACACCTATTTTTTTGATGCGGATTGATGGTCACGCCATCCTATGCAACCAAAAGGCGCTGGATTTGGCAAACATCAATGCCTCTACAACTGTAACGGGTGGTGAGGTAGAAGTCATTAACGGAAAACTAAGCGGAATGCTTATCGACAATGCGGTAGATATCGTAAAGAAGGTATTGCCAGTCCGCACCGAAGATGAAATCATTGCCGATTTTGTGGATGCCGAAACTGATTGTGTACAACTGGGTCTTACCTCTTTAGTTGACTGTGGCATTAGTAAATCAACCGTTGAACAGCTTCAAAAGGCCTACAAAGAAAATAAATTGCAGATTCGAAATAGTGTGATGCTTAGCGATGAAAAAGAAAATTATGAGGCATTTCTTACCAAAAAACCTATCAAAGAAGATCGCTTTCATATAGTAGGATATAAGGTATATGCCGATGGTGCCCTGGGATCGAGGGGTGCTTTTTTGATAGAATCCTATAGCGATAAGCATCAACATCATGGGTATCTATTAACAGCTATTGACAGTATGCGAGGCATTGCCAGAAAGCTCATTGAAACCGACTATCAATTATGTACACATGCCATCGGTGACGGAGCCAATAGAGAGGTACTGAAAATATATGCAGAGGCTTTAGAAGGCAAAAATGATCGGAGATGGAGGGTGGAACATGCACAAGTATTGAATAAAGATGACTTCCATTATTTTGGAGACTTCAACATTGTACCTTGTGTACAACCGACTCATGCCACCAGCGATATGTATTGGGCTAAAGACCGTGTGGGATCAACTCGTATCAAAGATGCCTATGCCTACAAAAAATTATTGCTGCAAAATAATTGGTTGCCTTTAGGTACCGACTTCCCGGTTGAATCACTCAATCCCTTGCTTACTTTTTATGCTGCGGTGTTTCGGATCGATAAAAATCAATGGCCCAGCAATGGATATGAAATGGAAAACGCCATCAGCAGACAAGAAGCGCTTAAAGGAATTACAATTTGGGCTGCAAAATCGGTGTTTGAAGAAAAGGTAAAAGGGAGTATTGAGAAAGGAAAATTAGCCGATTTTGTGATACTTCCTGCAGATTTGATGCAGGCTAGCGCTAGCGAAATTTACAATATGCCCGTGCTGGCAACGTATATACAAGGTAAGGCCGTATACAATAGCAAGAAGGAATAGCTTGCTACCTATCGCAGGCAAATTTTCACTTTCCTTTATCGATATTATTATACGCCATTCCGTACATTTGCCTACATGGAATTTAGACCGACCCGTTTTGAAGTGATGCCTCCGGTGGTAAAGAATCTTCTAATTATCAATGCATTGGTATTTTTCGCCACCATCGTACTGGGCAAATATGGCATTGATTTGAGTGAGCATCTGGCATTGTATAATTGGAAGTCCGAAAAGTTTAAGGTTTGGCAATTCGTCACACATTTGTTTATGCATGGCGGCAATGTAAGCGATCCGGAGGGCGGTTTTTTACATCTATTTTCGAATATGTTTGCCTTGTGGATGTTTGGGTCGGTGCTGGAAAGCTATTTTGGCTCCAAACGATTTCTTACTTTTTATATGGTTTGTGGCATTGGCGCAGCGGTATTGTATTTAATTGTGCAAACGATCAATCAATCGCCTATTGATCAGGGCTGTGTGGGTGCTTCAGGCGCCGTATTTGGTATTTTATTTGGATTCGGGTATTTGTTTCCCAATACCCTCTTATATCTGTATTTTCTATTTCCGGTAAAAGCAAAATATTTTATTGCACTTTATGCCCTCTTTGAATTGTATGCAGGTATAAAAAACAGCGCCGGCGACAATGTTGCACACTTTGCACATATAGGTGGTATGATAGTTGCTTTTATTATCATTAAAATTTGGAACCAAACCAACAGAAAAACGTTATATTAATGAATTCATTTAATTCCAAATCCATTTTTCAGTTTGCCTCCAAAAGTGATATTATAAAAATCATCACCATCACTTCGTTATTTTTTGTCATCTTTCAATTCACCCGACTCACATTTTTAATTAATAGCGAATCGGACGCGCCCTTCTTTACCCACTTCTACAATAAATTTGCCCTGCCCCCAACATTCAAGCAACTGTTGTATCAACCATGGAGCCTACTTACGTATATGTTTTCAGAATTGAGTATCATGCATATTATTGGAAATATGATTTGGCTTTGGATATTTGGCACCGTAATCGAAGACCTTAAGGGAAGCAATCGCATTTTACCCATTTACTTGGTAGGCGGCCTTGTGGGAGCCCTAACTATGATGTTGTACATTGGCCTAAAGCCGGGCGCCCAGGCCACACATTATGCCGGATCGCTTGCGGCCCTGTCGGCAGTAGCTATTGCTACCTTGATGTATAAGCCCAAGTATAAATTTACTATGTTTTTTGGCTTAGAAATTCCGATTTGGATATTTGTAGCTGTATTTATTGCCTTAAATATCGCAACGCTACAATCCTATAATCTATCGCTATTATTTCTGGTTATTGGAGGCGTTTTTGTAGGTTTGGGATATACCAATCTGCTTCATTCTTTCTTTGAAAGATGTACCCTTAGGCTTAATAGAATGGGAGATTATATGGGCAATAACGAAAATTTTATTGCAAAAAAAAATAACACGATACGAAACAAAACCATGCTTCATCTTGGCAGTAAAAATATAGTAAAAAAATCGCAAAGTATCGATGATATTTTAGACAAGATCAGCGAAAAAGGAATTCAATCCCTAACGAAAGAAGAACAGAAAATTCTTGAGGAATACAGCAAGAACGAATGAGAAAATTCATTAAATATTCATTCTTAATTGGAAGCATACTATTTGCGGTGCTTCTCATATTTTGCAGAACCATTCCCAACCTAAACCCCTATGAACAAAGTTTTTCGGGCATCTTAGGATTAGCCGTTCCATTTTTAGCGCTTGCAAATATTGGATTTTTGATTTGGTGGTTATTATTCAAAAAATATTTTTATACGGCAATCCCCTTTTTTGCGTTGGTATTTAGTTGGAAAATATACTCGGTTACCATTGCAAGTCATGTATTGAAAAAGCAACAGTTTGAAAACAGCGACAGCAGCTTTACCGTAATGAGTTATAATGTGCGCCTGCTGGATTTATACAAATGGAGTGGCAATCCGGATACCAGAAATAAGATGATTGATTTTTTTGCGGAACAAAACCCGACGGTTTTATGCCTGCAAGAATTTTATACCGGAAACGATTCGGTGGGCAAAGACAATATCAAGGATATTATAGACAAATGCCATTTTAAATATTATGCTTCCTGCGATATAAATGTCAATAAAAGAGGCCGATGGGGTAGCGTGCTTTTTTCGCATTTACCAATTGTAAAAAAGCAGAATCACGATATTGATGTTTATGGTTCCAATATGTTACAACAGGTAGATGTGCTTTTTCGGAAAGACACCATTAGTGTTTATAATATTCATCTGAAATCCAATCGATTTACCACAGAAGAATCGGATCTTATTGTTAAAAATGAAGAGGTGGGTCTTGATGAAAAAACAAGCGATAAAACCAAACGGATTTATCAAAAGCTCGAAAAGAACGCAGTAAGCAGAGGGCTGGAATCGGCTTTAGTGTCTGCCATCATTTCTAAAAACGCTCACAAATCCATTGTTTGTGGCGACTTAAATGATATTCCCAGTTCGTATACCTACTTTAAATTAAGGGGCAGCTTTAAAGATGTTTTTTTAGATAATGGATTTGGAATAGGCTCTACCCTAATTACAAAATTGCCATTGCTTCGAATTGATTATATTTTTCATTCAGATCAGCTAAAAACCCTGGGATATAAAAAATTAAAAGTCCCCTATTCTGACCATTATCCCTTACTGGTAAATATTGGTGTTTAGGTTGTACCCAACGGACTAAAAATTAGTCTGCATCCAATCGCACCACCTTATTAATTCCTTCTAATGCTTCTAGCTTTTCGCACAATGCATTGAGTTCTTCCTTATGATTTACAAACACCATAATAGTCCCCTCAAACAAGCCATCTGACGAATCGATACTCATACTTCGCATATTCATTTTCAGTTCGCCGGAAACCACATTCGTAATTTTATTGATGATACCCACATCATCAATACCATTTATTTTTACGCCGGTAAGAAATGAAATTTCCTTATTTTTTGCCCATTTGGCCTTTACTACCCGATGCCCATAATTAGCCAATAATGAAGCTGCGTTGGGACAATTGGTACGATGAATTTTTAAGCCTTCGCCGGAGGTTACAAAACCAAAAACATCATCGCCCGGTATGGGCTGACAACAATTGGCTAGTTTGTATAAAATTTTATCGCTGTTTTCGCCAAACAGAATCAATTCATAGCCTTTACCCGGAATTTCTTTTGCATCTTCAAAATGCGGTACTTCTTTCGGCAATTCTCTTTTAACCTCATTCTGAAACACCAATTTTTCGCCATTGTATTTCAAACCGGAAAGTTCCTTCATTTCGAAACTCCCTACTGCTATGGCAAAATGCATGTCTAGTGGAGAAGGGAACTTATAGTAACTGGCTAAATCGTTGAGCAGGACTGTGGTGACTGGGATTTTGAGATGTTCTAATTTTCGCAACAAGATTTCCTTTCCACTCTGCGCTGTAATCCTTTTTTCTTCCTTCAAATAATATTTGATACGCGATTTCGCTTTGGCCGTTTTTACAAACTTCAACCAATCGTTGTGTGGCTTTTGTTTTTTGGAGGTAATGATTTCAATTTGATCGGCATTCTTTAAGGGATAACTTAGGGGTACCAATTTGTAATTCACCTTGGCACCGATGCAATTTTTTCCCAACTCCGAATGAATATCAAATGCGAAATCTAACGCGGTAGAGCCGGCAGGTAAAATGCGCATATCACCTTGTGGCGTATAAATATAAATTTCATCTAAAAATATATCACTTTTAATATCTTGAATAAAATCAAGCGCATTACTATCCGGGTTACTCAACAGTTCTTTAATATGCTTTAGCCAATCATCTAATTTCGACTCCTGCCCTGCTTTGCCTTCTTTATACTTCCAATGAGCCGCTAGGCCTTTCTCTGCAATTTCATTCATCCTTTGCGTTCTGATTTGCACTTCTACCCATCTTCCTGCAGGCCCCATTACGGTGGCATGTAGCGCTTCGTAGCCGTTGCTTTTCGGAGTACTGATCCAATCGCGCAAACGCTCCTTACTGTAGTTATACAAGTCGGTGACAATTGAAAATACCTTCCAGCAATCTTCCTTTTCATTTTCTGTTTTCAAAATAATTCGAATAGCAAACAAATCATACACCTCTTCGAACGTCACATGCTTGGTGCGCATTTTGTGTAAAATAGAATGAATGGACTTGGGACGACCTGTAATATCAAATTGAAAATTGTTTTTTTCCAATTCTTCTTTAATCGGTTTAATAAATTCATTGATATATCGGGTGCGCTCTCGCTTTGTATTTTTTAGCTTATCAATGATTTCTTCGTATACGTCTGTTTCGGTATACTTTAGCGCAAGATCTTCCAATTCAGATTTAATTTCATATAAACCCAATCGATTGGCAAGAGGCGCATACAGAAAGGTAGTTTCTGAAGAAATTTTCAATTGCTTTTCGCGACTCATACTGTCGAGAGTCCGCATATTATGCAACCGATCTGCGATTTTAATAAGAATCACTCGCGGATCATCAGCGAGTGTGAGTAATATTTTTTTAAAGTTTTCTGCTTGCTGGGTGGTATCCTTCGATTCTACCACCGAAGATATTTTAGTAAGCCCTTCAATGATTTTGGCGCAGGTGCTTCCAAACTCCATTTCAATTTCTTTGAGGGTTACTTCGGTGTCTTCTACGGTATCGTGTAATAAGGCACAAATTACCGAGGTAACACCCAAAGACATTTCTTCTACTACAATTTTTGCTACGGCCAAGGGATGTAGAATATATGGCTCGCCCGATTTACGACGCATATGCTGATGCGCATCGGCCGCAATTTCGAAAGCGCGTCGGACCAGTTTCTTATCCCCCCTTTTCAGTCGAAGTTTCAGCGCACGTAACAAGGAACGATATTCACGCAGAATCAATTTCCGTTCTTCTTCCTCGCTTATGATATATTTTTCGGTTTCGACCATGTATCTAATTTTCAGCTATTGAATATATTAGGTATAAAATTAAGAATTCTAAATTAAAGTTCCCTTTCTTTTTATAGAATTGCCGATGCAAATAAAATTCTATGTGTACCTTTAGCTCATGAAACTGTATGTGGTTCCTACTCCCATTGGCAATTTAAAAGATATCACTTTTAGGGCGATAGAAACCTTAAAAAAGGTAGATCTTATTTTAGCAGAGGATACACGTACCTCAAAAGTATTATTGAATCATTATGAAATTACTACTCCCTTATGGAGCTATCATCAGCATAATGAGCATCGGGTACTTGAGAAACTAGTTCAGGAAATGGTATCCGGAAAGTCGATTGCCCTGATTTCGGACGCGGGGACCCCGGGTATTTCTGACCCAGGTTTTTTGCTAGTGCGAGAATGTATCAAAAACCATATTGCGGTAGAATGCCTACCAGGCGCAACCGCCTTTGTTCCAGCCTTGGTAGATAGCGGATTTCCCATCAATCGATTTGTGTTTGAAGGGTTTTTGCCTCTTAAAAAGGGCCGGCAAACCCTGCTTAATAAACTGAAAACTGAAGAAAGAGCAATTGTTTTTTATGAAAGCCCTCACCGGATTTGTAAAACCTTGCTTGAATTGCAGAATTATTTTGAGGAGGGGCGCAAAATCTGTGTTTGCCGAGAATTGAGTAAGAAATTTGAGGAAATTGTCAGGGGGGAAATAAAAGAGGTGGCCCTTCACTTCGAAAAAAATGCACCCAAAGGCGAATTTGTAGTGATTATACAGGGTTTGGAATAATTAGCTAGTCTTACAAATAAAGAAAAGTCCTAACTTTGCAGGGCTACAAGTAAGGTTATCGCCGCGACTATAGAGGTCGGGGAGGAAAGTCCGGACAGCAAAGAGCGACATACCACCTAACAGATGGTGCCTGTTGCAAGACAGGTAAGAGAGTGCCACAGAAAATAACCGTCCGTTGCGCCTTGGCGTGACGAGATAAGGGTGAAAAAGTGAGGTAAGAGCTCACTGGTAGGGGTGGCAACATCCCTATCGGGTAAACCTTATGTGCTGAAATGTCAAATAAGTGAGTGCTTGAGAACGGCTCGTTCGATACTCATGGGTAGACAGATACATGCAGGTGGTGACATCTGCGGTAGATAAATGATGACCTTCCCAACTTGTTGGGAAAACAGAATCCGGCTTATTTACTTGTAGTTTTTTTACTTTTTCAAATTAAAATTTGTTAAAGTAAAATGTTCTTTTATATTTGCACTCCCAAACAAGGAAAAGGGAGCATAGCAACCTCAAACGTAGTTTGGAAATTCAGAATCTTAAATTTATTGGGAGCATAGCTCAGCTGGTTCAGAGCATCCCGACTTAAGGTCGGGAGGGTCGAAGCGGTTCGGTTATCAAGTTCTAAAAAATATTGGGAGCATAGCTCAGCTGGTTCAGAGCATCCCGACTTAAGGTCGGGAGGGTCGAAGCGGTTCGGTTATCAAGTTCTAAAAATATTGGGAGTATAGCTCAGCTGGTTCAGAGCATCTGCCTTACAAGCAGAGGGTCCGCGGTTCGAACCCGTGTGCTCCCACAAAGGTTACCTATCTATAGGTAACCTTTTTTTTTGCATGTCACATTATACGTACATTCTGCATTCGACAACCATTAATAAATACTATGTAGGATTTACCTCCGATGATTTACAGGAGCGATTGAGAAAGCACAATACCAACCATAAGGGATTTACGGGTGGTGTTGGTGACTGGGAAATTGTTTATACCGAAACGTTTGACTCTGCAACAGAAGCAAGACAAAGAGAATTTCAAATCAAAAAATGGAAAAGTAATATCATGATTCAGAAATTAATTATGAAGCATAGAGCAGTGGGTTCAGAGCATCCCGATTTATAATCGGGAGGGTCCGCGGTTCGAACCCGTCCCGACTTGAGGTCGGGATAAATCGTGCTCCCACAAAGGTTACCTATCTATAGGTAACCTTTTTTTTTGCATGTCACATTATACGTACATTCTGCATTCGACAACCATTAATAAATACTATGTAGGATTTACCTCCGATGATTTACAGGAGCGATTGAGAAAGCACAATACCAACCATAAAGGGATTTACTGGTGGTGTTGGTGACTGGGAAATTGTTTATACCGAAACGTTTGACTCTGCAACAGAAGCAAGACAAAGAGAATTTCAAACCAAAAATGGAAAAGCAACATCATGATTCAGAAATTAATTATGAAGCATAGAGCAGCGGAGTTCAGAGCATCCCGATTTATAATCGGAAGGGTCCGGAGTTCGAACCCGTCCCGACTTAAGGTCGGGATAAATCGTGCTCCCACAAAGGTTACCTATCTATAGGTAACCTTTTTTGCATGTCACATTATACGTACATTCTGCATTCGACAACCATTAATAAATACTATGCAGGATTTACCTCCGATGATATACAGGAGCGATTGAGAAGGCACAATACCAAACCATAAGGGATTTTATGGTGGTAAAGTGGTGACTGGGAAATTGTTTATACCGAAACGTTTGACTCTGCAACAGAAGCAAGAAAAAGAGAATTTCAAATCAAAAAATGGAAAAGTAATATCATGATTCAGAAATTAATTATGGAAGCATAGATCAGCGGGTTCCGAGCATCCGATTTATAATCAGAGGGTCCGCGGTTCGAACCGTCCCGCGACTTGAAGTCGGGATAAATTGTGCTACCACATGGGAAAAAATCCTCACAGCAATGTGGGGATTTTATTTGCTCAATTGCTTTTTATATTTACTTAAACTATTTTCGCCATACGCATCATGCGAAGTAATATTTCAAGGTAATACTATTCAAATTATTGAATACAATCCGAAGCTCAAAAAGAAGATAATCACAGATTTATCGCCTAAAGATCTTGAGAGGTATTATGTTGCCCAGTTCAATTTGATAAGTCGTTAACTGTGGAAGGATTTATGACGGCGCTTAAACCCTTCTTTGCAAAAATCGATAAACAATTGATTCACCACTCAGGATAAACACATTCATTATTTCATAAATGAATAACCTGATTAGAGGAACCTAAAGAAAGGCTTAAAATTTTATATGCCGATTAATTGTTGATATGTTGAACTTTGGGGTAAGTCGGATTTTAATTTTTTATTCTTCCATACATGGAGTTACTAGGATAAGAATACACAATTTAGCTTCTCAATAAGTCCGATTAATAATTGGAAACATTACCGACTGAAATTAAATTCAAGTTTTACATGTTTACACCCTTGATCCAAAAAGTAAGAAAAATTGAAATGCCCAACAAATTATTTAAATCAGAAGAGAATTTACATTATATGATATTGTTCGTTATTTCTTTTATGAATTAACGTATCATGGATATACTGAACACCTGATTGAGAAAGAGATCGGTCTGGATAAACAAATTGTGGAAACGAAATCTGGTAAAGCTAAAATGTATACGAATGAAGAAGTCATGCTAAAAAATAAACAAGCGCTTTTGAAAGAGGCTATAAAAGCGAAGGATGAAAAGCAATAGCCAAGTTGACTAAAAAATTGAAAAGCTTGAGTTGAACAAATCTTGATTCAGATCAATTTCCTTTTAGTTGACTAGATTCAAGTTGTTGAAATTACTTTCAATTAATACGTAGTTCTTGTTTGCGAATCACATATCAAAATTCGATACCATTTGCAAAATAATACTCTATGTTGTCGAGGCTTTTACTAAAATATCAGTTTAGAAATTTAGTCATCTGATTAATTATCCTTCATCAGTCATTAATCAGGATATCGAATTCAATTATTGGAATCGTTGCATAATATTTCTATTGTGACCTTCATCGGAAAATCTAATTTGAATGCCCTGCCTTCCCATAAATCTTCCGGCACTTTAATTGGCTGATTAAAAGGAAAGACTGGCTGATAATGAAATGGTCCGCAGTGATTGGATAAGGAGGAGAGGTACCTTAAATTGCCCTTGTGATTTAAACAGTTTATTTGAAAATAAAGGCCTGTGTTAGATAGTTTTGTCCCCACTCAGAAGGATGTGTCCATGGAAATAATGGGGTAAGGATTACTTTTATTTCAATAAAAGATCTCGGGTTTTGTAGAATGATTTTTTTTTCGTTCATTGGTAAAACGCATGGCAAGATCTTGGAAATAGGTATTCCCCTGAATTGTATAGCTTGTGCCTGCACCCGCCTTTGAACATGCAAAAGAATTTGCTTTTACCATTCTGCTAATATTCTTTTAACGGAGGGCAATGGAATATCCTATTTTTCTCGCTATTTCTCCTGACTTAGAAGTAGGATGGTTTTCAATAATGCATAAATTATTTTTTCCCGTGCAGACCAGTTTTTCAGATTTCGCATGACCTTCTAATTTTATTAATAATTGATGTTGAATATTCTTTAAGCAATCTAAGAAAAACAATACCCATGCATTCACCTCTTCTGCCCGGTCTTTGTCGCTGGCATTGCATTAGATTCTGGTAAGACTGATTTTCTGTTTTCTATTTCATGGTCAAAGCTTACATATTGTATCCACGAGTAGCCACTTTTCAATAACAATAATGTACCCAACAAACGGCTCAACCTTCCGTTACCATCTTGAAAAGGATGTATACTTAAGAAGTCATAAACAAAAACTGCTGCCTTGATGAGTGCATGCGTTTGGTTATCAAGTTTATACCATTCAACTAAATTACGCATGGCTTCTTCAGTGGCTATACCCGGTTCTGTAGTACGAAAAATTACTTGTTTGGTACCATCAGGGTTTGGGCTTTACTATATTACACTAAGTTGTTTTTATACTTTCCTTTATGCCATGCATCCTTTTCTCCATGCTTCAATAATAAATTGTGTAGATGTTTTAAATTACTTTCTGAAATTTCTATGTCTTTAAAAGAATCCGCTATCAATTCCAGCGATTCAAATAACCCGGCTACTTCCTGCTGGTCTCGTTCTTCCAATTTCGATATAGAGATATTCTTTATCGGACCTCAACTTCATTATCCGTCATTCAGATCCTCGATACGGGTTGATGCACCCACACTTCGAACGGTTGCAATAGATTTTAAGTGCCTCAAAGTTTGCCCTTCCCTCTTTTCAATTGTGATCCATGAAGCATCAAAGCGGTCGATTTGGCTAATCTCTTTAGTCAATTGCATCCAGTTAGGCAAAAATGAAAATGTGTATATTTGATTTGACATGTAATACGATTTGATACGCAATGATACAAATTTGATTTCAAATTAAAAAATAAAAATGATACGCTTTGATACGACAATATACGATATTGGTTTAATAACATGTAGGATCATTCAACCCATTTTCATGAATGCAATACTTCTTTACAAAAAGAATCATTGCATTCTGTTCAACTATCTAATCAAATTTGTTCTATAGCTGCTAAATCCTCAACCAAAAGTTCGACGTTGAACTGTGTACTCCCACAAAGGTTACCTATCTATAGGTAACATTTTTTTGCATGTCACATTATACGTACATTCTGCATTCGACAACCATTAATAAATACTATGTAGGATTTACCTCCGATGATTTACAGGAGCGATTGAGAAAGCACAATACCAACCATAAGGGATTTAATGGTGGTGTTGGTGACTGGGAAATTGTTTATACGGAAACGTTTGACTCTGCAACAGAAGCAAGACAAAGAGAATTACAAATCAAAAAATGGAAAAGCAATATCATGATTCAGAAATTAATTATGAAGCATAGAGCAGCGGGTTCAGAGCATCCCGATTTATAATCGGGAGGGTCCTGTTGTTTAGGACTGATTTACAAATCAAAGGTCGAGGGAAAATGCTCCTCGTTCACAAATTTTTTGCCTGTTGCTAATCCTATTTTTATCAACTCATCTGTATTGTCGGCATTGTCCATCTCACTAAATGAATCTAGCTGTTCATCTGAATAATTTAAGCCAATTTCGTGCATCTTATCAACTTCAAAAAATGTATTAAATCGGTTGTAGGTAAATTGCTCTACACCACCAATGAGGTCGCCACTTAAATCTCCTATTTCCCGATCAATGACCCGAGCAGTCATCGAGCTACTCATACTTTGCATCATCAATTCAACAAATTCTGTTGAATCGCTCATAAATACGTCAGCTACAATTTGGGCTAATTGTAGATTGTTTGGATTTCTATACTTGTCAATATGCAAATTTCTTGGGCGTCTTCCGGTTCCCACTGATGTAATCATCAAATGGTCTTTCCCGGTTTTCCAATGTAGGTTATACCCTTTAAAGGTGGCTATCATAAACAATTGCAATGACGGATTGTTCATTAAACTAAATCCACCGTCTACAAACAAATATTCCCTATCAATAGTGGTATCCTTTAGCACTTCAGGAATGAAGTAAGTAGGTGCCGCTGCACTAGCGCGAACATAGTCCTTTAGATAGAAATTATTTCTAGTATAATACTTCGCTTTGGGATTATTAGTAAGGGGCCAGGTACTAAAACTATCTAGTCTTTTGGCAACTATGGTCAGTCCTGTTTTGATGGTATCATCTGCTAGTTTGATATCTTTAAAAAAATGATCTAAATGTTTTTTGAGTGGCCTTACATCATACTTACTCTTCCACAAATCATGAATTGTATCGAGCCAACCGCCTTTTCTAAATATATCTGTGCCCAGCTCTTTGTATTTTTCTATAATCTCGTCTACGCTCATTCCTATCGCCAATGCAGATGCAATAATGGCACCGGTACTCGTACCACCTATAAGATCATAGTAGTGGTGTAATCGAAATTCAGTAGGAGGAATTGTATCTTTGAATCTTTCTTTCAAAATGGTTTCGATATTTTTCAGGATTCCTAAGGAAAGCGCTCCGCGAATCCCTCCTCCATCTAAGGCAAGTATTCGTTTTGATTCAGCAATGGCGAGGTGCTCTGATACATTTTTCATGGCTTCATTTATTTTTCATAAATATAGCAAATCCTCTCCTCTTCTCATAGTTGCTTTCTGTTTTGGCACGTAAAACAATCTTTTTATCAAACTCAAAAAATAACTGGCCACCTCCCATGTTTTGCTTTGAGATTATCTAAAAACGAGGGCCTATTGTAGTTATCCAAACTGAATTTCATTCGACCTGTTTTCTAAATACTAAGGGAATCCAATTCAAAGGGTGCATTGCACAAGGAGAGAAATGCACAAAGCGCAACTACTTCCGAAAGTAGCGATTTGAGATAGTCTATTTAGTATTTCTTGTGGCCTCATTCATAATGCGCATTCTTTTAGCATCTTTTAGAAAATCAGATGCAAAAATGAATTGATTTAGGTACTCATCTTCACTATAAATGATATCATGTTTATTGCCTTCCCAACGTTTCATACCTTGATGCAAGTACACAATATGATCACCACTTTCCATTACTGTATTCATATCATGTGTATTCATAATAGTGGTGATATTATACTCCTTAGTTATTTCATCGATAAGTTTGTCAATTACCAATGAGGTTTGTGGATCCAGTCCTGAATTGGGTTCATCGCAAAAAAGATATTTTGGATTCAGTACAATAGCACGTGCCAGAGCAACCCGTTTCTTCATACCGCCACTGAGTTCGGCTGGATACTTTAGATTGGTATCTTTTAAATTGACTCTGTCCAAAACCTCGTTTACTCGCTTTTTCTTTTCAGATAAGGTCTTTTTAGTAAACATATCCAATGGGAACATCACATTGTGCTCTACAGTTAAACTATCAAACAATGCGGAGCCTTGAAATAGCATGCCTATTTGCGTTCGCAACTCCTTTCTTGCATTTTCATCAAGTTGAAAAAAATCAGCTCCCTCGTACAACACTTCTCCTTTGTCTACGGGCATGAGTCCAACCATGCATTTGAGTAAAACCGTTTTACCACTGCCACTGGTACCAATAATCAAATTGATTCGCCCACTTTCCATAACGCATGACACATCGTTCAGTACATTTTTAGTACCGAAAGATTTACTGATATTTTTTACTTCAATCATGTATGATTTTTATTTGTACGGCTATTTACAAAAGCAAGGCAGCCAAACCATAATCTGCAAATAATATTAATATACAACTGACCACAACTGAGGTGGTGCTTGCTCGTCCAATCTCTAGCGCGCCTCCCTTTACATTATATCCAAAATATGCAGAAATGCTTGAAATGATGAACGCAAAGGTAAAGGCTTTAATCAGTCCAAACGTTAAATTGAAGGTCACAAAATCTTTGGTGAGCCCTTGCGTAAATTGCTGATCATTCATAATACCGCTAAGAGTGCCTGCAAGGTAGCCACCCCAAATACTGAGAAACATCGAAATGGTAATAAGGCATGGAATCACAATAAAGGAAGCCAGTATTTTAGGTAAAATGAGATAGGTTTTGGTATTGATACCCATTATTTCGAGGGCATCAATTTGTTCACTCACACGCATATTTCCCAACTCAGAAGCAATTTTTGAACCAACCACACCTGCCAAAACGATACAAACCACCGTTGGCGAAAGTTCGAGAAAAGTGCTATCTCGTATTATTTGGGCAATAACGTACTTTTGCACTAAGGGGCTAATTAATTGGTAAGCAGTTTGGATGGTGGTAACAGCGCCCAAAAACAAGGAGATGATAACCACGATTCCCATGGAACCGATTCCAATTTCGTTGCACTGATGAATAAATTCTTTCCAGTACACCCGTGCATTTTCAGGCTTTGTAAACATACCTTTCAGCATCAGCAAATACTTCCCAAAATGTTCTAAAAGTTTTATCATGAATAGTCAAAAATACAATTTCACGCGATAGAAAAAATATAAAGTTTTGAGAATAACTAATATTTCAAATGCTTCACCGTATTCCCATTATTAATGAGCTGTTTCAGCGAATCAATTCCAATTTCTAAATGACGTTCCACAAATTTAGTAGTTACCTCTGAATCGCTTTTTGCGGTCTTTACCCCTTCAGGAATCATAGGCTGATCACTTACTAAAAGAAGGGCTCCTGTTGGAATTCTATTATAAAATCCTGTAGTTAATATGGTGGCTGTTTCCATATCAATTGCCATTGCTCGTATGAGTTTTAAGTAATTTTTAAATTTAGTATCGTGTTCCCATACTCTGCGATTGGTGGTATAGCAGGTGCCGGTCCAATAATCGAATCCCTTATCACGTATGGTGGTTGAAATGGCCTTTTCTAATGCAAAAGAGGGCAATGCAGGTACCTCAGGAGGAAAATAATCATTGCTAGTCCCTTCCCCTCGTATGGCGGCAATGGGCAAAATTAAATCCCCCACCTTGTTCTTTTTTTTGAGCCCTCCACATTTTCCTAAAAATAAAACAGCCTTTGGTTGTATAGCTGTTAGCAGATCCATAACAGTAGCCGCAGAAGCCGATCCCATTCCAAAATTGATAATAGTGATACCTCCCGAAGTGGCGCATCGAAACGGCTTATCATTGCCTACCACCTTACATTTGGTATTCTTGGCAAACATGTCTACGTAGTTATTAAAATTAGTTAATAAAATATACTTTCCAAAATTTTCCAAACTCTCGCCGGTATATCTGGGAAGCCAATTCTCTACTATTTCCTGTTTTGAAATCATGATTACATTATTTATTTATTATACAAAGGTATCAATCAAAAAAAAATTCCATTATTAAATTAATAATGGAATTTTAGATTATGTATTGCCAAGCGTATCAACGACTACCAGCTTTTGCTTACTTTGCTTTTAAACTTAGGTCTTCCTGTAGAAGAAGCGCTTCCGCCTGCTGCAAAGCCTCCCTTGCCCGGTTTGCGTTTGTCAAAACTACGTTCTCTGTTTCCACCGCCTGCATAAGACTTGGTTTTAGCACCTCCAAACGATTTGGAGTCACCACCGCCTTCACTTCCTTCTTCTGCCATTTGAATACGAACTTCCCTGCCATTGGATTCTACATTATGAAAGCCTTCCATAATTCGTTCGGCACTTTGTTTGTCTGTTTCGAAAAAGGAATATACCCCCTTCATATCAATATCCTTAATATTATGTCCACTCACTTTGCTGGCTCTAAAAATCATTTCACGCATTTCGTCGTAGCGCAAATTATCTTTCTTTCCTAAATTGATAAACATACGAACCGTTGGCTCATCGCTACCAAATTTGTCGCGTCGGCTTCCACCTTCACTTCTTTCCATACGATCACTTCTTCGACCTCTTTCGGTACGGTCGCCTCTGCGCGAATCGTTTCTTTCGCTGCTACGATTGATTTTTGACCTTCTGCGATATTCAAATCTTCAGTCACTGCATATTGTGTATCGATATTCAAAAGCTTTTGCGCAATGATGCGTTCTACAAGTTCTTCGTGACTCATTTGCAATAACGGTGCGCTCCAATCTGCATGAATAGGCATGTTTAATGAATCCTTGTAGTCAAGAGTTACTATTTCATTTACAAAATTTTCAACCTTTCGGGTAATAATTTCTTCACCCTTTGGAATCATAAATTTCTCAAATTTAACACCGGCCATTTTTTCAATCTGATGCAATTTGTAAGCTTCACGGATATGCAATAAGGCAATTGAAATGCCCTTTTTCCCTGCACGAGCTGTACGTCCACTTCTGTGGGTATAATTTTCGATATCATCAGGAAGATGATAGTGAATTACATGGGTGATATCATTTACATCGATACCGCGTGCTGCCACATCGGTAGCGCATAAAATTTTGATGGTTCGTTTCCGAAATTTACCCATTACCTTATCACGTTGTTGTTGCGACAAATCGCCATGCAAGCAATCTGCATTATAACCTGCCTTTACAATGGCATCACTGATTTCTTGCGTCTCGATACGAGTGGTGCAAAAAATAATACCAAAGAAATTTTCGTTAAAGTCGATAATACGTTTTAGCGCGGCTAATTTATCTTTAGCTTGCACAACCGCATACTGATGCGTAATATCGGCAGAGGCTGTATTCTTTTTACCGGAAGAAACTTCCACCGATTCTTTCAAATATTTATTGGCTATGTTTCGAATTTCTTTAGGCATGGTTGCACTAAATAATCCTGTGATTTTATCCTCAGGAGTTTGTGCCAAAATGGTTTCCATATCTTCTTGAAATCCCA
Source organism: Bacteroidota bacterium (assembly GCA_016712665.1). GTDB lineage: Bacteria > Bacteroidota > Bacteroidia > Chitinophagales > Chitinophagaceae > OLB11. Next base: position 57,078 of record JADJQP010000004.1, read on the forward strand.
TATTCAGCATTTCATCCGCCTCATCTAAAACAACAGTTTGTATCTGATCAATTTTCATGGCTTTTCGATCCAATAAGTCAATCAAACGACCGGGAGTTGCCACAATGATGTGCGCCCCTTGTCGGATTTCCTTGATTTGCCCCATGATACTACTACCACCATAAACAGCCACAATTCGTACCCCACGCATTTGTTTGCTATAGTTTTTTAGATCATTGGTAATTTGCATACAAAGTTCCCTTGTAGGACTAATAATAAGCGCTTGGGTGCTTTTATCGTTTACATCTAGATGATGTAAAATGGGCAAGCCGAAAGCAGCCGTTTTACCGGTACCCGTTTGTGCAAGGGCCACTAAATCTGATTCTCTTTGTAAGAAAATAGGGATTGCTTTTTGTTGAATTTCTGTAGGATTGTTAAATCCCATCTCTTGAATGGCTGATAGCAATTGCTCGTTCAACCCTAACTCATTGAATGTAGTCATGTTTAATTTTTTTTGTTTAATAAAGTTTACAAAAGCCCCACTGATAAAGTAATAATTAATAACTTCAAGGTTGGTTTTTTTGATGAACTATATAGAACAAAAAAAATGAAATGTTTTTTCTCTTATCTTTAAAAGAGCATGACCCGTGAATGTTAAGCTATTAATTTTAGCTATGTCTGAAGAACTAAATCGGATGCAAAGGTAATTGTTTTGTAATTGCTAAATGCGATTGAGTTACTAATGTAGCAGTTGCCATTTTTTTCAATTAGCTGGCGAAATCGTCGGAAAGTCACTAAGCCATACCCAAAAATGAAGATTTGCAATCAGAGGATGTGAAAGCCAAGACATTCAATAGGAGTTTACTATATTTGCTTTTTTATGAAAGTAACAGAACATATCAGGCAAGCAGCCGGCAAAACACTTTTCTCTTTTGAAATACTTCCTCCTGTAAAGGGTAAAAGTATTGATTCGATTTTCAATGTATTGGATCCCTTGATGGAATTTAAACCTTCATTTATAAATGTTACCTATCATCGGTCTGAGCAAATATTTAAACGGAAAGGCGATGGATCCTTTGATCGAATTGAAATACGAAAACGCCCCGGTACTGTGGGCATTTGTGCAGCCTTGATGAACCACTATAAAGTAGATGCTGTTCCGCACTTGATTTGCGGAGGTTTCTCCAATGATGAAACCGAAAATGCCCTCATCGATTTAAATTTCCTCGGCATCGATAATGTGCTGGCCTTACGCGGTGACCCACCAAAAAAATTCCCCATCCTAGCGGTCATAATTATGCTATTGATATGGTAAAGCAAATTGAAAAACTCAACAAGGGTATTTATCTGGAGGAAGAAATATCAGAAGGGGTTAAAACCGATTTTTGTATTGGAGTGGCCGGTTATCCTGAAAAACATTATGAAAGTCCTAACCCTGATTTGGACCTAATGTTTTTGAAAAACAAAATTGATGCAGGAGCAGACTATGTTACCACCCAGATGTTTTTTGACAATAAGAAATATCATAATTTCGTCAATAGTTGTCGCGAATCCAAAATAGAAGTCCCAATCATTCCAGGCATCAAACCCATCACTTCAAAAAAACAATTATCAGGAATTCCTTCTATTTTTCATGTAGATATTCCAAATGATCTGGCAATAGAAATGATGAAATGCAAAAACGAAAAAGATACCGAACTGGTGGGAGAAGAATGGCTGTTGATGCAGGTTCGAGATTTAATAGAAGCAAAAGTACCTGTTATTCATTTCTACACCCTTGGCAAACCACATGTGGTATATAATGTGATGAAAAAGGTAATGTAATTTGAAAATTTGGAGATTTGGAGATTTGAAGATTTGGAGATTTGAAGATTTGGGGATTTGAAGATTTGAAAGTTTGGAGATTTGGGGATTTGAAAGTTTGGAGATTTGAAAAGATTTGAAGATTTGGGGATTTGGGGATTTGAGGATTTGGGAGTAGTGGGCAATGGGTGTGACTACAAAATCCGTTCAATTTCTTTCATGATGATTTCTCCAATTAATTCCTGAGTATCATCCCCATCAACCCTACAGATTTTTTCAACCGTCTTCATCCTTTCAAATGCAATTTGGTAATTGCTATATACACTTTTCAGCATATCAAGGGTTTCAAATAGCTCTGTCTTGTTTCGATTTCGTTCAATACGATTCATTGCCAATTCAGGACTCAAATCAATAAAAATGTTTACATCAGGTCTTAACAGTTCCGCACTTTTCTTGTTGATTTCAATCACCCAATCCATGTCAACATGAACTGAATGATATGCATAGGATGAAAAATAATATCTGTCGGTCAATACAATATAACCTTCCGACAATTTCTTTAGAATTCCATCTTCCTGGTTTAACAGGTGGTGCAAGCGATCGGCTGCAAAAAAGTGCGGCAATGGTCAAATGATCGGCTCGTTCATCTCCCTTTAAAATAGAGCGAATGATAGACCCTATTTTATTGTCAGTGGGTTCAAATGTAGTATATACCTTATATCCGGCCTCCTCCAGTTTGCGTTTCACCCATTGAATTTGCGAACTTTTTCCGCTTCCATCAATACCTTCAAATGCAATAAATTTACCTTTAGTAGCAACCATTTTACAATATTACTGCTTTTTAAAATACAATAAAAATACGAGGCCTCCTCACTGTAAATATATTCATTTTGAAGAGTATCTTTGCCTCATGTTGCAAACCATAGTTGAAGGTCATTTTGGCAAAGAGTCGATAGCATCCATTCACTCACTGGCCCAAGCAGGGTCCAATAGAAAATACTACAGAATTCTATTAAAAAGCGGTACATCCTACATTGCTTGCGAAAATCCTCATATCGAAGAAAATGAGACCTTCTTTTATTTTACTGAAGTATTTCAAAAATTGGGAATACAGGTACCCTCTCTTGAATATATTCATACAGACAAAATGGTATATATCCTTACCGACCTAGGCCATGAGAGTTTACTCGATCGGGTACTTGGCGCTGAAAACCATTCCGATATTGAGGAATTATATAAAAAATCGTTGAAGGGACTTGTAAAAATGCAAGTAGAAGGCAAAAAACAAATCGATTTCAACAAGTGTTTCTCTTCGAAAAAATTTGACCGCTCCGCAGTACTTGCCGACCTCAATTATTTCAAATATTATTTTTTAGACCTCCATGAAATTTTATACGATAAATGGAAATTGCAGGCAGAATTTGACCAATTTTCCCGTAGTATAGAAAATATGGAACCGGTGTGTTTTATGTTTCGTGATTTTCAGGCTCGAAATATCATGATAAAAAACGAAATCCCCTACTTCATCGATTATCAGGGAGGCATGGAGGGACCGGCTCAATATGATGTCGCCTCTTTGCTTTGGCAGGCAAAGGCAGCCTTACCTTTCGAATTGAAAGAAACCCTATTTCAATATTATAAAAAGGAGCTGGCAATTCTCCATCCATTTAATGAGATGGAATTTGATTTGAATTATTCAAAAATTTTGTTGCTCAGACTTTTGCAGGTACTTGGAGCTTACGGGCTTCGAGGCATTATCGAAAGACGAAGCCATTTTTTGAGCAGCATTCCATATGGGCTTCAAAATATTGAACAATGGATTCATCAGTATACAAATTCCTTGCAACCCTATCCGGAACTTGGTGAAATTTTGAAACAATTAATTGGCCCGAAACTGAAAAATAAATATGAAATGGATGATCAAAAAGTCGTAAGCCCATTAACAGTAATTGTTCAAAGTTTTTCATACAAAAAAGGGATACCCGCCGATGAAAGTGGCAATGGAGGCGGTTTTATGTTTGATTGCCGAGGCATCCTCAATCCAGGTCGATTTGAACCTTATAAAAAATTAACAGGGCGCGATCAGGAGGTCATTCATTTTTTAGAATCCCAAACCAAAGTGAATGAATTTTTAGATTCTGCAAAAAAAATCGTTGATATTTCTGTTAAGGATTATATCGAAAGAGGATTTAAAAACTTGCAAATTAGTTTTGGATGCACAGGTGGACAGCATCGCTCGGTATATTGCACCGATAAAATGGCCAAATATTTAAATGAAAAATATGGGGTACAAGTGGTAGTTCGACACCTCATTCAAGATGAAAAAACTGGATCAATTAATACTACAAATCGCCAAGCAGAGGCCTTAAAACGATATCTTCCACCACAGCCTGCGGCGAAAGTTGTTGCACACTCCAAATTATTTCTGCAATATCTCTTGGAGTCATAATCCGATCTTCGCTCACATCGCTTCCGCTCCAGGAAGCACTCATGGTGGCACCCGGACTCACCGTGGTGACCTTAATGCGATGCGGCTTCATTTCTTCTCGCAAATTTTTTGAAAAGCCAAGCAGTGCAAATTTGCTAATGCTGTAGGAACCTCCATTCATATAGGCCTTGTGTGAAGCCACCGAACAAATATTAAAAATATGACCGGATTGCTGTTGAATCATTACCGGCAGTAAACAACGAGTCAAATGGTAGGCGCTGTATACATTGGTTTCAATAAGTTTCTCAAGCATTCCATCTTCCTCAGTGGCGATGTCGCCCGGCAAAAAGACACCCGCATTGTTTATCAATACATCAACGGTCTTAAACTCTCGCAACACATCATTGGCAAAATCAATGACTTCGCTTTTAACAGAGAGATCCACCACACTATAAAATAAATCAACCATCGTATTAATAGCAGATAGTTCATTTACCGCTTGTTCAAGGTCGTTTCTATTTCTTGCGCAGATAAAAACATTACAACCTTCCTCAACATACTTTTCAGCAATGGCCTTGCCTATTCCCTTACTTCCGCCGGTTATTACTACATTCATAGTGACATATTTTACAACAAAGTAAGCACATAAATTCATTCGATGCGAAAAAAATGTTTTTTGCGGATGATAAGTATTTCCACTTTTATGCAGGTTACTGCTTATATTTGTTAGTATGATTCTATTCATTTTAATTACCTTTTTTATTGGCTATCTTTTTATTATTTTAGAACACAAAGTAAAAATTGACAAAGCCGCAAGCGCCCTATTGATGGGGGTTAGTTGTTGGGTGATTTACATTTTGAATGCAGCCGATCCGCATACAGTAAATGATCAACTGGCTGAGCATATCAGTGATATTGCCGGTATCTTATTTTTTCTAATTGGGGCAATGACTATTGTGGAGCTCATTGATTTGCATGAGGGATTTCAAGTGATTATTGATGCCATAAAAACCACCAACAAACGTACATTGATTATCATCATTTCACTCATAACTTTTTTCTTGTCGGCTATACTGGATAATTTAACCACCGCCATTGTAATGAGCACTCTGGTGGCAAAAATTCTTAGCGATCAAAGAGATAAAAATATAGTCATCGGAATGGTAATTATTGCAGCCAACTCCGGCGGTGCATGGAGCCCCATTGGAGATGTTACCACCACCATGCTTTGGATTGGAAATCAAATCACAGCGGTGGGCATTATGAAATCTATTTTCCTACCAAGTCTGGTTTCAGTTTGTGTCCCCCTATTTTTTTTCCTTACAAAAATCAAGGGACGTTTTTCTCCTAAAAAAAGTGTGGCCGAAATATCGGTAGAACCGAAGGAGCGTGTTATTATTTTTTATTCGGGCATTTCTCTTTTGATATTTGTCCCAATATTTAAAACCTTTACCCATTTGGCTCCCTATATGGGAATGATGTTTGCGGTTGGTATCGTATGGTTGATAAGCGAGACCCTTCATAAGAAAAAACCAAATAATACAGAGCAGCAACCTTCCATCTTTGTTGCTTTAGAAAAAGTAGACTTACCCAGTATCCTTTTCTTTATGGGCATACTATTAGCAGTTAGCGCATTGCAATCGACTTCCATATTACAAAATATGGCTACCACGCTAAGTAGCAAGGTTCAAAATGAAAATATCATTGTGATAGGCATCGGGTTACTTTCCGCAATCTTTGATAATGTGCCGTTAGTAGCAGCCATACAGGGAATGTTTTCGAAAGTGCAATACCCCACCGGTCATTTCTTCTGGAATTTTTTAGCCTATTGTGCAGGTACCGGCGGTAGCATCTTAATTATTGGATCTGCTGCAGGAGTAGCGGCCATGGGTATTGAAAAAATCAGCTTCTTCTGGTACCTAAAAAATGTGTCTTTTGCGGCACTGCTCGGGTATTTGGCAGGTGCCCTAACTACCATACTGATTGGCTAAATTCTAAAAATATGAAAGCCATGAAACATTCCATTAGGGTGCCATTAATAGTAGTTCTTGTCCTTACCATTTTTTGTTATTCGTTTTCAGCAGGGAAACAAAATGTTCCCATTGTAAAAATACCCTGGCTCGATTCGATGCTGCATATACAAAATGACACTACTTATGTACTCAATTTCTGGGCTACTTGGTGCATTCCCTGTGTAGCAGAACTTCCTGCCTTTGACAGCTTGCAGATAGCATATAGTAAGCAGAAAGTGAAAGTACTTTTAATCAGTTTAGATTATGTAAAAAAGAGAACGGAGCAGGTCATTCCGTTTTTGACAAAAGAAAGAATTCAAGCGGAGGTGGTATTACTCAATGAACCGAATGCCAATGCATGGATCAATTCGGTAGATACAAATTGGAGTGGCGCACTGCCGGCAACCTTGCTTGTTAATAATAATACATCCTTTCGATATTTTTTAGAAAAAGAACTTAACTTTGAACTATTGGATTCAATACTTAAAACGAACTTTATAAACCGATAAATTATGACACGTCCATTCACTATTCTTCTATTGTTTTTCCTTTCGGTTTCATTGGTGTCGCATGCAGATGGCGGCAAACAAGGATATACCGTTGGAGATACCATTGTGGATTTTAAATTACTGAGTATTGATGGTACCCATAAATCTCTAAAAAATTACGAAAAAGAAAAAGGAATCATTCTCATTTTCACTTGCAACCACTGCCCCTTTTCAGTAGCTTATGAAGATCGAATCATTGCACTGCACAAAAAGTATGCGATGATGGGTTATCCCGTATTGGCAATTAATCCGAATGACCCTACAGCCAAACCGATAGATTCTTATGAAAATATGGTGGAACGTGCAGAAGATAAAGCCTTCCCTTTTGACTATTTACAGGATGAAACACAGGAAATTGCTAAAAGATTTGGAGCCACCAAAACACCTCATGTCTATATTCTAAAAAGACAACAAAAAATATTCACGGTCGAATATATCGGTGCCATAGATGATAATGCCTTTGAGCCAGATGGCGTACACAAAATTGCCGAATACGCCTTAGATCAACTTACCACGGATTTGCCTGTTAGCTTAAAGGCAACCAAGGCTGTGGGATGTGGCATTAAGTGGAAGAAATAAAAAATGTATCAGGTAAAAAAAGCAGTCCATTTTCGGGACTGCTTTTTTTTTGAGGACAACAAAATAATTACTTGTTGGCAACAATATTAAATTTGATTTTTACTTCAGGATAAATAAATTTATCCCCTAAGGACTTGTCGTTACCATAAAACAATCCCCATTGTGTTCTGTCGATATTAAAGTCAGCAGTAGCAGTGGCTCCTTTATCAGAAAGGGTAACTTTTGCAGGGAAGGTCACATTTTTGGTACTGTCTTTTAAGGTAAGATTTCCACCGATGGTATGGGTTGCCGTTGAATCGCCGGTAAGCGCTACGCAACTTGTAATTTCAAATTTTGCAGTACCAAATTTTGCAGCATCAAAAAAATCAGGTGAAAGAAGGTGACCTTGCAATTTGCCGGCTGATTCTGCATCAATTTCTTTATCGGTAATTTTCATTGAATTGATATCAATAGAAAAATTACCAGCGGTGATATTGCCTTCATTTATAGTAAAACTACCTTCTGACAATAAAAAATCACCCATGTGCGTTCCTACTGGTTTTGAACCAACAAATGAAACGGTACTAGCAGTTTTATCCACATTGTAAACGTTTCCGGTGCCTGTTGCGGCTTCTTGTTTTTCTGCTGTTGCAGCTGTTTCTCCTTCAGGAGCTGATTGGCATGATGCTAATAGTGCAACGATGGCAAATGTAAAAATAGTCTTTTTCATTTTTTAAATTTTAGTTGGCAAAGGTAGTCTAAAAATTGTATGTTACAACATCTAATTTGTTAAAATTAAATAATTTCGTGTTAACAAATTATGATATCTAAATTGCGATAATGATATGAGCGAATGTATCTTTGCAACTTCTAAAAAATTTTATAAAATGCAAGAAATAGGATTAAAGAACCCGGCTGCAAACTTATTAGAATTAGGAATAAGTCCAGCGATGGTCCATTGGAATTTGTCACCGGAAGCGCTTACGCAGAAAACGGTAGAATTAGGACAAGGTAGTATTACAGACCTTGGCGCCCTGGCGGTAAGCACCGGAAAATTTACAGGACGTTCTCCAAAAGATAAATTTACTGTTAGAGACGCAAGCACCGAAAGCAGTGTAGATTGGAGCGATATCAATATTGGCATTTCTCCCGAGCATTTTGAAATTGTTTATAAGGATATCACCGCTTACCTACAAGGGAAAGAGGTATGGGTGCGCGATGCCTATGCATGTGCCGATCCGAAACATCGATTAAATATTAGAGTGATTAATGAATATCCATGGGCCAATTTGTTTTGTTATGATTTATTTCTCCGTCCTACTGAAGAAGAAATCAAAACCCAAAATCCGGATTGGATTATTATACAAGCACCCGGATTCACTGCCGATCCGGCGGTACACGGCACCCGACAAGGAAATTTTACCATTGTAAATTTTTCTAAAAAAATGATTTTGATTGGGGGCACTGCTTATACCGGTGAAATGAAAAAAGGCATTTTTGGCGTATTGAATTATATATTACCACATGAGAAAGGGGTGCTCAGTATGCATTGCTCTGCAAATGAAGGCAATGATGGGGATGTTGCGTTGTTTTTTGGATTGAGCGGTACCGGAAAAACCACTTTGAGTGCAGACCCTAATAGAAAGCTCATTGGTGACGACGAGCATGGTTGGGACGAAGGTTCTGTGTTTAACTTTGAAGGGGGCTGCTATGCCAAATGTATTGATTTGACAGAGGAAAAAGAACCGCAAATTTATCAGGCCATTAAACCAAATGCACTGGTTGAAAATACTACCTACCACGAAAACACCAATACGGTAAATTTTGCGGATGGCAGTGTTACTGAAAATACCCGAGTAGCCTATCCTATCAATCATATTTCAAATGCAAAAGAGCCAAGCATTGCCGGCGACCCAAAAAATATTTTCTTTTTGACTTGTGATGCATACGGAATTTTACCTCCGATTTCCAAGTTAAATAAAGGCCAGGCGATGTATAGTTTTATCAGTGGATATACCGCTAAAGTTGCCGGAACAGAGGTAGGCGTTACAGAACCACAAGCTACCTTCAGTGCTTGTTTTGGAAGAGCCTTTTTACCTTTGCATCCTACCAAATATGCCGAACTATTGGGCAAAAAACTGGAACAGCATTCTGATGTAAAAGTTTGGTTGATTAATACCGGCTGGAGTGGCGGCCCTTATGGAATTGGCAATAGAATGAAATTAAGTTATACGCGTGCGATGATCACAGCTGCCATGAATGGTGATTTAGACACTGTTGAATATGTACCACATCCGGTGTTTGGTTTTGAAATGCCGACTGCCTGTCCGAATGTTCCTTCTGAATTATTAATTCCTGAAAATACCTGGACTGATAAAAATGAGTATGCCAAAAAATCATACGAATTAGCGGCGATGTTTGTCAAGAATTTTGAGAAATATGCTGCCCAAGCCAATGATGAGATATTAAGCGCCGCTCCAAAGTATTGGAGAACGCCTAGTTTCTTTTTTTGATTAGATAAAGCTTTTTTTGTGTGTTAGGTAGGATTGACTTTCCATCCTGTTGCGAAGATTGCGTTTATGTTGCTGAAAACAACTAAGAATATAAAACTCGAGAAGGCACAGCGTTCGCAGGGAGGGAATAATAATAGCAACAAATGATGAGAATAATTGCCCTTAATATCTTTTTAATATTCGTGAGTTGTACAAATGTCAAAAATGAAAATACAGAAAATAGAAATTTATACTACCCAAAATTAATTGATTCATTTGGACTACATACTTTATATGATTTAGGGAAATGGAAAATTTATCATTCATCTTGTTTAGATAGCTTATCTCTACCAAGTTATGACATTTCCATCCCTTTTCGCAACTAGGAATTACACTTGATACCCTAATACTTACCGATAGTACTACCGAAATCACCTACAAGTATCTTAATTTAATTGGAAGCGCAATGCCCGCTCTTGAAGATTTTTATATGCCTGACCTCGGTGGATTTGTATTTTATCAACAAACAGATTCACTCATTGCATTTATTTGCAAAGACGATGCTGGAATTTCTTTTGTTCCCAAAATAACAGATACCTTAAAATGGCTTCGGATGACAAAAGAATTAACCTTTGAACAAAGAGATCCTCGTCCTTATTTCTCTATGAGCCATTTAGCCTGAGGTTGTTGCATATATTGATATAAATAGAGATAACATAAATAGGTGGTTTTATTTTGAGGCAGTAAAAAGAGGAGTGATTCAAAAGAAGTAATCGGTTAAAACGAATAAAATAGATGGGAATCAAATATGTGCTAAAAATAAGTACAAAGAGCCTTAACGCAAAAATAGTAAATTCAGCAATAAAGCAAAATCCTACCTCAATAAATCCTTATTGAGAATTAGAAATTAATGAACAGTCCGCTTACTTTACCAATGCAATTAATTACCTCATCGATACAATCTAGCAATCAAAAGAAGATTTAAAACAAGTTGGAATTAAAAATGAAGATTTTTCAATCTGGGTTTATTTCGTATATAAAGAGCAGTGTAATTTAGAGTTCAATCCATCGGAACTAATTAGATTAGGAAAGAACCGAATTAGTCTATGTGTAAGCTGTTGGCATGAATAATTTGCAGCTTATTGCTGTCCAGCTTAAGTACTAGCATGCCAGCCATTGGTGTACATGATGGGCCAATATTACTCTAATCACCATTACACAAAAGCAAAAGCGGAATAATTCTATCCGAAATTTCGCAGTATCTTCGTTGTAACCCAAATAACTCAAAACAACTATCGTACCATGAAAAAGAAAACGCTCCACATTCCGAGCACCCATAAGTTGCCTCTAAAATTTCAGAGAATCCCTATAATTATTTTGACCCTTTTATTGCTTCTCACGATTTGTTTAAAATCCTTTGCTCAGGAAATTTGTGGTGCAAACGCAAGTAAAAAACGCTTAATCGAATTGTATCCTGAATTGGACAGTATTTATCGTTCCCAAGATTTGCAAGTAGATTATCGCCCAGTTTCAAAGACTCGGAGCGTAGTCACAATTCCGGTAGTTTTTCATGTTATTTGGAATACTCAAGCCCAAAAGGTTCCTGAGCCTCTGGTGCAGGAAGCAACTGAAATTCTCACAAAAGATTTCAGAAGACAAATCCCTGATGCGTCCAATACGGGAATGTTTGGGGGCTACGAAAATCCAAATGGATTATGGGCCCTTAATTATAACAATATTGCAGCAGATTGTGAAATTCAGTTTATTTATTGTGGTATGACTTATGACTATACGCCACCTCAAATAGATTTATCGCAAAACCCTCTATATCTAAAAACGGCTTTTCCCTATTATCAAACATACAATCCTTCTAAATTTCTAAACATTTGGGTGGCGAATTTAAGTGGGTCATTGGTTGGTTTAGCTGATTTTCCAGGAAGCCCAGTGCAGCATGACGGCGTGTCAATAACGTACAGTGCACTTGGATATAACAGCCCAAATTTTAGGGTATTAACACATGAGGTGGGTCATTGGCTTGGATTGCGCCACATATGGGGGGATTGCAGCTGTTGTGACGATTATGTGAATGATACCTACCCGCAACAAGATAACAATGCGACCATGGCCTCCCAACCACCACTTCCTGGATATCCCAATCAATATCCATGTGCTACCTGGACAGCGTGCCCCGGTGTAAACGTATTCAACAACCTATATTATCCTTATGTAAATATGGGTGATAATTATATGGACTACTCTCCTTCTTCTTGTTTGAATTTTTTTTCACAGGGACAAAAACAGCGAATGTGGTACTTCCTAAATAATTTCCGTTCCGGCTTATTGGCTAACAATCTATGTGCTACAAGTTTGGATGAAATATCATTGGAAGAGGCATCTATTCAAGTATATCCTAATCCAACCTCAGATAAAATTACGATTGCCAATACAAAAAAAGGAACCCCATTAATAGTCACCAATCTTATTGGAATGAAATTACTTGAAGTACAGGCCATGTACGAATATACAGTTATAGATGTGTCACACCTTCCAAGTGGTATGTATTTTTTGAATAAGAAAAAATTTATAAAAAATTAGTACGAGTTTGATTAAGAGATGTAGACCTCTGTGCATGCTTGACTAAAAGCAACCAAGAACATAAAACTCACGAAAGTACAGCCTTCGGAGAAAGGGTTACTGTTTACTGCATACTGTTTACTGCCTACTATTTACTGCTTACTGACAACTGCTTACTGACTACTCCCTACTGCCAACTTCCTACTGCCTACTTCCTAACTCCTCTCCCCTAACTCCCCCAATTTTCTCGATCTAAACTCCGATACTGTATGGCCTCGGCCAGATGCTCTGTCCGAATTTCAGCTGAGCCTGCAAGGTCGGCAATGGTGCGCGATACTTTTAAGATTCTATCATAAGCCCGTGCCGACAAGTTGAGCCGTTCCATAGCGGTTTTGAGTAAATTTTGTCCTGCTTGATTGATGATACAAATTTCCTGTAATTGCTTACTACTAATTTGTGCATTCGCATAAACGCCTTCATGGTTTTTGTATCGTACTTCCTGAATCTGTCTCGCCTGAATTACGCGTGCTCGAATATCTTCACTATTTTCGCTGGAGGTTGTTTTTGCAGCAGACAATTCAGAAAATGGAACGGGAGTTACTTCTACATGCAAGTCAATTCGATCTAAAAGCGGGCCCGAAATTTTATTGAGATATTTTTGTACGGTTCCTGGTGGACAACTGCATTCTTTTTCGGGATGATTAAAATAACCGCAGGGACAAGGATTCATACTGGCCACCAACATAAAGCTTGCCGGATAATCAATGGACATCTTAGCCCGTGAAATAGTTACCCTTCGTTCTTCCATCGGTTGCCGCATTACTTCTAAAACGGTGCGTTTAAACTCAGGCAGTTCATCCAGAAATAAAACTCCATTATGCGCCAAAGATATTTCACCAGGTTGAGGAGTACCACCACCTCCCACTAATGCCACATCGCTGATGGTATGGTGTGGCGAACGGAATGGTCGTTTAGAAACCAAGGTGGCATTTTCGGGAAGCTTACCAGCCACCGAATGAATTTTGGTAGTTTCCAAGGCTTCGGTAAGTGATAAGGGCGGTAAGATGGATGGAAGCCTTTTGGCCAACATGGTTTTACCGGCACCCGGCGGACCGATTAAAATTACATTATGGCCTCCGGCGGCAGAAATCTCCAAAGCCCGCTTAATATTTTCTTGTCCTTTCACATCACAAAAATCAATTTCAAAATCATATTGCGAATGAAAAAATTCATCGCGGGTATCCACCTGAACGGCTTCAATTTTTTTAAATCCGTTGAGATGGTCTATTAGTTCATTGATATGCGAAATACCAAATACAGGTAGGTTATTTACCATGCCTGCTTCCCGCGCATTTTGTATGGGTACAAATAATCCTTCAAAGCCTTCCTTGCGTGCTTGAATGGCAATAGGCAAAGCCCCTTTAATGGGAAGTATGCTTCCGTCCAAAGAAAGTTCGCCCATAATAATATACTTCTGCAAATCGTCTATCCGAACTTGCTCCGTAGCTCCTAAAATGCCAATGGCTATGGGCAGGTCGAAGGCACTGCCTGATTTTTTGATATCAGCCGGCGACAAATTCACAATTACTTTGATACGTGGAAACCGATAGCCGTTATTTTTTAAGGCGCTTTCCACCCGATGCTGACTTTCTTTTACAGCATTATCAGGAAGTCCGACCACAAAAAATTTCAGCCCATCCAATACGTCTACCTCAGTACTTATGGTGATGGCATCTACTCCATACACTGCACTGGCAAATAGCTTTACCATCATAACGTTTTCAATTACAAGGGTAAATATAAATCAATGCAAAACAAAAAAAATGGATGTCTAAAGTTTCTGAATAAAATAATCAAAGAGCAAATCGCTTGATCATTTCAACCAAAACAAGGGCATGCTCACCATACAACATGGTTTGATGATTTCCCTTCATGGAAACATAGGTAGCGTTTTTCATGGTGGCATGGGTTTCGATTGCTAGTGCTTCAGGAAGTAGTGGCATCCCCATTGTATAGGCGTCTGTAGCATTTACCAGCACAACGTTCTGGGAAATATTTTCAAAATACCTTGCCCAAGGTTCTTTTGAAATCGCAATTGCTACTTCTACGATGTCTTTCAAATTGCTACGGGGTTGAACCGAATTATCACTGTTTACTTTCACATCAGCCTGGTAATAACTCAACATGGCATCGTCCCAAAAGGTACAATAGGGCGCTGACCGAATCGTGCTCAGATAGTTTTCGAAATGAATACAGGTTTTATCAAGGCGTGACAAGGCAGATCCCAACATTTCTGCAGCCTTGGGATTCATTTTCGGTGCCGCATCCAAAATTATGACTTTTGTGAATCGCTCCGGAAAATGAAACGCCAAATAGGTTGCCATCAACCCACCAAAGGAATGCCCACAAAGCATTATAGCATCTATCTTCAACAAATCAAGCAAGCCCATTATGTCTTGCGCATGATCTTCAATTCCGTAACGCAATGCTTGTTTGGAACTAAGACCCCTCCCCCTAAAATCAACACTGATCAGTGAAAAGTTTTCTGCCAGTCCGGCCTTTACCAAACCATCAAAGGCATGTGCATTGGCGGTAAGACCATGCATTAGTAACAATGGCGGTTCGGCATTTTTATATTCAATAAAATGCAAATCAATCCCATTTACCTTTACAATATTTTCTGAAAAATTAAAATGTGTCATAAGGAAACGATTTATTGTGCCGACCATCCCGCATCGATGGGCCATGTTACACCTGTGATGGTACGCGCCTCTTCAGCAGCTAAAAACAAAACCGTTTTCGCAATCAATTCCATTGGAATAAATTCCTTAAGAGCCTGCTTCGATAGCATTACCTTTTCTACCACTTCCTCTGCCGTCATTTGATTTACGTTCATTTGATTGGCGATTTGCCCTTCTACAATGGCAGTATGTACATATCCAGGACAAATAGCATTGCAGGTAATATTATAGGGAACCCCTTCTAAGGCGATAGTTTTGGTGAGTCCGTTCAAACCATGCTTGGAAGCTACATAGGCACTCTTATTTTCAGAAGCAACAAGACTATGTGCAGAGGAAATATTAATAATTCTTCCAAACTGATTTGCTTTCATTTGAGGCCAAACGGCCTTGGTCAAATGAAACGCTGCAGATAAATTTACAGCAATAATAGCATCCCATTTGTCTTCCGGAAATTCTTCTATGGAACTTACAAATTGGATACCGGCATTGTTCACTAAAATATCAATGCGGCCAAAATGTTCGATTGCCTCTCTCACCATGTTTCGAAGAGCGGACGGGTCCATCATATTGGATGCTGAAAAGAGATACTTAATTTTATATTTTGCAGCCAAGTCGGCGGCGATTTCAGCTCCATTAGGTTCGAGACCATTGAAAACAATTTGATATCCTAACTGCGCAAAGGCTTCCGCAATGGCTTTGCCAATACCTGCTGTGCTACCTGTAATTAATACGGTTCTATTTGCTATTCTTTCCAAAATGATGAGGCGATTTTTTGAATGAAGATATTGAAAGAAAATCGTTTATTCATCTTTTTTGTTGGCCTCTCGTTCCAATATTTCACCTGACTTTGGTTTAGAAATATCCCCCTTGTTTACGAATCGATAAACGGGATATAAATTGTGGGCCGATTCATAGTAAGGTGAATTCTTGTATACAAAGTCTAATTGGTCAGACGCACTTTTTGCAAAGGCTGTATCGTTCTCTTGTTTTTCTAATAGTTGTACCTTTAGTTCAGGATGTTGTTGCAAGTATTCAGCCGCCAAGTCTTCATACGCATAATCGCTATACCCTTCTTTCTGCACCAAAATGGCATCAAAATAGTTCCAAGCAAAATAACTATCCTCGCCAATAGGCTCCAAAACCTCTATAATGAATCGCTTCCGCATCTGTTGCAGTGGAATGAAATAATCCCCCTTCCTAAATTTTTGTTGAATGATTTTTCGGCTAACGGAAATACGTGAATTGCTATGGTGACCTTCATAACATCTGGCAGCCATCGCACAGTCGGTAATAGAATAGGCTTCTACAGAGATAATGGTATCACGAGCCAAGCGATGCATTTGAACGTGATTCAGTTGCAATAATTCAATCACCTTCCACCATCCCTGCGGAATGATATAAGCCTCGGGCGCCTCTACAAAAGCTGAAGGAAGATAGTAATTGTGAAAAGGTATTACTTCGGTATAAGGGGCGGTACGGTCGTAGTAATGAACGGGCAAACCCGATACGGCACTTGTTTTCGTTTTATATGCATAGCCCTCAAAGTGTAGCTTGGTATGCTGTGTGGTATCTAGTTTCCAATGTAAGGGAAACGCTGATTGGGCCAAAGCATTTTCATGTGCTGCTTTCCGAAGCGAACGTATTTCTTCGGAATGCGATACGGCGAAATCAATAATGCTTTTCATCAATTCATAGGTGGCTTCTACTCGTTGCGGATAGGGTTTGAGCATATGAGATTCGATGGTAAAACCAAAGGTGTGAAACAAAGTGGCATAACCGGTACTATATCTTGGGGAATCAAAAAATTGCGGCCAGCCATTTTTAGCATCTCTACCCCACACATTTACATACGGAATCATAGGAAAATGTTTTTCTTTCATCGAGGTATATAATGCCGGCTCAAAAATGGTATGAAGATAGGTTCCCATTTCAGCTCCCAACTTATTGTGTTGCGAAGTGGCTAGCGTCATAATATTCGGATAATCGGCTCCGTCACTCACATGATTGTCAATCAAAATATCGGGCAAAACCCATTGAAATATCTCAGCAAATGCCCGTGCTTCCTTGCTGTCGCACTTGATAAAATCGCGATTGAGATCCAAGTTTTGCGAATTGCCTCTTGAGCCAAAAGCCTCCGGTCCATTTTGATCGACACGAAAATAGGGACTTCGATTCAAGCAACCTCCGATATTGTATACAGGAATGAATGCAAGGGTTACCTGCTGAGGCAATTTGTCGGCACTTGCAACCAAGTCGCGCACCAGCATCATAGAGGCGTCTATACCATCCGGCTCTCCGGGATGAATTCCGTTATTAACCAATATTACAACCTCTTCGTCCCGCTGCCAATCTTTGCGATTAAACAGGCCCTTGCTATTGACTAACACTAGATGCAAGGGCAAACCGGCATCGGTCATTCCCATTTCAATGATTGATACACTTTCATATTGTTCATCAAGTTCTTTATAAAATTGTATACATTCCTCATAGGTAGCTGTGTAGTTCTTGCCATTTTGTTCATAGGGTGTTATTTGTGCGTTCGCATTCAAACCAATGGTAAACAAAATTAAAAAAATTGCCTGCTGAAACAGGGACGGCCTCCTAAGTAAATGGAAGGCCCACTGCGGCATTGGATAGGATGCAATATCTATGGGTTTTATTTTAAGTATCATTATTTTGTTTCTATTAGTAATTATTGCAAATTGTTGAACTAAACGGTTTAGGTATTGACAAGGGTGGAGTATTTGAAAAAGTCGGTCCAACATTTACACAAATGCCCAATAGAATTACAAATATTGTGTTTTCTGTTTGCAGCCCCACTATCGCCAATGTGAGGTTATGTGGCTTATTATTGTTACACATTAAAGTATTTTTCAATTTCAGTTATTGCTTGGTCAAGCCCATTTTCGTCTCTGATTTGTTGTCCAATTTTCGCAACATTTCTTTTGATTTCGTCTGTTTCTATATTTTGAATGGCCGAAATAAGCTTGTCGGCTGATACCGTTTTAACCGGGATATGAACTCCTAATTTCTTACTCTCAACTATTTTCCCCCAAGTTGGCTGGTCTGTATAAAAAGAAACAATGATTACAGGCAAATTGTGGCGTAACATAGTTGCCAAAGTTCCTGCTCCACCATGAAAAATACCTAGTTGGCACTTTGGTAAAATAGTTTCGTGATTTACATACTTGGTTACAAATAAATTTTCATGTTTAGGTAAATGGTTGAACTGTGACCAGCCCGTACAAAACAAAATTCGTTTATTGGTTTTCTCTAAAACTTCTTTCAAAATTTTGGAAATTTTCTCAGTGTTCCCAACTCCATTACTTCCGAAACCGATATAAATTGGTTTGTCGCCAGTAGATAACCATTCTGAAAGTTCTATTGGTGTTTGGTCTAAATAATGGGTTTCTCTATTTTGTTTTGGAATATTTATAAACCCAGTTATTTTATGGTGGCTTTCCCAGTCTTTAGGTTGTGCGATTAATGACTGACTTAAACAATATAAATCCAGTATTTTCTGTTTGTCAAGATACGTTATAACATTCTCTTTTAACTCAGGCAAACCAAGTTCTTTTCTATACTCATTCGTGTCTTGTTTTATGAATTTCCAAAAGAACCCTTGTGCTATTTTGTAAGTAAGTTTATTATACCAAGGAAAGTTAAAAAAATCAAAGTCACCCAATGGGAACTCGGTTGTTGGAACAACTGGTGGCATAAAATAAGTTAATGCCACCTTCTTACACTGCTTTTCTGCAAGGGCACTTACAATGGGCAACGTCATTGAGTTGGCAATGATAAAATCAACTTTTGAAATAGCTTCCAAATAACTTTTTCGCAATGTCTCTCTATTCTCTTGAAGAACCTTAAAATAATACTTCATCAATTTTATTGAGTTCTCGGTTTGCAAAATACGTTGTCCTTCTATCGAGTTCATCATTGTTTCGGCATTTCCCCAAAGTGGTTGAAAAGATACGCCAAAGCCTTCCACAAAGTCCTTGAAATCTTCAGTTGCTGAAAGGCTTACGTTGTGTCCTCTATCTTTAAGTTCAAGTGCTAATGCAATGTATGGTTGCAAGTCGCCTCTTGTTCCGTACGTAAATATTCCTATGTTCATGTAACGTTTTCTGTCAATTTGCGAGTAGTCATAATTTGGTACATAAAAATCTCGATAAAATGGTGAATCCAGTTACAATTTTGCAAGCATTGAAATCACTTTCTTGCGATTGGGATGATCCACCTTCAGTTCAAAAAAAATATCGTCTAGTATGTGCAACTTACCGGCATCACGGGCAAAATCTTTTTTTAGTCCTTCAATTATTTGATTGATGTAGGCCTCCGTATTGGATTTGACCTCTGGTATCTCCTCCTCAAAAAAAAGAAGGATTTGATCATGCAATACCGACACCTTGGTAGCCGCCGTAAAATGAAAATTTCTATAACCCTTGAATTGCGATCGTTTTACACCCGCACCAAAAAAGGACAACAGCAATTTAATGAATTGGGGTACCATGAAAAACGGTGAAAAAAATTACATCAACTGACAAAAAGATTCGATATTGCTACCGATCTAGTATTTACTCATACCGCTTTCCGTTGAGAACGCCCCTGCCTTTAAATCATCAACAATGGGGGAACCTTGAGAATTGGCATTCATAAATTGTTTCCAAACCAATTGACCATCCCTTGCATCTACACAATAAATATACCTGTCAAATGAAGTAAAGTACACCAAATCCCCAAATACCACAGGCGAAGATTTAATAAGGCTACCTGCAGGATATTTCCATAGTAGCGTTCCGCTTACGTGATCGATTGCATAGAGGTTAAAATCATAACTTCCTACGAGTACTGTGTTGGTGGCTTCATGAATGGTAGGCGATGAATTGACACGTTCCAAAGTGTGGTACTTCCAGCGCAATAACCCCGATATGGTATCAATACAATAGATATCATAATCCGTGGCGCCAATCAAGCACATACCTCCGTAAATCATGGGTGAGGATTCCACCTTATCACCGGTTTGATAACTCCATATTGGAGAACCATCTGATGCTTTAATTGCATAAACGAATTTATCTTGCGCCCCGTAAACACAACCCCATTGCTAACTCTGGGAGATGATTTAATAGAACCGGCTACCACCGCCGGAGATTGCCACACATTATTGCCACTTAAATCAACACAGTGTATTTTATCGCCAATACCAAGGAAAATTTTGTCATTGGAAACTTGTGGCGAACTTGTGCAAGGCGCGGCTCCATCATAGGCCCATATTTGTGACAAGGTAGTATCATAGCAATACAATTTATCTGCAGCAATATAAATACGACCGTTAAAAGCAGTGATAGCTAAGGTACTGGGAAATCCGGTATTGGTAGATCGCGCAATTTCTCCGGTAAGAATATCGATGGAATACAAAAAATTTGCATCCGTATGGACATAAATTCTTTTCCGATAAAGTACCGGGGTGCCTTTGCAGGAGCCATTTAAAATGACTTCCCATTTTTTTGCTCCATTAATGGCATTATAACTAATGAAGTTGTTATTGTCTGTCGATACATAAACGGCCTCCTCACGATCTTTTGTTAAAGGAGGGTCAGTACTTTTTGTTTTTCCGCAGGAAGCAAAAAAAGCAGATAATGTGATGGCTACAAATATGTTTAATAGATTTCTCATTGGATACAAAATATCTTTACTAATAAACAAATATAAGTTAAAATAGCTTAAATAATAAATGTATGAAGGTTTTTATTAAAAAATGGCCATTTACTTTTCACGAAAAAGAACCACAAATTCAACACGACGATTTTTATCGCGACCTTCGGTTGTACTATTATCTGCAATGGGGGATAAGGCCCCAAGTCCCCATGAGGTTAGCCGTCCACCAGCAACACCTTGTTCTGTGAGAATATTTTTTATATGTAGTGCTCGAAGTCGTGAAAGTTCCCGATTTTTGTTGGCATCTCCAATATTGTCGGTATGACCCGAAATCAAAATATTTGTTTTGAAATACTTCTTGAGCAGGATCGCAAATTTTTCTAAGGAGGGTCTATACTCTGATGATGGCTCATTTCCACCAGACTTATAAACAATATTGGAAGGGAACAGCACTTTTATACTATCTTCAATCATCACCACCTCTGCTTCTTCCAAGGTACTCTTCAATTCAGTATAAGTCTTTTGAAAATATTCCCTTTACGAAATGGGTTCGCCTACCATTTTCTTGGGAGGGGAGGCAGGTTGTATACTTTCGGCGCATTGGTATAAGGCTCATGCGACTTGCCATAATTATAGCAAGAATTCAGAAAAACCAATCCTGCAAAGAGAGGAATGAACAAAAGGACCTTCTGTATTTTCATTAATAGATATTTTTAAATACGCTCTTTCGGGTATAATAATACAAATTCTACTCTTCTGTTTCGGGCTTTTCCCTGTTCGGTGTCATTAGAATCTCTTGGCATTCGTGCACCAAATCCCCAAACAAAGATTCTTTTTGGATACACCTTGCTTTTCACCAATATTTGTTTTGCACTTTCAGCTCGTAGTTTTGAAAGTTGTTTATTTACCTGCTCTTCTCCGGTATTGTCTGTATGTCCATTGATCAGAATATTTACTTTTTCATACTTGTTTATTACGGTAGACAATTTAGTTAATCGTTCAAAGAAGGTGGTTTTAATTTGAGCAGACCCAATTTCGAAAATGATATCATCCGGAAATATCATTTTAATACTGTCCTCAAATAATATAAGTTCTGTATTTGGAAAACTATCTTTCATTTCCTGATAAAGCCCTGCGATATACTTTTGTTTTTTCTTTTTCGAAATTCTGCACGAAGACAAGGAAACAAAAGCCACAAAGCTCAGAAGGAGAAATAAGGAATTTTTCATTTAGATTTTTTCATCCATATGCCTTACAATAAATGCCTCTAGTTCCTCTTGGGTAATCGGAGTTCCTTTAATTTTATTGTATGGAATCGCATCCACCAAAAATTCACTTCTGATAATTTTGACCAATTGCCCATTATTGATTTCCGGAACAATTACTGTTTTAAAGTTATGTACAATTTCACTGAGGTTTTTGCAAATGGTCTGATATTACGCAAATGACAATGAGAAATCTTATGTCCTTGTGCAATCATTTTTGCACCACAACTGTAATGACACCATACGTTGAACCCCATCCCAAAATCAAAATATCCCCAGCATCTTCACCTTGACAAATTTTTTGAGCGGGAATATAATCAGCAATAAGATCGACCTTAGCTTGTCGCGTTTTTACCATATGCTCATGGTTTTCGGCGTCATAACTTACATTACCTGTAATATCTTGCTTCTCCAAACCACCAATACGATGTTCAAGACCTGCGTAGCCAGGTACCACCCATGGTCTTACAAGTTTTTCATCGCGCTGATAGGGCATCAATTTTTCTTCGCCTTCTTCTAACGTCTTTTTAAAACTTACTTTAATTTCAGGAATATCCGATGCCTTTGGAAATTTCCAAGGCTCTGATCCATTGGCAATAAATCCGTCACTCAATAGAATAACCGGGGTCATGTGCTCAATAGCAATTCTACATGCTTCGATTGCCACTTCAAAACAATCGGAAGGCGAGGAGGTCGATAAAATAGGCATCGGACATTCCCCATTTCTACCATAGTAGGCTTGCATTAAGTCGCTTTGCTCCGTTTTAGTAGGCAAACCGGTTGAGGGACCACCCCTTTGAATATTAACGATTACCAGAGGGATTTCCAGCA
The DNA here is from genome assembly GCA_016712665.1 of Bacteroidota bacterium. Classification (GTDB taxonomy): domain Bacteria; phylum Bacteroidota; class Bacteroidia; order Chitinophagales; family Chitinophagaceae; genus OLB11. The sequence continues at coordinate 79,970 of JADJQP010000004.1, forward strand.
TATGAGCCAAGCCCATCGCTTCGGCCTTTAGCGCCATACCTGGACCTGAAGTAGTAGTGACCCCGATAGCTCCACCATACGACGCACCGATGGCAGAGGCAATTGCAGCAATTTCATCTTCTGCCTGAAAGGTTACTACATCATAATTTTTAAACTTACTTAAATCATGTAAAATATCTGATGCCGGTGTAATGGGATATGAGCCAAGAAATACAGGCAATCCGGATTTCTGAGCTGCGGTAACCAACCCTAATGATATCGCATAATTACCTGTAATACTTCTGTAAACACCAGGCTCTACTTTTGCTTTTGCTACGGTGTATCGAGATGTGAATGTTTCTGTAGTGTCTCCATAATTGTAACCCGCCTTAAGAGCTAGGATATTACTATCCATTACATCAGGTTTTTTGCCAAATTTTTCTTTAAGGAAACTGATGGTAGTTTCCATATCGCGGTCATACATCCAATATAAAAACCCAAGAACAAACATATTTTTTGCTCGATCTTTTTCCTTCACACCTAATGAAGTGATTTCTTTTAAGGCTTCGCGCGTTAGTTTGGTAACATCTATTTGGTAAACGGTATAGGATGCCAAGGATCCATTTTCAAGAGGGTTTACCCCCTCCGGATAATTGGCCAAGCGTAAATTCTTGGCGTCAAAGCCATCGGTATTTAAAATGATAATCCCTCCCTTTTTAATGGACGATAGATTCACTTTAAGCGCGGCTGCATTCATAACCACTAGCACATCGCAATGATCGCCTGAAGTAAAAACGGCTGTAGATGAAAAATGAAGCTGAAAACCACTAACCCCGGGTAGGGTACCAATTGGAGCCCGAATTTCCGCCGGAAAATCAGGGAAGGTTGATAAATCATTACCAATTAAGGCCGTATTGGTGGTAAATTGGGATCCGGTTAATTGAATACCGTCACCACTATCTCCAGCAAACTTGATTACTACGTGTTCTAATTCTTGAATAGCCTGACTCATATGGGGCAAAGTTAATATTTAGGAAAGAATTTTAAAATAGAAAAAGGAGATAAATGGCTGAATCGTTACGCCACTTGCATTTTACTGGAGAACCTCAGCCATCGTTTTTCCAATATCAGCAGGACTGTCCACCACATGGATTCCGCATTCACGCATGATCTTCATTTTAGCTGCTGCCGTATCGTCCGAACCGCCCACAATGGCTCCTGCATGTCCCATTCTTCTTCCGGGAGGTGCTGTTTGACCAGCAATAAACCCAACTACAGGCTTTCGCATATTATCTTTTAGCCAATGTGCGGCCTCGGCTTCCATTCCACCACCGATTTCTCCAATCATAATGATGCCTTTGGTTTCCGGGTCATTCATTAAAAGTTCCACCGCTTCTCGTGTGGTAGTACCAATAATGGGGTCGCCACCAATTCCAATGGCTGTAGTTACACCCAAACCTGCCTTTACCACCTGGTCTGCCGCTTCATAGGTTAGAGTGCCCGATTTGGATACAATACCAATCGTTCCTTTTTTAAAAATAAACCCGGGCATGATGCCAACTTTGGCTTCGTCTGCGGTAATCACACCTGGACAATTAGGCCCCACCAATCGACAGTTTTTATCTTTAATATACTCTTTAGCCACTACCATATCTTGAACAGGAATACCCTCAGTAATGCAGATAATGGTTTTGATACCGGCATCTGCCGCTTCCATAATAGCATCTGCCGCAAAGGCCGGGGGAACAAAAATAATGGAAACATCCGCTCCAGCTTGAGTCACAGCATCTGAAACGGTATTAAAAACCGGCCTGTCCAAATGTGTACTGCCCCCTTTTCCGGGCGTTACACCACCGACAACCTGAGTGCCATACTCTATCATTTGTGTGGCATGAAAGGTACCTTCTGTTCCGGTAAAACCCTGTACCACCACTCTGCTATCTTTATTTACTAGTACACCCATAAAAGAAATTTTCTATTTTTTGAGGTGCAAATGTATGCAAGAATTTTTAAAAAAACAGATAAGATGGGCAGAGTATTTACCGCAGCATCCCGATTCTTCACTGCATCCATTTGCACTCAGTGAAAAGATCATAAATATCGAGAAGGCAATCGGTAACATGCGGTAGACTAAAAACAGCAATTAATTTTCAAATACCGTTTTGTTTGGAATTCAGGTATTAAAATTTTATTATTAGCCTTCAAATGATTTGAACCACAGCTCAAAAAGTGACAATAAGCCACAACATACTGTCGATTTTACGAAAGGCCTATCCAATGATTTTGCTACTCATCGGTATTATTATTTGCGCAAAAAAGTCGCATGAAAACAATGTAAAAACCAAAAATGTCATATTCAGCGATCAGGAGGGCTATTATATGTATCTTCCGGCCGTCTTTATTTATGGTGGGTTTGATCAGTATCCCATACATACTAAGGAGCAGTTTGGGTATTATCAAAACACTAAAAAAGTATTTACCAAATATACTTGCGGCGTGGCCCTACTACAAATGCCGTTTTTTCTGATAGCACATGCCTATTGTAAATTTTCGGGAGGGCAAGCCGATGGATTCAGCCCAATGTACATGTCGCTACTCGACTTGTCAACCATCCTTTATGTTGCCTTCGGGTTTTTTTTACTTTTTCTCGCTTTGAAAAATCACTTTCATAAACCAATTCTACTGTTTGCATTTTTTTGCTTCTTTTTTGGGAGCAATTTGTATTACTATACAGTCATTGACAGCCTGATGTCCCATGCTTACAGTTTTTTCCTTATTGCTGCCCTACTCTACCTTACGCCCCGCTATTATGACAATCCGAGTTATCGCAATAGCGTCCTTTTAGGTTTACTAGTTGGGTTCATCATTCTCTGCAGGCCCACCAATATCATTGTTTTGATATACGTTTTGCTATACAATGTTTCCACTCGTGAGAGTTTAATCGAGCGAATTTCATTTTATAAAAACAGGCCCCCAAACTAATGGTCAGCATGCTTTGTACCTTCCTTGTTTTTGTACCTCAGTTTATGTACTGGTATCATTTATCTGGAAATTTTATTCTGTATTCTTATGAAAAGGAAGGCTTCATTTATTGGAAATCGCCAAAAATTGCGAAGGTGCTTTTTGGTTTGTGGAATGGCTGGATTTTATATACTCCAATGATGCTGTTTGCACTGAGCGGACTCTATTTTGCCCTACGTCAAAAAGTAAAAAACACCTTCTCTACTTTGATCCTTTTTTTAATTGCCACCTACGTATTTGCGAGTTGGTGGGCTTGGTGGTTTGGGGGTGCGTATGGGCATCGATGTTACATTGATTTGTATCCTTTCCTCATTCCATTTTTCTGCATTTTTCTACAAAAAATTTCTGAACAGTCGCTTAGAAAAAAAATTGTAATGGGCTCCCTATTTCTTCTTATAGTATTTCACAACCTGCGGATGATTGACTTGTATACCAAGACCAAACCTTGGGATGGGCCTGCATTTACTCTAAACACCTATTTACTACTTCAAAAGAGAATTTTTTCCCTTTTCTATAGCATCAAACTAATACATTCTATTCTTTTCTCTTGGCAGCGATACTTTTTGAAAGCACTTTATAAATATCTAAAAAGTCAGGTTGTCCGCTTAAAAGAATCTCATGCTTTCGCATGGTTTCTACATCACCTCTGCTGGCCGGACCGGTTTGTAATGCTTCCGGTTCACCCCCTAATGCTTTACTCGTTGTGTCTGAAATAATGGGATATAAAATTTCGAAGGGGACCCCTTCCTTTTCAACAATATTTTTACAAATGGTAAAAAGGTGATTGGTAAAATTATTTGCAAAAACAGCAGCTAGGTGCAATACAGATTTTTGATGATCATCTAGAGGGTACTGTTTTGTAGTGATTGAGTCTGCCAGTACCTTAACAACTTCCCTGTCCACGGCAGCACTGCAATTCACCACAAGGGGAATATCTTTTTATCAGGTAATTCCTTTTTACTGATGGAGTAAACACACCATAGACAGGCTAACTGGTTTGACATCATGGCCAGTTCATGTAAGTGGATGGATCCCGCTGTGTGTATAACGAGCTTGTCGGGCAAGAAAATGCGCTTAGCCATTTCAAGCAATACATCATCCTTCACCGCAAAGAGGTATACATCTGCATCGCGATTTACATCCAGCATATTGTCGGAAAACGAGCAAGCAAGCTGATTTGCCAGTTGCTCTGCATGCGACAAATGATACGAAATCACTTGCACGATTTCAAAACCAGCTGTTTGAAATTTTTTACCAAAAAAAGTAGCAATATTCCCTGATCCTATAAGTACAATTTTCACAGTGTAAAGGTAAACAATGTGCTGCTTTTATTTGCTTTCCATTTTTACCAATGGCACCAGCATTTCTTCAAGCGAAACACCTCCATGCTGAAAGGTATTTCTAAAATAGTTGACAAAATGATTATAATTATTGGGGTAACAAAGGAAGCCCTGATTTTTTGAAAAAATAAAGGTTGAATTGAAATTGGGTTTCGGTAAACCTATTTCATTCGGTTCGCGGTACGACAATACCTCTTTATTGTCATATTGCAGATTTCTTCCATGTTTATATCTAATATTTGAGGTAGTTTGTTTATCGCCAATAACTTTGCTTGGCGATTTTACCTGAATGCTGCCATGGTCGGTAGCCACTATTAATTTAATATTTTTGTCCGCCACTTTTTTGAGGCCTGCAAAAAGAGGTGAATGCTCAAACCAGCTTTGTGTTAGTGAACGATATGAAATTTCATCATTGGCCAGTTCCTTCAGCACTTCCATTTCTGTACGAGCATGTGAAAGCATATCCACAAAATTATACACGATGATATTCAAATCATTATGCAACATATTTTGGATATTGCTCTCCAATAATTCGCCATTATAATGATTGGTAACCTTTGTGTAGGAAAACTTAATATGCGATAAGTTATTTCGTTTCAATTGATCTGCAAAAAAAGGCTCCTCGTATAGATTTTTACCCCCATCCTCATCATCGTTTTTCCACTCCACCGGATATTTCTTTTCAATATCCATGGGCAACATGCCAGCAAAAATGGCATTTCTGCTGTATTGCGTGGTAGTTGGCAAGGTGGCGAGTACAATATCTTCTTCCAATAATCTGAAGTATTCAGTAAACTTTGGTTGTATCATTTTCCACTGATCATAGCGCAAATTATCAATCAGCACAAAAAAAACAGGTTTCCCTTTTTCAAGAAATGGAAAGACATGCTTTTTCATTAAGGAATGACTCATGACTGGGGCATCAGCTTCTTTTGCTTTAATCCACTTGGCATAATTTTTATCGATGAATTTGCAAAACTCGTTATTGGCCTCTTCCTTCTGTGATTGATGAATTTCTTGCATTTCCGGACTATCAGACTTTTGCATCTCTAACTCCCAGTACACAATTTTTTTATACAATTCGCACCACTCTGCATAATCGGGATTTGAATTGAGGGCTAAAAAAAGTTTTCTGAATTCCTGTTGATAATTCTGCGTTGTTTTCTCACTAACCAAACTCTTCGAATCAATAATCTTTTTTAAAGTATGTAGGATTTGATTGGGATTCACCGGCTTAATCAGATAATCGGTAATTTGTGCACCGATGGCATCTTCCATAATATTTTCCGCTTCATTTTTAGTAACCATCACCACTGGAATATGAACATTATATTCTTTTATCTGCGAAAGGGTTTCAAGCCCAGTCATACCAGGCATACTTTCATCAAGTAATATTACATCAATATGGTTATTTTTTAAATACTCCAGCCCATCATATCCGTTTGACAAACACTCTACTTCATAGCCTTTGTTCTCTAGAAACATTACTTGAGATTTCAATGAATCCATTTCATCATCTATCCACAAAATTTTAGTATTCATATCCAATAATTTTAGCAAAAATAATTTTATTGCCCTACCAAAAAACTATTTGTGAAAAAATTGTGACTTCAGCCTCCTTGAATAATTTGACAACCCGCTGTGCCTCAAGCAAAAAAATATGTATTATTGTACAAACTTTTATTCCATGAGGAAATTACAACTGATTTTTGCCATGCTTTTGTTAGTTTCAAAGGCCGGTGCACAAATTGATTTAAAAAGCACAACCGCCATGCTGCAAGAATGCCTGCAACTTAATGCCGGATCAACTCCTACCCTTTTTTCCTTATTTGAGCAATCAGGTATGATGGAATATAAACAGACCAATCTAATTCAACGCATTAAACTATCCGATTTACATAGCATTACCGTCAACGCAAACATTAGTGGCTATTCGGTAGATATGAATTGCTTTGAAGAGAATCTTTGTATTAACTTTATTAAGAACGATACCTCAAACAGCTCTCTAAAGGGCACTGCCATCCAATTTACAGAATTGATTCTAGCCAATACCTTTGCTGACAATTTAGGAAATTTGGTAAATCACTTTAAAACCACTGAACCACCTCTCATCAAAACCTTATTCAAAACAGCCGATGGCAATACGCCCGTTTTAGGTGGTAAAAGACCACCCAAAATACCTACCCCCTGCAGTGAAAAAAGTGGAACCCAAAGAGGAAATCGATAAAGACGAAGTAGAAAAAGAGGAGGCTGTACAGCCTGTTCCTGAAAAAAAATCGAATGCTCGAGCCAAACGAGCTGAAAAGAAAGAAAAAGAAGAGGAAGAAGAAGAACCTAAAGAAGTACGCAAATCACCTACCAGAAAATCTGTTAAAAAAGAGGAGAAGGAAGAAGAAAGCGATGCAGAGGAAAAAACATCACCCAGAGAAAAGCGCAAAGCTGCTCGAAAAGAAGCAGCAGAGGAGGAAGAAGAAAAAAATGGGGATGAAGATACACCGAGTGAACGAAAGAAAGGTACCCGCAACAAACTCATTGAGGACGTAAATGATCCCTATGCTGATGAATCCAAATCGAAAGCAGGAAGCGATTTTTGCAACCAATTATTGGCTATCTTACAAAGTGGAAAAGAAAACAAATTCAAAAATATTGAAGGAAAACTTACCAATGCAGATACTAAAATTAATGATAGCAAAGTGAAACTGAAAGGAGCAAGAAAAAACTATCTATCATGGTTTAAAAAAGAAAGAGCCTTTATTGCCGAATTGAAATCGAGCACTGATTATGAATCGATTGTAAAGGATTTTGAAAATATACAAACCCAGCTTGATGAATGCCTTGGTGCAGGTTGGGATATGGAAGATAAATCGAGCAGCGAAGAATACGCAAAATTAAAAACGGAAGTAAGAGATGTTGAATTTAAAAAGGAAAGCGACGAAGCCATGCCGACTATTCGTGTAATATTTCTTGAAAATGGAGGCAAGTTTACCATGTTTATGCGGGTGAAGTAAAACATCTTCTACTAACCAGTTGTTGCTATCATATTCTGCATGCTATATTTGTGGCATGAACAACAAAACAAAGGTAATTCATCAATTGAGAATAATTGGTCTACTGGAAGGCATTTCCTATCTGATTCTGCTATGTATTTCCATGCCATTAAAATATTTGTTTCAGCTTCCACAGGCAGTAGTGTGGAATGGATGGGTACATGGCGCCTTATTTGTACTTTTTGCACTGGCAGTACTACAAGCCTGGATTGTATGCCGTTGGCCTTTTAAAAGAGCCTTTACCGCAGGCTTGCTTTCACTACTACCCATTGGCACCTTCCTTTTCGACAAGTCTCTAAAAGCGGAACAAGCCACTTACCAATAAAAATAATTTTCAAGCAATCATGTAGAATTGTAGCTGACTGGCTGTACCTTTGCGATAATCAAAATGATAATGTATGAAAAAACTGTATACTTTACTTGTTATTGTATTTTTGGCATGTACTGCCTCCATTGCACAAACGCAAGAACTAGTTGTAAGAACACTGAATGCCGGAGAACTTCCTGCTGGTGAAGTGCATCAATTTCCAAATGCCGTCCAAACCAAATATGCAGAAATTGATTTCGGACTTCTCAACGAAAAAGGAGTATTCAGTCTGAGTCTATTCGATAATCAAAAAATTCAATTTCGTTTTGAAAAATTATTTAGCTATAGCGTAGGTTCAACAAGTTGGTATGGCAAAAGCACCGATGGCTCCGGCGACGTAATTTTTAGTTTTTATCTTGGACAAAGCAGTGGTACTATCGTAGATGATTTTAATAAAAAATATATCATGCAGCAAATTGCTGGCTCTACCATTTATGCCATTACTTTGGTGAATGTAGAAAGTATGAATGAGTCAAATGGTGCATCTACTGATTATATACTACCTGATGAACGGAATAAAAAAAGCCGAGCGAATCCGGATGTATGCGCTGTGGGAACTACCTGTCCGGCAAGTACTATTGACCTTATGGTACTGGGCAATGCACAAGCCATTACCGACGCGGGTGGCACGGTACCCGCTTTTGTTACCAGCGCCACTACAGCCACCACACAAATGAATACTGCTTATGCCAATAGCGGCGGCACCGGTCTCACATTCAATTTAATTCATTGCAATGCTACTGCCTTTGTTGCTACAGCCGATATTAATGCTGACCTTACCAATTTTGCAGCCGATGCGGGTATACAAGCACTTCGCAATACCTACTATGCCGATTTGGTTAGTTTCTGGGTGGGTGGTGCATATGATTGTGGACTCGGCTATTTAAATACAAATCCTACTAACTATAACAGCAACAGTGCCTACAATGTTTGTTCCTACAGTTGCGCCACTACCAATTTAACCTTTGCCCATGAGTGCGGACATAATATGGGTTTACGACATGACTATTTTGTAGATGGTGGTGTTACCCCATGCTCGCACCATCATGGCTATACCAATCAGGTAGTCATACCAAGCGGTTTGCCTGCTACCGGCAGATGGCGTACGATTATGGCCTATAACAATGAGTGTAGTGCTAATGGATTTAATTGTACTAGACTAGCTCGCTGGGCGAATCCGAGTTCCAATTATTTGGGCGACCCAACTGGAATTGCGATTGGGCAACCACAGCCGGCTAATGAAATATATGGCTTTGAAAGATTTAAATGTGTAGTGGCAGGTTTTAGAAACAATCCATTGCCATTGGATTTGCTTTCTTTTGAAGGTAAACATGTTGACAATAGATGCAAACTACTTTGGACCACCACCAATGAAAATAATTTCAAAGGTTTTGAAGTTGAAATGAAAAATAGTTTTCAAGATGACTTTAAAAAGCTGGCTTTTGTCGAGAGTCGTGGAAATGCAAATGGCGTTAGCACGTATAATCTATTAAGTGATGTATTAATGCCCGGTCAGTATTATTTCAGACTGAAGCTACTAGATTTAGATAATCAATATAAGTACAGCGAAGTAATACAGGTTAGCATTTCAGGAAACGAATTTCAGTCGAGTATTTTTCCAAATCCATCTAAAGGGCAATTTAGCATTCAACTATATAATCCGAAAAGCCAGGCATTAAAAATTACACTTAGTGATATGATGGGAAAAGAAATAGCCACTCTATTGAATGAAAATTGTGGCATTGGTAGTAAAGAATTGAAGTGCCATACATCGGGACTAGCTAAGGGAATTTACATTTGTACCATTTCAGGTAAAGATGAAAAATATATTAGCAAATTGGTGATTGAATAAGCACTTCAATAAAACACTTGCTTCAAATAAAATTTGTCGTTACAATCTATTTCAATACCGATTAGAAAATGGCTCTAACGGTGGCCTTTCCTGTATGAACTGTGGGGCTAGTGGCCGGTTTACGTCCTTCATATTGCAAACTCATTTCAATATTTTTTGAAACACGTTTATCAAAATTGATCTGCCATAAATAGTTTTTGCCATTTTGAAGTCCATCAAGCATGGTATAACCCAAACTTGTATTGCTGATTCCGTTATACGAAATATCGGTGTATGTGCCCCTCATGTTAATAGAACCCGTGCTTATAATATTATATCGAATTTCGAAATTAATAGTATTTGCAGTAGCCACTTCGCCTCCATATTTCGGATGATTCTTTCGAATATCATACTTGTATCCGGATTGGATTCTGACCTGATTTTGATGGAATACCCAAGTAATATTGGGTTCCAACACTTGATTGGAAATCAAAAAATTTCGATTCTCTAAAAACATCGATGAGTAGGACCTATCAGCATCGCGAAGGGTAAGCCCCAATGTAAATTGACGACTTATATTGACCCTCGATCGTAATAAATGTTCATTATTTCTTCTAGCATCCACACCGTAGGTCATCAAGGTTTTGGCGGCTGTAAATGTGTTGACATAATCTAAACCCCAATTATTATTAAACCGATTTAGAAATATAGAATTAATAATGGAAGTGTTTTGATTCAACAACAAGGTATCGTCATTGCTTCTAATAAACGGATTATATTGTGCAATTCCCTGTTGACCAATAAATCGATTATTTAGCTGAACCGCTGATTGAAAATAAAAGAGAGAGATTAGTTTTTTCAGTCCTTTGACATTTGATTGATTTAGCAAGACCTTTGGGTTAACTGAAATGGCCTGATTATAAACGGAGTACTTGGCTTTTACATATTGATTGGTGGGCGTAAAAATACGGACGTACAACTTTTCATCATTAAAAATTGCCAATTCAAATTCATTAAGTTGTTCAACAGAATCTTTATTGTAATCGCGCCACACATACTGGCCCTGACCTGCTACTACCTTTACATAGGTAAACTCCCGTTTAAGTTCTTGACCGGAACCCAATTCATACAATACATTTCCGCTTATTAGTCCTTTGAGTGCTGAAAAATTATATTCTAATCGGCCCAACAAACTTTCGTCAGGGGTTAAGGCAGTAAGGGTAGAGTCGGTGATTTTTAGAATTCGGTACGCACCGGTAATTTTAATTTCCTGATTTTTTATGGAAGTAATATTGGTGTTCAACGCAAACGTATGTCCTAGGGTGCTTTGTCTAAACGCATTGTCCTTAGCCGCCCGGTCATGCCGAATGGTATACTCTGCATTAAAAGAATTAGGAGCCGAAAGACTGTTTTTTATATAAAAAGTAAGCGCATCAAATGAAAATGCCGATTTCAATAAGGTATCTGCAACGGTACTTTTGAGGGCATTATGTTCTACCAAATACCGCGAACCCACAGCTAGATTTTGAAACTTTGAAAATTGCTTTTCCAATTCAAAATAGGGTCTAAAAAAATTTCCCTTACTTAGGAGACCTTCTTGTTGAATCAAATCGCCCCTTTCTAAAACACGGTATCCTCTTTTACTATAGGCCAGGCTCAGTAAATGTTGAAAGCCCTTAAAGGAATTTCCTCGAAGATAGGTTCCTAATTGATAACCGAGTTTCCCTTGACTCTTTTCAGCAGATAAAGCCTGCTTCTCTAATGAAAAGGAAACCGTGCCCAGATGTTCATTTTGGGGCTTCTCAGTAGGGCTCACATTCCAATCGCGTGTAAATTCTACATTTCGAAATCGCTCTAAAGGTCTAAACCGATCTTGCACAAATTCATAATTCAACTTACTATTTAATACCAAACCCTTTGCCTTCGAAAGATTCCTTCGTTCATCATAGATCAATTTGGTGGCAACCCCTTTATGGGTTTCATTATTTATTTTTGAAAATGTGTTGGGATCATAATCACTGATTCCGGTTTCAAAAATCAGATTCTTATTGCTGTCAATTTGATATTGCAAGCCCGCCGTAAGCAATTGCTGCTTCTTGGGAGTAACCAACACAATTACCGGTTCGTAATCACCTTGTCTGACCCCATTAATTGGTGCCTTCCACGCATATACCCTACCATTGGCGCTATTGATCGACTGGGTATAGTTGCCATTGCCTGCGCCCACAGACGAAAAACTCAAATAGTATTTCGCGCTGTCTTTATTACTCGAATAAATATATACATCCTGATACAAGACCCCGTTCACCAGGGTATCTATTTTTTTATACAAAATTTTGCCACTGCTAAAAGTATCCTGAAAGCTTACGCTAGGGTAAAATGCATTTTGGATGCTATCACCAATTGTTCCTAAAAATCTCTTTTGCGTAGAATCTAAGGACTGCTGTATACTTTGATTCTTTGCGTCTTGATTGGAAAAAACATTCAGTCGAATTTTTAATTTTTCATTGACCTGCCATTCGTCGTTCACATAAATCAGCGAGTTGAGATAATTTCGATCAGCAAATTCAAACTCCACCACCATCCTAAGATCTTTGGTAATCAGACGTCGTGGCATAAAAACAATTTCCGCGGCATTGTAATCAATTACATAATCTAAATCTTCTCCCCTACTCATTAAAACACCGTCGATATAAACGCGTTCGGTACCTGCCAATACAATGAAAAATTGTTCTCCATTCGGTCCGGTCAATTTATAAGGTCCTTGATTACCCTCTAGCGCTGTGAGAATATTTCGCACAAATTTTCCCTTGGCTAAGGAAGCGCCGACGGCCACTCTATTTTCACCCTTTTTGGAGGTTTTAAAAGAGTTCGCTACAAAGATTCCTTGTACCCGTTTGTAAAAATTCATAAAATAGCCATTTGGCTTTTTGATATCATAGTCGCCTGCTATCAACGTGGTGTTCTTTCTTCGCAACTGAATAAACATTTTATCAAATTCCTGTATCTGCTGCGTATTGCCCTGAGGCTGAAAAGGAATATTATTATCCGTAATGGCACCGGTCAACTGAATACTATCACCCAGGTCGCCATCAAATTGTAAATTAAACTGCGAGTTTAAAACCACATCCTGACTATTGCCAAATGACAAGGCCCTACCAAAACTCCCTGCATAATCCACATTGCCAAAGTCGATAAAGGTCTTATTATTGCCTGCCTCAATGGCATCATAGTAATAGGGCGTGATGGCAAAATTGGTTTCTATTTTTTTGACATCTTTATGAAAATACTTTTGATAGAAATTAATAGAAAATACCCGATAGGTAATGGTAATTGAATCGAGAAGCGGTTTTGCTTCCATATCAGCATACTTCGCAGATAGTCGACAGAATAACTGCCAGCATCTACTTGATCGATGCTTAGGCTTTCGGGAATCATACTGAGTGAATCGACGAGTATCGAATCTCCGCTTACTTTTATTGTTTGTGATCGTACATTGCTAAGTACGGAGTTTGCGCTTTGCTTTCGAGCAAAACACCCATCCACAAAATAATAAAAATGGAAATTTTGGTTTTCAAACTATGGCCTTAACGTAAATAACGTATAAAAGTAAGGATATTGTATAGGATAGCTTACAAAATGAGTGGGGTTTATTTTTTTGAGGAATACAATTCACAGATTATGAAAAATCTATAACATAATAAATGATGTAATGAATGATTAGAAACAATGCTATAAAAGCAAGCAGGATATAAATAAGGGTTTTATTCTCCTTGAGCATCTCTCAAAATTATTTTTAATTCCTTTGAAATTCAATAGTGAGTTTGGAATATGACAAATAAATGACACTTAAGAAAAAAAAATGGAATATCAGCGCTTTAGTATCTTTGTGAAGAAAGTTATTTAATATAACAACGCCAATAATAATGAGAAAAGCAATTTTCATATTTTATTTATTTTATTTTTTAGTATTAAATACTGAAGGGCAAAGTTTTGAATGGGTAAAATCAACAGGGGCCATCGTTCAAAAAGCAGTAGCAGTTGATAAATTTGGAAATGTGTACACTACGGGCAGTTTCCTTGGAACTAAAGACTTTGATCCTGGACCGAGTGTATTTAATTTAATATCCACGGGAAATTCTGATATTTTTGTATGTAAACTTGACGTAAATGGTAACTTTATTTGGGCGAAACAAATTGGGGGAAGTGGAAATGATAATGGCAATTCAATAGTCACCGACACCCTTGGCGACATATACTTATGTGGTGAATTTACGTCCGTGGCAGATTTTGACCCTGGTCCAAATTCAGACACATTATATTCAGCGGGTGGCCAAGATATTTTTTTTCTAAAATTAGATTCGAGCGGGAATAAAATATGGGCTCAAAATATCGGTGGGCCATATAACGACTTGGCAAAATCTATCAAAATAGATCCTCTCGGAAATATTGTTTCCGTGGGTTCATTTAGAGATACCGTAGATTTCGACTTTGGAGTTGGTGTGTACGAATTAACAACTTGGTTTTATGGCGGATGTCAACAATTGATTTTCGGCGAAAATTCAGCCTTTGTATGCAAAATGAGTCCAAATGGCAATTTATTATGGGCCAAGAATCCAAGTGTATTCTGTGGTAGCTCACCTAGCATTGCTAATTCAATTGCCATTGATTCACTTGGTAACATCCATGCTATTGGCAATTTTCAATGGAATTTCTATTTTCTTAATGGTATAGGGGGTACTCCATTGGGGAGTTTAGGTGGTTGGGATATTTTTATTTGGAAATTGGATGCAAATGGACAAGGAGTCTGGGCACGCACTTTTGGAAGTGCATCGCCGCCAATAATGGGTCCAGAAGATTCGGGTGATGGAATTGCAGTAGATAAATATGGTAATATATATACAACAGGACGGTTTCAGGATAGTGCAGATTTTAATCCGGGGCCTGGTTATTTTTATTTATATGGCTTTCAAACCTTTATTAGTAAATTAGATTATAACGGAAATTTTGTTTGGGCCACTTCGTTAGGAGGAAAGAGCTACTATACAAATTCAATCGCAATAGATAAAAATTCAAATGTGGTTACTGTAGCTAGTTTTAAAGGCACTCATGATTTTGATCCCGGACCAAATACTTATTTGGTAAGTTCCAATGGTGATGATGATATATTTATTAGCAAGTTAGATTCTAATGGAAATTTTGTTTCCATTAAAGCTATTAATGGTTCTGCAACTGAGGTTTCAAGCAATATAGTATTGACGGATTCCGGGGATCTTCATATTGTTGGATACTGCAGTTGGGGTGTGATTCCAATTGTGGATTTTGATCCTACTATTGGTGTTTATAACTTGACAGATCCGCAAAATTTTGTTCTTAAATTAGGTCATTGTGTCATTGCAGATACTACTCTTATTCAAACAGCCTGCAATTCCTTTGTTTTGAATGGCCAAACATACGATTCCTCTGATACCTATCATCAGGTTATGCCACTTGCAAATGGCTGTGATAGTGTCATTACCTTAAATTTAATTATTAATGACTCTTCTTCTTCAACCATCAATCAAACAGCCTGTAATTCATATATATTAAACGGCCAAACTTACGATTCATCAGGTACTTTTTTTCAAACTATTCCAAATGCCAATGGCTGTGATAGTGTCATCACTTTAAACTTAGTCATTTATGATTCCTCCTCCTCGACCATTAATCAAACAGCCTGCAATACCTTTATACTAAACGGTCAAACGTACGATTCATCAGGTACTTATATTCAAACAATGCCAAACGCAAACGGCTGCGATAGTGTCCTTACTTTAAACTTAGTCATTTATGATTCCTCTTCGTCTATCATTAATCAAACAGCCTGCAATGCGTATACATTTAACGGTCAAATCTACGATTCATCCGGTACTTATTTTCAAACGATACCAAATGCCAATGGCTGTGATAGTGTCATTACCTTAAACTTAGTTATTAACGTAAACTCAGGTATTTTACCTTCAGGTGCGTTACTTACCGCAATGCCGCCTGCAGCTGCTTACCAGTGGTTAACTTGTAATCCCTTTAGCCTAATTTTTAATCAGACCGGTCAAACTTACTATGCAACTGTAAATGGCGATTATGCTGTTGAGGTCTCTATTAATGGATGTAAGGATACTACAAATTGTGTTACCGTGGCTGGTGTGGGATATGAGGAAATTTTCAATACTAATAATATCATCTCATTGTATCCAAATCCTTCAAAGGGTACATTTGTCCTTGATCTTAATGGAAATGATTTTGAAACTTTTCAGGTTTATAGTATCTATGGTGAAAAAATATATGAGTGCCCTTTGCGAATTAATAAAACCGAAATACAACTACAGGTAAATAACGGAATCTATTTTTATCAATTATTGCATCATAATGGAAAAGCAACAAATGGTAAATTATTAATACACAATTAGTTCTGCCCATTTCAAACAATATTAATTCTTCATTTAATGTTTCAAAGATTTTGAGTTAAATACCCCATACCGACTCATTTATTACCATTATCTCTATTTCTTCAACAATATAAAATTATTTTCTTTTCTTTAAGGCACAAATGTCTAGTTCAGGTAATATTATTTTTCACATCATTGGATGCCTGCTCTTCTTATCCTTTCCGATATTACTATCGCCACACCCGTCTTTCTCGTTCGAGATGTTGAGTAACCATTTTACCCAACGCGATTTGATTACCTACTTTTTAGGTTTGTGTTTCTTTTATTGCAGTTATTATTTTTTGATCCCTCGTTTCTATTTCGAAAAGAATTATGTGGTGTATGTTATTGGTATTGCAGCATTTCTGGTTATGCTGATTTTTCTTCCCAGGTTATTGGTCCAAATAGACCTGAATGAATACTATCAATTTACAAAAAAAGCACCGCCCAAATCGTTTCTATTCGAAATCAAACATCATGTACTGCTATTTTTTGGAATTTTGTTTGCTTCTCTGGCTCTCAAAATAAACGACAGATGGAAAAAATCAAGTAGCGAAAAATTAATTTCTGAGTTATCGTATTTAAAAGCGCAAATCAATCCCCACTTTCTTTTCAATACCCTTAATAGTATTTACTCCTTGGCAATAGAAAAATCGGAACATACGGCTACCGCTATCGTTACCTTATCAGGAATGATGCGCTATACCATCAGCGAAACCGTCGAAAAATTTGTTTCGCTCGAAAAGGAAATGAATTATATCAATAGTTACATCGAGTTGCAAAAACTACGACTCGGCGATACAGCCATTGTGAACTATATTGTAGACGGCGATATCAGCGATAAAACTATTGCCCCCTTAGTACTCATCCCCTTTATTGAAAACGCTTTTAAACATGGCGTAAACCCCGAAGAAACCTCGCAAATTGATATTCAAATCAGCGTCTCAGATACCTACTTGTATTTGCATGTGTTCAACTTAAAAGTACCACATAATGTACAAACCCAACTACGAACGGGTTACGGACTTGAAAATGGCAGATCACAACTAAAAATTTTATACCCCAATAAGCACACTATTAAAATTGAAAATAAAAATCTTAGTTTTACAGTATCCATAAAAATTAATTTATCATGATAAAAGCAATCGCTATTGATGACGAACCACCTGCACTAAAAATTATTGAAACCTTTTGTGCGCAAAATGAAAATATTCAGCTTGAGAAGACTTTTTCGAAGCCAAACGATGCATTAAAGTATATCAATAATTATCCGGTTGATTTAATATTCCTTGACATACAAATGCCTTCCATTTCCGGCATCGATTTTTATAAAAGTCTAGAAACCGAGGCCATGGTTATTTTTACAACAGCTTATGGTGAATATGCTGTAGAAGGCTTTAACCTCAATGCGGTCGACTTTTTACTAAAGCCATTCACCCAAGAGCGTTTTAATCAGGCCATTGCCAAGGCAACTGAATATCATAATCATATCACCAATGACGATAAGAGCCGGCAGCCGTTTTTATTTATTAGGGCCGACTACAGTTTAATAAAAATAAATATCAACGAAATCATTTATTTGGAAGGGCTAAACGATTATGTAAAATTTCATCTAGAAAATCAAAAACCGATTATTGCCCGTATGACGTTGAAAATGCTCATTGACAGGCTTCCTTCATCGGAATTTATTCGTGCGCACCGGTCCTATATTGTACCCATCAAAAAAATCAATTATATCCGGAATCGCATTATTCATATTGAAGAAAATGACAAGGACATCGAAATCCCCATCGGCAAAAGTTATGAGGATGAGGTATTAGCGGTTTGTAAACCAAATTAGACAGACAGCATAGCTTTTTCATATCTTTACCAAGTGTTTGGTATTGCTTCAAGTTGGCAATTCATTTTAAAA
Source organism: Bacteroidota bacterium (assembly GCA_016712665.1). Lineage (GTDB taxonomy): Bacteria > Bacteroidota > Bacteroidia > Chitinophagales > Chitinophagaceae > OLB11. The sequence continues at coordinate 97,931 of JADJQP010000004.1, forward strand.
CGATTGTGTAAAAATCAGGTAGAATTCTCATTAAATACAGTCAAAAAAAGGACTTTGGTCCCAAAAACTCCTTTCTAAAAGAAAGTAGCGACAGCCATCGAAGGAAAGGTGAGAATTTATCGTCGAATTCAACGGAATAACCTAAAAATAATTATTTAATAATCACATTCGTTTAACTTTACCAAAAATATATTTTAATGAACTACAAACTTAAACTCATTTTTTCTTTCATTTTAAGTGCAAATTTCGCTGCCTTCGCACAGCAATATAATGGCTGGACTCTTACTAGTGTGATGGGTAGTAGCACCGCCACCCTAATTGATACCAATCAGGCCACCGTAAAAACCTGGTCGGGATTGACAGGAGCATCCGGATATTCGTCCTACTTAATGCCAGGTGGCATTCTAGTACGAGGAGCCAAGGGAGCTCCTTTGCCTGCCGGCGCGCCCGGAGGACCTACCCATGGACAATTGCAGAAACACGACTATTCAGGTACTTTGATTTGGAACTACAAAGCAGCCGGAGCAGATTATATTGCACATCATGATATTTGCCCGATGCCCAATGGCAATGTATTGGCAATTGTATATCACAAAGTGCCTGCTGCGCAAGTAACGGCGGCCGGTGGAAATAATGCTATAGATATGTGGCCCGACAAAATCATTGAAGTGCAACCGGGTGCCAATGTTATAGACGGGACTATCGTTTGGGAATGGAGAATTTGGGACCATATTATGCAAAACGTGGATGCGGCCAAACCAAACTATTATGCCAATGTAATCGATCATCCGGAATTACTAAACATCAATTACAAACAAGCCAAGGATTGGATTCATATGAATGGTGTCGACTATAATCCTATTTTAGATCAAATAGTGGTAAGTTCACACAATTTAAATGAATGGTATGTTATCGATCACAGTACCACTACGGCGGAAGCTGCTTCGCACAGTGGTGGCAACTCCGGAAAGGGTGGCGACTTTTTATACCGTTGGGGCAACCCTGCTGCCTATGGAGCCGCCGGTACTGCCATTTTAAATGTTACCCATGATGCACATTGGATACCTGAGGGTTGTCCGAATGCAGGTCGATTGGTAGGATTTAATAACAAAGGGCAGGCACCATCTACTTCAACAGTAGATCAAATTATTCCGCCTATTAATGGTTATAACTACAATTATACAGCAGGACAAGCATATTCGCCTGCCACCTATGATAGCCGACATGTCACCAATTTGTATAGTTCCAATATGGGCAATTCACAACAATTGCCGAATGGAAATCAATTGGTTTGCGTAGCTACAACGGGCAAAGTATATGAAATTGATGCCAATGGTAATCAATTGTGGATTAAAACCTTTCAGGGGTCCGTGCCACAGGCCTTTAAGTACGATAGTTGCTATATCTTTAATGCAGCACCCGCTATTCCAACTGTAACCGGCAATGCTACAACCCTTACCGCCAGCACTGCTGCTACCTATCAATGGTATCTGAACGGAGTGCTGATACCGGGCGCCACCTCAATGACTTATAACCCAACCGTATCTGGAATTTATGTAGTACGCATTACCGATGCAAAAGGATGTATCTACCAATACTCAGCAGGTTATAAATTCACCAAATGGGCTGCAGGAATTGCTACCGTCAATTTAAGCGAAAACGTAACCGTGTATCCTAATCCTGCCTATGATATATTGAAAATCGAAGATAATAATCAATTAGGTAATCAATTTACAACCCAAATCACTGATTACATGGGTAATATTGTTTACAAATCAGCCAACACAAAAGAAATGGATGTTCGTTCCTTGTCCAATGGTCTTTACCTAGTTCAAATTTTTTCGAAAAATGGGAATGTTACCAAAAAAATCAGCATCGTAAAATAATTATTTATATGAAAAACAGAATCCTCTTTGCCATTTTACTTTTAAGTGTTCAATTTGCTTTTGCTAAAAAAGTAAAGTTTTCGGTTAATATGACTGGTCAGGCAGTGCACGCGTCCGGTGTTCATGTAATGGGTGACTTTCAGCAATTGGCTGGTCTCGGTGCCGATTATTCACCCGACAGCGCCTTGATGACCCAAGATGCTGTTGACACCAATATTTATTATTTATATTGTGACATTCCTGCCTTTGCAAAGTATCAGTACAAATATGTAAATGGCGATGGCGCCTACGGACTAGAATTAGTTCCCGAAAAAGCGCAGGTTGGATATAATGGCGATGATAACCGCTGGATTTATATTGATTCATTGGCTAACGATACCACCCTACTTCCGACTGTGGTATTTAATTATAACTCGCCTGCAGGCCTTACGATGATGCGTTATATCGTGGATATGACCTTGCAAACAGTATCGCCAAACGGAGTACATATAGCAGGCGATTTCCAAGGTTGGAACCCTGCTACGTCTCGACTGTATAGTTTTGGAAATAATGCGTATGAAATCATCGTATATGGAACCCTAGGGAATACCTATCAATATCAGTTTTACAACGGCAATGCGGTAGTGGATTCAGAAATGGTTCCGGCCCCTTGTGGAGTGAACTCCAATCGATCGATGCAATTAGACATGGATACCATTCTTAGCAAGGTTTGTTTTGGTACTTGTACAACCTGCTATCCTGCTGCTGTTGCCGACCAAAACGAGCGAGAGGATATCAAAATATTTCCTAATCCGATGTCAACATTCCTAAACATTGAATTGAATCCGTCCTTTCAAAATTACGAAGTAAATATCAGTGACTTGTCAGGAAGAACCATTCTTACTATGAGTAGAATCCAAGAACAAAAAATTCGTATGGAAAATAAATCACTGGCCTCAGGAATCTATTTGGTGTCCATCATCGATAAGTCTGGGCAAAAAATTACCCGCAAATTATCTGTAGAGTAAGAAAAACTATTTTTATGTTGAAAAAATTCTGTTTGATTTTGATTGCTAGTTTAGCAATTCAAATTTCTGTTGCACAAACTTTATATAATGTAACTACCATTCAAAAAATAGAAATTCAATTTTCTATTGCCGACTGGGATTATCGAATGGATACAGCTAAGGCGGGCCAAGAGGGATACTTGATGGCAGAATGGGTTAAGGTCAACGGAATCCAATATGATAGTGTAGGAGTAAAATATAAAGGCAATAGCTCTTACGACAGTACCCAAGCAAAAAATCCACTACATATCCGATTCGACAAGTATAAGAATCAAAATCATGAAGGATTTGACGATATTAAATTAAGCAATGGTTATGGCGATCCGTCGATGATTCGCGAAGTACTCGCCTATAACATTTTAGCTAACTATATGCATTGCCCACGCTCCAATTTTGCACAAGTGTATATCAATGGAAATTATGTGGGAATTTATTCAAGTGCTGAGGACATCAATAAAAAATTTATTGCAGACCATTTTTACTCCAATCAGGGAACTTTTGTAAAATGCAATCCAACGGTTAGTGTGGGACCTACTACTAAAAGCAATTTTAGGTACTTAGGTGTCGACAGTACCTTATACAATTCTTTTTACGAAATCAAATCAGACTATGGAATGAATGATATGGTAAGTCTTTGCGATTCAGTAAGCAATAACACTGGCAGTTATGACCAAGTGCTTGATTTGGACCGATTTATTTGGATGCTTGCCTTCAACAATACCTTTGTAAATCTGGATAGCTATAGTGGCGTTTTTGCACAAAATCATTATATCTATCGCGACCACACTAATCATTATAATCCTATTATGTGGGATCTGAATATGTGCTTTGGTGCATTCCCCTTTGCCGGTTCCGGAAATGTATCGATGGGAAATCAAACCCCTGCCAGTATGCAAACATTTTCGCCTGCTAACCATTCAGCAGATGATTATTGGCCGCTCATAAAAGGTATTCAGGGAAATGATTCGTATCGAAAAAAGTATATTGCCCATATGAAAACACTTCTGAATGAAGTGATTCTTACAAATCAATACAGCACAGCGGCTTCGCAATTTCAAGCATTGATTGACACAGCAGTCCTTTCGGATAATAATAAGAAATTTACCTATGCACAATTTCAAAGTGCCCTCAATACCGATATTGTTTTCGGTAGTTATACCGTGCCTGGTATACAAAACTTATTAAATGGTCGGGCTACCTATTTACAATCGCTTCCTGAATTTACAGCAACCGCACCAAGTATCACCGGCATTACGCCAAGCAATGCAGCTCCAATTTACAATTCCTTACTGACGATTACTGCAACCATTAGCAATACCAATTCCGTCTATATAGGTTATCGTTTCAACAAAACCGCAAAGTTTCAGAAGTTGACAATGTACGACGATGGTGCCCATAACGACGGTGCCGCCAATGATAATAGTTTTGGTGCGGATATTACCATGTCAGGTGCCATTCTGCAGTACTATATTTATGCCGAAAATGCCAATGCCGGTATGTTTTCGCCGCAGCGAGCAGTACACGAATTTCATACCTTGATTGCCTCTAACGTGAGCCCTTCAGCAGGTAGTATTGTTATCAATGAACTATTAGCTGAAAATAAAAACAATCAAAAGGATGAATATAATGAAGGAGAAGATTGGCTTGAAATCTATAACACTAGTGGCCAAACCATAAATATGAGCTCAGTGTATCTTTCAAATTCTAAATTGACGCCGCTGAAATGGAAATTTCCTGCTGATACCTATATTCTACCAAATGGCTACTTAACGGTTTGGGCGGATGATGATTCCACTGAAACCATTTATCATACTAATTTCAAGCTTGATAAAGATACAGGCTTCTTGTCCATGAGTACAGCAGCAGTGCTTTTAGATAGCATTTCCTTTACTGGTCAAATGGCAGATACTTCGTGGGGAAGGTATCCGAATGGTAGCGGAAATTTTGCACTGATGAATACCACCTACGGATATGAAAATAATAATTTCCCACTCACAACCAGTACGATACCAAACAAAAAACAACACTTACCCTATTTCCAAATCCGGCAGATCAGACTCTTACAGTGACATTTGATGGAAATAAAGAATTACACCTATTTTCAATTTTTGGAAGAAAACTACAAAGCTATAAAAGCCATCAAAAGCTAATACTCAATACATCTCAATTAGCCGATGGTATGTACTTTATTAAAAGCGACACAGAAGTACTACGCTTTGTAGTAGCTCATTGATAATCCCAGATTTGCCACTTTTTTAATAGAATTTCGGTTTCTGATGGCGTAATTTTTTTGGAATCATAATGCCCTGCTTCCTGCTTTTGTCGGTAGGCTTCATACATGCTTACAGCGCATGCCACCGAAATATTAAGCGATTGAATAATACCCGCTTGCGGAATAATAAAATTGCCATTGCAGTAAGAAAGGGCCTCCCTCGTTACCCCCTCGTGCTCATTTCCAAAAACGAGTGCTGTGGGAACTTTAAAATCTAGCGAATATAAACTCACGGCATCCTCATTGAGATGTGTGCAGTAGATGTTCTGATATTTTTTCTGAACGGCTGCAAAGCAACTTTCTGCATCTTCAAAATAGTGAACCACCATCCACTTATTCGCGCTCGCACTGCTTCGATCATTCCATCGCTTGCGGGTTGGTAACTTACTTTTTATGATATACATTTCCATCATGCCTACTGCATCGCAGGTTCGCATTACCGCAGAAATATTATGAGGATCAAAAACATTCTCAAGAACAACTGTTACATCATTTTGTCGTTTACTCAATAATGCATCAACTTTTGCTTTTCGTTCAGGGGTCATACGGGCTATTCTATTAGCGGTAAAAATAGTGATTCAGTAATCTAATTTACGCATAATTGCATAGAAATTTCAAGCAATACATTACTAAAAATAGCAAGCAAATTCAAGTCGCCACTCAGTAATAAATAAAATTTTTTTTGAAATTTCAATAAAGTAGTTGTAAACTTGCATCAGAATTGAATTCGGCTCCGCTTCTTTAGAACACAATTCTTTCCAAAAAAAAGCACCGGATACTACTCACCCACTTTATTACTCCAATTTATTATTCCTTTACATTGTTCGTACACAACGAAAATATTCTCTCTTATGAATTTTGATATACTACAACTGAACGATATGATCGTTCCGGAACTCAATGAAATTGCCAAAAAATTCGCAATTCAAAATGCCAAAGATTTAAGCAAACAAGATTTGATCTATAAAATACTTGACGCACAGGCTCTCGCTAATGTGAAGACAAAAGATAATGCCTCGGACGAGCCCAAAACACCTAAAAAGCGAGCTCCTAAGAAGGAAGTAGCCAGTACTTCGTCAGTGGAGGCTAAACCCCTTGCAGTTAAAGCCACCGTACCAAACCCTGCAAAAGATCCTATCATAAATAAAAAAGAAACGCTTGTAGATAAAACACACAAGGGAGAAGATACACAAAAGGCAAAAAAAGTCAAAAAAAATAGCTGTTCCAAAACCGGGGCAACCCGATCAGAAGGCTCCGGCAACCCAATCAGCACTTGATTTATCTGAAGTGACTGAAGCCAATACAAAAATTTCAAATACGGATATCCCGGCGAGCAATGAAACACAATCAGCGGAACCAAGTCCAGTCATTGAACGAAAAGTTCCAGTGCATAACCATCCGAATCAGAAAAAACCTCGCCACGAGGGACAAAATACCCACCCCAATCAAAAAAACCATCCGGATAACAGACATCAAAATCAAAATTTGCCGAAACATCAGCAAAATCCTGCCAGTAATAATGGTGAAGCGACACAACTTGGTGAGCAGAAAGAAGGATATAATGGTGTTGAAATAGAAATAAGACAGAAAAAAATACCCAAATTTGTTTTGGAGTTTGATGGTCAAATTGACTGTGAAGGCGTGATGGAGACCATGCCCGACGGATATGGATTTTTGCGCTCTAGCGATTATAACTATCTCACCTCACCGGATGATGTTTATGTCTCTCATTCACAAATTAAACTCTTTGGACTCAAAACAGGTGATACCGTTACCGGTACTGTAAGACCTCCAAAGGAGGGTGAAAAATATTTTGCTTTGGTGAAAGTAAATGCGATCAATGCCAAGTCTCCCGACGAAATCAGAGATCGAGTTCCTTTTGATTACTTAACGCCTCTGTTCCCCTATGAAAAACTAAATCTCTGTACCACGCCAAATAATTACAGCACCCGGATCATGGATTTGTTTTGTCCTATTGGAAAAGGGCAACGTGGACTGATAGTGGCGCAACCCAAAACAGGTAAAACCATGCTTTTGAAGGAAGTGGCCAATGCGATAGCAACGAATCATCCTGAATGTTATTTGATGATTGTATTAGTAGACGAAAGACCAGAGGAGGTTACCGATATGGAACGAAGTGTGAAGGCTGAGGTCATTTCTTCAACCTTTGATGAACCTGCAGATAAGCATGTAAAAGTTTCTACCATCGCCTTGCAAAAGGCCAAGCGATTAGTAGAAGTAGGACACGATGTAGTCATTCTGTTAGACAGTATTACCCGCCTAGCCCGTGCGCACAACACCGTAGCACCCTCTTCAGGAAAAGTACTAAGTGGCGGCGTAGAAGCCAATGCGATGCAAAAACCAAAACAGTTTTTTGGTGCGGCTCGTAAAATAGAAAATGGCGGTTCACTCACCATACTAGCTACCGCCTTGATTGACACCGGTAGTAAAATGGATGAGGTGATTTTTGAAGAATTTAAGGGTACCGGAAATATGGAATTGCAACTAGACCGTCGGCTTGCCAATAAGCGAATTTATCCTGCCATTGACATCGTAGCATCCTCTACCCGTCGCGATGATTTACTACACGACAAAGAAGTAATGAATAAACTCTATATTCTTCGCAAACATATCGGCGATATGAATCCCGAGGAAGTGATCACTTTTATTCTATCGCAAATGCGTAATACAAAAAGTAATGAAGAATTTTTGGCGACAATGAATAAGTAGTTTGAACCTAAATATATTTAAAAGCCCTCTAGCGAAGATAATGCCTAGAGGGCTTTACATTTGTTGGAGATCGGCCAGCATCTCTGACTTGATTGCTTGATTCTCAATGAAGTGGCTGTACTTAAGATCGGTCTATACTGATCGTTTGTTATCCTTACTGAAAGTTGGTAGTTAGTACTATACGAAAATCACAAGGATGAACGCCTCGGTAAAATCTCACAGAAAATAATAAACCGAATCCTCGACAAATTGCTCTAATCATGTTGGATGGATCGCCCTTTAGCTATTCGCAAAAAAAGAAAACCGCCCTGTATAAACAGGGCGGTTTTACTATTCAATTGATTATTGAATCTTAGTCCTTAGTTACTTTGAAGTACGTTTTTACATTAGATTCAATATCAAATATTTGAATTGAATACATGCCTTTTGCTAAATTACCAAGGTTGTCAATGGTAATAACATTTTTTCCGGCAAGTACATCGGCAGTTTTATCAACCACCATTCTACCATTCATATCAATTACTTTAATATTGATTTGACCTTCTACCTCAGTTGTATATACAAGGTTCAGATAATTGCTAAATGGTGAAGGGAAGACAGTAGCATCAATGGCGTCATCAACTACTTTCACATTCACAACATTTGAGTAGGTAAACTGACCATCAATATCAATTAACTTCACTCGATAATAGATAACATCTTTCTTACTCAATTGGGAAATATCATCGTTGATGCTATACATTGTTTCGCCATGGGTTTCACCACCTGCATTGGTAGTAGCAACTTTGGTAAACACTTTCCCATCTTCACTTCTTTCAATATCAAATAGGCTGGTGTTGGTTTCCTTAACGGTTCTCCAACTTACCTTCACTGAATTTGCATGGTTTAAGGTAGCATATGCAGTAAGTTCCAAAGCAGGTAGCGGGAAGGCAAGAATAATTCCACCATCAACCGTTGGATTGTATTCGTCAAGACCAATGGTATAATTTCCGGTTCTTCCTAATTGATCCGCATCGCTATCTAAACTATCGTTGCCACCTACATTACCATTTGTGAAAGAAACCGTGTATGGTAACCCATATGAATGATAGAATGTTGGAATCGTGCTAAATCCAACGCTATAGGTTCCTGGAATCAAATCATTGAATGAATAAGCGCCACTTTGTGTAGTAATAGTAGATTTAATAGCATTGCCTGCGTTGTCATACAAGGTAACGGTAACACCGGCCACTCCAATTTCATTTGGATCTTGCATTCCATTTCCAGACACCGAATCAATTCCGATTATATTCCAAGTGCTGTTGTCAAGCCAAACGTAGTTACCCAATCCAGCACCGGTTGGCAAATGCACACCTGCGTCTAATGTTGGATCGTATTCGCTCGCCACCAAATTGGTAATTGCGGTAAATCCTGTGGCAGGGTCAACATCAGAATCGATTGTATCGTCACCAGCAGCATCTTTAGGACTAAATACACCTGCTAACGGAATATTTGAAAAATGTACTTTGTAATCTCCTGGTTCCAAGTTAACGAAATTATATCCACCTACTGAATTGGTTACAGCATAGGCAACGATATTATTTAGTCCATCATATAAAGTAACCACAATTCCTGAAAGTCCCTTTTCATTTGCATCTTGCACACCGTCAGCATCCACATCTTCCCAAACATAGTTACCTAAAGAAGCTTTCAAGGTAAAGATACCAGCATCTAAATCTTGATTATATTCACCTGCCAATAAGGTTACAATATTTGTAATTCCACTTACAGGGTCTGCATCACTGTCTAATGACTCTTGTGAATTTCCACCTGCATTTGCCAAGGTTGGTTGATAGCCGGCAGGATAGTTCGAGAATTGTACCTTGTAACTTCCAGGGGTTAATCCTGTAAACTGATAAACACCATTTGCATCGGTAGTTGTATTAGCAAGGATGGTACCAGCAGCGTCCATTAGCTTCACTGTAACACCTGGAATACCGGGTTCTCCAGCATTTTGAATGCCATCCTGGTTGATATCGTTCCAAACATAGTTTCCAATTCCTGCAAGACCGGCAGCTTGATGAATACCTGCATCGATCGTTAAGTTGATATCACCCTCATCCAATAGAATGATATCTGTTTTACCACCTGTTGTAGCATCCGCATCACCATCTACGTCATCTTCTAATCCTTGATCTTTTGAACTAAAGGTAAATCCAAGTGGTAAATTACTAAAGCCAACAACATAACTGCCTTGATCTAAATCAGTAAAGATGTAATTGCCCAATGGATCTGTTTCTTTAGTAGCAATTACGGTAATTCCATTTTGTTGGTATAAAGTTACGGTTACTCCTTGTACTCCTAATTCGCCGGCATCTTGGATACCATTTTCGTTAATATCATTCCATACCTTATCGCCAATAGAACCTTTTGTAATTCTATTGTCGTTGGCAACAATACCTGCATCAATGGTTAAATTCTGTTCATTAATCGCTAGAGTAATAAGTGCTGTATTTCCGTTAGCAACCTCAGGGTCACTGTCAATGGTATTATCAGCACCTACGGTTGTTTCCGTTAATTTATAACCAACTGGTAAATTTGAGAAGTTAACATAGTAATTGCCTGCATTTAAGTTATTGAAAATGTAGTAGCCGTCATTATTGGTAATTGTGGTAGCCAATAATGTATTCGCATTATCGTATAATCGAACAGTAACCCCTGCCACTCCATTCTCGTTGGCTTCTTGTAAACCATCAACATCTCTATCAAACCACACGTGGTTTCCTAAGGATGCGGTTGGAAGTGTTTGATTAAATAATCCACAGTCAACAGTGGTATTTACTTCACCAGGAGCCAACACAACAAAAGTTGACCTACCGGTACCATTGTCAGCATCTGAATCCAATGCATCATCCGCACCTGCATCTTGTGGTACAAATGCAAATCCAGCAGGAATATTAGTAAATTCAACTTGATAACTGCTAGGTTTTAAATTATTAAATATATAGTATCCAAAAATATCAGTGATGGTAGTTGCAACGATATTCACACCTGTGCTATCATACAAATTAACAACTACACCTTGGATTCCAGCTTCATTAGCATCTTGAATACCGTTGTTGTTAATATCATTCCAAACAAAGTTTCCAAGTGAAGCAGGAAGGAAGTTTCCGCCCGGATGAGGGTACATACCTGCATCGATGCTATGATTTTTTTCACCGGCAACTAGTACAATAGGACTTGTTCTGCCACTGATTACATCTGGATTACTATCTGTGTTAATATCTCCGCTCAATTCTTTTCCACTAAATACATAGCCAACCGGTAAACTAAACCCAACGGTATAGGTATCTGGTTGCAAATCTTTGAAGAAATAAAGTCCATCAGCATCAGAAACGGTATAAGCCACCGGAATATTATTTTTGTAAAGTGTAATAGTTACACCGGCAATTCCAGTTTCACTAGCGTCTTGCGCCCCATTTTTGTTTAAATCTCTCCAAACGCGGTCGCCAATTTCAGCAGTAGTTGGCGTTGGTAAATAAATACCTGCATCGAAGGACATATCGATAGTACCGGCTTGATAAGAAAACGCGTCAGTTACACCTGTGCTAGGATTTGGATCGCTGTCTGTTTCATTATTTCCACCAGCGTCTTTAGGACTAAATACAAATCCAGCAGGTAAGCTGAACGCAATTTTATACGTATTGGTGTACAAGCCTGCGAATTTATAAAAGCCATAAGCATCGGTTACTGTACTAGCAATGGTTGACGTTCCATTATCAAATAGTGTAACAGTAACACCTGCAACTCCTGCTTCTCCAATATCTTGAATACCATTTTTATTGATATCATTCCAAACATAATTACCAATATATTTCAAATCGATATAACCTGCATCAATGGTATTGTTGTCTTTGGCAACACCTACTCCATTTACATTGATATTAAATACAGGTGAGTATCCAGCATTGTTGATGTCTGAATTACCGTCAGTACCTGCAGCAGGATTACTGATGGTGGTCACCTTGTCTTCAACAGTAGATGGGAATTTCACAAAATAGTTGCCACTATTACAAACGATAAAATTATAATATCCAGGATTCTGATTTGGATCGTTCAATGTAGTAGTAGTTTGTAACAATACGTCATCAATAGTATTTGCAGACATATCCGGACCGGCATCATATAACTGTACAGTTACTCCATTTAAACCAGCCGCGGCTGATTCGTTTTGAATCCCGTCGAGGTTGATATCATTCCAAACATAGTTGCCAATGGTACCTTGAACAGTAAGGACCGCAGCAGAGGTAGTTCCAACACAAACACCATCAGTAGCAGTTACGGTATAGGTACCGGCTCCAACTGTGATTGATGGTGTAGTGGCTCCTGTACTCCATAAATAGGTACCTGCACCGCTAACGGTCAAAGTAGTAGTAGAGCCGTTGCACACATCCATATTACCGGTGATAATTGGTGTAGGGGGTACTTGATTAATAGTTACGGAAACTACATCAGTAGCAGTACAACCATTTGCACCTGTAACGGTAACCGTATAATTTGTATTTACCAATGGACTTGCAATTGGTTGCGCAATTGCTCCATTATTTAATCCCAAAACTGGATTCCAGCTATAAGAGTTTCCTGCAATGGCAGCCGTTCCAATGGTTACTGATAGAATATTGCAATCAATAGTTTGATCTAAACCTGCATCCACAGTCGGTGGAGCGATATTTACGTTAACAGCTACTGCGTCTGTTGAAGTACAACCATTGGCAGAGGTAACAGTTACCGTATAGGTTCTGTTTGCCAAAGTAGTAGTTGTAGGTTGCGCGATGTTGGCATTATCTAGGTCAGCACTTGGACTCCAACTGTAGGTATTGCCTGCAATTGCTACAGTACCAAGCATGGCAGATGTAATGCTACAATCCAAATTCTTATCTGGTCCTGCGTCTGCGGTTGGAGGAGTGGTATTTACATTTACGGTAACTACATCTGTTGCCACACAACCGTTGGCACCTGTAACAGTAACCGTGTAGGTGGTGGTACTTGCAGGATTAGCAGTTGGTTGTGCAATATTGGTATTGTTTAATCCAAGTGCAGGAGACCAGCTATAGGAATTACCAGCAAGAGCAAGGGTACCAATTGTGGCAGAAGTTGTGCTACAATCTAAATTTTTGTCTGGACCGGCATCTGCTGTCGGTGGTGCGATATTTACATTTACAACAACAGCATCTGTTGAGGTACAACCATTTGCTCCGGTAACAGTAACAGTATATGTGCGCGTTACAGTAGTGGTAGTTGTGGGCTGTGCAATATTTGTTGCATTTAAATCAGTTGCCGGACTCCAACTGTATGTATTTCCTGCAATACCGGCTGTACCAATCATTACAGAGGTAATGCTACAATCCAAATCTTTATCTGGACCTGCATCTGCTGTTGGAGGTGTGGTATTTACATTTACAGTAACTACATCTGTTGCGATACATCCATTGGCCCCTGTAACGGTAACCGTGTAGGTGGTAGTACTTGCAGGACTTGCAGTTGGTTCAGCCAAGGAGGTATTGTTTAATCCAAGTGCCGGAGACCAACTATAGGTATTACCTGCAAGTGCAAGGGTACCAATGGTTGCAGAAGTCGTGCTGCAATCTAAGTTTTTATCAGGACCTGCATCAGCAGTTGGCGGCGCGATATTCACGTTTACTACTACTGCATCTGTTGACGTACAACCATTTGCTCCTGTTACCGTAACTGTATAGGTACGAGTTACTGTTGTTGAAGTGGTTGGTTGCGCAATATTGCTTGCATTTAAATCATTTACTGGACTCCAACTGTATGTATTACCTGCAATAGCGGCTGTACCAATCATCGCAGAGGTAATGCTACAATCCAAATTTTTATCGGGACCTGCGTCAGCAGTTGGAGGAGTTGTATTTACATTTACGGTTACCATATCAGTTGCAGTACATCCATTAGCTCCTGTAACTGTAACTGTGTACGTAGTAGTAGTAGCAGGACTTGCTGTTGGTTGTGCAATGGTAGAGTTGTTTAGTCCTAAGGCAGGTGACCAGCTATATGAATTCCCTGCTAAGGCAATGGTTCCAATAGTGGAAGAAGTGATGCTACAATCTAAATTCTTATCCGGACCGGCATCTGCGGTTGGTGGGGTGGTATTCACATTTACAACAACCGCATCGGTAGCTGTACAACCATTTGCAGCGGTAACGGTAACCGTATAGGTTCGAGTCACTGCAGTGGTAGTGGTTGGTTGCGCAATAGCTGCATTGTTCAAATTAGTAGATGGGCTCCAGCTATAGGTATTGCCTGCGATCGCAGCCGTACCAATTACAGCCGACGTGATACTACAATCTAAATTTTTATCAGGTCCTGCATTGGCGGTAGGAGGAGTTGTATTCACATTTACGGTAACCACATCTGTGGCAGTGCAACCATTTGCACCCGTAACAGTGAGTGTGTAAGTAGTGGTACTTGTAGGAGTAGCTGTTGGCTGTGCTGTTGTGGTATTATTTAATCCTGCAGCAGGTGACCAACTATATGTATTACCTACGATGGCAACAGTTCCTATTGTACTTGAGGTTATGGTGCAATTAAGATTCTTATCAGGACCGGCATCTGCTGTTGGAGGGGCCGTATTCACATTTACTAATACAGCATCGGTAGCCGTGCACCCGTTGGCAGCTGTAACAGTAACGGTATAGGTTCGGGTAGAAGTTGTATTCGAAGTAGGTTGTGCGATTGTTGTATTGTTCAAATTATTTGCTGGACTCCAACTGTAGGTGTTACCTGCAATTGCTGCTGTTCCAATTACCGCAGAAGTAATGCTACAGTTTAAATTTTTATCAGGACCCGCATCCGCAGTTGGAGGAGTAGTATTTACATTTACGGTCACTACATCAGTAGCTGCACAACCATTTGCTCCAGTTACAGTAACAGTATAGGTTAAAGTACTTGCTATAATAACTGTAGGCATTGCTGAGGTTGGAGATACCAAACCTGTAGTAGGTAACCAGCTATAGGTATTTCCGGCAATAGCAGCGGTTCCAATAGAAACCCCTGATACATTACAATTGATTTCGCGATCTGGACCGGCATCCACAGTGGGAGGAGTTGTATTTACGTTTACAACCACTGCATCGGTAGATGTACAACCATTGGCTGCTGTAACGGTAACTGTATAAGTGCGGGTTACTGCAGTAGTGGTTGTTGGCTGCGCAATTGCTGCATTACTTAAATTAGTGGAAGGGCTCCAGCTGTAAGTATTGCCGGCAACAGCTGCCGTACCAATAACAGCAGAGGTAATGTCACAGTTTAAATTTTTATCAGGACCTGCATTGGCGGTAGGAGGAGTCGTATTCACATTAACAACTACTACATCACTTGCAGTACAACCGTTCGCTCCTGTTACTGTAACGGTATAAGAGGTAGTTGTAGAAGGGGTTGCAGTTGGTTGAGCCAGCGCCGTATTATTTAATCCAGAAGCAGGAGACCAACTATATGTATTACCAACTATAGCCACTGTTCCGATAGTTGTAGAGGTAGTAAGACAGTTTAGGTTTTTATCTGGCCCTGCATTAGCAGTAGGAGGTGCGTTATTCACGTTTACAACCACAACATCACTGGCAGTACATCCGTTGGCGGCAGTAACAGTAACCGTATAGGTAGTGGTGGTGGAAGGACTTGCAGTTGGTTGCGCAATGGCAGTATTATTTAGGCCCGATGCAGGAGACCAACTGTAGGAATTTCCTGCAACAGCGGCAGTTCCAATTGTTGATGATGTTGTGAGACAGTTTAAGTTTTTATCTGGTCCTGCATCTGCTGCAGGAGGTGTGGTATTCACGTTTACGATTACCACATCAGTAGCTGTACAATTGCAAGCATTCGTCACGGTAACTGTATAAGTAGTGGTAACCGCAGGGCTAGCTATAGGCTGTGCAATATTACTCGCATTGAGTCCTAAAGCGGGGCTCCAACTATAAGTTAAACCGGCAACCTCGGCGGTACCGATGGTAGCAAAGGTAATAGCGCAATTTAGATTTTTATCAGGACCTGCATTTACTAAAGGAATCGGACATACGGATTTCTCAATCCAGTTACTTTCCCCATCATAACTTGCACATCCAACCCTTCGTGCACAACGACGATACCAGGTTGTTTGTGTAATGACACCTGGATCATAGCTCTCCGAAACAGCGCCAGGTATAACGGTATAAGTAGAACCGCCATCCGTAGAAATCAACCATACGTATTCAAGGGAACCAGTTCCTCCACTTGGTAACGTAATGTTTACAATATTGGCAGGATCAAAACTTGCTGCGCATACATTTTCATCATAACCAATAAATCCACCAGCTGTTACATTTTGACAACAATTGGTAACTTCCTTCATTACCCAGTTAGATTCTCCAACGTAATCGGTACATCCAGACCTTCTGGAACATCTACGATACCAAGTAGTTTGTGTAATTACTCCGGGATTATAAGAAGATCCAGTAGCACCAGGTATCACCGTATTGTTAACACCGCCATCATTAGAAATTAACCAAACATATTCAATAGTACCATTGCCACCTGTAGGTAAAGCAATGCTCACAATATTAGACGGATCAAAACTAACTCCGCAATACGTTTCATCATATCCTATAGAGCCTGCGTCGGTAACATTGCTACATGAACAAGAGGTGCCATTTACCGAAATGGTATGCGGTGTATTGGAAGTCCACGTATTACCTGCTGGCATAGAACATGGATTAGCTCCATCCGAAATCAAACATCGAATTTGTACTCCATGTAAACTATTGTTTGGATTAGTAAAGACAATAGGTCCTGGATTAACTGTTGCGGTATAAGTTGCGCCAGTAACATTATAGGTATTCCCATTGATAGTATTATTTCCATTAACGATACAAACCCAAGTGGCACCGTTATAAAACTGCCAAGCATAATTTGAGTTATTATTGACACTCGAAACGTTGGGCTGAACGCTGTACTGCGGCCCTGCTTGACAGGTGGCCGTGTAAGAGTCAACGGTATGCGCGTAGGATGCTATTGAAAAAATAGCAAATAATAAAAAAAGAACTCCTTTTTTCATAAAATTTGTAGTTTGGCACGGTTGTTGCATAGTATAACTGTTAAGTTTTGATAAGTCCCTATTTTTGGGAACGCGAAGTTATTACATCGAACCTATATATTCAAGGTATTTGATGTTACAACATCGTTATTATATTTATATATATATAATAATTAATATATAAGTAATTTTATTTCAGCAATTTAACTGCTGGAGCTTCTAATAATTTTAATGTTATTCATTTGTTAATACCTTCTCATATTAATTATTTTATAATATTTAATGCGGTATTTACAAGCCTAATATTCAGAAAACGTATTAAATTCAATTTACATACAAACGACAAAACCTTAGGGAAATCCCTAAGGTTTTGTCGTTTGTAAGCATTTCAGAAACTAGGAAACTATTTCTCCTCCACAATTTCTGCGTCCTGAATATCTTCAGTGGCAGCATTTCCTGAGTTGGCATCTGTGTTAGTAGCCTGAGAAGCTCCCTGCGGCTGCTCGTTCATAGCCTTGTACAATTCTTCACTTGCGGCCTGCCAAGCAGCATTTAGCGCCTCCAAATGCGTATCGATTCCTGCAAGATCGCGGGCACCATGAGCAGATTTCAAACTAGCTAATGCAGTCTCAATGACCTCTTTCTTGTCAGCCGATATTTTATCACCGTAATCCTTTAATTGCTTTTCAGAATTAAAAATTTGACTATCGGCCATATTTATCTTTTCAATTTCCTCCTTAAGCTTTTTATCGGCTTCCTCATTGATTCGTGCGTCATTCTTCATTTTTTCAATTTCTTCTTTGCTCAACCCACTACCAGCCTCAATACGAATATTCTGCTTTTTGCCAGTACCTTTATCCATTGCACTCACCTGAATAATGCCATTGGCATCTATATCAAAGGTAACTTCAATTTGCGGTACGCCACGAGGGGCAGGAGGAATCCCATCCAAAATAAATCTACCTAGGTTTTTATTATCTTTTGCCAACGGACGTTCCCCTTGCAACACATTGATTTCCACACTCGGCTGATTTTCAGCGGCCGTAGAAAATACTTCCGACTTCTTAGAAGGAATGGTAGTATTGCTTTCAATTAATTTGGTCATCACACCGCCAAGAGTTTCGATTCCTAATGATAATGGGGTTACATCTAACAATAAAACATCTTTCACATCTCCGCTAAGTACACCGCCTTGTATGGCCGCACCAATGGCAACCACCTCATCCGGGTTTACGCTTCTGTTTGGCTTTCTTCCAAAAAATTTCTCAACTACTTCTTGTATTTTGGGAATTCGGGTACTTCCACCTACTAATATTACTTCATCCAAATCTTTAGCATCAATGCCGGCATCTTTTAATGCTTTTCGGCATGGTTCCAAGGTTCGTTCCACTAAGGGATCTACCAGTTGTTCAAATTTTGAACGGGTCAATTTTTTCACCAAGTGCTTCGGAACATTATCAATAGCCGTAATATATGGTAGATTGATTTCGGTTTCGGTAGCAGAAGACAATTCTACTTTTGCCTTTTCAGAAGCTTCTTTTAAACGTTGCCAACTCATTGGATCTTTTCGCAAGTCTACATTCTCATCTGTTTTAAATTCATCAGCCAACCAATCCATTATGCATTTGTCAAAATCATCACCACCAAGATGGGTATCGCCATTGGTTGATTTTACTTCAAAAATGCCATCACCCAATTCAAGAACAGATACATCAAATGTACCACCTCCTAAATCGAATACAACAATTTTACTATCTTGCTTTTTCTTATCAAGTCCATACGCCAACGCGGCTGCTGTAGGCTCGTTGATGATTCGCTTCACCTGAAGTCCGGCAATTTCGCCAGCCTCTTTGGTGGCCTGGCGTTGCGCATCGTTAAAATATGCAGGAACGGTAATTACCGCTTCGGTAACTTCATGACCTAAAAAATCTTCTGCTGTTTTTTTCATTTTTTGTAATACCATTGCTGATATCTCTTGCGGAGTGTACAATCGCCCTTCAATATCTACCCTTGGGGTATTATTGTCGCCTTTGACTACTTTATAAGTCCCTTGGGTAATTTCTTCTGTCACTTCATCAAATCGTCTACCCATAAATCGTTTGATACTCATTATGGTATTGACCGGATTAGTGATAGCTTGACGCTTGGCGGGGTCCCCTATTTTTCGTTCGCCATTTTTTAAAAACCCAACCACGGACGGCGTGGTACGCTTTCCTTCATCATTTGCAATTACTACAGGCTCATTGCCTTCCATTACACTGACACATGAATTGGTTGTTCCTAAATCGATTCCGATTATTTTTCCCATTTTATTTTATTTTAGTATTTATATGTTCTCCTTGTCATTCATTGTGCCACAGCAATAATTAGGTTAAATTGGCATAAAATGGTCTTCTTCAATACGATTTTGACATATAATAAATGACTTTTTTGCTATTTACAGCCACCTAAGGTCTATTATGGGTGCAAAATCCTCGGGGTTGGAGGTACAAAAAGTCCCACAATTTTTGTGCCTGATCTCTTTTAAACTTGCTCTTCTTGTTTTAGGAGCACCTACCTGAAGCCATGCTTATCTTGTTGCAACTTGTACATAAATTTGTCAGCGTGCCAGTAAAAACAATTTTTAAAAAGGAATCTGAAAAAATCAATTTGTTGGGTAAACAAAATTCAAGGAGAAAGAGAACAATCCATTTTTCGGAACATGATGACCTCTCAAAGAATCGATAAAAAGACTAAAACCAATAAATCCAAAACGACCCTAAAAACGAATTAAGAAATAATAAGCAGAAATTGAATTTAATACATTCAATATCCCTTTTTCTTATTCTCAATATCTTTGAGAAGCTCTACTGCAGGTACGTAAACTGTTTTACCATTTTTGCCAAATACAAGAGATTCGCCATGAAGGGCCGACTCTTTTACTAGTTTTTCGTAGGCCAATCGAAAGCCTAACATTATTTTATCACTTAATTCCTGATTTTCACGGCTTATACTTCCTTTCTTAATCATTGAGCAAGCTTTATAATTTGATTCCAAAGGTAATTCAATAAAATATTATGAGCAAGAAATTTTTCGCCGCTACCTACTTTCTCCAACGCGTCATTGGTATTATTAGTGACAATCCAATAGTCTACAATAGGTATATACAAATGAATTAAATTATGAATCCCTCTGGCATATCGCCGTCTCACAATATCGGAGGGGATATGATGCCCACCCTTCGAAACGCGCTTAGCCACACGCTCAATGGCGAGCTCGGGACTTTCGAGCCACACATATATTAGGGTAACTTTATAACCTTTGGCTTGCGCACGATGCACAAGTGATACATAACTACGGGTAGAAAGCGTCGTTTCAATTGCAAAATCAACACCCATTACCAGCAATTCCTCAATGCGATGTAACATAATTCTTCCTGCCTCAAAAGCTACCGACTCCACATTATAGGGGGACAACCCTCTAGCAATATTATCGGCATTGACAAACTCTCTACAGTCCAATATTTCAGGTAAAATAGTATCGCTTGCCGTGGTTTTACCGGCACCGTTGCAACCCGCAATGATGTATAGGTTGGGCATATTAGATGCAAAGGTACGATTCAAATGGAATGCAATGGTCTTTTCGAAAAAGGAAACTCGGTATTACGACAATTTATTTTTTAAGTCGTTGAAGCAGTTGCTCTACCGCTACCCTACCGGTTTCGGCACCACCGTTCATAAAGCCCTGAAAATCGAAACTACAATGTTCTCCTGCAAAAAGAATATTCCCTACGGGTTCCGATTCCGCACCTGCGATTGTGGTCCATTGCCCCACGCGATAGCATGCATAGCTAGCCTTGGCATATGGATAGGAGGGCCAGTAAAATTGTCCTTGTTTCTCATTAAACTCATTCTTTGTTCCCGGAAAAACCATCTCCACTTGGTCCACAGACATTCTAACTTTTTGGTCTAGGGGAACTTCCTTCATGTTATCGCTTTCGGTACCGCCGGTAAAAACAGTATACCCAAACGTTTTGGTGTTTTGCTTGTGCGAATGCTCCCAACCAAGTTGCACATTTGTATCCGAAAATACAGCCCCCAAATAACCTTGCGATCTCCAAAGACTTTTATTATAGCCGATGAAACTTTTGGCATTTCGACCATAGCACAGTTCGCTAATACATTCCTTTTTTAGAGGGCTTATATCTTTTAGTTTCAACTCGATATTCCTTAATATGGAAAAAGGAATGGTACAAATAATATAATCCACTTCGGCTTTTTCTCCATTTGTAAAAGTGAATTCGATATCCGCTGCCGGAATCTTCGATAATTTTTACTTCGAATTGGTAGTGGATTTTTCCAATAGCCTGAGCCATTGAATCAGTTATGCGCTGATTCCCCCCCACTATTTTGTACCGCTCGTCACTTTCACCAAAAAGACTACAACCAGGCAAATGAGTATTGAGCAAAAACAACATATTGATGGACGACTGCTCCCTGGCATCTAAGCCATACTCAGTGGTAAATGCCACATCTATTAAAGCCAATAACCAACCTTGCATTCCCTTCGACTTGCAATAATCCATAATAGACATTTGGTCCCACTGTTTCGCATTGCCATAATCATTGTACCGAATCAGTTCAGGCAACGAATCTATATCGTTTTGAATAGAGGTGGCAAAGGGCGATAATGCTTCTATCAAATCTTTGCAACTAAATTTTTTACCTTCAAAATAAAAAATATACTTTTCTAATGGAATATCCTGCTCCGTATCAAGCAATGGTAATTGAAACCGTTTGGCAAGCTGCAATAAATCTGCATGCGTGCTGTCAATAAACTCAGCTCCCAATTCTGTTACAATTCCTTCTCCCATTAAATCTTTTTGTGAGTACATACGTCCTCCAGCCCGTTTACTGGCTTCATAAATCGAAAAGTCAATCCCTTTATCTTTTAGTAAAAGTGCACTGTGTAATCCCGCAACACCAGCGCCTAAAATCGCAATTCGAGGATTCGAAACGGCAAATGATTCCAACCATGTGGACCCCACTAAAGCTGCGCCGGCACCTAAGATCGTCTGTTTAACAAATTTCCTTCTGGAAGGATTGGACCCGATACCAGATGAATAAAAACTCTGTTGAAAAATTCGTAATAAGGAGGTTTTGGTGTGTTTCATTTTATTGGTTTTGGTTGACTCAAAAGTATTAAAACCAAAACAATAATTTTTGGGAAAATTAAAGTTTGCGAAAACAAGTTCTATTCCTATTTTCACGGTTCAAATTAAAAAACTCCGATGAAGCACGCATTTATCTTTCCCGGACAAGGTTCACAATTTCCAGGTATGGGAAAAGAGCTTTATGAAAATAATGAAAAAGCAAAACACTATTTTGAACAAGCAAATTCGCTATTAGGCTTCCGAATTTCTGATATTATGTTTGAGGGAACAGCCGAAGACCTGAAGAAAACCAATGTAACCCAACCGGCTATCTTTTTACATTCGATTATTCTTTATAAAGTTGGTGACGATTTTCAACCGGATATGGTAGCTGGACATTCCCTTGGCGAATTTACTGCACTAGTGGCCAACAATACCCTTACATTTGAAGATGCCTTGAGATTGGTATCACTTCGCGCCAATGCCATGCAAAAAGCATGCGAATTAAATCCCTCCACAATGGCAGCGGTACTCAATTTAGATGAGGCAAAAGTGGAAGAAATTTGCGCCTCCATTTCTGATGAAGTAGTAGTGGCAGCCAATTACAATTGCCCCGGACAACTAGTAATTTCAGGAAGCATTCGTGGCATAGAAATCGCCTGTGAAAGAATGAAAGAGGCAGGTGCCAAAAGAGCCTTGGTGTTACCCGTTGGTGGCGCCTTTCACTCTCCTTTAATGGAACCGGCCAAAAAAGAACTACAATCAGCTATTGAGGACACCTTGTTTTCAACACCAATATGTCCAATCTATCAAAATGTCAATGCTCAAGCCGTAAGCGACCCTTTGGCAATCAAACAAAATCTAATCGACCAGCTTACATCACCGGTCAGATGGACGCAGAGTGTATTGCAAATGCAGGACGATGGAGCCACTCAATTTACAGAGGTCGGTCCTGGAAATGTGTTGCAAGGACTGGTGAAAAAAATCTATAAAGAGGCCATAACGAATGGCATTAATTAATATATTCAATAAATGAAACAGTCAAGAAAAAACCTACTCATACTTGCTATTATTCTTTTTGTACTCGGAGCTGT
This sequence comes from Bacteroidota bacterium, assembly GCA_016712665.1. GTDB lineage: Bacteria > Bacteroidota > Bacteroidia > Chitinophagales > Chitinophagaceae > OLB11. Next base: position 121,154 of record JADJQP010000004.1, read on the forward strand.
CATCACCTTGCTAGGTGCACTGGCAAAACTTCAACATTGGCCATGGGCCGGATCCTGCCTGATAAGTGGCATCCTTGTACATGCTTGCAGTTATTTGCTGGGTGGGTTTATTTTGATTCAAGCAATCCGTTCAAAATAAACACATCCTTCAATGCACTATGGTTAAAACCTACTTTACCTTCACCAAAAATCAAAGTCGTGCCATCATTAGTTTGTTGGCAATTATCTTCAGCAGTTTGCTTCTCTATTTTTTTATGCCCTCCATCCTACCTCAAAAAATGAGTATTCCCCCAGAAGAACTGCATCCCTTACTAGCCAAAAATTCAAATTGAGGAACATCTTAACGATTTTTCTGAACAGAATGTAACCAGAAATTCCCCTCAACTATTGACGCCCTTTTCATTCGATACTAATACATTAGATTCTATAGGATTTCTCAAATTAGGCTTGCGAGAAAAACTCGTACATACTATTTTGAATTATCGAAATAAAGGAGGTAGATTTTACAACAAAAAAGGTTTACAAAGAATTTACGGCCTACATCCAGACGAATTCAAGCAATTGGAACCCTATATTCGCATCTCGAATTCATCCTATGGCTCAGATTTCAAGCAAGCAAGCAATCAAGAATTTCTTTCAATAGATATCAATAAAGCGGATACTACTGAATTCAAAAAATTAAGAGGCATTGGAAGCAAACTTGCCATGAATATGGTTACGTATAGAAATCAGTTGGGTGGATTTGTGCAAAAGGAGCAATTGAAGGAAGTATATGGAATCAGTGCTGAAACCTATACATTCATTTCGGCACATGTTAAGGTTGTTTCACCTGTTGTAAAGCGAATCAATTTAAATGAGGCCACGTTTCTGGAAATCAATGCACATCCTTACCTTAGAGGCGAACTGGCAAAAGCCATAGTGGATTTACGGAAGCAGAAAAACTATCATTTTGAAAATCTACTACAGCTGAAAGAAATTGAGTTGCTGGATGAAAAATTATTTCGTAAAATTGCACCATACATTCATACACCATAAAACTTTAAAAAATGAACTTCGCACCCACAGAAATGCAGTCACAAATAACGGATATGATTCGTGACTTTGCAGAAAAAAATATTCGCCCGAAAATGATGGAGTGGGATGAATCACAGGAATTTCCTGTAGAAGTGTTTCGCAGGCTGGGCGACTTAGGTTTGATGGGTGTGTTGATTCCAACAGAATACGGAGGCTCCGGATTAAATTATTTTGAATACATCACCATTGTAAGTGAAATCGCCAAAGTATGCGGCTCGATTGGTTTGTCCGTAGCTGCGCATAATTCATTATGCACCAATCATATTTACAAATTTGGTAGTGAGGAAATAAAGCGAAAATATATTCCAAAATTAGCATCCGGTCAATGGATTGGTGCCTGGGGTCTTACGGAAGCAAACACCGGATCAGATGCCGGCAATATGAAATGTGTAGCTACCCGGGATGGTGACGAATGGGTTATTAACGGTACTAAAAACTGGATTACCCATGGCAAAACCGGGGACGTGGCAGTGGTTTTGTGTCGAACTGGCGAACCCCGTTCAAAGGACAATGTTACTGCCTTTGCCATCGAGAGAGGAACACCAGGTTTTAGCGCCGGAAAAAAAGAAAACAAATTAGGGATGCGTGCTTCCGAAACCACCGAACTCATTTTTGATAATTGTAGAATTTCTGACGCACAACGATTGGGTGAAATTGGAGAAGGTTTTAAACAAGCTATGAAAATATTAGATGGAGGACGTATTTCTATTGCCGCATTGGCCTTGGGTATTGCCAAAGGAGCGTTTGAGGCATCTGTAAAATACGCCAAAGAACGTGAGCAATTTGATCAACCAATTGCTAATTTTCAAGCCATTCAGTGGAAACTTGCCGATATGGCCACCCAAATTGAAGCAGCAGAATTACTGATTTATCAGGCAGCAGATTTACTGATTAGAGGTGAACGTGTTACCAAACAAAGTGCCTTTGCTAAATATTATGCCTCTGAAGTATCGGTACGAGTAGCAACCGACGCCGTACAAATATTTGGTGGATATGGATACACCAAAGACTTTCCGGTAGAAAAATATTACCGAGATAGTAAGTTGTGCACCATAGGGGAAGGTACCTCCGAAGTTCAAAAGTTGGTTATTGCCAGAGAGCTTCTAAAATAATATCGTCCAAGCCTAACTTGTACGAAATAAATTGCGTCTAAATAAATTGGATGTTACAACATCATTCTTTATATTTACAATAAAAATAAACGCAATATGAAATCAAAAAAATTACAATTTATTTATTTATTAGCCTTTTGCTCCATCGCGTATTTCGTGTTTTCATCAAGTAGTGGAGGTATCACCGGGCAAGCAGCAAGTGGCTGTGGAGGTGGCGGATGTCATACTGCCGGAAATACCACCATTGCCTTGACCGGAATTCCGGCAACCTATGTATATGGAACCACGTATGTATGTACCCTTAACGTAACCAATATGAGCAAGGCAGCAGCCGGCTTTGATTTAACAGTAAATGTAGGCACCCTTACAGCAGGTGCCGGAACCCAGTTAAGTGGCAGTACCGAAATATTTCACAATGCTCCAAAAATGGCCATTTCCAGGCACTACAACTTGGACCTTTAATTGGACAGCACCAGCAAGCGGTGGAGCCCTTAATGTGGCCGTAGCCGGCAATGCGGTAGACAATACCGGAACTTCTGCCAATGATGCCTTTGCCACCAGTTCATTTAGCTTTGCAGCTCCGGCAGCAGTGGCAAACCCTACCATTATGAATGCCACGGCAACTTCTATTACACAAAATTCTGCCGTTGTAAATGCAGACGTTACTGCAAATAATGCAGCTACCACTGCCTCCATTGAATATGGCCTAACTGCGTCTTACGGAAGTACAGCATCCATGACACCTGCTTCTATAACCGGAAATACTCCTACCCCAGCAACCGGAAATATAAGTGGATTGAATGCAGGAACATTATATCATTATCGTGTAAAGGCCATCAATGCATCAGGCGTTACTACCAGTGCCGACGCAACCTTCACAACCTTAGTGGCCGCTTCCGTAAATAGTATTGAAAAAACCAGCATTGAGGTATTTCCAAATCCGGTTGTAGATTATATCATGTACCGAAATATGGAAAACCAAGGCAATGTATCGTTTTCAATTGTATCAGTAAATGGTGCAAGCCAAAACGTACAAATCGAAAAAGTAAACAATGGAAATTATAAAATCCAAACCAATAGCCTTGCAAATGGCAATTATGTTTTATTGATGGAGCTAGACGGTAAAAAATACGTCCACCATTTTTCAAAATAGATAAATTCTAAAGTCAAAAAAAGCGTTTCAAAAGCAACCTTTTGAAACGTTTTTTTATGCCCCTATGTTGAAAAGAATTATGTTGGTACTTTCGAAATCAAGTTGAGTATATCTTATTATTACAAACGCTTGCGCAAACCACATCAGCATATTTCTTCATGTTTCTTCTCCAACAAAAAAAGCAACTTCCGCTCCTAATTGATAACAGGGATCAAGTTTCCATTAAAAGGACTTTTCCTTTCTGAAAAAGCCCGAGAATCTTTCCGTGTACTAAAAATGCATCACTGCATGTTGTGTATTTTTTGTTTTAATATATAATTGGGTTCATGTACATTTGCATCATGTCATGTGTTGGAAGTAGTATTAATGAAGAAAAACCGCCTCTAAACGAGTCACCTGCCCGAATCAAAAAACCTGATTGGCTGAGGGTAAAACTCCCTATTGGAGAAAATTACCGTCATGTAAGAGGCTTGGTAAATCAACACAAATTGCACACCATTTGCGAAAGCGGCAATTGTCCAAATATGGGTGAATGTTGGGGAGCTGGCACAGCCACCTTTATGATTCTGGGTAATACCTGCACCCGTTCATGTGGTTTTTGTGCGGTAGCAACCGGCCGGCCCGATCCGCTTGATTGGGATGAACCGCAACGTGTAGCAGAGGCTATTTATCTGATGAAGGTAAAACATGCGGTATTAACTAGCGTCGACCGCGATGAAATTGCTGATGGGGGTTCCATCATTTGGAATCATACCATTAGGGCTGTCAAAGCATTAAATCCGGAGACCACCCTAGAAACCTTAATTCCGGATTTTAAGGGGAATGTCGAAAATATTCAACGAATCATCGATGCTGCCCCTGAAGTAGTATCACATAATATTGAAACCACTGAGCGACTCACCCGAAAAGTACGCATTCAAGCGCGCTATCATAGAAGTATGGAAGTGATTCGAGTATTGAAACGTGGAGGCATGCGCACTAAAAGTGGCATCATGCTGGGTTTGGGCGAAAGTAAAGCAGAGATAGTGCAAACCATGCAAGATTTATATGACAATGGTTGCGATGTCATTACCATTGGACAATATTTGCAACCCAGCTCTAAACACCTCGCTGTTCAACGATTTGTACATCCCGATGAATTTGCCGAATTTCAAGAAATTGGATACAGTATTGGTTTTGACCATGTAGAAAGTGGCCCATTGGTACGTTCTTCCTATCATTCAGAAAAACATCTTTTTTCAGGAAAATCAAGCGGCAAATAAACCCCTTTTTCTATTAGTAGATCAGTACTTTTTGAGTTTGTACCCCATCTTTAGTGATTACTCGCAAAAAATAGATTCCGGGATTGGCTATTTCAAAATGAAAGGCAGTTTCAGTAGATTGAACACTTTGGATATGCTGGCCGAATTCGCTCAAGATGGTGATGTCCTTTTTCTCAGAATTTGTAAAATATACACTGCATTTTTTAAAACTGGGATTCGGATACACCAAAATCGGCTCTAATTCATTTGCAACTGTGTTTGGAAGGCCACTTGTGAGATAATCGAGGGAATACTTGCTAAAAAATCGCCAGATCTCTTTGCTTCCATTAATATCCATATTGGTTACTCCAACAGCAATGGGTGCTCCCGGCCAGGTATGACCGCCTCCGATTATTTTGTAAAATTCAACAGTACTCCCCTTGTCACCGCCCTGATATAAATAATGCGCTGCTGTACAGCCATCCCCAAGCACCAAATCCGGAACGGCCGTATAAATTGGCGTAGCATTGCAATGATTGATTTCCACCCAATATTTTACAACAGAATCAATACTCAAACCGGACGCATTTCCTATAAATGGAACCACAGGATCGGCTGTACCATGCATGAGCATTACCGGCATTGGATGCATGGGCATACAATTTACCTTCATGGAAGGAGTCATGGTTCCCGTTACTGAGGCAATGGCGGCAATACGTTCACTCATACCACAGGCCAGCAAATAACTCATATAGCCACCATTACTCATTCCGGTAGAGTATATGCGGTTTTGATTGATATTGTAATGGGCAATAATTGTATCAAGCAAGGCTGATAAAAAACCTTGGTCGTCAGGAGTTGCTGCTCCAAATGCGTTCCAAAACCGGTTGTTATTGGCATCAAAACTACCATCCGGATGTGCAATGATAAAATTGGCAGTGTCTGCAATGGGTCTAAAATCAGCATACATTTCTTGTTGCATTCCATTAGATGTATAGCCATGCAGGTTTAAGACAAGGGGAACCGCGTTACTTCCATTATAAACAGCCGGAATGTACACTCTATAGGTACGCATCAATCCCCCATGCATAATGCTATCAATAAGGGTTACCTGGGCTTGACTGACATTACAAATCATCAGCCAGAAAGCGACTAGTGGAAAATATTTCATGGATTCGGTGCAAAAAAATAGCACCACAAATATATTTCATTTTGCAGTGCTATCGATTAATTATTTCTATGCCATTAGCGTCCTCTTCTTCTATTGCGAGTGCTACTACTTTTCTTTTTTGAAGATTTTATTACTTTCGGTTCGGTATAGGTGCCCGTTGTCATTAAAGTCATGATTTTGTTTTGAATTTGAGCACTAAACGGATTCCCGGCATAATCAAATTGCGTTAACTTGGTAAGTGTACCTAGTTCAACAGGAACGTCTGTCAACTGATTATTCATTACATTGAGTGACTGCAAACCACGCATCATTCCTATTTCACCGGGTAATTCCTCTAACTTATTATTGCTTAAATCAAGCGCTTCTAAATTAGATAAGGATGCCAACACTATTGGAAAGCCAACAAAATTATTATTGGCAGCCATCAATACTCTTAAATTTTTCAAATTGGCAAAGGAGGCCGGTAAATCATAGATTTTGTTACCGGGATTAGAGGATTCGCCTAAAACCAATACTTCCAAATTGCTTAAATTTCCAATTTCAGCAGGTAAAAAGTGAATATTATTGTTGGACAAATTTAAAGCACGTAAATTCTTAAGCGTTTTTACTTAAGAAGGCACAAAATTAAGATTGCAACCGCTCAAATCAAGATGTGTTAGATTTTTGATTTGACGAACCAATTGCATCATCATTTTTGGGTCTTTAACCTGATTGCCGCTAAAGTGAAACTTATTTAAGGCCTGTAAGCTATTAATTTCAACCGGTAAAAAATTTATTGGATTTCCGGTAATATCAATTTCTTCGAGATTACTGCAATTTGAAATCGCTTGTGGCAAGGTATTCAACTTGTTGTTGCGTAAAATCAATTTACGCAATTTCTTCATTTCACCAATGGTATTTGGAAGGGTTGTCAAATTATTATTTGATAAATCCAGTACCTCAATATCGCCTAACAAATAAATATCAACAGGGATGCTATTGATATTCGTATTTTGTAAACTGAGTTCTTTCAAATTTGGATAGCGAAAAATTTCCTTAGGGAAAAATTTAAAAGGCTGGCTGGTAATATTTAATTTGAATACACAATTATTGTCATAAGCGGCAGATGGAAGTTTTTCAAAAACCTTATCAGGATCACACGGATCGGCCATAGGATAGTATTGCTGCGAAAATAATGCCTGCGTTACAAGCATAAACGAAAGACTAAAAATCAATTTCTTCATTGTTCTTTTGAAAATTTGGCTTAAAAATATGTCCTTTTTTCACATTATCATAATTTTTGTTTAATAAGTCTTAAATTTAGCTTGAAAACAGCGATAGAGTCCCTATCCATTTCGAATATAAATGCAACCTGTAGCTAGCCAGTTATAGCTAAAAAGTACCAAATAACATTTTTCTATGAAAAAGAATTCTTTGGCTGTCCTACATTTGCAACCCATGAGAATTTATTGCTTGCTTTTTGCATTTTCGGCTTTTTGTAGCCAGCCCATTTTGGGACAAGAAAAACACCTTTCTAATATTCGACAACTAACTTATGGGGGCGATAATGCAGAAGCTTATTTTAGCCCAAATGGCAAAAATCTTAGTTTCCAAAGTAATAATAAAAAATGGGGCCTTGAATGCGACCAAATTTTTGACCTCAATATTGAGAAAGCCTCTAAGGATAGCAATTATAAACCGATTCGTATCAGTAATGGATTGGGTCGAACTACCTGTAGCTATTTTATGCCCAACGGCAAGGATATTTTATATGCCTCCACCCATTTAGGTTCGCATGCATGCCCGGCAACAGAGATCATTAAAGGAAAATACCTATGGGGCGTGTTTGAAGATTTTGATATATTCATTGCTGATAAAAAAGGGAAGCAAAAAAGGCAACTAACCCATACGAAAGGTTATGATGCGGAAGCCACCGTTTCGCCCAAAGGTGACAAAATTGTTTTTACAAGTACCCGAAGTGGCGACCTCGAATTATGGACCATGGATATAGATGGAAAGAATCAAACCCAGATAACCAATCAATTAGGCTATGATGGGGGTGCCTTTTTTTCACCTGATGGAAAGAGAATTGTTTATCGTGCTTCGCACCCGAGTTCCGATTCAGAAATTATTGAATATAAAGCCCTTTTGGCAAAGGGACTGGTAGCACCTACCAATATGGAAATCTATACCTGCAATGTAGATGGGAGTGATGTTCGTAAAATTACTAACTTGGGCAAAGCCAATTGGGCCCCCTATTTTCATCCGAAAGGAAACAAAATCATTTTTTCAAGCAACCATCATGGAGAACGAGGGTATAATTTTCAATTATTCATGATTAATATAGACGGTACCGATTTGGAGCAAATTACAACAGAGAGCCAATTCAATGCCTTCCCAATGTTTTCGCCTGATGGTACGCAGCTGATATTCTCGTCTAATCGAAATAATCACGGCACCCGAGATACCAACTTATTTATTGCCGATTGGAAAGACTAAACACAAATTATATTTATGAAAAAAATTATACTGGCGTCCTTCCTGCTATTTCTCTGCTTAGGAGCTGCAGCGCAACGTATTGATGCAACCAGAATTTATAATCACATCGAATTTCTATCTTCTGACGAACTCAACGGAAGAGCTACCGCAACCGATGATGAGGTGAAGGCTGCACGTTATATCGCCAAAAAATTTCGTCAATGAAAACTGCTACCCATGGGAAGTGATGGGTATTACTATCCCTTTGATTATAAAGTAAGTAAAAACCCTAAAGACTCCATGCTGGCCAAAACCGAACCACGTGAAGGAACGAATGTGGTGGCATTTTTAGACAATGGCGCCCCTACTACCATTGTAATTGGAGCACATTTCGACCATTTAGGACTTGGCCACGATCATAATAGTTTGGACGCCAACCCCGAGGGCAAAATACATAATGGAGCAGATGACAATGCCAGCGGAGTGGCCGGCGTACTAGAACTGGCTCGATATTTTTCAGAAAACGATTTTATAGAAAAAAACAATTTCCTATTCATGAACTTTTCAGGCGAAGAGTTGGGGCTGCTTGGCTCCAAAAAATGGTGTGAGAACCCTACTCTTCCATTGGAAAAAATCAACTACATGATTAATATGGATATGATTGGCCGACTCAACGATAGTAGCAAAAAATTGTTGGTTTTTGGTATTGGCACCTCCTCAGCCTGGAAGGAAGTATTGGAAAAAACCAATCAGTATTTTTCGATAAAAGAAGATAGTGCCGGAATCGGACCAAGCGACCAAACCTCCTTTTATCTTAAAAACATACCGGTATTGCATTTCTTTACCGGGCAGCATAGCGATTATCACAAGCCGAGCGATGATATTGAAAAAATAAATATTGAGGGAGAGGTCAAAGTACTAGAATTGATTATTGATGTGGTGGAAGCGTTGGACAGTAAGCCCAAACTTTCTTTTTTTAAAACCCAAAACGCCGAAACCCCGAGAATGTCCTTTAAGGTAACGATGGGTGTGATGCCTGATTACACGTATGAAGAAAAGGGAATGCGCTTGGATGGGGTCACTGATAATAAACCTGCTGCCAAGGGTGGACTGCTGGGCGGTGATATCATCATTCAAATAGGTAATGCCAAGATAGAATCGGTAAAAGACTATATGAAAGTATTGGCCACCCTCAAAAAGGAGACAAGGTAAAAGTAATACTGATGCGAAAAGGCGAAATGATGGCGAAAGATGTGGAATTGTAGCTATTGTGGCGTTTAGCTAGATTTTTCATTTTTTTTACAATAAAAACGCCTTTTTTGAAAGTAAAAATGCAAATTCAAAAATTTATTACTATATTTGCGCCCTCAAAAATAATATCATGGCTAATCATAAAGCAACCAAAAAAGATACCCGTCAAGCAAACAAACGCAGAGAAAGAAACCGCTATCATGGCAAAACTACTCGTAATGCGATGCGCGATTTGATGGCTATCAGTGACGATAAAGCAGCAGCAGAAAAATTACCTTCTGTGGAAGCCATGCTTGACAAATTAGCTAAAAGAAATATTATACATAAAAATAAAGCAGCCAATTTAAAATCTGCTTTAGCAAAAAAAGTAAATGCCTTGAGCAATCCGGTAGCTGAGGAAGTTAAAAAAGCACCTAAAAAATCAGGAGCTAAAAAACCTGTAGCGAAGAAAGCCACCAAAAAATAAAGCAATTAAATAATTCATTATAGAAGGCTGTAGGAATACAGCCTTTTTTTTTGAAGGTGCTTCCGACCAGTGCCTAAAAAAATTCTTTCAATAAGAATCCAACGCTTTACCATCGACAATATGGTTGCAAAATGTACCTAGTACGCGTACCTTCTGCTCTTCAGGAGCTATTCTCTTTTCAAAGAAATATTTTCATCTCCAATTTCGTACGGCAGATAGGTAACAATAAATTGAAACATTTCGTCTGTAGTGCGCATACTTCCATCATTCTTATCTCGCACTTCTTTAGGCGGATGATTGGGATTGTGTGGATTGTTTGACGTATTGTCAAATACCCCTTCCACAACGAAAGTACTCCCGGCAGGTATTTTCAACATCTTAGGAAACGTATAAAAAACTGCCAATTAAAATCCCATTTTGGAATATGAATGAGTCGAATCGTATCTGCAGATGGTGAAAGCGCGTAAGCCTTAAAGCTTTTTCCTAGTAAGTGCATATGCGGATTAATGGTAAGAATAGAAATATCTTTATCAATACGATACCTTGTTGTGAAGGACGAAATTTTATTGGGCGGTATCACCAAGGGAGGTTCTATGGGGGTAACTCCAAGGGTACCCATTTGAAACTCTTTTAAAGGCCGATAGGGTATGTTTTTGGCGTAAAAGATATTGATATAGGAACTATCCCATGTATTTTTTTCAGAGGGTCCATAATGTAAATCTGCCAGTAAGAAAGCATTCTTTTTGCCTGCCTTCCACGCACCAATTCCATCGGGATACTGCTGGCCTAGTGTTCCGGGCAAAAAATTTACAATCGATTTAATAAGAGTTGGATAGCTGCCATCATCATGCAATACGCCAATAGATTGATAGGCTTGTTTAATGGTGCTGTCCAATTTCATATCGCAGACCCAATTTCCATCAAATACATTCTGCTTTTTGCCCTCTTCAAATCGAACCATATCCCCATTTACATGATGCACCACACGGGTATTGCCCGGTACAAATTCTACGGCACGTAATAGGGTATCATTCAACAACTCAAAGGGCACCTTAATTAGTAAAAATTGATCTCTAAAATCACCTCGAATCGGAATGGGCTTAACAGCAATTCGTTTATCAGGAACGCCCAGTGTGGAACCTTCGGCAAAGGACGGCAAGGGGGGGATTTTTGTGCTATCACCAATCGGGCATTTCAGTTCCACCCATTTTGCAAATAGTGCTTTTTCAGCAGCTGTCAGAACCTTTTCATCTAAAAAGTGAGTATAGTGCGCATCAGCAGGCCAAGGAGGCATCAGGTTATTATTAATAACATAAAGAATTTTATCGGCATTGGAACGCACTTGTTCATAGTTGATAAAGGCATAATGCGCAGGTTGTGATGGCCGATGACAGGGTGTGCAGTTTTTATAAATTATGGGCGCAATGTCTTTGGAATAAGTTGGTGTGCTTGAATCATTGTTACACGCAAACCAAATTACTATAGAAAAAAAACAAACTAGACAGGTGCCTACATTATTTTGAAATCTAGCTTCCATGAAAAATAGATTCTTTTTTATTGGCAATAATACTGGCATTTAATTCAAAACCAATCAGCATAATTTGCGCCATCAGATTGATCCAAACCATAAAGATGATTAAGGTACCAATGGATCCGTATACTTTATCATAGTTGACTAAATTGTTGACAGCGTAGAAAAATATAAAGGTCAAAACCACAATTAAAAAAGTAGCAGTTACTGTACCCGGATTAATCCAATTTAACTTACTAACAGTAGCACAACCGTATTTATAAATACACGCTATAGCAAAAAAGGTAATGCTGATAATCAGTAAATAGGCGATGATTTTCAGCACCACTGAGTTGCTCAAAAAACTAAGATTTAACGCATCGGCCGCCCAGGACTCAAAAATCATAAAGCTTACAGCAAAGAGTATGGCAAATATCAATAAAAAGGTAAGACCCACTGCTATCATTCGTTGCTTAAAAGCTCCCCGCCGTTTGAAGCCTGGTATATTTCGATCAAAACTAATCATGAGCCCCATTACACCATTTGAGGAGTAAAACAAAGTCAGCAATACCGAAAAAGATAAGAGCACATTCTTTTTATGATGAATGAAATTGCTAATAATGTTATTGATACTTTGCTGCACTTTGGCATTTGGAGTTATTAATACAAGCATGTCATGAATCACGCTTATAATACGATCTTCAGGAAGCGGCAAAAATGGAATCAGCGAAAAAAAGAAAAGCAACAGGGGTGGCAGCGCCATTAAAAAAGAAAACGATACGGCTGCTGCCCGACTATTGAAGCGATCGGAGAAAATCTGTTTTCTAAAAAAATTCATCGAATCAAATAAAGAAACACCTTCAAAACCGGGTAAATAAATGCGTCGCAGCCATGCTATCAACGACTGCACCGGTTTTGAGTTTTTAATAAAAAGTTCGATACGGGTCATGCAAAAAATCGATGACGAAGATAATGCAGCGGAGTGTAACAATACTAAAAAGAAAAAAAAGAGTTTTGGGATTGATGGTTGCATTATTGCAATATGGAAAAAATATAGATCCGGAGGTATTGACAAATTGCTAAAAATTTGATGGAACGTTTCGAATATACGATTTGACTGGCGCAGCAATCATGCGCTTTATGGCTCGCTAACCTACTAAACATTGCAATGACCAAACCCCTATGGGAATTGTTACAGAGAATCTTCTTAAGTTTGTCGAATGATTAAACATAGCTCGATGCTGTTGGTATACCTACTTGTGCAGATGGGCAGTTTTGCGCAAACATTGAGCTATAAACATTTTACGGTAACAAGTAACCTACCTTCTAATATCTGTTATAAAGTAATACAAGACGAGAAGAATTACATTTGGATTGCAACAGAGAAAGGGATTGTCATCTACAATGGTTATGATTTCAAACCTCTACCTATTAAAAACAAATTACTAAATCTTGATATTTGGGGATTATTTACGGATATTGATAATAGAGTTTGGTTAAAGTCAAAGGAACGAAGAAATATTTTCTACTATAGAAATACGATTTATGAAATTGACCCCTCCTATCAAATTATTCCTGGGTATGCCACGCATATGCTCATTTTCAAAAAAAATGCAGACGATTTCAGTATTTATAAATTAAACACTGCTCACAAATTAGAAAGAATTTCTATACCCTCTACTCTTAAAGAGATTATAATACATGCAGAGGAGAATAGACAGCTGGTGCAGTATGTCAATGATGAAAAACAAATTACCCTCCTTTTATCTACCGGTAAATTTGTAACCTATAGCCATCAAACCAAGAAACTTGAGGTGGAAAGCAAATACGATAGCACCAATTACTTAGGCCACTCAAGCGTTTTTAACAGCTATCACAAAAAGAGTTTCTATTTTTCAGCAGATGATTCCTTTTATGTGCTGGAAGGCAATAGAATAAAGGCCGTATCAAGCAAGGTAAAGGGTGTGCAGAACATAATTGGTTGTACTGCAAACAATTTTTTTTGCGTGCAGAACGATCAATTAAAAATTTATGATAAGCATTTTAAGGGAGTTGATTTTTGCTTTCCCCAATTTGAATCCTCTATTTCCCAAATTTATGAAGATAAAGAGCAAAATCTTTGGATTGTTACTATTGGAAATGGAATCTATTTTATTTCCAACCAAGCGCTTAAAAATAAGGTTTATCAAAAAGCACCTGGCTTGTTAGATAATAACATTTTAAGTATCGATTTAATCAACAATAAATTGCTCGTTGGGTATTATTCGCAATCAAAAGTGCAGGAAATTTCGGACAATAAAATATCTAGTATTGAAAAAGGGAATGGCATCGTCAATCATATTATCGGACTTAAAAATGGTGATATGCTAGTTTCGGATACGTATGTAAGTAACGATTTGATAAAAATAGTAGGAAACAAGATAAATATCAAGCCTATTGCGCTAAAAAAGGGCTTACATAAATTGAACCTATCGGTAAAGTCAGCAATGAAAGTCAGCGATACTTCTATTTTCATTGGCTCGCTAAATAAACTACTACTGCTACGAAAAAGCAATCGGATACTTTATGTTGATAGTATCTGTTGCACTGCTTCAACCATCTATTCGATTTTTAGGTTTAGAAATTCAATTTTGATTGGAACCTCCGATGGACTTTATCTGTTTGAAAATAATAAAGTGCGCTACTTAGGACAATCAATCGCATCATTAAAATCCAATATTAGAAGTATTGTGGTGGATAAACAAGATCGAATATGGATTGCATCCGATTTGGAGAATGTAACCTGTTATGATGCCCATTTTAATAAGATTAGAGTATATCAAGAATTTGATGGATTAATTACGGATCTATACATCGACACGTTTAGCAATTCAATTCTTGCCTCATCCTCTAACGGCCTATACAAAGTGAATGTCGATAAACTGGAGGAATTTGAGCGCTATTCTATATCAGATGGCTTACCCTCTAATGAAGTAAACTCGACAAGGGCCGACCAGAATTATTTGTATGTTGCCACCTCAAATGGCTTGGCAAAAATTCTTAAAGCACGAAATAATTCGAAGTATGAGTTTAGGCTACTGGTGGAGAAATTATCTGTAAACAGTAAGGATAGAAATATGGATTCCCCTTTGCAATTAAAATATAATAAGGATCATATTAGAATTGAATTAGCTGCCTTGTCATACCAAAGTTTTGGGCAAATTACATATTACTACAGATTACAAACTAAAGGCAAAGACGCAACATGGTATAATGGTCGACAGCGCAATTTCGAATTTTTCAATTTAGAATCCGGCGATTATATTTTTGAAGCCTACGCACGTGATGTAAACGGAATAAAAAGTAACGAAATACAGATACGTTTTGCAATTATTCCTCCATTTTGGAGAACTACATGGTTCTATTTTTTGGCATCCGCTCTTTTCGTTGCGCTCATTATTAGTGTCTTTTACTACAGATTCAAACAAAGTAAAGAAAGGGAAATTAAAGATATTACCATACAACGAAGATTTGCCGAACTAAGACTAAATGCCTTACAGTCGCAATTAAATTCCCACTTCATTTACAATTCGCTGAATGCCATACAAGGATTTATTTTGCAGAAAGATGAAATAACAGCCAGTGAATACATGAATAAATTTGCTAAACTGATTCGTTTGTTTTTAGAATCATCAAGAAGCAAGGCCATTCCCATAGAGAAAGAAATTGAATTAATAAGTATCTACACCTTGCTAGAAAAACTTCGCTTTGGTAATAAATTTGATGTTCATATTTCTGCTGAAGAGCTCTTGGATAAAAGAAGTTATTTCCCAACCAATTTGCTTCAGCCATATGTTGAAAACGCTATCAATCATGGGTTAATCCATAAAAAAGAAGGTGGCAATTTATACATTACTTTTTCTGATACAAAGGATGCTATTCATTGTAAAATTGAGGACGACGGGATTGGTAGACAAGCTTCAAAGGAGATGCAAAAGAACAAGAAAAGAAAATCATATGGCATGGAAATAATTCAAGATAAAATTGCTAATATTGAGAATCTTCTTGGACACAAAATAGAAATTGAAATAATTGATAAATACCCCCCGGAATACACTACTCCAGGAACCATTGTTACCATACATATTAATAAATCATATGACTTGTATAATTATTGATGACGAAGCCTCGAGCCGCGAAACCATTAAAAGCATACTCTCAAATTATTGCCCCGAATTGAAGGTACTTGCAGAGGCGGAAAATGTGGAAGGTGCCTATAATGCGATTTTACTTCATAAACCGAATCTGGTTTTTTAGACATTGAAATGCCTGATGGCAATGCATTTGATTTATTGGAAAAACTCCATTCCATTTCTTTCAAAATAATTTTTACAACAGCCTATGAGCAATACGCTTTGAATGCCATAAAAATTGATGATGCTGATTATTTGCTAAAACCATTGTCTATCAAAGAAGTAATCGTTGCAGTAGATCGAATGAAAAGTAAACTTAGTGCATCGATACCTAAAGAGGATCTATACCAATTGCTTTCTACCTTTAAAATACCTCGAACCTATAATCCATACATCCCCATACCAACCAGCAATGGCTTTGAATTGATTCAGACCAAAGATATCCTTAAATGTGAAGCCAATGAATCATACACTACTATTTATATGATTCAAAATGTTAAAAAAACCATCTCAAAAAAGTTGGGAGATATTGAAATGCTATTAGCACCCAATCTTTTTTTTAGAGTCCATCATTCCTATATCATCAATAAGTCATATCTCAAAAACTATGTAAGAGGTGAAGGGGGAAGTGTCATCCTTTTAGATGGATCAGAAATACCGGTCTCCAAAAGAAAAAAATCTGAATTTATTGAGTGGCTCACTGAAGGCTAATATCTTTCGCCGACACTTATGAATTATCCGCTACCACTTATGGAGTGGGGCACTAAATATTATGGATAGCAAGGAATCTTTGTTGTGTAAAAAATTTATTTAACAACAAAAAAAAAATAATTATGAAAAAGATTCTCTTCAGTATCGCTCTTGCAATACTCGTTACCCTAAACATTCAAACAGCGCGTGCGCAGTGGACCCAATTAAATACAGGCTGGCCGGTCTACTCGGGAAGTTTAGATCTTTGCAATGGAATTGCCTTCTCCAATACCCAAATTTATGCAAGCACCAACCATGGCATTATTCGTTGTCCTAGGAATACGGCCGGTCAGCTCACCGGCACCTGGAGTAAACCGCCGCTTCAGCCGTTTCCAACGTATCCAGCCACTTCGATAGTAAATTCAGGCGATTTGGTATATTATCTTATTCCCGGAGTAGGTGTCATTTACACTTCCACAAACGCTACCACTTTTCAAACATCAAGTAATGTGGGCCTTGCCACCTTTTCGGGTATAGGGGAACTATTTGTGGTGGGTACATACTTATATTTACTCGATATGGATGCCCATGTTTTGTATAGAAAACTACGAGCAAATTACCTCACACCATGGACCTATGTTTCCGTGCCAGACATTGAAACCATCCCCTATGGATTTACCTGTGCCAAGGCACGAGGAAGCGGATTATTTATTGGAACCTCCAATTCAATAGTAAAAGTTACCTTAGGTACTGTTCCTACGGTTCAAACCGTAATGACCGGAAAATACTGCTACAGTTTAGAACCGTTAAATCATCTAAACAACTTTACCTATAGAAAAGAAGTATTGGCACTCATAAGCGATGGTTCAGGATTTCCACATCCAACAGCAGAATTTGTTCGTTACGATAATTCAATACCCAATCCGCCCACACCTGGAACATGGGTTAAAATACATCTGGGAAAAACATCCACACACCAAGCGCAAATTCTATCCACCCAAAATAATACAAATACGAATCGATACTATTGCACCAACTTTTATATCAATCCGCTTGACGTCAATTCTCTAACCCATCTTGGGAAATCGACAGATTTCGCAACTTTTACAGCAGGTGATTACTTGGGATTACCATCAGGACTAGTTGGAGGATCCACACCGTATAGCCGATTTAGCGCTTTTGGCAATACCGTAAGCGGTACCTCCTATCTGTTTGCACCCTATAACGGATTCTACTATCATAGTCCGTTGGTTAGTATGAAAACAGAAAATTCAGACAATGCCTTTACCGAATTGACTATCGACAAGCTTTCGATATTTCCAAACCCTACCTCTCAACACTTTCAAATTCAGGGAAATAGCGAGCATTCGTATCAAATCAGTATGGTGGATGCAAATGGAAAATGGCTACTGAGAACTGAAGGAGGGCTTGACAAAATAAACAACGAATTGTCCTCGCTTACAAATTTATCAAATGGCATCTACTTTATCCAACTAAAAGACATCAATACGCAGGAAGTAACAACTGAAAAGTTACTGAAACAATAAATTACAAAAAGGAATACCCAAAAAGCCATCTATCCAATTAGATGGCTTTTTTAGTATCCCTAAGCTTTACATTTCCCAATTATAAAATAAACACCCCCACTTATGAAATGCCTAAATAGTAGGAAGCAACTCGAAGCCACCTTTGTAGTGTAAATAATTTCATTTCACTTAAAATTTAAAAACATGAAAAAAAATCTTTTAGTTATTGCCATTTCAATATTGGCTATCAGTCAAATGTTTGGACAAGTTCCTGCATCATCACCCGATCAATTATTATCAACACTAAGCGCTAGTTGGACAGGCTTTCGGCATGGTATGGGTTCGGATATTCGCTCCGGAAATTTATATGCAAATTATTTTCGAATAACCGCCACCGATTATCGAACCAATAATATTGCACCAGCCACCTCAAGTTTTTTTTGGGATAATAGTAATGGGTTTAATGGTGCATTATCTATTGGAACGAATGTAATAACTCCCGATGTCGTGCTTGTTAGTAATAGCACTACTATCTACGCTCTTATGGTTGCATTTGATAGAGATGTCAATCGATATACCCTTCGCATTGCAACGTACAATCCTCTTGGAACATTTACATTCGCTGCTCCCATTGTTTTAGAAAGTATCGTGCTGGGTGCAAAACCGACGATTCAAATTGATGCAGACAATAATGGTAATTTTGGAATTGTTTGGGAAACGCGCATCGGTGGACTGCCAAGAATTCGGACTTTGAGTGGCACCACAACAGTGGGTGGTCCCATTGTAAATGTAGCAGCCACTAAAACTTTTGCAAATAGTGCTATAGAGCCGGATATCGCCATTTCTAATAACGGCGCCGGTAGCACTGAGGTGAATATTGTTGCTTTAACCGCTGCACGTACTTCATTGAGAAAAAGTTCATACAATCATGCAGCAATGACTACCGTTGGTCCACTTCCAGCAATTTCCTCACCCAATTACAATTCCACTCTTGGAGGCAGCTATTACATGCCACGAATTGCATGTCCCAAAACAGGAACTGGACGAAATTTTTCTATAGTCGTACAACGTAATCCGGTTGCGGGTCAAACTTTGATAGAATTACATCGCGGAGGTCCGGTAACTGTCTTGAATAATGGAACCTTTGGATTTCCTGATTTGCGTGCTGTAATAAATACCACACCTGTTGTGAGCTATACCTATAACGGTTTAGATGAATATACCTCTGTGCTGTGGCATAGTACCAATGCCGGACCCGGATATCAATTTGCAATTATCGGGATGGATATTCTTGGTGGTGCTCCCACAACCCCTACCTATGAAGCACTATCCTCTCTTCATACAGCAACAAGTACTGAAGATGACGATGCCATGGCCCTATCTGGTCGTTATAGCGATTGGGCCAAATCGGCAACATTTATGCGTATCAATTCTGGAGGTAGTCCAACCACTTACGATGCTTTTTGGAAGCTAAACAGTACCGGTGCACCCAATTGGAAACCAAGTGGAAATGAAACCATTGCAGCGGAAAACGAGTATCCAATTTCCATTTTCCCGAACCCTACCCAATCCTTCTTTGGCATCAATGGAAATCCTAAACACAACTATTTGGTAAATATTCTGGATGCAAAAGGATCTATTATATATAGAAGCAGCGGATTATTAACCGAGATAAATAACAACCTAAAAATGAACTGCCCTGCTGCCATCGGTATGTATTTGGTTCGAATCAAAGATATGGAAACCGGTCAATCAACAACTGAAAAACTTATCAAAAAGTAGCTTCGTCGCGAAACCCCATACTCCTTTTAGTGAAAGTAGTCCCTAGTGGACTACTTTCTTTTTAGTGCAATGTTGTCCATAAAAAAACGACTGTTCACATAGTCCTGCACCCCTATACAATGAAATTTAGTAGGCAATATGAGAGGCGAACCTTAACAACCGGATACAATTGTTACAGCGTTCTAGAGGAAGGCTATTAACCTGAAATTGTCAACTAAAAACCAAAAACTCCAAACAAAAATCTACCTTTGCAATCTTAAAATTTTTGTATGCAAAAAATACTGAAACAACTACAGATTCATAAATCAAATGCAGGAACTTCTACCGGAAATAAATGGTTTGATAGCAAGAGTGAGTCCCTACAAAGTATTTCACCTGTTGATGGCAAATTGATTGCCACCGTGAAATCTACCTCAAAAAATGATTTTGAAAAAGTAATGCAACAGGCACAAAAAGCATTTGTAGAATGG
The DNA here is from genome assembly GCA_016712665.1 of Bacteroidota bacterium. GTDB lineage: Bacteria > Bacteroidota > Bacteroidia > Chitinophagales > Chitinophagaceae > OLB11. Next base: position 141,229 of record JADJQP010000004.1, read on the forward strand.
CGTCAGGTACCTGCCCCAAAACGTGGCGAGGTGGTTCGTCAAATTGGGGAGGAGTTACGCAAGCACAAGCAAGCCCTTGGCGAATTGGTGAGTTATGAAATGGGAAAAAGCTTACAAGAAGGATTGGGAGAAGTGCAGGAGATGATTGATATATGTGATTTTGCAGTAGGCCTGAGTCGGCAATTGTATGGCCTCACGATGCATAGCGAAAGACCGGGTCATCGAATGTATGAACAATACCATCCATTGGGCATCGTAGGAATTATTTCTGCTTTTAATTTCCCTGTGGCCGTATGGAGTTGGAACACCGCTTTGGCATGGGTTTGCGGAGATGTGTGTATTTGGAAACCTTCCGAAAAAACGCCTTTATGCTCCATTGCTTGTCAACAAATTATTGCCAAAGTATTTAAGAAAAATAATGTACCGGAAGGGGTAAGTTGTGTCATCAATGGTGGTCGTGAAGTAGGCGAATGGCTTACAAAAGATACCCGGGTACCACTAATTTCTGCAACAGGCAGTACTCGTATGGGCAAGGTGGTAGGTGCTGTTGTGGGTGAACGATTAGGAAGAAGCTTGCTGGAACTAGGTGGCAACAATGCCATCATTATCACTGAACATGCTGATTTAGATATGTCGTTGATTGGAGCAGTATTTGGTGCAGTAGGTACAGCAGGACAACGTTGTACTTCTACACGTCGACTCATCATTCATGAAAAAGTGTATAAGAAATTTACCGACAAATTGGTTAACGCCTACAAACAAATCAAAATTGGAAATCCTCTTGATGCAAAAAATCACGTGGGTCCTTTGATAGATCAGGATGCAGTGGCCATGTATATTAAAGCTATTGAAGCTGCCAAAGCCGAAGGCGCAAAAGTACTTATTGAAGGTGGTGTTATGAAGGGTAAAGGATTTGAAAGTGGCTGCTATGTTAAGCCTTGTGTGATAGAAGCCAAAAATAATATGCAGATTGTACAACACGAAACCTTTGCTCCTATTTTGTATTTAATGAAATATAAAACACTTGACGACGCAATTGCAATGCAAAATGCCGTTCCACAAGGACTTTCATCAGCTATCATGACAGTAAATATGCGTGAGGCAGAACAATTTTTATCTTGTGCCGGTAGCGATTGTGGCATTGCAAATGTAAATATTGGTACCAGTGGTGCAGAAATAGGTGGCGCCTTTGGTGGGGAAAAAGAAACCGGTGGCGGACGCGAAAGTGGTTCGGATGCTTGGAAAGTATATATGCGCCGTCAAACCAATACCATCAATTATACCAATAAATTACCGCTGGCACAAGGGATAAAGTTTGACCTGTAGGATTAATATCTTTTCCAAAGTTTGAAACTTTGGAAAAGATGGAAAGTTTGAAACTTTGGAAAAGATGGAAAGTTTGAAACTTTGGAAAAGATGGAAAGTTTGAAACTTTGGAAAAGATGGAAAGTTCGAAACTTTGGAAAAGATGGAAAGTTCGAAACTTTGGAAAAGATGGAAAGTTCGAAACTTTGGAAAAGTTTAAAAATTATGGAATTTAAAATGGTGGATGGGGAATAAGGACCTAACAAATTGACACTAAAATCGATATTATCGGATTAATGCAATATCACCTTTCATCACTAGAAACTTCCCATTGACACTATATTCTAGCATATAAAAGTAAGTACCCATTTCCATTGGCTTCCCTTTGTAATCGCCATTCCAGCCAATTGTGCGCTCGTCGGTTTTGAATAGTAATTGTCCCCAACGATCATAGATTTCAAAGTTCAGAAGGTCGAAGCCTTCACCCAATACCTTGAGGGTATTATTTACAAAATCGCCATTGGGTGAAAACGCATTGGGAACTACAATGATCGCCTTCTTCTCAATATCAGCGCACTTCGTAATAGAACTCACACAACCTAACTGATTGTACGCAAATAAGGTAAAGCAATACGTACCAACATCTGTGAAACTCTTGCTTGCATCCTGCGTAGTAGCAAACGTAACCCCTCCATACTGCCATTCATACGTAGTGGCATAAGTGGAGGTATTGGTAAGAGTGAATGTAGGATTATCTAGAGTAGCAGGATTCGGATTTATGGTAAAATCGGCAATGGGGTTTTGATACACATTAATGGTAAATACAATCGAATCATAACCCGGACAAACTCCTGCTTCGGTACCGGCCACCGTATAAGTGGTGGTGGTGGTGGGATTGAAAATAAGTGAGGTGGTATCTGCATTTGGAGTAGCCCCATTAGCCGGTGACCAATGAACGGTGGCAGTTGGGGAAATATTGATCATACTGGTTGACTCACCTGCACATAAGTCTAAGTCGGCAGGCGGTGTCAAGGTTAAGTCAGAAACCAAGGATGCATTAAAGCAAGAAGTATCTGGTTCAAATCGCCATAAATCATTGGTCATTTCTAAGGTGCCATTCGCTCCGGTAAACCCACCAAAAACCCACAAATTATTCTGCTTGTCGGTCCAAATACCAACTCCTCCTTTACAAGGAATCATATTGCTTGCAGCCGCTACTCCTTGGGTTCCAAAATTTCCCGGAGGATTTTGAACGGCTGAATTACTACCGCTTACCCACGTCCATGTATTATTGCCACTATTATACAGCCACAAATCATTCATGGTATTGGAAGCTTGCAGTCCTTCAAAGCCTCCAAAAGACCAAAATACTTCCGTACAACCTACGGTAGATACAGTCTGGTTTTCGATCCGGTAACTTGGATAATCCGTAACATTGGGATCGCAATTCAAGCCATAAATTCCAGGATTATTGGAGGCATTACTACCCGACACCCATGTCCAATTATTAGTCAAAGGATTATATTTCCAAACATCGTTATAATTGACATTATTAAAATCGCCGCCTGCGAAAATATAAAAGCTACCATCTAGTGCCTTCCATTTGGTGTAGGATAAGCGAGCCGGCGGTAAATTTGAAGGCGCTTCAACGCCTTTTACCCCATAATTGCCCAGACCATTTAGTACCATGTCTCCCTTCATAAAAGTCCACTGATTGGTGTTTGGGTCATATTTCCACAGATCATTAAAAACGCCATTGAAGGCATCTTGTCCACCAAACACCCAAAAATTATTTTGAGCATCCACAAAGCTCGATTTACATTCCGCTCGTCCTCCCGGTGTATTTAAAGCGGCTGGTATTCCTTGTGTTCCATAAATAGGTGCTTGATTACTGGTTAACGTGCCACTCACCCAGGTCCACTCGTTGGTTGCAATATTATACTTCCACAAATCAGCCATGGCCCCTGTGTTCGCATTAATATCCACTCCATACCCTGCAAAAAGCCACAGATTGTTATTGTTGTCTGTCCAGCAATTAGCACCATATCCCCTCGCACCCGGAAAATTATTGACTGAAGGAACACCTTGCGTTCCACTCACGCCGCTCATATTGGCCATTCCCTGAGCTCCGCTCATCCAAGTCCATTCATTGTTAGCTACTGAGTACCTCCATAAATCATTCCCTAAATTGCCATTCACAACCCCTCCAAACAACCATAAATCACCATTCAAATCGGTCCAAAAGGCTGTTTGATAACGGGCCGGGGGTTCGTTAGTGGGCGCAGACACTCCTTTTACTCCATAATTTCCTACAGAAGCGCCGACATTACTGCCTTTCATCCATGTCCATACGCCTTGCCCCTGTACAGAGAAATGCAACACAGTAATAACCAATGCATTACATACTATTAATGATATCTTGTTCATCTGCTCGAATTTGATTAAAAATATAGGTTTCTACTTACAAGGACGTTGCAAATTATCAATTAGTTAATCAATTTCCCATTATTTTTTGGATTAATTGAGCAAACGCTTCTTTAAACTTCATATCCTTACTAGAAGGTTGCTGCGCATCCATCATCCACACCCCATTTTTATTGTATAATTTATAATAAAAAATGAAGGTCTCTTTTGCCGCAATTTTGTCCAAATCTCCTCTGCCAAATTTTGGAATAAACACTTCCACGGTATCCTTATTCTGCTGTGCGAAATAAAACCCCTGGCTAAACCATTTTAACATAGATGCATCCGGACTTTTGCTTGAATCCATTAAATGCGTTTGGATAGGATACGAATGCCACACAATCTGCTTGTCCTCTTTTTGCAATAAACTATACTCTCCAATTTTTAACATAGTGTCCGTATTCACAACAGCATACCACAACACATTATTGAGAATGGTAGGATTACTCATATAATCTTGATACCGGATTTGTTCCTTCTCTAGGGACTTTTTGAAATGGGCATTGGCTATAGATTTATTGACAAAGGTCATACCCAAATATAGGATAGCATATACAAGACTGGACCGCATCAAAATTATTCGTGACTTACTTTCATTTTTATAAAAAAGAGCAATCACTACCAGTACCAAAATAGGTACGGTGAAAATTAAATCGGCAATGGCAATATTATTTAGTGATATGAGTTGTTTTGAAAAAGGAAGTAATAAGCGCGTCCCATAATTGGTGCACATATCCAACAAGGAGTGACACCAAAGACAGGTAATCCAGAGTATGAACCACATTTTGTAGGACACTTTCCTTTTAAATAAATAATAGAAAAGCAAGGCCATAGGAAATGCTGTGAGCAATTCCACAAAAAAGGAATGGGTATAACTGCGGTGATAGAGTACGTATTTCCGAGGGTCGTTCAAACCGGAGTATAACAAATCAAAATCGGGAAAGGTCTTGGCTAAGGCACCAATCCAGGCTGCTTTTCGACCAATTTTTTTACCTAAAATGCGATCGCCTATGGCAGCTCCTAATACGATATGTGTTATTGAATCCAAGGATAGCTGATTGAGGAGTGATTATAATAATAAGGCGAAAATAAACATTACTGTAAGAACCAATAGAAGCGAAAATAGGTACATACAAAAAAGGATGAACTGCTTCATTAAGGTCACAACAACACTAGAATGATACACTTTTCTGAGTGCCATAAAAAGATAGATCCCAATACCAAATATAAAGGCTAAAGAAAGCATATCATCAAAACCATCCATTGATACCACCCCCGCCAAAATGAAGAAAAGTAGAATCAGTAAAAAACAGACAATATGAAAATGGATACTAAATATTAGATGATCTACATAATACAAACTTCTCCGTCGATACAATACTTTTAAAAAGAATGCAAATAGTGGCAGCAGAACAAAAAACAATTTTGGAATATTCCGTTTAAAATAGGAAATGGCCCTTTCAGATGTCTGCTCTGAGGTTTCGTTTTCGACGGTCAGTACTCGATGAATGATGAAGGTCTTAAAGAAATGATCGCGTCTGGCAGGCGGCAATGCCAATTGCGCAGAATCATAGGCTTGATTCGTCTTATATTGTGTTCTCCAAGCGCCCAAATCAATTATTATATCATTTCTTTTGTTCCGACTTGAAACAGAATCTGCTTTGTTTAATTTAGGCTTTGTTATTACTTCTGAATCTCTATCTACAGAAAACGAAAAACGACTAAGAAAAAAAACCGTGGTCACAAAAATGTATAGTTGAATCGGGTTTAGATACTTACCTCGCTTTCCCTCATTGAATTCCAAAGTAACCACTCCGGGTTTTGTAAAGAGTGTTTTGATGGTGCGCCAAAATTTATTGTCATAATGAAAATAGTCGCCTACAAAATGTACCACCATATGCCAAAAAGAATCCTTGTGCAGAAATGCCTTCTGGCCACAATGGCCACAATAAGGACCCACTAGTGGATAGCCACAGTTTAAACAATTTTCTTCCTTGTGAAATTCTCTCCTTTTGAAAGCCATCAGTGTGTAAATGTAATTTCTTTTGCTAAATATTTTCTGAAATAATAGCATATAATTATTCAAATTCATGTTACAAAGTCAGTAAGAATCGATATTTCATGCCATTCTAACACGAATTTCAATTTGGAATCAAGTTTGCTCATAAGGCTGTACACAAATACCTCAACATGAACTTAAATAATTTTACCATAAAAGCGCAAGAAGCGGTTGCAGCAGCACAGCAATTGGCCTTTAATCAACAAAACCAACAAATCGAAACAGCCCACTTGCTCAAGGCTCTTATCGATGATGAAAATAATTCGATAGAATTTTTATTGAAAAAAAATGATGTCAATATCAGTTTTATTGATCAAAAATTAAAAGAAATTCTTAGCAAAATACCGACTTCATCTGGTGAAGGCGGACAAATAATTTCTCGCGAAGTAAATCAGTCCGTACTGAAAGCAGGCTCCTATCTCAAAGATTTTGGAGATGAATTTATTACTCCCGAACATTTGCTGATGGCGCTGCTCAACAATAATGATGCTGTCAGCCACTTACTGAAAGATGCCGGACTCATTGAAAAGCATTTAAAAAATCAATCCTCGAAATTCGCAAGGGTTCCACTGCCAACTCACAAACCAGCGAAAATACCTATCAGTCTTTGAAAAAATATGCCAACAACTTAAATGAAATGGCCGCTAATGGCAAGCTAGATCCTGTTATTGGCAGAGATGAAGAAATCAGACGCACCCTTCACATTCTTTCACGCCGAAGTAAAAACAACCCAATATTGGTAGGAGAGCCCGGCGTGGGTAAAACCGCCATCGTAGAAGGACTGGCCCATCGAATTATTAATGGCGATATTCCTGAAAATCTGAAAACCAAAGTCATCTTTGCCTTGGATATGGGTTTACTGATTGCTGGCGCAAAATATAAAGGAGAGTTTGAAGAAAGACTGAAAGCAGTTATCAAGGAAGTAAGCGATAGTGATGGACAAATTATTTTATTTATTGACGAAATTCATACCCTTGTAGGCGCAGGAGGCGGTGGTGAAGGGGCCATGGATGCCGCCAATATTTTAAAGCCGGCCCTTGCACGTGGTGAATTAAGAGCTATTGGAGCTACCACGCTCAGTGAATATCAAAAATATTTTGAAAAAGATAAGGCCCTCGAAAGACGCTTTCAAAGAGTGATGATAGATGAGCCTAGTATTGAAGATGCCATCTCCATCTTACGAGGTTTGAAAGATAAGTATGAAAGTCATCACCAAGTGCAAATAAAAGATGAGGCCATTATTGCAGCCGTTGAACTTTCAAGCAGATATATTTCAGATCGCTTTTTACCGGACAAAGCCATTGACCTGATTGATGAAAGCGCCGCCAAATTGAAATTAGAAATCAATTCGATGCCCGAAGAACTCGATGAATTGGAACGCAGATTGCGACAGCTTGAAATTGAACGAGAGGCCATCAAACGGGAAAACAATGAAAAGAAAATGCAGGACCTGGCCAAAGAAATTGCCAACCTCACCGAAAAAAAGGACTGGACGATATTCAAACTATCAAATCGAACATCGAGCATTTAAAACTGGAAGCTGATCAGGCAGAACGAAACGGTGATTTTGGAAAAGTGGCCGAAATACGATATGGCAAAATAAAGGAACAAGAAACCTTGCTCAGCGAAAAAAATGCGCAATTAGAGAAAGAAGGCTTGCAACACAAGCGATTGCTCAAAGAAGAAGTGGATGCGGAAGATATTGCCGAAAATGTTGCAAGAGCCACCGGCATTCCCGTATCCAGGATGTTACAATCCGAAAAAATAAAATTATTGCATCTCGAAGATCATCTTCATGAAAGAGTTGTGGGTCAGGAAGAAGCCATAACAGCCGTTGCCGATGCGATTCGAAGAAGCAGAGCCGGTTTACAAGATGCCCGCAAACCCATAGGTTCCTTTATCTTTTTAGGAACTACCGGAGTGGGTAAAACCGAATTGGCAAAAGCCCTTGCAGAATTTTTGTTTGATGATGAAAGCATGATGACCCGTATTGACATGAGTGAGTATCAGGAAAAGCATAGCGTAAGCCGATTGGTAGGTGCTCCTCCGGGATATGTCGGTTATGATGAGGGCGGTCAATTAACAGAAGCAGTAAGAAGAAAGCCTTATAGCGTTGTGTTATTTGATGAAATCGAAAAAGCGCATCCCGATGTTTTCAATGTATTGTTACAGGTGCTTGACGATGGTAGACTGACCGACAACAAGGGCCGGGTGGTGAATTTCAAAAACACCATCATTATAATGACCTCCAATATGGGTAGTCATATTATTCAGGAGCGATTTGAAAAAATAAATGCAAAGAACTTTGATGAGGTAGTGGATGGCACAAAAGCAGAAGTGATGAACCTATTACGACAAACCATCAGACCCGAATTTTTGAATCGTATCGATGAAGTGATTATGTTTAAGCCCTTGATGAAAGAAGAAATCAAAGGAATCATCAAAATACAACTGAACCAATTAACTGCAAGACTCAAAGAGCAAGACATCAATTTGAGCTTTACAGATTATGCCTTGGATTTTTTATCCGAACATGGTTTTGACCCGCAATATGGCGCACGACCGCTCAAGAGATTGATACAAAAAGAAATTATCAATTTGTTGAGTAAGAAAATTATTGCAGGTGAAATTGACAAAGCAAAACCGGTAGTAGTAGATGTGTTTGATGGTGTGGTTGCGTTGAGGAATGAGTAGTAGAGGAAGGAATGGCACATGAGTATGCCATTCCTCTAACTATGCATAAAGTAATCTATTTCTGTATCATCACCTTACCACTATACTTTTCACCGGTAATTGTAATAACTGTATAAATATAGTTGCCGTTTCCGACATTTCGTGTATCCCATATATGCTATAGCCTGTTCTTGCAAATACTGCAAAGCAGCATTATGTTGAGCATTAATTTAAAAGCTACTTACTATTATTACTGCTAGTACTAATAAAATTTGCCTTTTCATGGTCGATGTTTTTATGGGTTATTGTAAGATAATCTTTTGTGTGAATTGTTGATTTTTGTAACTAGCATTAATTAGATAGGTTCCTCGTTGCCAACCGCTAACCGATATGGTTTCTTTGGGTTTAATAGCTTTTAGTGTTGCCAATTTTTTACCCTCCAGGGTATAAATCTCTATTATGGTACCCATCCTAAGTTTTTCTATGCTTATTTCGTTTTTTGCAGGATTTGGATATACTAGCAGGTCGTAATTTCCCTTGCTCAAGTCCTGCGTGCTGTTGGGCCAATAATTGTACTTGCCAATAATATAATTATTGAGGTTATAGGTTGTGTCACACACGTTTGGGCTTGGTAAGTAGGAAAGCCCCTTCCCGTCGCCATATAAGTAATATATTTCTTTGGTGATAGGATTTAATCGCGCAGTATATGGACTCCAGAATACATTTGGATAACCTATCCTATTATGTTTATACAGTATTCCAATACTATCAATAGATATAAGCCAAGTATCATTTTTGCCAATTTGAGTACCAAAATCATAACTATCACTTCCTTCTACTCTATCTGCAAAATGAAAAATGTTATTGATAAAAACCTCAAATCCTCCATCCAAAGAAATATTACCATTGTCTGAAAAGCCTCCATAAATGTGGCTCCACAATTTATTTCCCAAAGTATCTATTTTCATGATCCAATGATAAATACTACCTGCTTTTGCTAGGTAGGGGTAAGTATCCCAACAGTCGCCATCCTTATACTCCGTAAAACCAGTTAAATAATATTCCCATCTATTTGGATCCTTATTTATAGACACCATAGTACCCCCAAGGGAACTAGCTGAGCCATATCTTTTTTGCCAATACACGTTAAAGAGGGTATCCATCTCCATTATTACGGATGCCCCATTGGCAGTAGGAGTATTTACAGCAAATGCTCCATCGGTAACCGTGCTTGTACATGTCAGCAGCAAATGCCCATTAGGCAGAAAATTAACATCAATGACTTCCGAGTTTCCAGCAGCACTCACTTCAAAAAAGTGAAGCCATTTTTTATTTAATTGCGAATCGGTACATGCCAGATAGCCATCGTTTGCAAAATCAAACGGCCCTTTATCTATAAAATCAAAGGTATCGCTATATGTACTTCCGCAAAAATAGAAATTACCATTTGGCCCTAATCGTATATTATAACTTCTTGTTAAGCCACCTACAGCACCCCATATCAATTGATGCAACAAAGTGCCATTGGTATCCATAATACAAACCCATTCATTATTACCAAATGGATAATTGTTAAGCACATCACCATCTTGCGAGTCTGTACTACCACGTACCAATAAGCGATTATCACCTATATATTGTATTAATGTAAAATTATCACCTCCACTTCCCCCATACCTTTTTTCCCACAATAGGTTAAAATCTTTATCAAATTTTTCGATTACAGCACTGCCGTGTGTAACATTTAAATTTATACTATCATAGCCAACCACATACACTGTACTTGTCGGCATTAGTAATAAATCTTGCATGGTAAAATCAACAGAAGTAGTACAATACAATTTTTGAAATGCCATATTTTGTGCTTGTAAGCTAGCAATAGCAAGCATTACAACAAAACAGAAGAGGAGTTTTTTCATAGTAAGAACTTTTGTTTTCCAAAATTATCCGTCTGGCGCAGGAATGAGGCGTTGCCATTGTGCGCTGGCTTCCTGTGCCCATCTTGTTTCATGATACATAAGCATTTAATCTTTTAATTGGTACTTTTCCTTCAATGTCATAATAATAATCTCTAGCGCTCGAATAAACATACTCTTCTGCCTTATCAACGAAACCAGTCACAATTGGATTATTATGTATGTATTCTAAACGTTGCCATGCTATTTCAATTTTATCTAATACTATAGGATGACTATTTTGAATCCAAAATTGAAAATTGGCGTTGTTATTATTTGCTTTTCCTGCATCCTGCATCATTCCCAACATCCACTCCCTCCTGCTTTCATTCTTATTATTTCGAATAGCATACTTCATCTGCTCAGAAGTGTGCTTCTTCATATCTCGCACTATATCTTCAAGTTTATTTTTATTGCTTCCTATTATCATATGTACGTGACTTGTCATTATGCACCAGCCATAAATTTCTAATCCTTTATGATCAATGCAATGTTTCCAGCTGGTTATTAATATTTCCTTGTATTCATTTCTGATAAATACATCAATCCAGTTAATAACTGTAAATGTAACATGGTAGATTTCATTCTGATCCCTAAATTTATATTTTGTGCTCATTCAAGTGCAAGTTAATAATATTTTTCAATATGGGCACAGAGCTTGGGCGCCGTGGCAGAAAGCCAATTCATTTTCCTGCCAGATGGGCACAGGAAGCCAACGCACTTTCCTACGCCTCATTCCTGCGTCAGTGTTCGTGTTTATACTTGCGCCAGACGGAAAACCAAATAAAATAATTTTGAGGTTCTATACAATTTCCCAGAATAGAAAGTACATCGTTCAAAGCAACTACTGCTTTTCATTCTAGCATTGAAATAAGTATCATCCAAATCAATTGGGAAATATGCATTTGATACAAGGAAATAGATAGCAATAAAATTGAATCCCAAAATAGCCCTCCTACTGTAATAAAACACTTTGGTTCAAAATTTGGGAGAGCGTTATAGTACAAGCTACTATCGCTGTCCAATAAAATAGACAATAAATGCCTGTAATCATTTCCCTCTTTTATAGATCATAGTCAATCAACTCTTTCAATGTTATTTGTTATACAAATTGCTGCAGATATATTTTCGTCCAATAGTCCATTTCATTTTAAGAAAATATTATCGCAGTTTACAATCGAGTTTGTGACTTTGTAGACCAAAAAATGCTATTTTTATATATGCAAAAAATTACCGCTCTTCTTCTGTTCCTTTTTCTCTTGCAAGTAAAGTCCGCCTTTTCTCAGAACATCTTCATTGGTGATGAAGCCACCAATCGAAAATTACAATGGAGCGATTTTAGAGGTAGAGTCGATCCCCATTCTCCGCATCATGCCGTTACAACCTGGTATTTAAGTTATAAAATGGAGGGCGTCAAAACCTACGGCGACTCCGTGAGCGTTGGAAAGCTGCAGGCGATTTTGCAGATGGAACCCAAAGAGTCGTGGTTAAACAAGGGAAAAGCGACCGACGAATTGCTTACACATGAACAAGGACATTTTTATATTGGGATGTTATGCTTACAAGAGTTTACCACAATGTATTATAAAACCTCTTTTCGAAAAAATAATTTCGACGCTAAAATGAAACAACTATTTCAAGAGACCTTGAATAAATATCATCAATTGGGCATCAAATATGATGAAGAAACCAATCATAGTCAAAACAGGGAGGCACAGAAACTATGGGATGCATTTTTTGCAAAATACGTAGTGATGCAGTAGGGTTTCAGCCTGTTAGATTATTAACCCTATCTTTGCCGCAATGGATATACAACCAATCGTACCCAAAATTCTTGAAAAATTCAATTTCAAAGAACTCAATGCCATGCAATGGGCCGCCATTGAGGCCGTCAAAAAACATCCTGAACTGATACTACTGTCGAATACCGGATCGGGCAAAACCATTGCCTTCTTATTGGCCATGTTATCGCAGATAGATGAAAACAATAGCAACACGCAAGCTTTGATTATGGTACCCTCCCGCGAATTGGTGCTGCAAATTGACGAGGTTTTTCGAAAAATGGGTTTGCCCCTAAAGGTGACCCTTTGCTATGGAGGACATAAACGCGAAATTGAAGAACAAAATTTGTTGCAAGCTCCCGTAATTCTTATTGGTACTGCCGGTAGATTAGCCGACCATATCCGACGAAAAAATATACAAACAAACGCTATCAAAATTTTAGTATTGGATGAATTTGATAAAAGCATGGAGTTGGGCTTTCATGAAGAAATGGAGTTCATCATTTCGCATCTACCCTATTTAGAAAATAAAATTTTGACTTCCGCAACTGCTGCCACTACCCTACCCGATTTCTTCAAAATTAATAATTCGCACGAATTGAATTTTATAGTGGATGGGGAAGAAGCATCCAATTTTGCATTGGAATTGTTTACCTTGTTTTCGCCCGAAAAGGACAAAATCAATACCCTCTTTAATTTTTTATGCTATGCCAACAATAGACCCTGCATTGTATTTTGCAATCATAGAGATGCGGTAGAACGTGTAGCACAGTTGATTGCCGAAAAAGGAATCCGCACTACTTTTTATCATGGTGGTATGGAACAGCGAGAACGCGAAAGTGAATTGTGTATGTTTAAGAACGGCACGTCCAATGTATTGATCACCACCGATCTGGCTTCTCGCGGTTTAGACATTGCCGGTATTCGATATATCCTTCATTACCACCCTCCGCTAAACGCAGAAGCTTTTACACATCGCAATGGACGCACTGCCCGAATGAATGATTTCGGTACGGCCCTTTTACTCATCTCAGAAGATGAAAAAATACCGGATTTTATTGAAGGCGATATTCAAGAAATGGATATTCCAGCCATCAATGCCATTCCCCTGAAAACACAATGGAATACCTTGCATATTTCGCTCGGTAAAAAAGACAAAGTAAATAAAATTGATATTGTTGGATTCTTATCACAGATTGCCGGTTTAAAAAAAGATGATATCGGATTGATAGAAGTAAAAGATTATTACGCTTTTGTGGCGGTACGCAAAAATAAAATCAACGAAACATTGCGCTTGATTAAAGACCATAAATTAAAGGGTAAAAAAGTAAAAATAGATGTCGCGATGGCGATGGTTAGTGGTAAGGGGTAAGGAGGGAGGAGATAGGAGTAAGGAGTTAGGAGTTAGGAGGGAGGAGTTAGGAGGGAGGAGATAGGAGTAAGGAGATAGGAGTAAGGAGATAGGAGTAAGGAGATAGGAGTAAGGGGTAAGGAATAAGGCGCAAGGGGTTAGGGGTTAGGAGTTAGGAGATAGGAGATAGGAGTTAGGAGTTAGGGGTTAGGAGTTAGGGGAAATAGTTATCAAAAAAACGGGTATTGAAATCTAATTATTTGGTTTATGCCAACTTTTTCCTTCAAGCCAATTGGTATATTCGATACTTCCTAAGCGAAACTTAATGGGTAGTTTAATTTCCTTTTCAAGTTTCAATTCCTGTTTGCAAAAAAATCCATACTGACACGTTGCAAAATTATCAGGTAGCAAAGAACGAAAGCGCTTAGCCGAATCTGCTTTGATTCCGATTGTATTTTGTTTCAATACGTTTACTCCCGAAGTTTGCGCAAGGAGAGGCTCCGAAACACACGATAGCACCAGTAAGAAAAGATATATCCTTTTCATATAGTGAAGATACTACATTTCCATAAGGAACAATGGCATAATCAGTGCCGTTCCATACGGGAATCTGTAATAATACCGAAATGACAAATGTAATAGTCCAAAATCTTGTTCCTCATTTTGTTCTAATCATTGGTATCCATCGCCATGCTTTAAAGCCGCAAAGGACTACCACTGTAGGATTCAATAAATAACGGACTTTTAATTAAATCACATTGGTATAAATTCATTTACCTTTGCACACCATGGAAGTAAAGTCAACTGAATTTATTATTAGTAATAGTGATGTTAGTAAAAGCCCCAAGCCTACCCTACCTGAAATTGCCTTTATTGGAAGGAGCAATGTCGGCAAATCGTCGTTGATTAATATGCTTGCCAACAAACAAAACCTCGCTAAAACGTCCTCAACACCCGGCAAAACGCAACTGATCAATCATTTTCTTATCAATAAAAATATGTATTGGGTAGATTTACCCGGATATGGGTTTGCCAAAGTTTCTCAAACAAAAAGAGGCGATTGGACGAAAATGATTTGGAACTATGTTGAAAAAAGAAGCAACCTCTGCAATTTGTTTGTTTTAATTGATGCGCGACATACCCCCCAAGCAAAAGATATTGACTTTATAAATAAATTAGGACAAAAAGGTGTCCCCTTTTCCATCATTTTTACCAAAGCAGATAAGGAGGCGCAAAAAGTGGTAAGTGCCAATATCGCTTTATTTAAAACAGCTCTTATGAAAACATGGGAAGAAATGCCGATTGCCTTTGTAAGTTCCGCTGTAAAACGGCTGGGTCGCAAAGAAATTCTGGAATTTATCGAATCCTTGCGCTCCTCCGCTCCAATGAATACAAGCGATGAGAACGATTCGAAAAAATAGCTACTCCTAATTTTTTAAGCCACTAAACGTACGTTAGCCCTTCAAAACACCCCTGCTAATTACAATTCGTTGTACCTCACTGGTACCTTCATAAATTTGTGTAATTTTTGCATCACGCATCAATCGTTCTACGTGAAAATCTTTTACATACCCATAGCCACCATGTATTTGCACGGCTTCTGTAGTAACGTGCTGTGCAATTTCAGAAGCATATAATTTAGCCATCGCTGAGGCCATATCGTAATTGAGATGTTGATCTTTGAGCCAAGCTGCTTTTAAACAAAGTAATCGTGCCGCTTCGATTTCAGTGGCCATATCCGCCAGCTTAAATTGTATAGCCTGATGATTCATGATTTCGGTACCAAATGCTTTCCGTTCTTTGGAATATTTCAAAGCCAATTCATAGGCGCCGGAAGCAATACCCAATGCCTGAGAAGCAATACCAATACGTCCGCCACTCAACACTTTCATTGCAAAAGTAAATCCAAAACCATCCTCTCCAATACGATTTTCCTTTGGCACTTTTACATCCTGAAACATAATGGAATGGGTGTCGCTGCCTCGGATACCCATTTTATTTTCTTTGCCCCCTACCGTTACACCTGCCCAGGCTTTCTCTACTATAAATGCATTGATGCCTTTATGTTTTTTCTCTACATCTGTTTGGGCAATTACCAAATAGTGGGTGGCAGAATTGCCATTGGTAATCCAGTTTTTGGTGCCGTTTAATAGATAATGATCTCCTTTATCTTCAGCCGTAGTGCGTTGTGAAGTGGCATCGCTACCTGCCTCCGGTTCACTTAGCAAAAAGGCACCAATCACCTCGCCGCTAGCTAGGGGCACCAAATATTTTTGCTTTTGCTCTTCGGTTCCGAAGGTTTCCAAACCCCAACATACGAGTGAATTATTTACGCTCATACAAACCGAAGCAGAAGCATCCACCTTTGATATTTCTTCCATGGCCAACACATACGAAACGGTATCCATACCGGCACCACCATAGGTAGGATCCACCATTAAGCCCATAAAACCGAGTTCCCCCATTTTCTTGATTTGCTCAGCCGGAAATTTTTGCAACTCATCTCGTTCGATAACGCCGGGTAATAACTCATTTTGGGCAAAATCTCTTGCAGCCTGTTGTATCATCAAATGCTCTTCACTCAGTTGGAAATTCATAAGGGTATATTTATTAGTTTGAAAGTACAAACATAAGAAAAGTATTTACTTCCTAAAAGGGTATTCAAATGTTTTTATCGATAGGCATTCATTTTCGCCCCCCGTATAAAGTTCATTTGCCGACAAATTACTTATACACACATATCTTAATAGTTTTAACATTTACTTGCCTATCAAACTATTTATCTTTGGCTCTATGGCATTACCTCTCATTAAGATAGACTGGGTTGTTACCCTATTGCTTTTGCTGGTATCCTGCAATTCCAATGCACGAAGCCCACGACTTGATAATACGCAAAAATTTGGGAAGGTCGTTATTGATTATAGCGACACCAATTCAATGGCTTACAGACAAATGATTTATAGCCTCGATACCTTTTACCAAAAGCAAGTCATCAAAGGCTTTAATGGAAGTGTTTTAATCGGATACAAGGGAAAAATTCTTTACGAACGTTATTTTGGATTCAGTCAAAAAGAAAGCGGTGCCCCTTGGTCGCCCGAAACGCAAAGCCAACTTGCCTCCACCTCCAAAACCCTTACCAGTGGTGCTGTATTGCTGCTGAAAGATAAGGGATTAATAAATTTAGACGATTTGGTAAGCACCCATTTGCCTACTTTTCCCTATAATGACATTACCATCAGAATGCTGTTGAACCATAGAAGCGGATTGCCCGATTATATTCATTTTGCCCCAAAACCCAGTACCAAGTTATATCTTAATAATGATGATATTGTGGACCTTTTTGCCAGTAAAAAGCCAAAATTGAAGTTTACGCCCAATACTAAATTCAATTATAGCAATTCCAATTTTGCCCTATTGGCTTCAGTGGTTGAAAATGTAAGTGGTATGAAATTCGACTACTTTATGAAACGCTTTATTTTTACCCCTTTGGGAATGAAAAATACGTTTGTAATTGATCCCAACAAGGAAAGGGTCTGTACTGCGGCCTTTTGCTACAAGGCCAATTGGCAACTTGAGCCCGATATGCATTTAGATGGTGTAGCTGGCGATAAAGGCATTTACAGTACGGTAGAAGACCTATATAAATGGGACCAAGCCTTGTATACCAATAAATTAATTAAAGGCAGCACCTTGAAAGAGGCCTTTACACCCTATAGTCTGGAAACCCCTGGTACAAAAAGTTACGGACTTGGCTGGCGTATGCTAAACATTTTTGACAGCAATAAAATAGTATACCACAATGGTTGGTGGCACGGAAATAATACCTGTTTTTATCGTTTTTTAGAAGACAATTTTACCATTATTGTTTTAGGAAATCGCTTTAATAAATCGATTTATGGACAACCCCTAAAAATTTATAATATCGTAATGGGTAATAATGAAAAAGTGAGTGGCGAGTTGGCGCCTGAGGAGTAGTTGATCCATGACAAAAGTTTACTTGCTCAAATACATACTTCTATCCTTATACAGTTGTCTGAAGTATGGATCTCGCAAATCTTTGATAAATCGAATGGCCTCACCGGTACTTTTCATTTCAGGTCCCAACTCTTTACTAACACCCGGAAACTTATCAAATGAAAAAACAGGTTCTTTAATGGCAAATCCTTCCAGCTTTTTTTCATAAACAAAATCGGAAAGCTTGTGCGTACCCATCATAATTTTTGTGGCAATATTTAAATAAGGTATCTGATAGGCTTTGGCAATAAATGGTGTGGTTCGACTCGCTCTCGGATTGGCCTCTATCACAAAAACTTCATTGTTTTTGATGGCAAACTGAATATTAATTAGTCCTTTAATATTCAAGGCCTTGGCAATTTTTAGTGCATAATGCTCCATAGTGGTCACCACCAAAGGGGTTAAATTAAAACAGGGCAGCATCGCATGGCTATCACCACTATGAATGCCTGCCGGCTCAATATGTTCCATAACCCCCATGATATGAATTTGTTCTCCATCATAAATGGCATCAACCTCCGCTTCCTGACAGCGATCGAGGAAATGATCAATGAGAATTTTATTGTCCGGAATATGTTTTAAAATACTAACCACTCCTTTTTCTAATTCCTCATCGTTGATAACAATACGCATACGCTGCCCACCAATTACATAACTTGGTCTTACCAGCACAGGATAACCTACCTTATTTGCTACCTGAATGGCTTCCTCTACATCTACCGCCGTACCATAATCGGGATAAGGAATGCCCAACTCTTTTAATAAATCGCTAAAACGACCTCTGTCTTCTGCAATATCCATATCATCGAAACGGGTTCCAATGATTGGAATATTATGTTCATGCAATTTCTTTGAAATTTTCAAAGCGGTTTGACCACCCAATTGTACAATAACACCCTCGGGCTTTTCATGATCTATGATTTCATAAATATGCTCCCAATTGACCGGTTCAAAATACAATTTATCAGCCATATCAAAATCGGTACTCACCGTTTCGGGATTGCAATTTATCATGATGGACTCATAGCCACATTCTTTAATGGCCAGCAAACCATGTACGCAACAATAATCAAATTCAATTCCCTGCCCGATTCTATTCGGACCGCTCCCTAGCACTATTATTTTCTTTTTATTGCTGACCTGCGATTCATTCTGCAACAATCCACCATTGCCTGATTTTTTTTCAAACGTACTATAGAAATAGGGGGTCACTGCTTCAAACTCTCCTGCACAGGTATCCACCATTTTAAATACCCGCGTGATATCTAGCGACTTCCTCCTTTCATACATCTCTGTCTCGGTTCCGTCGTTCATAATTCTGCAAATTTGCTCATCGCCAAATCCGTTGATTTTAGCATTTTGCAATACCTCTGCAGGTAGTGTATCCAATTTGTATTTGGCGATTTCCTTCTCAATATCGCACAATTTCTTTATCTCATTTAAAAACCACTTATCAATGCCGTGACTCGCTTTTGAGATGGAGTTCACGCTTATGCCTGCCATCAATGCATCCTTAATTCGAAATACCCGATCCCATTTCGGGGTTTTTAAAGACTGCAAAATATCGTCGGTCTTCATCAAACTCTTACCATAATATCCAAGACCGATGGCATTATTCTCGAGGCTTTGACACGCCTTTTGTATGGCTTCGGCAAAACTCCGTCCAATGGCCATAACCTCTCCCACACTTTTCATTTGTAAACCCAAGGTTTCTTTAGCACCTTTGAATTTGTCAAAATTCCAGCGTGGTATTTTTACGATTACATAATCGAGTGCCGGTTCAAAAAATGCAGAGGTATGTCCGGTAATCTGATTATTCAATTCATCCAATCTATATCCAATCGCTAATTTGCTGGCCACCTTCGCAATGGGATATCCTGTGGCTTTACTGGCCAATGCTGAAGAGCGACTTACCCTTGGATTAATTTCAATGGCAATTATTTCTTCTGTTTCGGGATTCATGGCAAATTGCACATTACAGCCTCCGGCAAAATTGCCCAAATCGCGCATCATGGTAATAGCCGTATTGCGCATCAGTTGAAAAGCAGTATCACTCAGTGTCATGGCCGGTGCCACCGTAATGGAATCGCCGGTATGAACACCCATTGGATCAAAATTTTCAACCGTACAAATAATACAAACATTGTCTGCTGCATCGCGTAACAACTCCAATTCAAATTCTTTCCATCCAAGTACTGCCTGCTCTACCAACACTTCATGTATGGGCGAAGCCTTTAAACCGCGATCAAGGGCTTCATCTAAATCATCCGGAGTATTCACAAAACCGCCTCCGGTGCCTCCTAAGGTAAAGGATGGTCTGATTACTAATGGAAATCCCATTTCTTGTGCAAACTCCTTCCCTTCTAAAAAGGAATTGGCTGTTTTTGCTTTTG
Organism: Bacteroidota bacterium; assembly: GCA_016712665.1. GTDB lineage: Bacteria > Bacteroidota > Bacteroidia > Chitinophagales > Chitinophagaceae > OLB11. The sequence goes on from JADJQP010000004.1 coordinate 161,223, forward strand.
CCACATTGATGCCCAATTGAATCATCCATTGTCTGAATTGTTCACGATCTTCCGCTTTGTCGATGGCTTTGATGTCTACACCAATCAGTCGCACATTATGCTGTTTCCAGATACCCAATTCCTCTGCTTCTTTGGCCAGATTTAAGGCCGTCTGCCCGCCCATGGTAGGTAATACGGCATCAATTTGATTTTCTTGCAAAATTTTCTCAATGCTTTCCACGGTAAGTGGCAAAAGGTATACTCGATCTGCCATCATCGGATCGGTCATAATAGTTGCCGGATTCGAATTGATCAATACGACGCGAATCCCTTCTTCACGAAGCGAACGTGCGGCCTGGGTACCACTGTAATCAAACTCGCAAGCTTGACCAATAATAATGGGACCTGAACCAATAATTAAAACGGATTTGATGGAGTTGTCTTTAGGCATTTTTTTTTTATCCCGATTTGAATCGGGAAAATGAAAATTCAGACTTATTGCTGTGATGGCGCAAATGTAAGGTATGAAATGTGGAAATAAAAGATTGGGGATAAATTTTGAAAAGAAAGGATAAGTTCATTGGCACAAATTATCACAACCAATACAACAGTGGACTATACCCTATCGGTGCTCTATCAATTTGTCTTCAAAAAAACTGCACTTATAAAATTTCATTTGAAATAAGTTGACTTAGTGGAAATAACCAAATTACTCTACCGATTGTTAAACTTTTGGAATAATAAAAAGAACCGCTTATATTCGTAAACAAAATCCTACCACATGAATAAAACAGCAGCAAACAGCAAACAGCAAACAGCAAACAGCAAACAGCAAACAGCAAACAGCAAACAGCAAACAGCAAACAGCAAACAGCAAACAGCAATAAAATTAACATTCAGTAATTGGGCTTTTTTTCGGTTTCTACTAATGGTTTTTCCTTTTTTTCCCATGGCAAGAATATCTGCCAAGCAAATCCGTTTTATTATGGATTGAATAATAACCAAAATTACATAACCCCAATACAAGGAAAATATACAGTGCAATTTACTTGTACCAACTGCACTCAAGCATCAATTGACTCTCAACTAGGTGATAACTACAAAAAACTTAAACAAAAATTATATGCCATAATTGATACTACTTTGTTGGTAGATTCACACCAAGTTTTTACGTCATATGTTAGTTCCGGTGGACTTGAGCTATTTCTTGGGAATGAAATAATTTTGAAGTATAAAGATAATACAACGCTGGGAGACAAAAATGCTATCGTTTCTAATAATTATTTAACCTTGGTAGACTCCTCAACTTCATATATGGTTTACAAAAGTAGTGACCCATTAGCTGCAAGTATCAATATTTACAATTCCGGTAAAGTGGTTTATTGTACCCCTAATTTTCACTGCAAATCGGAAGCTCTTTCTATTCCAAATGACCCCTATTTTAATAAACAATTTTATTTACGAAATACAGGCCAACAAATAAACTACGGTCAAACAGGCACACCTGGTGCAGACATAAAAATTGTAGATGCTTGGGATATTACGAAAGGCAATGCAAATACTGTAGTGGCTGTTATTGACGAAGGATTAGGTGCTCATGCAGATTTAAATTTAGGGGATCAGTTGATTATTAATGGCTGTAATGTCTCCTCAATAGATAATGGCAGTGATCCCAATAGCCCAATTCCACCACCCTTTTCGTTTGCAAATTATCATGGCGAAGGTTGTGCAGGAATTATTGCAGCTAATCATAATAATATCGGAATTGCCGGTATTGCTCCAGATTGTGTTATAATGCCGGTACGAATAGAAAATGCGGCCATGTCACTTCAAAAGCAAGTGCGGCAATAGATTTTGCAGTAAATAATAATGCAAATATTATTAGCAATAGTTGGGGTTGGGATGATCCAAATCCAAATTTATTTCCTTCGGTAATAATTACATTAGAAAATGCTACTGCTAGCGGAGTTGTGGTTGTTTGGGCTGCAGGTAATAATGCAACACATTATGGACCAAATACACAGGAAAATGGGTATGTAATTTTTCCAGCATCTGCAAAAATAAAGGGAATGATAGTAGTGGGTGCAACTGATAGAAATGACGAACAAAGTTGCTATAGCCCCCATAACAGTCTTAGACAGAAATTTCATTGCTCTTACAGCGCCGTCCATCGCTCATATTACCAAAAATCAAGGGGATACATGGGATGTTTGGTCTTTAGACATCCCTGGGAATGATGGCCAAAACCCCTTTCCCCTTAACGATTTTCCGAAGTATGGTATAAATTATGGAGAAGAATTGCCAAATACCGGAGCTGATAAGTTGAGCTATACCGCTCATTTTGGTGGCACTTCAGCCGCTACTCCACAGGTTGCAGGCGTGGCAGCGCTTATGTTAGCTATAAATCCCTGTTTGTCAAATAATCATCTAAAAGATATAATTGAAAATACAGCAGATAAAATTGGAGGATATGATTATAATTGGCTACCGCACGGAATATCGAAAGAAACCGGACATGGCAGATTAAATGCAAATAGGGCTGTAATAAACGCACAAGAATCTCATAAAAATACTTTAGATTTATATATTAAGGATTGTGATCAAGATTTTGGATTGGCAAATAGCCCTAATTACAATTGTTGGTCGGTAACCGACAAAAGCCCAGACATTTGGGTCAGAAATACACAAGCGCAACCCGATTTTAGCGGTCTTTATGATTTACTACACGAAGACCCTGAATATAGTGCCGGTAATCCAGTGTATGTTTATGTAAGAGTTAGGAATAAAAGTTGCGTTGCTTCTTTAGGTACAGAGCAGTTAGGTTTATATTGGTCAAAAGCAGCTACTTGGCAGTCGTGGCCACAAAATTGGAATGGAAGCGACCCTAATATAGGCAATTTAATAAGCCTAAATACTATTAATATTCCGATTATTCAGCCAGGAGAATCAACAATAATTGAAGTGCCGTGGTATATGCCCATACCTTTAGCCCCGGGACTAGGCGGACAATTGCCGGTTTGTGTCTTGGCGCGTGTTGAAGGTTCGGCAGCAGATCCTGTAGTGTTGTCACCAAGCGGAAATAACGATGTGGAATGGTCAAATAATGTGGCTCTTCTTAATATGACTGCAGTTGATAATATTAATAATATTGCTTTTTACCAAGATGGCATTTTGCATCCAATTGGTAAAGAAATATTGGTAGGCAATGCAAATACATCGAGCGCCAAATCATTTGATTTTAGTTTTGAAACAGAAAAGGGCAATTTAGCCAATGATGCGCGTATCCATTTGATAACAAATGACGAAGGGTACGAATTACTTAGTGGCAGTTCCACATTCAACCAAGAAGGCCTTCAAGGAATTGATTCAACGAATGAAATTTTGATAACCAAGGACAGCATCTATATTAATAATGTTAATTTCGATGCAGGACTACGTATTCCCTTATATGTTGGATTTAGTTTTTACACTTCAAGTCCTGATTCAAATGCTCGTTATAGCTACAAAATATCGCAATCATTGCCAGATTCAATAAAAAAATTAGGAGCTGAAACTTTTAATATAAGCAAGTGTAATCGTGCATACTTCAATGCCAATGCAGGTGCAGACAAAAGTATAAAAAGCGGCATGAATGCGATATTAAATGCAGTACCAGTAAATGAGAATGCAATTTACAAATGGTATGACGCGACAAATCATTACCTTGGCCAAGGGCAAAATATTACGGTAACACCTACAAACAATTCGAAGTACAAGTTAGAAGTAATTGCAACTTTAGATGGTTTTATGGATACCGACGAAGTGGAGGTTTTTATTATTGATGGTAGCATAATTTCGCTCTCCCCAAATCCTTGCACCAGTAGTATCGTAGTAGAATATGCTTTGAGTAACACTGTACAGGTAGCAAATGCGGTTGTAACAAATTTAATTGCCAATTCGTCAACTACCTATTCTTTAGATATCAATAGCACCTCGCAAACCCTTGATATTAGTAATCTTCCTATAGGCATTTATACTTTAACTTTGATTTGTAATGGCCTTGTAACAGATGCCTACAGCATCATAAAACAATAAGAATATGAAAAAATCTATTTTCACCATTTTGTTGTTGCTTAGTATTGCATCCAAATCAGAAGCAATTTCCTTTTCTACCTCATACAAAATATTGAATAGGAATGCTGATTCTATTTTTCTTGAATGTTCAGCATCATTCCATTTTGGTTCTGGCGGTCAAGTTGAATGGTTGCGAGGATTGGCTATTAGTAACCAAAATGATACCGTTTACTTAGATTTATTTTATAGTACATTAGGTAATGCTACAGGTATGTTTTTTGCATATTGTAATGACTCTGTTGCAGTAAAACCCATTCCAGCAATTGCAAATTATTTAACAATCCGCTCGTATTGGTATTATACCAATCCAATGGATACTTTCATAATTTTAATTACGACACTACCATTTTTTTAACTCCCCGCAAACATTTGAGCCTAGCAAAGAACCCATAGTAAGAAATATGGCCCAACCCGGTGAGATCATTTTATTTATTATTACCGTAGATGAAAACCAAACAGTCAGTATCTACAATCTATTTGGAATGCTCATAAAAAAAAAAAAAAGGCAAAAAGAATTTCCGATGTTTCTGAACTTAGTAAAGGCTCCTATATTTTAATAATTAAATCTGACAATGGCAATAGGCATTGCAAATTTGTAAAAGAATAGGCCTGTGCTTTGGTAGCACTATGAAAATTAACATGGATAATTGCTGGACTAGTAACAGACGCATTCAGCATTATAAAGCAATAAGAATATGAAAAAAATTATTTTTGCTACATTATTGCTGCTTATTATGGCTTCCGAATCAAAGGCTATTTTCTTCGGCACCTCATATAAAATAATAAACCGGAATGCCGATTCCATTTTTCTTGAGTGTTCTGCTTCATTTCAATTCGGCTTTGGCGGGCAAGTTGAATGGTTGCGAGGGTTTGCCATTAGTACACAGAATGATACCGTTTACTTAGATTTATATTATAGTTTATTAGGTAATGCTACAGGTATGTTTTTTGCGTATTGTAATGACTCTGTTGCAGTAAAACCCATTCCAGCAATTGCAAATTATTTAACAATCCGCTCGTATTGGTATTATACCAATCCAATGGATACTGTGCATAATTTTAATTACGACACTACCATTTTTTTAACTCCCCTGCAAACATCTGAGCCTAGCAAAGAACCCATTGTTGAAATATGGCCCAACCCGGTACGAGATCATTTATTAATTAATACCGTAGATGAAAACCACACAGTCAGTATCTACAATCTATTTGGAATGCTCATAAAAAAGGAAAAAGGCAAAAAGAATATCGATGTTTCTGAACTTTGTAAAGGCACCTATATTTTTATAATTAAATCTGACAATGGCAATAGGTGTTGTAAATTTGTAAAAGAATAGGCTTGTGCTTTGGTAGCACTATGAAAATAATTAAATCAATTAAATGTGATACCGGTTATGCTTTCAATATAGTCCAATCCTCGTTTCACTCGATTGTACCATTTTTAAGCTATATCGGCATTACCATTGTATAATTATTAGTTATTTTGGACTAATTAATAATTACAATTGGTATTATTCGCATCAGCTATACGATGGGTATCGTCTTTCTTCTTAACAGTGTTTCCATCACCTTTTGATGCTGCCATCAACTCATTTGCTAATTTGTCTGCCATAGTACGTTTGTTTAAGTTGCATAAGTAACGAACTATGCCAGTATCTTACGCTGATTGCCTGTAAATCAACAACACCTACTTTCACCAAAATAACAGTAGATATAAAGTGTCTGGCAGGTATTAAACTAAATGGCATAGTCCGTGCTAAATAGTAGGATTTCCATTCTTTAATAAAAATAAAATTCCAGTATACACACTACTAATACCGATTCCATTTCAGTAATAGTCCAATCAAAATTGGACTAAACTTCTATTGTCTCGGCATACTCCGGAGGTGCACAGGTTTACCACTTCACAACTCAAACAAGCTTTCAGTTATTTATCGTTGGAATTGGTATACACATCAGGAGAGATTTCTTTTTTACTCAACATATTGAGCATTTTTACTCAACATATTGAGTATTTTTACTCAATATATTCATATATTTGCTTGTATGGCAATAGAAAGAAGCAACAAAAAAGAACTTTTAACCCGAATTAAAACCTCAAGAGGATTGATTCAAGTTGTAGTTGGAGCAAGACAAATAGGCAAAACAACTTTAATACAACAAGTGTTGAATGATATAACAGAAGCCACTATGAGCATTTCAGCTGACGATGTTTCAGAAAACCAAACTATGTGGATTAACCAACAATGGGAGGTGGCCCGAATACATTTGCAAGAAAGCAAAGCCAAATATTTAGTATTCGCCATCGATGAAATTCAAAAAATTAATCATTGGAGTGAGGCCATTAAAAAAAATTGGGATGCTGATACAAAAAAGGAAATTGACATTCGGCTTATTCTGTCGGGAAGCAGTAAACTACTAGTACATGAAGGTCTAACTGAAAGTTTAGCAGGAAGATTTGAACTGATTAAAATGTCACATTGGAGTTTTAACGAAATGCAAGAAGCATTTGATTTTACAGAAGAACAATATGCCTATTTTGGTGCTTATCCTGGTGCTGCTGGTTTTATTAAAAATGAAGCTCGTTGGCTTGCTTATGTGAAGGATAGTTTAATCGAAACCAGTATTTCAAAAGACATTTTAATGCTAACCCGAGTTGACAAACCGGCACTACTGAAACAATTGTTTGAATTAGGTTGTGCTTATAGCACACAAGAATTGAGCTTCAACAAAATAATGGGACAACTTCAAAATGCAGGAAACACCACCACCTTGAGCCATTATGTAAACCTTTTAGATAGTGCACAGTTACTAACCGGACTTAGTAAATATTCGGGTTCACACATTAAGCTACGCAATTCATCGCCAAAATTTCAAGTATACAACAATGCATTTTACAGTGTGTATAGCAAAACAAATTTTAAAGACGCAATAAAAAATCCTGCATATTGGGGTAGATGGATTGAAAGTATTATTGGAACACATTTACTGAATAGTGCTTCGCAATATGACATGAAATTGCATTATTGGCGTAATGGAAATGACGAGGTTGATTTTATTTTAGAGTATAAAAATAAAACAATTGCCATTGAAGTAAAGTCAGGAAATCGATTAAAATCCTCCGGACTAGAAAAAGCAAATCAACAGTTCGACTTTTATAAAATGATTCTCGTAGGCGTTGAAGGTCTCGATTGGAAAAAATTTATTCGCCTAGATTTAAGGAATTTGTTTTAATACAATTGTTTTTATAAAATAGGCCACATGGCTTTTTTATAAATTTACAATGGTTATGCCGATATAAAATATACATAGTACAATTGAGTGAAGCGAAAAGTGGACTATAGAATATTTATAATCGGTATAAAAAAATATATTGAAACTTTCAAAAATGGAGCAAAAAAAACCATCCGCTTTGGACGGATGGTTTCTACTATTTATCTTCAATACGATTAGATTTTGAAGTGGGCAAAAGCCTTATTTGCATCAGCCATACGATGGGTATCGTCTTTCTTCTTAACAGCGTTTCCTTCACCTTTTGATGCTGCCATCAACTCATTTGCTAATTTGTCTGCCATTGTACGTCCGTTTCGGTCGCGTGAATAACGTACAATCCATTTGATGGTCAATGAAATTTTTCTATCAGGACGTACTTCAGATGGAATTTGAAAAGTAGCACCGCCAATACGACGACTACGAACCTCCACTCCCGGAGCTACATTGGCCATGGCGCGTTTCCACACATCATAACCGGGTTCGCCCATGCTTTTTTCAATTTTAGCTAATGCATCGTAGAAAATGGTTAAAGCAATACTTTTTTTGCCGTCCCACATCATGCAGTTCACAAAACGGGTTACCAATGGATCTGAAAATTTCGGATCTGGCGCTAAAGGAATCTTCTTGGGTTGTTGTTTTCTCATTTTTTGTAATTTTTAATATCGCCTCTGGTATATTTCGTTTCAAGTATTACCACTTTACTCTATACCAAAGCCGCTTGTGAATGGATTATTTTTTAACTTTTTCTTTCTTGGTACCGTACTTACTACGACTCTGTTTACGATCTTTTACACCCGCAGTATCGAGACTACCACGAACAATATGATAACGCACACCGGGTAAATCTTTCACACGACCTCCTCTAATCAAAACGATAGAGTGCTCTTGCAAATTGTGACCTTCTCAGGGTATATAGGCAATCACCTCAATCTTATTTGTCAAACGCACTTTCGCTACTTTACGCAAAGCTGAGTTTGGTTTTTTAGGAGTGGTGGTGTATACACGAGTGCAAACGCCTCGACGCTGCGGACAAGCGTCCAAAGCACGAGATTTTGATTTTGCACGAATAATTGTTCTTCCTTTTCTTACTAATTGTTGTATTGTAGGCATAGTACCTGTTTATTTTTTTTGGGAGTGCAAATGTAAGGCTCTTTTTATAGAAAAACAATATTTTTTAATAAAATCTGCAACAAGTAAGATTATTTCCTTTAAACAGGCTATTTCGAACACAATTTGACCCTTTTCACAGCTTCTACAAGGGACATTTGCGGAAGTATAGCGGCCTCAGGTATTTTGTCGCTCGATACTCCCAAAATAATTCCAATAAAGCAGTTGATTACATACCACCTTGCCCCAAATAAAAAAAGTTATGATTCATATTTCTACGAATCACAACTTTTATAATAGATGTAAAAAAGGACCGATTTAGCCCATTTTAGCTGTTCCGGCCTTAACCGCAGCTTCAGCGGAAGCCTTACTAAGCATGGTAGTCATTTTATTGCCCTTACCATCATGACCTTGCGCCATGTAGCCACCTCGGCTGGTTTGGGTAATTACTGCATCTTGCATCAGTACATTCTTTTCTTTTGTTTTCATGCAGTAAGCATGTATTGCGTTTGGATTTGACATTTTATTGGGTTTTTATAGGTGTAAATGTAGTGTATTACACCTTGCACAAGCTATTAAATCCAATTGCTTTTTCCACAAAATCAGCTCAAATTGTTCATAAACCAAATTAATCAATCAGTAAAATTTCCAATCGCTCATTCGTAGTGGTGCTCAAAATATCGAAAATGGGTTCAAAATAGTCCTCTAATACGAGGCTAAGCGAATTGCTATTTCTGAATATCAGGAATATATGTTGAAAGGGGATCCAGTCTAAATCACTCAGCATATCTTCGAGGGCATCGAGATTACGTCCGAAATAGTCGGGAAACGTAAGGGCTTTGGCAATTTCATCATAAAACGATTCGATATCCTCAATACGGTCCTCCCGCATAAAACCGAAATACGTACTGGATTTTTCATCGATAAAATGGGAGTCGAACTCGCTAATTTGAATCATACCGCTATTTTAATTTTTTAAACGTTCTATAATGATCATTGGTAAACCAAGCAGACTTATCCGTACCGGTAACCAAGCGTTCAGCACCCCGATTTTGACCAGCTATTTTCGGGTTCACATCCCATTCGCGATACTGAATTACTCTTTTGGCTGCGGTCACTTTGGGTAGTTTTCTTTCCCGATTCATAAATTCCCTTCCACCAATATACCCCTTCATGGCCACACCATATGTTTCCACATAATTCAAAACTCGATAAACCTTTTTGGGAATGGTGGAATCGACTGCTGCCACAGTACCTGTAGCATTCCTTGCACTGCTGGACGCATCCCGCTGATTGTGGTGCTGAGCAAAAAATTTGTTGAGCCCTACTATCAGCAATATCAAAACGACGAAGCCAAAAATCCTGTACGCACTCTTTTTATTCATAGGTATGGTTCAAAAATGTTGAACGACGGCCACAAATATATTGATTCTGATGCATATTACGTGTTAAAACCCAAAACCGGCCAATAGCTGATTGGTGGCATAGCTTCTTACAAAAAAGAAAAAATTTGTACCTTTCCTCAAAAAAGCTACAATGGACAAACTAAGCACCGAAATTTCCAAATCCCATCAAGAGTTTATTGAGAAACAAAAAATGTTTTTTGTGGCAAGTGCTCCTTTATCGGGTGAGGGACATGTTAATGTATCTCCAAAGGGTCTTGAACAGTTAAAAGTGCTGAATTCCAGTCAAGTTGCCTATCTCGATTTTGTAGGAAGCGGCAATGAAACCTCAGCCCATTTGCTCGAAAATGGGCGTATTACGTTTATGTTTTGCTCTTTTGATAAGGTGCCTTGTATACTTCGTCTTTATGGACAAGGAAAGGTGATATTACCCGAATCTTCCGATTGGTGCCATTTTGCCTCATTCTTCAAGGCTCACAAGGGAAACAGACAAATTATTGTTGCCGATATTTTTCATGTTCAAACTTCCTGCGGTTATGGAGTTCCTCTATATGATTATCAGGGCGACCGAAATATTCTTTTTGAGTGGGCAGAAAAGAAAGGAGAAACCGGACTGCAACAGTATCAAAAAGAAAAAAACAGGGTAAGTCTGGACCATTTACCAACACACCTATCCGTACAATAGATAGAAACAATAATGGCTGATGGCACCTCTCCCTATTTGATGACACCCAACTCCTTGCCTACCTTGGTAAAGGCAGCAATGGCCTGATCCAAATCTTCGCGCTCATGTCCGGCACTAATCTGCACCCGAATGCGCGCATTGCCCTTTGCCACCACCGGAAAGAAAAATCCGACCACATAAATTCCTTCTTCCAGCATGCGAGCTGCCATTTTTTGAGCAAGCACCGCGTCGTATAACATAATGGGTACTATTGGATGTATGCCCGGTTTAATATCGAAACCTGCGGCCGTAATTTTTTCTCTGAAGTACGCGGTATTTTCTTCCAACTTATCGCGGAGAGAGGTGGTTTCGCTCAGCATATCTAAAATGGCAATAGAAGCGCCTACAATGCTCGGTGCAAGGGTATTTGAAAACAAATAGGGTCGACTCTTTTGACGCAACATATCGATTACCTCTTTACTACCTGAGGTAAAGCCTCCGTTTGCGCCACCTAAGGCCTTGCCTAAAGTGCCGGTAATAATATCAATTTTACCCATCACATTGCAATGTTCATGAACACCACGACCGGTTTTACCCATAAACCCACTAGAATGACATTCATCAATCATAATAATGGCATCATACTTTTCGGCTAGGGCCACTATTTTATCTAATTGTGCAATCGTTCCATCCATACTAAATACGCTGTCAGTAGCTATCATCCGGCTGCGGCAATGCTGGGTGGCTATCAGTCGCTCTTCGAGCTCAGCCATATCATTGTGCTTATACCGATGACGTTCCGCCTTGCATAGTCGGATACCATCGATAATGGAAGCATGGTTCAATTCATCAGAAATAATAGCATCCTGCTCATTTAATAAGGGTTCAAATAAGCCGCCATTGGCGTCAAAGGCCGCACAATACAAAATGGTGTCTTCCGTACCTAAAAATTGAGAGATTTTTGCTTCCAGCTCTTTATGAATATCTTGCGTGCCGCAAATAAAGCGGACACTGCTTAAGCCATATCCTCGCTTTTCAATAGCTGCATGCGCCGCTTCAATGGTCTTGGGATGCGAGGAAAGTCCTAGATAATTATTTGCGCATAAATTAAGTACCGGCTTGCCATTTGCAATGATATGTGCGGATTGCTCGGAGGCAATGATTCGCTCTTGTTTAAATAAACCGGCTGCCTGTATTTCTGCAAGTTCGCTTTGCAGTCGTTGTATTAAATGATTATTCATGTGGTAAATTTAATAGATTGCCGGTGATATTACAAAGCGAATTATTTGTGCCGGTCGGTATCCCCTACTAGTATTCAATCTGAAGTACGTGATTCATGTATATATAGGCCGAATTCCCAGGTCAAAAAGTACCCAACAGGTCCACCTTTTTCAACTATAGATTCTTGCTACTGAATGTAGCCTAGAGCTTATTCAACTTCCATTAGTTCCATTCCATTACTTTTCGTATTTTGCTACAATACCTTCCGCTACTGTCTTGATTCTGTGTGCTAATGTTGCCGGTTTCAAAACCTTCACTTTGTCGCCCAAACTGAGTATGGTAGCTACAAGCTCATAGTTAATCACTAAATCAAGCTCTATGGAAATATGTTCTTTTGTTTCCTTAACTATCTTTTGCGAATGATGAATTGGCTGCGATTTGATATAATTGGCTTGTGAATGATCGACTTGTAACACAATTTTTTCAGGTTTTTCACCGGTTAAAGAGATACCAATGGCTGCGTTAAAATAATTTTCTTTGTCCATTTCTTCCTCATGAAATGACTGATTCATCTTAATGGCTTCACTAATGCGGTCAAAGGCAAAGGTCAGGAAAATGGACTCCTTAGTGGGATGAATATCTTTTGCAATTAAGTATATCCGGTCATTGTACTACTTTATGAAATAGGGATGCACGGTATGCTTTTTGACTTCTGTTTTGTTGAATGGCTGATAATAAATACGCATCACTTTCTTTTGTCGGATAGCTTCCACCATTTCCGTCAAAAATTCAATTCCTTTATATCGCTTTGGTCGATCGAGTAAAAGTATTTTAGAATCGCCTTTATGTTCGCGACTTTGTTTCACAGAAGATGCGATTTTACTGATTGCATCTTCGAAAAGTTTAATAGCCGGCAAATCCTTAAATTGTTCTAAAATCCCAATGGCCATTTCGAGGCCCTGCAAATCCTCTTCAGAAACGGGTATATTGTTGATAGAATAATCTGGATCGGTATACACATATCCCTTTTTATACTTGTCGTATTCAATGGGTGCGAAAAACCCCAAGCCTTCATCAAAGCGCATCGCATAAATATCCTTTTGAATGGAAGACACCGAAACGGTAGTTCCCATCTTTTCGCACACATAATCCACAATATCTTGCAGGGATGGGGCAGGTTTTTGTTTGATTGTCATGCGATTGTCAATTAATCGGTACCGTGTTACGGCATATTTGTTTTTCATCGTCTATACCTTATGATGGGAAATGCGAAATGTAAAAATAAGAAATTAGTACGTAAACTCATTACGCATTGCCCGTTAAATCTTTGTACCGAACAAAAAAAGAATATTATGCAAAACACATTCGTAAAAGCAGACTTTAAGGTGGATGCCTTCAAGGCAAATAGAATTATTTTTGACGACAGCGATTTAGTGAGTATTGAAATCAAATGCAGACTCAATGAAAAGTGGATCAAAACCAATTTGCTTTTTACCTTCCGAAAATTCAATGATTTATTGCGCTTTAGTGGAAGTATTGGTGAAAAGATGCAATTATTAGTAAGTGACAAATTACTTTTTACCAAAGAAAAACCATACGTAATTGACGTCGAAAATGACTCTTATGTTTTTTCAAATTGCAGTTTGGAGGTATCGTACGTAATAGAGGAAGATTTGAGTTGCTTTAGTGTGGAGGAAGTGATACCCATCCCCTATTTGCAACAAATTAAAAGCCTCAGAAAAAACATTGCCGATTTTGCGGATGTGCATCTACATAATCAATCGTCGATCAACAGTGCAATTGCTGAAATGGCGAGTATGTATAGATATTATAAAGGATTGACAGAACTCAATTTAAGCGAAGAGGCTGCCAGAGAAAAAGCAGGATTGTTGAATGAACACCTGTTTAAGCTTGCCTTTCATGCTAGTTGCCAAAAATAAAGGACTTTACAAAAATACTTTTGCTTTGTTTGCTTGCTTATAATCTCTGATATCAATATTCTTCTATTGATATCGGAGATTTTTGCTGAAAGTGGGCTTGCAGAATAAGAGATTCGTTTCCTTCAAATTATTACATTTGCAGCATGAAAAAAATCATCCTGTTATTCTCTCTCATTTGGCAGTATCATTTGTCTTTTGCACAAATAGACAGTTTAGACATTCAAATCGGCCAAATGATTATGGTAGGAATGAGTGGGCACTCTGTGTCTGCAAATTCACCTATTATTACTGCCATCAAGAAACAACATATTGGAGGCGTATTGCTATTTGAACTCAATCTGAATCCAGTACAAACCGAACAGAAGCTATCTAAACTCACGAATGATTTGCAAGATGCCGCCAGCATCCCTTTATTGATCTCTATAGATCAGGAAGGTGGGAAGGTAAATCGGCTTAAAACCAAATATGGATTTGTAGACATGCCTTCAGCTAAATTTATCGGGACAAAAAATGACGATATGTACACCCGAGAAACAGGTGTCAACACCGCACAGACCTTGCAGCGTTGCGGTATAAATATAAACTTTGCACCCGTATTGGATGTAGACAATCCAGCTTGTCCCGTATTGGGAAAATTACAAAGATGTTATTCTGCTGATGTCGAAAAAATTGCACATATCGCTTCTATCATAATGGATGCCCATCAGGAACAGGGAATTAAAACAGTAGTAAAACATTTTCCAGGTCATGGAAATAGTAAAACCGATTCGCATAAGGGACTAGCAGATGTGAGTAAACACTGGACCAAAGACGAATTGGTTCCGTACAAAAATCTTATCGCGGAGGGAAAAATTCAGGCCCTGATGACCGCACATATCATCAATCGAAATATTGACCCAAGTGGCTTACCCGCCACTCTTTCAAAAAAGGTAGTGAACAACTTGTTGCGAAACACCATGGGGTACAAAGGAGTGGTATTTAGTGATGATATGCAAATGCATGCCATCAGTAAGTATTACGGGTTTGAAGAAAGCATCAAAAAAGCCATCAATGCCGGTGTAGACATTTTGATATTCAGTAATAATATTGCCAATGCAAAATGGTATACGGCCGAAAATATCCATGCCACCATTAAAAAATTAGTATTAAAAAACGAAATCAAAGCGGAGAGAATCAAAGAAAGCTATGATCGAATCATGGCTCTGAAACACAGTCGTTAAGCGTGCTTTGAACGGCAGCCAACCTATAGGTTCTTGCATTGAAAGTACGTTGCAGCGGTTCTTCAATTGTAAATTAGTTCATCATAAAAAAAACGGTTTCTATGTTTATATATAATGTCACCATAAAAATTAACGCATCGATCGAAGTGGAATGGCTCCACTGGATGCAGACGGAGCATCTTGCTGAGGTCGTAGGCACTGGAATGTTTCACGATTATTCTTTTTTAGAACTATTAGAACCTAATGAAGAAGGCAGCAAAACGTATATCGCACAGTATTTTACTTCTGACCAAACCCTTTACCAGAAATACATTGAAGACTTTGCGCCCCTCCTTCGCCAAAAGGGTTTGGACAAATTTGGTGATCAATTTATCGCTTTCCGAACGATTTTAAAAAAAATAAAATAACGCTGAAACTCAATAAAATAAGGCCTTATTGCGTAAAATGCAAAGGGTCGTTTGTTGATAAATTGTGTAAATCCTTTGTAGATAGGCATTACAGCGAAAAAAAAATTTTGGAATCTAATTAAACGTAGTATTTTAGCGGTCTAAATAATTATTTACAAACAAAAAAAATAAAACATGAACAAAGCGGAATTAATCGAAGCAATGGCCAAAGCAGCCGATTGTACAAAAACACAAGCAGGCGTAGCATTAGACGCATTTTGTAGCTCTGTGGCTACTGCCCTTAAAAAGGAAGACAAAGTTACCTTAGTTGGATTTGGTACTTTTTCAGTTTCTAAGCGTGCAGCACGTACAGGACGTAATCCTCAAACAGGCAAAGAAATCAAAATCGCAGCTAAAAAAGTTGCTAAATTTAAAGCCGGTAAAGAATTAAGCGCTACCGTTGCAAGTGCAAAAGCAAAAAAATAGTATTCTAACAATATTATTTAGAAAAAAACTGAGCCATGGCTCAGTTTTTTTATGTTCATAATATCCGCATAAACTGTATATTTGCAATCCACAAAAAAAACAAATTATGGGCAGAGGTGACAAAAAAACAAAAGCAGGCAAGATATTTAAAGGCTCTTTTGGGAAATTTAGAAGTAGCAAAACAAAAAAAGCTACTCCAGCAAAAACAGAAAAGAAAGCATAAGGCTTTCTTTTTTTATGTATTGAGGTAATGCATCAGCAAATCAAAATTTTCTTTTAAATTTTCTTTGTGGTTTTCTGCAGCATATACTTCCACTACTTGATAGCTGTATCGTTCAAAGGTTGCCAATACACTCTGCACATCTGTTTTATTTAATTTGAGCGTGACCCTTTGTAAACCGGTATCGTCTATTGCTTTGATAAAACTTGCCAAAATAGTGATATCGTTACTTTCGCAGATACGCGCTATTTCGGAAAGAGAATAATTTCGTTGATCCATTTCCAATACCATAATAGCACCGGTTTCCATCACGGCATTTGAATCGGCAATAACACTGAGTAGGCTTTCAATTGTTATGAGTCCCATATAATGATTGTGGTCATCTACCACGGGCAAAACCGATAGCCCAAAGGCCTTCACCAGTTTCATGGCTTCAAACGCATGCTTGCTAGCCATAATAGCCGGTCTGAAAGTAATAAATTCAGCAAGCGATAAAGGCTCCTCCGGTGTATCCCAGTCCAATAAATCATCCTCAGAAATCAGCGCAATATAGTTATCTCCTTGCACCAATGGTAAATGAAAGACCCGAAATTCATTCATCAGATGTAATGCCTTCTCACCACTATCACTATAAGATAAGGTCGGTAAATCGTATGTAATTAATTGTTTGGTGCTCACTTATCTGTTAGACGTAAAATTGAGACTATTTATTGTAAAATAAATGTTTTTATTTGAAAAAATCAGGCATGCTTTCGCAAAAAATCGCTGAGCAAAATATTGAAGGCTTCAGGTACTTCCATCATCGGAGCATGTCCACATTTGTCTACCCAATGTAATTCTGAATTGGGTAGCAATTTTCGAAATTCCTCTGCAACCATAGGAGGCGTTATGGTATCGTTTTTACCCCAAATTAAACATACTGGTTGTTTGATATTTTTCAACTCCTCTCCCAAATGATGACGAATAGCCGATTTGGCGAGATAAATGATTTTTACAGCTTTCAACCTATTGTTGACAATATTGTATACTTCGTCTACCAATTCTGTGGTGGCAGAATTTGGGTCATAAAAAGTAAGTTCCACTTTCTTACGAATATAATCCTTATCACCTCGTTTTGGATAGGTTTCACCCATTCCATTTTCAAACAAACCTGAGCTACCGGTAAGCGTAATTGTCTTCACTTTTTCGGGATGAGCCAGGGCATATACCAATGCAATATGTCCGCCCAAAGAATTACCAAGTAAATGCACATTATTCAGCTTTTTGGCATCAATAAACTTGGCGACATGCTTTGCCAGCCCTGAAACCGACGTATCAAAATTGGTTAAATCATAAAGAGGAAGCATGGGTATGTAAACAGTGTAATTTTCCTTAAAACAATCAACCAAATCTTTAAAATTACTTAATGCGCCAAATAGTCCGTGCAAGAGAACCAGACTTTCTCCACTCCCCTCCTGCACAAATTTAAATTTACCGCTTTGTTTTATTTCGTATTGCATATTGTAAGCTGATTACAGTGTGCTAAAGTAGTTTTTTAATTGAAAAAAATGAAATAATAAGAGCAATGAATTGTTATCTAACAAAAATAACGAAAAATTCTTCCAGTAAATAGCTAGTAAACATGCCCCTTGCCTCTACCCTTATTGCCAAACAATAGCATACACAAACTAAGAGAAACGAAAAATAGTTGGAATCACTTTGAAAACAAACCAGATATTCGGTAGTCTTTACTCTTTTGTGGAGATACTATCTTTCACTATATCGGACTTTTCTTCTTCGCTACGCTCCTGCTTTGAGATAAGCTCCACTTGCACCTTGCAGAGTCCTGCATCCATAAAGCAGAGCATTCTTGCGGCTTCTTGCGAAAGATCAATCAATCGTCTGTTATTTTTTGACATCCGGTCATTAACCTCTACCATCACTGTTTTGCCATTGTGCACATTTGTTACTTTGACCCATTGTCCTAACTTGTACTGATTCGATGCTGCTGTCATCTTCTTATTACTAAAGACTGCTCCAGTAGCTGTTTTCCGACCTTCAAATTTAGCGCTGTAGTAGCTAGCAACCCCCACGCCTGATTGGCCTGAAACTACCAAGAAACTACAACAGAAAAAAAGAAAGGTTACAATTCGATACATGGTCTTCGTGAAAAGGTTCGCACAAAATAATAAATATATTAGCGCTTTGCTAAATAATTAGCTTGGATATCCAATATCTCAACTTCCACTTGGCCCAAACCTTGCTGCACAAATCCCAATCGTCTCGCTGCTTCATGCGACAAGTCGATGAGTCGCTTGTTTTTTTTGTTCATGCGATCATTAATTTTTACGATCACGGATTTGCCATTTAGAAGATTGGTGACCCGAACCTTCGTTCCTAATTTCAAAAAGTTGTTGGCAGCGGTTAATTTTCGATTGCTAAAAATTTCGCCGGTTGATGTTTTTCTTCCTTCAAATTTTGAATGATAATAACTCGCTATTCCTTGCCATTTTCTTTCAGATACTTTTTGAATATTGGTAAAAGAAAAACAAGTGAATACCATCGCAAGGCCGGCCAATAAACCTATACTACGAATAAAATATTTCATACGCCAAAATTTTGATTGGTGCAAAAGTAGGATACGTACATCACCCTCTACGCGGATTAGGGTTCTATAAACATAATGAAATGTTAGGTGGACGAGATTTTACCAGATATTAACCTCTCTTTCTAAATGGATGTTAAAACGTTGTTGTACAGTTGTTATGATCTCTTCCGACAAGGCCAAAATATCGGACCCTTTGGCATCTTTGTAGTTTACCAAAACCAATGCTTGCTTGGTATGAACGCCGTATTTTCCGGCAGTGTGCCCCTTCCAGTTGCATTGTTCGATGAGCCAGGCCGCAGGAATTTTGATACCATTCTCTACTTGATGACGAGGCATTTCCGGAAATTGGGTGGAAAGCTCATCGGCTTGTTTAACTGTGATGATAGGGTTTTTAAAAAAACTCCCTGCATTGCCGAGTTGATCTGGATCGGGTAATTTAGATTTTCGTATTTGGATAACAGCATCCGAAATATTTTTGATAGAAATTACTCCATCAAAATCTTTTTGCAGCACACTTTGAATATCTCCGTATGCTACCTGATACATAGGCTTCTTTTGCAATCGGACCGTTACAGATATAATAAAGTAGCGGTTTTTTCGGTTGATTTAAAAATACTGTCGCGATAACCAAAACCACACTGCTCCTTACGGAAACAAACTTTCTCCAATGTTTGGAGATGGATGGCTTCCAGTTCTACAAAAATATCTTTCAGCTCCACACCGTAAGCTCCAATATTTTGAATGGGTGCAGCCCCAATGGTTCCGGGAATCAGGGAGAGATTTTCCATACCACCCAGTTGCTGTTCAACACTCCAAAGTACACATTGATGCCAAACTTCGCCCGACATAAATCGAACATCCGTGCCTTCCTCATTTTCGGCTATAATATCGTGGCCTTTCAATTGATTGTGCAGTACTAAGGCATCCAATTTTTTTGTAAGTAAAATATTGCTGCCTCCACCTATGATACAGATTTCCTTTTGATTGGAATTGGCAAAATGCAATATTTCTAAAAGATCTTTTTCGCTTTGCACCTGCACAAATTCGGTGGCATATTCATTCAAATGAAAGGAATTCAGTTCAAGCAACGACTTATTGTATTCGATGTTCATGAGCGGTAAAAGTAATGAAGATTGCCTCTATTGCAAACATCTTTTATACATCTGGATGGTATTTTCGAGCCCCAGATATAAGGCGTCGCAAATGAGTGCGTGACCAATAGATACTTCCTTAAGATTTGGAATACCAGCCGCAAAAAAAGATACATTATGCAAGTCCAAATCATGCCCTGCGTTCACTTCCACACCCAGTTCCGCGGCTTTGAATGCTGCTTGAACATAGGGTTCCCTTGCATTATGAGGATCTGATAAAAAGGTACGAGCATATGCTTCAGTATACAATTCAATACGATGAGCTCCCACTTCTTTTGCACCGATAATCATTTCTGAAATAGGATCCACAAAAATAGAAACTCGCATGCCTGCCTCCGAAAATAACTGAACGGTTTCTTTCAAAAAATCTCTGTTCTGAACGGTATCCCAACCATGATTGGAAGTCAGTTGATTGGATGCATCCGGAACGAGCGTTACTTGCGTTGGTCTTGTCTCCATTACCAAATCGACAAATGTTTTCTCGCTCGGATTCCCCTCAATATTAAATTCTTTGCTCAAAACCTTTTTCAAGGCACGCACATCCTCAAATCGAATATGCCTTTGGTCGGGTCGAGGATGAACGGTAATGCCATCTGCACCAAATCGTTCGCAATCGATGGCTACTTGTATCAGATTTGGATTGTTGCCTCCTCGGGCATTTCTGATAGTGGCTATTTTATTGATGTTGACTGAGAGTTTCATCCGACTATTTTTATGTAAAATAAATGAAAAAGGCCATCTGTTTCTGCAGATGACCTTTTACGAAAAATTTAAACTTTTTATTTCTTCTCAACCATTACTGAATCTTTTCCTGCAGGAGCTTCTTCAGCAGGCATTTCGCCACCTTCTGCCGGAGGTGTTGCGATGCCACCATCTCCACCCATGCCTTCTTTTGACATGTTTACCAACCACTTACCATCTTTCTTCACAAGGCTCACTTTTTCTTCTCCCTTTTCTCCGTTAGAAATCGTTACAGTAGCTTTGTCGCCTTCGATTACTTCATCTTTAGCTTCTACTTTAAACTTTTTAGCTTCTTCTTTCATTGAATCAGGCATCATGCTTGAAAAAGATGACAACATATCAATCATCTTTCCGGTTTCGGGAGTACCCAATTTTTTTGCACCTTCAAAATCAAGATTATTCATTGCTTTATTAAATGCCACTGCAACTTCTTTTGGGCTGCTTTTGCTTCCGCAACTAATGATAGATACTGCTAGGATGGCTACTGCAGCAATAGATAAAATAATTTTTTTCATGTTTGTAATTTATTTTTAAGGTGGCAAAAGTACCATTAATAGTTAATACGACAAAGTATTTGGGCTTGTTTGTTTACAAAAAGGTTGTCGGTAGAAACAAATGAAAAACCCTTGTGTACGGTTAGCGTGAACAAGCTATCATTTGCAACTGCCTGCTGAATGGCTTTATATACCATTTCGGCGCAATAGAGCCTATCATCACTTTTGAGGTCGAACTGCATATCAAATGGAATTTCCTTCTGAAAAAGGGAGTCCACAATAGTGTGCAATTTTTCAATTTCAGGCTTTTTTAGTTGTAAATTGCAAATACCAAATCCGGTATTGTCTGATGGTATGACAAATTTTTCAAAAGAATCTCTACGCAATTTCTGATTGGGATTGTCTTCGCCACCAATTGAATGATAGACCACCCATTGTTGTTGTTCGAAGAAGGCTGGGAAAAAGAGGGATCGCTGCGATTCAGTTTTGAAAAGATATCACTAATCACATCATTTCCTTTTCGCAGTACCAGACAACCATCCGATAAAAATTTCGTGCTACTATCAATTGCACCTTTACTACGATGCGTGTCCTTTGCTTGTATTTTAGTATGCGTGCCAGAATGATTTACGGAATCATTGCAGGAAATACCGAATAGAAAAAATAGAAAAAGGAGTTTCTTTAATTTATTTGCCGGCAGCATCTTTCCTCTTTTCTATTTCAATATGTTCACGATCATATGCTTTGATAATTTCCTTTACCAAACGGTGTCGTACTACATCTTCACCATCCAATTCGATATGTGCGATACCATTGATATTTCGCAAAATATGAATCGCTCTTCCCAAACCGCTCACTTGATTTTTAGGAAGGTCAATTTGGGTCATATCACCGGTAATAATTGCTTTGGCTGATGGGCCAATACGTGTAAGAAACATCTTTATTTGAAGCTCGGTCGTATTTTGTGCTTCATCTAAAATGATATATGCATTATCGAGGGTTCGTCCGCGCATATAGGCCAAGGGAGCCACTTCTATGACACGGTTGGTCATGTAGTAATTAAGTTTATCGGTAGGTATCATGTCATCAAGTGCATCATACAATGGCCGTAAGTAAGGATCTATTTTTTCTTTTAAATCGCCAGGCAAAAAGCCAAGACTTTCGCCTGCCTCCACAGCAGGTCTGGTAAGAATAATTTTCTTTACTGATTTATTTTTCAACGCTCTCACCGCTAAGGCCACTGCTGTATACGTTTTGCCGGTACCTGCAGGCCCAACTGCAAAAATGATATCATTCTTTTCCGACATTTGAACCATCAATTTCTGGTTTCGCGTTTTGGCTTTAATGATTTTGCCATTTTGACCAAAGACGATAATATCATTTTGGCCGTCATCCACTATTTTCTCGTCAATGATACCATCGTCATCACCCAAAATTTTTGAAAAATAATTTTCTGATAAATGGCCGTTTCGTTCGAGATACTGCACAATCAATCCGATTTTCTCCTTGGCAAGAGCCACCTCATCCGCTTGTCCGGTTAACTTAATAATGGAACCACGAGATAGGATTTTAAAAGGGGAAATTTCTTTTTTAAAATATCGAATTTGTTATTGTTTACGCCAAAAAACTCAATCGGATTGATGGTTTCTAAATTTAATAGTTGCTCGGTCAAAGTAATATTGTATTAGTCTACACAATGTTAAACCAAAGTGGCCGAATAATCAAAAACTTAAATAACGTTGTGAATATTTTGGGAATAAGATAAACATCTCCTACTTTTGGTAAAAATTTAATAACAATATGAGCATACAAATCGGCCAACAAGCGCCAGAATTTTCCTTATTTAACACAGAAAAGAATAAAATTTCACTTTCAGATTATAAAGGCAAGACCGTTGTTCTACTTTTTTTCCCCTTGGCCTTTAGCGGTGTGTGCACCACAGAATTGTGTTCCATGAGAGATAGTATGAGCACGTATAATGACCTGAATGCTGAAATCATTGGCATTTCTATTGATTCACTTTTTGTATTGGATAGATTTAAAAAAGAAAATAATTTAAATTTTACGCTATTATCTGATTTCAATAAAACGGTATGCAGAGATTATGGCTGTCAATACGAAACCTTTGTATTTGAGATGTTGGGGGTTGCGAAACGCTCTGCCTTTGTTGTGGACAAAGAAGGAAACATACAATATGCTGAGGTTCTTGAAAGTGCCGGTGAACTGCCTAATTTTGAGGCAATAAAAGAATGCTTGTCTAAAATTAGTTAAGAAAGCCTACTCTATTATTTACATTGAACGGAATGCCTTTCCTTTTCTTTTATACAGGAATAGGGATTAGGTTTATTGGAAACAAATTGCGATGATGCCTAGTTAAAGACATAAACCTTGCAGCAAGGCTAAATTTCCGTTGACGACGTTAAAATCAACTTCGCCGCGAATACCATTTACATGTCCTTTGCAGTTGTGTTGCCACATAATCCATTTTCTATTGATACGTGGCGCATCGTTTTGCTCGTAGTGAGCTACCCACAAAGGGTATGAGTCAAACGCCTCGCCTAGATGTTGTTCATAAAAATCGGCTCCGGTGTAAATAATAGGTTTTGCATCATACTCTTGCTCCAATGCATCGAGGCATTCTTTCAAAGACTTTCGTATTTTTTCGGAACTCATACCATGCCGTTCCTCGATATCAACTACCGGTGGCAAATCGCCCGATTCTAATTCGGTATGCTTAATAAAAAATTGGGCCTGCTCGGCAGCTTTTCTATTTGGATGAAAATATAAATAGGCGCCGCGCATTAAATTATGTTCATGCATTTGATTCCAATTCTGCTTGAAAGTAGGATCCACAATGGTAATACCCTCAGTAGATTTGGCAATTGCAAACGAAATGCGTTGACCTTTATCTCTCATTTGAACCACATCTTCCCATTCAATTTTGCGCTGATATCTTGACACATCTATGCCATGCGTGGAGTAACCGGCGGGAATCGAAATACCAAAATTTGGATACACAATTGTTTGATGGGCGTAATACCTTTCAAATACTAACAAAAGCAACAAGGTAGAAATAGAAATAAGAACAAAAATAATTTTACGTTTCTGTTTCATAAAATAAATTCATAAAAGGCAATGCTAAGCAACATTATTGGTTGAAAATAAAATATATTTGGGAAATATTCGTTAAAGATTCTGGCATGAAAATATTTTGGTTGGCATTGTTATCTTTATTGCATGGTATTGCTTGTGCGCAAGTAAATGGCGGTGAACATATATTTGAATTTTTACGATTAAGTCAAAGTCCGCATATCACAGCCATAGGCGGCATTTCGGTGGCGAATCCCTCGAAGGATATTATGTTGAGTACAGCCAATCCGGCCTTGCTTCGGCCTGAATTTCATACGAATTTGGGACTCAACTACAATATTTATTATGCAGGCACTCGGGTCAGCAATCTCCTTTATGCGCATCATTCAAAACAGATCCAAACCACCTTTGGTTTGGGTGTGCAATATCTTGACTATGGAAGTTTTAAAACTACAGATAATATCGGCAATGAACTGGGGCCGGTAAAGCAGCAGATTAGGCCATTTCACTTAGCGCATCTCGATCGTATTTAGAACGTTGGCGTTATGGTGCCACACTCAAGTACGCGGGATCTCATTTGATTCAAAATAAATCGGCGGCCATGTTGCTTGATTTTGGTTTGATGTACGCCGATACCAATAGTCAGTGGTATGCCGGTGCGGTTGTAAAAAATGCGGGTATCCAACTACAAAAATATGATATTAACAGTGGCACGCAACCCTTACCCATCGATGTTCAAATAGGAATTGTAAAGAAGTTTAAAAAGGCGCCCTTTTCGTTAAGCGTATTGGCTCATCACCTTTACACGTGGGATATTCGATATGATAATCCGGCAGATCAGGTAGATAATAGTTTGCTATTTAATGACAATACCCAAGACACCAAAAAGAAAAGTTATTTTGCTGACAAATTGTTTCGTCACTTTGTTTTTGCCCTCGACATCAATTTGGGCAGGAGACTTGAATTAAGTGCAGGATATAATCACTTACGTCGTTCGGAATTGGCCATTGCCGAAAAGAAAGGACTGTCTGGATTTTCATTTGGTGGTGGCTTGTATCTCAACAAGTTTGTCATACATTTTGCACAATCCTATTATCATATTTCAGGCGCCTATAGCGAAGTGGGTATTAACTTTGCCTTGAATCAATTATTTGGAATGGGCAAAGGCGGCAATAAGATTAACTGGAGCGAAAAATTTGCCAGTCAATATAAATAATAAGCGCTATTTGGATTTCTTGAAGTGGTAATAGCAACTTTTGATATAATCGAGGTATTCGTACTCTGATACATTTCGGACAAAGTCGTAGCGCGGGCGGTACACTTTCATAAAGGTTTGCAGTTCTTCTTTTTCAAGATAGGTAATGCGATGAACTAATTTATCGTTGAATACATAATCGATATATTTCTCTTGTTCCCATTGTTCGTACATTTCCTGAAAGGCCCATTCCTGTCGGTTTTTCTTACTTAACATGGCGAGTGGCATACTGCGCATATCAACATCCTCTTTACGGTCTTTGCGCATTACAATATCATAGGTTTTGCGATACCGTACACTATCTTTTTTAAAATCAAGGGGCTTGCCTCTAATATCTACCTCACGAAGTTCGATGGGTGTTTTACTTAATACGATCTTATAATACTCCGGTTCTTTTTCGCTTACAATACGCACCCTTACTGTCTGATAACCCACTTTTGAAAATTCAACTAATTCACCCTTTTTGACTTGAATGCTAAACAAACCATCTGCCTTAAGGGTCAATCCCTCCTGTGTGTAAATATTCTTAACATTCACATTTTCCATTGGTGAATTGTCAGCCAAATCTCTCACCTCACCCTTTATTATTGTTTGGGCAAATGCCTTGGTATAAAACAGCATGCATAGCATTACAAAAAGATAGACTGCGAGTTGCTTCATATAGTCGGTGTGCGAAAATACAACTTGATCCCTTGATAATAATACTTTCACAAAGGTTTCACAGCTTAGAAGTAACTTACACAACTACATTGATCATTTTCCCTTTTACAAAAATGAATTTCTTTACGGGCTTTCCTTCCATCCACTTCATAACGATTTCATTATTCAATACCGCCGCTTGAATTTCTTCCACGGTACCATCTATAGCAAATTCCATTTCGGTGCGCGCCTTACCCTGTATGGCTATGGGATAAAGAAATGATTGTTCAATCAAATAGCTTTCATCGACATTTGGAAATGAGGCATCTAAAATAGAGGTTTCATTTCCAATTAGTTGCCAAAGCTCTGCACTGATATGGGGTGCAAAGGGAGTCAGACATATCAAAAGAGGTTCCAGTATTTTGCGTTTGTTGCAATTTAGTTTACTAAGTTCATTGACACAAATCATAAACTGACTTACAAGGTATTGAATGCAAACTGCTCGATATCGGAAGCTACTTTTTTAATGGTTTGATGCAATACTTTAAATTCATCCTTGCTTGGCTCCTCCTCAGACAAATGAACTTCGTGTGTCTCATCCACATAGAGTCGCCATAATTTCTTTAGAAACCGATGCACACCTTCAATACCCTTGGTATCCCAGGGTTTACTAACTTCAAGTGGGCCTAAAAACATTTCATACATTCTGAAGGTATCGGTGCCATACTGTTCAATAATGTCATCTGGGTTTACTACATTAAAGAGTCTTTTACTCATTTTCTCTACCAGCCCTCCACAGATGTATTTTCCATTTTCAAGAATAAATTGTGCTTGCGAGTACTCCTCTCTCCAATTAGTAAACCGTGAAATATCCAGCTCAAAACCATCGCAAAAGCTGTATTCTACATATAATGTATCGGTATCATATTCATCTTTTAATCCAGCTGAAACAAAAGTGTTGGTATTTTTTATTCGATAAACAAGTCTACTGTTCCCTTGAATCATCCCTTGATTAATCAATTTCCTGTAAGGTTCTTCAAAACCGATATACCTAAATCGTGCAACGCTTTACACCACATTCTTGAATACAACAAATGGCCGACAGCATGTTCAGCTCCACCAATATATACATCCACCTGATTCCAATAATCACTGATTCTTTTATCACAAAATTCGCGTTCATTATGCGGGTCCATATACCGAAGATAGTACCAAGAACTTCCTGCGAAGCCCGGCATGGTATCGGTTTCTCTGATACCTTTTTCGGTATGCAACCACTCGGTGGCATTGGCAAGAGGCCCTTTGCCATTAGGACCTGCACTATAGGTTTCGAGATGAGGCAAGGTCACGGGCAATTCACTTTCCGTTAAGGCGATTGGTACATGATTCGGATCATACACAATGGGAAAAGGCTCTCCCCAATAGCGTTGTCTACTGAATCCTGCATCTCGCATTCGATAATTAATTTTTCGGGACCCGATATTTTCAGCTTCCATTCGTGCTATAGATTCGTCAGCTGCATCTTTTGTTGATAGATTATTTAAAAAATCAGAATGTTGCAACAAAGCGTTTTTGTCGGTATAGGCCTGCTCATTAATGTCAATATCTGTAAAGATATTGGGGATGGGTAAATTAAAATGTTTGGCGAAGGCAAAATCACGATCATCGCCGGAGGGCACGGCCATTATGGCTCCGGTTCCATATCCCGCCAGTACATATTCTGAAATCCAGATTGGGATTTCTTTTTTTGAAAAGGGGTGCATCGCATAGGCACCTGTAAAGGCACCACTTATTTTTTTTGTTTCGGCGAGACGTTCTCGTTCACTTCGAGAACTCACATACTTTTTATAAGCTTCTACTTCCTGCTTCTGTGCTTCAGTAGTAATAAGCGCTACCATTTCATGTTCGGGAGCGAGCACCATAAAGGAGACACCAAAAATAGTATCGGGTCGAGTTGTAAAAACCTTGATATGTCTTTGCTGCTCAGGCAATGATGCTGCATTGTTTAGCAAAAAATTGACCTCCGCACCAACACTTTTCCCAATCCAATTCCGTTGCATTTCCTTTAGGCTTTCAGGAAAATCTACTTCATCGAGTCCTTTGAGCAATCGTTCGGCAAAGGCCGTAATTCGCAAAAACCATTGGCTCATCCGCCTTCTTTCGACAGGATGCCCGCCTCTTTCGGATACGCCATTCACCACTTCGTCATTTGCCAATACGGTCCCCAAAGCCTCGCACCAGTTCACAAAATTTTCAGCTCGATATGCCAAGCGATACTGCATACATTCTGTATCCGAAAGACCTGCCCCCCAATCCGTTTGACGCAGGGTTTCTATCGGCTCCACCCTGTCGGCAGCATGGTTATACCAGCTATTGTATAATTTTAAAAAAATCCACTGCGTCCATTTATAATAGGAAGGGTCGGCCGTTTTCACCTCTCTGCTCCAGTCGAAACAAAAGCCGATATTGTTCAATTGCTCTTTATATCGGGCGATATTCTTTTCGGTAGTAAGGGCAGGATGTTGACCGGTTTCGATGGCATATTGCTCGGCAGGCAAGCCGAATGCGTCAAAACCCATAGGATGTAACACATTGAATCCTTTAAGTCGTTTGTATCGTGCATAAATATCACTTGCGATATAGCCAAGTGGATGACCTACATGTAGACCGGCTCCTGATGGATAGGGAAACATATCGAGTACATAACACTTTGGTTTGCTGTCTGTATTGGTTACCTGGTATGCCTTGGACTCTTTCCAAATTTGCTGCCATTTTTTTTCAATATCTCGGGAATTGTATTGCATTGCTTCTAAAAAAAACAAATATAGCAGATAAGAAGGAAAGAAAAAGTTTGAAATCATACCTTATTGGCATCTATTAACAAATGGCGATAGGGTAAGGTGTCTATCACTTGTAGTGAAGTATTTTTCGGATATAATAGGTGATATTGGACAATTTTGTATAATTTCGCACGTTTTCCAAACAACAAAAAAGAGTGTATGCCAAAAATTAAATTTGCAGTCATCGGATGTGGACATATAGGTAAACGACATGCTGAAATGATCAGTAGGAATGAGGAGTCGGAGTTGGTTGCCTTGATTGACACCAAGCCACTGTCGGAACTTGGAATTGAGAAATACGCGGTCCCTTTTTTTAATAGCATAGACGATTTTTTAAATAGCCCTGTTGCTACTGACATAGACGTCATTAATATTGCTACTCCCAATGGATTTCATGCAGAATACGCACTCAAATGCCTTGAAGCCAAAAAGCATATCGTGATTGAAAAACCGATGGCACTCAATAAGCAAGATGCTGAAAAGGTCATTTTCAAGGCCTTGCAGGTGCACAAACAGGTTTTTGCCGTAATGCAAAATCGATATAGTCCGCCAAGTGAGTGGATCAAGTCATTGATTGAGAGTGGCAAATTGGGAAAGATTTTTATGATGCAATTAAATTGCTATTGGAATCGAGACGATCGCTATTACAAGGCAGACAATTGGCATGGCACAAAAGATTTGGACGGTGGCACTTTATTTACTCAGTTTTCGCATTTTATCGATTTGATGTATTGGCTTTTTGGGGATATTCAAAATATCAATTCCCGGTTCACCAATTTTAATCATTCGCATCTTACCGAATTTAGAGAAGACAGCGGTGTGATCAATTTTGATTTTGTAAATGGCGGTATTGGTTGTCTCAATTTTTCGACCTCTATTTGGGATAAAAATTTGGAAAGTTCGATGACCATAATTGCCGAAAATGGCAGTGTAAAAATTGGCGGTCAGTACATGGATAAGGTAGAAGTATGTCATGTTAAAGATTATGAAATGCCAGAGCTAGCGCCCACTAACCCTGGGAATGATTACGGTGCCTATAAGGGGAGTGCTGCAAACCATCATTACGTAATTGAGAATGTGGTAGACGTTTTAAAAAATCGATCCACTATCACCACCAATGCCTTGGAAGGCTTGAAGGTAGTAGATATCATTGAAAGAATGTATCAGCAATAAAGGGGTATATTTTTTTGAAACAAAAAGTAAATGAGCAAAAAAAGCGGTCAATGTCCTTTTATTAACAATTTCGCAAGGGGTCAATGTATTGCTTCTTTTTTTATTTACTCCTTATCTAGTAAGAGTCCTCGAAAAAAAATGTTTATGGCACCTATTTGCAAACCCTCTTAATTGCTGATATTATCAGCATTTTGACCTCTATTGCCATTGTACAATCCGCAATGATGCTTTTTTCCAATCTCAAAAAGAACTTTGAGAATTGTTTAAAAACGATTCTTTTGTTTACGTTTTGTGGAGGACTTATTGGTGCCAGCGTCTGCTATCTATTTTCTTATGTTGCTCCGGGATTTTTTGGCAATGAGTTGATTGGTACTTATTTAAAAATATTTGCTATAAGTGTCATCGGTAGTAGGCTCAATTTTGTACTAAATCAGGCGATGATTAAGGTAGGTAAAACCCAGTTCTTGATGCTACTGTCCATTTGTACGAATTTCATAAAAATTGGTTTGGCGCTCATAGCTATTAAATACTACCATTCGGTAATGTTATTGTTATTCATCTATGCCATTGAACCTATTACCAGTAGTTTGTTTCAGTTATGGGTTCTCCGACGAATGAAACTACTTGGTGGTACGTTCGATTCTTCGCTGATTACGGAAATTTTTTCAATAGGATTGCCTCTTTATTTTGTAGAAATATTAGGCAATTCATATACCTATATTGCCGGGTTTATTATTAGCATCAACTTAAATGAAGAGCAATATGCAGCATACAGGAGCGGCAGTATTGAACTGCCCATTATAGGCGTTTTGTATGCCACCATTTCAACCATTTTTATGGCTGATATGTCAGTAAACGTACAATTAAACAAGTTTGCAGTGGTAGCCGAAATGAAGAAAAAAATCATTACAACCACTGCTATTGTCCTCTATCCAGTCGCTGTCTTCTTTATTTTCTATAGTAAGGAATTTACGTTGCTTTACATGTCTGCCAAATATGAAGATAGTTATAAAGTATTTATCGTATTTTGCTTTGCCTTACTAATCCGTTTCCAAAATTATACAGACGTTTTGATACTTCTTAAAAAGTCAAAATTTGTATTGTATAGCTTCTTGGTATTTGTTATTTTTAATATCAGTTTAAACTTGGTCCTTTCCAAATCTTTTGGAATACTCGGTTGCGCTATCGCGACCATTTTTAGCGTATATGTTTTGGCATTTATGCAGTTACATATTGTGATTAGGCAATTAAATGTATCTTATAAAGATTATATTGAAATTGACAAATTATTAAAAATACTTGGAGTATCGGTTTTGATTATTGGAACTTCAAAAATTTTACTTTCCTATCTAAATTTCCCTATACTATACACCTTTATTTTTGCGGGAATCACTACTTTACCGATACTATTATTTTACTTTTTAAAAAACAAATATATCGAGGTAGAATTATACAAAAATTTATTTGACAAAATACCTATATTTGGACCGAAATTATTCAAAATATTCAGTAGATGATATTAGTGGGGCATTTTGTTAAATGGATTTACAAATTGGTTCGTTCAAGATACTATTTAAATATTATGCCGCAGTTTTTTCTTACAAACTGGGTATTTCAAAAAATATTAGGAAACAACAACGACATCCCACATCCGGTTCATTACACCACCCTAATTTCTGGTTACAAAAACATTATCTTCAATAAAAGCAATGATGCCATTTTAAAAAGCTTCGCGGTAAGCGGAGGATGCTACTTTGGTATTGCCAACGGATCTACGCTTGAAATAGGTGATGATACCATCTGGGCATGGAATATCAATATACAGACTTCTAATCACGATTTTTTTGATAGGAATCAGTATGAATTAAAATCTGTAAAAATTGGCCGCAATTGCTGGATTGGTGGCAATGTAACCATCTTACCTGGCGTTCAACTTGGTGATAACGTTACCATTGGGGCAAACAGTGTTGTTACCAAATCATTCCCTTCTAATGTAGTCATCGCAGGTGTTCCGGCAAAAATAATCAAAGAATTAAACGTTTAGACATGAAAGATAAGATGCTAATTTTGACGAATAGGCCTTTGCATAATGGTCCTCGGATGATACGAGAATTCAACACCTTTCAAGAGCAGTTTGATATTGTGGCCTTTGGAAGAACGAAACCCTCAAATCCACGAATTGAATATATTGATATCAGCACCTTCCTACCCCTTTTTAACTACATACTGATTCAAGCTTTTCGGGTACTTTATTATTACAAACTTACCACTAGAATTTACGAACGATATCCACTGATTGAAAAATATATCCTGTCTAATGATTTCAAAATAATAATAATTCACGACCCTACTTTTTTACCCTTAGTAGCGTCCATCAAGAAAAAACTAGACATTAAAGTCATTTATAATGCGCATGAATATCATCCGTTGGAATTTGAAGAAAGAAAAAATTGGGTGAATACCATTGGAAGATATCATTATAAGCTCTGTCGCACATACTTTCCGTCTCTCGATTTACTGGTTAATGTTTGTGAGGGAATCGCCCAAAAATGCAAAAAGTGAATTTGGAATTGATTCTATAGTAATACCCAATGCAGCCTCCGGGTCAACTATTTCACCGTCGAACAATGAAGGACGCATTCGTATGATTTATCATGGAGCCATTATGAAATCAAGGGGCCTAGAGGCTATGTTAGATGTTGCAGGTATATTAGGGAACGAGTATCAACTGGATATAATGGCCGTGGCTTCTCCAAAAACCCAATCTTATTTTGACGAATTGCGTGCATATAGTACTACGTTTTCTAATATTTCCTTTTTAGAGCCTGTACCATTCAATGAAATAGTAGCCACCATTAACAAGTATGATATTGGCCTATATATGTTGATGCCAACAAATTTCAACAATTTTCATGCCTTACCCAATAAGCTATTTGAATTTATACAAGCCAAACTAGCCATCGCCATTGGCCCTTCAGAGGAGATGAGAAAATATGTTGAAAAGTATGAAATTGGGGTGGTGAGTGAGCAGTTTACAGCCGAATCTTTGGCATCCAAAGTGAGGGAAATATCAAGGGCTGATATTGTACGATATAAAAAAAATGCGGTGGCTGCTTCTTTACTGGAAAATGCCGAAGGATACTCTGATCTATACCTCGCCCATGTACAATCCATGATACTTTCATGAATGTAAGACCTACCCTTTTGCTGATAGAAGTCATACCCCTATTTTCTTAGTTCCTTGAACGAAAATATTATTACCTTTGTTGCTTATGAAATATGTTTTCCATGGAATTGTCACCGTATTGCTGTTTCTGGGATTTTCACCAAAAACGTATGCCCAGCTGACACCTGCTGATAGTGTGTTATTTAATTCAGTATTCAAGTCCTTTATTTATATTCCGTATTGGAATTTTCCGGCTCAGTGGTATGTGAACGATTCTATTTCCTCCATGCAACAATTACAACAGAGATTTGTTGCCGACTTCCCCTTTACACCTTTAGATTTAGATAGTAGTACAGTAAGCAATATTGTACTCTCAGATTTAACTTATGCAAACGATGTCAATATTGGGTTTAATGCATATCCATGGATTTACAATCAAACTGATCCTGTTATGCGAATGCCATACATGCTGAATGGAAAAGTAGATACCGCATATACTGCATTTACACCCAGTTTGGCTGGTGGCAATTGTAAGACGGCCTTTTTGCTAATACATGGCAATGGCAACAATACTACCTCTGAACTATTGCAAGGTATCGGTTATGCCTGCCTTCACTGCAACGTAAAAAGCCAATGTTTACAACATGGAGATGTATATACCTATTGTAAACCAAATGAAGATTGGCGGGCCATCTACTGGAATCGTAGAAAATTAAATGAGTATGTAGTCAATTACTGCGAGGCAATGGGTACCAATTATGGAACCAATTATTTAATCGAAACCATCGCGCTGGTAAAGGCCCTTAAATCAAAATACAGTAAAGTAATAATTTTGGGAATTTCAGAAGGGGGCTATACTGCCTTATTGAACTTACTCAATACCGAACCGGATGGTGCTATTATCTCAGGAGGGTATTCAATCAATTTTGATACCTATACCCCATCCCAATTTATTCTGAGTGCCCGATTTGGGAGTGCCCCTCAATATTATGATAGGGATAGTGTTAAAAGTAAAATCAGCCAACTGCAAACCAATACCTTGTTTACCTGGGGAGAGAGCGATGATGTTACCTTAATGGATCCTGAACATGATTTTCATTATACAGAAAACTTCTTAAATAACTATTCTAATTGCAGCTACTTCTACGATTTCAATTATCACACCTTTCCACCTTGTGGTACTTTAGATTCCTTTATTACCAGAATAAAGGGTAAACCCAAGGCATTTATCATACCGATTGAGAATACTTGCCGTTCTGACAGTATGCAAATCAAGGTGGGTATCTGCGGACAAGCCCCTTTTCAATTTGATATTTATAAAGACAATGTGTTATTAAGCACGGTGAATACGGCAAATGATACCAGTATCCTTTCGCTTTTCACAGAAGGAACCTATGAAATTAAAAATGTAGATGACGCCTCTAGTTATGGAGGTATCAACAGCACTGCTTATACCTTTACCAAGGATCCGGCCGTTGCCTATACTATTACCGGTCGCCATTTCAATTGTGACTCAAATAATACAGAAATTCAAATGCAGATGTCAGGGAGTGCCCCCTGGAAATTCGTTACGGAATTTAATAACAATACCCAAATCGACACTCTATACAATCCAACACTGCTGAAGCATTATGCGAATGGCACCCTTACTCTAGTCAGTGTTGTTGATAGCAATTCATGTCTGCTACCTATCAATCAAACATTCATTCTTTCTGACTCCTTGGTTGATTTTGCGATTAATGCAACAGCATATAACTGCGATTCAAACAAAACAAAAATTTCGTTTAGTCTGCAAGGTAGATCACCATGGATGATATCCTACAAAAAAAATGGCATCAATGATAGCATCATAACCCAATCTTCAACACTCGACTTGTTTCTCGAAAATGGACTTTATGAATTTTTGCAAGTAACCGACTCCAATGGATGTCAAAAAAATATCAACCAAGGATTTAATTTCAATTATAATGCCATTGATGCTACCATTACTACACAAAATTTCGATTGTGATAGCATCAAGACACCTATTCAAATGGATCTCAATGCGAACTCACCTTTTACCATCGAGTATACAAAAAATGGGACCTCTAATCAAATGGTCACCAACAACTTGAATAATCTTGTCCATTTTGGAAACGGCACCTACCAATTCATACAGGTTACCGATCAAACAGGATGTGTCAAAACAATCAATCAAAATTTTTCATTTAATTTTGATACGTTGCAATTCAGCATGGACCTGCCTCAATATGATTGTGATAGCAACAAAACAAAAATTCACTTTGATCTGCAGGGAAATACGCCTTGGACTATCCACTATACAAAAAATGGATCCCCGTTGCAAATCAATACCAACACCCCTAGCCTAGATCATTTATTTGAAAATGGAGTGTACCAATTTATCCAGTTAAACGATGCTACGTGTCAGCAGAATATCAACCAAACATTTATTTTCGATTTTGATACGGTGAACATTTCCCTTTCCCAACCTGTTTATTACTGCGATAGCAATAAGACAAGCATTCAATTTGATTTCCAAGGCAACCCTCCTTTTACCATCCATTATACGAAAGATGCCACAGCACAACAGTTTGTAACCAATAGCTTTAGCGAACAGCTATTTTTCGAAAATGGAAATTACCTATTTCTAGATGTAGTAGACGCAAGCGGTTGTCTCAAAAATATTTCGCAGAGTCATATTTTCAATTTCGATACGGTTGATATTACACTAAGTACCCCTCAGTTTAATTGCGACAGTAACAAAACCTTGATACATTTTGATTTAGAAGGGAACGCCCCATGGACCATCCACTATTTAAAAGATGGACTGCCTCAACAATTTGTGAGCAATAATGCCAGTATCGATCAATACTACACCAATGGTAATTATCAATTTGTGGAAGTATTAGATGCCACCAACTGCTCCAAAGCAATCAATGCCTATTATGTGTTCAATTACGATACAATTGGGGCCATTTTATCAAGCCCGCTCTATGACTGTGATAGTAATAAAACAGCTATTCAATGTAATCTGAGTGGAAATGCTCCCTTTGAAGTTCATTACACCCACGATGCACTGCCATTATTATTTAACATCATCAACACAAATTCTACACTATATTTTGAAAATGGCAATTATGCTTTTCAACAAGTGACTGATGCTACCGGCTGTCAGTTCCTAATAAATCAAAACTATTCCTTTAGTTATGATACACTGGATATTGAAATGACCACACCACAGTATGATTGCGACAGCCATAAAGTTAAAATTCACTTTACTTTAGAAGGCAATTCGCCTTGGACAGTGCACTATTCAAAAGATGGAATACCACAGCAACTTGTATCCAATACAGATAATTTCTATTCATTTTACGAAAACGGCACGTACCAATTTATTTCCATTACCGATGCTACCAATTGTAGTAAGACCATGAGTGAATACTATGTTTTCAATTATGAGGCCATCAATGCATTTCCTACGACACCCATTTATCATTGTGATAGTAACAAAACGGCCATAGATTTCGCCTTGCAAGGAAACCCTCCGTTTACCATCCATTATACTTTGAATGGCTTACCTCTTCAATTGAATAGTGCAATCGGAAATTTTACCGAGTATTTTGAAAATGGAAATTATAATTTTCTCTTTTTAGAAGACGCTACCGCTTGTTCATTAAACCTTAATCAGAATTATAGCTTCAACTATGATTCTATTGACATTACCATGAGCCAACCACAGTATTTTTGCGACAGTAACAAAACAAAAATTCATTTTAGTCTTCAGGGAAACAGTCCCTGGGTGCTACATTATATTAAGGATGGCATCCCCTTGCAATTCACTTCAAACAGTGCACAATTCGATCTATATTTTAGCAATGGCCTTTACCAATTTACAAAGATTGAGGATGCCACTAATTGCCTAAAAACAATTAATCTTGTCTATTCATTCAATTATACGCCACTAAATGCCATTATTACTCAACAGAAATTTAATTGTGATTCCAATTTATTTCAAATTGATCTTCAATTGCAAGGCAATGGTCCATGGACCATTTATTATAACGATGGCATGCAATTTCTCAGCAAGTCCAGCAACATCGCATCCACCTCACTATGGTTACCCAATGGCAATTGGACCATCTCAAAAATTGTCGATGCCACCAATTGTGAATTCACTCTGAATTTGAATAAAATCATTAATTATAATGCCATAGCGGTTTCATCCAGTCTGCCTGTATATGATTGTGACAGCAACAAAATGAGGGTTAATTTTTCAATTACTGGCAATGCACCTTGGACCATTCAGTATACACACCAAAACATACCTCCTGCCTACTATTCCATTCAAACCAATAATCCAAATCATGTGCTCTACTTCAATAATGGATCTTATGTAATTACGGATGTACATGATAGTACAAATTGTTCGCAAAATATTCTGCTAAGTGTCAATAACTCATTTACACCACTGATGGTTCAAAAAAATCCTGATGTATATAACTGCGACTCAACCAAAATGTTGATTAGTTATGTTTGTACCGGCGATGCTCCTTATACGATACATTATAAAAATAACGGAAATGGAATTACGTATCAGATGAGCACCAACCAACCCAATATTGAATTATATTTAGGAGATGGCAACTATACCATTCTATCAATTACGGATTCTAAATGCAGCAAATCCATTAATGACACCATAGTGATAAACTATCCCAAATTGATGTCATCCATGGCTCCTGCAGCCATTTCATGTGATTCTGACAAAGTATATGTTCAATTTGCAACCCCTCAGGGGAATAAACCATTTACCTATTTTTACTATTTTAATAATCAATATTTATCCTTTACCACTTACAGCAACGCTACCAATTTTTATTTAAATAATGGACAGTACTTTTTTGAAAAAGTAGTGGACTCAATGGGATGCGCCGTGAATTTTAATCAAATAGTAAATGCTAACTATGTCCCTTATCACTACAACGGATTTACAAAAAAATATTTGTGCGACAAGGATAGCACGGCGCTTACCTTTGATGTTAGCAATGCCATGAAAGTATTTATTTCGTATACCTATAATGGAGGCCCTATTGACAGCTTTGCCATAGAAGCCAATGGTAGCAAAACATTTATTTTGCCGAACGGCAGCTACACCTTACTATCAATAACTGATTTGATAGGATGTGTTCAAAATATTAATGAAACGCTCATCATTGACAACAAACCCACTGCTGTGGATTATACCATCTCCATGAATTGTGCCACTCGATCATACACCTATCAGTTTGATCTTCAAGGAACGCCCCCTTGGTCGTTGAATTATAATTATCAAAACATTTCTCAAAATGCAGTCATCAACCAATCGCCTTTTGCATGGACTGTAGATGCCGGATTGTATTTTCTCGACCATATTAAAGATGCCAATGGTTGCGAATATTTGCTCAAGAAGTCAGATACCTTGCCATTTTTTATCAATGATTTTCCCACCTTATCATACAGAGATTACCGACTTCATACCATCCAAACTCCTTACTCTTATTATTGGTACAAGGATGAGATTTTGATTGATTCTATTTCAAAAGCAAGCATCCCATCTTATGGAAATGGAGTCTACAAAGTGATGATAGTAGATCATTTAGGATGTAGCAATTGGTCTAATGAAATTACCCTATCATACCATAAGGAAATAAATGTTTTCCCCAATCCGGTGCGGACGTCAACTCATGTTGTTATCGATGGTGATTTTGGAGGTTCATGGAGCTATCAACTATTTGATGTCAGTGGAAAATTATTGCAGGAAGGCAATCAAGAAATTCCCTCGGCAGATATCGATATGCAACCCTATTCCAGCGGTGTATATACCCTCATTGTCAGGTATGTAAATCAGGGGGATCGGGACAAAAATGTTATTCGCCTCATTAAGGAATAATGTTTTCCGATTCCATCTCATTTGTAGGCAAAATCACCAATGCATTTTTTACATTTACCAAAAGAAAATTCTATACGTGAACAGAAGAAAATTTGTACAAACCATCGGTGCATTGGCACCTTTGACCACACTCAGTAAAAACCTTTCTGCTTTTGAAGGAAATGTGTCCCAAAAAAAATCCATTGTAATTTCAACATGGTCGGGAAATACAAAAGCAAATGAAAAAGCATGGGAACAACTGATAGCCGGCAAATCTGCATTAGATGCTGTTCATCAAGGCGTGATGGTACCCGAAGCAGACCCTGAAGATATGAGTGTTGGGCTTGGTGGTTTACCTGATCGAGATGGCATTGTAACCCTTGATGCATGTATAATGGATCATGCGGGCAATATCGGTGCAGTGATGGGTTTAGAAAATATCGTTCATGCCATTTCGGTCGCACGATTGGTAATGGAAAAAACTCCTCACGTACAATTAGTTGGCGATGGAGCCCTGCAATTTGCATTGGAACATGGTTTTGAAAAAGAAAATTTATTGACTTCCAAATCAAAAAAAGCATGGAAAGCGTGGTTAAAACAATCACAATACAACCCCATGACAACAGTGGAAGAAATAGAGAAACGAATCGAAAAAAATCATGATACCATAGGCATGCTCGCAATTGATTCTTTTAGCAATCTTAGCGGTGCATGTACCACTAGTGGAATGGCCTATAAGCTTCATGGGCGCGTGGGCGACTCACCCATTATCGGTGCCGGCTTATACGTCGACAACGAGGTGGGTGCTGCTTCGGCAACCGGTGTTGGCGAAGAAGTGGTTCGAATTTGTGGAAGTCATACCGTGGTAGAGGCGATGCGATATGGACACAGCCCTGAAGAAGCTTGCAAAATTGCCCTTGAGAGATTAGTGAAAATGAAGGGCAAACCCTATTGCCAAAAAGTACAAATTGGATTTATTGCCTTGAATAATAAGGGAGAAACGGGCTGTTATTCACTCTTGCCAAATTTTACAATGGCAGTACGCAATGAAGAGGGCAGCAACGTCATCTCTTCAAAATCTTTATTGTAAAATGAAACAAAAATATCTTCTCGAAATTGCTACTTTCTCCCTGATGGGGGCAGTGGAGGCATTTAGGGCGGGAGCACAGCGTATTGAATTGTGCGAAAATCCTCACGAAGGTGGCACCACACCCTCATATGGAATGATGGCGACCGCAAAGAAACTAATCAATATTCCAATTTTTCCCATTATTCGTCCAAGAG
Source organism: Bacteroidota bacterium (assembly GCA_016712665.1). Taxonomy (GTDB): domain Bacteria; phylum Bacteroidota; class Bacteroidia; order Chitinophagales; family Chitinophagaceae; genus OLB11. The sequence continues at coordinate 201,563 of JADJQP010000004.1, forward strand.
GTGGTCATTTTGTATATTCAAAATCGGAACGCGAAGTTATAATAGACTGTGGATGTCATCGAATACTAACCAGCGGTCAATATCCTTCGGTATTTGATGGAAAAGAAAATGTAAGAATTTTGGTTGAGAGAGCGAACGGAAAAATTGCCATTATGCCAGGTAGCGGACTGAACAGTCAGAATCTAAAGGAAATTGCACACCATACGGGAGCTAGCGAATTTCATACTGCCGCACGGAAGACAATATTCGACAAGAACCCTTTTTCACCCAAAACTATGAATGAAAAAATGAGTTATACTTCCATTGACAAAAAAGAAATACAAAAACTTCTAAAAGTACTGTCTGAATTATAATTTCTCTACGAACAACAATTTAAGAATTCTTCAACTTATATTTGCGTATTACTTTAATTTCAAAGAAATGAAAAAAACATGCCTCCTGATCATCAGCTCCCTTATCATATTTAGTTGCAATGAATCGGGTAAAGAATCGAACACCACTGCCAAAACGGAGCTTAGCAAAACGGAGCCACTATATTTTGGCGAAAAAATTACTGCGGACAATGCTAAGCCAACAGATAGTTTGCGAGCTATGATGGGAGCCAATACCGAATTGAATTGCAAACTGATTGGAACAATTGATGCGGTTTGTCAAAAGAAGGGTTGTTGGATGGAGCTCAAGAATACTGATGGAAGTACTATTCGGGTAACCTTTAAGGATTATGGCTTTTTTATGCCAAAAGATTGCTCAGGCAAAACCGCTATTGTAGACGGTATTGCAAAAATTGAGGTAACCTCCATAGCCGATTTAAAAGAATATGCTAAAGATGACGGACAAAGTAAGGAAGATATTGCTAAAATTACAGAGCCATTACAAGAATTAGTATTTGAGGCAAAAGGCGTCATTCTTCAATAAGTCATTATGTACAAAATAGGAATCCTTTTTATCTGTATTGTCATGGGTATCATATCCTGTGAAGAAAATACCTCCACAAAGAAACTCAAGGAAAACGATTGCGAGAAACCCACTATTAAAGATCCGAATGAAGTAAAACCGATGGCGCAAATGATGCGTACCATGGCAAACTATTGTGACACCATGCGTTTGAAAATAAATAAGAATGAATGGGTCGATTCAGTAGCCTTTCCGCTGATGCCTTTTTGGTCAGCCGAACCCACCGACTCCTCTGTACTCGAAACGCTCTTTTTTGACAATGCAAAACGATTTGAAAACGCCTATCGAAAACTCATGCAAGATCAAAACCATCAGAAAGAAAACTATACAGCTGTCATTGCTACCTGCGTGCATTGTCACAATAGTTATTGCAGTGGCCCACTCCGTAGAATCAAAAAGTTACCCTTAGATTACAAAGAGTAGACGGATGAAAACGATTCAAATCATATGCTTCATTGTCGCTGTTCTTCTTTTCAATCTTCCTTCTGCCTTCTCTCAAACCTACCTCCTTCATACAAATTGGCAATTTAAAAATCGTCAAAAAACAATTTGGTATCCGGCAACGGTACCCGGCACCATACATACCGATTTGTTGGCCAATCATTTGATAGCAGATCCGTTTTACGGCGACAATGAAAATAAATTGCAATGGATTGGCCAAACCGAATGGGAATACCAAACACGTTTTGATATACCTTACTCCACCAATTCAGAAATATTTCTGCAGTTTGATGGACTGGACACATACACATCCATCTATCTGAATCATAAACTATTGCTCAAAACCGACAATATGTTTAGAACCTATAAAGTGCCTGTGAGTAAACTCCTCAAACAAAAGGGAAATGATCTGCGAATCGTATTTTATAGTGCCGAGCGCCAAGCCAATCTCGCTGCCAAGAGAAATAGGATTATATATCCCTGCGAAAACAATAGAAATTTTGCACGCAAGGCACAATATCACTTTGGTTGGGACTGGGCTCCTCGAATGATTACCTGTGGCATTTGGCGATCTGTCAAATTGATAGTTGGAGGCGAAAAAATCGATACGACACCACACTATTCAGAGGTAAAACTAATACAGGAAAACGACTCCATCGGCCAATCATTTTACTTCACCGTTGAGGGGAAACCAACCTTCATGAAGGGGGCCAATTGGATTCCGGCTGATGTATTTTTACCCAGAATCAGCAAAGAAAAATATAAGAGTTTATTGGTGGCAGCAAAGGAAGCGGGTATGAATATGCTACGGGTTTGGGGAGGTGGAATTTACGAAGATGATTATTTTTATTCCCTCTGCGATTCTTTAGATATTTATATATGGCAAGATTTTATGTTTGCAGGTGCCATGTATGCCGCTGACCCGGTATCGCTTGATAATATCAAACAAGAAGCCATTGACAATATCAAGCGATTGCGTACGCATAAATGTATTGTTTTGTGGTGCGGAAATAATGAAATTGATGAAGCCTGGCATAATTGGGGCTGGCAAAAACAATTTCATATTTCAAAAAGCGACAGCATTCGTTTATGGACCGACTATCAAAAAATATTTCATGAATTATTGCCATCACTGGTAAAAGAGTATGATGGAGGCAGGGCCTATATCGCCTCTTCACCATTGTATGGCTGGGGGCGTCAAAAAAGCATGACCCACGGCGATAGCCACTATTGGGGAATGTGGTGGGGACTCGATTCCATCTCTATAATGAAACAAAAAATACCCCGTTTTATGAGTGAATATGGAATGCAGGCGATGCCAAATATGGAAAGCGTTTTACAATTTGCCACCAAAAGTGATTTATACACTTCATCAGCCTTCATCAAAAATCATCAAAAGCATCCAACAGGTTTTCAAACCTTGAGCAAATATCTTCGCATGGAACAGATTCCGGTGAGTGATTTTGCATCTTTTGTCACCGGCACTCAAGAACTTCAAAGCAGAGCTATTGAAACGGCGTTAAACGCTCAAATACATTCTAAGGGAAGATGCATGGGATCCTTACTTTGGCAGTTTAATGATTGTTGGCCGGTTTGCAGCTGGAGTATTATTGACTATTATGGTAATAAGAAAAAAGGGTATTATACTCTGCAAAATATACATCAAAAAAATTAGTTTTAAGTTTTTAATTCTTATTTTTAGCAATGCGAATTGTTGGCTTGGATATCTTACGTTCCATTGCAATTTTATTAGTGCTGATTAGGCATAGTGAATTGGAGAACACCTATGTGCACAAATTTGGCTGGTTAGGAGTCGATCTATTTTTTGTTATTAGTGGATTTCTGGTTTCTGGTTTATTATTCTCTGAATACAAAAAAACACAGCAGGTCAATATTCGAAGATTCTTGATTCGACGGGGATTAAAAATCTACCCTTCTTTTTACTTCTTTTTGATTGTCAATATCCTTATCAATTATTTTGTTCAAGATATTATTCCGACCATCCCACGTTTGCTTTCGGAACTTTTTTATGTGCAAAACTACCTTCCTTATATCTTCACCCATACTTGGAGCCTCGCAGTAGAGGAACATTTCTATATCATACTTGCGATCACATTATTTATATTATGGAAGTACTCCCTATTTTCACCAAAGCCTAGATATATAATTTATTTAGGCATTTTACTCCTTACAGTTTATGTTTTGCGAATGGTGCTGTATACCGCCCATGCACCAAACTTCTCACTACAGCATACCCATTTACGTGCCGATGGAATTATCATAGGCGTACTACTGGCTTATCTTTTTTATTTCACCGACTATTGTATCCAATTACTTAAATATAAATGGATACTGCTTCCAATCGCTTTAGTACTACTCATACCAGGCTTTATATGGCATGGTGGCGATGCCCTTATGATAACCGTTGGATTAGCATTGGTAAATATCGGATTTGGCATATTGGTATTATTGATTATCGGGAGCCATCAAATCAGGGAAAGGAAGCCAAGTTGGCGCAAAGCTTTAGGCTTTATTGGGGTGCATTCCTACTCAATCTACTTATGGCATCTGACCGGATATTATTTCTTGCTTAAAGTATTTCATTATAATACTTATATAATGACTGGTCTTTACATCATCTCATCCTTACTGGTTGGTATCTTTTTCTCATTAACCATAGAAAAAACCTTTTTGAAAATGCGGGAATATTCATGGGTAAAAAATGGTATTAAACGCAACTTCCGCATCGCCATTCTTTATGAATCAAAATTTCTAATTCGAAATCCGGATTACAGTACCACAAAATCATCTCCATCTTGCAAAAACTGGAATTTCGTTCTAACATCCACTAGATCACTTTTAGAAAGTGTGATGGTAAAAATATCTTCCACACTGGTCTTACTGTAGAGCACTTCACCCAGAGGGTTTATTACGCAACTCTCCCCTGAATAATTAAAACCATTCCCATCATTACCAACCCGATTGACAGCTACTACAAAACATTGATTTTCGATGGCACGCGCTTGTAGCAAGGTTTTCCAAGCGTGCACACGCTTATCGGGCCAATTGGCCATATAAATCATTACATCATACTCATGGGTCTTACTTTGTCGATTCCAAACCGGAAAGCGAAGATCATAGCAAATCTGAGTACTGATTTTCCAGCCCTTTACTTGTGCAATAAACTTTTTGTCACCTGCGGTAAACTCTTTATCCTCACCCCCTAATGAAAATAGGTGCCGTTTATCATAGGTTCCATACTTCCCATCAGGTTGCATCCATATAAGGCGGTTATAATATTTTTCATTCTCACGAATAATTACACTGCCTGTTAAGATTATTCGGTGTTTCGCAGCCATGGCCCTCATCCATTGGACTGTTTGTCCATCCATCTCTTCATATAAGGTAGCCGGACTCATACTAAAACCGGTATTGAACATTTCAGGAAGTACCACAATTTCCCTTTTGCCTTCGATCCGGCTCAATTTTTCTTCAAACATTTTCAAGTTTGCGGGCCGGTCTTCCCAATGTAAATCACTTTGGATGAGGGTAAAGGTAAGTGTTGAATTCATAGTACAATTTTAACGAATTAAATTGAAAAAAAAGACTTTGTACGCATTGAAACGTTTCCAACATGTATACCATCATTCAAATAATGGAAAGGTTCTAAATAGTGGTCTATCTCTCGCCCATCCTTCGTACGCACTCATAAACCCATTCGCCTTCATATCCCTTTTGCAACAGATAATTTTTCAGCTTGTTCATTTTTACAAAAAAATTCTTTTCTGCCCGTAAAGAATCCCACTTCTTTTCTGCCAATTGCCGCAGCGTATTCTCATAATCAACTTCATCAATTTCTTTTAAAGCTATTTGAATGAGCGTACTCGAAATATTTCTGGCTTTTAGCTCGTGCTTGATTTTAATTTTACCCCAGTGTTTAAGGGAAAATTTTCCTCTTGCAAATGCCCGTGCAAATCGTTCTTCATTCAAAAATTCTCTTCAATTAGTATGGCAATAAATTCTTCCAGCTCCGTACCATATACCTTCATCTCCAAAAGCTTGCTTCGCACTTCACTGTGGCATCGCTCCTGATAGGCGCAAAAATGTTTTATTTTTTCTAAATCGGCGATCATGCGAATGGGGAATGACCTAATTAGCAATGCTCAATTTTGCATAATTGAGCATAATTTTTTCTGTCCAATGGGTGGTTCAAAATGAATGGTTGCAATTCTATTATTCAGTGGACCTTCCAAGGAAATAATTTTTCCAAATCCAAAACGTTGATGCTCCACTCTCATATTCTGCGCCAATTGCGACGGATCCACCGCCTTAAAACTGGCAGATGCATTATGCACCGCCGTTGCTGCATGATTGACCACCTTCTTCTGTTGCACCGCATTCTCATTTCCAAAAAGTCCTTTCGATTTTGGGGTATTAAACCTTGGTTTAATGGCCAAACTATTATCAACCATTTCTGCAGGCAATTCATCGATAAATCGACTCGGATCGTTTTGTACCAAGGAGCCAAATCGGTATCGATTATTTGCGAAGCTAATCCATAACTTTTCCTTTGCTCGTGTAATCGCTACATAAAACAAGCGTCTTTCTTCTTCTAAATCTTCACGGTCGTACATACTCATTGCACTTGGAAAAATATTCTCTTCCATCCCCACCAAAAAAACTATGGGAAACTCAAGTCCTTTGGCAGCATGTATGGTCATTAACTTTACGGTATTTTGTTCCTCCTCATTTTCAGTATCCGTATCGGTCAGCAAGGTAATTTGTTGAAGATAGGAGCCCAAATTTCGTTCTACCAACTCCCCGTCTTCAGTGGGCGTTTCGGTATATTCCTTAATTGAGTTTAAGAGTTCTTGTAAGTTTTCATAACGAGCCAGACCTTCCACCGTTTTATCGATATAGAGTTCTTTTACAATACCACTCTGCTTGCCAATTTCCTCTGCCAGTTCGTAGGCATTCTTTTTGTCTTGCAAGCCTTGAAAATGACGTATCATCAGTACAAAACTTTGAAGAGCAGTTGCGGTGGCGCCTTTAAATCCAACAACTTCCAACTCATTCAATGCTTGCCAAAACGTGATATCCTTCTCTTGTGCATACACCGAAATTTTATTCAAAGTGGTATTGCCGATGCCACGAGCCGGATAATTAATGATTCGCTTAAGAGCTTCTTCATCTTGCGGGTTGGCGACGCACCGTAGGTAGCAAACGAAATCTTTAATTTCTTTGCGTTGATAAAACGATAATCCGCCATAAATCCGATAGGCAATATTGGATCTCCGCAACGATTCTTCAAAGGCCCGACTTTGGGCATTGGTGCGATACAATATGGCAATATCCTTATTTTGAAAATGGTTTCGTATTTTCAATTCGGTAATAGCATCCGATACAAATTTCCTTCGTCATTGTCGGTAAAAGAACATACTAGTTTAATTTTATCTCCGTTCTCTTTTTCAGTCCAAAGGTTCTTTCGAATCTGATTTTCATTTTTTGCAATCACCTTATTCGCTGCCTCAATAATATTTCGGGTGCTGCGATAATTCTGTTCCAATTTGATAATTTTGACATCATCATAATCTTTTTGAAACTGAAAAATATTTTCCATACTGGCGCCTCGAAATGAGTAGATACTTTGGGCATCATCCCCTACCACACAAATATTTTCGTGCATAGCACCCAGCAACTTTACAATATGATATTGTGCCAAATTGGTATCCTGATACTCGTCGATCATTACATATCTAAACTTCATTTGATATTTACTGAGTGCTTCCGGAAAATTGGATAATAAGATATACATATTTACCAGCAAATCGTCAAAATCCATGGCTCCATTTTTGAAACATCTTTTGCTGTATGCCTCAAATATTTGCCCAATGAGTGGCCTATTGCTTCGCGCATCTTCTTGCTGTATATCGGAATCTGCCTGGTATTCACGATATGAGTACAAATTATTCTTGGCGCTTGAAATTCGATTATAGATAATAGAGGCCTTATAGGTTTTGTCATCCAGATTCTTTTCTTTCACAATTGCTTTGATAACACTTTTGGCATCATCGGTATCATAAATAGTAAAATTACTGGGATACCCCAAACGTTCTGCTTCCACGCGTAAGATTCGCGAAAAAACGGAGTGAAAGGTACCAATATACAAATTACGCGCCTCACTATTGCCCAGCATCAATTCAATACGCTCTTTCATTTCTTTGGCCGCCTTATTGGTAAAGGTCAGGGCCAATATCCGAAAAGAGTCGACACCCAAATGAATGAGATGTGCGATACGACTGGTAAGTACCTTGGTTTTGCCCGAACCCGCACCGGCCACTATCATAAGCGGGCCTTCGGTGTGCAAAACGGCTTCATGCTGATTTTCGTTCAAGGATTGTAAATATTCCTGCATAGGGGCAAATGTATAGAAAAGCCATCAATAGCACAAAAGGAAGTATACACCATTGGCTATTCGGGGCGCCGATTTTTAAATAAGCAGCCGACATAGAAGCGCTGTATTTGCATTAATAATAATATATATTTGCAGATTAAAAAATACATAAAGTGAGTGCACACTTAGATCTAAAAAAGGTTACTGCCGCTGGCGTTTTTATTGCTTTTGGAATCATTTTTGGGGATATTGGCACGTCGCCCCTCTATGTATTCAATGCCATTACCAAGGGTAGGGAAATAACAGATGCCTTAATTATAGGAAGCTTGTCCTGTATTTTATGGACTATCACCTTACAAACCACTGTAAAATATGTTTGGTTGGTATTGCGTGCTGATAATAAAGGGGAAGGTGGCACTTTTGCATTATATGCCCTGGTTCGTCGTCGAAAAAAATGGCTAGTCATACCTGCTATGATAGGAGGCGCTTCGCTTTTGGCCGATGGCATCATTACCCCACCCATTTCAATCACATCAGCCATAGAGGGTCTAAAAGAATTGCCAGTGATGCATGATTTAAAGGAAGGTACTATAGTAGCCGTGGTATTGGTGATCATCACCCTATTCTTTTTTATGCAACAATTTGGCACCGCATCTATTGGAAAACTATTTGGACCGGTAATGTTTGTTTGGTTTACCATGCTTGCTATTTTAGGTCTTACCAATTTACATTTAGATTATTCTGTTTTTAGTGCGCTTAATCCAATGCATGCTATTGAATTTCTGGTGCGCTACCCCGGTGGATTTTGGCTGCTGGGAGCTGTGTTTCTTTGCACTACCGGAGCAGAAGCCTTATATTCTGATTTAGGTCATTGTGGTCGCCCAAACATCCGAATTTCCTGGATATATGTAAAAATTTGTTTAATCTTAAACTATTTTGGACAGGGTGCCTATTTAATTTCGCAACGAAAAAATGTTGTGCTAAGTCCTGAAAATATTGAAAAAATGGGTATTAATGCCTTTTATGATTTAATGCCTGCTTGGTTTATTATCCCCGGAGTTATCATTGCCACTTTAGCTGCTATCATTGCCAGTCAGGCCATGATTTCCGGATCTTACACCTTGATTAGTGAGGCCACCCGTTTGAATCTCTGGCCCAAAATGAAAATCAATTTTCCATCAAATGCCAAAGGGCAAATTTACATTCCAGGCATGAACACCTTTATGTATATTGGTTGTGTATTGGTGGTATTGTATTTTAAAAGCTCTTCCAATATGGAGGCAGCCTACGGTTTGGCCATCATTTTAACCATGTTGATGAGCACTATTTTATTTGCGAATTTTTTGGTGATGCGTCGCACCAAAGGCTCCATGATTTATCTGTTTTTGGTTGCGTATCTCATCATTGAAATTGCCTTCTTAATAGCCAATATCGTTAAATTTCCGCATGGTGGCTATGCGACGTTTGTGGTGGCAGGACTCATGTTTGCAGTGATGTACGTTTGGTTTCGATCGCGAAAAATCAAAAACAGGTATGTCGAATTTGTTCATATGGAAGATTATATGCACCAGTTGCAGGAGCTCAGCAATGACCTTACCATTCCTAAATATGCAACGCATCTTGTATATCTAACCAGTGCCAATAATCCGAAGGAAATTGAGCATAAGATAATGTATTCTATCCTCAATAAAAAACCAAAGCGTGCAGATATCTATTGGTTTGTGCATGTAGATGTTTTGGACGAACCGTATAAATGTGAATATGTAGTAGAGACGATTATTCCAAATGAAATTATTCGAATTGAATTCCGTTTAGGTTTTAGAGTAGAACAACGCATCAACCTTATGTTTAGAAAAGTAGTAGAAGATATGGTTGCGAATAAGGAAGTCAATATTACCAGCAGATATGTATCGTTGCAAAAACATAAAATTGCCGGAGACTGGCAATTCATTGTGATGGAAAAATTCCTCTCACACGACAACGATTTACCTTTAATGGAACGTCTGATAATGCGCTTTTACTTTATGCTGAAAAAAATAAGCTTAAGTGAAGAAAAGGGATTTGGTTTAGACTCCTCGTATGTAACTGTAGAAAAATATCCTTTGATAGTAGCGCCGGTTACCAATCTGAATTTAAAGCGAGTAGAACACGCTGATTAGTATTTCACTACATTTTTAAATAGTAATCTCGCATAAGATTCACAAAGGATGTCGTATACAATTGATTTTCCTTAATAATTACATTTTCGGTTTGAATGACCGATTGCCTCTTCGAAAAAATACAAACAGTATGCAGGCATTGATGTTCGGAAGAATGTTGAATGCGCAAAATCCGATTTAGAAAAAAATCATACAAGTGCGTCAGCCGCTCCAGGCTATCTAGTCGAGAGGTGGGTAACAAAATGCAAAACGCAGCGTCGGAATGTAGCAATCGATTGATTCCACAGATAAGCGCATGCAATGGCAGGGCCTCACTATGCCAAGCTAGATTTTTTCGTGCATCTTTCGATTTTAAATCTTTTTCAAAAAACGGCGGATTCACTATAATAAAATCATATGGATCGTCAGGATAATACAGTAAAACATCGCCCTGGATACAGTGAATCCTTTTCTTAAATAGAGAAGCCTCCACATTTTCTATTGCTTGTGTCAAACACTCTGAGTCTATTTCAATAGCATCTATTTGAATGGCAGCATACCGTTGAGCCAACATGAGAGACAGTAAACCAGTACCGCAACCTATATCCAAAACCCTTTTGGCTGTGTGGGGTATTTCAGTCCACGCACCTTGTATACAGGCGATTTCGGTTACCTTCATCGCACATTTCTTCTGTTGAATAGTAAATTGCTTAAATTGAAATTGGTGATTCATAGCAATTTAGGCTTTCGAAAATACGGCAATGATATTGGAGGTAAATGTAGTATGATCAATTACCTCCATTTTTAGTTGATGTTGCTTAGCGAAATCTTCTAAAAAATGTTTGCTGATAAAATGCAGCTCATTGTCGGTCTTATTAAATCCAAAAATTTTAGTTGAAAACACTTCGGTTAATTCGGTACCCTTATGCTTTCTATCCATCTCTTTGACACCGTCTCTTACAATAAGCGTTCCTTTTTCATTGAGAAATTCAAGACAGTTCTCCAATAGTGCCAACTGCTTTTCCGGAACTAAATAATGGAGCACATCCATGATTAAAATGCAATCATATCGTAGATCCTTCGGAAAGTCCATCGCGTCGCCCTGAATAAATTCTATTCGATTGGTTTTTGAAAAATTATGTTGAGCCACCTCAATTTTTTCTTCGTCATAATCTATTCCCCTCACCATTCGTCGATCGGAAGTAAAAGAAAGCGTATAGGCCAAAAACCCGTAACCACAGCCTATATCCAAAATATTTCCCTCGCGAGGGACTAATTTCTCTATAGGTGTATAATAATTTTCTAATTTGATTTTGATGCGACAATACCACTCCAAAATGGGCCCTTTGTAGTAATAATTTTTGAGCAATTGCTCTTTAAAATAGGTAGGTACCTCCCGCTCACGTCTATACTTTTCAAATTCTTCCCTAAAGTACTTTCCAATCTTTCGAGCTCGTTCTGAGTAACTGCTACCATACCGATTATCTGTGCTGCTGATACGTGGTAAATACTTCGCATTGATTTCTCCATTCTTAAGCAGAAAATCGCCTTTACTCATACTGTGGCCTATACCATGAAAGAGAATGGGTTGTACATCGAGTTGCAATTTTTCTGCAATATAAAAGGCCCCTTTGTGAAAACGCTTAATAACGCCGTCATAGCTTCGGGTACCTTCCGGAAAAACGGCAATGCTATATCCTCGGTCTACCCAATACTTCATTTTGTCAACACTAAATTCGGCACCTTCTTCTACCGGATAATAGTCAGCCATTCGCACCAAGGCACCAAAGACAGGTGAGCGCCAAACCCATTTATTAGTCAACAATAAAATTTTTGGATGCAAGGAAATAATTCTCAATAAATCTAAAAACGAAGAATGATTGGCAATAATTACCACCGGTTTTGAAAAATCGCGATGTTCAGTGCCCTCAATGCGCTTCTTCGTATTGGCCATAATATATAACAGGCTCCACATCATTTTACAAATAATCACATGATAGAGGTATTTCATTTTGTCCTTCGCAAATGGAATACATCTGGTGAGTATAAAACCAATAGCGGTAACAGACAAGCATCCCACCACATAATACAAAAAAGCAAAAATGGTGAGTGCAAAACTCCAAAGTGTAAATGGAAAAAACTTCTTGTTGGTTCTGTTTTGGATAAAGAAATTAAACAGTAAAGGCTGAATAGTTTGCGAAACAAATAGAATAGAAAAAATTCCAATCACCGAAACCAAAGCAATAGAGCGTAGTGCCGGATGCTTTGCAAAAATCAATATGCCAAGACCAATGATAGTGGTTATGGCTGAAAGAAAAATAGATGTTTTAATAGAGTTAATTTTATTGCTGCCATACTTATACTTTTCCAACAGGCCATCTGTAATGAAAATACTGTAGTCGTCACCCAATCCAAAAATGAGCGTTGAAATAATGATATTAATGATATTAAATTCAATGTGCAACAAAGCCATTAAGCCCAATATGCAAATCCAAGTAATCACCATCGGAATAAAAGAAATCAGTGCTATTTCAATTCTTCCATAAGACAATAAGATGGTAAAAAAAACAATAAGGGAAGTAAGCGCCAAAATGGTATAAAAGTCATCTTTGACAAATTGGACAAATTGTGACGTCACCAGTTGCTTATCAGTTAAAAAAGCAAACTTCCTACCGTCAAAGGCTGTATATAATTGCGCTCTCTTCCCTTGCGTAATCTTAACTAAGCTTAGCAATTGTACATTGGAATCTGAAGTGAGAATAAAATCCTTGAATAAATTCTTAAATGCTTCATCATAGGCTGCTGAAGTATGTGTGTATTGAGCCATTAAGGCACTTTCAATGTCAACAAAAGCCGATGCATTATAACCCATTTGAGAGCCAATACGTTTCAAATCTGAAAGACAACCTTCTTTCTTTGAAGGGGTCCAAAATTGATTCCAACGTTGCATTTTTTCCTGTTGATCATTGGTGCCAAGTATAAAATCGCTGATGGATACATACCTACTAATAGTGCCTTCCTTCTTCAAACGTTCTAATTGCATAGCAGACTGTGCGCTATTCGCAAGGGCACTATCCCAGCTACTTCCTTCACTAACGCAAAAGGTAGAACTCAGCGATTCAGTATTTCGTTCATTGATAATTTGTTGCGATTCTTGCAATGACTTGCTCATGAAATTCATGGTCATCAAGTCTTCGTTAAATTGAACCTTGTTTACAAAAAATGACATCACAATGGTAAGCAATGCAATGGTAATAACTACCCACTTGCTTTTATTGGGTTGGAGTGTTCCGATTTTATCAATAAAAGTAGGAATAAAGTTGGCATTGTGTTCCTTTACAAAATGTGGTAAAAAAACAAGCGTGCAAATCGATGATCCGATTAAGTTAAAAGCAGCGAAAAGCCCCAATTGTTGCAGTACCGGTGTATGCACAAATGTCAAACTTAAGAAAGCAAATACGGTGGTGAAACTACCTATCGTCATCGGCTGTGTAAGCGCCCGTATGGTTTCAACTTTATTTTGTGCATGCTTCAAATGCGACATGAAATGCAACGAATAATTGACAGCGATACCCAATATTACACTAGAGGCACCCAAGGCGATGAGACTAACCGTTCCACGTGCGAAATACATCATGCACATGCCAAACAAACCTCCAAACAATACCGGAATCATAATTTGAAAGGGTGAAAGCCAGGTTCTGAAAAAAAACAGAAAGAGTAGCACCAACAGAATAATGGTAATGCTTAAGGTTAGTATGGTATCTGCCTTCATTTGACCAGCATTGCCGGCGGCTACCATATGCGCTCCAAAAGCATGACACGTTAGGTTTTTGTATTCAGAATTTTTGCCGACTTTATTTTTCGTTGTTTCGATTAATTTCTCCAGTCCCTGATTGGCTCCGGTATTGGAGGCAGGATTGCTTGGATAGATAAAAAAGGTAAAACGGGTATAGTTTGCATTGGCGATATATCCGTCGTAGAGTTGTACATCTTCATCAAACTTCAGTTGGTATAATTTTTTAAAAGCAAGCAATGAAATACCAAGTGGATCTTTTGCAATCAGTTGTTTCATAGCTAGGCCATTGGCACCGGCCAGTGTTTCAAAGTTGCTTTGCAAGGTTTTTCGAATTTGTTCGGTTTTGATGAGGCTATCAATGCTTAAATAATCCTTTTCGTTGAGCAAAAAGGGAAGATTGGCATTTACCACATCAAATAGTTCAATCAATTGTTCATCATCCTGCCTGGTTTGTACAGAGGCAATCAAATTTTTGTCATCCAGGGAATCAATAGCAGTAGCAAAATCTTCAATATAAGCCGTAACAAGATCGCCGTTAATTTGGTTGGTATCAGTATTGGCTACCGAAACCACCAAGCGATCCATTGCCTTATTTTTTGTGAGGACCTCTTGCGCTTTAGAACTGAGTGCATTGCTTGGCATCATACTGCTGAGGTCGCTATCAAATTGCAATCGGGAAGCAAAAAAAGAAAAAAATGCCAGACAAACGAAGAAGGCTGTATAGGTCAGCACTTTCCGTTGCGATAGATATCTATAAATTCGTACAAATACTTCTTTCAAAACGATGCAAAGTAAATAAATATTACCTCTTTTACCATCATAGAAGTCAAATAATACCAGTTGGGCCTCATAGAGTATTTTGCACAAATCCTGCCAAATAGTATTTTTTTCACTTAGCATCGAAAAGGATTCCTAGCAGCCGAAAGGATTCCAAAGAAGTAGTGATAAGAATTCAGGATATCGACACAATAATACAGGCAGCTCATTTTTGAATAATAAGTAGCATCTATCTAAGTACTTAGGGGAAATTTTCAGTTAGAATTTGATTAAAGGTCAATAAAAAAATACGACACGTGGACGCGTCGTATAAAAAATGGTAAAGGTGATTCTAAACAAATAAAACCTGACCCATTACATGCTGACATTCCAGACCATACTCCTTGTCTATTTTTCTCTGGCCAAATCATACGTTTTCTCCATATTTACTAAATGGTCTTCGATCTGAAATAAATTGCCATAGGTATAATCACGACCACCCCTTGTTACCTGCAGTTGATTCAAATCTTGATTCCATGACACCAGATAGGGCTCCCCAAATTCGGAATAATCGAGACTGAATGACTGAATAGCTACTTTCTGGATTGGGCTGCTAGTAGTAAACAACTCAACATTTCCTTTGGTTGAATACTTCTGAACACGAATCTGATGCACCTTTCCGTTTAGTTCAGTTACCGTTACCTGTAAGGCTATTTTATAATAATGTGGCAAACTTCCCATTAGTACTACTTTTTGAATGGAGTCTACACTCGAAATTTGCAATTCCATAGAATACTTTCCGGATAGGATGGGTTGCGAGCTAATACGGTTTTGGGCTTGACTAAGAATAAAGGAGCAAACGAAAAGTACGGATAAAATGATTTGTTTTTTCATGTTGTTTTGTTTTAAGAATGAAGTTTATTATTGTTTATTTGACAGTACAAAGAAACAACGGGCTTGCTCCATGGCTAAGAGCCAAAAAACTCAATTTCAAAAACAGGTAAAAAAGCCTACTCGGTACTTAGCGAGATTTAGGTCTGTGAAATACTATTGACAACACTCAATTCATGATTTCGTAAATATGGTGCTTTACAGCAAATAGAACCAATCCGGCTGTATTGTGACAGCCTGTTTTAGCCAGCAAATTATTGCGATGTCCGTCAACGGTGCGAACACTAATAAAAAGCTTGTCTGCGATTTCTGCATTGCTAAATTCTTCGCATATCAATTTTAGCACTTCAATTTCTCTTTGTGATATGTCGACAGGAATAGACTGTGTATTTGTTATGCCTTTTGCATTGGCAAGGGGCGACCGGAGGGCCTGTATCACATTGGGCGTAATGTAAAAGCCATTTTCAAATACATTCCGTACTGCTGTTATTAATTCTTCCCTATTGCAATTTTTTAAAAGATAGCCACTCGCTCCTGCTTGTATCATACGAGAAATCAATCGCTCCTTGGCATGTACCGAAAGTACGATTACTTTTATGGATGGATATTTTTTCCGAATTTCATCATTGAGTTGCATACCGTCCATACCCGGCATTTCCATATCCATCAATAGGACCTCAGGAAGTTCATTGGTTGAACGTAATTTGGATAAAAAATCCAACCCATTATCAGCCTCTATAATTAATGAAAAATCTTTTTCATTCTTTATAATTGAGGCAATTCCTTCCCTAAAAAGGATCTGGTCATCTGCTAAAGCAATTTTTATTTTTCCTTTCATAGTTACTTAATTTAACGGCACCGTGATTTTCATTTGATATCCACCCGTAATAGGCGAGCCGACCTCCCAGTGGGCGCCTATTACTAATAAACGACTTTCAATATTTTTCATACCTATTCCATTAGCAGTTTTTGCTATGCTTGATTTGATTCCTATTCCATCATCAGAATATCGTATATCGAATACGCTTTCCTTCTCGGCTACCTCTAGATGAATCGTAGTCGCATGGGCATGTTTTAAAGTATTATTGATCAACTCGGCTATAACTCTATAAATGGCCATAGGAGCTTGTTCATTCGCGAAATGAGGAAGTTTCTCTTCATCAAACGTTATCACCATGCTTATTTTACCTGATTCGTTCACACTATCTGCCAATTCATGAAGCGCATCGTAAAATCCAAATTTTCCTGAAATACGGGGCGATAATGCATGTGAAATATTTCGCATATTGCTTATTATTTTATCAATGTCCCCTTTATACGTTGAAGTGAGTTGAGGCCATTCCGCTCGGTTTTCTGAACCTTGATCTATCTTTATTCTTAGGGTAGATAAGGCAGCACCTACTTCATCATGCAAATCCATTCCAATGCGTTTGCGTTCCACCTCTTGCGAAGTAATCACCGATTGCATTAGATTTTTCTGGTGTAAAATTTCCACCTCCTGCATTTCTTGGGCGGCCAGCAATTTATTGCGTTTAGCTCTCTGCTTGTAAAAATAAATACTAAGTAATAGTATACTAGCTAATAACAATGAGGCAAACACAAAGCCGTTTCGTTCAGCGACACGCAATTTGTTTCGCGTATATAATAAATCTACTTCCTTTTGCTTTTGCGATACTTCATAATTGGTTCTCAGCTCAGCAATCTTTTCTACAGATTCAAGATTGCTCACACTGTCGCGATAGGCAATATGTGCTTTATAGTATTGTAAAGATTTGAAAAGATTTCCCGAGGCCTCATTAAGTTCCGAAAGTTTAAGGTTGGCCTGACTGATCTCACTTTTTAATCCGTGTTGGGTAGCTAAGGCCAGACTTCTGTCGGCATACTGAATCGCGACCGGCAGATTGTTTTTTTTATGATGGATTTCAGACATCGATCTAAGAAATTCGCAGATAGCTGCATATTCGTTCATTCCTTCTAATAAAGCAATGGATTGATTGAGATAATTCTCGGCCAGCAATTGATTGTCCTTTTTTAAATAAATGACACCTAAATTCCCAAGACAATAGGCCTGGCCAATTTGATAATTCATTTTGTTTGCAATCTTCTGCGATTCGCGAGTGTATTGTAAGGCAGAGTCCGGCATTTCAGCTTTTAAATATTCATCTCCTAAATTATAAAGGGCTGTTGCCAAAGAGATGGAATCACGTACGTTTTTTAATATGCCAATACTCAATTTATAGTATTTCACTGCATTCAAATGATTCTTTAGTAAAGAATATACATCTGCGATTGTAAAATAAAGGGTTCCTTTTTGATAGTCTTTATGGGCAAACTTGGCAGCTTCAAAATAGCTTTCTAATGCCTTGCTGTAATCACTTTTAAGTTGATAGGCAGCACCTCTTTGCGTATATCCGACATATTCATATCCAATAGAGTCCGCTTTTTTGGCTTTCTGTATGAGGATATCACTATACCATAAAATTTTATCGGGATTGTTGTATAGATCCCCTATTTCTTTAAGTAGAAAAAGTTCATCATGTTTCGAATACCTAGCTGACTCATATATCGAAACCAAACTGTCTAAGCGGCTAAATTCCCTACCTAGACTATTCTGATAGAACGTCAAAAAAAAACCTAATAGTAAACAGGTCTCTTTTCGTTTACAAACGTGACGAATTATTGTTACAATCATAATTGCAGATACACGATAGAAAACCTACCCTAGGGTTTAGGAATCACTTTAATTTTAGGATCCAAAATCCGGTGTTTATAACTTATAATAAAATCTATGTTGTACGATACCGCATCCAATATTGTATTTGCAGTTGCTTCATACGTAGCTCCTCCAGCAATGGGGAGGTGCTGCTTCTTACTGCTAAACTTATCTTCATTGGTCTTAAAGTCGATATATGTAATATTAATTACAGGTTGCGGCCCCGAATCGGAACTAGGTAATGCCTCACCCGACCAGGTGATCACATCATCTTTATGAACTGTAATTACGTAATCCTTTGGATTGGTGATGGGCGTTCCATTATTTATTTTGATTGTTGCCCAAGAATTATCGGTTCCCAGTTTATTTTCCTGCGATAGCCGTTTTAGCGTATCTACATCAACAATTAATACTACTGAATAAGTTGCCATGATTTTTACTTTTTATAGGTGATTAATTAAATTATAGTATTGGTTAAGGTTGTCACTATAAAGATAACTAAGGATTTGGTCTTTTTCTTTTTTTGTTGCGAATATTCCACAAACCGATAACATGGAACAAAATTTCTAATGTAAGCTAGTAAGGAACAATTAGACTCTTTATAGATTAAAATCCTATATAATTAAGGGGTCAAAAAAAAGAGCTCTTCTTACGGCTTTTTTCCTCGGTACGCCACTACCGCCAATTTGGTATTATCTACAGAAATGGCAATACGATAAAATTTTTCGATGCCAAAGGTTTTCAGGTCTATCAATTCATCCCATGTAGCATTTGTATTTTTGAATGGATTCTTTTTGATATACAACATGCCCTTATGCCCCATCAAAATACTTCCATCCTGTGTAAAACAATAGTCTTCCTCTTGTGGGAGGGTCTCCGTAAGCACCGGATTTTCAATGTTGCCCTTTCGGTTAAATGTTTTAAGATTATCGGGAGCTATCATGCGAATCACCCATTTGTTTGAATCGCTTTTGTCGATATATACCACCTTGCCTTTAGAGCGAAGATTATAAAAGGTACGGCCAATATTGGTGGCGAGGGTGTCACATCTTGCACCTGATATATGATGCTTTACCAAATAAAAGGGCTCAGGCAATTCAAAGGATAGAAATTCATTTTGATTCAGCCATTCATAATAACCGATGCTGGTTAGTTTGGGCAAAATATTAACCGCTTTCTTTCCCTTTAATGAATAGGTATAAAAATGCTGGGTCTTTCGGTCCTTTTCCACTCGCACGCAAGAAACATTCTCCATATCAGGGGTAAACTTGGGTGAATACTCCGCTTCTTTGGTATGGGTGATGCGTTTCCCTTTTAGCTTTTTTTTGCCCATATCCATTTTATATAATTCAATATTGACGGTATCCATTGAACTAACATAAAACATATAGTCGCCATCTAAGGTAAAATAGGGTTGATTATTATACCCTGTCTTTTTTGAAACGATTCTTGGATTCCCAATTTCAAGTCCTTTTGCCTTTTTTTGAACATCAAATAAATAGATAACCGTTTCGGGCAATTGTGCCATGGAACCAAAACTCCAAAGAGTAGCCACCACAAAAAATAGCTTTTTCATTTTCTAAATTTAATACAATTCTGTAAATGCGAAACGCTTTCCATCAAAAAGTCCCTGATCACTAAGTTTCAATTCGGGAATTACCAACAAGGCCATAAAAGAAAGGGTCATGAAAGGCGCCTGTAAGGTGGAGCCAAGTTTTTTTGCTTCCAGATCTACAAGTGAATATGCCGCAGCCACCTTTTCTGCAGTGTCGTTACTCATTAAACCGGCTACAGGTAATGGTAATACAGTTTGCTCACCATTGTGGCAAGCTACCACTCCACCGCCACAATCCATCAATGCATTGACGGCATCGCAGATTTCAAAATCTGAAGTACCTACACAAATGATATTGTGGCTATCATGTGCAACGGTACTGGCAATAGCACCTCGTTTCAAACCAAAATTTTTGATAAATGCCTTGGCAATCGGTTGGTTGCCATAGCGATTTACCACAACAATTTTTAAAATATCATTTTCTAGATCGCTCACCAGGCAAGCATTCTCAATTTTGGGATTGGCAAAAAATGTTTTGGTAATCAACTGCCCTTCTAATGCCTCAATCACTCTGATGCTTTTTACTTCCTGCATTTTTGTCTCGTCTACTCGAATGACAAAATCATCTGCCGACTTGTGGTGGCATTCAAATTGATTGATACTCCCCTCCTCCACAGATTTTATCAGAGATTGCCCATTTTCAAAAACCGTTTCGCCATTGATCACCGTTTTCAGGATATTGAAATCGCTGCAAGAATCTACAATAATAAAATCGGCAGCATCTCCTTCGCGCAGCATGCCTACTTGTAATTGATAATGCAAAATGGGATTGATGCAAGCTGCCTTCAGCGTTTTATACAAATCGACACCCTTTTGCACACTGCGTTTCACATGCTGATTGATATGATGTAGTTCCAATTCATCGGGATGCTTATCGTCGCAACAAAACATCATTTGATCTTCATAGTGATGTAAGAGGGGGATCAATGCATCAAAATTTTTGGCAGCACTTCCCTCTCGTATTAATATTTTCATCCCTAATGTTAATTTCTCAGCTGCCTCTTCCATTGTAAAACATTCGTGGTCGGTACTGATCCCTGCACGAATATACTTCTCTGCATCCGCTCCACGCAAACCGGGTGCATGACCATCTACAGGCTTTCCAGCTTTATTAGCAGCCGCAATTTTTTTCATCACTTCCTCCTCTTCAAATAAAACGCCGGGATAATTCATCATTTCAGATAAATAAAAAATATCATCGCGTGCAAGCAACTTCTCTATTTCTGCAGAATCAATAGTAGCGCCTGCCGTCTCAAAGCGTGTGGCGGGTACACAAGAGGGTGCTCCGAAATGGAATTTAAAAGGTACCTTTTCGGCATTTGCCAGCATATACTCAATGCCCGCAGTACCACAAACATTTGCAATTTCGTGCGGATCGCTTACCGTGGCTACGGTTCCATGCCGCACTGCCATCCTTGCAAATTCGCTGGGTATGAGCATCGAACTTTCGATATGCACATGTGCATCAATAAACCCCGGTAAAATAAAATGTTGACATTCCAGATCCGTTTCCCTGACCGAAAGAATTTTTCCATCTGCTACTACAATACAAGCAGGATATATTTTTTGTTGCAGAATATCGACAAAATAGTGGTAGAGTTCAACAGGCTTCATTTGGTAAAAATACTCAGAATAAGCTGAAAATTACAACTCAAATCCAAGAAGCCCTGTCGCTACATCTTAATTTCCTCGCCGGTGTTTTTATCAAAGAAGCAATATTTGATAAACTCTAATCCGGCATCTTCAATAATTTCAAAGGAGCCGTATTGCTTTTTCCATTTGCCAAACAAAGAAGCACCGAACAATCCTTTTTTGAAAATCAAATGTGATTTGACAATAGGATGCACATGTAATTCTAATTTGACATTTAAATTGGCCAATAAATATTTGATATGTTTCTCGATATCATCAAGTAATAATTGAGTAGAACGTATTTTTCCGGTGCCTTCGCAACTTGGGCATGTTTCTCCGGTAGAAATTTTTATTTCCGGACGCAGTCGTTGTCGCGTAATTTGTAAAAGTCCAAATTTCGAAAGGGGCAATACACTATGCTTTGCACGGTCCTTACTCATCAATTCTTCCATTATTCGTACTATTTCACGTCTATAGTCCGGATTGCGCATATCGATAAAATCCACTACTACGATGCCTCCAATATCACGCAATCGAAGTTGACGGGCAATTTCCTTTGCCGCTTCGGTATTGGTTTTTATAGCCGTTTCTTCTTGGTTTTCATTGGAAAATTTATGACCACTATTGACATCAATCACATGCAAGGCCTCCGTATGTTCTATGATTAAATAGCCGCCACTATCCAGCATTACGGTTTTGCCAAAAGAAGATTTTACCTGTTTGGAAATACCGTAGTGATCAAAAATGGGCACCGAACTTTGGTGTTGCGCAACAATAGATTCTCTCCCCGGGGCCACATTGGCGATATACTCTTTGGCATCATTGACGATACTGGCATTATTGGCAACAATTCGATTAAAATCTTTGTTCAATAAATCACGCAATAAGGAAGTCGTTTTATTTTGCTCACTTAAAATTTTATAAGGCGGCTTGGCTGCCTTTAAATTAAACTGAATGCTTTTCCACGATTCAATAATGCTCAATAAATCTTTATGCAATTCAGCCGTACTTTGTCCTTCTGCAGCGGTACGAACGATGACCCCAAAATTATTGGGCTTAATGCTTTCAATAATTTTTTGCAGTCGCTTCCGTTCTTCTGTTGAGTGAATTTTACGGGAAACATTCACAAAGTTATTGAAGGGAGTTACTACTATAAATCGACCCGGAATGGAAATTTCGCAACTCACCCTTGGACCTTTTGAGGAAATCGGTTCCTTTAAAATCTGCACCAATACCGAAGGTTTTCCGTGCATAATGTCGGCTACCTTACCAGTTTTAACGATTTCGGGTTCCAGTTGAAATTTTGAAAAATCAAAACTACCACCCGATTTATCGTTAATGGCCATATCCGTAAATTTGACCAGACTTTTAAAATACGGGCTGAGATCGGTATAGTGCAAAAAAGCATCTTTGTCGTGCCCGATATCTACAAATACGGCATTTAGACCCGGCATTATTTTCCGCACCTTGCCTAAATACATATCACCGACATTGAAATTTCCACCTGAATTGTCGAAATGGAGTTCAACGAGTTTTTTATCTTCTAATAATGCTATTTCAATTCCCCCATCAGAGGATTGAATAACGAGTTCTTTGTTCAAGCTGTAATGATTTATTACAACAATAATCATGCACACAATACAACAAACAAGTATTTTATCTTTTGAAAAAATAAAATACCTGTCTGCTGCATATCCGTCTATTCGCTAAGAAACTACTTCTTCTTATGACGGTTTTTTCTTAAACGCTTTTTGCGTTTATGAGTTGCAATTTTGTGTCTTTTACGTTTTTTTCCGCAAGGCATGATTAAAATGTTTTTTGTTTAAAAAATTATTTAAAAGTCTTTATGTAGTTATCTATCTCTTTTGTAAAATCCGGATTGTTTACCAAGGTCTTGCATTGTTCAAACAAAGATATGGCCTTTTCTTTGTTGCCGCTTCCTTTGTATGCTTCAGCCAAAAAATACATGGCTTCAGTATTATCAGGTTTTATAGAAAGAACTAGTTCTAATCGTTTTTTTGCTTTGTCAAACTGCCCAGACTGAATGGCTAACTTTCCTAAAATAATATTCGCAGAAATGTTGTTGCTATCTGTCTTTGTTACCTCACGCAATAACGTCACTCCCTTCATCGTTTCGCCCGTGCCTTCGGTATAGCATGTTGCCAAAGCTATTTTTGTGTCAGTATTATTGGGATTGATTGTCAGTGCCTTATTAAAACACGCGATCGCCTCTAAAGCCAGCCACTTTCTTGTACCGGGCTCCTCTGTTTTTTGCAGCACAGCCTGATACAAATTTCCCGCAAAGGTGACACTTTTTTCTGTATTTTCCAAAAAAGCTGCCCTTTTGTAATAATAAGCAGCCATTACCAAGTCCTTTTCTCGCTCCCAAAACTCTGCAACGTCCTTATTAGCGATAGGCGTATTTACTTGATTTGCCTTTTCGGTTAAGTCGGTGATACGACTTTTTTGAGAGGTCGGCAGTTTGCTTATTTGTTGTTTGCTATACTCTTCAAAATCAAGGGCTACAACTTCGGCATTGGGGTTCATTGCGTCGCCTGTTTCGGCATGGCCGCCAGCTTGCTGCGTCTTGCCTGCTTTATTTCCTTTAAAATCTGCAAAAAAATAAATGCCTAGTAAAAGCAATAGAGCAATAAATACTGTAAAAAATTGGAGTTTACGCACGGATTATTTTAAAAGGGACGGCAAAAGTACTACTTTTACTCATTCACCACTTCAATATTTGAAGTTTGAAGTTTTTTAACTTCCTCCACAAATTCTTTGGCAGGTTTAAAGGCCGGGATATAATGCTCGGGAATAAACACCGAGGTGTTCTTTTTGATATTGCGTCCAATTTTTGCGGCACGCTTTTTGGTAATAAAACTCCCGAATCCGCGTATGTAGATATTTTCGCCCTGAGCTAAGGTGTCTTTTACATTAGTAAAAAAACTTTCAATAGAAACCAATACATCCACTTTCGGTACGCCGGTTTGCTCTGCTATAAGATTGATTAAATCTGACTTTTTCACGTTCCAGTAATTTAATTTTGAGTTATTTTTGCGCAAATATAGTTTTTTTTTAAAAAAAACACTACTTTTTGCCCCCTTATTTTTCATTTAACTCTATTTTAATTCATTAATTATCAATTGTTTAGCAAATTACTCCTTCACTGGGACCGACACCAAAATGATCGCAGCATGCCTTGGAAGGGAGAAAAAAATCCCTACAAGATTTGGGTGAGCGAAATCATATTGCAACAAACCAGAGTACAACAAGGCGAAAAATATTATCGGGCCCTTTTGAAAAAATACCCTGATATTGCAGCACTTGCCAATGCCAACGAATCGGAATTGTATAAAATTTGGCAAGGATTGGGTTATTACAGCAGATGCAAAAACATGTTGCAGACCGCCAAAATGATTGTAAATGATTATAATGGTATCTTTCCCCACTCCTACGATGACATTCTTAAATTAAAGGGTATTGGGCCCTATACTGCAGCAGCCATAGCAGCCTTTGCATTTGATTTACCCTATGCTGTAGTAGATGGAAATGTAATTAGAATCCTAAGCAGATATTTTGGCATTGAATCACCTTACCAATCCGCAAAAGAAAAAAAGCAGTTTGAGCTGCTCGCGCAAAAATTACTTCCCAAAAAGCAAAGCGCCAGCTACAATCAGGCCATCATGGATTTAGGCGCTACCATTTGCAAACCCCAAAGCCCGCTGTGCGAAAGCTGTCCATTTGCAAAAAAATGCTATGCCTATATCCACGGACGCATTAGCGAGCTCCCTGCTAAAAAGTCTAAAATAATCCTTAAGGACCGATACTTCCACTTTTTCATTTTTGAAAACAAGCAGTCGATATTTATTCAGCAACGCAATGAAAAGGATATTTGGCAGCATTTATACAGTCCGTATCGAATCGAAAAACAGAAAATAAATCTTACAGAATATCCCTTTCTAAAGGGCCTAAAATACAGCAAGATACCCGAACGGTACACTCAAAAATTATCCCATCAAAAAATACATGGTTTCTTTTATCGAATGGAGGTCAACAACTTGGACTGCATTCAGGATCTTCAATTGATAAAGATTCCCAAAGCGAGGCTTTCTATCTACGCTTTCCCCAAAATGATAATTTCTTTTTTTGAAAAAAACAATTATCTTTAAGGTTGCAAAATAATCTATCCTACTTAAAACTACCATTATGAGAGGAGTGAATCATGTTTTTCTTATTGGGAATTTGGGTAAAGACCCCGAGATACAATATATTGAAGGAAATATCCCGGTAGCTAAATTCCCTTTAGCCACCACCGAAACCTTTAAAGATAAAAGGGGCAATACCATTCCTCAAACCGAATGGCATAATATTGTACTTTGGAGAGGACTTGCGGAATTAGCTGCCAAATACCTTCATAAGGGCAGTTTGGTGCATATTGAAGGGAGTTTACGAACCCGTTCATGGGAAGATAAAGACAAAAATCGACGGTTTATGACCGAAATAATCGCTTCCAATTTGGTAATGCTTGACAAAAGAGGAAACGGTGACATTAAGCATGAACCTGATGACCACGCCAACATTGAACATCACCCACCCATCATTCCCGGCCATAAAGCGGCAACGGATGATTTGGACAGTGAATTACTATTTTAGATTATATTTGCACTGAAAAAATAAAAATCGATTCATACATCTACATTTTTTCAATCATAAAAATTTATAGTATTGGACCC
Source organism: Bacteroidota bacterium (assembly GCA_016712665.1). GTDB lineage: Bacteria > Bacteroidota > Bacteroidia > Chitinophagales > Chitinophagaceae > OLB11. The sequence goes on from JADJQP010000004.1 coordinate 227,629, forward strand.
CGACTCGACATATAGTACTTTGCTTAATACCTTGCTTTCAGCACAACTCAGTACGAATTCTCAAATAACCTTAGTAATTGTCATCATTCTTTTAATTATTCTTACTGCGTTAATTTCCGGATCGGAAGTAGCGCTGTTTTCCCTTTCAGCAAAGGATATCAATTATATTAAAACGAAGCAAGATTATGCAAATACTACCTTGCTGAATCTTCTCGAAAATCCTAAAAGATTACTGGCAACCATTTTAATTGGCAATAATTTTCTCAGTATAGGGGTTATTATAAGTACCAATTCCTTATATAAAAGCATCTTTCATTTTGAAACGTGGCTTCCTGCTCAATTTTCAAACTTTGCAGGATTGATCGATATCATTTTCCAGGTAATTATTGTCACTTTCTTTTTGGTTCTTTTTGGCGAGGTACTTCCAAAAGTTTATGCCACACAAAATAATATGCGTTTGAGTTTATTTGTGGCTCCTTATATCAAGTTTTTAGATAAGGCATTCAGTCCTTTAAGTAATTTTTTGGTCAACTCCACTACCTTTATTGAGGATAAGTTTTCACGAAAATCGAAAAATGATATCAGTAATGAAGAAATAGAGCATGCTATTGAATTGACTGTAAAACATTCAGCAACGCAAGAAGAAGTGAATATTTTTAAGGGAATCTTGAAATTTGGAGATATAACGGCGAAGCAAATCATGCAAACCCGACTTGATGTGTCCGGTATTGATTTTGCATGGGATTTTGCCAAAGTCAAAGACCAAGTTTTAGACACCGGTTTTTCGCGCTTGCCTGTCTATTCTGAGTCCTTGGATGAAATAAAGGGGATCATTCATACTAAAGATTTACTCCTTCATATTGATACGGAAAACTTCGATTGGCATAGTGTCATTAGATCTGCCTATTTTGTACATGAAAGTAAACTGATTGAAGATTTGCTAAAAGAATTTCAACACAAAAGAAGCCATATGGCCATTGTGGTGGATGAGTTTGGCGGCACCTCCGGAATTGTCACCCTTGAAGATATTATGGAAGAAATTATTGGTGATATTAAAGATGAATATGATGAAGAGGGCCTTTTTTCAAAAAAAATTGACGAACATAATTTCATTTTTGAAGGCAAAACCTTAATTAATGACATGTGTAAAATTACCGGGATTCCCGTGGAGGTCTTTGAGGAAGCTCGTGGTGAAAGTGATTCGATTGCCGGCTTGGTACTGGAAATTGCAGGAAAATTTCCACAACAAAACGAAATTGTCAGTTTTATGAATTATGATTTTACGGTAATTCAATTAGAAAAAATGCGGATTCAACGTATTAAGCTGACTATTAGCCCCGTATCTGAAAATATCTAAGGCAAAAGGCAATAACCCTACTTATACTTCGTTCTACATATTCAAATTGATATCTTCATTTAAACCCATTTACGCCTGCAAACAATTTTACATTAATTTGACCAATGTCAATCGATTTAACGTTAACTTTGAATAACAGTAGGTAGTATATGAAACAAACCATATTTTTTGCAGTAGTAGGCATTCTATTCATTACAAATGGCGCATGGGCCCAATTGAAAAACACGGCTGTAGCTGCTAAACAGATCGATGCTCTCCATCCAACAAAAACAGCAGATGGCAAAACAAGTATTCCACTTAATGCCATTTATAAAGTGGAGCGTCGAAACTTACAGAGATTTGCCACACCTACTGTTAAACTGAGCCAAATTAAAACAACCCGAATTGAAAACGCCACCTACCCGAAAGACTTTGTATTTCCAACCAAAATTGAACCCACCGTTTACATTTCAATGGAACGAAAACAGCCTTTTGCATCGATACTCGTTCCGCAATACATTCAAAACCTAGACAAAAGCATTGAAAAAATTGAAGATTATCAAATTGAAATTATTGAAGACCAAACTGCCAACAAAACTACAGGCAATCGAGTGTATGCTTCCAGTTCTGTTTTAGGTTCCGGCAATTTCTATAAAATTTCCATCAATACCCGTGGGCTACAAAAAGTAGATTACGATTTTATTAAAAAATACTATCGGTGTTGACCCTGCTACCTTTAGCTCAAATAATATTCGATTGTACGGGAAATGGTGGGGAACTACTAGATGAAAACAACGCGACGTATAGATATGACGATTTGGTGGAAAATGCCATTCAGGTTGTGGACGGAGGCGATGGACAACTGAACCCGGGTGACTATATTTTATTTTATGCCAACGGTCCTCATGGCATCCTAAAAGATTCCACCAATAAAAAATTTACGCACACCTATAATTTATACTCAAACGAAAGCCATTACTTCTTAAATTTTGATAAGGGAATCGGCAAAAGAGTAAGTCTACAATCAACTGTTGGCGCTTCCAATGTAAACGTCAATTCTTTTAATGAATTTTTATTTCATGAAAATGATTCTGTAAACCTGGGACGATTTGGAAAAACTTGGTGGGGGGACGAGTTTAGCGACCAACCCGGAAGGTATTTAAATCGAACCTTTACCTTTTCTGTTCCCAATATAGATGGTGGAAGCCCGACTAATATTACCACACGCTTAGGAGCCATTTCATTTACCGGTACCAATATCATGAATATGAGTGCAAATGGTATTGGTCTTACCACTGCCTCCATGGGCCCTACCGGACCAAATTATTTCGATCCGGTAATCGTCACCAATTTACAGTCAAATGATGTAAGCATTACTGCCCCTACCATAGCCATCAACTATAATTTTAGTAAAGGAAGTAGCAGTGCAGTTGCATACATCGACTATATTGAAATCAACGCCCGAAGAAATTTAGTTTTTAATGGATATCTCAATTTTGCTGATTGGAATAGTGTAGGCGCTGGAAACATCGCTGCCTATCAAATTCAAAATGCCAATGCAAATACTCAGGTTTGGGACATCACCAATCCGCTACTACCCATAAAAATGGAAACCAACTTGCTTGGCAGTACCCTCTCCTTTAAGCAAGAAGCCGGAAGTTTACATCGCTTTATTGCAGTGGATGGAAGTGTGTTTAATACGCCTACGTTTATTGAAAAAACAGCCAATCAAAACCTACATGCCTTGAGCAGCCAAGACTATATCATTGTGGTGCCTCCTTCTTTAAAATCGGAGGCAGAAAGATTAGCTGCATACCATGCTAGCAAGCGTAATTACAAAACTTTGATTGTAAGCCCGCAGGAAATCTACAATGAATTTTCATCAGGGTCGCAGGATGTAACAGCCATCCGCGATTTCGTGAAGATGCTTTATGATAAAGCCGCCATCAACGACCTGCCAAAATATTTGCTCTTATTTGGAGATGCCTCCTATGATTTTAAAAACCGCATTAGTGGCAATAGCAATCTGGTGCCGGTTTCCGAAACCAATGAAAGCATCAACAAAACACTAGGTTATTGTAGCGACGACTTTTTTGGATTTTTAGACGATAGCGAAGACCAGAATAATTACTCTAATAATCAAATCAATACACTTGATATTGGCATCGGTCGATTTCCGATTTCTACCCTAAGTGCGGCCGCAGATATCATCAACAAAATTATTAACTACGATAGTCCGAAGTCTTTTGGTTCATGGAAAAACAATATGACCTTCAATGCTGACAACGGTGATGGCAATATTCACTTACAAGATGCTGAGGTTATGAATGCCTACGTGAATGATTCATTACCTGTCTATAATAAATATAAAATTTATGTTGGTGGATTTAATGTCGAAGCCACACCAGCTGGTCCACGTGCACCGGATGCCAATAAGGCGGTAACAGAACAAATTTATAATGGAACGTTTTTGGTAAACTACAATGGCCATGGGGGACCACTAGGCTGGTGTGAAGAACGAATTTTTTCGATGGATGATATCAATACCATGACCAATTACAATCGATTACCTCTATTCATTACCGCCACTTGCGATTTTGCACCATTCGACAATCCAGCTGTAAACTCAGCCGGCGAGATATTGCTTACCAAACCCAATGGAGGAGCCATTGCTTTAATGACTACCACCCAACTGGTGTATGCCGATCAAAACCGAATTATGAATCTCAATTATATGAAAACCGGATTTCAGTCAATAGATAAAAAGTACCCTACCTTAGGAGACGCCTATCGACTTTCAAAAAATTTGAGATATGTGAGCAGTGTCAGTGAATTTGTGGCTTCCAATTTCAGAAAATTTGCACTATTGGGTGACCCGGGATTACCACTTGCATTTCCAAAACATCGTGTAAAAACAGATAGCATCAATGGTATAGCCGTTGCCGTATCCTACGACACACTTAAGGCATTGGGCAAATATACCATTTCAGGTCATGTTTCGGATGTGAATGGCAATATACTGAACGACTATAATGGAATTGTATATCCTACCATTTTTGACAAGCCCAAAAAATTAACTACCATCGATCCGGGTACCAGTGCCACGGAATATTTGGTGCAAAACAATATTTTATACAAAGGCAAAGCAACTGTAAAAAATGGCAAATTCAGTTACACTTTTGTAGTGCCCAAAGATATCAATTATCAAATATCAAAAGGTAAAATCAGTTACTACACAGATAATACCCTAGAGGATGGAAATGGGTACGATAATAATATTTATATCGGAAGTAGCTCGCCCAACCCTATCGTTGACAATGAAGGACCGATAATAAAGCCCTACCTCAACAATGATAAATTTGTAAATGGTGGCATTACCACTAAAAACTCCACCTTGCTCATCAAATTGTCTGATGATAACGGAATTAATTATACCGGCAATTCAGTTGGTCACGATATTACAGCCATTTTGGATGGAAATGCACAACAAACCTATATTTTAAATAATTTCTTTGAAGCCGATTTAGATAATTACCGTTCAGGAAAAGTACAATTTCCACTAACCAACCTAAGCGAAGGCAATCACAGTTTGACCATTAAGGCTTGGGATATCACCAATAATTCTTCTGAGGTACGGCTCGATTTCGTGGTAGTTTCTTCATCGGAAGGAAAAATTGCACAGGTGTACAATTATCCAAATCCCTTTTCGATCCATACGCAATTTATGTTTGAACACAATATGCCTAATCAAAATCTTTGGGTCAGTATAAAAATCTTATCGGTAAGCGGTAAAGTGGTAAAAAATATCAGAACCATGGTAAATACGGAGGGTACCAGAATAGCAGCCATAGATTGGGATGGCTTAGATGAGTTTGGCGACCGTTTGGGCAATGGCGTATACTTGTATCATTTGTCTGTAAAATCACAAAATGGCGCCTCCGACAATAAATTACAAAAATTAATCCTTCTTAGATAATTCATAAGAATACCCTATATTTGCCACTCAATTTATTACCAATCTTATTTGCATATTGATTAGACCTTTACTTTTAACAAATTACATTTTAATGATAAGTAAAACTTTTAAGTTTATTCTGGGTGTTTCCATGGTGGGTGTCGTACTGCAGGCAAACGCACAAACAGGTTTAAGCGGTCAGGACAATCAGTATAATACCATTACCACTGCCGTTCCCTTCATGCGAATTAGTCCGGATGCTCGTTCAGGTGGAATGGGAGATGTTGGAATTGCCATTAGCCCCGATGCTAATTCTCAATTTTGGAATGTAGGTAAATTGGCGATGTCAAATAAGGATGCCGGTGTATCTGTTACCTATACTCCTTGGTTAAAAGATTTAGTACCCGATATTTTTCTGGCCTATATTTCAGGCTATGCAAAATTTGGCGAAAAAGAAAATAAAAATCAAGCCATAAGTTTCAGTATGCGATATTTCTCATTGGGAGACATCAATTACACTACCATTGACGCGCAGCCTGCCGGTACCGGTAAGCCACGTGAATTTTCATTTGATTTGGGATATTCTCGAAAATTATCCGACAATTTATCCATCGGTTTATCCGGTAAATATATTCACTCCAATATTATAAATGGAGCAGGCAATTCGAATGGGGTAACCTACAAACCGGGTAATTCATTTGGAGTAGATTTCGGTCTATTTTATACCAAGCAACTCGAAAGTAAAGATGATATTGAAGGCTCTAGCATCAATGCCGGCCTAGCCATTACAAATATTGGTTCTAAAATCAGCTATTCAGGAAATAGAAAAGATTTCATCCCTACCAATTTAGGAATTGGCGCTGCATACAATTATCAGGTGGATGAATTTAATCGTTTGACCATTGCTTTAGACGTTAATAAACTATTGGTACCTTCTCCGCAGTTGCAGGAAGATAGTTTAGGCAATATTATTCAAACGTATCCGTTTGAAAAAACGCTTATGAGTGGTATGTTGGGCTCTTTTGGTGATGCGCCCGGTGGTGGAAAAGAAGAATTGCAAGAAGTGATGCTTAGTATTGGAGCAGAGTATTCCTATCAAAATCAGTTTTTTGCCCGTGCCGGTTATTTTTATGAAAGTAAATACAAAGGCGATCGACGCTTTCTAACCGTTGGCCTTGGTGTAAAGTATAATGTATTCGGTTTGAATATTGCATACTTGGTGCCATCAGGAAGTGGTATTAACAGAAATCCCCTATCAAACACTTTACGATTCTCTTAACTATTTGATATTGATGATTTAGGTAAATTGATTTTACCGGATGATGATAAAAAGAAGAAAGACAACAAAAAAGATGACCGAAAAGAGAAAAAATAGTAGAACCTTCTCATCATAATACTACAAAAAAAGCTATTCGCCGGTCGTATAGCTTTTTTTATAAATAAAATCAAATGCAATGTTTAGAATCGGTTATGGTATTGATTATCATCAATTAAAAGATGGTCGAGAATTTTGGCTTGGGGGAATTCTTATTCCATACCACCGTGGTGCGGATGGTCATTCGGATGCTGATGTTTTGTTACACGCTATTTGTGATGCCTTGCTTGGCGCCATTGCTGCAGGCGATATTGGCACGCATTTCCCTGATACGGACAATGCGTATAAGAATATTGATAGCAAAATTCTTTTGAAAAAATGTCATGAACTCATACAAAATAAGGGATTCAGTATTGGCAATATAGATAGTACCGTTTGTTTAGAACTACCCAAAATAAAGCCCTATATCTCTGCCATGCAGGAAGCTATTTCAGAATGTTTGCATATTGATACAGAATTGATTTCTATAAAAGCAACCACAACAGAAAAAATGGGATTTGTAGGCCGCCAAGAAGGTATTGTGGCACATGCCACTGTGCTGCTACTTAAAAAATAGAAAATGACTTAATAAGCCCATTTCAAAAAAGTGGCACCCCAAGTAAATCCACCGCCGAAGGCCGCTAATACAATATTATCCCCTTTTTTCAATTGGCTTTCCCATTCCCACAAGCAAAGTGGTAAGGTTCCATTGGTGGTATTGCCATATCGTTGAATATTGACCATCACTTTTTCTTCGGGCAACCCCATACGCTCGCGGGTTGCGTCAATAATGCGTTTGTTGGCCTGATGCGGTACCAACCAAGTTACATCCTCTTCGCTGAGGCCGTTTCGTTGCATGATATCATAGGCCACTTCAGCCATATTCTTTACAGCGAATTTAAAAACGGTTTGGCCTTCTTGGTACACATAATGCTCCTTGTTCATCACGGTCTCCACAGAGGCTGGTTTCACAGAACCACCGGCCTTTTGATGCAAAAATGCCCTACCGGCCCCGTCTGCTTTCAAAATACTATCTACAATTCCGAATCCTTCGGTATTGGGCTCCAGTAGCACAGCGCCACATCCATCGCCAAAAATGATACAAGTGGCTCGGTCTTCAAAATTAAGAATCGAGCTCATTTTGTCGCCACCAACTACTATTACTTTTTATACTTACCGGTTTCAATAAACTGGGCAGCAGTAGTAAGCGCAAATAAAAATCCACTGCATGCCGCACTCACATCATAACCCCAGGCATTTTTCATTCCCAATTTATCGGTGATGACATTAGCCGTTGCTGGAAACGTAAAATCGGGTGTGGTGGTTGCGCAAATGAGCAATTCAATTTCAAGTGGGTCAATTCCCTTTTTATCAAATATTTGCTGAACGGCTTTTACCGCCATATCCGAGGTTCCCAATCCTTCGCCCTTCAAAATCCTACGTTCCTTTATGCCGGTACGTGTGGTAATCCATTCATCATTGGTATCCACCAATTTCTCCAAATCTAAATTCGTAAGTTTATCTTCGGGAACATACCCACCCACACATGTAATCGCTGCTAGTATTTTTGACATTATTTACTACTAATTATTAGGACTTCAAAGGTACAAATATTATTGAGGTATGGAAATGGTTTTTTGCAAAGTAGTCCACACTGCGTGCTGATTTCATTTCCTTCTTAGAAGCACTTGCCAGGCCTTTTCCACTTGATTGCTTTCTAAATAGGTTATGGCTTGCAATTCTAAATCGATCTCTTCCTCAACCACAAATTCAGTATCCAAATCTGGAATCTGCGTACAGTTCGCAAGTTGTCCCAGATGATTTCCGGTTAATATACGACTGTTTCGAATCAGTGGTGGCAATGCATCCATTCCCATTCCCAATTGCATATTGGGTTTAGCTACTTCAAAAACGGCATTGCCACTAGCCCTGCAATAATAATCAGCACCCATCCGAGCAACCAAATCTATTTTATGCGGATCAATTTGTCCCATTTCATTGAGTACCTCATCCTGAATATGCATCATTACCACCTCACAAATAATCAGATTTCCCGCCCCTCCTTCCTTACCGGTTTCCTTTACCTCCAGTACTTTGCATTCAAGCTGAGCCGGAGATTCCTTCACTCGAAACGGCTTCACCAAAGTAGATGGCACAGGTGTAAAGCCGGCTTTTTCAAATTCGCTGACACCTTTAGGATACTCACAACTACTTAGGCTCATTTGCTGCACCATTGCATAATTAACCACATTAATTACCACCTCCTTTGTTTCATAAATATTTTCGAGGGTATGCTTGATGGTATTGTCACGAACACGTCGGGCAGGTGAAAAAATGGCTATGGGTGGCTTACTTCCGAAAATATTAAAAAAACTATACGGCGACAAATTGGAATTCCCTTTTGCATTGATTGTGGAGGCAAAACAAATGGGACGCGGTGCAATAGCGCCTAATAAATAGGCATGAAATTGTGCCGTTTTTATTTCTGAAGGTTTAATAATCATGATACATTATTTAGTGAGTATGAAAGAGGTTACGTAGGAATGAACGAATAGCTATTGACGTTTCGATTCGGAAAAAAAAGCAATTTTTAACGTTGGCAGATTGGTTAGTGGCTCTATAATTTCCAAACCGTATTATCATCTTAGACACCTTTCAGCTTCTTTCCTCTGTTGATTAGCTTTTCTTCAAGGCCAAAATAGAAAACTCTGATTCTTCTTTAACTATTTTATTGGTGAGCACACCGAGTCCGTCAATTTCCATGGTTACTACATCACCATCCTGTAACCATTGGGGTTTAAAATTGGGGTCGTTTAATAAACCGGTACCGTTTAATTCTAAAAAGCAGCCGGTGCCTACCGTTCCGCTTCCGATGACATCTCCGGGTAAAATATCTACTCCGTATGCACAACGTTCTAATATTTCTGCAAAGGTCCAGTCCATATCTCCCAGGTTTCCTTCGCTTACCTGAATATCATTCACTTTACACACCATTTTTAAATCATAATTATTACCGGTATGGTTTGGTTTGCACGGTACCTTATATGCTTCCAATTCATCAGGTGTTACCAGCATTGGACCAATAACGGTGCTGAAGTCTTTCCCTTTGGCCGGTCCAAGATTCAAAAGCATTTCTTCCATTTGCAAGGTTCGAGCGCTCATGTCATTCATAATCATAAATCCGCCAATATAACTATCAGCTTCTGAGGCTCTGATGTTTCTCCCTTTCTTGCAAACCACAATGGCAACCTCCAATTCAAAATCTAGCTTTTGAAAATGATCGGGCATGCATACAATATTTCCCGGTCCTTGAATGGCATTATGGTTTGTGAAATAAAAAATGGGATACTGATCAAATTCAGGAATCATATCTACCTTACGATTTCTTCTTGCTGCCGCCACATGCTGTCTGAAGGCATACCCATCGCGACAACTTGTGGGTTCTGGTACAGGTGCCAATAGAATGGCTTCCTGATAAGGTGTATAATGATGTTCAAGCACCTGGCCTTTTTTAATTTTTACTTCAAGTGCTTTTAATTTATCGATGTTCAATTCCCAGGTGTCTAATAATTCCTTCATGGTAGCGGGCAATAGCACATCTGCCTCATTGACATTATAAAGTTTATGATCAACCAGTATGGCCAAATGCTGATTGCCGTTCATAAGATGAGAAACTAGTTTCATTGAATGTTAATTTTATTATTTGGCTCCAAAGATAGCGATAAAATAAACATTGCGAAAAGGAACTACTTGTAATACCCCTTCATTTAACGAAACAGAAATGTGTAAACAGAAATATAGAACCCAATCCTATTTTTTACCATCAGGACTCCCTTTCGTGATAGACAATACTAAATACTTTAGTGACGGAATCGGATTTAGGAACATAGATCTATACAGGCATGCATTAAAGAAATAGAGTGGCTTCAAATAATGGACTCTTTCCAAAAATTTGCATAGAATTTTCTTTTTTATAGAACAAATCAGTACTTTGCAACTACCTACTACGATGGTACTTTTCAATGAGTAAATGACCTACATGGAAAATTTCAAAAGTATTAAAAACTGGGCTTCAGAAGACAGACCCAGAGAAAAAATGATTGAAAAAGGAGCTGCAGCACTTTCAAATGCGGAGTTGCTTGCTATTTTAATCAATACAGGGACTGCCAATCGAAGTGCCTTAGATATTGCCAAAGAAATCATGGAAGCCAATCACCAAAATTTATTGGAGTTGAGTAACATGACTTTTACTGATTTAAAAAAAATAAAAGGCTTGGGCGAAAAAAAGGCAATCACTTTATTGACGGCCTTAGAAATTGGCAAAAGAAGACAAATAAGTGCTGCATTAGAAAAACCACAAATCAAAAGCAGCCGTGATGCCTTTGAGGTGTTGGCCTCGCATTACTTTGGCAAAACAGTGGAAGCGTTCTACGTAATTTACATGCTGCATAATGGAAATGTCATCAGTGTTGAAAACATCAGTAATGGGGGCATTACCGGGACAGTGGTAGACAGCAGAATCATTTTTAAAAGAGCGCTGGAGTTAAAATCAAGCACCCGAATTATTTTGTCGCATAATCATCCAAGCGGAAACCTCAATCCAAGTGAGGCAGATAAGAGGCTTACCGAAAAAATGATACAAGGAGGTAAATTACTGGATATTGAAATCGCCGATCATATTATTGTGGCCGGCAATAATTACTTTAGTTTCAGAGATGAAGGATTAATTGGATGACATATAGATTTACACCTCACGTGTTTCTCCAATATCCATGAGTATCAATTCAATTTTTTCGTTTTCAAAGGCTCGAATCGCATCCTGATGATCAATTGTAATATACTCAAACGTATCGAAATGAACACCAATTACCTTGGTGGTTTTTACAAATTGTGCGGCGTGAATCGCGTCTCTGATACCCATAGTAAAATTGTCGCCTATTGGTAAAACGGCAAATGATAATTCAGCCCATCCTGGTATCAATTGCATCTCTACGCTAAGCGCTGTATCTCCACTATAATAAAAAGACTGACTTTCTGCATAGACAATAAACCCCATGGCATTGCCACCATACATGCCGTCCGAAAAACTACTGCTATGCTGAGCCACCGTGCATCTAACGGTAAAGTCGTCAAAGGTACATTTCCCCCCCACATTCATCGGATGGGTATTGTGCACTCCTTTTGCTTGTAACCATTCATGCACTTCCCAACTACAAATCACCTTGGCACCGGTACGCAAGGCGATGGAGAGACAATCTAAAAAATGATCGGCATGGGCATGGCTCACCAAAATATAATCGGCTTGTATCTGATGTATATCGATAGCTGCGGCTTTTTCATTTGCTGAAACAAACGGATCAAAAAGGAGGTGCTTTCCGTTAATCAGAGCAGCAAAGCATGAGTGTCCGTAATAGGTTAGTTGCATAGTGAATGGTTATTTTTAAAGTGCAAAAATACTCGTTGATCTTCTTAAATTTATAACTAATTTGTCGCAGCCAATTAATTTGCCCACTGGATGCTTATCTTTTTTCTGCAAATCGGACTATAAGTCTTTCTTATTTTTTCCTTGAAAAATAGTACTAGTCGAAATAGAGACCCAATGTACTATTAGTGCCTCCATTAAAACGGTAAACAATCTCCTTATGATCCAAAAAAGATGCACTCATAAAATCAGTATGCTTTTTAGGCCATTGCATGACACTCCGTTTGCAGCCACTAATGCTAGCCATTTACAAACAGATACTTTCCGGATGGGGCGTTTGGTCATTGCTAAAATATATTTTAGATTACTCCTGTGGATTAAGCAACTTGTTAAATTTGCTGCGATAGCCTTCCGTTTTAAATAAAGACTCTAATTGCATCATATCTTGCCGATTGCCGATATTAGAAAATGAAATCCTTACGACATTGTACTTTCCATATTGTGTTGAAAATTCTTCCGCAATATGCATCACCTGATTCACAGACAAACATCCGGTAAATTGCTTTTTGCGCAGGAGTAACAATTTGGCTTCATCGTCTGACTTCAAACGTGTTTTTTCAATAAAGCTTTCTACTTCCTTGTCTGAGGCTGTAAGGTAGCAATTTGATTTCGCAGTAGGTACTGAGTTTACAATGGGTGCCTTGCTATTCACCACACGGGGGGGTGATTGCGTTTCACTGGGTACACTTTCAGCAACCTGATTTTTGGTATTGATTACCTCAACCACCCCGTATTGCGGTGGTATATTTTGCCCCCCATTCTTAACTCCTGCCAACGGCTTATTGGTTTGGGAATCACCATGCTTTTGTTTTGGAGAGCTTTTCTTATTTCCTGAGCTGGCTGTGGCATCGTTTTTCGGTCGTTTCCTCAACCAATTCACTGTTCCTTTCTTCTGATTGGTGGCGGGGTAAGCAAGCTTTTGATGAACTCCAAATTGGATGGTATTCAATTCAGTTGCCAGTCCAATATTTATAGCGCTATTTGACTCAATAATTTTTCCATTGTTCACGAGGTCAAGCAGGTAAAAACTCTTCTCACCTGACTTTGCCAGTTTGTAAGCAAATAAGGCGTCTGCTGTGGCATCAATTACAAAACTTTGTTTCGGATACAGGTCCCCTCCAAATTCAATATCTATATTTTGCTCGCGATTTTCATTAAGGGTTAAAATAGCGAAATTTTTATGGAAGGGAGCTAACTCCTTTCCATTTTGTATAATTTTACACGGCATGGTTTTGATGAGCTCAATATAAATATACGAACGTTGCGCATTCGCGATGAGAGCATTCCATAGCAACAAACTCAATAGAAAGGTGTTCTTCATTAACTTCATTTGCGAATACTTGTTTTATTCAAAAGAGATTAATTCTTCTCCCTTTTCTACTGCTTGTCGTTCCTGTACTTTTAATAGATTTTATTCTGACATCGTTGGCAGCCTTAAAAACATTTTCCATTTTCATGGCTTCCAAAATTAAAAGAGGTTCACCTTGCTTCACAGAATCCCCTTCACTTACCAACACTTTGGTAACCAAACCCGGCATGGGCGCTTTCAGTTGATTTAATTTTTTGATTGCTTTCGCTTGTATTCCCAGGCTTTCAAGCATTAGATCCACAGGTTCTTTAATTTGTATGGCGTACTTTTTATTCTTAATACGCAAAACAATTTGCTTCAACTCACGATCTACTATCACAATGTCTGCAATTACTTTTTCCCCTCTGAAATTAGCTTGATAGCCGCCATCGTCAAGTTTCACAAGTTGCAGCAAACATTCCATTCCATTCAACAAGGTGCTTTTGGAATCCAAATCAATTTGAAAGTTCTGATCTTTAATACTAGCCTGATACATAATTAAAATAAATAAGCGCGTAACTATTGTCCTTGTTGTTGACGAGGCATATAAGAAGCAAAGCTGTTTACTTTATCGCTCATGGGTTTGCCAATATCCTGCATACCATTGTTCATTGCTTCATTCGCCAAGAAATTCATCGCAGTCAATTCAAACTGAATATCATCTTGTTTAAATCCTTTTTTGTCTGAAGGCAATGAGTTCATATAGGCAATATCATCTTCTAAAAATTTCATCAACTTGTCGGTTAATATTTTAGCTTGCGCCTTACCGCCTGCTTTAATATAGACATCGGTCATCAATATCATGGTTCTATCTTCCTGACTTAAGCCGGTGGGAAAAGCCTTTTCATGAATGCTTTTTACTACATGGTCGGCAATTTTAAGGGCATCCTCTTTTCGATTGATTCGAAGTAAATGCTCTGCCAATTGAAACGCAAGCACACGTGGAGTATTCAGCATTCTTCTATTGGTTTGGTCAAAATAAACATTTGCCTTTTCGGCACCTCCGAATGTAAACTTATTCAAAATTAGATCCATGCATTTGTCTACATTCACGCGAAGCGGTGCATTGGCAGTAGACCCAGGCGTTCGTACCGGTACTAATTTGAAGGCCAAACCTTCTAATTGCAAGTATTCAGTTAAGCCTTCATAGTGATCGGGATCAATGGAATTTGCAAAATAGATGGGTCTCTTCCAGGCATTGGCCGCCAGCACATTTAAAATGGCCAAATCATTTTTATAGGCCACATTTTTTGGCATACTAAACCGAACCTGTTCTTCAATGAAAGAGGTATCGTTGGGCGCAATGATATTGTTTTTACGTACTAATTCTTTATCGACCGGCAGGTAGAAATTTTTCACCGGAAAGTAATTTAGACCTCTGCCATTCATACCATTTTGTGCATTTTTATCATCACCCACCCACTGCAATATTTCAGTAAGATTTACATACTTATCTTGTGCAATAGCCTTGCTATCATAATACTGAATGTAGTTTCGCTTCTCCCCTCTATACTGTTCGGGTTTCCATACCAAAGGCACCGGTGCTGCTTTATTTACAGCATGTCCTAATTGATCGATATACCAGTCAATACCCAATAAACTGATATTTACCAAACGTACATCTGTTCGGATACCTTCCACTTCTTGTGCATACCAAAGTGGATAGGTATCATTATCGCCCTCGGTAAACAAGATCGCATTAGGCTCGCAGGATTCCAAGAAATTTACTGCTGTTGCATGCGCAAGCGTTTTGTTAGATCGGTCGTGATCGTCCCACTCTTTGCTGGCCATTAGTACCGGCACAGCAAGGAGGCATACAATGGTTGCGAATGCAGGGGACATGGCTCCTAATTTTAATTTCTTAAATAAATCGCTTACCATCATCACACCGAGTCCAATCCAAATAGCAAATGCGTAGGTGGCTCCGGCATAGGCATAGTCACGCTCACGTGGTTGCATCGGCGTATTATTCAAATAAATAACGATGGCCAATCCTGTAAAGAAAAATAATAAGGTAACAATAAAGGTATTTTGTTTGTCATGTTGGTATTGGAAAAATAAACCTAACAAACCCAAGATAAATGGAAGAAAATAAAGCTCGTTTCGAGCGCGATTTTGACGTAAAGGAATCGGCATTTTATCTACATCCCCTAAGCGCATTTTATCGAGCACTTTAATACCCGACATCCAGTTACCATTTTGGGGCTCCCCTTGAATATTTTGAACATCATTTTGACGTCCGATATAATTCCAACAGAAATACCTCCACCACATCTGATTTACTTGATACCCTAAAAAGAATTTAAGGTTATCGCCACTACTAGCTCGTTCATTTTCGCTCAAGCCTAAATAATTTTGATAAAACTGGGCATGATTCGGATCATTGCCATCCCAAATACGCGGAAATACACGCAATTGATCTGCATCATACTCATACTCATCTTGCTTTTCGCCCAACTCTTCATATCTTTTTTCGCCCTTCCAATATTGCATGGTACCCTCTTTCATTCCAGTGGGTTTTGAATTATAATCGGGTCCGGTCAGCAACGGCACTTTACCATATTGCTCTCGTTGCAAATACTTAATAAGCGAAATGGCATTATCAGGATTAGTCATATCAATAGGAACATCTGCATTGGATCGAATAATAGTTTGAAAGAAGGCTGAATTTCCAATCAGAATGAAAATGAAACATAATGTTCCTAGATGTACAAAATAGTAATTGGCCTTTTTGGCCCACTTCAAAATGAAGAAACAAGCTACCGCTAATATAAGAATGGTAAAGAAAACGCCACTATTGAATGGCATCCCCATGGAATTGACAAAAATAATATCCATTTGAGAAGCTAGCATCGGAACGGCTTGAATGACGCCGTACTGCACGGCACCTGTTATGACACAGCCCAATATGAATGCGATAATGGTACCTTTGGTACTTACCGTGTACTTTTTAAAATAATACACCATCACAATAGCGGGTATGGTAAGTAAGTTCAAAAGATGCACACCAATAGAAAGGCCTAATATGAAGGCAATCAAAACAATCCATCGGTCAGCATAGCCACCTTCTTCGTTCAAGCGGTCTTCCCACTTTAATATTGCCCAAAATACCAAGGCAGTCAGAAACGATGACATGGAGTATACCTCGCCTTCCACAGCTGAAAACCAAAACGTGTCAGAAAACGTGTAAGCCAAAGCACCTACGATGCCAGCGCCCATAATATTGATTAAATTGCTTTGCGTTAGCTCTTCATTTTGTTTGCTGATAATGCGTTTGGCAAAATGGGTGATGGTCCAAAATAAAAATAAAATGGTAAAGCCACTACATAAGGCAGACAAGGCATTGATAGCCAAGGCAGCCTTTGCAACGCCTCCAAAGAGAATTACAAACAAACGACCAATCATCAAAAATAAAGGAGCACCTGGTGAGTGCACTACTTCCAATTTGGCAGCTCCTGAAATAAATTCACCGCAATCCCAAAAGCTAACGGTAGCCTCTTTGGTCATCATATAAACACTGCAGGCAATTGCACAAATAACCCACCCAATAATATTGTTTAACTTGTTATAATTCATATTCAATAATATATAAGAAAGCAAATATAAAAAAATGAATGATAGCGAGGGGATTTGTTTTCCGTTAAAATAAATTAAATGGCCTGAAGGTGCATTTGAAGGCTTACTGGCAGCTGAATGTGCCATCTAGGTTGATTATACCGGAATGGCATCCGCCATGTAAGGCCTATTTTGGCAAATTATTAAGATTTCAGGCGCTCATTTTACGTAATATACCCTTCCCTAATCATCTTCATATATTTTCATTTTGTACACGAAAAGACAGCCAATAAGGGCGGGAATAATGAGATTGATAAGCCACAACATCAGTGAAGAAGATACAATTCCCAGCTGATTGGCACTTAAAGGCAATAGGAAATAAAGGGCGGTTTCACCCCGCACGCCTATTTCGGCAATAGCAATAGTGGGTACTATGGCCATGGCCCAAAAGATAAGCCAAATGGTAAAAATCAAATCAGCCAGTGGGGCAAATACCATCATTACTTGCAAAAGGAGTAAAAATTGTACCGTATAAACGATGTACCGAATAAATGATAGAAATAAAATATACAAGAGTTGCTTCTGATCAAAGCGCTTGACGATTTCAAGATATATTCGAATTTTTCGTAAGAAGGTAATTCCCTTGGTCCATTCAATAATTTTGTATAAATGAAAATAAAAATAGGTCAATGATGCGCAGAGGATGACACTACTAATTAATAATACCGTTAACCAATTCCCCTGCTTGATATAGGATATGTAGTAAATAAGACCCGATAAGCCTAAAAAACCGGTAATAATCAATTGCGCAAAACTGCCGATGATGGTAACCGTAATACCCTGTATTTTATTGACATTTTTTAGGTACAGAATACGACCCATATACTCTCCGATTCTGTTGGGGGTAATAACCGAAACAGCCACGCCCGTCAACACGGATTGCAGCGATCGTGACAAGGAAAACTCTTCCGTCCCCTTCAA
Source organism: Bacteroidota bacterium (assembly GCA_016712665.1). Taxonomy (GTDB): domain Bacteria; phylum Bacteroidota; class Bacteroidia; order Chitinophagales; family Chitinophagaceae; genus OLB11. The sequence goes on from JADJQP010000004.1 coordinate 245,640, forward strand.
CAACAAACGCCATTTGCCTGCTTCAATAGACCAGTTAAGAACCATCAACACGATAACGGCTGCTAGCAATAGAATTTTTTGTGCATTCCATTCGACATACAAATCGTAGAGCGTAGATTTCAGGTTTTGTTGCCGTTGAATTTGATGGTATAAAGAATAGGCCATCCATGAAAACAAAATAAATCCAATAACTCCCTTGAAGATTAATTTTATACTTTTGTTTTTTAGCACCCTGTAAAAATACTACCCTTGCCCCGCAAAACAGAAATAATTTTAGGAATTGATCCCGGCACCATCGTGATGGGATATGGCCTTGTAGAAATTGTTGCAAATCAGCCGAAGTTGATAGAAATGGGTGTGCTGAAACTGTCAAAATATAAGAATGCGAACCAGCGACTCCAACTCATTTATAATAAAATAACAGAGCTTCAAAAGGCTTTTTTACCCACACAATTTGCAATCGAAGCCCCCTTTTTTGGAAAAAATGTACAAAGCATGCTCAAATTGGGAAGGGCTCAGGGGGTTGCTATCGCAAGTGCCATGCAACACGGATTAAGCGCGCAGGAATACTCCCCAAAAAAGATAAAGCAGTCGATTACAGGAAATGGGAACGCAAGCAAAGATCAGGTTTGGAAAATGTTGCAACAAATTTTAAAATTTGAGGACCGACCTGAATTTTTGGATGCCACAGATGCCGTTGCCGTCGCACTTTGTCATTTTTATCAGTCGATGCAATTCAATACCAAAGGTTTGAAAGAGAATAATTGGGAAACATTCTTGAAGAATAATGCGCACAGAATCAAAAAATAACTAATTTTAGATTTGTTCAAAAACTATATGAGTAATAAGACACTCCGTATCATATTTATTTTATCGGTAGTATGTGCCATTTTGACCATAGCCACACAATTTTTTCTTATAAAAAAGGCGTATGAACTCGAAAAAACGACCTTTAATACTCATGTTACCTTTGCGCTTAAGAATGTGGCTGTGCATTTGCTCAAAATGAATAATAATTTTAGTCAGGTAGATAGTATCGTGTCACAGGTTGAAGATAATTTTTACACGGTGCGGGTTAACGACAAAATCGACTCAACCGTGTTAGAAACACTGCTGAAACGCGAACTGAATACCCAACAAATTAAAATAGATTTTGAAATTTTGGTGTATGATTGCGAAAGTGAAAATGTGAAATTTAGGAAGTATATTAGTCTCAATAAAACAGAGGAAAATAATGACATTATCCCAGCCAAATTTCCAAAAAACTTAAAAGAGAATAATTATTTTGCAGTGCATTTTCCCCATTTGGATACATTTTTGAATAAGGAAATGATTTCATGGGGCTTTTCAAGTTTGGTGTTGTTTTTATTTTTAGTGATATTGGCCTATGCCATTTTTACCATTTTCCGGCAAAAAAGACTGAGCGAAATACAAAAAGATTTCGTCAATAATATGACGCATGAATTTAAGACCCCTTTGGCCACTATCAAAATATCATCAGAGGTACTAAAGAACCCCAATATTGTAAACAATCCCGAGCGCTTGTTGAATTATGCTACGATTATTAGTAATGAAACGGAACATCTCACGCATCAGGTAGAGCGGGTATTACAGATGGCCAAGAGCGGCAGAGATGTGATATCACTTAACAAAGAGTGGATCGAACTGCAACCGATGCTTGAAGATATTATCGACAAAACCTATAAACCCCTCATCCGGTCAAGAGGAGGCGACATCAAGGTACAGATGCTATGCAAGTCCATCCATTTTGAAGTAGACAAGTTGCATATCAAAAATGTGATTGGAAATTTATTGGATAATGCGGTAAAGTATTGCAAAAACAAACCTTCTATATTGATTACCTGCAACGAGGAAAAAGATATGGTTTCCATTTCTATCAAAGACAATGGCATTGGCATTTCTAAGGAAAATTTATCACATGTTTTTGATCGATTCTACCGGATTCCAACAGGCAACCTTCATGATGTGAAGGGTTTTGGTTTGGGATTAAATTATGTAAGACTTATTTGCAAGCAACATGGAGGCGATATAAAAGTTTCAAGTGAACTTGAAAAAGGTTCAGAATTTTGTATATTTATACCGAAAAAATTTAAACGCTAAAAAATTATGCCGCAAAAAACTCGAATTCTATTAGTGGAGGATGATGCCTCTTTGGGATATGTTATCAAGGATAGTCTTGAAGAACGTGGTTTTGAAGTCACGCATGCGACAGATGGAAACGCCGGTTGGCAGCAATTTTCAAAAAATTTCTATGACCTTTGTCTATTAGATGTAATGATGCCTCAAAAGGATGGATTTACGCTAGCTACTCAAATTCGAAGAAAAAACACTCATATTCCCATCCTCTTCATTACCGCAAAAAGTTTACAAGAGGATAAAATTGCCGGATTTAAGGCAGGTGGCGATGATTATATTACCAAGCCCTTTAGTATGGAAGAATTAATGCTTCGTATTGAAGTATTTTTAAAACGAACTAAGAGCCCCAACTCCGATGAATTGATTTTTCAAATTGGCAATACGGTGTTTGATTTTCCTAATTTAACCGTAAAAGGGCCCAATACTGATTTGCGGCTTACGCAAAAGGAGGCTGATTTGTTACGATTTTTCTGTTTAAATCCGAATCGAGTGGTGAAACGTGATGAAGTATTGACAAAAGTTTGGGGAAAAGACGATTACTTTTTAGGTAGAAGTATGGATGTGTTCATCACTAAAATAAGAAAATACCTTAAAGAGGAACATGATATTGAAATACAAACCATTCACGGTGTTGGATTTCGATTTATAAACCCTAGTGCTGAAGGGCATGAAGGATAGTATCCTGTATGCTGGATAGTTCCTCGCTCGTTAGCGATAATTTTTTCTTGGTAAAATTAAGGTCCTCTGCCGATTGAATGGGTACTAAATGAATATGTGCATGCGGTACCTCAATGCCAATTACACTGATACCCACCCTATTGCATTCAAAGGAGCGCTCAAGTGCTTTGGCAATTGGTTTGGCAAAAAGTAAAGCCTTACCCAAAATATGGTCTGAGGCATCAAATAGCTTATCTACTTCCAGTTTTGGCACCACTAATACATGTCCTAGGGCAATGGGCATAATATCGAGAAAGGCGATAAAATCATCATCTTCTGCAATTTTATAAGATGGTAGTTCGCCCGAAATAATTTTTGAAAAAATAGTACCCATCCTTAAATCGTTATATTCTCTACTTTAAACTTTACGATGCCGCCTGGTGTTGGTCACCTCCGCCACTTCGCCGAGGGTTTTGCCTAATAGTCCTTTGCCGATGGGAGAGGAAACAGAGATTTTCCCTACTTTGATATCAGCCTCATTTTCAGAAACAATCTGATATTGAATAGATTTTTTGGTATTCATATTTAAGATGGTCACCTTACTTAATATGGTAACTTTGCTGGTATCTATATCCTTAATATCAATTACCCGTGCATTCACTACCGCAGTTTCTAAAATCGAAATGCGAGCCTCGTGATGGCCTTGTGCCTCTTTGGCTGCATCATACTCAGCATTTTCTTTTAAATCCCTTTTCGCGTGCTTCTGCAATAGCTTTTGCTATTTCAGATCTACCTACAGACTTCAATTGATTTAACTCTAATATCATCTGATCTAAAGTTTCTTTAGTTACATACGTGATATTGCTCATCGATACATTATTTATGAATTGTTATTAAAAAGAATCAACGCTTTCAGAACTGAAAGCGTTGATTGCAAAAATATATTAATTTTAGATTATTTCCTACTCTGATTTGGAGGCTCCAATATTGAGTCGCAAACCAATTACATGTACACCACCTGCAATGCGAGTGGGTTTGTAACCATAGTCAATGGCAATGGCAGGAGCCGATTCTTTTGAAGAGAATCGCGTTTGAAGGGTAATACCCGCACTCAAGCCAGTATAAAAGGTGGTTGTGTTTTCTTTATTCCCAATATTAGACTCATATCGATAGGCTGCACGCAACATAAATTTTTCTTTGTACGCATATTCAGCCCCCACACCAATCCAATCGCTATTATATGCATTAGAAATGAAACTTGCCATCGTACTTAATCGATGGTTCGGCATTTTTTCTGCAGCTTCTGGTCCTGCTGTTGCAGAGGCTTCATCTAAATAAAAGTCGTAGCCAGTAGCAATATTCAGTTGTGATGGCAATGAAAATTTCTCAGAACGTGACTGCGTGGTAAGTTCACGAGCAAAGTCCGGACTGGTTCCATTAAAGCTAAAACCATCTCCTGAAAAACGAAGATTGGTTCCTACATTTCGTAAGCTAATACCAATATGAAAATTATCTCGCTTCCCGGCGGTGTACTGTACCCCTGCATCAAAACCCAATGCACTGGCTCTAATATTACTAATGGCTTCATTTACGTAGGTTACATTGATTCCTGCACACATATTCTTAGAAAATGTATGTCCCATACCCACTGAAAAATTCAAAAAGGAAGGTCTAAAATTACCAATGCCTCCTTCGGGAGAGGTTTCTGTTGTGATAGGAATTTCTCCAAAACCAAAACTCATGATATTTACCAAGCACACTGCCATTTCCGATATTTTGGGCAATACCTACATTATTAATACTCATACCGGTACCAGACAGATAGCGAGTATGCGCTATTCCAACCTCGGTTTTACCTGTTTTGGCCAATCCTGCAATATTACATTTCATGGCTTCCAAACCACTAACATTTGCAGCATTTAATCCGAATAAACCACTGCTACGAGCCCATGGATTAAGCAGCAATTCGCCGGCACCAGCCTGGCCTGTCCTGTCTTTATTTCCTGCAAACGCTGAGGAAGCCAGTAATAAAGCCAAGGTCGTATATTTTATTTTATTAAGTATCATATTTTATATATTCAGGTTATATATTGATGTAATGTATTAGAAACTAATCAAGTCAACAGGTCTCATGGCACCAAACCATTTCAAAACGGTTTCGCCAATATCAGGTAAATTCACATGTACGATATACATGCCGCTTGCAACCGGTATCCCTTTGTCATTTTTAATATCCCAATCAACAAAGTTTGTTTTCTGATCATTTTTACTGATGGTTTTTACCAATGCGCCGTCTAGAGTATAGATTTTAATTGTCGCCTTTGTAGGCAAGTTAATAATTTTCACTCTATTATCTACCCGTGAACCTTCATATTCACTATAAGCATAATACGGATTTGGTACTACATGAATTCTTTTGAAAATTTCATCTTTGTTATTGGTATACTTATTCTTCTCATCGCCCAACTTAGCTGGTGCGATATCATTTGTAGAGAATGAGTACAAGGGCCATCCGCCATTTCGCAACTGCCCTACTTTGCTTGAGTCAGGTATGTATTGTGTGTAAGGTCTTGTTACGCGAATTCTGATTTTAGTTTTTGTAGGGATGATACCGTCTTTTAATACTAGCTAGTTTCAAACCATTTCTCAAAGTGGAATTCCTACCACATCATGCTTCTGTAGGCTGCTCTTAAATCAGGATCATTAGCACCTCCAACATTTTTTCGGATTGCAGTAGCAAAGGCTGCACCACCGTCGTACTTAGTTTTTGCAATATAAATAACGTGCTTGCCACCCCATTTGATTTTATCACCTTCGGTAATATTTCTCGTGGTAGGGTTCCAAATCAAGTCGCGTCCATTATCTTCTGTATTGAATGAAGATTCGCCAAAATACACATTAAGTCTTTCGCCTGTTTCAACATTAATAGCATAACCAGGGAAATAGCTCATACCGGAATCGGCAGGATTACTAGAATAAATTGGATTGCCATTTCCGTCTACATCTTTATTCCATCCAGCGTGCTTTCTGATATTATATTTAAATGCAGCACCTTCGGAATAAGGATTCGTAAATCCGGTACTTTCCGTCATTTCGATAACCGGGCAACGAGACCATAAGGCCTTATCAGGCGTCATCACGATATCTACACCACTCACACTGTAGATACTATTATTTTTTCTGTCTGATCCATTACCATATTGCAAACCAAATCCGCAAAGTTCTGAATTGATATTGCTAGCAAAATAATAGGGTGCAAAAGTGCCACCAATTACCTTCTCAAATGAATTCAGCTGATCGAGGTTGTAAAATAATGCCCGATTACTATCTTGACTAAAGAAATTATCGTAGTCAATCATACTACAATCATTATATAGTGGGTCGGTATCAGCATCAAATTTACTTCCTGCCCGAATCCAGTTATTAAATGATTTATCTTCTTCGTCTACCACACCGCTTAGCCATTTATTGTTTACATCTTCGAAAAGGACGTTTGAAGTAATCAATCCATTTTCGTCAAGTGTCGGGTTGTCACCTGGTCTTTTTTGTTGAACGGCACTCATTGCCAAGCCCCAGTTAATATCGGTACCTCCTGTTTGATTGTATTTGCGCAAGTACTTTTCGTTATACTCGGTAATCGAATTCCCAGAAAATATAGTATCGCTAGAACCAAACACTGTAACGAACCAACTGGTATAATTTGCCAGCCCTTTGGAACTATCAGCGGTTGGATTCCCATAAGCACTATCAACTTTAAACCATACTTCATAATTCCCTGCTTTAATACTATCAGGATTCACTACTTTCAATAAAAGCGGTCCGTTATTTTCTTTGTATACCGGTTCATAGGATTGATAATTAGGTCCTTGCAAAGCTTCCATTTCAGAATCTTCGGTTAAGTCAAGTGCCACACCACTATTTCCTTTACCTTCAATACGTTTGATTTTGATGCCGCTACCGTATTCTGCATAATTTTGAACATATAGATTGTCGCCTGCAGGATGCGGTGTTGCTGCAATAATTCGAATTGGTTGCTCTTTACCATCTGTTCTACTTTCCAAGTATTGAATCAATTGACTTGAATCCGGCTTGTTTGCATTAAAATTGCTAAAGTTATTATAGCCGTAGGCTACAGCAAGGTAATAATAGGTTTTGTAGTTTACGAGATTTTTAGCGGTACCGGTTGCAAATAAATCCTGGGTTAATTGAAAGGAGTGACTAATACCGGAGTCGATACCGGTAATCATCAATTTTGGAATATATTGGTCAGCAGAAATACTTGGATCAATTTCGTAATTCAAAATTTCTTTTACTTTGTTTTTCTTGTCGCATTGGAAAGCAATACGAGCTTTATCGGTATTTATTGAACCATCTTTGGATCGGATATCTGAAGCAGCTACTAAACCGTCCTTCAATTGATAAACGATATATCCTTCAAACTTATAAAGTGAATCTTTGAACCATTTTTACGGCTCTTTTGAAACTTCACGATATTTTGCTTGGGTTAAATTGGTGCCGTAGCCTTCTGCAAAGTTATTTGATGAGAGCTCATTATCTAAATCAAAAATCAATTTTCGGTCAAGTGGTTGCACGGTTACTTTTGGTGCTTGTGGTCCGAATGGCAATTTAAATGCATTATCGAACAAATCTTGCGCCTTATCATCACATACCTGTATTTTACTAAAGCAAGCAGATTTTCCACCACCCACATTCGGAACCCAAACAGCACCAATAGTAATATTATTAGGTTCAGCACCCGGAATTAAAGAGAATGGGCCGGAAGAGTGAACAAATCGTCTATCAGCAGGTGTATTATTACATGAAGCTTCATTCCAACCACCTTTACATGGATCACCAGTAAAAATGAACTTGGTAGAAGGTCCTGCTGCGCGTGCATTACACGCTGTGGTAAATGGCTGATTATCGCGCCAAGTACCGGTTATATAACCATAAAAATCATCTTTAGTTTGAGGGTTTCCGGTTGGGGTATTGTCATTATTAAAATAGGTAAACACCGTCATTTTCAATTCGGTATCTTTTTGCGTGGCCACATCAAAAAATTTAGGCCCTTGGAAGTAGTCAACGCCAACCATCGGAATATCAAAACCATATCCGGTGGCTCCTTCATCATAGCTATCTCCATTATAAAGAATACCTAAACCTCTTGCAGTGTCGCAACCTACAAAATCATCAAAAGCGTATCCTAAATCCGCATCGCACCATGTTGCCATATAGGTTGAATCCAATTGAGAGGTACTGAAATTATAAATTTTGAAGTTATAGAAGGTAGCTTCATTCAAACAATCATTGGTTGAAAAGGCAAAGGCTCCGGTATGAATTTCCAAACCAATAGCGTCCGATTGGGTTTCGGTTTTGGCATTTCCTTTATCATTAAAAACCCACCAAATGTATTGATCCCCCAATATTGCAGGATAATCACCATTTCTCCAATTGTAACCCGGTTCGTTATCGACGTCTACATAAGGGGCCATTTCTCTTTTAGGAGCTGGCGTAATAATACTTCCGCTGGCACCTAATATTTCGGTATTCCCTTTTGCAGGCCATTCTTTAATAATTTGCGGAATAGATCCTAAATTGGCTGAAATAATCGCTCTAATTTGGGTTGGATCGGTAATACCTGTGGTTAGTCCTCTGAATTTGTTCACATCAGAGGCATTAATTTTCCAAAATTTATCCCATTCGGCACACGTTTGAAAAGAAACACTATAGCCATTATCCTCATCTAATGGACCGGTCCAATAATCATTTCCTGATTGTCGATACGTTTGTCCAGCAACTTTCAATTCATTACTCGCCTTATCTACACCACCAATCCATATGGAACCTGCAAAAAGGGCATTTTTATTGCTATTTTTTGGCACTTCATAGGCAGCAGCCCCAGACGGACGATCCCACCACATATCACCCCCGGTCATAAGACGTGCTCTAACATTATTGATATCCATATCAATAACAGCAGCTGTATTGTCACAACCAGATGCTGTTTTATTCAATCCTCCTGCCGGTTTTTGACCGACATTAGGTGCAGCAAATACATTAGAAGCCAGTAATGTAAGGGCTGCAAGTGTTAAAAGTTGTTTTTTCATAAAAAAAATTATTTAGTGGTATTAAAAGTTTATGTTAAATCCAACAAAAATGCGTCGTGGGTTGTTATAATTGTTTGGATTTATCAATCTATACGTATATAGGTCCTTATAAGACTGTTGGAATTGTATATTTGTTAGCGCTTGTTGGCCTTGTGGAGAATTTAAATATCCATCATCATTTCCCACACCTGTATAACGATATACTGACAAGGTATTTCTGGTATTTAAAAGGTTGGTAATATAGGTGTACACGTTAATACCGATTCTTCTACCTTCTCTAATTACCGTATTAGTTTCTTTATTAACTTTTCTTCCCAAACTTGTAATTTCAAAATCTTTATCAATACGTGTACTTACCTCAAACTGCCAAGGTAATCTTGATCCATTGATGGTGCCAATAATTGGGGTACTTTGAAAATCGCCTCCTATTAATGAGGTTGCAATTGACGAACGTGTATAAGGTTCTCCACTTCTTGCTCTCATTAATAAGTTAATACCTGCATTTTTGAAAGGATATTTCCCGTTAATTTCTGGTCCTTTAGATTCACGATCATCATAGCGGTAATCGATTGTATAATTAATAATATGTCTTGAATCAAAATCAAGAGGGAATACACTTCGCAAATTGGGTTGGCCGGTTGCCAAAAGGGATGATTGCGATGCAGTATTAGATCCAGTACCTTCTGCAAATTGCAAGGTGTATGACAATTGCATTCTTAAAGGTCCGGTTCGTCGATATTCCAAATTTACAATCAAGCCTTTGGTAGAAGAAAAATCTCGGTTACCATATGATGTATATTGAATTGGATAGGCAAGCAAGAAATTTTGAATCTGTATTTGATTCTTTCTTTCACGATAATACCCCTCGATGGTCATAGCTGCATTCTTTGCAATTTTTTGACGATATCCTAAGGTATAATTGATGGCTTTTTCCATTCTTAGATTGGCATTATTAATGGTAGCTTGTCTTTCAGCAAGGAAGTAGTAGTCATCAGGAGTAACAAAGTTGTTGGAACTAGGAGTTTGGGTAATCACATCGTAGTTACCATAAAATAATGCCTCCTCAGAAATTGGAAATGCAAATTGAATCCTTGGTGAAAGAGACACCTGTGGTCTATAATCATCAAATGAATTGTTAGGATTAAAATTTGCTCCTTTAATACTGTCCTTGTTATTAACTAACCATGGTTGAATGGGTAAACCACTTGCATACAGACCAGATAAAACGGTTGGATCCGCAATTTCCTTACCAAATGGATCGTACCATACATCTCCTTTTCTATAACCAACAATGGTTTTAATAGAACCTTGATTATTGTCTACATAAGGTACATAATCCCCATCAAAGGTAGAAGGATCGGGGGCTAGTTGTCCATCTTGATTCGTCACCACATTATAGGTTCCAGCCTTAATATCGCTATTGTTTAATACACCATATAAGGAATAAGGGTCTTTAAGCACTTTCTGATTCGCATCGTATCGATCGATACGCAGACCGATATTAAAATTCAAATCTTTATAAGAAAATTTATCTAAAATGTATCCAAACATATATATAGGACGAGAGGCTCCGATTGGTCTAGTATTATCACCTCTGGCATCTTTTTTAGTCCAAAAATCATTGAAACTTGGTTGTGATTTTGTTTTCTTACCAAGATAGTCATATCCAAAATAACTTACCCGATCTTGACCTCTGTTGAATAAGTCATCAGGAGAAAACATATCCAATGAGAACATTTTTGGATCATATCGATCAATATCAATCAAGTCTGTATTCTTGAAATACGCATTGGGATCTCCATTATTCAATTTCGTTCTTAACTCTTTATCAAATCGTGACTGCTCGTTTGCAACATATAAGCGATCATAATTTATGGTATCAAATGGACTAAATTGAACCACCCCATTATTGAGGTCTTCTAGGGTATACTTGGTTCCATTCACAATAAACTGTGGATTATCCAAATCAAGGTTTTGAATATGTCGGTTGGTTATCAAACGCATTAAGCTCCACAAGCCGGATCCTGAAAGGGCGTAAGAACGCGTTGTTCTTTGATCATATCCCAACCCAAATTGGATATTGTGTTTAATAGGATTTACTCTTTTTACGTTCTTCATTCCTTGCAAGATATCGACAGAGGCATCTAAGTTAAGTGATACTTGATCGGCTTCACTATATGAAAAACTAGAAATTTGCGAACCTGGCCCCGTCCATAAGCCATAAGCAGCATCCGGTCCATCACCGTTTCTCAAACCTCCATAAGAAGATAAATCTGTCAAATTTCTAACTGCAAATCGATCATCGGCATAAATGGCTTTTGTATAATTTTCCAGTAGAGGATTGATTCCACCGCCATAGAACGTTACCGAATCGCTGAATTCGCCTGCAAGTTCTATGCCTTGATATCCGCCGATGGCAGTATCTATTTGATAGATATTACGTCTGTGAGTGGTAAAATTACCTACGTAGCCATAATCGAAAACATTTCTTTTGTGTTTCGGATTAGCTCCATCACTATAGTCCTTTTGATAAGAAAATTGAATCGAATAGTAGGCATTTTGGATGGGTGACTTTTTAGCCCCATCTTTTTCTTGCAAGCCGCTCTTACCGAGCCTTTGGGTAAACCTAATGAAGCCCCTTGCGGTATATGACTTTGAAATGGAGTTTGCTTCCGGAGCAAATAGGGAGTTAGCAAAAGAATAGCCTCTTGCATTGCCATAGTTGAAATAGGTACCTAATGAAAAATTTATGTTGTCTGTTGGCTGAAATTCAAGCTTACCGAAGTAATTAAGTCCGGTAGCATCACCTTGCTCTCTGGCTTTTACTCGTTCTAAATCATTCATGGTAATTTGCTCGCTTGCATCCACAAAGTTCCCGGTACCATTTGGATTTGGCACTAATTGAATTTCTTGTAATTGCTTTAATTTATCTAGTTTCACCCGTAAATACTTGTAAATATACGATTTGTTATCTTTGTCGTAGGTTGCAGAAACATTCAATCCAAAACCAAGTAGAGGTACTTTTTTATTATCTCGAACCCTTTTTAATAGTGGGCCAGAAATGTCAAAAACCACTAAATTATTGTTATAACCTTCTACAGAGTGCTGTGCCTGAATATTTCCTGAAAGTTTAGGTTGAATACCTCTTGTAGTGATACCTACCACACCGCCGGTTGCATTCCCGTACTTGGCACTCATACCATTGCTCATCAATTCAAGCAAGTCAATGCCACTAGGTGGGAAATTTACATTTCTTCCACCACGAATGGGAATCCCATCCACAATGTAAACCGTACCTGAGCTTCGATCGCCACCGATACTCAATCCATTATCCCCTGCCTTTCTCTGATATGCTCCACCGGCCATTGCGGCAAAATCACCAGAACTTAATGAGGGTGCTTCAGCCATTTGCTTTCTGGTAATCCCTTTTCTGTTTGGATCCGTTGCGTCTACAAGTGGCGGTACGTATTTGCTACCACGCACTTTCACTTCCTTCAACATTTTCTTTTCCAATTGTACATCCACCTTTCGTCTACTATCGTTTCCTAAAGGAATACCCTTTATTTCGTCTGTATTCATACCAACATATGAAATTTTTAGCTCATATTCACCTGGTGGCAATGGTTTGATAGAATAGTTCCCGTTGATATCGGTTTTGGAACCACCTTTCGAGATACCCCCTTGAAAAGCCTGCACCGTTGCAAACTCAAGTGGCTGCTTTTTATCATCTGTTACCCGTCCATATATTTCGCCAGCCACTGATTGTCCAAAGGTGTAATTAGAGGCTAAAATAAGTATTGCGATTAGTCGTAATGTTTTCATCATTTTAATAAAAAATTAATTGGCTTGTAAATATATGTTAAAGATACAAAACTTGTTAATATTAGTCTAAAAAAAAATATTTATTTGTTAATGTGCGATTAAGACAACAATGTTGTGGACGAATGAGCGGATGAACGGTAAAATAAGCGGATAAACGAAAAATTTTGCGGATTTCGTCCAGGCTTAGCGAGCTAAATTGACGGCTCTTTTTCGCGAATAACCGTCACTTTTATTTGCCCCGGATACTGCATTTCCTTTTGAATTTTTCCGCAATTTCGAAGGACAATTTGTCGCTTTCGGCATCGCTTACTTTATCCGCTTCTACCATTACCCGAAGTTCGCGACCGGCTTGGATCGCATAGGCTTTTTCAACCCCATTGTAAGACATGGCTAAGGTTTCTAAGTCCTTGATTCGCTCAAGGTAGCTTTGCATGATTTCGCGACGGGCACCAGGACGAGCACCACTCATGGCATCACAGGCCTGGATAATGGGTGCTAAGATATATTTCATCTCCATCTCATCGTGATGCGCTCCTATCGCATTCACCACTGAAGGATGTTCTCCGTATTTTTCAGCCAATTTGGCTCCAAGTAGAGCATGTGACAATTCGGTTTCTTCGTCAGGAACCTTACCGATATCATGCAATAGCCCGGCTCTTTTTGCGAGTTTTGGATTTAAACCGAGCTCAGCAGCCATGATGCCGCATAGATTGGCGGTTTCACGCGAGTGCATTAATAAATTTTGACCATAGGAAGAGCGGAAACGCATACGACCTACCATTCGAACCAACTCTTTATGAAGGCCATGAACCCCCAATTCGATAACGGTTCGCTCACCAATTTCCATTACTTGCTCTTCTATCTGTTTTTTGGTTTTTTCAACCACTTCTTCAATTCGGGCCGGGTGCATTCGACCATCCTGAACCAGACGCTGTAAGGAAAGTCGCGCAATTTCTCTTCGAAGCGGATCAAAACTGCTCAGGATAATAGCTTCAGGGGTATCATCTACTACTAAATCTACACCGGTAGCGGCTTCCAACGCACGAATATTACGACCTTCCCGACCAATTATTTGACCTTTAATATCATCACTTTCTAGATTAAAGACTGTAATGGAATTCTCAATAGCCGTTTCAGCAGCGGTTCGTTGGATGGTTTGAATGATAATTTTTTTGGCTTCCTTATTTGCTTTCAATTTGGCCTCTTCCATGATTTCCTGCACATGTGCCATGGCATCGGTCTTCGCCTCATTAGTGATGGCTTCAATCAACTCTGCCTTCGCATCTTCAGCCTTTAAATTGGAAACTTTTTCGAGTCTTTTGATATGTTCCTCGTGTTGTTTGTTGAGTTCTTCCTGCTTCTTACTCACTACCTCCAACTGACGATCGAGAGTCGCTTTTTTTAAATCGTAATCTTGCACCTGCTTTTGGGCAATTTGCGTCTTATCATTCAGCTCCTTTTCCTTTTGCTTGATGCGGTTTTCGCCATCATTGATCTTCTGATTTCTTTGCAAAACGGTCTTTTCATGCTCTGATTTCAACTGCAAAAAATGCTCTTTTGCGTCAAGCATCTTCTTTTCTTTAAGGGTTTCGGCATGTGTTTGCGCGTCTTTTACAATTCGATCCGCTTGTTGTTCCGCTTCTTCTACTAATTTCTGTGTATTTTTGTTAAATAGTACTTTTCCGATGAATAAGCCTATGAGTAATGCAGCCACTGCTGCTATGACAGTTATTATTATTGGGTCCATTGTGTTTTTTTAAGTTTTTCATACAAATAATTTGTTTCAGCCTGCAAGTTCCGTCCCGCATAAACAAATTGTTATTAATTTGCGAAGGTACTATTTTTTTTATTTTTGGGTTAAAAATATTTCAGCAATGGTAAATGTAAAAACTATATTTGCCTAGCTTGTTTCTAATACAAGTCTCATGCATGACAAAAAATCAAGCGATAGGCGTTTTTGATTCGGGTATTGGTGGTTTAACCGTTGTAAATTCATTAGAGAAGGAACTACCCCATGAGCGATTTATCTATTTTGGAGACACCCTTCATATGCCATATGGCGACAAATCGGCTTCCCAAATACTGTGTTATTCCGAAAAAATTGTGGAATTTCTATTGTCAAAACAAGTAAAGCTCATTGTAATAGCCTGCAACTCGGCATCGGCGAATGCAGCCAGCCAACTACGTGCACAGTATTGGCAACAAGTTCACATTATGGGCGTTATTAGACCGGTTATCCAATTCATCATCCGGAAGGGAATGCAACGGATTGGTATTATTGGCACCGAAACCACCATCTGAAGCAATATTTATCCGACTTTAATCAAAGAGTATGGCGCCGATATCACGGTATATCAAAAGGCTACGCCTTTACTGGCACCCCTAATTGAGGCTGGATTAGGCGGAAGCTCGGAACTGGATGAAGTTTTGCGCGGATACCTCTCCGACCAGCAGTTTAGCGATAAGGAGGCTATTTTGTTAGCCTGTACCCATTATCCCTTAGTGGCAGACAAGGTCTCAGCATTTTTTGGCCATTCTAATCAAATAGTAGACAATGCCACTCCCCTCGCTTTTGAAGTCAGAAAATATCTAACAGCGAATGATTTGTTGTGCCCAGAACAAGAGCATTTAAAGACGGGCAATCCTCAAAATGAGTTTTATGTTAGTAAATACAGCTCTAGTTTTCACCAAACGGTGCAAACATTTTACAACGGCCCTATTGACATTCAACAAATTGATATTCATTAGAATCCGTACCTAAAATTGGAAAGGCTTCCAATAATGGTGGCGAGTATGTATATTTGTAGCTTACTGAAACAAACATGAGCATTATTCCCTTCAAACCAAAAATTGGCATTACTACCGGTGATATCAATGGTATAGGTATCGAATTAATAGTAAAATCACTCAGCGAGCACAGACTTCTTGAAATCTGCACTCCCGTAGTTTTTGCATCCAATAAGGTTATTAATTTTTATAAAAATATTGTGGGCGAGCAAAATATTAAATATGCCGGCACCAAAGATATTAACGCCTTACAACCCAAGGTAATCAATGTATTTAATTGTTGGGACGAAGAGGCAGCCATGGCACCCGGACAGGTAACCGAACTGGGAGGTAAATATGGTATTCGGTCATTGATGGTTGCTACGCAGTGTTTAAAAGACGGTCAACTGGATGGTTTGATTACGAATCCCATCCACAAAAAGAACTCGCAAACCAATGATTTCAATTACACCGGCCATACGCCCTTTTTAAAAGATAAATTTGGTGCCAAAGATGTAGCCATGATGCTTTGTACCGAAGATTTAAAGGTTTCTTTGTTAACGGAACATGTGCCTATTTCGGAGTTGGCAAAATATGTGACTGTAGATAATATCCTTTCGAAGACCAGAATTATCAATTAAAGTCTCATCAAGGATTTTGGATTTTCAAGACCCAAAATTGCAATCCTTTCTTTAAACCCACATGCCAGCGACGACGGTTTGATAGGTGATGAGGAACAAAAAGCCATTATACCAGCCATCGAAAAATTGAAAACGGAGGGCATTCTGGCCTTTGGACCGTATAGTGCCGATGCCTTTTTTGCGCGACAGCATGATAAAGAATTTGACTGCGTATTGGCTATGTATCATGATCAAGGATTAATTCCCTTTAAGAGTTTTGACAGAGGAATGGGTGTTAATTATACAGCCGGTTTGCCCATTGTACGTACTTCTCCCGACCATGGCACTGCCTTTGATATTGCCGGAAAAAATAAGGCAGACAATACCTCTTTTTTAGAGGCCCTGTATTTATGTATTGATATCCTTAATCAAAAAAAGGGATATGTCGAAAACACCAAAAATAAGTTGCAAAAAGGTGGACATAAAAGTCTCTTAAAAAAGACTAAAGAGGATATTGAGGAATAAGGCACTCCTTAGTTGACCAGTTTAATTATTTTTCCGGGCATTACCTGAATAATATGTTGCATTTCAAGATTGAGCATAGAGGCCGCCATTTGCGAGCTATGCAAATTTGATAAATGCAGCAATTCATCAATGGCAAGCTGTTGTTTTTCTCTGAGTATCGTCACAATTTTTTTTTCGTCGTCGCTCATTTCAATAAATAGTTCGCGTTGTATTGGCTTGGGAGTGGTGGTTTGTTTCCATCCCATCTCCTGCAGTAGGTCATTTGCATTGGTAATCATCTGCGCTTTTAATTTCCGGATAAGGAAGTTGCAACCTGCACTTTTCACATCAATACTTCGACCGGGAAAGCAAAATACATCGCGATTATAAGAGTAGGCGATTTCGGCAGTAATCATGGAACCTCCTCGCACATCTGTTTCTACCACAATGGTGGCATCGGACATGCCCGCTACAATTCTATTGCGAGAAGGAAAATTACCCTTCTCTAATTTGGCATTTGAAAAATACTCTGAAAGAAGAGCCCCCTCCTCTAGCATCTCTCTCGCTATGGTGCTATGTGCTGCAGGATAAACCGTTTTTAACCCATGCGCCACTACCCCAATTGTGGGTATATGGTGTTTTAGGCAATTTTTGTGCGCTATGATATCGATACCATAGGCCAGTCCGCTGGCCACCTGCACATTAAACGGCTTCAGTTGTTCAATAAGATCCTCGCACATTTTTCTGCCATAATCAGTATAAGAACGTGTTCCGATGACTGACACCAATCTAGGGTGGTTTAGATTGGCAGCCCCCCTTTGAAAAAGAATGGGGGGACTATCCACGCAACTTTTCAAGCGATTTGGATAGGACTCATCATCAAAACAATGAATTTGAATTCGGTTTTGCTGTACGTACTTTAGTTCTGCATCCACCAGAGGATATGCGGCAAATTGTAGAATAGCCTCGGCCATACTTTCGCTGATAATGCCACATTTTTTCAGTGTTTTGGGTCGTTGTTTAAATACTTGTTCGGCGGTTTCGAAATGAGCTATGAGCTTTTTATATCGAATGGGGCCTATGCCACTTACCTGACTTAATGCAAGCCGGTAATACAATTCAATAGGATTCATGTGCAGGTTCAATCAGTAGGTAAAAAAAGTAGGTAACAAATAGTAGGTAACAAATAGTAGGTATAATCGCAAAAGACTCGAGTCTTCTGGTTGCAAAATTACGTTTTTACGAATAATTTTGAACTAAAATATAAGAATAGGTGAGATTTTTCGATAAACAAAATTTGAATTACCCACTTTTTATTATATTTGAGATTCTAAATTGTTTTGAATGAAAATTTTTACCAAAATTTTTGCATTGTGTTTTATTGTGGTTGCCTTGGTTTCCAGTTCCTGTAGGCGCTCAAATAATAGCAAGTATTTCTACGATGCAAAAAAAGACACCTCTGCTCCAAAAATTAATATCAGTGTTCCATTGCTTAACGATACCTACGGTTATGGCGAAGACATTCATATTGTGGGTACTGTTACCGATTTGCAGGTGTCGGGATTTGGAGGGAAGTTACAAAGTCTAAATATTCAAGTGGATGAACTCGATAATCTTGATAGTGTCTTTATTAAAACATTATTGCTTAAGACACCGGATGTAGATGCAAAAGAAGGATATACCTTTAATGAAAAAATGTTGATTTTTGCGGGTGCCAATCCTACATTTTGTCGGTTGGAAGTAAAAGCAACTGATTATTCAAGCAAAACAACCAGAGACACCGTTTATTTTAAGATTCAGTAATTTATTGTTTTCTAACGGTTCGTTGTTCTATTCGCTTTTCATAATTTTTCCCTTGAAAAATTTTATGAACAAAGATTCCCGGTGTATGAATTTGATCGGGATCTAAAGTACCTAATTCTACCAATTCTTCCACTTCTGCAATGGTAATTTTTCCGGCCATGGCCATCAATGGATTAAAATTACGTGAAGTAGCTCTAAAAATAAGATTGCCGTGATTATCGCCTTTCCATGCTTTTACAATGGCGTAATCGCTTTCAAAAGCACGTTCCATCAAGTACTCTTTTTCTTCACCATACATCGAAAACCTTCGGGTTTCTTTACCCTCTGCCACCTCAGTACCCACACCTGCCGGTGTGTAAATAACAGGCATGCCATATCCGGTGGCCATACAGCGTGTAGCGAGTGTGCCTTGCGGAATAAGCTCCACTTCGAGTTCACCACTTAATAGTTGGCGCTCAAATTCGGCATTCTCACCCACATAAGATGAAACCATTTTCTTTACTTGTTTTTGTTGCAACATCAATCCGATACCGAAATCGTCGACACCTGCATTGTTTGAAATACAGGTGAGGTTTTTTACCCCTTTGCGAACCAATGCAGCGATTGAATTTTCGGGAATACCGCATAAACCAAAACCACCGAGCATAATGGTCATTCCATCTTGTATATCTTTTACCGCTTCATCAGCATCAGCCACTACCTTATTGAGACCCATAGTATGTACGTTTTTTGAAAAAACAAATGTAAGAAAATAAAAAAGAAGGCCTTACATAATTGACTAAAAAATGCAGTTTCCCATTATTATTCTGAAATCTGAACCTTGAGTTGATCACCTTGGCTTTCCAAAGTTACATAGTTAAACAATTCTCCATTGGTGTAGTATCCATGTGTAAACTCATCGGCTCCTTTGGTAAGGTCGTTTTGAATTCTGAAAATCCACTGTCCATCTTTTTTTTTCCAGCAAGGTCCAGTCGTAATTCGCTACAAAGGTTTGCTCAGGCTGAATGCCGGCAAACGTTTGGTGAATATTATTGGTGCGTACTTCTACCGAAATAGGATACTTATTTTTGTTGGTTATTTTAAACTCGGTGACTTTGTTGGTAGAGCAACTCAGCAAGCCGGAAATTATTACTAGTAACAGAAGGACTCTCATCATGGTTTCATTTTTTTAGTAATCCGAAAATCAGCAGTAGAAATGCTAAAAAGATTACGTATCTATAAATCACCTTTTTGCAAATCTGATACCAAATACTAAATCCCCGATTTGCGGGACAGGCGGGGTAACCCCAACTAACACACTAGCCCTCTTTTTGCCTAAGACCATTGTGTAATTTGGGTTAAATGTAATTTTTTTTTCCCAATAATAATAATCAGTGTACATTTGAAATCATATTGGGTAACAAAAAAATTCTTTTTATGAAAATTCGCATCGCCTTCATTTTAATTATGGGACTTTTTATGATTTTTCCCGGATGCAAGAAAGAAAGTGAACCCATTACGTATGATTGTACCGGCCTCACCCCAACGTACGACTTGAATGTAAAATCGCTCATGGATACACATTGCGCCACTGCAGGTTGTCATAGTGCAGCCAACAAGGCAGACGGAAAAGATTTGAGCACCTATGCCTCCACAAAATCAGCGGCGTCGAATACTTCTTTTTGGGTAGTATTGAACACAGAAGTGGATTTGACAATATGCCACAGAACGCAGCAAAACTGGTCGATACTGATATTAAGACCATTGCCTGTTGGATTCAAAATGGGATGCCACAATAAATACGTATTCTAAAAAGATTCGAATCTGCAGATATCGGCATCCGAACTATTTGTATATTTGTGGGGCATGCGTTATATATCGATAATTTTTTTATCCCAAAAGAAATCTCAAATGAAAAGAATCCTACTTTATATCGTTACCATTTTCTTGACCCTGTTATCGACGTTGTCTAAGGCCCAAACAGCAATGCAACTGTCGGGACCAGATTGTAATAATGTCAACCACGATTTATTTGCAGAATTGGACGCAGGTAAGGCTGTGGTAGTATATTTTTTTATGGACAATTGCAATGTTTGCCCTCCACCTGCAACCAATATTCAGAAAATGGTTAACAATATTCTTGTCAATTATCCGGGGATGGTAACCGCCTATGCATTGCCCTACAATAATGTACCTACCTGCGCACAGACTGCTGCTTGGGTTACAAGCAACAGTCTTTACCTATATGCCCCTTATGACAGCGGTGCGGTACAAGTGGCTCATTATGGCGGTTTTGGAATGCCAACCGTGGTGCTTCTCGGTGGTAGCGATCATAGAACCTTGTTCAAAACAAAAGCCTATTTAGATAGTGATACAACCATTATGCGAGATAGCATTTTAGCCTTGTTTGCTGCAGGACCCAGTTCGCTTACCAATTATTTAAACGCCAATGACATATCAATTTTTCCGAATCCTTCTTCAAATGCAACAGGCATTTCCGTGTCATTACTGAAAACCACAAACCTAAGTATGGAGCTTTGTGATATAAACGGAAAGACGATAGAAACGATTTGTCAAATTCAAAATGCGAGCGGTTGCATTGTTCAGCAACTGAGCACCGCTGCCTATACAAGCGGTCATTATTTTATTAAAATAAATACCAACGGAAAAATCTATTTTCGAAAGTTAGAAATTAGCCATTAAATGATTCTGTAACAAGCTCTTGAATTTTAGAGTAGCAGAAGACATTTTTAATACGTACTCTTTCATATTTTTTCTAAACGAATCGGCATAAAAATTTACAAAAAAAAAAGAAAGTGAAGTTTTTGAATAATTCGTACCGTGTTGTAGTAAAACTATACTATAAGCAAACCTTGACAGCAGATAAAGGAGCCCGTTTAAAATAGCAGCATTTTATACAAAAGATACACCTATCCTTTTGACACCAAACAAAATTTTTTGTTTTGCAGTTTTAGGAGGAAATGAAAAAATGTAGAATCGTCCTTGAATTTTCTTCTATGCCCTTGGCACGATTTGCGCCATTAAATCAGCCTCACAAACAATCTTATTCCCCACATAAGCTGTTCCTTTCATTTCGCAAATGCCTCTTCGTATGGGTTGGGTAAGCTCCATCTTCATGACGAGGGTATCGCCGGGCATTACCTTTTGTTTGAAACGAGCATTATCGATTTTTAAGAAATAGGTATCGAATTTTTTATCGGGGCCACCCTGATTATTGAGTACCAATACACCACCGGTTTGCGCAAGGGCCTCCAATTGCAGCACGCCCGGAAACACCGGATTGTCGGGAAAATGACCGGTAAAACAAGGTTCATTTACAGTTACATTTTTGATACCGATAATGTGATTATCGCTCAAATCTATTATTTTATCTACCAATAAAAACGGATAGCGATGGGGCAATAATTTGGAAATATAATTAATATCATAGATGGCAGGCACCGTGGGATCATATACGGGCACATCCAACATGCTCTTGTTCTTTTTGATATAATCTTTTATTTTTTTTGCAAAAGCAATATTGGTTTTATGACCCGGTCTATATGCAATAACATTTGCCTTTATGGGATAACCAACTAAGGTGAGATCACCTACAATATCTAATAATTTATGTCGAGCAGGCTCATTGGTAAAATGCAGGTTCAAATTATTTAATATTCCCTCCTGTACTACTTCGATATTCGGTTTATTAAACATCTTGGCAAGCTTATCCAATTCATCTCGTTCCAATACCCGGTCTACCACCACAATGGCATTGTCGAGGTCGCCTCCTTTAATCAAATTATTATTAAATAGAAATTCGATTTCATGCAAAAAACAAAACGTGCGACAAGGTGCTATTTCCTTTTTGAAACTCTTCAGACTTTTCAGATAGGCATGTTGAGTGCCCAAGACCGTAGAATTAAAATCAATCATGGTAGTGATTTTGTATTCGGTACTGGGCGTGGCCACCATTTCCACATTTTTGTCTTCGTCGGTATACGCAATATTCGTATCAATGGAGAAATAAATCTTTTTAGCATTCTGCTCTTCAATTCCTACTTTTTCAATGGCATCTACAAACACGATGGCACTGCCATCCATAATAGGAATTTCCTCAGCATCTAATTCAATAAGTACATTATCGACCCCCATACCGGTAAGGGCCGCCAAAATATGCTCAACCGTGGCTACTCGTGCTCCGTTTAGTTCGAGGGTAGTCCCTCTCGACGTATCTACCACATAATCGACATCCGCCTTAATAAGCGGTGCATCGGGTAAATCAATACGTTGAAATTTAATGCCATGACCCGGACTGGCAGGCTTCACGATCATTTTGGTATGGACGCCTGTATGCAAACCCACTCCTTCAATTGCAAATTCGCTTTTTAGGGTATGCTGATTGGTATTGTATACATTCATAAGATTTTCTTTTTTCACCACTAGTCAATTTATGGATTATTAAGGATGTCATTTAGTTTATTTTCGAGTTCATTAACTCGCGCTTGTAACTCAGGTAAGTTTTTGAAAACCGCCTGACTCTTTAATGCCGATTTATAATCAAAAGCCGGCGAACCGGTTAGTGAAACATTGGCATGCTTTACCTCTTTGGAAACACCGCTTTGGGCATTGATTTTGGTACCGTCTGCAATTTTTATATGACCTACGATGCCAGCCTGTCCTCCTATCATCACAAAATTTCCGATTTTGCTGCTGCCCGAAACACCTGCCTGGGCAGCAATGACGGTATTTTCACCGATTTCAACGTTGTGTGCCACTTGAATCAAATTGTCGAGTTTGGCGCCCTTTCTAATAATTGTGGAACCCAAAGTAGCTCGGTCGATGGTGCAATTAGCCCCAATTTCAACCTCATTTTCGATCACCACATTTCCTAACTGAGGTATCTTATGAAACTTGCCATTTTCGAATGCAAATCCAAAACCATCGCTTCCTATAACCGTGCCGGAATGAATAATTACATGGTCGCCGATGATACAATCATTGTAAATTTTAACTCCTGCATGTATTACAGTATGCTCTCCAATGCTTACATGTTCGCCAATAAAGGAAGTAGGATTGATTTTAGCGTGGGCGCCAATTTTAACCTTGTCGCTGATGTAGCTAAAGGCACCGATATAGGCTCCCTCCCCAATGCTGGCCGATTCTGCAACATAACTTTGGGCTTCAATTCCTACCTTGGGTTTGCTTCGAATAATTTCCTGATAGGTTTGCAACAAAAGGGCAAAAGCGCTATAGGCATCTTTTACTCGTATTAAGGTTGGCTTTACCGATTGTTTTAATTCTAGATCTTTGTTAACTAAGGCAACAGATGCCTGCGTTGAATACAGAAAATCTTCATATTTGGCATTCGCCAAAAAACACAAATCTCCCTCCTTTGCTTCTTCAATTTTTGCAATGCCACTAACACTGCTGTTTGCATCTCCTTCTATTTCACCTTGCACCAATGTGGCAATTTGTTGAGCCGTAAATTTCATTCGTATGATGTTATTTTCTCAAATAGCAAATGTAATGTTTTTTTACGGGTACTAATAACTCAGCAGTAATTAATGTATTTTCCACTTCTGATATGGCTTTCAACTCCCCATTTTTAAAAAGGATTTTGATATGCTCATCCCCGGCTGTATAGGTTTTATTGGAGGTCGCATCTTGTACAAAATAATAATCTATGGCTTCATCAGAAATCGAAAAATCACTTTGCACCTGCTTTCTCCATGTCTCAATTTGAGTAGCGGTTTCAGTGGCCAAAAATTTTACTTTAAACAGCTTTCTGTCATTCAATCGACTACATAAATTTGACAAAACCGAATCTGAATGGGTTGCCCATACCTTTACCGAACTAATGACATCATTATCGTCGAGGAGCAGAAATTGCTGCAGACATTGCTCATCGTTTTCAAAATCGGAAAGGGTATAATCTTTAATCAAAAAATATTTCATAGGAGGTGTGGCAAACAATTCAACCCCTTGCTTTGCCAACTCTTTGGCGCGCTTCAATATTTTCACCAACATCAATTCGGAGCTAAGTACCGTTTTATGAAGATAAACCTGCCAATACATAAATCGGCGTGATATCAAAAATTTTTCGATCGAATGGATGCCCTTCTCCTCTACTACCAATTCGCCCTGATGTACTGTCAACATTTTAAGAATACGTTCATAGCCAACCACTCCTTCACTAACTCCAGTAAAAAAACTATCGCGGACCAGGTAATCGAGCCGATCTACATCTAACTGTGAACTCACCAATTGGTGCAAAAACGTTTTGGGATAGGCCCCGGTAAAAATATCGATGGCTAATTGCAATTTTCCATGGAACTCTACATTCAAGGTTTCCATAATGAGTAAGGACAACTCTTCGTGATGCACATCTACCAAGGTATGTTCTAAGGCATGAGAGAAAGGGCCATGACCTATATCATGCAACAGAATGGCAATTTTGGCACCTTGCGCTTCTTCGGGACTTATTTCAATTCCTTTTTGAACAAGTTCTTCAATGGCATTTTGCATTAAATGATACGCCCCTAAGGAATGATGCAAACGAGTATGTACCGCTCCGGGATATACCAGATAAGCAAGCGCCATTTGTTTGATACGACGCAATCGTTGATAATACGGATGCGAGATGATGTTGTAAATCAGTTCATCATCAATGGTGATAAATCCATGCACCGGGTCGTTGATAATTTTTCGCACTGTTGAATTTTTACAATGTAAAACTAATCACAATTCGGGACAGATGGTGTCTAAATTGCAAAACAAGATCTTTACAACTGGTTCTTCTTCATTTCCTCTTCCATCTTCTTTTTAAACGATTTGGAAAATTCTCTAATATCCTCCGCAATATGTTTGTGTGTAGTGGCTCTCTCGTAGGTATCGGCCATGGTCATAAAGGTTTGAAAGAAAAAATCATTCATATCATCCACCATCATTTTTTTGGTCCATAGGTCAATGCGCAAGGCAGCATTTTCAGTTACATCCCAAATGCTAAGCATAAACGCTTTTGCTTCAACCGGCTTTTCAACACCGCCTTCTGCAGCAGCCCAGTAAATTTTTTCGGGGACTTTATTTTCGTCTAAAACTACATCCAATGAAATGGTAGAACCTTGTGCCATACTTTAATTTTAGTGGGCGCAAAAGTAGGAAAAAAAGGAAAGATCGCCTGCAAATGTTTTATTATAAAAAAAGGCAGCCCGGATAATGGTACTGCCTTTCTTTTCTTATTCAGGAAAATCTATTTGATATCCCCTTTCAAATCTTTGCCAAAATGCTTTCCGGCTGCTGCATATGCTTCTTCAATACGAGAGCCCGTATCGTAGTCGTTTCCGCCAAAGGTTCGACCCGGTGCATTTTTTACTGAATACTTTGCAATGGAGGTTTTGGTAGCGGTTTCGATGATATCTATTTCCAAATCGATTTCAGCATTTTTTCGGGTGATATAAATATTATAACCCGGTTCGGTGCGACTTGTATTAATCACCAATGTGTATTTGGCATCGGGATATTTTCCAAGCGCAAATGGGGTTGTTTTCTCAAATAATTCTGTAAAATTGGGTTCATATCTTCCTTTGCGGTCGCCTACCCAAGCTTGTTCCCAGTTATCACCTTTACCGGACTCTTTTTTATTGTAATCAGCCTTTTTAGAAGCTATATAATCTGCTTCATTATCAAATTTTCCGACACTCATTCCATTATAGGTAAATTCGACATTCAGTTTGGTTTCACCGGCCAAGGGCTTTGGATCACCTGAAAGTTTTTTGATTCGTTGTGCCTCTGTTGTTAACGTTGTCATGAGGAGCACACCGACAATCCATGCTATTTTTTTCATACTTTTTTTTTGCAAAATTAAACATTAATAATCAGATTTAAATGCCTTTTGCTTTTACATATACTTTCCATCGTTCTAGCACGCTCTGAATATCGGTGGGCATCTCGCTTTCAAACTGCATTTCTTTGCCAGTACGTGGATGTATGAAACCAAGGGTTTTGGCATGTAAGGCCTGACGGGGACATAAAGCAAAACAATTTTCAACAAAGGATTTGTATTTGCTAAAGACCGTTCCCTTCAAAACGCGGTCACCACCGTAAGTTGCATCATTAAACAAGGTATGCCCAATATCTTTCATGTGAACCCGTATTTGATGGGTACGGCCGGTTTCTAACCTGCATTCAATAAGGGTTACATAATTAAAACGTTCAATTACTTTGTAATGGGTTACGGCATGTTTCCCTTTTTCATCGTCCTTGTCATACACGGTAAACACTTTTCGATTTCGCTCATGACGACCGATATAGGTATCCACCGTGCCTTCATTTTGTTCTACATCGCCCCATACCAAGGCATGATAGCGTCGATTGACTGTATGTTCCATAAATTGATTGGAAAGATGTTGAACCGCTTGCTCATTTTTGCCAACAACTAGTAAACCGGTTGTGTCTTTATCAATGCGATGTACTAATCCAATGCGTGGTAATAGTTCTTTATCTGCACTTTTTTATTGCAAATAATAGGCCAGTGCATTTACAACGGTGCCGGAATAATTGCCATGCCCCAAATGCACCACCATATTAAACGGTTTATTGAGAACCAGCACATCTTCATCTTCATACACAATATCGAGGGGTATATTTTCGGGGATGATTTCGGTACTTTCGGGCTCCCTGAACGTGTAGGCCACTACATGGTCATTGGGTTTAATTTTATAGTTTTGTTTAACCAATTTATCATTGACAAACACACATTCGTCGTCAATAGCCTGTTGTACCTTATTGCGGGTAACATTGGCAATTTTTGTCATTAAGTATTTATCGATTCGTAGGGGTTCCTGCCCTTTTTCGATAATAAAATCAAAGAAAATAAATTTCTCCTTGGGTTGTTCATCCTGCAATTCGTCATCTTCGAGGTCGGTATTGAGTATGGCTGTATTCATTGGACGCAAAGGTAGTTTAATTCACGTCAAATGACACGAGTTCCTGATCAATATGTGCAATTTCCCTTCGGTGCGAAATAATATTCCTAATATTGCACCATGCAAGTAGCTTACCAACATCTTGGCAACATTGAGTATAAAAAGGCCTGGGATTATCAGGAATCATTACTGAGTGAAAATCTTGAAATCAAAAAAAGGAATCGCGAACGTGAATTGGGGCAACGAGCGGATGCTTTGGAAGCAACTCACAGTCATTTTTTGATATGCGAGCATGAACCGGTGTTTACGCTCGGTAAAAGTGGGGCCATCGAAAATTTATTGGTAAATAATGCATATCTGAAAGAAAAAGGCATTTCGTTTTTTAAAACCAATCGGGGCGGCGATATTACGTTTCATGGTTTGGAGCAAATCGTAGGTTATCCCATACTTGACCTTGAGTTATTGAAACCGGATATTGTATTGTACATGCGAAATTTGGAAGAAATGGTTATACGAACTCTTGCTGAATACGGAATTAAAAGTGAACGAAGCAATGGCGAAACGGGGGTATGGATTGACACCGACATTCCGCATAAGGCCCGCAAAATATGCGCTATGGGTGTGCGAACCAGCAGATGGATTACCATGCATGGTTTTGCGCTTAATGTGAATACAGACCTCACCTTTTTTAATATGATAGTGCCCTGCGGGATACAACATAAACAGGTTACCAGTATGGAAAAGGAGCTGGGAAATAAAATTCCGGTTTCTGAAGTGGAAGAAAAAATCAAAAAGCACTTTCAAGAGGTGTTTGGAGTAGATTTGAAATAATTAATAATTTCATTGGTATTTTCTATGAAACTATGGTTTTGATTATTAAATTTGCGATGTTTTAAGACGATTTTTGCATAAAATCATTTAAAACGATATCACCAATGAGTACATTAACAGCGCAACGTCAAAAAATACATCCTCACAAGTTTCTTTTGTGGATTGCCATTGCAAGCATCTGTATGATGTTTGCAGGTTGGACAAGTGCTTTTTTGGTACGTAAGGCGCAAGGCAATTGGTTGATTTTTACCCTACCCACTGCATTTTGGGTTTCTACCTTTGTGATTTTGGCCAGTAGTGTTACCATGCATCTATCCATCAAGGAGTTTAAAAAACGGAATATGAGTTTGTATAAAAAGCTCATTTCATTGACTGCAATCTTGGGTGTTGCCTTCATGTTACTTCAATTTTGGGGATTTTATGATATGCATCATTCCGGTATTACCTTGGCTAGCAATAGTGAGGGTGTATCTGGTAGTTTTATTTATGTGATTTCAGGCGTGCATTTACTACATATGCTTGGTGGCGTTATTGCTTTGGTGATTGTATTTTTTGTAGTGAATTTTCGTCGTCGCACAAAAATATATTCGAGCAATAGTTTGGAAATTTTGGGCACTTATTGGCATTTTGTCGATGTGCTTTGGATATATTTATTTTTATTTTTTATATACAATCAAAAATAACATCTTAAATACTTATGAGTTCAGTAGCAATAGACAAGAAGAAGGCTTGGGGCGGGGGGCAGAGTCCGTTTAATCTTAGTTATGGCAAAATAATGATGTGGTATTTCTTAATGAGTGATGCCTTTACATTTGGTGCCTTTCTGATTTCGTACGGAACCACCCGTTTTTTCAGTGCCATTTGGCCCGATCCGAATTCTGTTTTCAAATCGTTTCCGTTTATGGGTGATGCCAATTTACCCTTGATGTTTGTGAGTTTAATGACATTCATTCTGATTCTAAGCTCTGTAACCATGGTTTTGGCTGTACATGCCGGTCATTGCCGTGACAAAAACGGGGTGATTAAATGGATGATTTGGACCATTATTGGTGGCATTGCATTTTTAAGTTGTCAAGCTTGGGAGTGGAATCACTTACATCATCATGGTGCTTGGTGGGGTTCTTTTAGAAATGGAGAAGGCGCTGAATATTTGCCTCATTTTTTCAAGCATGATGTAGATCCGGCCTTATTTGCCAGTGGCGGTGCGGATGCTGCACACAAATTTTACAATTTCTTTTTTACCATAACTGGTTTCCATGGAGCACACGTTGCTTCAGGCGTACTGTTTAATATTATTTTATTATTGAACACCATCAATGGCACCTATGAAAAAAGAGGTCATTATGAAATGGTCGAAAAAATTGGATTATACTGGCACTTTGTAGATTTAGTGTGGGTATTTGTATTTACGTGTTTTTATTTGTTGTAATCAGATTTCATTAATTAGCAAATTTTCAAATTATTCAATATGTCAGAATTTAGTCATTACGAAGCAGATCAATCCGCTTTATATTCAGGAGAACATCATCAAGATGCCAATAGTGCAGAAAGCAAAGCCAAAGTAAAAAAAATATGGATGGTAACCGGAATCCTATCGGTGGTGACCATCGTAGAAGTTGTATTGGGTTTATATGGCTATAGCGTGGGAATGCCCAAATGGTTAATCAATACGTTTTTTATCGCGCTTACCATGTTTAAAGCCGGTTATATTGTAAAAGTATTTATGCATCTTGGTGATGAAATTAAGAACATGATTCTTACCATCTTAATCCCACTAACTTTATTTATTTGGTTTATTATTGCGTTCCTTATGGACGGAGCATTTTGGTTGCACATTAATCACTACTTTGGAATAAAATAATGATTCGTTTTTTATATACAATCACAAAAATCCCTCTTCAAAAAAGAGGGATTTTTTTTAGCTTAGAGTCAGCACTAGAAATGCAAAAACGATTCATATTTTGTTAGACTATATTTTGCAAACCTGATACCAAATACCCAATTGACGGTACTGGTAGGGTAAGCTACCGTAAAACAATAGCCTATACATCCAGGTCATCTAAAATTTGTAACACGAGTTGTTAAACCAATGACAAATCTCTAGCATTGGGTTCAAAGGATATCTCCCTATTTTTCTTTCTAGCTGTGTGGTTATGAAATGAATTGAGTGAATTGGATTTATGGAGAAACCGGAATGCACTTTGCGAGGTATTCAATCTCAGCAAATGGCTGCTACTTCATGGTTACTCATTACCATTCATAGGCAAAGCGAAACTCCTTATAACGTGCAATTCACAATACTATTTACCATCGATGCATCATAGGGTCTTATTACTTTGATATAGTTATCGGTATAACCCTCCATGGTATCTTCTTTATTGGCTTGTTCAAACAAAACAGGTCGAATTTGCCCCAGATGTTGCTGGGTAAAATAATTCATTTTCATTTCAGACAAATTTCTTAAAATCTGATTCCGTTCCTTCCGAAGCTGCATAGGTACCACATTTGGCAAGGTGATGGCGAGGGTGTCGTCACGCTCTGAGTAGGTAAATACATGAAGATACGAAACATCCAACTCATGTAAAAATTGATAGGTCTGTTGAAATTCTGTATCGGTTTCGCCCGGAAAACCAACAATTACATCTACACCTATACAACAATGAGGCATTCGCTCCTTGATTTGTGCCACCCGTTCGGTATACAATTCTCTTTTATACCTTCTTCGCATGGCTGCTAATAGGTATTACTACCGCTCTGCAAGGGTATATGAAAGTGCGGCATAAAGGAACGCGATTGTGATACATAATCAATAATATCGTCTGTTAATAGATTTGGTTCAATGGAAGATATACGAAATCGTGGAATTAGGTTTTGTTGATCAAGTGCTTTTACCAAGTCAAAAAATGTTTCATTGCTGATTTTTCCGCCATGATACCCTTTTCCAAAATCGCCCAAATTGACACCGGTCAGTACGATTTCTTGACAGTTGCTCAGAGCCAATTCCTTCACATTACCGAGCACGCCTTGTATGGTGTCGCTTCTGCTATGTCCGCGTGCCAGCGGAATGGTGCAAAAACTACAAGTATAATCGCAACCATCCTGCACTTTCAAAAAGGTTCTGGTGCGGTCGTTTACTGAATGAGACGAATGAAATCCCTGAACGTCATCAATATCGCAGCTGCAAATTTTAGTACCAGCTTCTTTATCAAAATCGAGGACATGCTTCACAATATTGAATTTTTCGCCGGCGCCCACTACCAGGTCCACTCCATCTAATTGCGCAATTTGTTCGGGTTTGAGCTGGGCATAGCAACCTGTTATGACAATGGTAGCTTGGGGGTTTTTTCGTTTGGCTCGCTTTATCAGTTGCTTGCATTCCTTATCGGCATTTTCGGTAACAGAGCAGGTATTGATTACATATACATCAGCTTCTTCGTGAAATTCTTTTCGGAGAAACTGATGCTCATCAAACTGTCTTCCAATAGTAGAGGTTTCGGAGAAGTTGAGTTTACACCCCAAAGTATGATATGCTACAGATTTATTTGAATTCAAGGTTGCAAAAATACGGGAATTATCGCTAAAAAAAATGCATCCGCACAAGGGCGGATGCGAAAAAGAAATTGCGACTATTTTTTAGAAATAGCGAGCTTGTTCAATATTTTTCTTCCATCTAAGGTCAAAAGCCAAGCCACTCATTACCATCCAATGGTTTTGATAAAAACGTTTGCCGTTTAAGGGTACATTGGTGTCCAGCTTGTATTCATTTCGATAATAATTAAATCCTAAGCGCCACCATAAGACCTCATTCAGTCGGAAAGAACCGTACGCCTCGCTCATTATGGATCCATAACTGCCATTCAATAAATTTGCATTGAATGCGTAGGGTTCCATTTTATACTTCTGACCCGGTGGAAGCGGATTGGTTTCGTAGGATCGGAAATAGCCCGATTTGCTGTCGCCAAAATTAATACCTCCGAGGTCGGTGTTAAAATGAACATCCACCCCTCTTTTGATATGAATTTTTATGGCGATATATGCATTCAAGGTATTGGTTTGCGCTTCGGGCATATACATGGTATCGGCCCCACCTGGATTGCGTGCGGTTAGCACCGGACTAGATGTTTCATAATATCGTTTTTTTGAAAAAAACACATTGCCTCGTAAGCCACAACCGATACTAAAAAATTGCTTTTTACGACCAATACCATGCAAATAATGCATATTAGCCCCAAGCCCCCAGTGCGGATTGCCATAATAACCCAAATTGCCATAGATGCATGCCTCCGCTGTGCGCTTCTTTAGAAGTTTCCGCATTTTTTGAGCATCTGCCGTTTGAAACATGCTCGCGCAAATTAACAGGAATAATATACGTTTTATCATCAGTGATTTTTTTCTAAGCCATAAAAATAAGGGTTCAAAGATACAATTACAAGTATTTTGTTCAAATCTAAGTGTTTTATGGTATTATTTTACAATATGGGCAAATAAATATTTACCTGGGTACCCAATGAATTGCCGTCCTCATCTTCCAAATCTATAAATTGTATGGGATGTTCATGCGCTTTTTTGGAAAGTCGCTTGAGTCGTTCTCTGGTAATATCAACCCCCTTAGAGTGATGTTTTTTGAGGTTATTCTTGAATAATTGACTGTTCTTTCGTCCAATACCATTGTCAATCACTTCGCATAAAATTTCATGATCATTGTGTGGTATTTCCTTGAAATTGATACTTAGATGGGCGTCGCTTTCCTTGTTAAGAAGCCCATGCCAAATGGCATTTTCTACAAAAGGTTGAATCACCATGGATGGAATGTCAAAATCTTCGCGGGCGATATCCTCTTCCACAAAAAAGCTGTAAGAAAACCGATTCGAAAATCGCATTAATTCTAAATCGAGATAGAGCTTGAGCATTTCGATTTCTTCGGTCAATGAAATTTTACTTTGTTCGGAGGCGTCTAAAATTTTGCGCATCAAGGAGGCAAAATCGGCTAAATAATTGCTGGCGATTTGAGGTTCATTTTTTATGATATAGTTTCGTATTGAATTGAGTGAGTTGAATAGAAAATGCGGATTCATTTGCGAACGCAGCGATTTGATTTCCAACTCAGCAAATTGTTGTTTGTATTGCGACAATTTCTTTTCTTCTTCTAAAATCAATTGTTGCTTTTTATTTTGATAATATCTATAAATCAAGAAGGAAGAAAGAATTGCCAATAACAAAGCAATGATAAAAGCAAAAATCAAGGCATTTTTCTCTGATATTTTTCTTGATTGGGTTTGTTGAATAGAGCGCAATTGCTGATTTTCTCGCTCTTTGAGTTTGGTCTCATACTGTGTTTGAATAAATGCCAAATGTGCAAAATTTTTGTCGCTTAGTAACGAATCGCTTAAATTTTTGTGTCGACGCAAATAATGGAATGCCGAATCAAATTTTCCGGCCATTTGATATTGATTAGCTATCAAATTATGAATGTCACAGACCTCTGTTGCATTATTCAACGTCTTGGCAGTCTCAAGTGCTTTGTGCAAAAAATGAATCGAGCTGTCGCTCATTTTTCTTTTTTCAAAACCTATTGAAAAAGCTTTGTAGGCCAGTATCTGCAACAGTAATTCATTGGCTGCAACTGCAATGGAGTCGGCTATACGTAAATAGGCAAATGCTTTATCTGTTTCATTCTTTTCGAAGTAGTATTTTGCCAAATCTATTTTCAGTTGGGTGTTGATATTTGGATCCGGTACATTGTTGGCCAATTGTACACTTTCGTTCCAGTAGTAAAACGCCTTCTCATAATTCTTTTGAAGAAAATGTACCTGCCCAATTTGCTCTAAATTAATGGCCTGCCCTCTCACCTCCTTAATACTCTTATTGAGCTCCAGTGCCTTTTCAGAGTATTCCAATACTTTCTTGTAATCTTTTAGTTTTAGATAATTATCACCAATATTGTTATACGAAATACTAATACCTCGTTGATAGTTGATTTTTTCAGCAAATTTGATAGCCTTTAAATAATAATCGGCGCTGCTTTGAAAATTTCCTTCATTGGTTTCTAAAATGGCGTAATTGATATTGGAAAGGCAGATTCCTTTTATAAAGCCGATTTTGGTAGCCAGCACCTCACTTTCTTTGGCGTACTGCCATGCTTTTGAAGGGTCAATTTCAGATAGTCGATAGGAAAGTTTATGCGTAGCCATTACACGACTTGTGTCTTGCCCCGGATAGGTAAGTAGCCAATTTTGTAAACTATCCACATACTGATTTTGGCTGTAAAGCGATTTACAGGCAATAAGCAGAAAGGATAGGAAGAGCCTAATTCTCATATTCAAGACTATAATATTACAAAGAATTTGGAATAATTTCAGAAATTGATACAGCTTACGAACTTCTATACGCTATTGGATGCGTTTGCTTTTTGTCGGGTCCTAAAAAAGTCGTGCGTAAATTCGCAAAACCGCTAATTCCAGTACCAAAAAAGCAATGGTCAAAAAAGCAACTAGTACGTATTCATCATGATCGATATGGCTATACAGTAAATCAAGACCGATAAAAGATGGTGTAAAAGGCAAGCCAACAAAGGCTAGACAGGCCACCAAGAAAATACCTGCAAGCCCCGGATGCCGATAAATACTTCCATAAAAGTCATCTAAACCCAAATGGGGCTCCAGCTTCCGTAATCTGTACAGAATACTGACACCAAGAATGCCCGAAGCAAACAAGCCACTAAAATAAATGAGAATTTCGCGATACTGGTACTGATCGTTAAGCAAAGCCACTGAAAGGACTACATACAATTGGCTTAAAATTATGAATAGCCAGGCTTTCATTGGGCTTTCCTTTTCTACAAAGGCAAGCAAGGTTAAAATCATACCCACAAAGGCGAAAAAAATATGCAAAAATTGATCGATTTGCCATGGGATATGGTCGTCAAACGTAAACAACAAAAGACCTGCCACAAAAATGAACGCAAAAATGATGATTCCCGTTTTATTCGAAACAAAATAAAAAAAGCGACCAACATACTTCAGCGGATTCCAAAAAACGCTTTTCAAATTCGCATCCATATTCCATTCTTTTATGCTAAGTAAGTATATACTATTTTTTAGTTTGCCGGCCATCAACTGAGAATGTATTGGTTGCTTCGGAACGAAATTAAAAAATTGATCATGAATGCGATACCCCAAAACGGATGGTGATACCAATAATTGATAGGTGCGGAGTAATGCATTTCCAGAGAGATGTATTAGTACCAAAATATGCCAACCCATCGCTACCTCTATAAACATTAAGCCTATTTGCGCAATAGAAGAATAGGCAATTTGCGTTTTAACAGTTGACTGTACTCGTGCAATTAAAGTGGCTATTATGGCTGTGGTAATTCCGATGAGGGCAATGGCCACTTTGATGGGGAACACCGAATCCCAATAGTTATAGGTACGCAACAAAAGAAATACTCCCAAATGCACAGCCAAGGAGCCGTAAAATACAGCACTTGAAGTGGTGGGACCTTCCATAGCACGTGGAAGCCAAGATGAAAAAGGAAATTGTGCAGATTTGATGGTGGCCGAAATCACCACCATTGCCAATAAGAAAACAACTGCATTGTAATGCGTTTCAATATGAGTGGAAAGAAGGGCCGTATTCTCTAATTTCATAAAGGTGATATTCTCATGCCAAATATGATGACTGGTCCAGAGGGCCAAAATCAAACCAATATCACCGAGACGATACAATGAAATAGTTTTGAGCGCATTTTTTACCGGAAGATAGCGATCTCTATAAAATGCAATGAGTAAAAAAGAGGTGATACCTAAAAACTCCCAACCAATAAATAAGGTTTCGAAATTGCCTGCAAAAACAGCGACATTAAACGCAAAAAAGAATAATAATATGGTATTAAAAAATCGTTTATATCCGGCATCCCGATGTAAATAATACTTGCTGAATACGAGCACCAAAAAAGTAATAAAAGCCCCTAATACGGAAAAAACAGCTGTGGTTTTGTCAAAATAAAATTCAAGAAAGATTTCAATATTCTCTTCCTTAAAAAAAACAAAATGTTTCAAATGAAGCGTTTGAAAATGATGCACAGCCCACCATCCTATGAAGACCAGCATCCCGATCAACTGAACACCTACACTGGTATAGGCAACACCCGCAATCTGTTTTTCTTGTGTATTGTTAAAAAATAGACTGATAAAAAATCCTAGTAATGGGATCCAGATAAACAGTTGTAGCATTTGTTCCATGTTCATTGATTAACTGTGAAGAATTACCGGTAAATTTTCTTGTGTGGCATCTGCAATATGATTGGTCTTCATTTCCTGAGCTGCTTCCAATAGACTATGTACATCTTTAAAGAAATGAATTTCCTTGGAAAGGGTTTGATAGGGAATAAATTGACCGTTTGAAAAATAGGTAAATTCTTTCGTATCCGGATTCAAAGAAATTAAGTGAACCCATTCATTAATATACCATTCGTACATCGCTGGTGACGACTGTATGGATTGCAGTATTATTTTAGGAAAATGTTCTACAATAATCAGTAACCGTAAGGGGTCGTGCACTTCAATCATTTGCCAGGGCAAGCCGGGTCGCAAATCACCATCGCTACTGTTGGCAACGCCAAAAAGACCTACTACATTGTGAGGCAATTTAGTACCCGCCCCTAATTTGTAATTGTCAATTCTGCTAAAATAATACTCCAGATTGATACCCCCGCAAACCGGCCCTAGGGGTGCCATCACTCCGGTTAAAAATTTCCCTGCTCCATCGCTGCGATAATTATAGGAATTTAAAAAGGCTCTTCGATCTAAGAATACTCCTTTGGAAATTTGGCGATTTCCCACAATACAAAGCGTATTGGTTCCATGGCCCAGTTCTGGCCGTGGCTCAAAAAGAGAAACGGAACGCTCCTTAATGGCCTTCCTAATCTTTTTGAGATCGCCTTTGGTATTGATGGACGCAAACCTTCGCGAACGTTCTTTGGCATTTAAATCCAATGCGTTTTCAAAGGTATTTTTATGTTGCAGATGAGCCATTTGGTTGGCTTCATGTAAGAGTGCCACATCAAAGTACTCCATTTCATCTGCAGCGGTATCATGCAATGCGCCCACAAATTGAGTGGTTGCGGGAATTTCAATTCCACGGGCCAGCAGATGCGTCCGCACCTCAGGATGATTGGCCATCGCAGCAAATACGCGGGCATTGACAGAACCCGGCCGACCGCTGCAGGCTCCGCAATCGTGTGCTCCATGATGTGGGTTGTTGGCACTGCTACTACCATGTGCCACCACATATACAATGGGTGCAAAGTGATGCAATAAACCAATCCCATTCAACAGGGCTTCCACACGAGTGGTCATTTCTTCAATGGTAAACCCAATCTGAAGACCATTCTCCACATCCTTTGGGTCCTTATTTTCGATCGTTAATTTACCCTGTTCATTCATATGTGCAAATGCATTGGAAATGGCGGGACTCATTTTGGGTTTCCACAAATTTTTAATCAATCGAAATCCAGCCCAAAAGCCGAAGGTTAAGGCACTTAAAAAACCGGACGCCATCTGATGTGTTTTGTCGGTATAAAACAAATCGTGCTTACGCTTTTCGGGGACATCGTATTCTTTGATCAGGTATTTTGGAGTGACCGGTGCAGGACAAAGTTTATCATAAAATTTAGCATGCTCTGCCTGAAAATAAAATTCCACTCCAAAAAATCCCGGGCATCCAAAGGTCTCTGCATTTGCATCCATTTTTTCAACGTAGCTTCGCAAACTGCATTCCCGTTCATCAATACAAAATAATGACTGAAAGGATTTTTGTTCGGGTATAGCTTGGTCTACAGTCCGTAGAGAAATGTTTTGTTGTATACCAGCTAGTACCTCATCATAATAGCTCCATTCAAAGGCATCTTGCCAAATTTTGAGCACTTCTTGTAATTCAGTGCTAGGCACTTCATCAAAAAGGTTCAAAGGTGGCTGCTTGCAGTCGGTACATAGGGGTTTAAAATTCTTCCCAAGTTCATTTTCCAAATGATCAATTTCAAACAACAAATCAAGAACGATTACATCGTGCAGAGTGATTTTTCGGGTATCCAATAAGCTCTCCGGTTTCTGCTCCAAGGTAGCTACCATACCACTCCAACCTCTATGACTAAATTGCTGGTCAAAAAGATATTGTTCAAAATAGGCCTCATCCCCCACCACAATTTCTAGAAGTTGGGTCAACGAAATCCCTTCCTGAAATAATAATTTTCGGGCTTTGGCCGTCTTAAAAAAACTTACCAAACCATTCTGTTCCAAAGATTTAAAAGAAGCTAAAAAACCCTCTGCATGTACCGGAAAATCCCAAAGTGCAATACCTTGGTCTAAATAACTACTCAAAATTCTAAACAAAAGTGGCTGCACTAAATTGTCTAAATCGAGATGATGCTTCGATTTCCAGTACGATCGTAAGCGACCGATTCGATAATCGATATGCTCGTCATACGCGGTGTATAGGACATGATGTTTCCACTCTGAAAAGGTCTGCTCCCCTTTTCGTTCAAGAATAATCCGATCTAAAATTTCCTCCTTGATTCTTTTTACTGCATACAGTTTTCTAAAATCAACCAAGGGCAAAGTAGCTTGATATCCGAAAATTTTAGAAGCTTTAAATATACCTTCATAAAATTTCATGTGCTGAAAAGCATGCAGGGAGTTGTGATGGATAAAATCCTTCAGAGGGGTTTGTGAGGGCAGGTAATGCCTCAGCAAATGTATTACATGTGTTTCATCAAAGTGTTGGCTACTCTTCATTTCAGTATTGAATTTAGTATCGAAGATCAGCCACCGAGAATGCGGGATTCTCTTCATCACGGATATACATCACATCTTCATAAAAATGTACCTTGCCCGTATCAATATTATACATGGCGCCTACCACTCCTATCTCCCCATTTTCAACTAGTTGCTCAATAATGAAACTCCGTTCAATAATATTGATAACATTTCTTTTCACATTAATGGTAGCCACGTTTTCAACAAAGGTGCTATTTTTTGAAGTGCGATCTTGCTCAGTTAGTTTCTCCTGATAAACTGCCGGTTGTAGTTTGGCAAGTAGTTCGGTTAAATTTCCCATTTCCACATGATCGCAGGCTCCTTTTACGGCTCCACATTTGGTATGGCCCAATACCACTATTAATTTGGAGCCGGCAATTTTACACGCAAACTCCATACTTCCTAAAATGTCTGTATTCACGATATTTCCGGCAATTCGAACGGAGAAAATATCACCAAGCCCCTGATCAAAAATTAACTCGGCCGAGGTACGACTATCAATACAACTTAGTACAGTGGCAAATGGCCATTGACCATCACGGGTATCATTCACTTGACTTAATAGATCG
Organism: Bacteroidota bacterium; assembly: GCA_016712665.1. Classification (GTDB taxonomy): domain Bacteria; phylum Bacteroidota; class Bacteroidia; order Chitinophagales; family Chitinophagaceae; genus OLB11. The sequence goes on from JADJQP010000004.1 coordinate 285,196, forward strand.
CGTTGTGCTTTCAGGTTGCTGACAAAGCGCTGGTTGCCTTCCTTCAGAATTTGCACCGCCAATCGGGGTGTTAGACTTGATTGAGTCTCTTTGTTATGTGCTTTCATTTGATTTTAATAATAAAGTTTTTGAAAAAATTTGATACTTAGTCTGAATACACATGGTGTGCATCTTCCATTTTGTAGGCTTCTTTAAAGTTGGTTAATTGCACTTCAATATTTTTATCCTTAGCTCCAAAATTTACAAAGTCTCGAATCAGTTCTAGTACGTCATAATCAATATAAACCGTATTCTGCGCATTGATAATTACCTTGCAGTTTCGTGGAAGATGCGAGAGGGTTTGCTTGATGGCAGCCTTATTCAAAAAGGAAACTTCCTGTGCCAAGTCAATATGAATGGTTTCACCGGTTTCATGTTCTTTCTTTTTAAAAAAATAAGCGAGTTTCATATTTCCTCTCAAAATATAAAAAATACTTACCAGCAATCCAATACCAACGCCCTTCAGCAAATCAATGCCAACTACTGCCACTACCGTAACAATAAAGGGTATGAATTGAAATTTTCCGGCTTGCCACATATGCATAAATACTTTGGGACTGGCTAATTTGAGCCCAATCATAATCAAAATGGCCGCTAAGCAAGCCATAGGGATTTTATTTAACAGGCCGGGAATTAGAACCACTGCCAATAAAAGAAAAAGACCATGTGCCACTGCAGATAATTTTGTTTTCCCACCGGCATTTATATTGGCGCTAGTTCGCACAATTACTGAAGTCATGGGAATACCCCAAATAAGCCCTGCCAAGATATTGCCAATACCCTGTGCCTTCAATTCGGTATTGGCGCTGGAGTATCGCTTTAATGGATCCATTTTATCGCCGGCTTCGATACATAAAAGCGTTTCAATACTCGCAACAGCTGCTATGGTAGCTGCAGTAACCCAAACCGTTGGATTCGAAAATCCCGAAAAATTTGGTATGCGGAATTGCCCGACAAATTCGCTGAAAGATGAAGCCATTGGTAATTTTACCAAATGCTCGTCGCTGATGAGTAACGAAGAATGAGTGACCCGAAAAATCTCATTGATTAATACGCCCACAAGCACAACTATTAGTGCACCTGGGATGGTTTTCATTTTCTTAAGAAACGCTATTTTATTAAACGCGATGAGTATAACCAGAGAGATAAGTGTTACCAAAATGATTCCCATGTGAGCATAATTGAATGAATGAATCAACTCCCCAAAAAAACCTTGATCGGCCTTGTCTATTAGTTCATAGGAGTAAAAGTCTCCTTCGTGCTCCTTATCATATCCAATTGCATGTGGCAATTCTTTTTTGATAATAATAATTCCAATGGCAGTGAGCATTCCCTCGATAACTCCTGAAGGAAAATAACTGGATATAGTACCGGCTTTTGCAAACCCAAGTATGAGTTGAAACGTCCCGGCTAATACAACGGAAAGAAGAAACGTTTCATAACCTAAATTGGTAACAGCAGCCAGTACGATGGCTATTAAGCCTGCGGCAGGTCCTGAAACACTGACATTTGAATTGCTCAAAAAGCCCACAACAATACCTCCAATGACACCCGTAATAATACCTGCAAAAGGAGGCGCACCTGATGCAACAGCAATACCCAGACATAAGGGAAGTGCTACCAAAAAAACGACTAGTCCCGCAAGGGCATCGGTTTTAATTGACGAAAACATTGAATGATTCTTATTCATAACGACTTACAAAAATTAATAAAAGGGAAAATAAAATAAATCGATGTACGGGAGGCAATAAAATGCTTTTATACGAGTACCTCGGGAGGGGGAATAATGACGGAGAGACCAGTCTCTAATACTTTATGATCGGCATCAATGTACGATTTCCTTTGATTGACCTTATAAAAAGTGAACCAATTTATGGCCGTATCACAGAAAGCCCCGATTTCCTCTTCTTGTTCACTTTCCTGCTCATTTTCCTGTTTGTCGCTGGTAGTCTTTTTTTTGATATCCTTAAGGCAAAACACAATGTCATTGCCAATGTGGTCCATCAGAGAAGACAGGTTATTGCTTCCGACGATATAAAATATCGTAAAATAAAGAAACAATAAGGAATGGAGGACTTTCATGAATTGCAATGATAGTTTATCTTAATCAGAATTTGCTTATCTAAACATAAAAAAAATCATAAATGAAACTTAAAAAATTATTATTGCTGTTTCATGAGTTCCCTAATATCTAACATGATTTTTTTGGCAATATTTTCGGCTGTAGTAGCAGAAGTACTTTCTGTATAAATTCGAATGATTGGTTCGGTATTGGATGTTCTTAAATGAACCCACTCATTATCGAATTCGATTTTCAGGCCGTCCTCTGTATTGATCGGTTGCTTCTTGTACATATTTTGTATCCCAGAAAAGATTTTTTGTACATCCACCTTCGCATCCAATTCAATCTTGTTTTTGGACATATAATAGTCGGGGTACAATTTCCTCAATTCTGAAATCGATTTTCCATATCGTGCCAAATGGCTCAAAAATAAGGCAATACCAATAAGGGCATCTCTTCCATAATGCATTTCGGGAACAATAATGCCACCGTTCCCTTCGCCGCCTATCACCGCTTTCACTTCTTTCATTTTGCTTACGACATTCACCTCGCCAACTGCGCTGGCAAAATATTCGCCGCCATGTTTTAGCGTGATATCTTTTAAAGCGCGTGTACTTGACATGTTAGACACCGTATTGCCCTTATTGTGTGCAAGCACATAATCTGCTATAGACACTAGGGTATACTCTTCGCCAAACATCCCGCCATCATCGCACACAAAGCATAGTCTATCTACATCCGGATCTACCACAATTCCCAAATCGGCTTTTTGCTTTAGCACCACATTGGAAATTTCCAATAAATTATCAGGCAAAGGTTCAGGATTGTGAGCAAAATTTCCAGTCACCTCTCCATTAATCAATTCGATTTTTTCAACACCCAGGGCCTTCAATAAATAGGGAACATAAGTGGCTCCGGTACTATTAATACCATCCACTACAATAGAAAATTTTCTTTCAGCAATGGCCTTTTTGTCTACTAGTGGATGATTCAGGATTGCATCGATATGCTTTTGCAAGTACGAATCATCAAGTGTCAACTTTCCAAGTTTATTAATTTCGGCAAAATCGAAGTCGAGTTGATTTCCCAACTTGAGCACCAGTTCGCCATCAGCACCGGAAATAAACTCCCCTTCATGATTTAGCAATTTCAAAGCATTCCACTGTTTTGGGTTATGGCTTGCTGTAATGATGATACCCCCGCCGGCTTTTTCCATGGCAACCGCCATTTCTACTGTAGGGGTGGTGGTAAGTCCCAAATCAATAACATGAATCCCAATGGATTGCAAGGTGCTGGCTACAATATTGCGCACCATTTCGCCACTAATACGCCCATCACGTCCGATAACAATGGTAGGATTTCCTGTTTTTTCTAATACCCATTTGCCAAAAGCAGCAGTGTATTTTAAAATATCTATGGGAGTTAGCCCTTCGTCGGGTTTGCCGCCGATGGTACCTCTAATGCCTGAAATTGATTTGATAAGTGCCACAATAATTTTTTAAAGAGTGCAAATTTATAGTATTTACTTTGCATTTTATATTCAAAGAGTACAATTCGTCATTTAAGATGGTTTCTATGCAAAAAGAATGGTTTGAAAACTGGTTTGATTCTGCTTATTATCACATTCTCTATCAAAATAGAAGCGATGTGGAAGCGAGTGATTTTGTACACAAATGCGTTCAACTCTTGAAACCCAAACCAGGTGACACCCTACTGGATCTTGCATGTGGCAAAGGGCGTCATTCCATCGCCTTTTCAGAGTTTCAACTGGATGTTACCGGAGTAGATCTTTCCAGAGAAAGCATCGCTATTGCGAAAAAAGCAGAGAAAGACCAGTTGCATTTTTTTGTGCATGATATGCGAAAGGTATTTCGGACAAATTACTATAACTATGTGTGTAACCTATTTACCAGTTTTGGTTACTTCAAGAATGAGCATGAAAATGTGCTGGCTGCCCGAAGTATTTTTCAGGCACTAAAACCGGGAGGCGTTTTTATTATTGATTTTGTCAATAGAAATCATGCGATTCAAAATATTACCAGCCATCAAGAAGAAACCATTTGCAGAGACCATGTATCCTTTTTTATTAAACGAAGCTATACCCAAAAAAAATTACTAAAGGATATTTATATTCAAGATGGAGAACAAGCGTTTCATTTTCAGGAAAGCGTGAATAGTTTTACCTTAGCAGAAATGCAACATTTATTTACATCGGTTGGTTTAACCTTACAAAATAGCTATGGAACTTACAACTTGGGTGCCTATGATGAACAACACTCGCCGCGCATGATCCTTCAATTTGAAAAACAAGTATGATTGAATCTATAAAAAAGCTTGACCTATTCCTTTTTAAATTCATTCATGTGCGCATGAGCAATGAGGTTTTTGATGCCATCATGCCATTTTTACGAATCCCCTACTTTTGGGCTCCGGTCTATCTTTTTTTATTGATTTGGATGTGGAAGAATGATCGAAGGGCTGGACTCATCTGGTGTTTGTTCTTTTTTCTGACCTTTGTATTTTGCGATTCAATCAGCGCCCATTTCATCAAAAATTGGGTGCAACGAATTCGTCCCTGCAATGATGAATCCCTTGCATATATTATACATAAATTAGTTGCTTGTGGAAGAGGTTATAGCTTTCCATCCACCCATGCTACCAATCATTTTGGCATGTCGTTCTTTATGATTTTTACCATTGCACATAAGTATAAGTATCTGAGTTTGCTTGCTATTGCATGGGCCGGTATCATTTGTTTTGCGCAAATATATGTAGGCGTGCACTATCCTTTTGACATTATTGCGGGAATGTTGCTGGGCCTTGGCATTGCAAAAGGGATGGCTTTGTATTTTCACACAAAAGTTACTTTGAATTAATTTACTTTTGCATTCTTATGATTTGGATGTATTTGCTTTTCCTATTTGTGTTGACTATTGCCGGAAGCTTGGTTCCGATCGTTTTCAAAAAATTCAATAATTCTTGGATGACCTTAATGTTGGCATTCAGCGGTGCCTTTTTGCTGGCCATCACTTTTTTACATTTAATGCCTGAGGTCTTTCATGAATTGGGCGAAAAAGCCGGTCTATTTATTTTATTGGGATTTCTGTTGCAATTGGCTTTACAACGTTTATCACATGGTATCGAACATGGTCATGTACACGACCATGCCATTTCGCATCACTCGGTTACACCCATATTTTTGGGATTACTTATTCATGCCTTTATGGAGGGTATTCCGTTGGGATTCAGTTATCAGTCGAACAATACCACACCCTCCATTTTTTTAGCCATAGCTGCTCACAAAATTCCGGAAGCGATTACTCTGGCCTCTTTATTATTTATGGCGAATATTAAAAAGAATAAGTGGTTGCTGATTCTTTTATTTGCTTTGGCATCGCCCTTATCAGGCATTTTGGCAATGTATTTCGGACAAAAATTCTATTTCATATCCAATCAACTTCTATACATCATTCCGATAGTGGCGGGGGCTTTCTTACATATCTCCACCACTATTTTATATGAAAGCGGCACCAAACATCATCAACTCAGCCGACAAAAAGTCATGGCAGTGGTACTTGGCTTAGGATTTGCATTAGCCACTTTATTGCTTCATGTGCATGAATAGTGCCTGAGGTATTGTTAAAAAATATAGTATGCAAAAAAGAATATTTTTCCTTGTCGGATTACTCACTCAATTTTTTTCCCTAGCACTCCATGCACAACATACTTCATCTTCTACCCCACACGAGCAGAATAGTATTTTATGGAAGATATCCGGAAAGGGTTTACAAAAACCATCCTACCTATTCGGCACCATTCATTTAATATGCAATCAAGATTATTTTTTCAATGACGTCATGAAGTCTGCATTTGATAATTGCGAAAAATTACTGCTCGAAATCAATTTGAATGACCCGAACACCATTGCACAATATCAACAATCGATGATGCTGCCGAAAGGAAAGGAATTAAAAAACTTTTTGAAAATGAGCATGAGTATCAGGTATTCTCAGAAAAATTAAAGAAACACACCGGCATCGATGCAAACTTGTTTCAGAGTTTGAAACCCTTGATTCTACTTTCTCTTATTGCTCAAAAAAGTATGGAGTGCGAAAATACATCTTCCTATGAAATGAATTTAATGGAACTGTCTACCGCAAAAAATCTACCTATTGAAGGGCTGGAAACATCCTTATCTCAAATGAAAATATTTGACGATATGAAGGACGCAGAAATTAAGGGAATCTTGATGGAAGGCATTGATGATATGGAAAAGGATCATCAACTGCAACATCAAATGGTGGACATGTATAAAAAACAAAATATAAACGCTTTATACCAATTGATTCTATCCTCAAAAGAATTACGAAACCAGGAAGATGCCCTCATCAACAATAGAAATAGAGATTGGGTAGCCAAACTTCCAAAACTACTTGAATCCAATGCTTGTTTTATTGCTGTTGGAGCGGGGCATCTGGCTGGTGAACAAGGTGTGATTCAATTATTACGTAACGCGGGATATACTGTATCAGCTGTGCAGAACTAATATGGAATCAAATTACGAAATACGATTTCCTACTTTGTGAGGGCAATGAGAGCCCCAAACAACGCAATAGAATGGTCTCGCATCTAAGCCTATTGCCTAGTGGGATCCTCCAAAAAATACAAAGGTAGAAATCAGCGAAATTACTGCGGATACTGTTGCAAGAATAAATGAGAAGTATATATACTTTTTCAGATAATCTAAGGATTCGGTAATAGTACCTTCTTCCGAATTTTGAAGATAACGTTTACCATTACTACCAAATCGAAAAAGTAAAAAACCATTGACTAATAAAATGACTCCGCTCAATAGCAAGGCTGAAGCAATAAAGTACTTACTACCCTTCTGTAGCATCTCTATGGTTTCTTCATCAATCCCATTTAATTTCACAACTTCGGTTAATACCGTATCAAAACTAGACAGCAATAAAACAATTGAAAAGAGCAATACCGAACCGAAAATAATAAACGTAATTCCATTAAAACGCGACCAGGCGCTCACGCTTTGAAACTGCTCCTTGCCGGCCGTTTCCAGTAAAGAAATAGTAGTATCTGAAGAAATGGTTTCCATAAATTAGTATTTAATTTCTAGCGATTAATACAATGGTGAATACAATAATGAACAAAGCCAACAAGCCAAGCAGTATCAGAAAAATAGCTCCAATGACTAAAAAGTAATTCTTTAAATTGGTAAAAGCTTGCGTAAAAAATACCCGATCTTTTTGCAACAAACCCATATTGGTATACTTCGAAAAACTAAGCAGATTGGTGGCCAATATCAATGTGATAACCGTAGAAATAATAAAACTAAAAATATTGCCGGCCATGCTTCCTTTATTGTTGATGATTCCAAAAATCAATTGGAGAAAACTCAATCCAACACTGGCAAATGTGATATAAGCAAGATATCTTGCCCATTTGGCACTACGAGATAAATTTTCGTGAAGCGCCGCATTTTCAATTTCAAATTTTTCCATCTTACTTAGAATTATATGTAAAAGAAATAAAACTAATCGGATAATCCGAACTCATTTTTCCACAAAATGAAGTTCAGAAAAAATGGTAACTCAAAATCAATGGTCTATAGTACCATTTCCATCTGTTTAATAAGCCCTTGCAAACAAAACGCGCTCCTTACTTGGTTTACCACTTAAAATACAAGTACCATCCGCTTGCGGATTGTCAAAAGGAATACAGCGGATGGTTGCCTTACTGAGTTCCTTAATTTTATCTTCCGTTTCACCGGTACCATCCCAATGAGCACTTACAAAACCGCCCTTAGTATCTAAAACCTGAAGAAACTCATCCCAGGTATTGGCTTCGGTGATGCTTTCATTTCTGAAACCCAGGGCTTTATTAAAGATATTGGCTTGTATTTCCTCTAACAATTTCTCTACGGTATTTGGTAATCCATCCAAACTCACAGAGTTCTTCTCTTTGGTATCCCTTCTGGCTACTTCCGCCACATTATTTTCAATATCGCGTGCCCCAATTGCAATTCGAACCGGAACGCCCTTCATTTCGTATTCCGCAAATTTCCATCCCGGACGTGTTTGATCATTGTTGTCGTACTTCACTTTGATACCTTTAGCCTTCAATGCATTCACAATCTCCATACCTTTTGCGTCAATGCCTGCCTTAGAATCTTCGCCTTTGTATATAGGAACAATCACCACCTGAATTGGTGCCAGTTTGGGAGGTAATATCAATCCATCATCATCGCTATGAGCCATTACAAGGGCGCCAATTAATCGGGTGGAAACACCCCATGACGTTGCCCATACATGCTCCGTCTTGTTTTCTTTGTTGACAAATTTTACATCAAATGCTTTGGCAAAATTTTGTCCTAAAAAATGAGAAGTCCCTGCTTGCAAAGCCTTTCCATCCTGCATCAACGCCTCAATACAGTATGTATCTAGGGCGCCTGCAAATCGTTCGTTTTCACTTTTTACCCCTTTAATTACCGGCATGGCCATCCAAGTTTCGGCAAAATCGGCATATACTTCCAACATCTGTTTGGTTTCTACTAAAGCCTCTTCTTGGGTGGCATGTGCCGTATGACCTTCCTGCCATAAAAATTCAGCAGTTCTCAAAAACAAACGGGTACGCATTTCCCATCTTACCACATTGGCCCATTGGTTAATAAGAATTGGCAAATCTCTATAGGATTGTATCCATGTTTTGTAGGTATTCCAGATAATGGCTTCAGAGGTAGGACGTACTACCAATTCCTCCTCCAATTTCGCTTCCGGATCTACAATTAATTTACCGGGATTATTGGGATCGTTTTTAAGACGATAATGAGTAACCACAGCACATTCCTTGGCAAATCCTTCTGCATTTTTTTCTTCGGCCTCAAACAAACTTTTTGGTACAAACAGCGGAAAATACGCATTTTCATGTCCGGTTTCTTTAAATTTTTTGTCGAGCACATCCCGCATGTTTTCCCAAATAGCATATCCATAGGGTTTGATAACCATGCAACCTCTCACGGCACTATAGTCGGCCAAACCGGCTTTTAAAATCAAATCGTTGTACCATTTGCTATAATCTTCACTTCTTGGGGTAATTTCCTTTGCCATAATACGTTACGTTATTTCGCCTTACAATAAAGCAGACGCAAAAATAACTGAAAGTTATTAGGAATTAAAAAAAATAAAGCGTTGCATCAATCGACACTTCGCAATGGACATCCGTTTAGATATCTCATGGATGCGTACTATGCCCTATTCCCCTTTTACAAATCGCAGTACTTTGCTTTCTTTTCCATTATTGACAATCATGGTATAATTACCTGTGGCCCAATTGGCAGTTGGAATACGAATAATTTTTGTTTCCTTATTAATATTGAATGCATTTTCATAAACCGTTTTGCCATAGATATCAATCACCTTCAGTTGATAGTTTTCCTGATGGTTTGATTTGATCATAACGTTGGTTTCGTTGCCTGCAGGATTTGGATAGATTAGGACATCCTTGATATCGCATGGCAATTTCATCGTTTTTGTTTCAGAGTATGCGGTTTGATTGTCTTTAGAAACTACCTGAATTCGATATTGATAACTCTTTGCATTGGCGCTCTGATCTAAAAACGAATAGTCGGTTTTGGTACTGCTGTTACCCAATGCCTCTACCCTTCCAATCTGTTGAAAAACCATCCCATCTTCGCTTCGTTCTATATTAAAATAATCTACATCCTTTTCGCTATAGCTACTCCAATAAACCTTTACATTACAATTTTCATCAACAAGGTTTATAGGAGAAATACTTAGCGGCAATGGAAAATTGTAATTCTGCATGGTCTCAATCTTTACATCATCGATATAGAATCCATCTTTAACCAAGCCACCATCTGAAATAAAATCGAAACGAAGCAATATGTTTTGGCCCAGAAAGGCATCTAAATTAGCCTCATCGTATTGCCATACTGCTTGTGCACCGTCATAAGCCGGTTGATTTAATATCGAATTTACTTTTGATTTCATGGCATACCGGGTGCAAATGGAACTATAAGAAGCCCCATTATTATTGGAAACCTTTACCTGCAAATAATCAAGATTGCATTCGCTGCTCCATTTAATTCTGAACTTCAATTCAGCACGAATGGCTGCGGTCAAATTAATGGGTAAGGTGGTTCTAATTGTTGAATTGACATTATTTGAATAATTGCCGGCAGGGCTCTCAGAAATAGACCCGGTGGGACTTGTAAAAAATTGAGTATTGTTTCCCCAGCTACCTGTACCGGTCCAGCCGCTCATGGAATTGCAATTGCTCGAAAATTCGGTTTGTGTAACCACTGCGTAATATTTGGTAACGGTATCATCGTAATTTACAAAGCCATTATTAACACGTAACAAATATCGAATTTGATCGCCATGTAAGGTCATTGGATTGACGCTTATTGATATTGAATCGGTTAAGGTGGTCATAAACGCGGGGCTATTGTACACCTTGGGAGCACCCACTGTAATATTATTGGTGATGGGTATAATGCTTACGGTAAATGTGGCGTTGGTGGTCATCCCTCTATTGAAAAGCATATACTTTGCCGATGAACTAGTGGGTGTAAGAAATCGGCTGCCGATATCATCGCAATCGGCATACGCTAAGGCGCTACGCATTAAGTTCATATTGGTATGCATGCTTAAATTGCAGTAGGGCAAAATATTGGCTTGAGATGGCCAAAAACCGGTACCCCCATCTCCCGCCTCGGGAGTAAACGAAAATATTTTATTTTTTGTTCCTGTTTCTCCATGCATCCAGTCGTCTGCATCGCCGTTGGTAGTATATCCCACCGTTTCGGTACCGGTGCCATACACAAAGCGGTTATAATTACTCATAGATTTGGCAATTTGATGGTAATGCATTGAATCTGGAGTATTGGAGTCGGTATACCCCCAAGGATATACTAGTAAATTTCCATAGGTATGATTATTGAGGGAGATCCGAAACTGATGATGTTCGCACAAATATTTTACGGCTCTGGTTTCAGGTTCCGAAAAACCGGCCGTGCCACGATACGTATCTGAAGAAGGGGTCGGCGAAGAACCTACATTATTGTAACCCCAAAAATATCCATAATTTCGATTCAAATCCACTCCATAGGTGCCTCCGGCATTCGGTCGTCTATTTTTGCGCCACATGCCACCACCACCGGGATTGGTGGTTTGGTTATAGACATATCCGTCAGGGTTTACAATAGGAATAAAATAGATTTCTGAATGATCGACAAAATATTTAACCTCTGCATTTGTATTATAATTTTCGCATAAATAATACATAAAAAAGATCATTTGCGTGATGCTCATTGGTTCCCGTGCATGATGCAATGCATCCATCAGAATTTCTGGTTCGTTTTCGTCTACATTGGGATTGTCTGAAATCTTCATCCAGTAAATGGGTCTGCCTTCTATGGAGGTAAAGGTATCAATTTGCGCCTTCGCTTTTACGATGCTTGGAAATTTGGAAGCAAGTGAATCCAAATGATTCAAAATTTGTTGGTAGGTATAATAACTTCCCATACTTCCATAGTTGAAATTGGCAGGGGTGGTATAGGTAAAGTTCGGTGTACAGTTGGTAACCCTGGTGTGTTTTTCGGGTACCGGGCTTTTTTGACTTTCTTTAATAAAATGAAGCGTCACGTCATCAATAAGCACTTCATACCGAATTCCATTCTTTTTTAAAATGTCTAATTCAGTGGCAGACAATTCAGTGGTAAAGCTTTGCCCCTTTACATACTCACCATGATCGACGGCCACTTCAAGAGAGGCAATTTCGGTCAAGAGTTTTCGCAATGTATTTTGACAAGAATTTTCAATATGAATCAAAAATCAAACCATAATTGATAAAATGCCTAAACTATTTTTTGCAATCCTTTATTTATTACCCTATATTTGCAGTCCTTAAAATGGACCGCGTAGCTCAGTTGGTTAGAGCATCAGATTGTGGTTCTGAGGGTCGTGGGTTCGAGACCCATCGTGGTCCCAGCTTTAAATAAAATTGCCTTTCGAAAGAGAGGCTTTTTTTATGAGGCCATTTCCATTCTTTTGGCTTTTTCTCGAAATAAAAATCCGCAAAATACCCCAAACACAAATCCTCCAATATGGGCCCAATACGCAACACCTGCAGTTTCGGTACCAATGGCGCCAAAACCTGCTGTGAACTGCTGCAAAATCCAAAATCCCAAAAAGTAAATGGCAGATATATTAAAAGTGGTAAAGAAAATAAGAAAAAATATGCGGATTTTGGAGTGGGAAACATCACCAAATAGGCACCAAGACAAGCTGCAATGGCGCCGGAAGCTCCTACGCAGGGTATCTGACTACTCGAATTTAGCACGGCATGTGTTAGTGAGGCAATAATGCCACCAGCGATATAAAAGAGAATAAATTTAAAGGACCCAATCGTCGCCTCAATATTATCGGCAAATACCCACATAAACAACATATTCCCGATGAGATGCATCCAGCCACCATGTAAAAACATGCAGGTAATTAAAGTATATAAATCTTGGCCATACACAATTTCAGCGGGAATGCTACCATACCCATATACAAAAGCAGCTTGTTGATTCCCCTTTAATGAAAATTGAAAAACAAAAACTGCGACATTTATTAGGATAAATAAATAGGTAATATAGGGTTTGGATCCGTGTTTGATATTAACATCTCCGATAGGAAAAAACATATTCTTCTACATTTATGGAGTGAAAATAACTTTATTTATTCATATACAAAATCACACTATCCATATAAATATCTTTGTAATACACTTTCTGCAAAATTTTCTCTCTGTTGTAAACCATCACCTGTGGAATGCCATTATACTCAAACAAATCTTTTAATACATCTGAATGGTCTGCCGAAACAATAAGGTTCTGAATCCCATCCAAATTTACTTTGGCTAAATCGAGAAAATTTTTCAACTCTCCCCATAAATTATTGCCGGTTACAAATACGATAGTAGCATCCGCAAATCGAGGTAAATTTTTATAAAAATCTTGAAGGGTTTTCATGCAATGGTCACAACCCGGATTAAAAAGCGCCATAATTAAGGGCTTATTAGGTGCTGCACTTGTATCAAAAAACAATTGCTCTTTAGAGCTCAGTACATTAAATTTGGGTAGCCTTGCGCCCTCTAGAGTTAGTGGCTTCTGGGCATTTTTTTTTGCCTCCTGCTCTTGAATTTTGGCAATGGCTACCTGCTCCTCCAAACTTAGTCTTTTTTTCTTTTTTTGAGAAAAAGATACAAGCGAAATGCAGGAAAGTAAACACAAGAATAGAAGCTTCATTTTAAATTTTTGAGAGTTTGTTTTGTAAAAATAAATCGACCAAAACGATTTGGGTATAGGCTTCCACAATAGGTATGGCTCGTGGCACGGCACATACATCATGTCTACCTTTAATAGAAATATTGGTTTCTGCAAGATTCATATCCAGGGTTTTCTGTTCTTGTTGAATACTGGATATGGGCTTAAACCAAACCTTAAACCGAATATCCATTCCCGTGCTAATACCACCTAAAATACCTCCATGATGATTGGTTTCTGTTGCAATGTTTTCATCCAAAGAGATAAAAGCATCATTGTGTTCACTTCCCCTCATCGCAGCACTTTGAAAACCTTCACCATATTCGAATGCTTTCACTGTATTAATACTCATCATTGCATGCGCAAGAGCGGCCTGTAATTTTCCAAAAACGGGTTCGCCGATACCGGGTGGTACATTTCGTATCACAGTGGTAATGACTCCGCCTATAGTATCGCCTTGCTCGCGAACTTGTTCAATCAATGTAAGCATGGCTTGACTGGCACCTTCGTCGGGGCATTTCACTTCAGAAATATCAATATTCTCTTGTTTGATCTCCTTGCTCCTTTTTTCGTCTAAAGCAATTTCTCCAATCTGTGATATATAGGTCAAAGATTCATAGTTGAAATACTGAAGCAATAGCTGTCGTGCAATTTCGCCGGCAGCCACCAAAGGTGCCGTAATACGAATAGAGCTTCTGCCACCACCTCTATAATCGCGGTGTGTATATTTTTGAAAATAGGAAGCATCGGCATGACCGGGTCTGAAAACATCTTTGAGTGTCTCATAATCCGCTGACTTGGCATCTTCATTCTTTATTAGAATACAGATAGGACTTCCTAGTGTTTTTCCTTCAAAAATTCCGGAGATGATTTCTACTGTATCGGACTCCTTGCGGGCAGATGAAAAATTATTCTGCGCCGTTTTCCGTTTGTCCACTGCATTTTGAATAAGGGAAAAATCAATGGATAGGCCTGCAGGACAACCTTCAAGTACACAACCAACATGACTTCCATGCGATTCGCCAAAGGATATTACTTTGAATAAGGTGCCGAGTGAATTCATTTAATTTTTGTTTGCACAAAGTCTGTTGAGAATAATATCATATTGATTTTATCTTTGCCTTATGCTGACTTTATATTCAAATATCAAACAATTAGTTCAAATAGAAAACAATAGTGAACAAAAAAATAGTGTTAAAGGTAAGGAAATGGATATTTTGCCTTGCATGGATAATGCTTGGCTGCTAATTGAAAACGATCGAATTAAAGATTTTGGCAGCATGCATTCATTTCCTGTTGGTTTATCTTTTGATCAGGAAATAAATTGTACCGGAAAATATATTTTACCTACCTGGTGCGATTCGCATACGCATTTGGTTTTTTCACATGCGCGTGAGCATGAGTTTGTAGATCGCATTCATGGAATGTCGTATGAAGAAATCGCCAAACGTGGTGGTGGTATATTGAACTCTGCCAAGCGAATGCAGGAAATCAGTGAATCGGAATTATTTGACATATCTTTGCAAAGGCTGCATCAGGTGATGGACATGGGCACAGGCGCTATTGAAATCAAAAGTGGTTATGGACTTTCTACCGAGGGTGAATTGAAAATGCTTCGCGTGATTAGAAAATTAAAAGACCAAAATTTGATTGATATCAAAGCCAGTTTTTTAGCGGCGCATGCTTTTCCGCTTGAATATAAAGAAAATCATGAAGGATACATAAAACTCATCATCGAGGAAATGTTGCCTAAGGTGGTTGATGAAGGCTTGGCAGATTATATGGATGTCTTTTGTGAAAAAGGATTTTTTAATGTGGATGAAACCGACCGATTACTGAGTGCAGCAGCTAAGTATGGTTTGAAACCTAAGATTCATGCCAATCAATTGTATAACAGCGGCGGTGTGCAAATAGGCGTAAAGCATCATGCCATCAGTGTGGACCATCTTGAAACTATGGATGATGAAGAAGTTGCTTGTTTACAAAACTCAAATACAATGGCAACCCTGCTACCCGGTGCGGCATTCTTTTTGGCCATACATTATCAACCGGCTCGTAAACTCATAGATGCCGGATTGCCCGTGGCACTTGCTACCGATTTCAACCCCGGCAGTTGCCCCAGTGGCAATATGAATTTTATCCTTTCTCTTGCTTGTACGCAAATGCGTATGACACCTGAGGAGGCTGTGAATGCCTGTACCCTCAATGGCGCAGCAGCGATGGAATTGCAACATCAATTAGGTACTATTGCAAGAGGCAAAAAAGCACGGTTTATCATTACCAAACCCATGAGCAGTTTGGCCTATTTGCCTTATGCTTTTGGGGAGCGGGTGATTGAAAGGGTGGTGATTTAGATTGTCGCCTTGCAAAAGGTTGATTTATTATTGCTGATACTTTTATAATGACTATCCTATTTTTCGTTTTGTACAAGGTCTTGAATCCTAAACTTTTATACAATACCGATTCTGCTTTCACTATAGACCCATCCTCAATACACTCAACTGTACTATTTTCAAGCTATATCGGCAATAGCATTGTAAAATTATTCATTCGTTTGGATTCATTTATAATTCCAATTGGTATAAGAAAAGACAGGTTTGGCGCTAACTGCATCAAATAATCATTCGTGGCTATTATGTAATTATTTAAAAATTCTTGCTACGCGTCCTATGTCTTCATGTTATCTTTGCGGTTCCAAAAAAAGCAATACGCACATCCAAAAAAATGAAACCGTTTCTCCTTGCACTTCTACTATTGCCACTAACTATTTGGGCGCAACCAAGCAATCTTGGCAACTGGTTCATTTATTTCGGAGATAAAAAAATAAATAAAAAATGGAATTGGCATCACGAGGTGCAGTACAGAGATTACCAACTATTGGGGGATATAGAGCAATTGCTTTTAAGAACCGGCTTTGGGTATAACCTAACAGAAAATAATAATAATATCCTTGCGGGTTTTGCCTTTGTATATAGTGACCCATATACTGCAGGAACCGATAAAAAAACAAGCTTTAATGAATATCGCATCTTTCAGCAATTGATTACAAGACAGACATTTGGTAGATTGTCCCTGCAACACCGTTACCGATTTGAGCAACGATTTTTTATTAATGATTTTAGATTGCGCTTGCGATATTTTTTGTCAATGAATTATGTATTTCATAAAAATCCCAATGCAGTCAAAGCTTTTTATGTATCTGCTTATAATGAAATATTTTTAAATCTGAAAATAAACTTCTTCGACAGGAATCGGCTATACGGCGGTTTTGGATATAAATTCTCAAAAAATATACGAACAGAAATTAACGTGATGAATCAGTTTACCAATACCCTTTCGAGAAATCAACTAAATCTGATTACTTTTTTAAAAATTTAAAAAGAGAATTATTTACGCAACCGTTGCTTGGTGAGCAGGGATTCTTCCTACCTAATTGCGATGACACCCGTACTCCACTGCAATGCATAAATCGTTCTAATATATTTTGTTTTAAGTTCAACCAATTTCAGAAAAGCCTCCAATGCCTTGGTTTCACGGCTATTCACCAAGAATAATGAACTTTCGCCATTCATCAATTTGGTTTCTTCGGCTGTCACAAGTCGCTTATAATTATCGTAATTATTGCTTTGCAAGGCTATCTGCTTTCGATAGTTGAGCAACTCATTATAGTAGCTTTTCACTTTAACTTCTATAAGCTGAAATTTTTGACCACGTGTGATTTTTGTTTGCGCAATCTTTAACCTCGCTTGACGGTACATTCCTCGTCCCTGTGAAAATCGCATAGGAACTTCAAGTTTTACACCATACTGATAGTTATTGTCGAGCACGGCTGCAGCATTATTAAATACATAGTATCCTTTATTCAGTAAATTATATTGCACATCAAGTTTGGGAAGTAATTCCTGAAATTTTAAACGTTTATCAATATCTAAAATATCGAGTTTCTGATCATACAATTTTAATTCGGGATGTGAATTGGCTGCCAGATTCAGAAGATCCTGTAAATTGATTTGATCGTTTCTAATGAGTGCTTCTTGCTCCCAACCATCCTTTGGTATTATGTTCATAGGTAGGGTATAGGGCTCGTCCGATGATTTCCATAGAAATGTACTGAGTGCAAGTCCCGCATTTACAAATTGGAGTTGAGCCTCATTTTGTTGGAACTGAAAACTTTGGACCTGCGCAAATGCCTCTAAAGTATCTATTGCAGGGCGTTCACCATTTATAAAAGCTTTCTTCACTAAATCCAATCTGGCATTGGTGACCTCCGCGTTTCTCGATACGATCAAAAAATTCTGATAAGCGTATACCCATTGCCAGTATGCATTCATAGCATCCATCAGGATATTGTTTACGATGAGCTGCTGTTCAATCACCGCCATATCTTTGTATAATTTTGCCTGTTGCAAATAAGCTCTTCGTTTATCAATTACAAGATTTTTCAGTAGAGAGGCACTCACACCAGCATAACTGGTTTGGCCTATGGTTTCCCCCGGCTCAAATCGGTTACCTGACAAGTTTTCGATACCTGCAAAAAATTCGATGCCATACCATGTTGGAATTGAAACATTCGGATTCAAATAATTGTAATAGTTTTCTCCGGCAAACGTTTTATTTGAAATATAGTTACTAAGCACCGGGTCAAAGGCTGCTCGGGCCACCGTAATTTCAGCAGAAGAACGTTCCACATCAAGATTCGCCAGTTTTACCACTGGATGAAATTCCTGTACAATTTTCAACACTTGCTCGGCATGCAACGTCTTTAGTGAATCTTGCGCATTCACAACGCTCTGCATCAGCAGAAAACAAAAAATCATTTTATACCAGCTCATTTATTTTTTTGCTTTTGTCTGTGGTTTCGTTCACTTGATAGTAATCCGGCGGAAAGCCGTTGATATTACGCCAGAGTTCATACCAAATAGGTACATCTTTTAGTAAGGTGATTGCTTGTGCGCCAGTGCCAATTTTTATCTGACTAGGCCATCTTTTATAAGTAGGATCTTCAGCAACCAGCACCCGAAACATTCCGTTAGGGCTTATCGAATTTTCAATCATTACAATTTTGCCTGCAAAGGTTCCGTAGCTATTGTCTGGCCAACCGCTAAATATGATAGCAGGAAATCCATCAAACATAAATCGTACCTTCTGCTGTAAAGTGATTAAAGGCAAATCAACAGGTTTCACAAACATTTCTACGACATAGTCTCTTCGTGTAGGAACAATTAGGGTGATGGGCTCCCCTTCCTTTACAAGTTCTCCGATACCCGCTCTATTCGACTGTACAATTTGCCCATCCTGTGGTGCCAACAGAAAATACATACCATTTCGAATGGTATAATTCGTAACCTGATTTTCAAGCTTTGCTACCTCACCACTAGTGGTGGCAATTTGCCCTCTACTTTGAAATTGTTCCCCTTGTGCCTTTCCAATTTTTTCGGCATACTCCTGCTCTACACTACTTTGCTCAATACGTACGTTAATAATTTCTTGCTCTGTTTGCAAAATTTTATTGTCGGCAACTATTCTCTTTGCCTGTTGATTTTGAAAACTGATATTACGTTGTTGCAATTGCGTTTGTGATACCAAACCGTCTTCGTACATTTTTTGTTGACGTTCAAACTGATCTCTGCTTAATTTCAACTCATTCTCAATGGCCTGTAACTCAGCTTTTTCGCCCTTTAGTTTATTATCCAATTGCTTTAATTTATTGTTGAGTTGTGATATTTTAAGCCGTTTCGCCTGCTCCAACGCGGCAATTTGTGTAACCGTGGTGTTTACTTTTCCTTCGTAATAGCGTATTGAAAATTGCTTGGCTAAAAGTTGCTCCTTAGTTCTGCCAATTAAATTCGGATCAAGGTAATCTTCTTTGATTTCAGCAAGTTGCAATAAGGTATCGCCCTTTTTGACAAAACTCCCTTCGCGTACCCACCATTTCATAATACGACCGGGTATGGGAGAGTTTACCTTTTGCAATCTTTGTTCTTGTGTAAGCGTTGTTATTAGTCCCTTAGATTTAATATTTTGGGTCCACGGTAAAAAAAGAGTAAGAACCAAGAACACTAGCAGCCCCCAAAACCAATAGCGCACATTACTCTTCTTTTGGCTACGATACACCGCTGCAAAAGATTTGATAGGTATTTTATATTGATGGTTTTCCATTGATGCGTTTCATTTATTTATTGTGAAAGGCCATTTTGCAGGTCTATTCGAATATCACTTTGTGCAGCGAAGGTTGTATCGTTGCTTACCACTACCACAGTCGTTTTTTGTGCGATTCGTTTTAAATAATAGATCATTATTGGTTTTACTTTTACATCCAGACCGTTCCAAGGTTCCTCGAGCAGCAATAAGGCCGGTTCATTAACAAAGGCTCGTAAAAGCAATATTTTCTTGAGTAGTGAGGTTGACAATTTCTTGCCTGCAGTATCGATAAGGGTATCAAAACCTTTTGACAGGGAGTGAATAAAATCATCAATTCCAAGTTGTGATGCGACATGCATAATTTGTTGCGGTGTTACCTGTTTGCGACCCAAACTAATATTTTCAAGAACCGTACCTTCAAAAACCTCATGTTGGTTTAGATAGATTCCTGTTTGAATACGCATACTTTCCAATCGATAATTTTGCATCGGTATTTGATTCAACAAAATGCTTCCCTCAAAATCGCGGTAGTTGCCACTCAACAATTTCAAAAACGTAGATTTTCCACTTGCTTCATTACCCGACACACATACCAGCGCATAGACTGGAATATGGGTATTGAATTGACTACATATGGCGGTGCCTTCCTGATAGGAAAATGATACATTTCGAAATAAAATATCAATCCCTTCCTTGCTTATTAAATCGGTATTTCCATCCACTTCAGAAGGGCTATCGGTGATAGTAGATAATTTTTCGATTCCGGTCAACACATCATATGCTTTATCGAGATTTACAATGAGTTTTTCAACCGCTTTGATTACAGATAGAATGACAATTTCCGCAGCAATAAACTCTCCGATATTCAACTCCTGTCGTAGTAATAAATTAGTGCCCACAATCAGCATGGTGGCGGTGATTGCTACTTTAAAAAAGACAAGCGTTTTATATTGAAATAATAGTACCTTAAAATGAACGGTTCGTGCTTCAATATATTTTATCAAATTACTATCCGTTTTCTGCAAATTAAAATGGGTGCCTTGACTAAATTTGAACGACTTAATCACTTTTGCCATTTCTTCAAGCCATGCCACCACACGATATTTGTAATGACTTTCTTCCAAACTGGAAGACAACCCCTTTGCACTTGTTAAATATAAAATGGTATACAAAATCGCCACCAATACCAAACCGAATACAATAAAAACCGGATGATACAAGGAAAGTAAAACAAGGCCAAACAAAATTTGAATGGAAGCGCTCGGTATTTCTAATAATAACTTAGATAAGCCCTTTTGTACATTTATCGTGTCAAAAAACGATTCACCTTTTCGGGCAAATAATATTTATCCAATTCACGCAAATCGAGATTGGGAATTTTCTCAGCAAAGGAAAAGGCATAACGCGCAAAGATTTTTTGTTCGATTTTCTCGATAATGCGCATTTGGTTGATCTTCATGATGCCTACGGATAGGACACCCATCACCACAAAAAAGATCAATACATAAATTGATGTGACCATAGTGGCTCCCATTACAAAACCAATGATAGCCTGCACTCCAACGGGCAAGCTCAGATCAACCAAGCCACTCAAAATAGCATAAAAGTAAATAGAGAATACTTCACCCTTATCTAAATATATGAGATCGGCCAGCTTTCGTAAAGGCGTTTTGGACTTTTCAGGTAGCTTCATAGCATGCAAATATAGTGAATTATAAATCAATAATAGTATTACTATCATAAATAAAGTATAAATATAATTTATGATATAAATAATTACAAAATGGAAACTATTACTATCTTTACCGAAAGAAATCATAACTATGGATTATTTGGTTCGGTTTAAGGTAAATGACAAGATTTTTCTTCGGGATCCCGAGAGCAGCGAAATAGGTAAGCAAATTGTCAAAAACGCTATAGAACTGATACATGCATTAGGATTTGAGCAATTTACCTTTAGAAAACTTTCTGTCGAAATCGGAAGTACAGAAGCTACCATTTATCGATATTTTGAGAACAAGCACAAACTCCTGCTGTACATTTTAAATTGGTATTGGTGCTATATGGAGTTTCTGGTAGACTATCGATTACAGAATGTTTACGACAAAAAGGAAAAACTCAAGACCGTGATACAATTGCTCACAAGGGAACTCCCCGAAAGTAGTGAACAGTTTGACTATAATAAGAAATTCTTAAATCAGATCGTGATTTCAGAAAGTAGCAAGGCATACCTGGTAAAGGATATTTCCATTATCAACAAAGATGAGATGTTCAAACCCTATAAAGATTTATGTTCGAAAATAGCCACCGTTATTCTGGAGTATAATCCCGCTTACCTCTATCCACATTCTTTAAGTTCAACCATTATTGAGAGTGCACATAGTCAACAATTTTTTAGTGAGAATCTTCCCAAACTAACAGATATTGGTAAAAAAAGTACCAAAAATTATACCACACAGTTTATAGAAGAATTGGTGTTTAAAGTGTTGGCTGTTTCCTGAAGAAAAATTACTATGCTAATTGCATTCCATTCATTTCACCACAAATGAACACTTTCAAAAAAGCAGATTTTTTCACGAAAATTGAAAAAATATTTATGAGGCTCTGCCTATTATTCATTGCTCTGTTACAAACAGCATCACAAACGATTTTCAATGGCCTGATCATATTCAGATGCCCAGTTAGCAATTGCCCCCCACTGATCGCCATCGATGTGAATCTCACCTTCGGATACCTTTCCAAGAAATTCCGCCGCACTTCCTTCCATTGCGTTTTCAAAGGCCTCTTTCATTTCCGGTTTTACACTTACCACCACTCTACTTTGACTTTCGCCAAATAAAAAGGCATCTTTACGAATATCTGTATTGGATTGAATGTCAAAACCTAGGTTTCGTTGCTTGGCACTTTCAAGCAGGCTAATAAACAGCCCCCCCTCTGCCACATCATGTGCTGATACAACAAGATTCTCTTTAATCAATTGGAGAATTTTTTGTTGCACCGCATACTCTTCATCCAAGTTGAATTGAGGAGCCGGAGACAAATCAACTTTGAGAATTTTATGCAAATATTCGCTACTCCCGATATCGTTTTTGCTACAGCCTATTAAATAAATTAAATCGCCACTCGACTTAAAATCCATTGTCATACGTTGGGTAATATCTTCAATAATTCCAACCATACCAATGGTGGGTGTAGGATAAACGGGCCCATCGGGTGATTGGTTATAAAAACTTACATTTCCTCCGGTTACGGGCGTATCCAATTTGATACAAGCAGCGCTCATACCTTTTAGGGCATATACAAACTGAAAATAGACCTCAGGATTATATGGATTCCCAAAGTTGAGACAATTGGTAATAGCCGAAGGAGTGGCTCCACTGCAAACAATGTTGCGGGCTGCTTCGCATACCGCAATTTGACCACCAATAAATGGATCGGCATGCACATAGCGGCTATTGCAATCAACGGTACAAGCAATGCCCTTTTGCGTCTCACGCACCCATACCACCGCTGAGTCGCTTGGGAGATTGGTGCTGGCATTTGCCGTGCCCACCATACTGTCGTACTGATTATAAACCCATCGTTTACTAGCTATATTGGGCAAACGGGTAATTTGCATGGCAATATCACGAAGGTCGTTTGGTTGTTCCATATTTCGAATTTCAAAAAGGTCTCGTTCAGCAAAATATTTGGGCTCTGAATATTCACGTTCGTAAACCGGCGCACCACCTCCTAGTACTAAACTTTCGGCAGGAATTTCGGCCACCAATTCATCATGCATATAGAATTTTAGCATGGGGTCCTTTGTCACCACACCGATTTCCTCGCAATGAATATCCCATTTGTCGAAGATATCCGTTACTATTTTCTCTTTCCCTTTTACCACTACAATCAGCATTCGCTCTTGACTTTCACTCAAAAGCATTTCCCAGGCCTTCATATCGCGTTGTCTGGTAGGTACTTTATCGAGATGAATGATCATGCCATGTTCCCCCTTGGCACTCATCTCTGAGGTACTGCAGGCAATACCGGCAGCACCCATATCTTGCATACCAATAACGGCATCAGTCTCTACCAATTCCATACAAGCTTCCAATAGTTTTTTTTCTTGAAAGGGATCACCAACTTGCACTGCGGGTAGGTCTTTGGCACTATCTTCGGTAATATCGGCACTGGCAAAACTAGCTCCTCCGATGCCGTCTTTACCGGTATCACTGCCAACAATAAAAACGCTATTTCCTTCGCCGTAGGATGTGGCTGAGATGGTTTTTCCCATTTTTACAACACCAACACTCATGGCATTTACCAGTGGATTGGTGCTATAACAATCTTCAAAATAGACTTCACCACCAACTGTTGGAACACCAAAGCAATTACCATAATGACCAATACCTTTTACCACCCCTTTTAATAAATGTTTGGTTTTATCATCTTCTAAATTCCCAAATCGCAGTGAGTTGAGTGCCGCTATAGGTCGAGCTCCCATCGTAAAAATATCACGATGAATACCGCCCACACCGGTAGCAGCTCCTTGAAAGGGTTCGATAGCAGAAGGATGATTATGAGATTCAATTTTAAAACTACAGGCCCATCCATCACCAATATCAATCAAGCCTGCATTTTCTTCACCGGCTTTGGCAAGTACTTTGCTTCCATCTTTTGGTAAGGTTTTAAGCCATTTAATGGAATTTTTGTAGCTGCAATGTTCACTCCACATCACGCTATAAACAGCGGTTTCAGTAAAATTTGGGGTTCGGTTTAGTACTTTTTTAATGGCTTCAAATTCATCGGCTGTCAAACCCAACTTGATGGCTTGCTCTAGAGTAGCTTCTTGCATAATGGATGTAAAAAATTGAGTTGCAAAAGTAGGATAGTTATTTGAGTTTACATAAGTGGATGAGAAGAAAAAAGAAGCTTCATTTAGAAATCAATTCCATAAAAATTTGCTTGGCAAAAGACCCTGCCTATTTTTAAATCGGCAATGCTACATATTATTTTGTCTAATTTTAAGAATAACATAAGGAAATACTTCCAGTTCCAATTTCTCTTCTTCTTACCTACATATTTACAAAATGTAATTGGATTTCAAACCCGTACTAAAATAAAAGAGCATTCCTCATGGGTTCCAACTATAGTGTTTAAAATATTTACTGCAAGGAAATTATACTATAGTTAATCAATGGTTAACCATTTTTTTGCCGCCTGCATTTCTATTCTTTTAAGATACCTTTCAATATTAATAATAAATTATTAAAAAAATCAACCTATCCGAAATACGTTACCATATCAATTTTTCAGACGCACTATTGTTTATAAATTAGGAATTATCTTTTCTGTATTACTTTTCGCAAAAAGTGAATCGAAAGCACAACTGTGCGCTGCGGATAGTAGTTTTCTTAGTACTGTTTGCATCGATCCAATTTATATTGATTTAATTAATTATCCTGGAAATTGGTTTATTAATAATCCTATTGGTTCAATGAGCGACTTTCACTCGCAAATTGAAGCTGCTTATCCCTTCGAAAATAGTCAACTATTGAGTGCTTATGATAGTATTCAAATTATCGGAAATCAAGCCTATCATGATACGGTTTTAAATAACCAAATTGATTTATTTAATGCCACTTATAACCAAAATTTATTCAAATCAAAAAAACCTTTTGTAAAGCTAGATTTTAAAGCATTCAATAAAACCGTAACCACATGGGCCCTTTTGGATAGTATTGATGTGGCTCCGGTTGCGGGAAACAATGCCTATCTATTATTGACCGGAACCGGAACCAATCAATTAACAAATTTGGCACTATCACCTTACAACTATCATAATACAAATTGTTTTGTGCGTAATCATCTAAAAATGGTTGGTGATGTGTACATAATGACCACTGCAGATGAGGAAAATCGCGCCATTTATTTTAATAACAAAAAGTTGGGCCGCTATGGTCCGGGTCAACCCCCGTATATAAGTAAATACCTTGATAGTTTGCAAAAAAGCATAGGTGTTAATAAACTCATTGAAACTATTGCAATGGTTAAATATTTAAAAACAAAATATGATCGGGTTTTTGTGATGGGACTTTCCACCGGTGGCACTGAGGCTTTATGGGTTTCGTTACTTTCTGAGCCACATGGTGCATTGGTATCGTCAGGATATAGCACCTTATGCGATTCGGATGCAAATTCGCTGCTAATTAATTCATATTATTATTCCCACTATCTCGAATATTTTAATAGAGACACACTCAAAAATATGATGTCCAACTCATCCACAACGTTCCTTTTTACCCAAGCCCAAAACGATAACCCTTTCATTCAATTAGAGATTGATAGCAATTATACCCCACAATACTTCGCAGGCTTGTATAATGTCTATTTTAATTATTCATATACAAATCATGCCTTTCCACCTTGTGGTATCATAGATACTTTTATTGATAAGGTATTGTCTATCGCACCTGCCAATACAAATGACGCGGTACATTCATCAGAATCGTTTACGTTTAATAATCCTGTTAATTATACGCTTCAGATTCAATTCAATGATCAGGAATCCAATGAAAATACTGTTGAGTTGTTTGACCTTTACGGAAAGTCAGTACTGAAAGAGAAAACAAGAAAGAAGTTGAATTTATTCAACATTGGCCATTTGCCTGCCGGCCTATATATTTTGCATATTGGAGGTGAAAAAGACTACAAGACCGAAAAAGTACTTAAGATATAAATAGTTATCCCTTCTTTTTATTCAATAACAACTTTCTTCACAATCCTTTTTTGTGATACCTTATCCTCTACTTTGATAAAGTAGATTCCTTGGGGCAATTTGGGTAGTTGAATATCACATTGCCCGAGGCTGGTCTTTATTATAGATTCCATTACTTTCAAGCCGCTCATGGAATAGAATTGAATGGTCAACTCTTTGGGATTGGTATTAAAAAAATTGAGGTGAATTTGATCTTGCGCCGGGTTTGGATACAAAACCATTTCGAGAGCATCTCCTGTCCTTGGATTTGAAATGGAACTCACCATACCACAACCGCCTGTTGGAGCATCGGTTACCAGCGGATCTACATAGTTTGCTTTTTTGATTCCGAAACAATATTCTCCGGCTTTGATTTCCTTTACATAAACCACCCCTATTTTATCGAACAAACCACCGGCCTTTACACTATCATTGGAAATTTGCCATTCTTCAGTAGCATCCTTGCGATAAAATATATGGATGCTATCTTCTGAATTACGCACCCAGGCACTATCCAGATAGCTATTATTGACACCCCCATCATAATTAAACTGAATAAGACCTGTTATATTGTTCAAATTTACAGCATCTACTTTCCAATATCGGGTGTCGCAGAGCGAATATCCGTTTGCCGCAATTGGTGATTTAAATCTATCGGGAGCAATCCAGCTATGCTCTGCTCGAATTAAAGTTGAATCTGCTGCATTCAACATTGTTTTTGGAAGGATTCGCAATTTTGCCTGTGGCAGATTTACCGGCGAAAGTGCTGTTATCATTCGTGTTTCTTCTGAAATGGCATCGCTGATTTTTGAATTAGGATCCACTACTATCATTTTGGGTTCAAACGGCAGGTCTACATGGAATTCCATACATCTACCATTGAAAATCAGTTGGTAAATATGCAATACCATTTGCGCATCATAGAAGCCCACTTCAAGGGGTACATTATTATAATAATTACTGGATTTATGTTTGCGTTGACGTAAAAAAACCTTGGTGGGCCATACATTGCCATTTTGCCCAACCTCTGTGCTGTCAATGGAAAAATGCGTAAATCCGGGTGCAAATATCCAGTTGTCGAAATAATCTAGCAGATTCACGCCGGAATGTGAGAATATAAAATCGCGCAAATCATAACTTGACACATCTTTAAATTTATAGGTATTAAGGAAAGCTGTCATTGTATTAAAAAAAACCGAATCCCCTAAGTACGATCGCATGGAATGAATAACGTCGGCTCCCTTTTGATACACAGTTGCTCCATAAGTATATAAACTATCCATATTTGCCACCGAGCGGTATGCATTATCGCTAATATGCGCTTTGCTGAGTACGTTAAAATGATTGGTTCGCATGGTGGTTTGGTAGGCATCCTTGCCATAGGTAAATTCCTGATGCAATTGTTCGCAATAACTGGCAAACCCCTCGTTGAGCCACATATCACCGGCCGTTCTACAGGTCACCAAATTACCCCACCAATGATGTGACAACTCATGTGCTAAGAGGTTTTCATAGGTCAAGGCCCCATTAATAAAACCACTTCCCACATGAATGCAGGTAGCATGTTCCATAGCTCCTCCATTGAAGGGAACCAGTGTATAGCCTACCCTTGGCCATCGATAGGTGCCAAAATTATTTTCAAGCATGGTGAAGGACTCCTGCAGATGGGCAAAAGAACCATTCACTTTATTGGTATCTGCTACCTCGCAAGCGATCCATGCGTCTACATTTCCGTTATTTCCATTCAAAATTTTCTTGACAAAAACATAATTGCATACCCCAACACAGGATAGGTAGGATGGAATTTCTTCGACAAGTTTCCAATGCCAGGTGATGGTATTATTTGGATGCGAAGCGCTGTCTATAAGTAACCCATTGCAAACCGCCATTTTATCGTTGGTGGTAGTGATGAAAAATTCATAGGCGGATCTTTCCACAAAATTGTCGAAGCAGGGATGCCAGGTTCGGCCAAAGGAATGTGGTTGTGCCACAAAACCAACACCCATTTGAAAGGCATAATTTCCAACATAAGCAAATCCACCCCAAACAGCATCTGCAATAGGTACCCCCTTGTAGAACACTTCAACCAACGCGGTGTCATTGGACTGCATGGCAATAGGCAGAGAAATTTTCAAAAAGGGTCCGGTATGCGAAAACGAGGTTATGGTTTCGTTTACCTTTGTACTATCAACCGTTAGTCCTTCCAAATCAAAAACCAGTTCAGACACATTATTCATCTGGCTCTTCACATCCAATACCGCTCTGGCACTAATATTTTTAGTAATAAAGTCGGTAATATTAAATTCTATAATAGTTTTGCGGATATCGATGGTGTCACTCCTTGAGGCTCCAGCCGCTTGACAATCGCGACCTATCAATAAACAAGCAAATAAAAGCAATGCGAAAAAATTCTTCATTGAGCAATAAATTTTTCATAAAAGTACGGCATTGGGGTCTATGGATGCTTTTTTTTTCTACTGTTTTTTTCTCAAGTTGCAAGGTGCCAACCAGAAGCAAAAGATAAAATTTATAAAGGTCTTGATTTAGACGAAGTAATGGTTAGGGAAGTAAAAAAAGGATTTGATGTAAAATTGTTTATAGATAAAATCAAAAACGATACCACTTTTTACAAGGCATTCAAATCGTTGCGTTTACTGAGCTTCAATATGTATAACGACATTCAGGTAGAGGATAAAAAGGGCGGTATCAAAGCAAGCTTACATAGTATTACACGGCAAATTCGAAAAAATAATTGTCGCTCCATGACCGTAAAAAGTGAGAAAGTAAGTGGCGATTTTTATACCAAAAAGAGAGACTACAATTACTATACCGCCAAACTCTATGCTCATCTATTTTTTACAAAAGGTACCATTTGCAATGATCATAATATTGTGGGCAACAAGGTATACACCGGAAGTACAAAATATGAAGAACAACTGAGAATCCTTATTTTCAACCCGGGGCAGCGAATACGAGGCATACCGGGTATTGGCGATAATGTGGCTATCTTTGAGACCCCAATGGTACATAAATATACCTTTAAACTCAGTAAGCAGGATTATAATGGCGAGCCCTGTTA
The DNA here is from genome assembly GCA_016712665.1 of Bacteroidota bacterium. Taxonomy (GTDB): domain Bacteria; phylum Bacteroidota; class Bacteroidia; order Chitinophagales; family Chitinophagaceae; genus OLB11. Next base: position 314,606 of record JADJQP010000004.1, read on the forward strand.
TGTATTTTCCGCCCTACCCAAAATAGAACATAAAAAGGATGTGGTGATTAATGAATTAAGAACATGGTTCCGAATTTCAGATTATGCCATTGTGGCACGCAATTACTCGCTTTCCTTTCGGACCTTGGTCTATGATTTTGATGTAGAAATGAAGGTAAAGCTAAAGAAAGTAGCCAATTATTTGGTTCCTTATGAGGTAAATTATGCTGGCAATTGGCATGCAATAACAAAGCCACGTGAAATCGTAAAATTTGTCGCAATTTTTACGGATTTTGAGTGATATTGAATCTCATGTATTAACTTTAAGGCATGAAAAAATTCTACACCCTCATTTGCATCGCACTTTTTGTTAGTTATTTTACTGCAGATGCCCAGAAAAAAAAGACAAAAAGGGTTAAAAAAGCAACAAAAAAGACAATTGTTGCAACACCTATCAAAACCGATACCCTAAACCAAAGTTTGTTATTGTGCTATACGCGCTACGATATGCCGTCTTGGTATCTAGCAATCAATAAGGATTTTAGATTTCCGGTAGACATGCAGCAACCTGCTGAATATCGACTAGCTACCATCAACGATACGATGTTTACCAATTACCTAAAAAGCATACCTTATGAGGTTTATAACAAAAAAGTGAATTTGCCACTTTATGCCAACCGCAGCATTGCTTGTAAAGAATTTGCCATACAACGTGTGGTGACAATGGATAGTGCGTTACAGGCGAAATACCCAAATCTGATGTCATTTAAGGCCGTTGATGAAGCCAACCCCCTCAATACGGCGCGTATCGATTGTGATGGCACTAGTACCCAAATTATGATGAGCATAGATGGAGAAACGTATTATGCAACTCCCATCCTATTTAATAAGAAAACCTACTACGCCTGCTATAGCAAGAGCGATCCAAATTTCACCAAAAGAAGTTTTGAATAATAATCTTTGTTTCCCTAAATAAATACTATACATACATAATGAAAAAAACAATTTTGCTTCTTTGCAATCTGTCTCTGTTTTTAGTTTCAAATGCAATTCATCCGGATGGTCTATGGAATATCTCTTCTGAAAATCAGCTTTCCATTCCAGGGCAAAGGAAACTACAACCCGAAAAATTTCTCCTAGCCCAGTTAGACACTAAAGGTTTTGGCATCTTTCAATCCATGATACCTTCAGAAGAGAGCGGACTCACCAGCACGATAATGCTCCCTACTCCTGATGGTAGTTTTCAAACATTTAAGATATTTGAATGCCCTATGATGGAAAAACCGCTGGCTGATAAATACCCACAAATCAAGACCTATACCGGTATTAACGTTGACAACCCGCTGATAACTGCAAAAATGGACTTTACAGTTTTTGGATTTCATGCAAAAGTATTTAATGGACAGTCGACGTATTTTATTGATCCATATACAGATCTATCTACCGACTGGTACCTTGTGTATTACAAATCGGATTATAAGAAGCCATTTAACGATCGTATGACTTGCCATACTGAAGATCAACAGGATCTACTTCCCAGCGAATCAGTCATTCCTCTGACGAACCACGATTTACCTGCCATATCCTATAAAACAAATGGCACCAACAAAAGAACCTATCGTTTGGCCTTAGCATGTACTCAAGAATATAGCGCTGCCGTAGGTGGCCCGGTTCCTACCAAAGCCTCCGTATTAAGTGCTATGGTAACCAGTATGAATCGGGTAAATGGTGTTTTTGAAAGAGATTTTTCGATGCATGCCAATTTAGTGGCTAATAATGATACCTTGATTTATCTTAGCAATGACCCTTATACCAATAATAACGGCGGTACCATGTTGGGTCAAAACCAAACTACGGTTAATGCACGTATCGGTTCAGCAAACTACGATTATGGACATGTATTTAGCACCGGCGGAGGAGGTATCGCGTCTTTGGGTTGCGTGTGTTCCAATAGTACCAAAGCACAAGGGGTTACGGGCTCTACCAATCCTGTTGGTGATCCTTTCGATATCGATTATGTAGCCCATGAAATGGGACATCAATTTGGTGGGAATCATACATTCAATTCTGTAACTGGCTCCTGCGGGGGTAATAGAAGTTCAACTTCGGCCTTTGAAATTGGTAGCGCTACCACCATCATGGGTTATGCCGGCATTTGTGGCACGGATGATATACAGCCTCATAGCGACGACTATTATCACACTCGAAGTTTGGAGTCCATGACCGGAAATGGTGTACTGGCATGTGCTACCAATGTAGCATCCAACAATACCGTGCCTGCCTTGGCCCCCATCGTTAATACCTACATTATTCCCTATAGAACGGCCTTTGAACTTACAGCAGTGGGTACTGACGCCGACAATGATCCACTCACATACTGTTGGGAAGAATATGATAGAGGTGGCAGTGGTGGCGCCTGGGATGCAGTATCTACAGTGGCTCCCATCCTCCGCTCGTTTACACCAAGCGTTTCAGCAACTAGGGTATTTCCTACCTTAAAATATTTGGTGCAAAATATTGAATCGTATAAGGGAGAACGATTGCCTGACAATGCACGAATGGTGCGTTTCCGTTGCACCTTACGAGATATGCACTTGGGTTATGGTGCCTTTTATACCAGTACAGATACTGTAAAACTGGATGTACGGACCACTACAGGATTATTCAGAGTGAATAGTCAAAATGTGGCAGGACAGCAATTTAACGGAAACTCGCAACAAACAGTAGAATGGGATGTAGCAGGTACCAACACCGCTCCTTTTACTGCCACCAATGTAGATATATTTTTCTCTGCTGATAGCGGTAAAACATGGCCCTATACACTTGCCACCGCAGTGCCAAATAATGGTACCAAAATAATTACCTTACCCAATATTGACGTCACCTGGGGTCGTATTAAGGTTAAAGGTAGTGGCAATGTGTTTTTTGATTTAAACGATGAGTGGATATCCATCAAAAAAGTAACCTATCCTGCAGGTATTACATCAGTGGACGATGAAAAATTCGTCGTTTTCCCAAATCCAAATCAGGGTATTTTTTCCATTCAATTGCCAAATAACCAGGTAAAAGCCGAAATTGAAATTGTATCTGCTTTGGGTCAAGTAGTGTATACAGGGTTGGTCACTCATAAAACACCTATCTCATTAGCCGGTATTTCAAAAGGAACGTACGTTGTAAAAATAAAAACCAATGAAAAAATGATAGTGAAGAAAATGCTGGTTGATTAGACTGAATATTTTTCAAATTCATTTTTGAATGGCACCAAATTTATGATTCCTTTGCTTGTTATAAGCTGTTTATTGGCTTTCTTGAAAATGAGAATGCATGTTATACCACTTTAAAAAATTAAATCTAAATTGGTACAATATTTGTTTTCATTACATATTCATCCTATTTTTAATCTCAAAAACAAAAAACAAATGAAGAAATTACTATTATCCATTGCAGCCTTGGCTTTATTTGCGCAAGGCTTTGCGCAGGCCAAAAGAAATTGCGGCTCACACGAACATCATTTGCAAATGCTGCAAAATGATCCGGCTTATGTGATAGCACATGAGCAAATTGAAAAGCAAACTCGTGATTTTGAGGCCAATCCTCAAAAAAAGACACGCGCCGTAAAGACGATACCGGTTGTTTTTCATGTTGTATATAATACAGCCGCTCAAAATGTAAGCGATGCACAGGTTCAGTCTCAATTAGCCGTGTTGAATGCTGACTTCCGAAAATTGAATGCCGACTGGACGAACACACCTGCTGTGTTTCAGGGTTTAGTAGCGGATTGCGAAATTCAATTTTGCCTGGCTCAGCAAGATCCAAACGGAAATGCCACCACTGGTATTAATAGAGTAAGCACTGCGGTGACTTCATTTAGTACTAATAACGCCGTTAAATATAGTGCACAAGGTGGTGCCAATATTTGGGATCGAAATAAATACTTAAACATTTGGGTTTGCAACCTGAGCGGTGGCGTATTAGGTTATGCTCAATTTCCAGGTGGCGCAGCTGCAACTGACGGAGTTGTAATTACCTATACCGGCTTTGGTACAATGGGTACAGCGCAAGCACCTTTCAATAAAGGCAGAACAGCAACTCATGAAGTTGGTCATTGGTTAAACCTATATCATATTTGGGGTGATGATGGCACTAGTTGTAATGGAAGCGATTTAGTGGGTGATACTCCGAATCAAGCTGACGAAAACTATGGCTGTCCTGCATTTCCAGCGGTTTCATGCGCGAACGGTCCAAATGGCGACATGTTTATGAACTATATGGATTATACCGATGATGCTTGTATGTATATGTTTAGTGCTGGTCAAAAAACACGTATGGATGCTTTATTCATTGCAGGTGGCGCAAGAGTTTCTCTGCTTACTTCACCAGGATGTACGCCACCGGTAGTGGGTGCCTGCGGTGTTCCTTCAGGACTAAATGCTACTGCTATTACCGGAACCACAGCTACCCTAAACTGGACTGCCGTACCAAACGCAGTTAGCTACAATGTGCAATACCGCTTATTGAATGCAGCAAACTGGACCACCACCACCTCTGCTAGCAATTCAAAAGCCCTTACAGGACTTACTGCCGGCTCTACGTATCAGTACCAAATACAAACGGTTTGCAACTTAGCTTCCAGTGCGTATTCTAGTATCGCTACCTTTAACACAACAGCTGTTGGTGGCGGATGCACTAATAATTATGAAAGCAATAATACCAGACAAACGGCAACCCTTATTGCTACCAATACCAACATATTGTCAATGATTGGAAGCACTACAGATAAAGATTGGTATCGAATTACTACTACCAATGCAGCACCTAAACTAAAAGTGACGCTTTCTACCTTGCCATTCGATTATGATGTACGTTTATACAATGCAAACGGAACACAAATCGGAATTTCGCAATTGGGTGGAGTATCTACCGAAACCATTAAGTACAATTCGTCTGCCGTTGGTGCCACTTATTACATACAAGTGTATGGATACAATGGAGCCTTCAGCTTAAGTAATTGCTATACTTTGAACGCTAGCACCAGCAATGTAAACTGGCGTTTAGATGGCAGCGAAAATGATGAACTTACTAATAAAACAGAATTAAATATCTTCCCGAACCCGGCCAAGGATAAGATTGCCGTTCAATTTTATGCAGAAGCCAATAAAAATGTGATGATTAATGTGTACAATTCCATTGGACAACGAATTGTATCTGAAAATAATAACACAGTAGAAGGTGAAAATCAATTTTCATTTGATCTTCAAAATCTTTCAAATGGTATTTATATCATGGAGATGATTCATGACGATGAAAGAAAAGTTCAAAAATTCACTATTCAGAAATAATACGAATCCGTACAGGTAAAAAATCCGGTTGCTCTGCAACCGGATTTTTTTTGCATGATAACAGCTTTCCAATAATTATGAAACGAGCGACCAATTTGTAAAAGGCTTGCAGTACATTCGCGTATATGTTTCCATTTTCCAAAAACAAACATTTCCTAATTGGGGGCATTACAGTCAGCATGTTAATTTGGGGGATGAGTTGGCCAAGTGCAAAAATACTCTCGCACTATGGACAGCCTATTGAGATTGCCTTCATACGGTTTGTTTTCACCTTTATTTCATTGTTGTTTATTCTCAAGTTTCTTAAAATCAATCTTGCAATCACCAAAAAAGGAATCCCTTCCTTGTTTTTTGCAGCTACGCTTATTGCTTTATATAGTATGCTATTTTTTACTGGCATTTTAAAGGGAATGCCTGGTGCCGGTGGCGTTTTGGTTACCACTATGACTCCTATTATGTCGTATGTACTAGTGATGATTATTAAAAAACGAACTCCAACAACGAAGGAAATGCTTGGATTGGGTATCGGATTTGTAGCTGGTTGTATTTTATTAAGCGTTTGGAACCAATCCTCGACTATTTTACAATCAGGAAATCTATTTTTTATACTCTCCACTTTGGTATGGGCCGTATTGAGCCGAGTAACGGCACTTTCCTTTAATTATGGATCGCCACTAGCCTTTACTTTGTGGATGTATTTGATATGCATTTTCATCTTGGCTTTATTTATCAATTTTCAGTCAGTGCAACAAATTCTATTGAAGGGGGATTTGAAATTCTGGTTGAATATGTCCTTTAATGGTATCATCAATACCGGACTCGCAACTACTTTTTTCTTTTATGCGACTTCAAAAATTGGCGCAGAAAAAACCAGTAGTTTTATTTATATCGTGCCCTTTGCAGCCGCTTTTTCTTCCTATATTGCCATCGGCGAAATCATTAAATGGAATACGCTAGTTGGAGGCATTTTGGGAATTGCCGCAGTATGGGTAATCAATAGAAAGAATCAAGAAATAAAATAGTGCCTGGTCTATTTCAGAAAAAACAATAGGCTGTGATTTATTAAAATTATCGCGCGTCAAAATCGATTACAACTCGATCGCTTGTTGGATGGGCCTGACAGCTTAGGATAAAACCATTGTCGACTTCGTCTTTCTCCAACGCATAATTAACTTCCATCGCCACAGTCCCTTCCATCACTTTGGCACGACAGGTACAACAAACACCGCCTTTGCAGGCAAATGGCAAATCAGCTCCCTGTTTTAACGCGGCATCCAAAATGGTATCGCCACCAAATTGTAAGGGGAAATCAATACTCCTGTCATCAATTTTTATGGTTACCATACTAACCTTTCCTTGGTCTGCAATGCGAGATTCTTGATATACTTGTTTCGCTTTGCCTGAACTATCAGAAGTAAACAACTCAAAATGGATTTTCGAAGATTAAACCCCCTTTGCTTCCAAAAAATTCTATACCGACAAAATCATTTCTTCTGGTCCGCACATAAAAAATTGATCTATATTCCGGTAATCAATCAGCTTTGAAAACAATTGTTCACATTTTGGGCCATCAATTCTTCCGTAATTAATATCTGACTCCATGCGTTCGCGACTTAAAATATGAAACACCTGCAATCGTCCGATATATCTATTTTTTAAGGCCTCAATTTCCTCCCGAAAAATAATTGAATAAAAATTTTGGTTTCCAAAAACCAATGTAAACGTGCTTGAGGTTTCAGTTTGTAAAATGGATTTCATCAAACTAATAACGGGTGTAATACCACTACCTGCTGCAAAAGCCATATAGTTATGAGAAGCAGTAGCATCTAAACTGCTTGTGAAATTACCCATAGGTGTCATTACCTCCAACATATCGCCCACACGCATTTCATTGTTTGCATACGTTGAAAAACGTCCACCATGTACCTGCTTAATCGCTACCCGAAAATCATGCTCAAGCGGACTGCTGCATAAGGAGTAAGAACGTCGAAGTTCTTCGTCATTAATTTGTTTTTTTATGGTTATGTACTGACCGGCATTGTATGAAAATTCAGATTGCAATTCAGTAGGAATTTCAAAGGCAACGGAAACACAAGTCGCTGTTTCTCTTCGGATATCGCAAATTTTTAGGGAATGAAATTGTGGTTTGGCCATCAAATAGGATTATGTATAGAATCGAGATCGTTAGAATATTGATAATGCCAGCAAAGATAATCGAAAAATTAATAGAATAAATTTCCAGCATTAGGAAGATTGCAAAGCGGCATCCTTCATTTCTTTAGACAATTCGGCACCCAAGTACCGATCAATAAGATAATGTACCAAATAAATAATAGGTGTAATGAGCAAGGCCACCACAAATTTATAGGAATACCCCACCAGGGCAATCGCTAGTACTTTTGGGAAACTCCAGCCCTGTCCAATTTTGAACGCGATAAAAATGACCACTAGACTGTCGATCAATTGAGATACAATTGTGGAACCTGTTGCACGAAGCCATATCTTCTTTTCACCGGTAAGCAATTTAATTTTATGAAAAACAAACACATCCAACACTTGTCCAATTAGAAACGCCACAATCGAACCCACGATAATCCACATACCTTGTCCAAAAATTTGCGCATAGGCCATTTGCATATTCGGAATCCCCTTCTCAGCATTCACACCCACCCACCAGTCTGCCGGTACTAAGTGGATAGCACCAAATGCGGCTAAAAAGGAAAAGCTAATTAATGCTACCGTTAAATAAGACAAAAAACGAACCCCTCGCATTCCGTAATACTCATTGATGATATCGGTCATAATAAACACTATCGGCCACAATAACACGCCTGCTGTTAAATTAAAGGATAAACCCTGCTCCCCAAAAAGTGAAAAGTAAATGGTCTCGATACCTATCGTTTTTTCAAGAGAAAAAATTTTTCCGCCAATGAATTCAGCAACCAATGCATTGGTAATAAAAACGCCTGCAAGTATTAGAAATAATTTGGTAGATTTATCTCTAAGAATTTGATGAATCATAAGGCAAGGCTGAATGGAACGTAAAAGTAAGAAAGCAATCTTTTATTTTATACATTAATTCAATATCTTGCATTAAAATTAGTAATATGAAATTTATGTACTCCCTCTTAATTGCGCTTGTTTGGTCCTTTGCAGGCATCGCACAAGACGCGTCTAATTCCATTATTGGATTGTGGAAAAATGGTGAAGGTACCGGACATATTGAGATTTACAAAACCACATCCGGACATTACGCCGGCAAAATTGTATGGCTCAAAGAACCCATCGATGAAGAAACGGGTAAACCAAAATTGGATAAACGCAATCCTGACAAATCAAAAAGAACACAACCTACATTAGGTTTGATTAATTTACGTGGTTTTAAATATGATGCCGATGATAAAGAGTGGAATGGACATATTTATGACCCCAAAAATGGCAAAGACTATTCGTGTAAGGCCTCCCTTAAAGATGCCAATACCCTGAAGGTAAGAGGTTATATAGGCATCTCTCTCATTGGAAGAACGGATACTTGGACACGAATTAAATAAGGGTCCATTGTCATTATTTTAACCTTTGCTTTTGTTTTCGGCTTTGGTTTTACCTTACAAACAAGAACATTGCATTCGAAATTTAATCATTCAACAATCGATGACACCTCCTTTTTTAGAAGCAATTCGTATCCGGCACTGATTCCGAAATTTACCATTGGTAAGGAATGGCAAAAACACATTCACAGAGATGTGGTATTATATGGTGGGGCTGATATCGGCTTTGGCGCAATGAAAAATCCAAAGATGGATATAACCCAAAAATATGCTATGGGTAGTTTTTTTAGTTATTCGGCCAATCAAACGGCTTCGGTATGGATGTTACACCTTTCTGCACGTCCATTTTTAGGAATGCGAATCAATTGGAATCGATTGGTAGTTGGATATGAAGCCTCACTTCCGGTCAATTACACGCAAGCCATTGGTGAAAATGTTAGAAATGTGGGCAAACCCATATTGCAACATCAATTGAATTTTGGTTATCAAATAAAAAAGAAAAAATGAGACGTGCCGGCATTAGATGCATAAACCACCACAGACACTTATCACCTGACCGGTAATATAGTTTCCCATATCACTTGCTAAAAATAAGGCGGTATTGGCAATATCTTCAGCAGATGCAAATCGTTGTAAGGGAATACCTGCCCTATACTTTTCGGCACCCTCCCCTTCCTGCAAATAGGAGGTCATATCGGTTTCTACAAAACCCGGAGCAATGGCATTGCAACGAATATTACGACTCCCAATTTCTTTTGCGATTGATTTGGTAAATCCAATGACGCCTGCTTTGCTGGCTGCATAACTGCTTTGCCCTGCATTGCCTATTTCACCTATTACCGAACTCATATTAATGATACTACCCGATTTGGCCTTCATCATCGGGCGCATCACTTGCTTGGTCATATTAAAAACCGATTTGAGGTTGATTGCCATTACATCATCCCACTGCTCTTCAGTCATTCGCAGCAGTAGGTTGTCTTTTGAAATACCTGCATTGTTGACGCAAATATCAACCGTACCAAAATCTTTCACCACTTCAGCGACCAAAGCTTCGCAATCGGCAAAAATCCCTGCATTGCTTTTATAGGCTTTTGCCCTTACACCTATTGCCAAACATCTTTCTTCTAAAGCCTTGCTTCTTTCTGCGCTGCTGTCGCTGATGTATGTGAAGGCCACCTGGCAACCTTGCTCAGCAAATTTCAGTACGATGGCTTCACCGATACCTCGGCTTCCTCCGGTGATAATAGCAACTTTATTTTCGAGCAATTTCATATAAATTAGATTTGAGATGAGCGTATTGAGATGAGAGAAATTATCTATCCCATAATTTTAAAAGCACAAAATAGGTATGAATTTTCAAATTTTCAAATTCACACATTTTCAAATTGCTTTACCTACATTTTTTATATCGAAAGCAATCAACCAGATGGTCGTTTACCATGCCGGCGGCCTGCATATAAGCATATACAATAGTAGAACCTACAAACTTAAATCCGCGTTTATAAAGATCCTTGCTCATCGCATCACTTTCGGGCGAGGTGGCCTGAATGTGCTTGTGTTCTCCATGTTTGTTGATAATTGTTTTATTATTTACAAATTGCCAAACATAATTATCAAAACTTCCAAATTCTTTTGAATAGCCATGAAAGCTTGTGCATTGGTAATGGTAGCGCGAATTTTCAATTGGTTTCGAATGATCCCTGCATCTTGTAAAAGACTTTGTACTTTGATCTCGTCATACTTGGCAATTTTCTTATAATTAAATTTGTCAAAGGCCTTTCGGAAGTTTTCACGTTTGTATAAAATGGTTTTCCAACTAAGCCCTGCTTGAAAGGTATCCAGCACAATAAATTCAAAATGTTTCAAATCATCATGTACAGGCATACCCCATTCTTCGTCGTGGTATTGTATCATGAGTGGGTCGTTGGATGGCCAGAGGCAGCGGGTAATAGAAGGCATGGTATTAATAACTGGGATGAATAATCAATTTTTGAATATACTATCTTTCGGAATGAAGGGCAATCCGATTTCCTTCTGTATCTACAATAAAGGCATAGTAACCTGTTTCCTCTCCAATCAAGGTTTTGGGAACAATAATTCTGCCCCCAACCGCTGTGGCCCGATCAAGTACTAGGTTCACATCTGGGTTTGCATTTAAATACAACAAGGAACCTGCCCCACTTGGAATGTATCCTTCTCCAAAACAAATAGCCCCGCTTACTTTGCCTTCCGTAGCCGGAAAAAAGGCCATTTTATAGCCCTGAATTTCGGTTATGGTCATGGTAATATCAAAAATCGTTTCGTAGAAATGTTTGGCCCTTGCGAAGTCTGTAACAGGTATTTCAAACCAATTGATCATGTTTTGCGCTAGCATGCTAGAATATTTTGCATAAATGTAGGATTTTATAAGATAATTCGCAAGCCACGAGCTTTGAATTCGAATATTCTATAATTTTGAAAAAAAAATACAATGAGCGCACACGAAATAGATTACAGAATACATGGCGAAGAAATGCAACATGTCGAAATTGAACTTGATCCAAATGAAACGGCGATTGCCGAAAGTGGAGCCTTTATGATGATGGATGATGGCATCCAAATGGAAACTATTTTTGGAGATGGAAGTCAACAAACAGGCGGTTTAATGGGGAAATTATTTAGTGCCGGAAAACGACTCCTTACTGGTGAAAGCCTATTTATGACTGCCTTTACCAATATCGGCCAAGGAAAAAAACAAGTCCACTTTGCATCCCCCTATCCAGGTAAAATTATCGCAATGGATTTGCGCGAGTATGGTGGCAAAATAACTTGTCAAAAAGATGCCTTCCTGTGCGCTGCCAAGGGAGTAAGTGTCGGTATTGAATTTCAAAGAAAATTAGGAACCGGCATTTTTGGTGGCGAGGGGTTTATTATGCAAAAGCTAGAAGGGGATGGAATGGCTTTTGTGCATGCCGGTGGCCATGTACACGAACGAACTTTATTGCCCGGCGAAGTTCTAAAAATTGATACAGGTTGTGTAGTAGCGTATACCAAAGAAATTGATTTTGATATACAATTTGTTGGAGGTATCAAAAATACCATATTTGGAGGCGAAGGTCTCTTTTTTGCAACCCTGCGTGGCCCAGGCAAGGTTTGGATTCAATCGCTTCCTATCAGTAGATTGGCTTCGAGGGTAATGGCTTACGGCACCTTTGGAAGACGAAAAGAAGAAGGCGGCATTTTGGGCGGTCTTGGTAATTTGTTGGATGGAGACGGCATTTAATTATTGTATTGCATGTAGCTTGTAAATTACAATTGGTTCAAGTATTTCCGGTTTGTAACTCATAAACAAAGT
>JADJQP010000005.1 GCA_016712665.1 Bacteroidota bacterium
TCCCAAATTTTCAAATTTTCAAATTGCTATTTCCCCCTCGCCAGCAACGTATTTTTCATCAATGCGCAAATGGTCATTAATCCTACACCACCGGGAACCGGAGTGATATAACTGCATTTTGGTGCTACATTGTCAAAATCCACATCACCCACCAAGCGATATCCGCTTTTTGTTTCTGTACTTTCAATACGGTTGATACCCACATCAATAATGATGGCACCTTCTTTTACCATATCAGCAGTTACAAATCTGGGTTTACCGATTGCTGCAACAATAATATCTGCTTCCAAACAAAGTTCTTTCATATTCTTTGTTCTGGAATGACACATAGTAACGGTGCAATTGCCGGGTTCTGTATTTCTGCTCAGTAATAAACTCATAGGAGTGCCTACAATATTACTTCTACCAATCACCACACAATTCATTCCGCTGGTTTTGATGCCGTAATGTTGCAGCATCAGCATAATGCCGTAGGGTGTAGCAGGTACAAAAGTAGGGAGGCTCAGCATCATTTTGCCCAAATTTACCGGATGGAAACCATCGACATCCTTGCTATGATGTATGGTTTCGATTACTTTCTCTTCAGAAATATGTTTGGGCAAAGGTAATTGTACCAAAATGCCGTCTACATTTTTATCTTCATTAAAAGAAATGATTTTTTCGAGCAATTCCTTTTCTGAAACGTCTTCGCTATAGGTTACCAAGGTGGATTCAAATCCCAACTCGGCACATGTTTTTACTTTGGAACCTACATAGGCTTTACTTGCAGGGTTTTCGCCAACGAGTATAGCTACTAAGTGTGGCGGTCTTTTGCCGGCCCAGGTTAATTCTTGAACCTGCTTTTTTATTTCTTCTTTGATATGGGTGGAAACTACTTTTCCGTCTAATAATTGCATCCGACAAATATATAGAAAATAATAAAAAGATTTTTTGCTGAGTTTTGAAAAATATGAAAGTATGAACTAGAGTTTTATATAAAATTTAATTGAACGTTAGTTGGGGGTGTCTGTAGAATCAATATTCCCTGAATAACGTATCGGTTGTGGAACAAGTTGAGGCTATTTGACTATATCCATTTTATAGATAACCGAAAAATCCCTGTACTCTTCAATTTTGGGATCAAAAAATTCTTGATTGGAATACGTAATTTCCACTGTTTTTCCAACGAAATCTTTATATTTTGATGTCAGCTCTGCAGACGATTCGATAAAAGTGAACCAATAGAATTTGGCTATTTTTCCTTGCTCATCCTTTAGGGAAAAAACTACAAAAGCCTCATTTTCTATTTTAGTAATAATACCCTTTACTGATTTTTCGGCTTTATCTCCCTCATCTGCTCTGTTGGCCAGTTTTAGTAGGGCAGTAGGACATTTAGTAGCCATTTTCATACCGACCATTTTGCCGAGTTTTTCACCGGAGTCGTCGTTTTTTTCTAGGTCAATACCATATTCAGACTTTAATTGCTTATGATATGGTCCGGCAGCATCCAACATGCAAATGCCAAGTTTCATATGAAGTTCTTCGGTTTTAATGGTGTCAGGAATTTTTTCTAAACAACTACACGACTTTTCGGTAATAACATCTAAATAGGCTTGTGCTTGAGTGCTGTTGCTACAAAAAGCAAGGGTTGCAATGAGCAGCAAAACTGGAAATTTAAATACGTTCATAGGGAAAAATTTTGGTAAAATATTTACGGTGCAAGTTAACTACAATTTGTAAATTATTGTGGCTTGGGGAAATGTTATGGATATCATTAGGTAAGGGAAATACCAATGAGCTTGCCAATGCCAAAGGTGATGGCTGCGGCCAGGAGACCAAAAAGCACCTGCCTAAAGCCCGAGAACCACACATTTTTTCCGGTAAAAAGTGTGATGGCTGCTCCAATAAGAAACAGGCCAAAGGCACTTGAGACAACACTCAAAATAATAGCTTGCATACCCTCTAAAAACATAAAGGGCGCAACAGGAATTACAGCACCAATGGCAAAAAGTACAAATGAAGAAATAGCATCTTCCATTGCAGAACCTTTTAATTCTTCTACAGTAATACCTAATTCTTCTCTTACCAAAATTTCATGGGCTTTGGGGGTATCTAGAATAATTTCTTTAGCCATTTGTTGTGCCTGTTCGGTTGGAATGCCCTTGGCCATATAAATTAGGGCCAATTCCTTTTCTTCACCTTCGGGATTGGCCTCTAATTCATCCATTTCTAATTGCATTTGATTTTCATATAACTCTTGCGAACTTTTTACCGAAATCCATTCGCCCAAGGCCATAGAAAGAGCACCTGCAAGCATTCCAGCTAAGCCGGTCAACAGCACACTTCCTTGTCCTGCGGTAGCTCCCGCCACACCCATAACCAAACTAAAATTTGAAACCAAACCATCATTGCCACCGAGTACCGCTGCTCGTATGGCATTGCCACCTACTGACCGATGGCTTTTTTCAAAGCGTGCCATCTGATGGCCGGCCACTTGTGTTTGATTCTCCAAAATATTTTTTAAAATTTTCACATGATTATCTTCATTGCCACTTAGAGGTAATTGGTTTTTACTTTTGGTATTTCGAATTCCATGAGCCAAGGATTTTTCGGTGTCCATTAAAGCACCTAAAACATAATCATATCCAAAAACCTTTCCTATTATATTCAAGGTTTTGGCCCTCCAAGAAGGTGGCGGTAGGGCGTCAACTGCCATATTTTCTTTTTTGGCAAAAGCCATTGCATGTGAATGTTCAATTTCATTCATTTGTCGAAAAATTTCAGCCACAGCTGCATCCTCCTCATGTTCCGCTAATTTCTGATATAGAAATGCGGCATCTATTTCTGTTTGAATACCACTTTTAGTACTTTTTGTCATTGTGCAAAGTTACCACTTTGACATACCAGTTTTCTTTTTAATTACATGATAGAAATCATTTGTAAACGAACAATCCTCTATTCGACATTTGTGCGTAGCTTTGTAATCTAAAAGTTTACAAAATGATTAATCCAAACATCTCGCTACTTTTCTGCTTGGTGCTGCCGCTGGTGCTGCTATTATGAAATACAATTCATTAAGTGAAGAGAAAAAAGAAAAATTAATGGCTGATTTGAAAGCAAAGGCAGACACAGTTAAGAATGAAGCCGAAGAAGGTTTCGATAAGCTAAAGGAATACTTTGAACAGTTAAAAACCAAAGGCGAAGAGGTTATGAAAGAACATCTTTCTACAGGCGAAGATTTTGTGAAAGATTTTTTTGGTCAAAAAAATGACGAAGCCAAAAAGGCCTAAACTGCTAATGCATTCGGGCCTTTCCGTACATTCTGCGTACTCTATTTGATTTCTTGCATCAAATGCTCAACTGCTTTTTCAAGTTGGGTATCCTTTCCGTTTAAAAAATCTTCATATTTCAAATCCACTTCCAGATCGGGTTCCAACTGTAAATTTTCAGTGGCTCTATTTTCATTACCAATGGTGGCTACCATAGGAATGCCAAATACCAAGGTTGGGTCAATTTGAGTTTCCCACCAAACCGCTGTGCCTGTTCCCGGCACAGCTTTACCGATGGTTTTGCCGATACCGGCTTGCTTGTACACATATGGAAAAATAAAAGCATCACTATAATTTCCTTCACTCATTAATACACAACTTGGTTTGGTCCAACGTCCCATAGGCTCACCATCTTTCAGTCGATGGCCTTGTGGCGCAAAATCGAGATAGCGTTTACCACTGAGGAAGGTTTTCAAATCGTCATGCAGCCAGCCCCCTCCATTGAAACGAGTATCGACAATAAGTCCCTTTTTTTCGAAATTTTCGCCCAATACCTCATCAAAACTTCTCGATAGCTGCCATCGTTCATCCCCTGAACATGCACGTATCCCAATTGACCATTACTAAGTTTGTGAACCATTGCCTTCATCATTCGTATCCAACGTTTGTACATCAATCCATTTTCTTCACCCAAACTGATGGGCTTAATCACTTCTTCCATTTCATTGGGTGTGGCAGGGTTTCGGAAAGTGATTAAGGTATTTTTCTTATTTTTTCGATTTAATAAACTGGTCCAATCAATGCTATCCGTAATGGCTACGTCGTCAATTTTTTCAATTATATAACCTGGTTTGAGTTGGGTACTTGCCTTTGTAAAAGGGCCCTCTGCAATAATTTCACTTACCTTAAGTCCGGGTCCTGCAAAGCTTTCGTCATACAATAAACCAAGAGAGGCCGTTTCATCACCGTTAGAAAAAGAAGGGGAGTAGCGACCTCCTGTATGCGAGGCATTGAGTTCGCCCAAAAACTCACTCAGCAATTCTTGATAGTCATAGTTGTTTGAAATAAATGGCAAAAAGCTTTGATAATTTTGGTATAACATTTTCCAATCCAAGCCATGTAATTTTGGATCGTAAAATTTCTTTTGAACCTGTCTATAAGCATGCGCTAAAATATATTCACGTTCGGCATCCGTATTCAAAATCATTTCACCACTAACTCCAATGGTTTCCGCCTTACCGGCTTCATCAATTTTGGTAAGCTTCCCTTCCTTTACCACAAAAAAGCGTTTTCCCATCTTTGCTCATTTCAATACCACTACCACCGGCACCCAGTTTAGCCAGAATTTTGGTTTCGCGGGTTCGAGGTTCGGTAACCCAAAGGTCAAATCCTTTTTCAAACGCAGATAAATAAAATAATTTGCTTCCTTCTTTATTCAATACGTAATCGCTGATGCTACTACTGTTGATGGTAATACGTCGGGTTCGTTCATTAAATAGATCTAAAGTGAGGGCAACCTTCTTGACGCTATCTTTATTTTCAGACTCTTCATCTCCATTCAATTTTTTCTTGCTTACTGTTGCTTCTTTTTCCTCTTTGTCCTTTTTTTCCTTCTCTTCTTTTTCTTTCTTCTCCTTTTCTTCTATTAATGCGAATTCTTCTTTGCTAAGTGAAAACCGGTCGTAGGCTGCTTGATCAAAGAATCCAATATAGATATCCACTTCTCTTCCTCCTTGCAGGGCATGACTCCTCCGGCCATTTTTGGCATTCACCCATGTCATAGCTTTCCCATCCATGGCCCATTTTACATTCCCTTGTCCATATCCGCTCGGTAGAGGATGCAGAATGGAATTTCCATCGCCGGCTTTGAGTAAGGCCACACTAGACGAAAACCAATTTCCCTCGCCATCATCGCAAAGAATATGCTCCCCATCCGGGCTCCAAGCAAAATCCCAATCCCCATCCGAATAGCTAAAATTGCGCCCTTCAGGCAATATGGTTATGGTTTCTTTGCTGGCAATATGAAATACTTTCAAAATATTTCGTTCGGCGATATAGGCAATTTTTTTTCCATCGGGTGAATATTTACCTTGAAATTCTTCTTCAAAACCTGCAATAAGTGGTTCTTCAGAAATAAGGGTTGCCGCATAAAAATAGGGTTCCTCTTTGCGACTGATACTGGCTTTATAAATATCCCAACTATTGCCCCTTTCTGTTGAATAGATGATACTACGTCCATCGGGATTCCATTGAACATATCGCTCTTGCTGCGGTGTATTGGTGATTCGTTTTGTTTGCGTCCCCTCCACACTCGTAACAAATACTTCACCTCTATTTACAAAGGCAATTTCTTTCCCATTGGGGGACAGCGAAAATTGTGAGATCCCACTATTTACAGACAATACCTTTTCGTTGCCGCTTCGACCGTCATTTCTAACCTGAATAGATAGTTTCTTTGCCTCCCCGCCAGAAGGATTAATATATATGTCGCCGTTATAGCTAAAGCACAAGGTATTTTGGTCACTCACGCTTAAATGGCGCACTGGATGTGTATCAAAGTGTGTAATGGGTTTTTGGATTCCATTTTGTGAACGAAAAATATTAAGGGTTCCATTTTGTTCGCTCAAAAAATAGATATCATTGGAAGCAGGGGCAAATACCGGATCTAAATCTTCACCTTCAAAAGTGCTCATTTGATTGTATTTCATGGTCTTGACATCAAGTGTCCATATATCACGAGTAACGCTACTGGTATGATGTTTCCGTAATGCATCCTCATAACCTTTTCTATCTTGAAATACGATGACGCTTCCGTCATCATTAAATCGAGCTTCTGTCATACCGGCTTCTGAAATCAGTTTTGCTTTGCCACCATGCGTTGCCACTTCATACAAATTTTGAAAAAGTCTGGGACTATAAAATCGAACATTGGTATTGCTGATTCCACGTGAACTGGTAAAAAGTACACGCGAATTATCAGGCGAAAAATCTTGCGGGTAATCGGCCGCACTATGAGCTGTCAAGCGTTGTGGTTTTCCACCATTGATAGGCATCATAAACACATCAAAATTACCAAACCGATCGCTAGCAAAGGCAATACTTTTACCATCATGACTCCAAACCGGCATCATATCATGCGAGTCGTGAATGGTGATAGGCGTTGCCAATCCTCCCTGGCTGGATACTATGTAAATATCACCTTTATAGCCAAAGGCAATTTGGTCACCGTCGGGACTTATACTTGGATAACGCATCCAGCGAATATTCTCTTGCGAAAGGGCTACAACAAAACACAGTAAGAGTTGTGTGGAAAGGAAGATTTTTTTCATAGCTATAAAAGTAGGTAAAAGTTACAATTCTATTGCTATGTATGCCAAAATAAGCAATAATTGACAAGAATTGAAACCCGAAAACGAGGTCGGCTTAAGCTACTATTCAAAAACATAGTAGCATCCTAACACTACTATGGAAATGGCAATGGTAGTTAGTCCAACCATAAAGATATCGCGCATTTCAGGCATTACATTAAGGAGAGTTAACATACAACTGGTGAAACCAATCAATGCACCAACTACCATTAAAATGAAACCTTTGGTAGATCTTGCTGCCGATTTTTTTTCCTTATACAATGTAAGGATTTCGAAAATCTTTTCTTCAATATACCCTTTCCGAAGAAGCTCCTCTTTAATTTGTTCTTCCGAAAAATTCAGGTGGGTCCAATTATTGAATAAATCCAAATAGGTGGGGCTTAATTCACTCATAAGAATTGATTTTTTGGTGATTTGAATATTCTAATATAAACAATTTTCGAAAAATCAAAAAGAAATTAACAAAAAGGAATCCTCGGTAACTTAGTATGTTACAAAAAAATGTATGAATCTGACCATAGCGCATTAATTTTATTGTCTAAAAATACTAATGAAAAAAATAGGAATATTGGGTTCAGGCATAGTTGCCAAGACCTTAGGTGCAGGTTTTGTAAAACATGGATACCAGATAATGCTAGGTACCCGCGATGCTTTTAAATTAAATGATTGGGCAGTCGATTTAGGGAGCAATGCGCAAATAGGCACTTTTGCACAGGCTGCAGCCTTTGGAGATATTATTGTTTTGGCAGTTCATGGTTCGGCAGCAAAAGTGGTTTTGGAGTCAGCCGGTGCGAAGAATCTTGAACAAAAAACAATTATTGATGCATGCAATCCGATTGGAGATGCGGCTCCCGTCAATGGTGTTTTGAATTTCTTCACCGATCCAAATTCTTCGTTGATGGAAGCGTTACAGGCTTCATTTCCGGAGGCCAATTTCGTAAAAGCATTTAATAGTGTGGGAAGTGCCTTTATGGTCAATCCTACTTTTGAAAGCAAGCCCAGTATGTTCATTTGCGGAAATAGCACTGAGGCCAAAAGGGAAGTAACTGCTATTCTTGATGCATTTGGATGGGAAACAGAAGATTTTGGGATGGTAGAGTCAGCCCGAGCCATTGAGCCACTATGCATGTTATGGTGTATCAGGGGATTCAGAGACAATGCATGGACGCATGCATTTAAATTGCTGAAACAATAGAATAGCAGGGGTTGCATCAATTTAGAAATTATGCTTATTGATATAATTTTTTAATCTGAAAAAGCATCGTATATTCGCGCGTCCAAAATGGTCTCGTAGCTCAGCTGGATAGAGCAACAGCCTTCTAAGCTGTAGGTCTTTGGTTCGAATCCAAACGGGATCACAAAGGCTGTCTGGAAACAGGCAGTCTTTTTTATTTAGAAAAGGTTATTAGCTGAAAGCTACAGAATGAAACTTCGGAGCGAGGCACACCCCGAAGAACTAGGTGTGAGACAGGTGGATTTTAGCTTATGCAGAAAACTCTTATTCCTTTACAATCTTGTGTTGAGAAATTTTGGATCCATGCTTTAATTCCAGGAAATATATTCCCTTACCACAAGTTGAAATATCGATTCGAATCTCTTCACAATTCTTGTTTTCACCTTGTGAAATAATTTGCCCTGAAAGATTCGTCAATTTGTAGGTCACATCATGCAACAGTGATTTGTCCGAATGTGATATTGTAAAGCTATTACTGCTTGGATTTGGCGAAATGGAAATATGCTTATTCTGAAAATTATCAAGAAGGTCTAAACCCGATACCACTACACAATCGGAGGTATCGATGCAGTTGTTTAGAGTAACAATACAAGCGTACTCCCCATTGGCGGTGGCAGTATAAATTTGCGATATAGCATTTGCAATTGGTGAAAATGAAGGACAATTAAGCCACTGGTAATTTGCAGCCGCCGGTGTCGCTGTTAAAACGGCACCCACCTGACTGATGGAGGCGACTGTGACATTGATGGTCAAGTTTAAAGTAATAATTGAATCGCAACCTAGGGCATTTGTAAGTGTATCGTAGTATGTTCCACTTTGGGTAAGTATTTGTCCATTAAAACTATAGAAATCACAAGCTGTTTGGCTTTGAGTACTTCCGCTTGCATTAATCGTAAGATTTAAAGTGATGATACTGTCGCACCCTGAAAAATTTACCATAGTATCTGTATAAATACCAGAACTAGTTAAGGTTTGATTATTAAAAAAGAAAGAATTGCAACTTACTTCATTTAATGTGCTTGAATTTGTATTGCAAAAGGTAAATTTTCAAATGAAAGCGTCGGTTAAACCATTGGAAGTAATGTTATTGACATTGACACCGGGGTCAAAATCACAAACCGATGAGAACAGGCCGACCATGTACATCACTCCTGAGTTATCAAAAGTAATAATGGCATTTTCACTGCCTGCATTGCCAATCTGTGTAACTCCTGCAAAATTGCCATTACTTGTCAAATGAAGAATAAAAATATCTTGCAGTCCATTATCATTCAGGGTAATATTTGAAAAACCGGGGTCAAAATTTACTGCATCTGAGAATGCTCCTGATAAATAAATATGTTGGTTTGAATCTGTTATTATGCGAACTATGGACTCGCTACCATTGGAACTTGAAATTTGCTTTCCCCAAATAAATAGCCCATTTGAATCTAAGCAGGAAATAAAGGCATCATAATTACTTCCAATAGGTGGCTGTGTCGCTGTCAAGTTAAAGGTCAAAACCGGATCTGGGTTTAGATCAGTGGTAGCCACAAAAATTCCTCCAAGGATCAAATTATCATTGGCATCAATTGTAAAATCTTCAATATACTCCTCACCATTTCCTCCAAACTTTTTAGCCCAAATAAAACTGCCACTACTATCCAGTTTGGAAATAAATATGTCGCCACCTAGCGCGCCGTTTAGATTATATGTATTTGGGCCTGGGTCAAAATCAATATTACCGGCAAATTCACCCATTGTGTAAATCTGATTTTGCTTATCCAACCTGAGGACTCGACCCGCGCTGACCCCTGTAAATCGTTTGACCCAAGTAAAGTTTCCTAAAGAATCCATTTTTAATATATAGGTATTCCCTCCTGCCACTGCAGTTAGATTGTATACCCCAATTCCCATGTCAAAGTCTACTGTAGAATAGAATTGACCGGTGGCGTAGACATTATTTAATTCATCCACATCAAGAGAGGTGGCATCGTCCACGCCAGTGCCACCACCGCCTTTTCCCCAAATGAAATTACCGCTGGTTGTAAATTTAGAGATAAAAAAATCACTATTCCCATTTGATGTAACGAGTGTTTGTCCTGCACCCGGATCTAAATCTACGGTTCCAGTAAAAAATCCATTCAAAATAATATTACCTGACTTATCTATTATTACATGTCGACATAAAGCATAACCAAAATTCTTTGCCCAAAGTAAATTTCCTACCGAATCATATTTCGCAACAAATGCGTCCTGGTTTGAAACAGAAGTTAAGTTTGAAACCGCGATACCGGGATCAAAATCTACAGTACCTTTAAAAACGCCTACAACGAATACATTATTCATAGCGTCAATTTTGACATCTAAGGCATTATCATTATTGACACCTCCAATCTGCTTGATCCACTGATAGGCAATGTTTTGTGAAAATGCAATCGGTGCCAAAATTATTAAAAATAGTGAAATGAGAATTCTATACATTAAAATAGGTTTTTAGCAAATTTAAATTATTTCATGGGGAAATAGCATTTTGAACTTTAATATTCAAACAATAAGGGTTGAAATGATTTGTGGAATATTTCACTAGAAGTATCAACGATGGATTCCACCTTGGTTTAATGTTAACAAACTATTATTTTAATACGCACTGACCTGTAATTAGAGTTGATCTAAATTTCTTAGCAAGGTATTATTGTGAATCCCAATCTTAAGACAAACATAATTTTAAGTTCATATACCCGAAAGATGGAACTATTACATTTGAGTCCCTTCTTTTAAAGCATACATATGACTGAAATTATCCTATCAATAATTGGGGGCCTCGTGCTTTTTCTTTTTGCTGTAAACAATTTGTCGGAGTCGATACAATTAATCGCCGGAAATAATGCTAGTAAGTGGATTCAAAAGTTCACTTCCAATACGTTCAGTAGTTTGATAGTTGGTATCATTGTAACCACTCTTTTAGACTCATCTTCTGCTGTTATCATAATAACCATAGTACTGGTGAATTCCAAATTATTAAGCTTTAGGCAGGCAATGGGCATCGTTTTGGGTGCCAATATTGGAACCACTGTAAGTAGTCAGATTATCGCCATGGATATAGGAAAGTATTCACCCATATTATTATTATTGGGATTTATTATTTTATTAATTTCAAAATCAGACCATATCAGCAATATTGGTAAAGTGATATTGTATTTTGGAGTTCTCTTTTTCGGATTATTCACAATGGAAAATGCCGTGGAACCCCTAAAGGACCACGCATTCTTTTCGGAGTGGATGAAAAAGACCGAAAATCCAATTATTGGAGCCTTAATTGGTGCCCTTGTAACGTTGATTATTCAATCATCATCAGCTACAGTAGGAATGGCCATAATATTAGCAAAGAAAGGCCTGCTAAGCGTTGCAGGAGGTGTGGCCGTAATGCTAGGGGCTGAACTAGGAACTTGTAGCGATACCTTAATTGCAACCATTAATGGAAGCAGAGCCGCTCTAAAAACAGGTTTATTTCATCTAAGTTTCAACTTTATTTCAATTATTGTAGGCCTTATTGTATTCGATCCCTTTCTTCATTTTGTAAAAAAAGTAAGTGGCCATGCAACTATGGAGAGAACCATCGCAAATTCCCATATGCTTTTTAATATTATGGGAGTTCTAATTTTTGTTTGGACCATTCCACTATTTGAAAAGATATTGAATAGCCTTTTGCCTGATAAGCCATCAAAAATGGCTACAGAAGCTACAAAAACTATCGACGGCTTACAATAAACCATATAACACTCTCGTTAGTGGTGTATTGAATATTTTGAATTTAGGTTATTCTAAAGCCAAGGGACGGGATTTATAAAAGTCTCATACTTTTGGATTAATGATCGAAAAATATAGTTGAAATGAATTTAATAAAACAAACAATACAAATTACGAAAATACTTCTTTTGGCCATCTCTTTTTTTACAATAAGCAGTTGCCAAAAAAAGGATTTAACCAAGGATATTGGGGAGGTTTTGACCCTGTGTTTCGACGAGAAAGGCAGTATTACAGACAACGGGAACAACACTGAAATTTCCTTTATTGACCTTGTGGAAGATTCTACTTGCCCTGAGGGGGCACGTTGTGTTTGGGCTGGCAGAATTGTTGTTGAATTAAAAATTAATAATTCAGAGTCCATCATTCTGGGATTAGGTGACCTGCTAACTCAGGCAAACCCTCCTGTTTCCAACGCAAAAGATTTTGGCAATTATAAAATCACCTTAGTGGATGCAGGCTATGGCCGAAAAGGAAACAAGGGTGTTGAAAAAAGGTACTATGTAAAAATTCGTGTTGATAAGAAGTAAAGGTTTGTTTTAATTTACAACTCGGCTCCACAACCAACTTTTATTTAATGGCACCAGCCATTCGGTTTCCAGTTGAATTTTGGTTTGAACTGTATTATTAAAAAGTGGGGTATCCGTTTCAATATACCCTTTTTCTAAAGCATATTTTACCTGCTGCATAGGTAATAGTTGTGGTTTATTGTCCACTAAAAAAGTAATGGTAAGTCGGTCAAATAAATCTACCTGATATTGCCGTTCCATACTCTTGATGACTCGTACCATTCCATCTGTACTGCAACCTCCCACATTATTGTCATTTTCATCGGCCATCACTACAATAAATTGGCTGAAGAGTAATTTGGCCCAGCCTTTTACATCAGCTCCATGCGATTTCCATTGGGTATAAAAATTATGTAGTTGCTCGTTAATTTCCATTTCCTCTTCTTGCGAAAAAGGACGATTGCTTTGATAAATCCAAACACGAGAGGTAGGGGAGAAGTCGGTAGGTAGTATGTTTGATAATTCTTGCTTCATTGTTTATTGAATTGAGTAGTGGGATTAGAGATGGGAGATATGAGATGTGAGATATGAGATATGAGATGTGAGATATGAGATGTGAGATATGAGAGTTGTTGGTTGGAAGATGTAAGTTGAGCGATGTTAGTCGGGTGTTCTTCATGTATGAGGACTTCGATTTACTTTTCAGTGATTTCAAAGTCTCTAATCTCCCATCTCTAATCTCATATCTGCTCATTAAATCGATTTCGCAATCATCTCTGCTATATCGAGTGCTTGAATTTCGTTTTCTTTTTCATTATTTTTGATTCCGTCGTTTAGCATGGTTAGACAAAAGGGGCAGTTACTGGCTACCACGGAGGCACCGGATTCTAAAACGTCTTTTGTTCGTTCCATATTAATTCGGGTTTCTCCTTTTTCATCTTCCTTAAACATTTGCGCACCACCAGCGCCACAACACAGACCGTTGGTTTTGCAGCGCTTCAATTCTACCAAATCGCTGTCTAAGGCTTGCAACACTTCTCGTGGGGCTTCGTAAATATCATTGGATCTTCCTAAATAGCAACTATCATGATAGGTAATTCGTTTTCCTTTAAAGGATCCGTTTTCTTTCATTTTGAGTTTGCCGTCTTTGATGAGTTGCTGTAAATACACTGCATGAGAAATGACCTCGTAATTGCCACCAAGTTCAGGGTATTCATTTTTTAAGGTATTGAAGCAATGTGGACAGGTTGTTACAATTTTTCTAACCCCATACATATTCAGTGTTTGTATATTATTGTACGCCATCATTTGAAATAGAAATTCATTACCAGCACGTCTAGCCGGGTCACCGGTACACATTTCTTCTTTACCCAGAATCGCAAATTGGATCCCCACATGATTGAGGATTTCTACAAAGGCTTTTGTAACTTTTTGCGCTCTTGCATCAAAGCTTCCGGCACATCCTACCCAAAATAGTATTTCCGGAGTTTCGCTATTAGCCTGGTATTCGGCGTATGTTTTTACAATCATAAATTGAAAATTTGAAAATTTGATAATTTGAAGATGTGCAAATGCAAATTTGCAAAATTAAGAAGGCTTTTGTCCATTTACATATTTTTTACTTGAAGAAATTATTTTGTTAATTATTAATTCTATTGGCTTTAATAAATCTAGTAATTCCGTATTTTGAGGATAAGAAGGGATTTCTAAAATTATTTCAAGCCAATATCTAGTTTCATCTGATTCTTTTGCTGCTATTTTCATTTTATGTATGAAATCATTTTTACTTTCTGCATTTTGCGCTTCTCTGACATTCGCTCCTATGGAGGTAGATGATTTAAGAAGCTGTCTTGAAATAACATACTTTCTTTCCATTTCTAATAGTTCGCAATACAAAACACTTTTTATTGCAAATTGAAATGTTAGTTCCACGATAAGATTCTGCTTATCATTTCTCATTTAGTAGTTATTTAGTATTTTCTCAAATCATTCAAATTCCCTCATGCTCATATCTTCATATCTTCAAATCCCCTCATCTTCATATTTTCAAATCTCCAAATCCCTCATCTTCAAATTTTCAAATCCCCTCATTTTCAAATCTCCAAATCCCTCATCTTCAAATCTCCAAATCCCTCATCTTCAAATCTTCAAATCCCCTCATTTTCATATTTTCAAATCCCCTCATTTTCAAATCTCCAAATCCCTCATCTTCAAATTTTCAAATCCCCTCATTTTCAAATTTTCAAATCCCCTCATTTTCAAATCTCCAAATCCCTCATCTTCAAATTTTCAATCCCTCATCTTCAAATCTTCAAATAAATAGCCATCCATTACTAAGCCACCCACCCATCTCTATCATCCGGACTAAATTTCCATGGCGCCATATTATTTTCGATATTGCCAAACATTGCGTTCCATTCCTGCGGGGAGTTGCTTTCTTCCATTACCAAATTTCGGCGTAGTTGTATAATGATGTCGAGCGGTGAAATACTCACCGGGCATTCTTCCACACAAGCATTGCAGGTAGTGCAGGCACGTAATTCCTCTACCGTAATATAGTCATGCAACAGGGTTTTTCCATCCTCCTTCCATTCTTTATTAGTGTTAATCTGTTTCCCAATTTCCTCAAGCCGGTCTCGGGTGTCCATCATTATTTTTCGGGGCGAAAGCTTTTTCCCGGTTTGGTTGGCCGGACAAGCACTTGAACATCGACCACACTCCGTACAACTATAGGCATCCATGAGATTTTTCCAACTTAAATCATGTACATCTCTCGCCCCAAATTTCATTACCGAATTCGCATCCGCATTTGCCGGTGCTAGTTCGGGTTGCATCATATACAAAACTTCATTTTGTATCTCCTTCATATTTTGCATTTTGCCTTTTGGCTCAAGACGAGCATAAAACGCATTGGGAAATGCAAGAATTACATGTAAATGTTTTGAATAGGGTAGGTAATTCATAAAGACAAAAATACCAATGATATGCGCCCACCAACAGAAGCGCTCCAGACCAATTAAAGTTCCCTCAGAGAAATTTTGAAAAAATGGCATTAGGTATTGGGATATCCAAAAAGAATCGGTTTGGATATAATGAGAGGATCCCATTTGCTGCAAAGCAAGGTCAGCTGCATTCATTTTCAGAAATAAGGTCATAAGCACGATTTCAAAAAGAAGAATATAATTTGCATCACTTTTGGGCCATCCTCCCTGTAATTCACCGGTACTGAGTCGTTTTACCTTTACAATATTTCGTCGAATAAGAAAAATGACACAGGCAATCAAAACAGCGGATGCCAATATTTCAAAAATGCCGATCAGAAATGGGTAAAGATCACCCAATATGGGCGCAAACATTCGGTGTTGACCCGTAATGCCATCTAGAATGATTTCTAATATTTCGATATTGATGATGATAAAACCGGCATACACAAAGAAATGCAAAATGGCCACCATAGGGTTTTTGAACATTTTTTTCTGACCAAAAGCATTCAAGGCAAGGTTGCGCCATCGTTTGGATGGATTATCGGAAAGGTCCTCATCTCTTCCAAGTAAAATATTTCGACGTATCTCTTTTATTTTTTTTATGAATAGGAATATAGCAATGCCTGAAAGGATCACAAACAGAATTTGTTGAAGGATATGCATTAGTAGAATATTACAATTGATATAGCTACAAATTTAAACGCTTTGTTTAATAATTAAAGATTTGTTTACAATTTCTAAGATGTATTTTTGCCCAAAAAGGAAAAATGGCTGAAAGGATTGAAATACTAAATGCAACCCAATCTGATATCAAACTAACCCGAATTGCATTCGAAATTGTAGAACAATATATTGACGAAAAAGAAATTATTCTGGCCGGTATTCAAGATAGGGGGTATGATATCGCAGTAATTCTAAAGAAAAAAATTGCAGAAATCAGTAAAATCAGGGTGGAACTGCTATCTATCAAAATAGACAAATCGAATCCTATTGATTGTGAAGTAATGGAACCATTCAATGCAAACGGAAAAAATATTATTTTGGTAGATGATGTAGCCGATTCAGGACGAACGGCTATGTATGCACTCAAACCATTTTTGAAAGATTTACCCAACAAAATACAACTTGCCGTTTTGGTAGATCGAAAGCATAAGAAGTTTCCGGTTACTTCCGACTTTGTAGGGTTTCAATTGTCAACCAATTTGCAAGATAAAATTCGCGTTGAAGTATCATCAAAGTCCTCGATTTGCGCCTATGCAGAATAATTCCGAACAGACCTTATTTTCAATTTCAGCAATAAGCAAAAACTATATTTCATAGAGTATTTTATTCATTTTTGAGAGAGCCTTCTTGTACCTTTGGCATTATGAAAAAATCTTGGATTGCCATCGCTATGGTCCTTTTTTGGATAGAGGCTTCACTAGCTCAAACAGGGATGTATAAAGGAATTGTAAAAGATGCCGTAAGTAATCAAGCCATTGAGTTTGCTGTAGTGCAGTTGCAAGGAACCGCTTTCGGTGCTAAAACAGACTCAGCGGGTAGGTTTGAAATCCGTAATTTAAAGCCAGGACTGTATAACATAGAAATCAGCAATGTCGGTTTTAAAAAGAAAGTCTTGTACGAAATTGCAGTAGACAATTCAAAACCCACTTTTGTGGAAGTGTTACTTGAGAAGTCGCAACGAGAAATTAAAGAAGTAACCATAAAAGCCGGTCGTAAAGATAAAACAGAAGAAAGTCCCTTGTCTTTGCGCACCATTGGGGTCAATGAAATTCAACGAAATCCGGGTGGAAACCGTGATATCAGTAAGGTAATTCAAAGTTTGCCCGGAGCAGGTTCCAGCGTTGGGTTCCGAAACGATATCATTATTAGGGGCGGTGGCCCGTCTGAAAATAGATTCTATTTGGATGGGATAGAAATTCCAAACATCAATCACTTCGCTACTCAGGGAGCAAACGGCGGACCGGTAGGTATTTTAAATGTTGATTTCCTTCAAGATGTCGGCTATTTCTCAGGCTCTTTTCCAGCCAATAGAGGGAATACCCTCAGTTCTGTTTTTGATTTTAAAATGAAAAATCCTCGATCAGACGGTTGGCATGGGGCTTTTACCTTAGGAAGTAGTGATATTGGGCTGCGAGCGGAAGGGCCGGTAAATGATAAATCCGGACTCATGCTGAGCATCAGACGTTCGTACCTGAAATTTTTATTCCAATCGCTAAAATTACCATTTTTGCCCACTTATAATGATGTGCAAATTAAGTATAAGTATAGTATTGACAGCAAAAATGAAATTACTTATATATTGCTAGGGGCCTACGATGTGGCAGTACTCAATAAAAACGAAAATGAAACCGATGAACAGAAGTATATTTTAAATGTATTGCCGGAGCAAAAACAATGGAATTATACCAATGGGATTATTTATAAGCATTATAAGGAAAATAGTTTCCAAACTATAGTACTCAGCAGAAATATGCTCGATAACAATGCCTATAAGTACACCGATAATGATGAAAGCAAACCAACCCGTTTACAGTACCAAAGTCAGGAAATTGAAAACAAATTGCGTATTGAAAATACCCTTCGAAAAAATGATTGGAAGATTAATTATGGCCTAGGGACCGAGTATGTAAAATACAATAACCGAACGTATAATGTACTCAATTTTCCCGGAGGTATTAACGATACCATTGACTATAAATCAGCTATCGAATTTGTGAAATACGGATTGTTTACACAAGTGAGTAAACCCTTTTTCAACAATAGTTTAACGCTTAGCGCTGGACTCAGAATGGATGGCAATACCTATTCGAAAAACATGCAAAATTCCTTACAACAGTTGTCGCCTAGAGTCTCAGCTTCCTATGCCATTACCGATAGGCTAAATGTCAATTTCAATACCGGAATCTATTATCAAACTCCTGCACTTACTACACTGGGGTTTAAGGATTCAACAAATAGGTATATCAATCGCGAAAACAATTTGAAATATATGCGATGTGCCCATTTAGTGGGTGGCGTGGAGTACAGTAACAAAAACAACGCACGCTTCACTATCGAAGGTTTTTATAAAGGCTATTCGCAATATCCGCAAAGTGTACGACGTGGCATTTCGCTTGCCAATGAAGGCGGCGATTTTGGAGTAGTTGGAAACGAATCGGTTTTGTCTCTTTCCATTGGTCGCTCATATGGAATTGAATGGTTTGCCCAGCAAAAATTATTCAAGGGATTTTACGGATTAATGGCCGTGACCCTTTTTAGGAGCGAATTCGTGAATGCCAATAAAGCTACATATGCACCAAGTAATTGGGATCAGCGCTATATCATTAATTTGACAGCTGGGAAAAAATTGCAACGCAATTGGGAATTAGGTGCCAAATTCCGATTAACCGGTGGCAGACCCTTTACCCCATATGATACGGCTCGTTCTTCAATTACGTATATTTGGGATGTAACCAATCAAGGGCAAATTGATTACAGTCGGGTGAATGAAAACCGCTTGCCAATAAACCATCAGCTGGATATTCGGGTAGATAAAAAATATTTTTTTAAACATTGGAATCTGAATTTGTTTTTAGACATTCAAAATGTTTACAAATTCTCTGCAAAAGATCGTGAAAACTTATCTGTGGTAAGAGATGCGAATGGACAACCCCTTTTTAGACCCCAATAGCAGCAACCCGCCGCGGTATCAAATGCAATTTCTTGATAATAGCACCGGAACCATTTTACCTACCATCGGAATTATTATTGAGTACTAGTTGACCAATTTCATGGCAGCACGCAGTTGTTTGAAAAGCTTGAAACCATGTTTTACAAATGAAAAAGTTTTTACACTTGCCGTTCCGCCCATTCTGTCTCTAAAATGAATAGGAATCCACTTGATGCCCGAAATTTTCGCGCAGCAAACACTTACAAAAATATTAGCGAGATGAAAATCCTTGGGCACCTGGTAAGCAAATTTTTTGAGGACATCTACATGCATTAAGCGATACGGAACATTGGGATCGCGTACCCATTTTCCGGTAGCCACAAAAGTAAAGATGGTGACAAAATAGGAAACAATCGTTCGTTGCATCCCATCATCTCTTGTTTTTCGTACTACATAAATACTTTGAAATCGATCGGTGAGGGGAATCATTTTTTCAAAATATTGTGGGTCACATTGGCCGTCACTGTCAATTTGGAAGATCCAATAGGCCCCGTTTTCGATAGCCATCTGATATCCTAATACGCACGTTTGCCCATGGCCGCTATTCGGCTTATCGACAACTTTAATGCTAGGATACAAGGAAGCTAAGTTATTGATTTTTAATAAAGTAGAATCTTTACTTCCATCATTAAATAAACAAAAAACATAAGAGAGTTTTAAGGAATTTAAGGTGGCAATCCATTCATTTACTACCAGCTCAATGGCTTCTTCCTCATTGTAAACCGGCATGATAACCCATAAATTCTTAACGGCCATGTTTGGATTTTAGAAGCTCAAATGTACGCAATGCATTTTCAATAACTTCATCCGTATTGAAATATTTATATTCAGCTAGACGACCACAGAAGTACACATTCTTGGTTTCGGTTTCCTGATCGGCTAATTCCTTATAGCGCAAATACAAGGCATGATTGGCATCGGTAGGGATGGGGTAGTAGGGATCGCCTTCGGCTTTAGGGTATTCGTACGAAATGACAGTTTTAGGGTGAACTTGCTTGGTCACATGCTTGATTTCCACGGTACGTGTATAGTCAAAATCATTGGAATAGTTGATTTGTACGTTGTCTTGCACATATTCTGAGTCCTTGACCTGAAAATCAAATTGTAAAGAGCGCCAGGCAAGTTTTCCGAAGCCATAATCAAAGTACTCATCAATGGGGCCGGTATAAATTACTATGGGTGGCTTTTGTATGATTTCACTAAAATCGGTTTCCAGTTGAATCGTAATATTAGGATGATTCGTCATTTTTGCGAACAGCGCTGTAAATCCCTCTTTGGGAGTTAATTGATATTCATGGTCTACATATCTGCAATCTGTGTTGAAGCGAATGGGAATACGGCCGCAAACCGAGGGGGATAAATCGCGGGGATGCATGTCCCATTGTTTTAAAGTATACCCAAGATAAAAAGCCTCATACATTTCTTTCCCAACCCTTGATAATACAAACTCTTCAGAGTTTTTTGGGAAGTCAATGTTCTCTCTTTTCTCTTCCAATAAGGCCTTGGCTTCATCGGGCGTTAAACTTTCTTTACCAAAAAACTGTGCCAGCGTGAGCAAATTAATGGGAAATGGGAAATATTTGTTGCGAAAAAAACTGGTAACAAAGTAATTACCGGGTATCCATTCTGTGAATTGCGACAAGTAATCGAGTAGAGATTTGCTATTGGTGCGAAAGTAATGTGGCCCATATTGATGAATCATGACACCACTTTCATGAAACCGATCATAGCAATTGCCGGCTACATGAGCCCTTTTGTCGATGAGAAGCACCTTATAACCCAATTGGGTGGCGCATCTCTCTGCAAGCACGCAGCCCACTGGTCCGGCGCCAACTATCAGTATGTCATAATTTAAGTCAGTCGAATTCAAAATAATTTCTCTTTTAAAAATTGAAGGGGCAAAAATAACCCGCAGGTCGACAAATTATCAAAAATTATTTTTGAGGTGTTTTTAGTTCTGCGACCCGTCCACATGTTATATCATCTTTATGTCGCGTATCGCGACAATTAGTAGAGAAAATCAACTTTTTTCTATAGGCTGCTCTCCCAGAAACGAACAGCTTATTCCATAATGCCCAAGATATTGCAAAAAAATGTCGAAAATATTACAAACTAAAGAAAATACATCCTCATTTACTCTGTACATTTACTGTGCTTAATAATAAGAAAAATATTTTTACGCAAAATCATTTGATTGCTTACCAGTGCACTATTTCAATTATTTGACATGGCCAGAAATCATATAGCTGAAAAATAACAATTTCAAGATGAAATTAAAAGCCATACTATTGTTGACCGTTTTCCTAGTTAGTAAATCATTTGGACAAGCCTATTATGGACAAAGTTGGATAACTGGCCTAAGGAATAGCTACAAAGTAAAAAATTCAATAATCAACAGAGGATAATTAGTGTTTATGACACCAATTATCAATCTTATTTTCATGGTGCTAGTTCTTGCATTTCAAATGCAAATGGTGATTTGAAAATAATTTGCGATGGCTATGATTTAATGGATACTTTAGGAAGTATTATTGAAGATGGGGACTCGTTGGTGCCAACCCTAATGTACGATAAATATAATGGTTGGGGGGCTTATCCACAATCTTCAATAATATTACCATTTCTCAATGATATCTATTATGTTATTACACCGACAGCAAGCGATTTTGAAGTGTTGAATTATTGGAATGTTCCCAATACCGGTAGAGCTTTATTTGATTTACTATTATATCATAAAGTGGATATGAACTTAAATGGTGGAGTTGGCATGGTCGTTGAAAAGGCAGTTCCCCTGCTTACTAATGTAAAATTAAGCAAGACACAGATGATGGCATGTAGGCATGCTAACGGCGCTGACTGGTGGTTGTTGAAACAGGCTCATGATACGAATCTCATATATAAATTCTTGATAACAGTGGACAGTATTTATAGTTACTCCCCGCAAGGATTTTCGGAACCCCATTTTACGAAATGGGATTTACACGGCCAAAGCATGTTCAACCAAGAGGGTACGAAGTACGCAACAGTTTGTTTGGGCATCAATCAATTATTTCTTGCTGACTTTGACAGATGTACAGCACAACTCAGTAATCCAAGAATTGTTAATTTAGCAAATCATCAACTTCAAGCTCAAGATACCACGTTAGACGTCTCTCCTAGAGGTCTTTGTTTTTCGCCAAACGGAAGTTTTATTTACATTGTGAAGGGGTATAATATTTTTCAATATGAATGGGGTGAACCTGACAGTGCGTTGGCATGGTATCATGTTGCTAATCTCGATACGACCTGGGACCAATTTCAAAAGTGGGGTAGTTCCTATTTAGGACCAGACAACAAAATCTATATAGGCAATTTGGGTGGAGTTGGAAAGGCGATGACTACTATTGATAATCCAGATGTAAAAGGTGCCGGCTGTGGATTCTGCGCTAAGTGCTTTCAATTCCCCAAAATTGGCGCTGGAAATCCTCCATGCATGCCAAACTATGCCTTAGGTGCTGATTTGCCATGCTGGACATTAGGAAGTGCTCAGTTGTTGGAGGAAAATGAAAAATTCGAGGTTTATCCTAATCCGGCGAGTAATATTATTACGATCAAAGGCGCATATCTAGATCAACAAGAGAATGAGATATCGGTATGTAATTTATTAGGTCAGACTATTCTTCACACGAAATTTAAAACTTCCAATTCATTATACCAAATAGATATTTCGGAATTTGAAAATGGAATTTACCTTTTGAAAGTAAATGAATTTATCAGGAAAATAATAAAAGAATGAGATACTTTAGAAAGGCTTGTAGGGATACAAACCATGGGATAAAAAAAAATCTTGAAGTTTGTCAGACTTTTACTATCTTCAAGATATAAAGGTATTCCATAAAAGGTCGGGTAGATAGAATAAGGTAGGATAAGGATGATAGCACGTAGAAAACTAGTATACTTAAATAATACAAATGGTTTGAAATATATTATATCGATATTATTGTTTTGCAATACTTTTGTTTGTAATGCCCAACAAGGAGCCAAATGGGTGACAGGTTTTGGAAATGTAATTGATTTTACAACAAATCCAACTAGTTCGTACTTAACTTGCGACACGCCTATTATGTCTATATTTGTCAGCCACGGACATTCAATGATATGCAATAGTACACATGATATTCAATTTTTTGCGCTGCCAATGTATACGTCCACAAAAGATTGTGAATTAGGTAATAAGGAAAGTGTAGTGGAAAATGGTGGTATTGACCTAAATAATAATTTTGCAGTGTCAACTAGTGGAAGCGGATATAGCGCGTTTATACAGCAGTCGGTAATATTACCCAAGAAAGACAATCAGTATTATATATTTTATAAAGGCATGACTAATCAAGCGTATGACGATTATTACGCGCAAGTAGGCGATTGGAATTTGGATATGTTCCTGAACCATATTGTCGATATGGATGCTAATAATGGGAAAGGCAAGGTAATGGTGAAAGATAATATACTCATGAGCAGTGCCCGATTAAGCGGTAATTCATTATCAGCCACACGCCATGCCAATGGTAGAGACTGGTGGCTGATATTGCCACATCGTGAAAAAGATTTACTTTATACTTTTCGAGTAACGCCAGATACCATTATGCTGCCTATTACACAAGATATGGGAGGTGCAGACTTTATTGCTAACAATTGGGGGCAAAGTAATTTTTCGATGGATGGTAGCTTATATGCACATGCGCATTATAACGATTCAATTGAGGTTAATAACTTTGACAGATGCACAGGACTTATGAGCAATATTAAACGAATTGCCTCGCCTAAAGATACAATTTATTATTATGACCCCATATTTGAGAAGGATACCTTTACGTTAGTCAGCGCAGGCACTGGGGTATGTTTTTCGCCAAATAATCAGTTCTTGTATATTGTATCTCCGTATACGGTGTGGCAATATGAGTTGGCAAGCAACGAAATTGTAAATATGAGAACGGATAGCGTTTTTAACTGGGCGCAGTATGTAACCGCTTACAATGCACCCGATGGGCGTATATATTTTGGTAATTGGAATGGTACAAATCCTTCACTATCATACATAGAGTATCCTAATATGAAAGGAATTGATGCGAATTTTTGTCAATTTTGTTTAAATACAGTAAATAGTACTAGTGCTCCACCTAACATGCCCAACTTTGAGCTAGGGGCTCTAGCAGGTAGCCCATGTGATACTTTGCGTTTTACCCCCATCGTTGCAGACGAGCCTTTACTTATTCCTAATGCATTTTCACCCAATGAAGATGGCTTAAATGATACATGGCATATACTCAATGTGGGTGCACTTCAATATTCAGGATACTCCATACAAGCAGTAGGGGTGTATAATCGCTGGGGTAATGAGGTTTTTAAAAGTAATGATATAAACTTTGTATGGAATGGTAGAGGCTGGGCGAGTGACAGTTATTATTATTATATTATATATAGAACTAAAGAAGGCATTAGTAAAGTACAAAAAGGAAGCATAAATATAGTGTGGTAGATGTTGCTTGTTCTACGAAGCATATTTGCTTCGTAGGTTTATTCTGTTGCTTTCAGCAACTTTTAATTAATGGTTGGTGTCGCACCAAACAAATATGCTGCCATGGATGGAGGTGACTCCAACCATTAGGGAGGAACGGAAGACGCGTCGCAGAACGGAATTCAATAGTAAGTTTATTATCTCACCAGCGTTACATCGCCTTTTTTGTCGTATACAACTCCTAAGGGTGTTTTGAATTTACAGTAATAATAGAAAACCCCCATGTCGGATTTTACATTGTTTTTGTGGGCACCATTCCATTTCATCGCAGGATCATTGCTTTCAAACACCAGCGTGCCCCAACGATCGTACACCATAAATAGATAATCTTTTACGTTGAGCAAATCGATATTGTAAAAAGAAGGTCCAAAAAAGTCATTATTTCGATCGCCATTGGGCGAAAATGCATTCGGGAAAAATACCTCTTCCTTTTTAAAAATAGTGCCGCAATGTGTTATGGAATCCATACAGCCATCCAAATTATAGGCAAATAAGGTAAAGCAGTATACGCCGGCAGAATCAAAGGTTTGTGTAGTATTTACATTCGTCGATATTAAATTTCCATTGTAGTACCATTCATAATTGGATGCATTGGTACTAAGATTATTTAAGGTAAAAGTGGGTGATAAAATACTTTGTATAGGAGGATTCACACTAAAATCTGCTACCGGTTCTACCGAACGGTAAATGGTAAAGGTAATGGTATCGTAATCGGGACATAATCCATTGCTGAAACCACTCAATGTATAGGTAGTAGTGGAAGGCGGATTAAACGTAAGCACGGAAGTATTGGCATTGGTGCTTACGCCCGTCTGTGGACTCCACTCTAAATAGGCATGCGGAGGAATGTTTAATTGTATGGTATCATTTTTGCATAAAATGGAGTCAACAGGTTTGGTAAGAATAAATTTTTCCGCCTTATTTAATGAGGAATCATGAACCCGAGCCCAAAACGCATCACTGGATCCGGCTGAGGTTAAATTAGTAGTTCCATAGGAAGCAGGTGCTCTAAAAAATCCACACACATACAATTGGGCCCCTTTTCCTTTTGTGATTGCATTTGCCCGGTCATTGCTATCCGTTCCACCTCCGGTGATAGCCCATTGCCATTTTCCATCAGGAGAAATTTTTGCCACAAATGCCTCTTCAAACTTCCCGGCACCCATGATAATATTATCGCCAAATTTTGCGCTGTCGTTAATATCGCCACAAACATACACAATGCAAAGCGTATCGGCCCAAACATCATTGGCACGTTCGCCTCCAAGGTCGGAACCTGCTCTCTTGCCCCATATCGGCTTTCCGGTATTCGCATCCATTTTGAGTACAAAGGCGTCGCGTTTATTATAATTTTTAATCAAAATCGTATCCATTATTAAAGAATCGCGATGTTCGCCCACCACATAAATATTTCCTTTTTTATCGGAGCAAATACCATTGGCCCAATCATCTTTATCACTGCCACCATTGGTAACCCATTGAAAATTACCGCTGCTATCGTATTTCATTACAAAAATATCATAAGCACCTGAACTGGTTAAGGTGGTATTGCCAAAAGGCCAGGTATGGTCATAACCTCCAGTTACATAAACGCCACCCGAATCGTCGACACATACTGCAATATCTCGTTCTATGTATTTGAAAGTGGCAGTATCGAAAGGTAAATTACCAAAGCATTTGGCCCACTGAAACACACCTGCGCTGTTTATTTTCGCTAGCCAATAACTGTGTTGCTCATATTGTGTATTGGTATTGGTGGCAGTAACTGCATTACCTCCACAATACAAAATATCGCCCGCCATAAATCCTACTACATAACTATTGCCGGCCTTATCTGTGGCTACATCTAAACCTTGATCATCGCCGGTATTGCTACAGACAAAATTTCCCCAAATATAATTTCCATTTTTGTCGTGCTTCACCAAAAAGCATTGATCACCTCCTCCATAGGCATTTCCGGTAATATAGTTGGGCCCAAATTGAATGCCGGCACCCTCCCAAAATGTTCCTGTGATAATGCTATTGCCATCCGCATCTACGTCCATACCCAACACGCGATCGTCGAAATATTGCCCGCCACTATTTGCCCAGTAGCAAAAACCACTACTGTCAAACTTTGCAATAAAAGCTTCTTTGCTATTGGTATTGGCAGTATAATTTAAAATCAGTTGATTGGTGCCCAAGGTTACGGTATTGCTAAAATAACCTGCTACATAAATATAACCCGAAGAGTCGGTTTTGATACAGGTGGCCTTATCGCTTTTACTGTTTCCAATTTGCTGCGCCCAATTCCATTTTTGTGCAAGTACCGAGGGAATTTCAATAAATAGAAGAAGTACAGTCAGAAGTATAAGAGGGATACAATTTTTTAATATCATTTTGAAAAGCAATATTTCGTGCCCATAAAGATACGCAATAAGAAAAATTCCCGGTACTTCGTATTACTAAATCTTTACTATTTGGTTGGCTCAATTACATTTTGGCCAAAATATATAAAATGAAGCTGGCCTTTTGTGCCGTTCTCGCGGGTCATCTTTTGCCTCGGGTATTCAAATTTTTGATTCCGAAAAAGCCCCGACCAATTCGATAGATGCCATACAAGGAAAAAATACTCATAAATATCAGCATACCATTTTTCCCAAATCGCTCAACTAATGAAGGCATCTTTAACATACTGATACTGATCACCAAATACAAGACTCCCATAGCCATATCCACGAAATGTTTCATGCTGGCCATGTTTTTTTCATTTCTATCTCGGGAAGTACTCATTTGCTTTACTATTTTTTTGTGGCGGCCTTCTTAGGGGCTGCGTTCTTTGCTGCCACTTTTTTGGTCGCTGCTTTTTTCGCGCTTGCCTTTTTGGTAAATGCATTGGGAACCTGTGCTTCAATCATTTTTTTTAAATCTTCTAAGGAAAGAAGTGCCGCCTCTTCTGCGGTATATTTGCCCCCTTCAGGCTTTGGCAATAGTTTCAACATTTTTTTCTGAAACCGTACAAAGGGGCCCCAACGTCCATTTTCAACCGTAATTTTTTCATCCGGAAATTGCAAAATAAATCGATTGGCTTCCTTTTCTATTTTCTTTAAAATCAATTCTTCACATTCCTTTTCCGTAATGGTTTCAAACTGGTAGGCACGCGGAATATTAATAAACATGCCGTCCCATTTAATGAATGGGCCGAAGCGTCCTTTTCCTTTTGTGACCGGCTTGTTGTCGTAATAAGCTATAGCTGCATCTTCAACCTGTTTTCCTTTGATAACCTCAATGGCTCTTTCTAGTGAAACCTCTAGGGGTTCTTCACCTTTTGCCAATGAAATAAATTGTTCACCATGCTTTACATATGGGCCAAAGCGACCAATATTAACGCTTACCTCTTGTCCTTCATATTCACCTAAGGTCAAGGGTAATTTGAACAGTTCCATGGCTTCTTCAAAGGTAATGGTTTCAATACTTTGCGTAGCTCGTAAAGTGGCAAAACGTGGTTTTTCCTCACTGTCTGTATTTCCTATTTGTATCATAGGGCCAAAGCGACCGATACGGGCAATTACTCTCTTACCTGTTTCGGGGTCCATACCCAATTCTCGTTCTCCACTTGCACGCTCAGCGGTTTCCATGGTGGTTTCAACCAATTGATGAAAGGGGGCATAAAATTCCTTCAGCATTTTACTCCAAATAATTTTGCCATCTGCAATTTCATCAAATTCGTTCTCAATTTTGGCTGTAAAATGATAGTCCATTACTGCAGCAAAATGTTGCTTCAGAAAATCGGTAACCACCATACCTAAATCAGTAGGAAATAGTTTGCTTTTTTCAGCACCGGTATTTTCTTCTGCCACTTGCGCTGAAATTTTTTCTGCCACTAATTTTAATATTTGAAACGATCGGCGCACCCCATCCTTATCTTTTTTGACCACATAATTGCGGTTTTGGATGGTACTGATGGTGGGTGCATAGGTTGAAGGCCGTCCGATACCTAATTCTTCGAGTTTTTTTACAAGGGACGCTTCGGTATATCTTGGCAAGGCCCGCGAAAATCGTTCCGTAGCCGTCATGTTTTGAAAATCAAGGGATTGATGCACCGCTAAAAGAGGCAGCATCCCTTGCTGATGTTCGTCATCGCTTTCTTCGTCATCTTTTCCTTCGAGGTACAATTTTAAAAATCCATCAAACTTAAGTACTTCGCCACTTGCTGTAAGTTTTTCTTCCTGAGTGGAAATATTGATTTTAGCAGTGGTTTTTTCGAGTTCAGCATCAGACATTTGACAGGCCATGGTTCGCTTCCAAATTAAATCATACAAACGTTGCAATTCAGGATTGTCAATCATACGGTCGGCCATATTTGTAGGTCGTATCGCTTCATGCGCCTCTTGTGCGTTTTCATTTTTATTTTTAAAAACCCGTTTTTGATAATATGGAGGGCCGTAACTTTTTTCAATTTCCTCCTTAATATTACCTAATGCGGTTTCAGATAAATTGACCGCATCAGTACGCATATACGTGATATGACCACTTTCATAAAGGCGTTGTGCAATTTGCATCGTTCTGGAAACCGAATAACCCAGTTTGCGACTGGCTTCTTGTTGTAGGGTAGAAGTAGTAAAAGGGGCTGAGGGCGATTTTCGTGCAGGTTTTACCACAATATCTTCTACAGAATAATGGGCTCCAATGCAATTTTGTAAGAACTGTTCGGCACCTTTTGCATCGCTGATTCTTTTGTCATATTCTGCTTTAAAGCTCACGTCTTTTTGATGAATGTCTTTGGCATTAAAACTAGCCTCTACCTTATAGGTGCTGGTGGATTCAAAATTATTGATTTCCCGTTCTCGTTCTACAATAAGTCGAACGGCCACTGATTGAACACGACCGGCAGATAATGAATTGCTGCGACTGATTTTTCGCCACAAAACCGGAGATAATTCAAAACCTACAATTCGGTCTAAAATTCGTCGTGCTTGCTGTGCATTGACAAGATTCATATTGACAGTACGCGGATTTTCAACAGCTTTCTTAATGGCCGTCTTGGTAATTTCGTGAAACACAATACGTTTGGTCTTGTTCGGATCCAAACCCAGCACCTCACACAAATGCCATGATATGGCTTCCCCCTCACGGTCCTCATCCGATGCCAACCATACTTCATCTGATTTTTTTGCCAACTGTTTTAATTCATTGACTACCTTTATTTTATCATCAGAAATCTTGTAAGATGGGGCAAAATTATTGTTGATATCAATACCCATTTCGTCCTTTTCAAGGTCACGAATATGACCAAAGCACGATTTCACCTGAAAGTCTGAACCGAGGATTTTTTCTATCGTTTTTGCTTTCGCAGGACTTTCTACTATCAATAAGTTTTTTGCCATTCTAGGGTGTAATAGGGTTTAAAAGTTTTGCAAGTATATAAAATAATTATTAAATAAAATTTTTTTACATATTTGGTGATTGACTATCATGACTCCTAATCCATCCATTTTTATCAAAAATTTGAAAGGTTTTTCAGTTTTGTCCATTACTTTTGTATAGTATCTATGCCTATATCTAAATTTTTGCTACCCTCGCTTTTTTTACTTTGTCACTCACTAAGTGCTCAAATAAATCCTACCAATACAGCAGAAGGGAAGGAACTCTATACCAAAGCCCGAATGTATTTGCAAAAAGCCGATTATGCCAACTCTATAATGGTATATAATCAGGCAGTGAATATAGAACCCGACAATTTACTGTTGCGACGTGAATTGGCTCATGCCTATTATATGCAAGGCGATATGGCTAAAGGGGAAAAGATGATCAGTCCATTACTTAAAAGTAAAGACGCCGATGAGGAAACCTTTCAGGTCGCTTGTCGAATATTTAGGGCCATGAAAAAGATGGACGAGGCAAAATCGGCCATCAATACCGGCATTGAAAAATTTCCGGGTGCCGGAGCACTTTATGCTGAAAAGGGCGAATTGTATACCCAGGAAAAGAAATTTGCCCAGGCTTCTGAGGTTTGGGAAAAAGGAGTAGAGAAAGCTCCTAATTATCATACCAATTATTATAATTTGGCAAAAGTCTATTTTTTTACCAAAAAGTATCTTTGGGCCATTGTATATGGAGAAACCTTTGTAAACATGGAGAGCTTTTCAAGTAAGACCGAAGAATTGAAAGTAATTCTATTTGAAAGCTATAAATTTTTGATTGCAGATTTAAGCAATACCGCACTGGATGGAAAAATTAATCGTTATGAAAATCCTAAAAATTTTGAAGAAGCCTGTCTCAAAATATGTGACAATATCAAAGGGGTAGTTACTGGGGGCATAAATGCCGAAAACCTTACGCAACTTCGAATACGGTTCCTTATTGATTGGAATAAAAATTTTGCTA
The DNA here is from genome assembly GCA_016712665.1 of Bacteroidota bacterium. Taxonomy (GTDB): domain Bacteria; phylum Bacteroidota; class Bacteroidia; order Chitinophagales; family Chitinophagaceae; genus OLB11. Next base: position 30,762 of record JADJQP010000005.1, read on the forward strand.
CGGTATATCCATTCGAATTAGTAGATCATCAGCAGAAAATGCTCTTATCTGGTAATTACGAGTGCTATAATCAATGGTTGTTTGGCAAATTAGACAATGAAGTTTTTTTTAAACAGTGGACGCAAAAATTTGCCTCTAATATGAATATTTTTGATCACTATATCAGAGGCAATAAATTAATTCCCAAAAATAACCAATATTACCACATCAATTAAATTTATAACACAGGCTACATGGACCATATTCATCGCTTATTTGATTTACTGGAGAAATATGTGAACAACCATCCAAATAAAGGGATGCTTTATTCGAAAGAAGGTTCACAGTGGAAATCGTATACGGCTGTTGAATGCAAAGAATTGGTGTATAAAATGGCGGCCTCATTTTTGCGATTGGGAATCAGTGGTAATGATTTAACTTCAGAGTCACAGGGAAAAATAGCCATTATTTCAAACAATAGACCTGAATGGATCCTAAGTGATTTTGCAACCCAAATAACCGGTGCGGTGTTGGTGCCTATTTATCCGTCTATTACCCATGCTGAGTGGGAGTATATTTTAAATGAAGCACAGGTTAGTATTCTATTTGTTTCTGATAAGTCTATTTACAAGAAATTATCGCTGATAAAAGATAATGTACCGTCTTTAAAACATATTTATTCTTTTGATCAAATTGAAGGGGTTGCCCATTGGAGTGAACTATTGCTTGATGTGACTGTTTCCGAAATTGATACCATCGAGAAAATCAAGGGGACTCTTAAGCCGGAACATCTGGCTACCATCATATATACCTCTGGCACTACCGGAAATCCGAAAGGAGTGATGCTTTCGCATAACAATATTATCAGTAATGTAAAGAGTTGTATGGAATGCTTTAATTTTTGTGGCAGTGATGAATCTGCCTTAAGCTTTTTACCACTCAATCATATATTCGAACGGACCGTTATGTATATATATATATGTAAGGGGATAGCGGTATATTTTGCCGAAGGAATGGAAATGATTGGACCCAATTTACGTGAAGTGAAACCGGTAGTTTTTACCACCGTTCCTAGATTACTCGAAAAAGTTTTTGAGAAAATTGATGCAACAGGTAGAGAACTTACCGGATTTAAACGAAGCATCTTCGATTGGTCTGTGCAACTAGCCATGAAATATGAAATTGGAACACCGAAGTCTCTTCCATATAAAATGCAATTGGCCCTTGCTGATTTTTTGGTATATAAAAAATGGCGAAATGCTGTTGGCGGTAAAATCAAGGCCATCGTAACCGGCTCTGCGGCTTGCCAGGTAAAGTTGCTGCGTCTTTTTACGGCCGCAAAAATCATCGTAATGGAAGGCTACGGTTTAACGGAAACCTCTCCGGTAATCAGTGTGAATCGTTTTCAGGAAGAAAATCGAAGGTTTGGAACAGTGGGTACTATCATAAAAGATGTGGAAGTGCAATTGGCTGAAGATGGTGAGATTGTTTGTAAGGGACCCAATATAATGATGGGATACTATAAGCATCCTGAATTAACTGCGGAAGTCATAAAGGATGGCTGGTTTTATACCGGTGATATCGGTCAAATAGTTGACAATAAGTTTTTAAAAATTACCGATCGAAAAAAAGAAATATTCAAAATATCCGGGGGGAAATATATAGCACCATTACCTATTGAAAACAAAATGAAAGAATCGTCTTTCATTGAGCAGATCATGGTGGTAGGAAGTAATGAAAAATTTGCCGGAGCCTTGATTGTTCCCGCAAAAGAAAAAATCAAAGACTATTTTCTCAAGTTAGGCGTTCCCCTTGATAGTTCTGTGGACATTACAACTGACAAGGATGTTCAAAAATTAATTCGCAAAGAATTGGATCGATATAATATACAGTTTGCTCCACACGAGCAGGTAAAGAAATTTCAAATGGTAAATGCTGAATGGACCATCGATACGGGTGAATTGACAGCCACTATGAAACTGAAACGCCGAAAAATAATGGAAAAATTTGGCCACCTTGTTGAAAAAATATACACCTAAAGGAAGTCAAGAACCCCTTAGAGATTCCGTGACTATTAGGCCCGCTTCTTACCAAACCACTTTTTGGCCTTGTTAGCTACCGGTCTTGCATGGGCTGTATGCTGCACCTTTGGAAGGATCACCAGTGGTTCATCGCTGATCGGGTAGGGATGATCCTCCCCAAGCGGAATTTTTTTACCAATCAATTTTTCGATGTCTTTTAAATAGGCCTTTTCTTCCTGATCGCAAAAAGATAAGGCAGTACCATTAGCACCTGCTCTACCGGTTCTACCGATGCGATGAACATAGGTTTCAGGAATATTGGGTATTTCATAATTGATTACAAAAGCCAGATCATCTACATCAATACCACGAGCTGCAATGTCTGTTGCCACCAACACTCGGGTAGTTTGCGCCTTAAAATTGCTAAGGGCCCTTTGTCGGGCATTTTGCGCCTTGTTTCCATGAATGGCCTCAGCAGTAATTTGATTCTTTTGTAAAATTTTAACCACTTTATCAGCACCATATTTTGTACGTGTAAATACCAAGGCCGTTTTGATGTCTTTATTTTTTAAAATATGAAGAAGCAAGGCATTTTTATTTGCACGATCTACATAATAAAGAAATTGAGTAATCGTATCGGCAGTTGAGGACACCGGTGTTACCTCCACTTTTGATGGATTATGCCAAATGGTATTGGCCAATTTTACAATTTCCGGTGGCATGGTAGCAGAGAAAAAGAGGGATTGTTTTTGCTTGGGTAGCAAAACCAGTAATTTTTTGATATCATGTATAAAACCCATATCCAGCATACGGTCTGCTTCATCGAGCACAAATAGAGATATGTCGCTCAGTGAAATATATCCTTGACTGATCAAATCCAGTAAACGACCCGGAGTAGCTACCAATATATCAACCCCTCGTCTTAGTGCATCTGTTTGAGGGGTTTGCCCCACACCACCAAATACAACAGTTGCCTTCAGGTCAAGGTGCCGACCATAGGATTTAAAACTATCTTCTATTTGAATGGCAAGTTCACGTGTTGGCGTTACAATCAGCGCCCTGATTTTTTTCTTTTTTTCGTAGGTAGGATTTCCGGCCAATAGTTGCAAAATTGGGATGGCGAATGCGGCCGTTTTCACGGTTCCTGTTTGCGCACAACCCAAAAGGTCTTTTCCTTGCAATAAAATAGGGATGGCTTCAGCCTGAATGGGAGTAGGGGTTTCATATCCTTCCTCTTGCAACGCTTTGAGGATAGGTTGTATTAAAAATAATGATTGAAATGTCATGAGGGGATTTTATGAATAATAGTGAAGGGTGCTATGAAGGCTATAAATTGCCATTCTAGGGTAAGTATTATGGCTTACATGCGGTGCAAGGTACATCATTAAAGCTAAATAGCTGCCAACAATTGGTTAACTGCATACATGAGTACCGCTCCGACAGCGAATTAAGCAATTTAGGGTTGCTATTCGAGGAAGTAATCCTCTTAATCCCAAATGTTCAATAAACCATCTGCAATGATTAGCTGGATGGTTTTTTGGTCTTTGTTTACATCCAAAATTAATTGTTGATGTACGGGCAACTGAATGGGCTTATTTTTGTAGGATAGTTCAATTAATACCTGTGGACCGTTTATATAAATATCGCTGATGGTTCCAATGGGGGTATTTTGTTCGCTAATAATTTGATAGCCAATAAGATAGGCCCATTCATCCTTGCCTTCTGTCTGCACGGCATGCTCATCAAATACATATACTTTCTTATTCAGAAACTTTTCCCTTCTTCGCGGGAATTTACTTCTTCAAATTTAACACATAGATTACTTTTTGTAATACCCTGTATTTCTTCGATAAAATATGGAATATAACTTTGATTCCATACTTCAATCAGCAAATTTGATAGTTTTTCTATCGATTGGAGGTTTACAATGTTATGGGAAATTATAAGGTCCCCATCTACTCCATGTACCGAAACAATTTTTCCAATTTCTTTCATCTAGGCCAAAGTTATTTAAAATAGCCCAATAATTTGCGGATTTCGTTTGAAGACTGCATTATGGTCGGTACTATTGGTATCTTTGTATTTTTTAGGAAAGGAAGCTAGGCAGATTTATTAAATAATAAGTTATTATATATATTATTAAATTTTTCAAACTATTTTCGCATTATATTCGTCTTTGTATTGAACAAACATGACTAACTTTTTTTTTAAATTTATGAAGAATTATTTGATTGTTGCATTGATGGCATTTGCTACGCTAGGCTTAACAGATGCAAAAGCACAGGTAAGTGGCACCATTAACTTGGGTCCGGATTTCATTATTCCGGTCTGTCAACCCTGCACCACATTGGTTGCAGCTACCACTCCGGCATCCGGAGGAACCTCCAATTATAATGTCAACCAAATTGCCTATAACCCGTATCCTTATGTGCCGGGTACTATTATTAATTTGGCAGTAGATGATTTGTGGTCCGGCATTATTCCTATTCCCTTTGATTTTTGTTACTTTGATAGTACCTATAATCAATGTATTGTGAGTTCAAATGGTCAAGTGAGTTTTAATATAGGACAAGCAGGTGCCTATAACCCTTGGAGTTTCGCAGGTGTAACCCCAATGCCCAACGCGGTATTTACCGCAGCGCATAATTCAATTATGTCTCCCTACCATGACATCTTGCCTACAGGTTTAGGAATGATATCCTACCAAACCATTGGTGTTGCACCAAACCGAGTATTTGTGGTATCTTGGAATAATTCGCCTATGTTTTCATGTGTAAATTTGTTGGCAACGCAGCAAATTGCACTGTACGAGGGATCTAAAAACTGGTATGATGCCAGCGGTAACCTACTGGCAACCAATGTCGATTCTTTGCAGGTTTGTCCTAGTCAAACCACCACCTATAACGCAAAAGCTACCTTTACCTTATGTGGTGGCTTTGAATATGCATTTGATACCATTACAGTTACCAAACAAGATTCTATTAAGTTAACCGTAACCAGCGTCACCGATGTGAATTGTTTTGGAGGAGCAGATGGTGGATTTAGCTATAGCCAAACCGGTGGCACAGCTCCTTTCACCTATACCTTAAATGGCAATGCAATTGCCGGTAGCCCGGTTTCAAATCTTGTTGCAGGTATTTACACCATCGTGGCATCTGATGCCAATAATTGCACGCAAAGTTTAGAAGTTACTGTTAATGAACCGGCTGAAGTGCAACTAACCATTGACGAGCAACGCGACGTATTGTGCAAATATCAGAATAATGGATATGTACGATTGCTGACCGTTGGTGGCGTTCCAGCTTATTCATATTGGTATGACAATACGCCACCTGTCCTGGATCCCGAATTTAAGTATATGAAATCTGGAAATTTTAGATTTTACACTAGTGATTCTCACGGATGCCTAGATTCCATTGATACCTATATTGCGCAACCGGATTCCTTATTAACCGTATCGCTGATATCGCATATAGCCACTTGCAAAAATGGCAACGATGGAAGTGTAGATGCCATCACCAGCGGTGGGGTGCCTCCTTATACGTACGAATGGAATACCACACCGCCTCAGTATGGCGCTACCGCTACCGGCCTAAAATCGGATGTGTACCATGTGGTGGCTACCGATTATAATGGTTGCATCACCGCAACACAAGTTGCTGTAGATCTTGAATTATCCTGCAACATATTTATGCCAACCGCTTTTACACCTAATGGTGATACCCGAAATGATATTTATCGTATTTTAGAACATTGCGGAGGTGTCATTTTAGGAGAATTTAAAATTTATAATAGATGGGGTGTTGAAGTGTATAGCACGCGCGAACTAACCGGTGGCTGGGATGGCACCTATAAAGGAAAAGCACAGGATCCAGATACCTATAGCTATCTAATTATTTACCAATGCAATGATAAAGGCATTATTAGCCAGAAAGTGGCGAAGGGTGATTTTATTCTCGTCAGGTAGAACCTGATTTTAAAAATTAGTAAAGAGGCTTATGGCCTCTTTTTTTTTGACTAAAATAGAAACCGAATATTAGCATTTTATTTCTATTTTTGCGCCTTGTTTCTAAATCCGATTATGAAGATAGATATTACAGGTGGCGACCTAAAAATCAGAGAGTTTTATCAAATAGTTTATGAAAATGCAGAGGTTTCACTTAATAAATCAGCATTGAGTGAAATTGATAAATGTTTTAAATTTTTAAAGGAATATTCTGCAAAGAAATTGATATATGGTATCAATACCGGCTTTGGCCCCATGGCTCAATACCGAATTAAGAATGAAGACCGCCATTCATTGCAATTTAACCTTATACGAAGTCACGCCAGCGGTTGTGGAGACATTTTACGACCCGATTTTTTAAAGGCAACGTTAATCGCGCGTTTATCTAGTTTGATGAAAGCAAGATCCGGTATTCATCGCAATACCGTTGAACTGCTTCGCGATTATATAAATAACGAAATTTTGCCGATCATTTTTACACATGGTGGAGTAGGAGCCAGTGGCGATTTAGTGCAACTAGCACATATTGCATTATGCTTAATAGGTGAAGGAGAAGTAATCTATCAGTCGAAATTGCAACCCACCAAGCAGGTATTGAATAAGTTGAAGATAAAGCCACTTGAGATTCATATACGTGAAGGTCTTTCTTTGATAAATGGCACCTCGTGTATGACCGGTATTGGTATGATCAATACCATCATGGCATATCGTTTGGCCAAATGGGAAATGTTGATGAGTGCTATGGTAAACGAAATTTCTGAAGCCTATGATGATCATATTTCTAAGGAACTGAATCAGGTGAAGCCACATGCAGGTCAGCAACAAGTAGCAACGGCCATGCGCAAAATATTAAAGGGTAGTAAACTTCTCAAGAATCGTCATGAGCATCTGTATGATAAAGAGGTACTGGCAGATGTGCTTGATGAAAAAGTGCAAGAATATTATAGTTCACGTTGCATTCCACAAATTATCGGCCCGATATGGGAAACCATTACCAATACCGAAAAAGTACTGACTGCAGAAATCAATTCGGTAAATGATAACCCCATTATCGATTATCAAAATGGAAATATTTATCATGGAGGCAATTTTCATGGCGATTATGTTTCATTAGAAATGGACAAATTAAAGATTGCCGTTACCAAACTTTCGATGCTAGCAGAAAGGCAGTTGAATTATTTGCTGAATCATAATTTAAATCAAAAACTTTCGCCCTTTATAAATTTAGGTCGATTAGGACTGAATTTTGGAATGCAAGGAATGCAGTATACCGCCACCTCCACAGTGGCTGAAAATCAAACCTTAAGCAATCCGATGTATGTACACAGCATCCCGAATAACAACGATAATCAAGATATTGTAAGTATGGGTTCCAATGCAGCCTTATTGTGTAATAAAGTTATAGAAAATACATTTGATGTTTTTGCGGTTCATCTCATTGCAATTTGTCAGGCAGTTGATTATAGAGGGATTCAAAATAAGCTGTCACCCATTACCAAAAGTGTATACGAAACAGCGCGTAAATTGGCTCCGAAATTTACCGTTGAAGACAAAGCCCGTTATCCCGAACTCGCCAAGGTGCGAAAATATATTAGTGAAACCGACCTGTATTAGTCGTCTGTTGAAAAAAATTAGCGGAGGTTATCCGGACATTTATAGGTTGGTAATCGGAAAGAAAGCCCCAATTGAAATAACATAAAATGGTCTTTGGTGGTACTAACGCCCCTTTGTCTTCCCTTGATTCCTAACTCCGTATCAGATACTTCTGGAGATCGATCTTGCAATTGAAAAGCCGGTGATGGATAGGGGGAAGGAATTTGATCTACAAATTTATCTTTGCCCACGTATGTAGTACTCACGTCATCTAGATAGTCGGTTGAGGTATATCGATTTACACTTTCAAAACTCATTGTGAGCCCACGAGATAACCACACTTTAAAGCCGGCGCCAATAGGAAATGCAAAAGCATAATCCTTATACTTTCGATCTTCATATTCGGGTAAATTTTGCCCCTCTGTTCCCTGCGGACGGAGAAAATAGTTCTTTCCTTCCAAAGTGGTATATGGGTTATAATAAAACATAGAAGCGCCCAATGTAACATAGGGGGTAAAACGATGGTCGTAATCGCCGATGGTATATCTGAAAAATTAAAATCTGCCATTACACCAAATTCGAGAATATTTGATTTAAAATCTAAATTTCTTTGTTTATAATAGACATTGCTCGAATACCGATCGCTATAGCCAACATGTGCATAGTTGCCACCAAGGCGCAATGCGATATACTCGGTGAAGTTATACTTATAAAAGACACCGGCACTGTAGCGAAAATACTGAAATCCATAATTTGTATTCAAGTCGCCAAAATAATTAGCTCCTCCTACAGAGGCTCCAAACTCCGACCTTCGGTAAAAAACCTGCGCATCAGCAATGCTTGAGATGATAATCAGTAAAACAAATAATAGCTTTTTCATTGGTTACATAGCAAACGCAAATTTAGGATAAAAATTGCAGAGGACGCACTAAAAATCCTGAAAGAAATTAATACTAGCTTTCGCCAAAACGGTTACTTAATTTCAATGAGCTCGGCATCTTCAATAGGGGAATGGGTCGCCTTGCTGGCATTCGACTTTATTTGATTTTGCAAATACCATGCTATCGTAAAAGTTGGTATGATATCTGTAAAGGGAATGATTTCTTCGAGAAAGGAAATGCCTCCTCCGATAAGTCCACCTATACCTCCAAACATTTTATAAAAGATATAGGCTGAAAGGGGAGCCCACACCATATCAGACCATTCGCCCAACGCTGGTAGCAAAAAAGACGCCATCCCGATTACATCCATCAGAATGCAAAATACTAAGCTAGGTTTCTTTGAAAATAAAGAAAGAAGAATTTTTTCCATAAGAGCCTTAATACAATTTTAATTCCAAATTGGCATTCATGCAAAAATGGCAGGAAAGTGATGCTTTTCAATTAATAATAATCAAACTTATATTGAAGCGTCCAATTTTTAGATTCTTTTTTGATCAGGTCGCCGTTGGTATTGTACATAAAGGTGAAACGGGTTACCAGATTCTCACCATTTAGGTAAATCGTTCTTTCCTGTAATATGGGTCTATTGACATGGTCATAAGTGTATTTATTAATGGATAAAGGAGCCCCATTCTTGGTAAGAGAATCCCGTATCAATAATCCCATGTTGTCATAGGTAAGGTATCGGGTCATACCTTGTTTTACCATTCCAATTACTGCGTCCGCAATGTAGTGTTTACTGGTAATTTGACCATAATCATTGTATTCGCGAATTGATTCTGCCTCATCGTATAAAATATTGAACAAGTGGTCGCAGAAAAATTTTTTCGGACTTTCAGGAATATTTGTTTTTGAACGTACTTCATAAACGTCCGGTGAAAACGGAACATAGTTATTCTCAAATTGAAACGTATCACTGCTGTTCCAAAACTCATATCCAACTCCTGTAATATGCTGATCATTGTGCTTTGAAAATGTTTCCACTCGGCCAACTTCTTCCATGTCAGCCGGATATTTTGCAATGACCCGCAATACTTCTGATCCATCGGCATTTTTCGTTCTCACACTATCGACCACCAATGATTTTTTGCCATAGGTTATAATTTCAATGAGGAATCCGGTTTCATCGTATCTCATAATTCGCAAGAGTTCCTTTTTAGATTCTTTTGCATTTTTTGGATTCCTTAAAATTTCATATTCATAACTAGTTTTAATTTTCTTCTGAGAAAAGGTATCTAAAAAAAGGGAGGAAACCAAAAACGTAAGAATTACAATAATAAATTTCATAAATCGTATTTTGTGATTATCTAAACATCTAAATAACCGTCGTGTATTAATGTGCTTCCAGCCAATTATTTCCAAAGCCAACTTCAGCTACCACAGGTACCTCATTGGGCAATATCATGGCCGTTTGCATACAATCTAGTATCAGCTTCTTCATGACATCTATTTCCTCTTTTACCACATCAAAAACCAATTCATCATGAACCTGCAAAATCATTTTAGATTGAAATTTCTTTTCCATCAAGGCGGCATTGATTTTAATCATGGCTAATTTAATCATATCAGCGGCAGTTCCCTGAATTGGACTATTTATAGCCTTTCGTTCTGCACCACCACGGACCGTAAAATTGGCAGAAGTGATATCGCGGAGCCATCGTTTGCGCCCCATCAATGTTTTTACATAGCCATGATCTTTACAAAATTGAATGGTGTCGTCCATATACTTTTGAATGCCCGAAAATTCCTTTTTGTAATTGTCAATGATTTCCTTAGCCTCGGTTCTGCTGATGCTTAGGTTTTCTGCTAAGCCAAAAGCACCTTGCCCGTAAATGATTCCGAAATTAACGCTCTTGGCTTTGTAACGCATTTCTTTAGTAACTTCACTCTCAGGTACATTATACACTTTGGCAGCTGTGGCCGTATGAATATCCTTATGATTTCTGAACGCATCGCACATCGCTTCATCTCCGCTAATGGCCGCTACCACACGCAATTCAATTTGCGAATAATCAGCTGACATCAGCACATGCTGCTCATCTCTTGGTATAAATGCTTTCCTGATTTCTCTTCCTTGTTCTGTTCGTATCGGAATATTTTGGAGGTTTGGATTAATACTACTTAATCGACCGGTAACAGCAATGGTTTGGCCAAAGGTGGTATGTACTCTGCCCGTTTTCGGATTGATAAGTTCTGGGAGTGTATCTACATAGGTATTCTTTAGTTTGGTAAACTCTCTAAAGGTGAGAATGTCGTCGCATATTTTATGTTGATGGGCCAATTTGGCAAGTACTTCCTCTCCGGTGGCGTATTGTCCTGTTTTGGTTTTTTTTGCTTTAGGATCGAGTTTTAATTTATCAAATAACACTTCACCTAATTGTTTAGGGGATGCTAAATTAAATCGTACACCCGCTTGTTCATACACCAACTCTTCTGATATTTTCGCCAACTTTTCTAATTCTACACTATAGTTTTTCAAGAAATGGGTATCAATTTTCACTCCTTCAAATTCTAAATTGGTTAATACCTTAATCAATGGAGTATCTACTTCATTAAATATTTTTTCAACTTCTTTTCTTTTAATAAAGTTACAAATTGCTCTTTGAGTTGAAGGGTAATGTCCGCATCCTCGGCAGCATACTCTTTTATTTTTTCAAGTTCCACATCACGCATATTGCCTTGGCCTTTTCCCTTTTTACCGATTAGTTCTTCTATCGAAACGGTTCGATACTGAAGGTAGGTTTCACTTAATAAATCCATACTCCGCTTTCCCTCCGGTTCAAAACAATAATGTGCTAGCATGGTATCGAATAAATTCCCTTTCATTTCGATTCCATAATTTTTCAAAACCAGCAAATCAAACTTCGTATTTTGTCCAATCCAAAGTACATCGGCATTATTGAACAATATGTCAAACTCATGTAAAATAGAAAGTGTTTCTTCCCGATTTGCGGGTAAGGGTACATAATAGGCTTCGTGGTTCTTTACGGCAAAACTCATTCCCACCAATTCGCACACATTGGCATCCAATCCGGTAGTTTCGGTGTCAAAACAAATCTCGGGTGGGGTAGTAGTTGTTTGAGATAATTGGCTGATAAACGCACTTCGTTTTTCGAGCGTATCTAAAAGTAGGTATTGATGCGCTACCTCATGAATCGTCTTTAGTGGCATTATTTCCTGTGAAAATAAATCCTGCTGAACACTTTCTTCAGCTGATTTGCGATTTTCGGTTTTGGAGGCTATTTCGTTTCCAAACAAATCTGTTTGCACATTTTCGCGACTTCCAATTTTAAAACCTTCGCCCAATATTCGCTTTCCGATGGTACGAAATTCCAATTCATTAAATATTTCAGATAGCATGTCGTGGTTCCATTCACTCAACGAAAAATCTTCTTCATGAAATTCGCAAGGGACATTTAAAATGATGGTGGCCAGTTTTTTGCTCATGATGGCATCTGCTTTTCCGTTACGGATTTTTTCACCAATAGCGCCTTTAATTTGATCGGCGTTATCAAGAATATTTTCAAGCGTTCCGTATTCTTTTAGTAATTTAACTGCTGTTTTTTCACCAACCCCTTTAATACCAGGAATATTATCTACAGCATCACCCATCATACCTAAAATATCAATTACCTGACTTACCTTTTCAATATCCCATTTTGCACAAATTTCTTTTGTTCCCAAAATTTCTGCTTTGCTAAAGGCGCTTGCCGGTTTATAAATAAAAACATTTTCGTTGACCAACTGACCGTAGTCTTTGTCGGGCGTAACCATAAATACTTGATAGCCACATTGTGAAGCCTTGACACTAAGGGTGCCAATAATATCGTCAGCTTCATAGCCATCACATTCTACAATAGGTATATTAAACCCTTGCAACATTTTTTTGATATCCGGTACAGCAGCCAATATATCTTCCGGCGTTTCCTGGCGGTTGGCTTTATAATCAGCAAAATCAACATGACGTTCAGTCAATGCTTTGGTGTCAAAACAAACTGCTAGATGCGAAGGTTTTTGATTATTGATCAAATCCATCAATGAATTTAAAAAACCAAATTGTGCATTGGTATTTTTCCCACTCGAAGTAATTCGGGGGCTTTTTACCAGGGCATAGTAGGCACGAAAAATAAGCGCAAACGCATCTAATAGAAATAGTCTCTTATCCATTTTGTGAAAGTACAAACTATTTTAGGATTGCAAAATTTGTTGCCTGAATAAAATATATGGTTAACGGATCCCTTTAGCGATACTACTACAAAGGTCTTTTGAGAGGACTATATTGCTTAAAGAGGATTCTGTTATTATAAAAAAAAATAGCCCCAAAATATATTGGAGCTATTGAACCAAAAAGATTCTGTAGTACTATTCAATGGTTTTTTTGGCATTTCGTACCAATACTTCGTCTACCATACCATATTCTTTGGCTTCTTCCGCTGTCATCCAATAATCGCGGTCACTATCTCTCTCTACTTTGGCAAATTTTTGACCACTATGCAATGCAATGATTTCATATAGTTCCTTTTTGAGTTTTCCAATCTCACGAGCTGTAATTTCAATATCACTTGCTTGTCCTTCGGCTCCACCTAAAGGCTGATGAATCATTATACGCGAATGCTTGAGAGCCGAGCGCTTGCCTTTTACCCCTGCACACATGAGTACAGCACCCATACTGGCAGCAATACCGGTGCAGATAGTACTGACATCAGGTTGAATGATTTGCATCGTATCATAAATACCTAATCCGGCATACACACTGCCACCCGGACTATTCAGATACATTTGAATATCACGCGTTCGATCAGTACTTTCAAGAAATAACAACTGTGCGGTTACAATATTGGCCACATAGTCGTTAATGCCTTCGCCCAAGAAAATGATTCGATCCATCATTAATCTTGAAAAAACATCCATTGAAGCAACATTCATGGGGCGTTCTTCAATAATATATGGCGTTAGGTTGGTAATATTCTTATTCATGTGTGAGGTGAAGTTGTGCAAAGTGGCACTACTAATGCCATGATGTTTGATGGCATACTTATTAAATTCGTTTGGATTCATATTCTTCTTAATTTTTGTATTTATGGTTGTTGCACCAAAACTATGCTAAATTTTGATATATGCCAATATTGCAGGAAAAATGTTTCAGTTTAGGCTGGCTAAAGGGTGGAAGGTTGTACAATAATATGTTCAGTTAGAGTCCTGAAACGAATTAGCACAAATACTTATCAACTAAACTTGAAAATTACTTTTTTATTTAAATATTTATCGTAATATTGCAATATACAATTAAAAAAATGGGTGCTACCAAAACAGATCATTTTAGTGATCGACAAAATGAAATAGCCATTCTAGCTAAAGCAATAGGCCATCCGGCACGTATTGCCATTCTTGAGTTTTTAATCAAATCGGATGCCTGTATTTGTGGGGACATCGTCAATGAATTACCACTGGCTCAACCAACGGTATCGCAACATCTGAAAGAATTGAAGAATGCGGGACTTATCAAAGGAAGTATTGAAGGTAATGCCATCTGCTATTGCATTGATGAAAAGAATCTTGAAAAAATTAAAAATTACTTTGCCAATATTTCCATTAAGCTAGAAAAGAAAAATAACAAATGCTGTTAAACACTCATCTTAAAAATAAAACATATGAACCTCGAACAAATTAAAAAAATCTTGAGCACTGCCGAAGCAGTAAATTTTGAATTAGAAAATGGGACTCCGGTACCTGAGCATTTTCATGTAACAGAAGTTGGAATCATTAGCAAACACTTTATTGATTGTGGTGGTGTGGTACGTACTGAAAAAGTTGCCAATTTTCAATTGTGGAATGCGAATGATTTTGAACATCGCCTAAAACCTCAAAAATTATTAAACATCATTGCGCTTTCTGAAAAAGTATTGGGCTTAGAAAACCTTGAAATAGAAGTAGAGTATCAATCTGATACCATCGGAAAGTACGATTTAGATTATAATGGCGAACATTTTGTACTTCGTTCGAAGCAAACAGCTTGCTTAGCCAGTGATAGTTGTGGTATTCCTCCCGAAAAATTAAAAGTTCCTTTACAAGAAATCAAAAATACCACTTCATGTTGTACACCGGGTGGTGGTTGCTGCTAAATTCCTTCTATGAAAACTAAACTAAAATTTCTCGATCGATATTTAACGTTGTGGATCTTTTTAGCCATGGGGCTTGGGGTACTGATTGGCTATTTGATACCTTCAACTAGCAGCTTTCTCGATTCCTTTTCATCAGGTACAACCAACATTCCATTGGCCATCGGCCTAATTATTATGATGTATCCGCCCCTTTGCAAGGTTGATTTTTCAAAAATGAAACAAATTTTTCAGAAGCCAAAATTGCTTTTTAGCACCTTGTTTATTACCTGGATTATAGGCCCTTTTTTAATGTTTTTATTGTCGATTCTGTTGTTACGCCATCATCCCGACTATATGACCGGTCTTATCATAATCGGCCTTGCTCCTTGTATTGCGATGGTAATTGTATGGAGCGAATTGGCCGAAGGTAATCGAGAGCTGACTGCGGGTCTTGTGGGTATCAATAGTTTGTTGCAAGTATTCTTTTTCAGTTTATATGCCTATTTCTATTTAGAAATAATGCTACCCTTGTTTGGCATTCAGGGGTTAGAAATTGATATTACCATCGCCGAGATTGCTAAAACAGTTGGCATTTATTTAGGCATCCCGTTTTTGGCAGCGGTCATCAGTAGATTTGCAATTAAAAAATTTGTGGGTGATTCATTTTTCAATCAAAAATTCATCCCCTTTATTTCGCCCATTACCTTGATTGCATTACTATTTACAATCGTTGTCATGTTCAGCTTGAAAGGAGAAATGATTGTAGATATTCCAATGGATGTCTTAAAAATTGCTTTTCCTTTGGTAATTTTCTTTGCCATAATGTTTACCCTTATGTTTTTTGTTGCTAAGGCTGTTGGCGCCAATTACAAGGAAACGGCCTCTGTTTCGTTTACAGCTTCCGGAAACAATTTCGAACTAGCCATCGCCGTTTCCATTGGTGTTTTCGGTATCCATTCCGGTCAAGCATTTGCAGGCGTCATTGGTCCACTGGTGGAAGTGCCGGCACTCATTTTAATGGTACAATTCGCCTTTTGGCTGCGTAAAAAATATTTTAATAAAGGAGCTACTCGTATGGAAATCGATCAATAGAAATCATTAATTCGTACTTATTACAATTACAAACACTATGACCAGGATTGCATTATTTAGTGACATTCATGCCAACTTACCGGCTTTGGAAGCATTTTTCAAACACCTTGAAACCAGCCAACCTGATGCGATTTACTGCTTAGGCGACCTGGTAGGATACAATATTTGGCCAAATGAGGTCATTCACGAAATTCGTAAACGAGGCATTGCGACCATTGCCGGAAACTATGATTACGGAGTAGGGCGGCGGTCTGATGATTGCGGCTGTGCTTACAAAACAGAAGAAGATAAAGCAAGAGGGGTTGAATCCATTTCCTTGACCAATCAATGGGTACACGACAAGGAACGTCAATATTTACGAACCCTTCCAGCGCATATACGGCTTGAATATCAACTAAATGACGAGCAACTCTCTATATTGATGGTTCATGGCAGTCCGCGCAAAATAAACGAATATCTTTTTGAGGATCGTGATGAAAAAAGTATGTATCGAATTTTGGAAACTGCTCAGGCCGATTTGATGTTTTTTGGCCATACGCATAAACCGTATCATCGAGTTTTGGAATATGAATTAGAAGGACGAAAAGCCTATCGGCACGCAATTAATATCGGTTCTCTTGGCAAACCAAAGGATGGCGACCCAAGGGGCTGTTATGTGATGTTGACGCTTGACGAAAATAGCAGCCGGTTTTCTAAAGATAGCATTCAAGTAGAATTTATGCGGGTTGCTTATGATGTCGAAAAGGCAGCGAGAGCAGTAGAGGAGAGTCCATTACCCAATGCCTTTGCAGAGATGTTGCGCAATGCTTACTAATATAAAGTATCTTTATTATGAATAAACTAAAATCAATCTGGACATCGCTCATTGGCAGTGTAAGTTCCCTATTTCCTTTATTTTTTGCCTGCTGTAAAAGTGGTGCTTGCGTGGGGGTTTGTGCAAGTCCGGTAGCTTCTCTTTTGGTATCTCTACTGCCACAATTGCAAGTTCTCCCATTCTGAATGCCATCGAACTCATACTTATTGCATTAAGTGCTGTTTCATTTACGATATCTTATTATTCATTGTATGTGTTACCAAAATTGAATGCCTGCAAAACTGATTGTGACTGTGCACCAACATCCGAGCAAACGAAAAAAGAGAAAGTATCGAAACGCATTTTTTGGATAGGCTTGGTGGCTAGTATTGTATTTTTCACCTATTTTGAAATCCAAAAATATCAAGCACATAGTGCGGAGGCAACTTCTATTAAAACAGAATGCTGCCCGTCTCCAGCCCAGTCTTCAATAAAAGAAAGTTTACAATTACAGTCTACCTCAGACACATCAAAAGCATGTTGCGCTGAAGGTGAAAGCTGCGAATAACTTATTACGCATTTAGTTTCATAAACTCGGTCACACTCTCCATTACATGTTCAATTTGAGTATCATTGAGTCCATGGTGGCAGGCCATCAGCATACCGCCACGCATTACCTTATCGGCTTCGGTGTAACCATTGAGTGAGGCTTTATGTGCAATGTTTTTAAATCCGGGTTGTCGTAAGATATTGCCGGTAAAAACGGTGCGCGTTTGAATATTCCTTTTTTCTAAAAATATTTGTAAATCTCTTCTGATGAATGGAGCGGTTTCCTTAATAGTCACTGCGAAGGCCAACCAGCCGGTTCGTGAATTTGGCAGCTGATTCGGTAAAATGAAATACTCCTCGTATTGTTCAAAAAACTGTCGCATTTTGAGATAATGGGTATTTCGTAAATCGATATTATGTGGTAATTTTCCCAATTGCACCAGTCCAAAAGCAGCACCCAGCTCAGAAGGTTCGATATTATAACCTGGTTCTTCAAATACAAATTTTGCATCGTACGGAATGCCGTCAACCTCTACATTAAATCGATTTTCGATGGCTTCGCTTTCCACAAAAAGAGAAGAGGAGCGTCCCCAACTTCGCAATAGTTTGCCTCGTTGGTAGTGGGCTTCATTATTGACACAAAGCATACCCCCATTTCCGGCGCAATTCATAATATGAGACCCATAGAAACTAGTGGTACTCATATCTGTAAAACGACCACTGCTTCCTCCGTCAATTTCAGCTCCAATGGTATCTGCACTATCTTCCAACAAAAAAATATGGTGCTTATCTGCGATTTCGCGTATTTGCCTCCAATTGGGTAAATTCCCTATTAAATTAGGGATTACCATCGCCTTGGTTTTGGAGCTAATCATTTCCTCTATTTTTCCGGCATCTATATTATAAGTACCTTCTTCCACATCCACAAAGGCTGGTATCCATTTCCGTTTTACAAGGGGAGCTACCGTAGTGGAAAACGTCAGCGCCGGTGTAATGATTTCCGCTCCTTCCTCATAATTTAATAAATCGGCAGCAAGATAAAGAGCGCTGGATCCTGAATTTACGCCTATTCCAAATTTTTTATTATATAGACCGGCCACTTTTTCTTCCAGTTCCCGAACATTCTTTCCCATTTGGGTTGAGGTTTTCAAAACATTGACCACTGCATTGATTTCATCTTCGCCATGGACGGTGGTACCATAAGGGACATAAGGATAATTGCTCATTGAATCGTATTTTATTACTTCTAAATTTCGGCAAATCTATTGTTTGCATCTGAAAACATACCATTTTAACCCATAAAAATATGGTAATATTTTCTATAATCTATAGAATCTATCTGCAATGGGTGCGCTTTTCATACTGGTGAAATGCTGTTGCGGTTGAAATAGAAGTATACTCAGGTCGGAAAATTAGTGAATACTAACTGTTTAGAAATTTACCTGTGCTTGTAATCGCAGCAAACGTCCGGCTTGTGTATTATTTTGCAATGAATAATCCTCGAACCGTCGATTTGAAATGGTATACATGGCTACAAGCTCAAAATTCTTACTAGGTTGCCATTCTACACCCAATTCCAACTCCTTAACCGTATAGCTTCTGGCATCTTTTTCATGTTTCTTCCCACCGTCGTAGTAATGACCTCTTACAAATGGAAAAATCAATTGCTTTTTTATGTGAGCCTTATAATTAAGGGTAATATAACCGCCACTTAGATTTTGAACTTCAATGGAGTCGGTGCCTGGATTAAATTCCGGACCTTTACCTACATTATATTCTGCTTGAATTCCAAATGGTTTTGGATACATCACAAACGAAGCGGCTACCCGCTGATCTGTATAATTGAGGTCTTTCACATGTTTCACTCCTGGACTCAATTGGTCTTTTGCCACTACATATTTTCCGGTATAGCCTTGCAATGCCGGTTCAATGATTTGGCTTCCAATTTTAAACGGATAGGTAAGCCGGGCTACCACATGTGGACGATTATTTAATTCAGGTTTGTTGGCGGTTTGCCCATTATATACGCCAAGACCTAGAACACCGTAATCACCACTTCCCTTGTCGCCATCACTTACCAATTTCGAAAATCGTTCTCGAATATTTTTGGGAGCCCAATAAAAAAATACTCCCAAATCGCGCTCGTTTGAAACGGCACTATTGAGGGCGTCATTCCGGTCCAGTGGTAAACGATTTTGACTTGATTGCATATTTTCAAATCCGAAAGGGACTTTACTTTGTCCTATTCTAAATCTAAATTCATTTTTCTTATCTACACCCACATCAAAATAACAGTCACGCAATTGACCGAAGTTGAGACCTGTTGTACTTGCTGAGCTTCCAAAATCTGGTTGGATATAGAAATAAATATTCTTGTATACTTGACCGTATAGGATGACACGCACCCGACGAAGGAAAATGCCACCATCAGCTCCCCACGATTTATCTCCTTGCTCATTTTTTAATTGAGCATTCGTTTCTAACAGACGATTGTAACGGGCTTGTACATATCCTCTGATTGAAAAACTTTCAAACCAGTTTGGCTTTTTTTTTCTTTTGAAGGTGAGGCAGTGTTCTGCGCACTAAGTGTTAGGGACAGTAAGCATGTCAAGGCAGTAATAATAGCAGATGTCTTTATCATTATGTAAATGTTATTTAAAAATTAATTAATGGGTGCAAAGAAATGCAGGATATATTGTAATTGTTACCAATGCATGTTACGGGTTTATTAAGAATTTTTACAATTAATCATTTTTGATTACCTCAATATTACCAAATTGTTACCTTTATTAGTAACATTACCAATTGCGTAATTAATGTCGCAAATTTGCCCTACTAAAAATCCTTATACATGAGCATCAATTCCCTTTTGAAATTTTTTCAACCTCGAGACAGAGTATTTTTTAATCTTTTTGAAAACGTAGTGGATACAGTTGACGTGATGGCCAAAAAATTACGGGAGGTGGTTCATGAACCAGATTTTAGCAAAAGAGCCATTATTATTGGACAAATAGAGGCCTTAGAACACGACAATGACAACTTAACACATCAGATTTTTCAGGAATTAGGTAGAAATTTTATCACCCCCTTCGACCGTGAAGACATCCATTATCTAGCAACAGCCTTAGACGATATTGCTGATTATATTAATGCTTCCGCTAAAAAAATTAATTTTTACAAAGTTAATCCACAAGAACAAGGTATTCAAAAATTAGCAGAATGTATCGAATTAGGTGCAGAATCCATCCGAATAGCAGTGAAAGAACTTCGTACCTTGAAAAATTTAACCAATATTACCAATGCCCTTGTAAAAGCTAACAGTCTTGAAAACCAAGCAGATGATATTTACGACATGAGTATTGAACGATTATTTGCAACGGAGAACGATGCCAAAGAGGTTATCAAAAAAAGAGAAATTTATCAGGTAATGGAAACCGCCACAGATAAGGTGGAAGATGCTGCCAATGTGATAGAATCTATTGTAATCAAATATGCCTAGTGGCTCCCATACCAGAAGTGCAGCAACCTTAAAAACTCAAAAATAATTTACATGAGCTTTATCTTAATAATTATTGTATTAGCCTTGCTATTTGATTATATTAATGGCTTTCATGATGCGGCTAATTCAATAGCTACCATCGTCTCAACCAAGGTATTAACACCTTTTCAAGCAGTTTTGTGGGCTGCTTTTTTTAATTTTATTGCCTTTTACATTTTTAAAGATCATGCGGTTGCTAATACAATCGGCAAAACGGTTCAAAAGGAGTTTATCACCCTACCGGTTATTTTTGCAGGATTGATTGCTGCCATTTTCTGGAATTTATTGACTTGGTGGTTTGGCATTCCTTCTTCCTCTTCGCATACTTTAATTGGTGGTTTTGCAGGTGCCGGTATTACCCATGCTTTGCTTAGCAAGGGAATGATGCCTATTTCAGAAATTGTAGAAGTGGACAAAGTGCTTAAAATATTTTTATTTATTTTTCTGGCGCCCTTTGTAGGAATGATTATTTCAATCGTTTTCACATTTATTACCATCCATCGAAATACCTGGATTAAGAGTATTTTATTTGCGGTAATAGCCATTGGTTTGAATTTTTATTGATCAAATTTGAAACAGATAAAATGGGGGAGAACATCTCAAAAATGTTCCGAGTAGATAAATTGGAAAGGGAAGCACTAAAGGATACCACTAAACTTGCTAAACTTGAAAGCGCCAAAAAGAATGTTGCGTTATGCTTGCCTTATATTAAAGAGTACGAAGGAATTGGTTCGGCAAAAGTAGCAGAGCAAATTATTGCGAATGTGGATATGAAGGAAGTAAATCATGCGATTATTAATGATAATATTAAAAAGTATTTTAAGTATGATCAACTGGAAGCCTTAGCAAAGAAAAGTGCTTCAAAGAAAGTTGAGTTCGGTTTGATTAAGAGCGCGATTGATTCCTTAAAACCCGTTGTAAAAACATACGAATCAGCAGGATTTGAGGGTATGATAGTAAAGATGAATGAAAAGTATCCGATGGATCCATCCACCAAAGAAAAATTCAAGAAAGCCTTGAAATTTGACCTAAAAGAAAAGGTAGCCAAGGAAATTAAAAAAGGTGATAATGCCATGATTCGATATGGCATTATGATTGTGTTTGGAATTTTTATTCTATCCTTTATTTATACTGAAAAAATTAAGGAACCCAAATTATCTCGTACCAATAATATGTTCAAAAAACTACAGTTGGTATCTTCTGCTGCGTTTAGTATTTGTCATGGTGGTAATGACGCACAAAAAGTGATGGGTATCATAGCAGCGGCCTTAATTGCAAATGGCGATTTAGCAGATATTAAAGCCATGCCAGACTGGATTCCACTAGCTTGTTATGCAGCCATTGGTTTAGGTACCTTAAGTGGGGGATGGAAAATTATTAAGACCATGGGAACCAAAATTACTAAAGTAACTCCTCTAGAAGGCGTTTGCGCTGAAACAGCCGGTGCCACCACCTTATTTCTTACCGAGCAAATGGGAATTCCGGTTTCTACAACACATACCATTACAGGTGCTATTATTGGTGCCGGAGCTACCAAGCGTCTAAGCGCAGTGCGATGGGGAGTGACGGTAAATTTGCTTTGGGCTTGGATTTTAACCATTCCCATCAGCGCCATTATTGCTGGTATCGTGTACTGGATTACTAGTTTTTTTATTAGTTAGAGGTATTATTCCATTTCATGGCAATATGTGGAATATCATCTTCCAAATAAGGCTCTGAAACGGTAACAAAGCCTAAGTCTGTGTAAAATTTTTCGAGATAGGCTTGTGCACTAATTTTAATGGCGCCAGAAAATTTGGATTGACAATAATTCAAAGCCTCTTGCATTAACAATTTTCCATAACTCTTATGGCGAACATTTTGTTTGGTAAGCACTCTACCGATGGAAGCATAGTGCTCATAACTAACACTATTAGGTAAAATACGGGCGTAAGCCACCAATTCATCCTTGGCAAATCCAAGTAAATGCGCAGCATAAAGATCTTTTCCATCGCAATCCTGATAGGGGCAATTTTGCTCTACCACAAATACCTCAGCTCGCAATTGAAGAAGCTGATAAAGTTCAATGGTGCTTAGGTCTGAAAATTGCTTAATAGAAAATTGAATCATAGTTCGATAAATAATTTTTGTGTGTTTCCCGGATACAGTACAGACCCCATATATTGCACAGCTTGTTCGCCTAACAACCCGATATCGAGAGAGTGGCTATTTACATATAAATCGATATGCTTTTTCATAACGTCTTCATTCATTTCCTGCGCTTTTTCCTTAATAAAGGCCGTCAATAGCGGTTTGTTTTGATAGGCTGTTTCGATACTTTGCCGTATTACATTATTTACGGTTTGTTGAAGCAGATGGGGTAGAGCTCTTCTGATAGCAATACCTCCTAGTGGAATGGGGAAACCGGTTTGTTTTTCCCACATTTCACCAAGGTCAGCCATCTTAAGCAGTCCTTTTTCTAAATAGGTAAATCGGTTTTCATGAATAATGACACCGGCAATGGTTTCTTCATTGAGTACAGCCTGTTCAATCTTTTCGAAACGATAGGTCCGAATATTTTTGATATCCGGAAAGGCAATACGAAGGAGAAGATAGGCCGTAGTATTTGTTCCGGGTATTGCTACCGTTCCGGCAATTAGTTCTTGCGGGCTGATCTTCTTTTTTGAAATGAGAAGCGGGCCAACACCCATTCCCATTGCGCCACCGGCCCGCAACATGATATAGCGATCCATTACCGAAAAGTAATGCGCATAGCTAACTTTAATTATATCTAAGACCCCGGCAGACGCCATTTCATTTAGCGTCTGAACATCTTCAAAAACAAATTCGAATGAGATATCTTTCACTATATGCCTTTGGGCCACAATAGCTTCAAAAATAAACGTATCATTCGGGCAAGGCGAAATACCAATACGTAGTTTCATAGTGCTAATTGGTCTAAAATCGTTTGCAATGAAGTGGCGTTATTTTCTAATGCCAATGGGATATTCCAATTTTCTTTATTTCGTTTCTCTACCCGATTAGATATGGTTCGAAGTTGTAGAAAAGGAGTTTGGGTCATTAATCCTACATAATGTAAAGCGGCCCCTTCCATGGTTTCGATAGTGGCGCCAAATTTTTTGATTCTTTTGCAATGGTGGAAGCGGAACCGGAAGTGCAATTGACTGTAAGCCCTTTCACCTGTTGCAAATCCGTGTCAATACTCGACAAAAATGGACAGGGGAGTACGCCATTCTGATAAGGTGCTTCGTTTATTCCAATAAAATTCAGATCAAAAAGGTCTAGCAATTGCTGGTCGTCCTCAACACCCACATCGGTGATTTCTTCAGCCACCAAAACACTTTTTCCGATTTCGATTTCAGGAGAAAAGGTTCCTGCAAGGCCACATTGAATCATAAGGTTCGGTTTTTTTTCTGCAATTTTTTGCAAATGAAAAAGTGCAGCCATCATACCAATGCCATGCACATGAAAGGTAACTTCATGCGTATTGTAGTGACATCTTTTTAGGGCTTCCAATTCAAATGGAGTGGCTGCCACAATATCAATTTTCATAGTACAAAGTTTGTTTAAATTACTGAAACTAAAAACTTTAATAAGGGAATATCTTTAATATTTATAGCACATCTTTAATGCATTAGATAGATTCAATGAAATCGGCATAATTTGCACCGCAAAGGATAAAAGATACAAGATCCACTGTTTCAGATTAACTTTGCATCGAGTACAATAAATTATGGTATACGTTACTAGAATAGAACATTTCAATGCTGCGCACAAATTATGGAATCATAAGTGGTCAGTAGAAAAAAACAAGGAGGTTTTTGGAAAATGCGCCAATGAAAATTTTCACGGACATAATTACGAATTGCATGTAACGGTTAAGGGAACAACGCATCCTGATACCGGTTTTGTTATGAATGCAAAAGAATTAGGAGATATTATTAAGGAGCAAGTAATTGAGAAAGTGGATCATTGCAATTTAAATATGGATGTACCATTTATGGAGGGCCGATTTACTTCAGCAGAAAATTTTGCCATCGGAATATGGAATGAACTCGCTGAGACGATTACGAAAAGCGGATCTACCTTACATTGTGTAAAACTTATTGAAACCAAAAGTATTTATGTTGAATATTTCGGGGAATAAAAAAATTGAATATGCCTTATAAAAAAGAAGAACATTTTAATACGAAAATATTAAGCGATTTATCGGATCATTACCGAAACATACTAGAAAGTTTAGGGAAGACATCGGTAGGGAAGGACTTGAAAAAACACCGATGCGGGTGGCTAAATCGAATTTGTTTTTGACGCAAGGGTATCAGATGAATGCCGTTGAAATCATCAATTCGGCTAAGTTTACCGAAAGTTATAGCGAGATGGTTATCGTAAAAGATATTGAGTTGTACTCTATGTGTGAGCATCACATGCTTCCCTTTTTTGGAAAAGCGCATATTGCTTATATTCCAAATGGATACATTACCGGTCTAAGTAAATTAGCCAGAGTAGTAGATTGTTTTGCCAGACGTTTGCAGGTACAGGAGCGCATGACACATCAAATTTTAGATTCTGTACAAGAAGCACTGAATCCGCTTGGGGTAGCGGTTGTGATTGAGGCAAAACATCTCTGTATGATGATGCGAGGGGTTCAAAAGCAAAACTCTTCCACTACCACTTCGGCATTTTGTGGCGAATTTGAAAAGGAAAAAACCAGGGCCGAGTTTTTGCGTCTGATCGGGTCGACCTTACACTAAGTGAAAGGGCATGCTATTTTACCACAAAATGAATGAAGGTACTCCATTTTGAAGTATCTTTTTCCATCATGGGGTCGGTGATGTATTCTTCAATTACCAATTCAGGATTAGGGTGGCCATGCATTTTAATAATGGAATCCATCGTTTGATACGCGGGCATCATTTTTTCGTAAGATCCATGGTAATCAAGAACGTACTCTTTAGCAGCCGGCACCGAAATAATAGAATAATTTTCATTCCCTACTGATTTATTGCTAACCGGCATAGCTGCTGCCATATCGGCGTTCATAGCTTTTTCGTCATATTTGTAGTATAAAGCGCAGGGAGGACCCTTTACGGCTGCTCCTGCAAGTTTTCCAATTTCAGCAAAATGAGTGGCAAAATAGGTGGGCATATCCTGAAACGCCACTACAGAGCGTTTGGAAAGATAATCAGCACCTCCAAATTGTCCTTCTGAAATGGTAAATCCATTTGCCAAAAGCACATTCGGATGCTTCTTCAAATAATTTTCAAGATTTTCTAAACCTTTGTCAAAGTCTTTTTTTACGGATCCATTCATATTCATCACAAACATCATTCCACGAAGATAGAAGGGGAATTCTTTATCATCTTTCATAGACCAAGTTACTTCGGTGGATTTTCCTTGGGGTACCAATTCCATTTTCACTTTAGCAACAGCATCCCAACCTTTAAACGACAAATCGTAGGCAAGCATTTTATTGACATCAATATTAGTGATGGTCATACTGCCTTCACCACTTTTTTTGGATTTCCAGGAATAGGTACCACCAATACCTGAAGAGGTTTTTCCGAAATTCAATTCCATTGTGGTATCTTCCAGAATCCATTTGCTCCAGTTTTGCATATTTCGCAACTCGGCAATTTGTGAGAAGATGGCTGTAGGAGTGGCCTCGATATTTCTTTTGGTGCTTACATCCATTTTTTTGGGACCCACAACACAAAGGGCAAAGTATGCAAACACAATAAATACAATAACGTAAAGAATCTTTTTTAGCATGGTTTGTTAGTTTAGATAGACAAGATAAAAAGAAACTTTTATAAAAAAAAGGGCAAGGGCATTCATTAACTTATTACTTAACATAATATTAATTATAGGACAAATATCGCTTTTGCGAAGTTACGAGTTTTTTTATAAAATTGTGCAAAAGTTTGCTTTTTTATGATAAAAAAACTCGTAACTTCGCAAAAGCAATACAGATATTTGTCCTATAATTAAGCGTTATCGTTAAATAGAAAGCCAACGCACAAGAAAGAAATAATTTTGGTGTGGGGAGGACAAATTAACCCTATAATGTAATTACGTTATGTAAAGTAAGAAAGGTGTATATTTATAGCTCTTAAACAAAAATATTTTCTCACCCTTTAAAACTAACATTTATGAACAATAAGTGCAATGTAGCAAAGGCGCGTCTTTTAGTAAATAGGTATCGTATCTACCAATTTACCACCCTAACAGGACTGCGCTATTATTACAAGTTCCCGAACAAGTAGGTGAACTATAAACAGAATGTCACACAAGGTCAGCCACTGCAATGGTTGACCTTTTTTATTCTTCACAAATGTAAATCAATGAACTTATACAAACTAAGATATTGCGGTGAACATACATTATGTTGCGGTGAATGAAGTGTGAGTTTGAGTTAATTATTTATTTCTACCCACGCTTTTTCTAAGTAACATAACGTAATCCATTATAGGACAAATATCGCTTTTGCGAAGTTACGAGTTTTTTTATAAAATTGTGCAAAAGTTTGCTTTTCGCGTGTTTTAGTAAATAGGTATCGTATCTACCAATTTACCACCCTAACAGGACTGCGCTATTATTACAAGTTCCCGAACAAGTAGGTGAACTATAAACAGAATGTCACCCAAGGTCAGCCACTGCAATGGTTGACCTTTTTTATTCTTCACAAATGTAAATCAATGAACTTATATCAACTATGACATTGCGGTGAATGTCTATTATGTTGCGGTGAATGAAGTGTGTGTTTGAGTGAATTATTTATTTCTACCCACGCTTTTTCTAAGTAACATAACGTAATCCATTATAGGATATAAATACTAAATTATTAAGAAGTCATTATACTATAATCTATGAATCCTTAGCCATCGTCACAATTAAAGATACTTCGGTGGAAACCATTGAAACCAAGAAATACAAACTAAACATGGAATGTCTCCTAAA
Source organism: Bacteroidota bacterium (assembly GCA_016712665.1). Taxonomy (GTDB): domain Bacteria; phylum Bacteroidota; class Bacteroidia; order Chitinophagales; family Chitinophagaceae; genus OLB11. Next base: position 58,335 of record JADJQP010000005.1, read on the forward strand.
AAATAGTCAAATATACTGCAAAAAAAAGCCGGAAAAATTCCGGCTTCATATGATACGTATTATAATTTTTAAGCTTGAGGCTCGGCAGATTCTTCAGTTGAAGCATTGGTATCTGCAACAGGAGTTTCAGGAGTGGCTTCAGCAACCACATCGGTTGTACTTTCAGCCTCAGGCGTTGCAACGGTTTCTTCAGCAACGGGTGTCGCCACTTCAGGAGCGGCTGCTACCGGCGTTGTACCTGCTTTCTTAACTCTACCTCTACGCGTTTTCTTTTTCTCTTCACCAACCGTTGTGGTGGTATTGTAAATTTCGTTGAAATCTACCAATTCAATGAGAGCCATATCTGCAGCATCACCAAGTCTTCTTTCCAACTTAATAATTCTGGTATATCCGCCCGGACGATCTGCAATTTTGCTACTAATGATATCAAAAAGTTCTTTGATAGCTTCTTTATTTTGTAAATAGCTAAAAACAACTCGTCGATTGTTCATATCGTCTTTTTTTGCCTTTGTTAGCAAAGGCTCCACAAATACGCGTAAGGCTTTCGCTTTTGCCAATGTGGTGGTAATACGCTTATGCTCAATTAAAGCAATAGCCATATTTCTCATTAATGCTTTTCTATGTGGAGTTTTACGTCCTAAGTGATTTATTTTTACACCGTGTCTCATGTTACTATGTTTTGTAGATTTTTACAGTAAAAATCTGATATTATTTAAATTTTATAGATCGTCGAGGTTAATTTTTGATAAGTCCATTCCAAATCCAAGACCTCTGTCGATCAATACTTGTTCGATTTCTGATAATGATTTTTGACCAAAATTTCTAAATTTCATCAATTCATCTTGCTCATACTGCACCAATTCACTTAAGCTATTGATTTTAGCAGCTTTCAAGCAATTGAAGGCTCTTACAGACAAATCTAAATCTTCTAATGGAGTTTTTAAAATTTGACGCAATTTTAGAGTTTGTTCATCTACTACATCGTGTTTTTCAGAAGTACCGGTATCGAACGTGATATTTTCATCTGTAATCAACATCAAATGTTGTATCATGATGCGTGAAGCTTGCTTAACTGCATCTTCGGGATGTATCGTACCATCGGTAGTTACTTCGAAAATTAATTTTTCGAAATCGGTTCTTTGCTCAACACGGGTATTTTCAATGGAATATTTTACATTTTTGATAGGCGTAAAAATACTGTCAGTAGCAATCCAACCCATTGAAAATTCTTTGGTTTTTAATTCATCTGCCGGTATGTATCCGCGACCTTTTACAATACTTAATTAAATTTTTAAGGTATTGCTGCTATTCATATTGCAGATTACTAAATCTGGATTGGTAATTTCAAAACTATTCGTCACCTCCACTATCATACCTGCTGTAAATTGATCCTTGCCTTTTATGATCACTTCGATGCGCTCACTAGAAATTTCGGAATCGATAATTTTCTTAAATCGTACTTGTTTTAAATTGAGTATCAACTCAGTAACGTCTTCTGTTACACCTTTAATTGTACTAAATTCGTGATCCACTCCTTCAATTTTGATACCATTAATTGCGTATCCTTCAAGTGAACTTAGTAATACACGACGCAAGGAATTTCCAACGGTAACTCCAAAACCAGGCTCAAGGGGTTTAAACTCAAATACACCTTCAAACTCGGTTGCTTTTTGTAAAACTATTTTATCTGGTTTTTGAAAATTTAATATGGCCATTTAATTTTTTTTTATTTTTAGATTAATAAATTAATATCAAGGATGAGTGATTCTATTATTTTGAATACAACTCTACAATTAGTTGTTCCTTAATATTTTCAGGTACGCTTTCTCTTTCAGGATGTGCAAGGTAGGTACCTTTCATTTCCTTTTCATTCCATTCTAACCAATTGATCTTTGGATCTTTACCACGAGATCTTGTTGCCAAGGCAGTATTTGCGGCACTCTTTTCTTTAAGGCCAATTACATCCCCTGCTTTCAATTTGGCTGAAGGAATATTGCATACTTCCCCATTAACCGTAATATGTTTATGAGAAACCAATTGTCTAGCTGCGGGTCTTGATTCCGCAATGCCCAATCGATACACTGTATTATCTAATCTGGATTCAAGAAGTTTAATCAAATTTTCGCCGGTTACACCTTTCAAGCGGGTTGCTTCTTCAAAGGTATTTCTAAAGCGACGCTCTAAAACACCATAGGTATATTTGGCTTTTTGTTTTTCATGCAATTGCAGTGCATATTCACTTAATTGCTTACGCTTTTTAGTAGCGCCGTGCTGTCCCGGAGGATTGCTGTTTTTTTGTAGATATTTTCCGTTCCCTAAAATCGGTTCGCCAAATTTTCTACAAATTCTGGTCTTTGGTCCTGTATATCTTGCCATTTTTTTTGGATTTTTTGTTTGTTAAACCGGCTAAACTCATATAAAATCCGAATTTAGATTTTAGCCGGATATAGTGAATAAATAAATGATTCTTTTATACTCTTCTCTTTTTAGGAGGGCGACATCCGTTATGAGGTAGTGGCGTAACATCAAAAATAGAAGTTACCTCAATACCAGAACCCGATACAGCTCTGATGGCACTTTCACGACCAGAACCCGGTCCCTTCACAAACACATCAGCCTTTTTCATACCTGCATCAAAGGCAACTTTGCCCGCATCTTGAGAAGCTAACTGCGCTGCATAAGGGGTATTTTTTTTGCTACCACGGAATCCCATTTTACCGGCACTACTCCATGAAATAACTTGACCTTGTTTGTTGGTATACACAATAATGATATTGTTGAAGCTTGCCGTTACATGCACATCACCGTGTGTATCTACTTTTACGATTCTTTTTTTTGCAGCTGCTTTTGCGCTGTTTTGTTGTTGGTTTCCTTTTGCCATTGTTTATTTAATATTCCTATTTTAAAAAAATCAGTACCCCATAGGCACTGATATAGTATTCTATTTTTTAGCTACTTTTTTCTTTCCAGCTACAGTCTTACGACGTCCTTTACGAGTACGAGAGTTGGTGCGGGTACGTTGCCCTCTCACCGGTAATCCTTTACGATGACGCAAGCCTCGATAACAAACGATATCAAGCAAACGTTTGATACTGGTTTGAACCTCAGAACGTAATTGACCTTCTACTTTGGTTTCGGCATTGATGATATTACGAATAGCAGTTTGCTCTTCATCATTCCAATCCTTCACTTTTTTATTTACATCAATTCCTGCTTTACCTAATATATCTTGAGCAGTTGACTTACCAATACCATATATATAAGTAAGTCCAATTTCTCCTCTTTTGTTTTTTGGTAAATCTATACCTGAAATACGAGCCATCTAATTTTTATTATTTAATGTTTAATGTTTAATGTTTTTGGGTGCCTTTGTAGACTGAAAAACATTCAAGTCTTGCAAGGGCCTTTCGCTTTAGCCTTGACGTTGCTTAAATCGAGGATTCTTTTTGTTAATAATAAATAGTTTCCCTTTTCTAAGTACGATTTTGCAATCTGCACTACGTTTTTTATGGCTGCTCTTACTTTCATTTTGTTTTTTATTTATAACGTAAAATTATACGTCCTCTCGTTAAATCATATGGACTCATCTCAATTCCCACTTTATCCCCTGGTAAAATACGAATGTAATGCATTCTCATTTTCCCGGATATGGTAGAAATAATCTCATGACCATTTTCGAGACGAACACGAAACATAGCATTGCTCAAGGCTTCCGTGATAACTCCGTCTTGTTTGATCAGTGGTTGTTTACCCATATTTTTTTTAAGAGGTGCAAAGGTAGATTATTATTTTTGAATTATAAAAGATTTTTTTATATATATTCTCGATTTTTTGTATTTTTTTGCTAAAAAAGGGCGTTTTCAGGGCAATCTTGTCAAATTAGTGCACAAAAGTACAAAATCAAAATAATTGCTTGCCAGATTCCCTACCCAAATGCCAGCAAAGACACAAAATTCCGTAAGGCCTTTCTATATCGACTCTGCCCTACCCTTACTGAAGCGTGCTTGCAAAACATTTTTTGCAAATGTCTAAAATTTATTTACCTTCGCGGGCTTTAATTCTATTTATTCACAATCAAACTAAAATAATTTCTATTATTTATGTCAGTAAAAATCAGACTTCAACGTCACGGCGCTAAGAAACGCCCCTATTATTTCATCGTAGTTGCCAACTCAACTTCTCGTCGCGATGGAAAATTCATTGAGAAATTAGGTACCTACAACCCATTGACTGTACCGGCAACCATCCAAATTAACAGAGATCGTGCTATTCATTGGTTGCACCAAGGTGCTCAACCAACGCATACAGCCAACCGTATTTTGTCCTTTAAAGGGGTTCTGTATTTGAAGCATCTTTTAAGAGGTGTGAAATTAGGCCTATTTGACGAACAAACGGCACGCGATAAATTTGAAGCGTGGAATGGTTCACACGAAATTCTTGTTGCCGATCGTCAGGATTCACACAAAAAAGCAAAAGCTGCTTCAAGAATTCAACCCGTTATCAAAAAGGTTGAAGAAGCACCTGTAGCTGTTGCAGTGGAAGCCCCTGTTGCGGAAGCCGCAGCTGAAGAAGCTGAAGTAGCTGCACCGGTTGCAGAAGAGGCACAAGCCCCAGAAGCTCCTGTAGCAGAAACAAAAGCGGAAGATACCGAAGCTCCAGCAGCTGAGTAATCATCTAATATTCTTTACATGTATAAAAAACCATTCGATATTCGGATGGTTTTTTATTTACCAGCTCTGCCTATATTTACATCTCCGAATGACTTCTTAAAACCTTTTTCATGAAATATATTTCTCTCCTCCTTATGAGCACTTTTTCTCTATATGCTTTGGCACAAAATGCAGACCATTCCCCACCGCAAACCACCAAAACGGATCAGAAAGACACCTACTTTGGAACAGAAATTCAAAACCCGTACCGATGGCTCGAAGATGATACTGCGGCCACTACAGCAGCTTGGGTGCAGATGCAAAATACCTTTACCCAAAATATTTTAGGCCAAATTCCTTTCAAAAGGAAAGTGAATACCGAATTGACAAAGTTGTGGAATTATGAAAAGTATAGCAGTCCGTTTAAGGAAGGCGAATATTATTTATTTTATAAGAATAATGGTCTGCAAAACCAGAGTATTCTCTATATTCAAAAAGGAATGAATGGTACACCTACCGAATTAATTAATCCCAACACATTAAATGAAAAAGGAACCGCGTCATTAAATACCGTTCAATTATCAAAATCGCAAAAATATTGTGCGTATGGTATTTCCAATGCCGGTAGCGATTGGCAAGATATTTATGTGATGGACCTAGCTTCCAAAAGACGCTTACCGGAAGTGATTCATTATTCGAAATTCAGTGGTATTGCTTGGAAGGGTGATGAAGGATTTTATTACAGCGGCTATGACAAACCGGCGAATGAAAGTGAAAAATTTTCGGCAAAGACAGAATATCAAAAAATATTTTTTCATCAAATTGGAAGTGAACAAGAAGCTGATATACTGATTTATGAAGATACCAAACATCCTCTTAAATACAAAAGTGCCGGTTTGAGTGAAAACGAACGTTGGTTGATCCTAAACATCTCTGAAGGAACCGACGGTACCGAACTATTTTACAAGGATTTGAAAAATAAAGATCAGAAAAATTTTGAAGTTATTGGAATGGAAGGCTATGGAATCAATCAGGATTTTGTAGAAACCATCGGTGATCAATTTTTGCTTCTTAGTAATAAAAAAGCACCTAATTATCAATTGGTATTGCATCATCCCAAAACAAATACAGAAACCATTTTTGTAAAGGAAACCAATGCCAAATTGGATGGCGCCACGCGGGTGGGCGATAAAATATTTTGTAAGTATCTGGTAAATGCCAGTAGCAAAGTAGAAATTTTCGACCTAAAAGGAAATTTTGTAGATTCCATAAAACTTCCGGGAATCGGTACTGTAAGCGGATTTTATGGCAACGCAAAAGATGATCATACATTCTATACGTTTAACTCCTTCAATGCACCACCTGCCATTTATAAATATGATTTAAAGACCGGCAAAAGTCAATTGTTCAAAGAGGCAACATTAAATGTTGAAATGGCACCTACAACGGTTGAACAAATCTGGTTTACCAGCAAGGACGGCACACAGGTGCCCATGTTTTTATATAAAAGGGCCGACCTCGACCTCACTACCGGTCCGCATCCGGTATTGCTGTATGGGTATGGTGGATTTAATATCGCATTGACTCCGAACTTCAGTATTCCCATGTCGTATTTTGTACAAAAGGGCGGAATATACGTTTCGGTATCGCTTAGAGGTGGTAGCGAATTTGGAGAGGAGTGGCATAAGGGCGGTATGCTTTCGCAAAAGCAACATGTATTTGATGACTTTATAAGCGCAGCTCAATTTTTAATTGAACAAAATATTACATCCTCTGACCTATTGGCCATTCATGGCAGAAGCAATGGTGGTTTGCTTGTGGGAGCTTGCATGACACAAAGACCCGATTTGTTTAAGGTGGCCTTACCGGGAGTGGGCGTTTTGGATATGTTGCGCTATCATAAGTTTACTGTTGGATGGGGATGGGCCGTTGAATATGGAAGTAGCGATAAAAAATCAGATTTTGAGTATCTCATAAAGTATTCACCATTACACAATATCAAAAAGGGTACCCGCTACCCTTCCACCCTAATTACCACGGCAGATCATGACGATCGCGTGGTGCCGGCTCATTCATTTAAATTTGCAGCGGCACTGCAAGAAGCACATAGTGGTGATAATCCGGTTATGATCCGAATTGATGTACAAGCGGGGCATGGCGCCGGAAAACCCACCTCAAAACAAATTGATGAATGGACCGATATCTTATCCTTTGTATTCAGTGAACTGGGTATGAAATTGTAAATACCTTAATGATCAGAGATGAATACTAGATTCTTTCTTTTAGTGGCTGCTCTTCAGCTATTTGTTTTGAATATTCAGCAATCAAACGCACAGGATATTCAATATGCGCATACTATTATCGAAGAACTTTGCTCGCCTAACTATTACGGTCGCGGATACGTCAATAATGGTGCAAATCTCGCTGCAGATTTTCTTGAGAAAGAATTCCATGATATAAAATTGAAGAAATTTGGCAATTCCTATATACAACAATATTCTTTTGGAGTAAACACACATCCCGGGCAGATTCAATGTAAACTCGATAAAAAACCGATGCAGGTTGGTATTGATTTTTTAGTGTCTGCAGGAGCTACAAGCTTTCAGGGGACCTGTAAACTATTGCACTTCAATACTCGGGATTCAAATGACATCTCCCTATTACATAAAAAAATTGAAAAAGGCTTTGATGAAAAGGATGCACTAGTACTTCACTATTCAGGACAAAGAGGCAATCGATTTGTAGATTCGTGCAAAGCCTATCAGCACATGCCCAAGCTGATTATTTTTACCGAAGAAAAAAAATTAACCCATACCATTGCCACCAAAACCGATGACTACAACAGCCTGGTATTTATTGATAGTGCAATTCGAAATACAGAAGCCATCGATATTCAATTTACAAATGAATGGCAACCCAATCTAGAAAATAGAAATGTAATTGGTTATGTAAAAGGAAAACGAAATGATTCATGTATCGTGTTTTCCGCACATTACGACCATTTGGGCATGCAGGGCAATGCCCAATTTCCGGGAGCAAATGACAATGCCAGTGGGAGTAGTATGATTCTATATCTGGCTAGGTATTTTTCAAAACATAAACCGAATCGGAATATTATTTTTATTTTATTCAGCGGTGAAGAGGCTGGGCTGTTAGGTTCAAAGTACTTTACCTCTCATCCTACATTTGATATCGCAAAAATCAAAATGCTGGTAAATATCGACATTATGGGAAGTGCAGAAAAAGGTATTACAGTGGTTAATGGTGAAACCTTCCGGAAACAATTTGATCTACTTCATTCCCTCAATGATAAAAACTCATTGATACCTGAAGTCAAAATTCGTGGTAAAACAAAAAATTCAGATCATTACTATTTTTCTGAAATGGGAATTCCTTCTTTTTTTATTTACTCCATGGGCGGTCCAGGTTATTATCATGATATCTTTGACAAGGCTGCATCGGTTTCGCTGACGAACTATGAGCAAGTAGCTAAACTTCTGATCGATTTTGTAGCTGCATTGAAGTAAGCTTTTTTAGAGGTTGTCATGGCGAAATGCTACTAAATGAAGCGTTCCAATTTTATTCTGCCAAAGTCTTTTTCATCTCGGTATACATCTCCTTGATACCATCCACTGCTCTACCCTTTTGCAACCACGATACCGCAAATGCACTGATAGCAACACATTCCATCACAAATACAATTTTTAGTTGACGCAAACCTGAAAGAAATCGTCCATCAAGCCATTTGCTATCGGCAAAGTAAAGGACCAAGATCCCAATAGAGCAAAAAATAATATAGGCGCACATTCGATAGCGAGTTTTATTTGTAGAATCCGGAAGGCCGGTTTCCCAATTTCTAGGAAAATACCGATAACTGATGACTCCAAAAATAAGGAGCATTAAGGCTGCAGCAGGTAAGTGAAAATGCCCGAATATGCCAAAAACATCCTGATAGCCCCCATTGATAAGCGTGATATGAAAGCAGTCGCCACCATCCGGATCAGTCGGAATTAATCCAACCACTATCGCAAACAAACCGGAAACATTGGTCAAGATATTCTCTTGACGTCTGTACTTCTCGATTTTAAATACGGATTTGTATAAAACCAAAAATAGTCCCAATGCAAACATAACCCCAACAAATACATCACCAATAATTGAATAATAGTAGTGACTTATAGATGGCAGCACGGTTTGACTACAATTACCTGTGAATGATAAAGCTAAGCAAAGAATGGGTATCATAAAACCACAATAGCCAATTGCTTTTCGAATTCTTGCATAGGCTTGGCCTTCGTTATGTATTTCGGTGGGATGTGCAATACGTGCCATAAGTTCTTGTTTACTGGTTATAAAATAAAAACAAGATATAAAATGTAATTAATAAAATGAAAAAACTACGCAGGTTTGCATTATTTATCGATGAAGGAGCTTACTCATATTGGTGAAACTTGTTTTCATTAAGTGCCCATTCGGAAATACTAGTAAGTCTGCTATATGGATACCCAATGCGGTTTCAGCGAAAATAGCACCTCATCCATTTCGAAATTTTTGAGCAATGGAATAGAATGAATGCCCCCGAAAAATAAATCAGGCAGAGTGCTTATTCTCCTTATCTAGTGGAAATAGAAATAGAATAGGAACCAATAGCAAGATGCCATAGGCTACGGCCACATGCACCCAGCAGGCAACGGCAGCCATTATATAGAATAGCGGCCCTACTAAATACGAAATACGTACATTTTTTAACACCGATTTTTTGTCATACGAATCTTTTAGATAATTATGAGCAATGTATTGGTAAAGCCAACACAGCGTTAAACTCACCAGAAAAAATATAAATGAAAAAAAGCGTTAGTGAAAATGCACTGGTGTAATTTTTGCCAACCAGCGATGAAGTGAAGGGTGTTAAGCATATACCCATGAGCGAAATCTGATTGATAATCACCACTTTTAAATCAATCTTCTTTGCCATGTGCAATACATTGTGGTGTTGCAACCAATACACCCCTACTAAAAGAAAACTAATAAGCCATCCAAACAATTCTGAGTGCAAATCTGAAAGCTCGTGCAAGCAGTCTATAAACTGATCGCTTTTGAAATGAGGTGCTTTCAATTCCAGAATTAATAGCGTAATGACTATGGCAATAACCGCATCGCTGTATGCCTCAATCCGGTTTTTGTTATATTCAAAGTCTTTAAATTGATTCCCAAGTATGGCCATGGATATTGATTATTTCTGTATCTGATTTATGCTCCTTCAATGGAGTTTGAAAGTACATCTTCACTATTCATTTTTGTTTCATCCAATTCGCCTTCCCATCGAGCCACCACGGCACTGGCTATGCAATTTCCCATCACATTGACACTGGTGCGCGCCATATCCATTAAGGCATCAATACCTAAAATAATGTAAAGTGGCCATTCTTTAAGTCCAAAAGAGGCAATGGTTCCCAGTAAAATTACAAAGGAAGCCCGAGGTACCCCTGCTACTCCTTTACTGGTAATCATCAGCGTAAAAACGATAAACAATTGCTGACCAATACTTAAATCTATTTGACAGGCTTGCGCTACAAAAATGCTTGCCAATGATAAATACAAGGTAGTGCCATCCAAATTAAAACTATAACCAAGGGGCATTACAAATGATACTATTTTTCGCGGAACTCCAAATTGTTCCATATTTCACATCGCCTTCGGCAAGGCACTTTCTGAACTAGCAGTTGCAAAGGCCAATGTAAAAGGCTCAGATATTACTTTAAACAAGTTTTTAATATTTAATTTAGTAAAAAAGCAAATCGGCAATAGTACCAGTAGGATAAAGGCAATTAAGGCACCATAAAGGGTTAATACCAAATAAATACCATTTAATAGCACTGCAATTCCCATTTTGCCAACGGTATATGCAATGGCAGCGCCCACACCCATCGGAGCAAAATACATCACGATATTGGTAAATTTAAACATCACCTCTGCCAGACTCTCCGAAAATTCAAGCATCGGTCTTTTGAGGCGATCGCTCAGCATAGCTAAAGCAATTCCAAAAATAATACTGAATACTACCACTTGTAGCACCTGTCCTTCGGCAATAGACTTCGCAACATTTTCAGGAAAAATATGCAACAACATATCTTTCCAAGTTTGCTGATGCACTTCTGGTAATGCTTCGGTATCGGTGGGCATGGTGATACCGGAACCGGCCTTGGTTAAATTTATGGCTGTTAGGCCTAGAAACAAGGCTAATGTGGTAGCAAAATAGAAGTATACCAAGGACTTCCAGGCAATTCGACCGACCTGCTTCAGATTGGAATGGCCGGCTATACCCACCACCAATGTAGCAAAAATCAGTGGTGCAATAATGGTTTTGATGAGTTTCAAAAATACTTTGCTTAGGACATCTAAATGGATGGCAATATGCGGAAAATCATACCCTACTTCTATTCCAATCAACATGGAAACCAATATCCATGTTGGCAATTTCTTTTGTAAAATGGCAAAATATATGAATAACGATAATAGTACGAAGCGTATGGGCATCAACACATTTTCGCTACAAAATGCATATTTATAATTGAGAATATGCAATGCAATGACCACCAAACTCAGAATCGCCAAAGTAATTGAAAGCCCTTTATTTTTCATCATGTTGTAAATATAAAATTTCATCAGTCAAATTCCAAATGGAATGAGAATGCCAATGGTTGAGGAATTGATAAACACATCCATTCGACTTCCTTTTCAGGAAATGTTTTTCTTGAAATAAAAAAAATGGTTGACCGAATATCAACCATTTTTTAGCAACTATCTGAAGTACATTTCGTCTACTATCGGATACGTAACTTACTAACAGGAAGCATTTTACTTCTTGCCTCTTTGGTAGTAATATTTACAAAATAGGTACCTTCACTAAATCCGGAAAGGTTTATTTCAATAGTATTGGATCCACTTAACAAGTTATGTGGAGTTGAGGATATCAATTGCCCCAATGCATTGAAAACGTTTATACTAGCGTTTTCCGCGTTAGACATACTGAGGTGCAATTTGGCTATATCTGCAATTGGATTGGGCGAGATGCTGATCTCCGTAAGGTTTTGCGGTGTATTTTCATGAATAGAATTGGGAGCGCAAAGGTTGATGGTATTTTGCACTGCGGTACGCATTTCATTCAAGGTACCCAAAGCAGCTAAATTAGATTTGATTTTCTTGTCTGATGGACAAATAACACTTACGGTAGGATACTCCGCTCCATATTGACTAGGTAAGGTTTGTGTCGCATTGATAATCGGGTACGGCAATCCTGTTACCCAACCTCGCACTGTTCCACCGGTTAATCCATTTAAATCATCAAGAGTTGTAGAAACATCATCTTCATAAAATAAAATAACCGCCTGATTGGTGCCACTTGGTCCAAATTCAGTATACAAATCTTTTAGGTAATGTGCATTGTGGAAATTCCAACAAGGGCCACACCAGGTTGCTGACATGTCTACTATCACTACTTTTCCGGCGTTTAGGTACGTGTACAAATCATGTGGGGTACCATTTAAATCATTTTGAGTAAAGTTGGGTGCCACCGCGCCAACCTGTGCATTACTTTTTAATGCAAGTATACTCATTGCAAAAAGGATACATATTTTTTTCATATTTCGTTGTTTTATTTAATTAAATTAAAAATACATTTTTTTCTTCAGTCAAAAAAATTCTTGTTGCAAATTACTTTTGGTTCTTTATTTTCTATAATAGGTGCCCTTTCGGTTGAGGCCTACCAGACCTGCAAATGCAACTAAAATATACCAATGGGTGTAATGGCTATTTCTTAATATTCTTTATGATGGTTTCTATGGTTGTCGGATCGTTGTCGAAACCTCCATGCGAAGTGCTTTTTGAAAAAACGCTCGGACTATAATATGATTTTATGGCAGGAATAGCATAACGGGCATCCTTTTCAAAAAATTTCTGCATCCCTAAAATGGGCGTTTTCTTACCGGGTTCAAAGGAATTAGAAACCAAATACAATAATGATTTGGAATAGATGGAACAATTGTCTTTCTTTTCTACATCATCGCTCAGATGAAATTGAAAATAGCGACCGACCTTTTTATTTTGAATGGCCTTGTAAATGGTTTCGTCAAAAAGTTTATTGGTAACAGCGGGTGCCATAAAATGAATTGATTTAAAGGTCCATCCCGCACTAATTAATTTCTGTACTAAAAAACTATGCACAATACTACCGGCAGAATGACCAATGAGGTGAATATTGATATTGTTTTTCAGTTCACTCTTTGGCGACATCGCATATTTATATAAAAGCTGTCCGCCGCTATCCTTGTTATAGCTTATGGCCTGGGCATTTTCTTTCATTTCACCCCATATTTTAATACCTAATAATGCAACCAATCTTTCTAATCTTTCATCTTTCCAGTTCACCATTTTATCCCAAATCCCACCTGTCATTCGAGGCTCTCTACCCAATATATTATCCTCCACAATATTCTTTATGGTGTTGAAAATATCCGTTTCCCACATCAGCATAATGGGAAATATTTGGGCGTCATACAGTTTCTTACACCATACAGCATAGCTATCTGCAGCCGATTTTTCACCTACCAATCCTCCGTGGGCATATAAGGCAATATCAATTGGCTTATTTTTCAAGCCCCATCTCTCTCTAGCAATTGCCGCATGTTGGGTTACCAATGCCTCAATATCCATTTCAGTAGTACGGTATTCACCTGAGTTACTAAGTCGACCATTATTTTCCATATCAATAATAAAAGGATCCAACTCTCTCTTTTTTAAGGTCGGGTCGTTTGCAATGGAAACTTTATTTCTTTTATCCAACCTAAGTGTTGCCGAATGCGCAATAGTAAGATGCAAGTCGGTAGCGACACCCATCTGTGCCACCCAACAATCCATTGCATTCATTTGCCAATCCTCATAGGTCAACACAGCTAGTCCATCAGTCCCCCAGCTTTTGCCCCATGAATTTTGCACAATAAATCCGGTTTGATTATATCCTATTATCACAAAGGCATGTCCCCCATCGTCTTCATTAACTTTCAAGTGGGGTATTTCAAGATAGGAATGTCTTTTTGATTTCTTCAAATCATTCCACCCTTCATGGCAAATGGCACTCGCATATAAAATTCCAAGATCATTAATAGCGCAATGCATATCTTCAATACTTCTGGTATCGACCCTATAGTAGGCTCCTAATGGGTTATTGACCGAATTGAGCCACCAATCACCTTCCTGAGCGGTAATGTCGGGTTTTGGCATGGGCATGCTTTTCCAAAAACTTTTTTCGCAAACGCCATGCTTATGCCAACCCTTAATAGCACCTCGCAAGCTGGAACCTTCATCTTTTTTATATCCCGGATACTCATCATATCGTCGTGCCATAGAGTATAGCATAAAGGGAGATGCCTCAAAATTACTTTTCTGTTTATCGGTCCTTCGTATCAGGAAATTAACCATGGTAGAAAGTGCAAAACCAGTACATGCATTGGTATTTTTTTGATCCAAAATGGGGAGATGTAATTGTTGCATATAGCTCCTTTCCGGAGCCGTGCTTACAGAAGGTTGATACATTCTATCTCTGATATCCAACTTATCTGGTACCACATTGTTAATTCTAGTTTTCATAGTATATATTGATTTTGTTGATGCCAAGGTACAATAAATTATCATTAAATTGCACGGTGTTGTTACAAGAATTAGCTGCTCATTTCATAGAAATTAGTTACACACTACTAAACGAAAATGACAGAAGAAAAGCAATTTAGTCCACCCTTTACAACTTGCAATATCATTATCGCCCATCGCCGGTAATTTAAAGTAACTGAAAAGCCGAACCACAGCACCAAAACAGGAAAATGACAGAAATCATTTGATAAATGGCGCGATGCTTTTAATAATTTTTCAAATTGCAATTTTTTCAAATTACCTTTGCACCACTTTTTTAAAAATCACAAATAAATTTTAACAAACATGAAAGTAACAGTAGTAGGCGCAGGCGCAGTAGGAGCCACTTGTGCCGATAATATCGCCCGTAAGCAACTTTGCGATGAGTTGGTAATTGTTGACATTAAAGATGGAGTGGCAGAAGGCAAGGCGATGGACCTAATGCAAACGGCTCAATTAGAAGGCTTTGATACCAAAATTATCGGTAGCACCAACGATTATTCTAAAACCGCAGGAACAGATGTAGTGGTTATTACTTCTGGAATTCCTCGAAAACCCGGTATGACACGTGAAGAATTAATCGGAATCAACGCCGGTATTGTAAAAAATGTAAGTCAAAGTATACTTGACAAAAGCCCTGATGCTATTATTATTGTTATTTCAAATCCTATGGATACCATGACCTACCTCGCTTTGAAGAGCACGGGTATTTCAAAGCATAAAATTATTGGTATGGGTGGCATCCTTGACAGTGCACGATACAGATACAATTTAAGTAAAGCCCTCAATTGTTCACCGAATGATTTGCAGGCAAGTGTTATTGGAGGTCATGGCGATACCACTATGATTCCACTTACTCGATTGGCTACATATATGGGAATGCCTGTTTCAAACTTTGCAAGTGCAGACGTTTTAGAAAAAGTGGCAGCCGATACCATGGTTGGAGGCGCGACGCTTACCGGTTTGCTAGGTACCAGTGCTTGGTATGCTCCTGGTTCTGCCGGATCGATGTTGGTTGAAACCATTGTTCGAAATGAAAGACGACTAGTTCCTTGTTGTGTGGCGTTAGATGGCGAATACGGACAAAGCGATATCTGCTTAGGTGTACCGGTAATTGTTGGTAGAAATGGATGGGAAAGCATTGTGGATTATAAATTAAATGCTGATGAGCAGGCTGCTT
Organism: Bacteroidota bacterium; assembly: GCA_016712665.1. Taxonomy (GTDB): domain Bacteria; phylum Bacteroidota; class Bacteroidia; order Chitinophagales; family Chitinophagaceae; genus OLB11. The sequence goes on from JADJQP010000005.1 coordinate 73,848, forward strand.
TCAATAAATCTGCAGATGCTGTACGAAATATGAATGAAATACTAAGTACCCTCAATTTATAAATCATTTTATAAAAACATTCCAATAGGCTTCGAGAATTCGGAGCCTATTTTTTTATGGTAGGCAGTAATTCCCTTCCATCATCCATGAACGTGCCATTTGCCCAAAATTAATTATACAACAGTATTCTGGTGGCAGTTGCCTCTATTTTTAATTTGGCAAAAAGTGGAAGTGATTATTTTCGTTGCTACCATATTGCAATTATTTTTACCTTTAGTGTCAAATTGAATCCTTGTTTAAAAACATTACACGCAGCATCCTGATTATTTCATTGATTAGCCTTTTCAATGATTTTAGTAGCGAAATGATATACCCTATCCTGCCGTTGTATTTGGCGCAAATTGGATATGGAGGTTTGTTTATTGGTATTTTAGAGGGGATTGCTGAATTGATAGCAGGTCTTACTAAAATATATACCGGCAGCTTATCGGATTCCATGCAACGGAGACTCCCTTTTGTAAATATCGGTTACGCATTGAGTGTAGTATCGCGACCAATAATTGCACTTACAAAAATTACTGGGATTATCTTTTTGGGAAGAGGCCTTGATAAGATTGGAAAGGGTATTAGAACCTCAGCGAGAGACGCTTTGTTGGCTGACGAATGCCGTCCCGAAAACCGAGCGGAGGTATTTGGTTTCCACCGATCTATGGATACTATTGGTGCTATTTTAGGCCCTCTTGTAGCAATGGCTTATTTGTATTATCATCCTGAAGATTATAAAACGATCTTCTTTATTTCCTTGTTGCCAGGTGTTATTGTTGTTGCCTTAACGTTTTGCATCAAAGAAAAGAGAATAGACACAAACAACCAGGGCAAATCGAACTACTCCATTAAAAAGAACTTTTCCTTTTATAAAATAGCCCCTAAACCTTATCTTACTTTATTAGTATTTGTTTTTTTATTTGCTTTGATTAACAGCTCCGATATGTTTTTATTACTGCGAGCTAAAGAAAGTGGCTTATCAGAGTCAGAGGTCTTAATGTTGTACATCCTTTTTAATTTGATATTTGCCATTTCTGCATTTCCGCTGGGCAAAATTGCAGATCGAATGAATAAAATAACCATACTTAGTTTGGGTTTGGGCATGTATGCATTTGCCTATTTATTGATGGCCTTACAGCCATTTGGGATTTCAATTTATATAGCATTTTGCCTGTATGGTTTGTACTATGCGTTTACCCAAGGCATCATTAAAGTACTACTTCTCGAAAGAGTTTCATCGGAATACAAATCCAATGCGATTGGATTTTATGATGGTATCAACAGTTTGGTGCTTTTACTTGCTAACGCACTTGCGGGAATAATTTGGTATCAATTCGGTGCCGCTATCATGTTGGCTGGTACCGGACTAATGGCCGCTCTACTGGCAGTGGCTCTCTTTATCTATTACAGGGGGAAATAATTATTCTCTCTCATAATCCCAAGCATTAAAGAGTATCTTCAAATATTCATTTTCGGTTTCAGATACATTTTCATCTGCCTTTATAAGATAGACTGCAAATTTCAAAAAATTGACACGCTCCTCTTCTGTTGAATCGTCGTAAAAATCGTCGATACACTTTATAAAATGAGGCAACCACTCATCATGAATGAGGCCGCTAATTACTTCCATTTCACGATCGAGATCTACCTTGAACGGAAATTCCTGAAATAAGTATTCTCTAATAATTTTTTCTTCTTCAATGTGAAATTCATAATCAAGCGCCGACAACAACATCAACAAATGGTATCCTGCGATGGTCTTATTATATCTTCTTTTCGTCATAGATGTTTTATAAATTCGAGGACAATATAAGATTTAAGTCCGTAAATTTAAAGTCAAACTTTTGTGAAAGCACCTTGCTGGTCATTTTGCCTTTATACATATAGGTTGCCGCTAAAAGGCCGGGTTTATTATGTAAAATATGATTCGCACTGCCAACGGTATTGGTACAAGATAAAATAAGTGGCATGAGTATATTGCTGATCGCAGTGGAGGCAGTTCGCGAAACCCCACTTGCAATATTGGGTACACAATAATGCACTACGCCATGCTTTTCGAAGGTCGGTTCCTCATGTGAAGTTAATGAGGACGTTTCGAAACATCCACCATTATCAATACTCACATCGATAATAACTGCACCTGAACGCATTCTTTCAATCATTTGTTCGCTCACTACCATTGGAACGATACCTTTTACAGGTTTTAGAGCTCCGATGGCAACATCGGCTTCTTCTAATGCAGAGGCCAATTGTATGGGATCGATTACAGATGTATACACCGTTTGCCCCACTGTTTTTTGCAACCTCATGAGCCGATAAATGGAATTGTCAAAAACCTTTACTTGGGCACCACAACCAAGGGCGGTACGCGTAGCGTACTCCCCTACCATTCCAGCGCCGATAATAACTACATTGGCTGGTGGAACGCCGGCAATTCCTCCTAACAAAATCCCATTTCCATCATGATTATTGCTCAAATATTTTGCCGCAATTTGTATCGAAAAAACACCGGCTATTTGGCTCATAGAGCGCACAATTGGATAATTTCCCGCATCGTCCTTAATATTTCCTAAGGCTATGCCAATAATTTTTTTATCAATACATTTTTTGACATACTCTTTAGTAAGTGATGGAATATGAATGGGTGAAAAAATCATCTGTCCTTCTTTCAATAATTCCAACTCATCGTGGTTTATTGGTGCCGTTTTCAATATGATGTCAGCATTGAATATTTCCTTTTTATCATACACAATTTCAGCTCCTGCTTCCGAATAATCTTTATCGCTAAATGAAGAGGCGATACCCGCATGATGCTCCACCACCACTCGATTCCCATTGTTTACAATAACAGCAACTGCCTGTGGTGTCAGTGCAATTCGGTTTTCTTGAAAGGAATTTTCTTTTGGAATGCCAATAAAAACAGCTTTCTTCTTTATATCATATTCCAAGGTTTCCTCCAAAGGATTATAAGAATATGATACATTAATAACGGGTTTATTTCGTGCATCCATAAAAAACAATTGGGATTGTAAAAATATATAAATTAAATGGCTATTGAAAGCATATCATACGCTAATTTAATTCCTGATGGCAATTCTTTTGAGACGTCTTCATGCCTACCCATTTGATGACTAATATGGGTTAAAAATGTTTGGTCGACGTCCAACTCCTGCGACAATGAGATAGCCTCATCTAGTGTAAAATGGGAAATATGAGTTTCTCTTCGCAAGGCATTTAATACCAAATATTTGGAGTCTCTCACCTTTTCTTTTTCACTTTCTGAAATAAAATTAGCATCCGTGATGTAGGTGAAATTATTAAAGCGAAATCCCAAAACCGGCATTTTGTAATGCATTACCTCAATAGCCACCAAATTAATGTCCCCGATTTGAATGGTCGACTGCGCATCGATAGTATTCAGATTCACCTTAGGAATGCCCGGATATTGGCTATTTTGAAAAATATAAGAGAATTCCTGCTTAATAACCTCCTGTGTAAATTCAGTTGCGTAGATTTCGGTGGCCGTCTGTTGAAAATGATTAAAGGCTCGTACATCATCAAGACCCGCCAAGTGGTCTTTATGGGAGTGTGTATACACCAAAGCATCCAGCTTCTTTATACCACATGCCAACATTTGTTGTCTGAAATCAGGACCGCTGTCAATAACAACCGTGGTTGTATCCGTTTCAATTAGTAAGGAACAACGAAGCCTTTTGTCCCTAGCATCTTGCGACATACAGACCGGACAATCACAAGCAATAACCGGTACGCCCTGCGATGTACCAGTGCCCAAAAATGTAACTTTCAAATTTTGCATCAATTTAGTACCAACGAAGATACAAAGTGAACGGGAAAAAATACGGCCTTATTTATCAAATCGGAAAGGCTATTTCAGGTTCGATCCTATTAAACAAGACCGATCAATTATCAAAAAACAATGATATTTTATTTTGCAAAAAATAATCTAAATAAGTGTGTGAATCATTACTTTTACACCCAAAATGTAACTAGCATGAGAGAAATTGCCTTTAGACAAGCCTTACGAGAAGCAATGCAGGAAGAAATGCGATTAGATGAGAATGTATTTCTTATGGGCGAAGAGGTGGCTGAATACAATGGTGCCTATAAGGTGAGCCAAGGCATGCTTGATGAATTTGGTCCCAAAAGAATTATTGATACTCCCATTGCAGAACTTGGATTTGCCGCTATAGCAGTAGGAGCTGCATCCAATGGTCTTAAACCTATTGTCGAATTTATGACATGGAATTTTGCAGTATTACCACTAGACCAAATTTTTAATCATGCGTCAAAAATGCTTGCAATGAGTGGTGGGCAGTTTCATTGCCCGATTGTGTTTCGTGGTCCTAACGGATCGGCAGGACAGCTAGGTGCGCAGCACTCAACAGCGTTTGAAAGTTGGTATGCAAATATTCCGGGTTTAAAAGTCATTTCAGTTTCTAATCCTTATGACGCAAAAGGTTTGCTGAAAAGCGCTATCAGAGATTTAGATCCGGTAGTATTTATGGAAAGTGAAGTGATGTATGGCGATATGGGGCATGTGCCTGAAGAAGAATATCTCATTCCAATCGGAAAAGCAGATATCAAAAGAGCAGGTACTGATGTTACCATTGTGTCCTACAATAAAACCATGAAGGTGGCTTTAAATGCAGCTGCTGCCTTAGAAAAAGAAGGAATTAGTGCAGAAGTAATTGACCTGAGAACCATACGACCACTAGATATTGATACGATTGTTCATTCTGTAAAGAAAACGAATCGTTTGGTGGTAGTGGAAGAACAATGGCCCTTTGGAAGTGTCTCTTCTGAGATTACATACAGAGTTCAAAAGGATGCTTTTGATTATTTAGACGCGCCGATCCGAAGAATTTGTAATACCGATACCAGCATGCACTACGCTTCCAACTTAGTAGCTGCGCATCTTCCGGATATGGATCGAACCGTTAAGGCGGTTAAGGATATTATGTATGCACGTAAGTAGTACGATACAATTCCGTATAAGAGATTCGCATGGCAAGCAACTCAATACATGACCGGCATTATAGACAATATTTATTGTATTAGCGGATTAGGCGCCGACTACAGGGCTTTCCAAAACCTGCAATTACCCGGCTATCAGCTCAAGCATATTCAATGGATGCCTATTTCCTCTACTGAATCACTTGAAAGCTATACAAAAAATTGTTACTTCAAATTGAGGAGAAAAACCCTATATTGATGGGACTTTCTTTTGGGGGCATTATTGCTACCGAAATGGCAAAACAAATTCAAACGAGGAAGGTAATCCTCATTTCTTCCATTAAATCCCACAAAGAATTGCCATTCTATTTTAAATGGCTTGGAAAGCTTCACTTTCACCAAATGATTCCCAATTCCTTTTTCAAGAATACAAACCCGATAACAAACTGGCTTTTTGGAGCTGCTTCGCTTGCTGATAAAAAATTACTGCAGAATGTTTTTAGGGAGAATGAACCTTCTTTTTAAGGTGGTGTATAGGAGCCATAGCAAGTTGGAAAAACAATAGCAGCATCCCGGACACCTATCATATTCACGGTAGTGCAGATCGTCTATTCCCGATAGCCTTCATTACGCATTATCAAGTAATCAAGAAGGGCGGACATTTAATGATTTTGAACAAATCGATTGAGATATCAAAACTCATTTTGGATATACTCAAATAAGGGGAGCCCGAAACCAGCACGTTCGTTTACATAGAGTGTTAAATTTCATAAAAAACCGCATTTCGTTTCTTCTAAGCGATTATTTTTTATATTTTTGAACGCTTATGAGCAATGATCCTATTGTAGATACAAAAATCAAGCGGGGAAAAGCCACTTATACCTATTCCATAATAGGCGTCGCCTTGGTGTTGTTTTTGCTGGGGTCCTTGGGGTGGCTGGTAATTAACGCAGGCGAGCTTTCGAAATCATTTAAAGAGAATATTGAAATTTCGGTGATATTAAATGATAATACTAGAGATGAGATGGCCGTCAAGCTAAAAGATATTATTGACAAGCAGCCATTTACCAAATCATCGCAATATATTACAAAGGACAAAGCTGCGGAACAATTTAAAAAGGATTTTGGTGAAGATTTTTTGCAGGTTCTCGATTATAATCCACTGTATACTTCTGTCAACTTCCATCTAAAGTCAGACTATATGAATACAGATAGTTTGATAAAAATTGAAAAATTTTTGTTGCAAAGCAATGTGGTTCGTGAGGTCTTTTATCAAAAGAATTTGGTAGATATTATGAATAGCAATGTCCGAAGAATTGGCTATGTTATTTTAGCTATCTCCCTATTCTTATTTTTTCGGTAATCATTCTGATAGATAATACCATCCGACTTGCCATGTTTAGCAATCGTTTTTTAATAAAAACGATGCAAATGGTGGGTGCCACTCGATGGTTTATTGCCAAGCCCTTTAATATCAGAAGCGTAATAAATGGCATTATTAGTGCCGCAATTGCTATTATTGGTATTTTAACATTGAAATTTTTTGCAGAGAGTTGGCTACCAGAGTTGAAAGTATTGGCCAATACCCAATGGCTCATTATTTTGTGCTTAAGCATTTTAGCATTGGGTATTTTTATATCTTTGTTGAGTACACATCGATCGGTAATAAAGTATCTTCGCTCACAATTAGATGATTTATATTAAACAGTAAACTACATTCATTTTATGTCCACTACAAAACAAACAGCAGAATCAGGTATGGCAAATAACGTAAATCGGCAATTCCTATTTTCAAAGGAAAACTTTACATTGATGTTCGCAGGCTTAGCAGTAATTGTGTTAGGTTTCATTTTAATGATGGGTGGCAAAAGCAGTGACCCAAAGGTATTTAACGAATCAGAAATATATAGCAGCTTGCGTATTACGGTGGCGCCCATTTTGGTATTGTTGGGACTAGTAATAGAAGGCTATGCCATTATGAAAAACCTAAAGCATAACATCTATTTTATTCCATTTTAATGACCATACTTGAAGCCATTATCATAGCCATCGTTGAGGGGCTTACCGAATTTTTGCCCATTTCCTCAACAGCCCATATGGTTATTACCAGTTCTCTCATGCATTTAGAGAAGGACCCATTCACCAAGTACTTTGAAATTTGTACGCAGTTTGGTGCCATTTTATCAGTACTCGTTTTGTATTTCAAAAAATTTATTAATTTCAAATCCCCTGCATTTTACCTTAAACTAGTAATAGCCGTGGTTCCCTCTCTTATTTTGGGATTTTTACTAAATGATTTCATTGATGCCAAATTAGAAAGCCCTTTGTTTATTGCCATAATAATGATACTAGGGGGCATTTTACTTCTTTTTATAGATCAATGGTTCGGCCAAAAGCCGATTATTGTTGCGGAGGAGCAAATCGATAATAAGCTTGCCTTGAAAATTGGTTTTTTTCAATGTCTAGCGATAATTTTTCCGGGTCTAAGCAGGAGCGCCGCTACTATTATTGGAGGCATGAGTCAAAAAATTTCAAAAGAAGTAGCTGCTGAATTTTCTTTCTTTCTGGCAGTTCCAACAATGGCGGCAGCCTCTGGATACAAGACCCTATCCTATATTAAAGATGAGGGATTTTTTAGCAGCGAACAACTCATCACTTTACTTGTAGGAAATGCCGTTGCTTTTGTGGTGGCTTTACTGGCCATTAAATTTTTCATCAATTTCGTAAAGGAGCGTGGTTTTAAAATCTTTGGAATTTATAGAATAATTCTTGGTAGTGTAGTGCTTGGTCTCATTTACTTTAAAGTAATCGGATAGTTCATTTCTTATTTTCTGCTTTCTTTTTATCGACACTTTTGGATTCGCTTACCTCCACAGATTTTCGCAATTTATCAAATTTCGCATCCTGATAATTTATCAATAAATAATAATATTTTTTGATTTTATCTGTATTGAACTCTGCAAAATCTTTGAATTGTCCATAAATGTCATTATGAAATAAAGTGACCAATACATAGCAATCGAGATAACCCACTTTATCCATAGCTCTTGCAAATTGGAAATGCTTTGGACTCGAATTATTTAACATTTTTTTCCACGCATATACCTCAAGATAACGTTCCTGCGTTTTGTCGTTTGGGATGACGATACCTAATGTATCAAAGTAGTTAAATACATCTTGTCTGGCTGCTTGATAATGCCACCAAGGCGATTTGTCATCTACGATAATTTCCTCAGTCATATGTGCTGTTGAAAGCGGAAATACGGCCCTCGGTATCCATTGTGGATCAAATCCCAAACCGGTTTTTTCCACAATGCGTTTCAGTAATGCAGTGTAATGACTCAAAGGATACTTCATGATAGCCGTTATCATGGTTCCGGCAGCATCTGTATAACGCCCGCGATTGTACTGCATAATGGCAAGTTGTTCGAAGGGTTCAGATTTATCGGTTGCAGCCAGCGATGCATATTTATATTGCTGAATAGATCCTGTAGCATTATTCATTAGATAGTAAACATCACCTAATTTGATATGTGCCTCATAAAAGTTTGGATCGAGTGCCACCGCATTCTCAAAATGTTTTGCTGCGGAGGGAATAATCTTATCATACAACTGTTCGAGTCCTCTAATGTACTCGGTCCAGGCTTCATTGCTGACTCCTTCATTCACGTTGAGGGTATCGCTTAAAAATTTTCTAAGATACAATGAAGAGGAATCGGCATTGATAAAAAGTCGTGTCGCGTTTCGGGCATTTTGTATCAGATCATACAGATATTGCTCATATGGAATTTGCGCAAAACTTTCTATAATCTTCAATTTGCGCTGTGTCTTTTTGTCGATTCGATTGGTGGCTCCCTTTGATTGCCTTCTAAATTCATTTCGCTCTTCCTCACTAAAAATCAAGGATGAATCAATGGTTACAGTCGCATCCAGTGGCTCTTTGGCCTCTTCCTCGTCCACTTTCGTTTCGTTCTCCTTGACGTTTATCTTGGCCATATCCAGTCCAAGCGATTCAAAAATTTCTTTTGTATTCACCGGTTTGGCTGCAGCAACCTGGTCACCTTCATCTGCCTCTTCTGTCTCCTCTTTCCGAAGAGAATCTATGGCAGCTTTACCCAAATTCATCTGTTGCAATTCACCGGTTGCATCTTGAATTCTATAGAGTACCTGTCGTTGCATTTGCACTAGTGCCTCGTAAAAATATACTTCTGTTGGATTTTTTTTGATGAGATCCTTTAGGATTTTTTCGCCTTCAAAAATTTTATACTGATTGTAAAGCCGTCTGGCTTGCTCCACTTTCTTTCTATCATCATTGTCAATCACCTGATCCACCACTTTTTGGGCCAACAGCGTTTTTGCCAAAAGCAATAATAATAAAGAGAAAAAAAGTTTTTTCATTTGCCGAACGGAACAATTATAATGGTAAATATAAAAAAATAAACCGTGTATGCGCAAAATGAAAGCCATCAATGTTGTTTCGTATGAAAAGGCATCTTATGCTCCTTGCAAATAATTTTGGAAACATCCCGTGCCATATTAATGGCTACCGGAATACCTCCGCCAGGGCGGCTCCAATGACTGGCATAAAAAAAATTTTGCAATCCTGGGAGTTTAAATTTTACCGGTGTAGAGGCAATCACATTATCGCCTGGTAACCATCCTTGTGCACTACCCTGCCAGTTATTAGTATAGCGATATACGGTAGCCGGGGTAGCAAAATCTACCATTTCAATATCATCCTTTATACCAGGATATTTCAACTCTAAAATTTCGGTCAAGTCGCTAATAAATTGATTTTTGACTTCTCTGTATTTTTTTCGATCATTTTTTCGCAAATCAATCCAAAACTGACCGTTTTTGGTATAAAAACTACAAGCCATCACGGTTTTACCTTCAGGTGCTAAGGTGGGGTCATAATGATAAAAATGCGTCTCTAATCGATCCCATGTTTTTCCACAAGGTGAATGCAGTTCTTTTTCAATCGGAAAGCGATTAAAGTGGGGATATTCTTTATAATCTCTTTTCAGTCCAAAGGTCACCAATAAAATAGAGAAATAGACCTCAAACGATTTTTTCTCTTTTAGGGCAATAATTTTTTCATCCACATATTTTCCTTCTAAAAATTCAAAAACGGTGCGGTACCAATCGGCGGAAGAAAGCACAATATCACAATCATGAATTACATTATTACGCACTTCTAGAGCTTTTACTACGTTATTTTCAGTAATGATTCTTTTTACCGGTGTATTATAATGTACCACCCCTCCAAGCGATTCAAATTTTTCCGTTATTCGTTCAGCCCATTTCAAGGATCCTCCAATTGGATAGCCGGCACTTTTTTGATCAAAGGAAGCCATCGGGAAATTAAATACAAGCATTTTTACCTCGTCATTATCAAATATATTCTCAAACACTTCTCGCAAGAAAGGACTCTTAAATTTTTTGGCCAATTGAAAATTACTGATTCTGGTTTGTCGCATAATAATGAAGAGAAATTTCAGATATCTCATCATCTTGATTCCACGCCACATCGATTGAAAAAAAGGCAATTTGTCCATTATGGGAGGAACCCTAAATTGTTGTAAATCGCGAATATCTTGAATAAAACGGCGAATGACTACTTCATCTTCTGGACTCAAATCCAACATATAGGCTTGAAGTCTTTCTAAATTGGTATACAGTATAAAGGTTTTGCTGCCATACTTATCTGCATGTTTTTCACCTCCAAAGTGAGCCTAATTTCATGATCATAAAATGGAATCTTTTTAACATCAAGGATTTCATTCCACATATCAAAAAAACCATCCTTATCGTTTGAACCTAATATCCAATGAATACTGCCGTCTACGGTATATTCCCCTTTTTTCCAACTCGTACAAAGTCCACCCGGTATGGAGTGCTTTTCAAAAATTTGTACCTCGAAGCCATTCATCTGTAAATAACATCCTGCACACAAGCCGGATATCCCGGCACCTATTATATTAACCCTCTTTTTCATAGATAGCGGTTGTAAATGTAACACCCAATTGGTAGATTTGGAATTAATATTCCATCCAAAAAAAATCCCGCATTTTCATACGGGATTTTTCAAAGCATTGAGTGGCACAATTAATTGATATTGATCTTTCTGACTTCTTTTACTTTTTCTTCTTTCTTTGGTATATCAACTCGTAAGATGCCATCTTCATACGTTGCTGAAATTTCTTCCACTTTTAAATCAGCATTTACAGTGAAAGTGCGCTTAAACGATTTTGTTGAAAATTCTCTTTTGATAAATTTCTCCGTTTCTTCCGATTTTTCTTCATTTTTTTCGTAGGAAATACTTAATAAATCCTCATCCAATTCAATTTTGAAATCTGATTTGGCAAGACCGGGGGCTCTCATCTCTAAATGATACCCATTTTCTTTTTCAATAATGTTTACGGCCGGACTTGCCACTTGCATATTGGCAAAATCGTCTGCCAAAAAACGGTCCAAGGTGTTGAAAAAATTTGGAACAAATGCGGGTGTTTTTACTCTGATGTGTGTCATAGTTATTTATTTTTATTTGAAGAGGATATTACAATTTGCATACCATTTCATTTTTTGCGCCTTTTTGTCTGTTATTTAAAATAATTAATGTCTTAATGTCATGTATGCGGTAAATCGAATGAAAATTTGACCATTTAACAGATTTCAATAATCAACTATATTTGCAAAATGAAAAATCTATTATTGGGACTTGCCCTAGCGCTTGCCTTCGAATCCTGTAAAACCAATTCGCAAAGTGCTGCCCTCACAGAAACCTTCACCTCCGACTCCTTACATTTCACAATGAGTCACCCAAGCAATTGGGAAGCTTTTGTCAATCCGGTAGAATTAAATACCGTGGCATTTATTGAAAAGAAAGTAGATAGCCAAGATTCCTACAAAGAAAATATAGTATGCTGGATGGAAGAAATGCCTCTCGAAATTACAGACAGTGTTTTCTTTCAGGCCTCCATCACCGAATTAAAAATATCAAATCCCCAATTACAAATCAAAAAATTGTCTCCGGTTGTATTAGGCGATCATACGTTTTCTTCCTTTACATTTGATTATTATTCCAAAGATAGCAACGCCTACGAAGTACTAGGTTATTGCATGGTACATGGAAAACGTGGATATAACTTCGCGTGCAATTCCGAAAAAAAAGATCAACAAAAACATCATCCCATTTTTAAAAAAATGTTGAGCACATTTAAACCCTTATGAAAAAATATTTAGCCATAGGCGATAGTTATACCATTGGCGAATCGGTAGCAATGGAGGATAATTTCCCCAATCAGTTGTGTCGGATTTTGAACCAATCAGCTGAACATTTTGAGGCACCATCCATCATTGCCAAAACCGGTTGGACCAGTGATGAATTAATGAATGCTATTGCAAAAGCAAAGCCCTCATTCGACCATAATTTAGTAACTTTATTGGTGGGAGTAAATAATCAATACCGATCACTACCTATGGATACCTATTACTGGCAATTTTATAGCTTACTTTGTCAGGCCATTTTATTTGCAGGTTCTAATCCGCAGAATGTGGTCGTTTTGTCTATACCCGACTGGGGCTTAACTCCATTCAATAAGGATAGAGACAAGCAACGTGTTTCAACAGAAATTGATCAGTATAACAAAATCAATAGGGATTTAGCCGAAAATTTAGGCACAAGGTATTTGGATATCACCCAATCTACCAGGATACACGCAACGGATTCTACGTTTTTAGCTACTGATTTGCTACATTATTCTGCAAACGAATATGAGGTTTGGGCACAGCAGGTAGCGAAATGTTTTAATGTTTAGGATTTCTTTACAAAGGAGGTAAAATAAGTTTCAATTTTTTCTTTTTTTAAAATTTTCTGTCCCTGAGATCCAGTCGCCACTAGGCGATCTTCGCAATGCACCGTAAAAGTCGTGATGATTTCCCTGTTGTTGTTCATTTCATCATAGTAGGCAGTAAAGGTCAGTAATTCCCCCACAAAGGCAGGTGATAAATGCTTCACATTGATTTGGGTGCCAATTCCCTCCTCATCATCCTCTTTCATTTCAAGCACAAACAATCTTCCACTCCACTCCGCATCGCGAGCTAATGCAAATGTCGAATACACCTCATGTACCGTTCCGCTTTCAAAAGTTGCAACATCAAGCGCTGAAACCCTTTTTTGATAAATTTTAGAACTCCCTTTCGAAAAAATTTCCTTCATGAAATCGTGTTATGAATTACAATAATAGGCAAACATTTCAAATAAAATTCACAAATCCCTAGCCGAATTCCTACCAAAAACAACCAAAAAATTGCAGATTGACACCAAATTCTAAATTAATTCACTTTTGAAAAAAAAACAATTTATATTTACAAGACAATAACATTAATATATATATGAAAAAAAACAGTTTCCACTACATCTTTCCATTATTTGCTTTATTACTCACACCCTTTATCGGCTTTTGCCAGCAAAGTATTAATGTGGCAAGTAGCTCAACTACCATCAATGGTGCCACCTTCGATTACTCAATTGGCGAAATGACTTTGGTGAGTACTGAACGAAATGCAACCCTCATCGTAACACAAGGTTTGTTACAACCAACCGATTCTCGAAAGGGAAACCAAGCGCAGCCCGCAAATACCAACATCCCGCTTAGCGATCTGATTAAAGTTTATCCGAATCCTACCGAAAATATTTTAAACATTGAATCCTACGAAAATGCCAATGCAGTAATCAGCTATCAGCTATTTGATGCCACTGGCAAAGTGATTCTTAGCGAAAAGGCAGTATGGCAAACAGGAAGTAATAAGATTACACTAGACCTTAAAAGTTATGCATCCGGTTCCTACTACCTCATGATTCGCAAACCCAATCCGGATGGAATCCTAAACAACTTCTCATACAAAATTCAAAAAACTAATTAATCACTTAATACAAAATATATGAAACGTACAATCAAAACCATGGTTAGATCCAATACCCTTTTTCGCAGTATTTTCGTAGTTCTGGTACTACTGAGCGCAATTGAAACCTTCGCGCAAGTGCCTCAATTATTTAACTATCAAGGCATTGCACGTGATGTTAAAGGAAATCCTTTAGGCAACACAACCATGAGCATAAAGCTTTCAGTGTTACCAACATCCGATGCTTCTGTGGCTGAATACGAGGAAATACAAACAGTAAAAACCAATGAGTTTGGCTTATATACCTTGCAAATCGGCAACGGATCCGCCAATTCAGGCAAAACTCTAAAAGAAGTGAAATGGGAAAGTGGAAGCAAATATATTAAGGTTGCCATTGACCCAAGCGGTGGCAATAATTATGTAGATGCCGGTACCAACCAATTGTTATCTGTACCCTATGCAATCTATGCCGATAAAGCCGGTGTAGCGGCACATGCGGGTACCGATAAAACACGAACTGGTGCCGTGAATTCCGAAGCGGCACATGTAGCCGGTGACAACCGGTACCTAACTAGATTCTATGGTTTAAACCTCATAGGAAAATCTGCCTTATATGAATCAGCTGCAGGAAATATCGGTCTTGGAACCACTGCCCCTGGTGCAAAATTTTCAATTTATGCAAATACAGCAACAAACGTAGAACATCTTCGTCTGCAAAATGTAAGCGCAACAGGATCCGGTAAATTTATCATGTACAATGATGGACTTAGTTCTTATGCAACATTCACTAAATATGGTTCTGCAGCAACCGGCGACCAAATCCCAGGCTTATATCCAAATGCGAATACCCTAGCTTTTGGTAATAACGGAACCGCAGCCGGCGACGGACTTGGCAGATTTCTCATAAGCACCGGAGGCAACTTAGGTCTAGCGATATTAAAGGGAAGCTCAAAACTAAAATTCCATGTAGACTACACAACGGAAAATGTAGGAATCGGTGGAAATGCCGTTCCTGCTGCACGTGTCCACTTGATGAATACCGACGATATTAGCATGGAAATGCGTTTAACAAATAATATTACCGGTCATACCCTTGCAGATGGTTTGGAAATTGGAAATTTCGGTACATCTGCGGGTATTTATAATCGCGAAAATAATTCGCTAACCCTTGGTGTGAATAGCAATCCTGCTATGGTGACCATTACCCCATCAGGTACTACAGAATTTTCAGGTCAAGTTCAAATTGCCGGTGGTGCACCAGGATTTGGTAAATTTTTAATGTCGGATGCAGTGGGATTAGCAACCTGGGAAAATGGCCCGGTGGGTGCACAAGGACCTCAAGGCCCGCAAGGAATCCAAGGAAATGATGGCCCACAGGGACCTCAGGGCCCACAAGGGATTCAAGGACCGGCTGGTCCCGCAGGACCAACTGGTCCACAAGGGCCAATGGGTATTCAAGGTTTCGCAGGACCGGCAGGTGGTATGGGTGCCGCTGGCCCACAAGGTCCTGCTGGACCGGCTGGCAGCAATGGCTTGGATGGCAAAACAATATTAAATGGAACCAGTGCACCAACCGTTGGTGTTGGTGTAGACGGTGATTTTTATATCAATACCATTGCTCACCAAATATATGGTCCAAAAATCGGTGGCGCGTGGGAAGCCCTACTTCCATCATTGGCCCAGCCGGACCAGCCGGACCACAAGGTCCCACTGGAGTTGCCGGTGCTACCGGTCCACAGGGACCTATTGGATTAACAGGGCCCCAGGGAGCACAAGGACCGGCAGGTCCAACGGGTCCTCAAGGACCAGCTGGTGCCGGTTTACCAAATGGAGCAGCAGCAGGCAATACCCCCTACTGGAATGGAGCCTCCTGGGTGGTTAACAGTAGTAATATTTTTAATAACGGTGGAAATGTTGGTATTGGCAACGTAGCGCCTGGTGCCAAATTAGAAGTAACTGGTCAGGTAAAAATAACAGGCGGTGCTCCGGGTGCCGGAAAAGTATTAACTTCCGATGCTACTGGTTTGGCAACATGGCAAACGGCAACTGGCGGAATGGGCGGTTCAGGTACCTTAAATTTTATTCCAAAATTTACACCAAATGGCACCACACTCGGAAATTCAACAATTTCTGATAATGCCGGTAAGGTGGTGATTGGTACTGTAGCTTCCACACCGGGTGCCTATAAATTATACGTGCAAAGCGGCATCCTTACCGAAAGACTAAAAGTAGCTGTAAATGGTTCAGGAAATTGGGCCGACTATGTGTTTGCCGATTCTTATAAATTATTACCCCTCGAAGAGGTAGAGGCTTTTATTAAGGAAAACAAACACTTACCAAATGTTCCATCTGCCGAAAAAATGGTTGAGACAGGGATTGATGTAGCCACAGTAGACGCTAAACTCATGGAAAAATTGGAGGAACTCACTTTGTATATGATTGAAATGAATAAAGAAATTAAGGCCCTTAAATCAGAAAATGAAGTATTAAAAGCAACCCTAAAAAAATAATAAACATGAAAAAAATTCTTTTTAGTTTGTTGTTATTACTGGCTTTGCAAGGCTACGCGCAGGAAGATTTTTATTACTACCAAGGGGGCAAAATGCCCATGCAAATTCATACCCAATTTGCCTATCTTCTATGTAATTTGGATAATAAGGAAGCCTTACAAAAAAAATTGGACGGAATAGCAACCATCACAAAATTCCATCAGGATATTTATCAAAATAGGCTTATCAAAACGTTTAACAATAGTTCGCCCAGGATGGCCAATCCTAACAATTATTATGCAGAAATTCAGTTTAACAATCCAAATCTTACAATTGAACAGGTAAAAGAACGATTCGTTCAAATAAAATCTCATCCCGAAATTATCAATATTGCACACAGTTATCATATTGATAGTAATAGCAAATTTGCGATTACAAATTACATTTGGGTGGGATTAAAAAATGAAGCCCAAATGCCTGTATTGATAGCTGAAGCCTCCAAAATTAATTACTCGATAGTTGGTCAAAATCCATACATGAAGGAGTGGGTAATGGTTTGTCCTCAGGAAAATGCCACCTATTCGCAGGTAAAAGCGGCTCAATTATTAATGGAAACCGGACTATTTACGGCAGCCGAACCGGAGTTTATTGGGGGGTATCAAGCCTATTGTACTAATGATCCCCTATTTACCAATCAATGGGGACTCAATAATACCGGACAGTTTGGAGGCGTAGCTGGCATGGACACTAGGGTGTGTGCTGCCTATGCAACAACTACCGGAATTGCAACGGTTGATATTGCAGTTATTGACGAGGGTTTCGAAAATAATCATCCCGATTTGGATGGAAATATTGAAAATACAGGATATAGCGTCATGACCGGAACTTCCCCAACCATTGTGTATGGCTCACACGGAACCGCCTGCGCCGGAATAGCTGCAGCAGAAGGAAATAATAGCCTAGGTGTTACAGGTGTAGCCTATGGATGTGATTTAATGTCCATTTCAATGCAATTTGGTGCTGGCCTTACCAATGCGATGATTGCCGACGGATTTAACTGGGCCCGACTAAATGGTGCCGAAGTAATTTCAAACTCTTGGGGCGGTGGATCTCCTAGCGCAACTATAAACACGGCCATCACAAACGCCCTTACCCTCGGACGAGGGGGCCTAGGATGTGTGATATTATTTGCCACTGCAAATGGAAATGCTGGTACGATTTCCTACCCCTCCAATTCCAACGAAAAGATTATTGCAGTAGGAGCTATGAGCCCTTGCGGACAAAGAAAAAATCCCGCCTCTTGCGATGGCGAAAATTGGTGGGGTAGTAACTATGGCGCCGGATTGGATGTAATGGCTCCTGGTGTAAAAATTTATACCACCGACCGCCAAGGTACTGCTGGATACAACACTGCAGCAGGTGTGGCCGGAGACTATGCTACCAATTTTAATGGCACCTCCTCTGCCTGCCCGCATGCCGCAGGAATAGCGGCCCTTATTTTATCGGTAAACCCTTGTCTCACTACAGACGAAGTGGAAGATATTATGCAAATTACTTGTCGAAAAGTTGGAGGATATAGCTATACCGTAAATGGTCTCTATCCAAACGGCACTTGGAATAATGAAATGGGATATGGCTTGTTAGATGCCGATGCAGCAGTAAAAATGGCCCATACCCTATATTTGCAAAACAAAACAGAAACAGGAACGGCTACTCGACGAGCCCTATATATTAATGCAGGAGAAAATGTTACCCCTTTAATTCCAATTGGCCCGTACAATACCACAGGTGCTTCAAATGTTAATATTATAGGAACGTATTATATCGACTTTCAACCTGGTTGCGATTTACAAGGAACCATAGATGCCTACCTCACCAATCCCTGCAATTAAATTCAATTTACCATTTTCACGGTGATAATATCCCGGCCAAAAGAGGCCGGGATTTTTTTTTCGAAAATTGATCGAAGTACTGCCGACCATTCCTTTCAATTTGCCCGTTCTCCATTTTACCAATTACTCATTGAAAATGACCAAATACCATCCAATTCCTACCATATTCTAAAAAGAAATAATAAACTAAAGGAAAAGTTTAACATTTACACTACAATAAAAATTTGTTAAACTATGCACAGAAAAAAAATCATCAAGCTAGTAAGCCTTGTATTTTTTTCGGCTATTTCACAAAGTGCCTTTTGCCAAAACACCCTTAATGTGAGCAGTCATTCTGCCACCATTAATGGAGCTACTTTCGATTACTCGATTGGCGAAATGACCTTGGTAAGTACCGAAAGAAATGCAAACCTCATTGTAACGCAGGGCTTGTTACAACCTAACGGTTCTAGGAGTGGAACCCAGGCACAACCCGGAAATACCCCCATCGCAGGCAGCGATGTGATGAAGGTTTATCCGAATCCTACTGAAAACATTTTGAATGTGGAATCATTCGAAAGTGTTGAGGCCGAAATCAGCTACCAGCTTTTTGACGCAACAGGTAAAGTGGTATTTAATGAAAAAGTAATGTGGCATGCAGGAAGCAATAAGGTTTCGCTAAACCTCAAAAACTATGCTGCCGGATCGTACTACTTAATGATTCGCAAGCCTAATGCCAGTGGAATCCTTGAAAATTTCTCTTACAAAATCCAAAAAACAAATTAATCAATTAAATCTTTAAAACATGAAATCAAAAATTCAATTTTTAATCGCATTTGCAGTTATGCTTGTCATGCTGAATGCGGTCGAAGCACTAGCACAAGTGCCGCAACTATTTAATTATCAAGGCATTGCGCGAGATGCTAAAGGTAACCCTTTGAGTAATCAAACGATGACGCTCAAACTTTCAGTGCTTCCTACCTCAGATGCTTCGGTAGCTGAATATGAAGAAACACAAACCGTAAAAACAAATGAATTTGGTTTATACACCTTACAAATTGGCAATGGTACTGCAGTTACCGGTGCCATGAAAACCGTAAAGTGGGAAACCGGTAACAAATACATCAAAGTAGGAATCGACCCAAATGGCGGTAACAACTTTGTAGATGCCGGAACCAATCAATTATTGTCTGTACCATATGCTATCTATGCCGACAAAGCAGGCGTAGCGGCAAATGGAGGTACTGACAAAACACGTACCGGTGCCGTAAATTCAGAAGGCTGCTCACGTAGCTGGCGACAATCGGTACCTCACTCGATTCTATGGCTTAAACCTAATTGGCAAATCAGCCTTGTATGAATCAGCTGCAGGGTAATATTGGTTTGGGAACCATTGCACCAGGAGCGAAGTTTTCAATTTATGCCAATTCAGCCACAAACTTCGAACATCTTCGTTTGCAAAATGTAAGCGCTACCGGATCTGGTAAATTTATCATGTATAATGATGGCGCTACTTCATACGCTACCTTTACCAAATACGGTTCTGCCACTGTGGGCGACCAAATTCCAGGCCTATATCCAAATGCCAATACATTAGCCTTTGGTAATAATGGAACTGTTGCAGGAGACGGACTTGGAAAATTCTTAATCAGTACCGGTGGTAATTTGGGACTTGCCATATTGAAAGGCACTTCAAAATTAAAATTCCATGTGGACTATACCACTGAAAATGTTGGTATTGGTGGTAACGCGGTTCCTACATCTAGAGTGCATTTAAACAATACAGACGGCACCAGCATGACCATGCGATTGACAAATAATACAACCGGCCATACAAATGGTGATGGTTTGGAAATTTCCAATACGGGTAATACGGCTGGTATCTACAATAGAGAAAATGCTACCTTGACATTAGGTGTTAATAGCAATCCTACCATGGTTACCATTCATCCTTCAGGTATTACTGAATTTGGAGCACAAGTAAAAATTAACGGAGGTGCACCTGCATTAGGAAATGTTTTGGTTTCTGATGCTACTGGTTTAGCTACATGGCAAGCACCACCTCTTGGACCTGTACCTGTGGGACCTGCTGGACCTGCTGGACCTGCTGGACCTACAGGAGCAACTGGCGCTACCGGAGCAACTGGACCTGCTGGACCAATTGGACCAACTGGGTTAACCGGACCTGCCGGACCAACAGGACCTATTGGACCAACTGGGCCTACAGGACCTATTGGATTAACTGGACCTGCTGGACCAACTGGGCCTACAGGACCTATTGGACCTATTGGACCAACAGGGTTAACTGGACCTGCCGGACCTGCCGGACCTGCTGGACCTGCTGGATTATTACCTAATGGTGCAGCCGCTGGTAACACACCGTATTGGGATGGTACCAACTGGATAGTTAATAGTAGCAATATTTATAATAATGGCGGCAACGTTGGTATTGGAACTGCGGCTCCAATAGAAAAGTTTTCTGTCGTAGGCCCTGCTACCAGATTACAAAACGATGTTTTTCAAATTTATAACCTAGCAAATACAAATTTCGGGTTTTCGTTAATCCTGATTTTTCGGTGGAACATACATCGGAACAGGATCAGGTTCAACGAATCCACTTCATACATACTTAGGTTCAAGTATTATGACAACGGTGACTCAGGCTGGTAATTTTGGTATAGGTGTTAATCCAACCCAAAAATTACATGTTAAATCATCTGGAAATAGTACATCTCCTATCTTAGTAGAAGCAAGCGGATCAGCAAATCCGTTGATTGCTCTTAATCAAGGTGCTGCTGGCAATGGTATCGTATCTGTATATGATGCAGCAGGTGTAGAGGGTGCACGAATTAATGGAACAGCAGCAGCTGCAAATAGTTTTATTACCAGCGATTTAGGTGTTGGAAATAATGCACCAACTGAGCAACTAGATGTAACTGAAATACTGCCAACCCAAGCAAAATTTGGTCCCATAGGAAACCAACCTATATTTTTAGTTGCAAATCAACCAATGGTTGGATTCAATGCTAAGTGGGATATGGGATTATTTAATTATGCTTATGGATCAACTGCGCCAGCTGGTATCGTTACCTTTGGACAGGAAGTCTTGGGTGGTTTTTCTATCAACACCGCTCCTTCTGGTACTGCAGGCACTGTAGCACCGATGGTTTCTCGAATAGCTATAGAAAATACTGGAAATGTTGGTATCGGGACCACAAGTCCTACCACAAAACTAGAAGTTGCAGGGCAAGTAAAAATAACTGGTGGCGTACCAGGTCTTGGAAAAGTATTAACTTCTGATGCAACTGGTTTAGCTACATGGACAACCCCTTCTGGCGGTACTGTTACAGGTTCTGGTACTACCAATTATGTTCCTAAATTTACTGGTGCTGGTGCAATTGGTAATTCACAAATTCAAGATAATGGTACTGGTGTTGGTATCAATACTACAGTCAGCAATCTTTATAGATTATATACTTATGATAACCAATTAACAGTGGACGGTGATGGCCAAGCGACCATTTATGGGTATCGAACTCGTGATTCACAAAATGATGGAATCAATTACGGGCAATCTGGAGGCAATACCGGCGTTAAGGGTTATAACTTCTGGGGCGATGTATATACTTTTGGAGTTGGAGGTTATAGTTATAATGATTATAGCAGAACTGGAGGTGTATTAGGTGCGGAAACAGCTGGTACATACTGGGGATCACTGGGATATAGAAGTAGTGCCTTACTAAATTATGGCGTTTATGGTAGTGCTGCCTATGCAAATGGTGGTGGTCTATTGCCTAGCACTGAGTTAAATGGTGTAGGTGGTGGTTTCTTTGGAACCATTGGTTCTCTTTCTAAAGGTAGTGTAATTGGCCAGTTGAACGAAGGCGAATTGTTTGCTGCTTATAATAAAGGCGATGTGTATACTTCAGGAAAGCAAGTTGAATTAGTTGCAACCAATGATAAAGTAGTTCCCTCTTATGCAGTAACTTCTTACGAGTCAAAAGTATACGATAACGGAAAAATTCAGTTGGTTAATGGCACTGCAACCGTTCGTTTTAGCGAAAACTATGGTCAACTATTGGGCGAATCACCAATTGTAACTGCTAGTCCTATGGGTGCTTGCAATGGCGTTTATATTGCAGAAGTTTCTAAAGAAGGATTTGTAATTAAAGAACAAAATACCGGCAATAGCAATGTAGAAATTTCATGGATTTCAGTTGGTAGTAGAATAGATGCGAACAGCACTGAAGTTCCTTCTATGCTTACCAATACAAGCTTCAACAGAAATTTAAGTCAGGCCTTATTTAACGATGGTAACAAAAAGAAGAGCGGCTTGTCTATGTGGTGGAATGGTAAAGAACTTGAATTTGGTACCATGCCAAAAGAGTTGAGTGAGGTAAAAAGAGAACAATCTAAAGTTGAAAATAAATAATAATAATAATCTGGGAAATGGCCTAATGGCTATTTCCCTTCATTAAAAAAATAGTAATATGAAAAAAATAATAATGATAGCAATGGTACTTATTTCAAGTACCCAGATGTTTGCCCAAAACAACAAAACAAGTCCATCTACTGATAAAAAAATAGAGGCCAATAAAGTAACTAGTGTAACTCCCACAACAAACGAAGGCCCATCAACTTTAAGAAGACCGGTTACAGTTGCACCTCAAATTGCAACCCCTGCAGCACCAACAGTCGCTGTTCCGAAAACCGAGGTAAAACAACCAACTGAGAATGCAACCCCAAAGGGAAACCCTAGTTTAAGGAGATAAACTTGGAAAAGAATAATAATTAAACAAAAATGCCCTGCAATTGCGGGGCATTTTTAATATGATTCACTACCAAAAATCATACGATTCCTACCAAATACTCAACCAACTCTACCATAAACTAAGTTGCTCAGCATATTACAGATTAGCAAACTACTTTCGCACCGAAATCATAGAATACGAAACAAATTGAGGGCTCTATTAACGAAAAAGAAATTTTTCATTTTTTTTTAATTCTCAATCTGAAAAGGATATTTCTGATGAAACAATGTGCAAAGATAGTGTGGATACTTCAAGAACCAAATGATAAGAATCACCCTTCTTATTGAATCATGTCAAGAATTAATAAGAAGAAAAAAAGTAATTTTACACCCATTAAAACAATTTAAATATGCATAGAAAAATCAAAGTAAAAATGGCCTCACTGGCGTTTTTTTCCTTGCTTTCCACAACTGCATTTTGCCAAAACACCCTTAATGTCAGCAGTCATTCTGCCAGCATTTATGGAGCTACCTTCGATTACTCGATTGGCGAAATGACCTTGGTAAGTACTGAACGAAATGCCAACCGCATTGTAACACAAGGCCTGTTACAACCTACCGGTTCTAGGAGTGGAACCCAAGCGCAACCCGGAAATACTCAAATCGCTACCGGCGATTTAATGAAAGTATATCCGAATCCTACCGAAAACATTTTGAATGTGGAATCATTCGAAAATGTAGAAGCTTCAATAAGCTATCAACTATTTGATGCTGCAGGTAAAGTAGTACGTAGCGAAAACCTAATCTGGCATGCTGGAACAAATAAGGTTACACTCGATCTTAAAAATTATGCTGCGGGCTCCTACTATCTTATGATTCGCAAGCCAAATGCTAACGGAATTCTAGAAAACTTCTCTTACAAAATTCAAAAAACAAATTAAACATCTAAATTTAAACAAACATGAAATCAAAAATTCAATTTTTATTCGCATTTGCAGTAATGCTTGTCATGCTGAGCACAGTAGAGGCACTAGCCCAAGTGCCCCAATTATTTAACTATCAAGGCATTGCTCGTGATGCCAAAGGAAACCCTTTGAGCAATCAAACCATGACTTTAAAACTTTCGGTACTTCCTACCTCTGATGCTTCAGTAGCAGAATATGAGGAAACTCAAACCGTAAAAACCAATGAATTTGGTTTATACACGCTTCAAATTGGTAATGGCACTGCAGTTACTGGTGCCATGAAAACCGTTAAGTGGGAAACCGGTAACAAATACATCAAAGTAGGAATCGACCCCAATGGCGGTAACAACTTTGTAGATGCCGGAACCAATCAATTATTGTCTGTACCCTATGCAATCTATGCCGATAAAGCGGGTGTAGCTGCCAATGGAGGTACTGACAAAACACGTACCGGTGCTGTAAATTCAGAAGCGGCACACGTGGCTGGCGACAACCGATACCTTACCCGATTCTATGGATTAAACCTTATTGGCAAATCAGCCTTGTATGAATCTGCTGCAGGCAATATCGGTTTGGGTACCATTGCACCAGGAGCGAAATTTTCAATTTTTGCCAATTCAGCTACAAATTTCGAACACCTTCGTTTGCAAAATGTAAGTGCTACCGGATCTGGCAAATTTATCATGTATAATGATGGTGCTGCTTCATACGCTACCTTTACCAAATACGGCTCGGCTGTTGCAGGCGACCAAATTCCTGGATTATATCCAAATGCCAATACCCTAGCTTTCGGAAATAATGGCCCCGTTGCAGGAGATGGCCTTGGTAAATTCTTAATCAGTACCGGAGGAAATATAGGTCTTGCCATTTTAAAAGGTAGCTCAAAATTAAAATTCCATGTTGACTACACTACAGAAAATGTAGGTATTGGTGGTAATTCAGTACCGGTTTCTCGGGTGCATTTAAATAATACCGATGGTACTACCACCGATTTACGTTTAACCAATAATACTACAGGACACCTTGTGGGTGATGGTTTAGAAATTAAAAATGTGGGTACAGTAGCTTCTATTATTAATAAGGAAGCAAGTGATTTAAATCTTGGGTCAAGTAATGCAACTGCTATGACTATTGATGCATTTAATAATGTTGGAATCGGTACTACCACTCCAACTTACAAACTAGATGTTACACATGGTGGCGCATCCGGTATCCTTTCAAAATCGACTGGTAGTTTTTCTGTAGTAGATATTGATGCTTCTTCTGGCGATGCTGCTTTGCGATTTGGAAATAATGGCTCATTAATGTGGAATACACGAAATGAACCAGCATCGAATGATTATCAAATATTTCAAATGAGTGCAGGTTTAGAAAGAATGCGTATTAATAGTACAACCGGAAATGTTGCTATTGGAACTGCTACTGGAGCTGCCAAATTACATGTATTATCAACATCTACTGTAGACACAGCGATTTTTGCCTCTGCAAATGACGCGAGCGCTAGTAACCAAATTGGGGTTTTAGGAACGTACAATACCAGCGGCTTTGGAGCCGGTATAGTGGGTAGAGGCTTTGGTGGATCTGTTCCTCCAGTTGGAGCTCAGGATATTGGAGTTTACGGTTCATCAAGTGGAATTGCCGTTTGGAGTAATGGTCCATTGAGAGTTACCGATGGAACACAAGGCACCGGAAAAATTCTTACTTCAGATGCTTCCGGTAATGCAAGCTGGTCAACATTTGGCGGGTTTTTAGCTACCACATGCAGTGGTACTATTGGAACTGGATTGAGTGCGACGAGCATTTACACAGCTGAAGAGTACGATGATGCAAATGCGTATAATGCAGCAACCGGCGAATTTACGGCTCCTGCAACTGGCGTCTATCAGTTTAACTATAGTCAGACTTTTGCTTCAACTGCTGGCGCAACAGCATACGCTAGAATCGGCTTATTGAAAAATGGAAATTTTTTACCTGGTACAATTTTTAGAGCATTACCATCAAATACAGATTGGAGTTTGCAAAAATCAGTAACTGTAAGATTGCTTGCAGGTGATGTTATTAAAGTAGAAGTTGGAAACTTTTCAGGGGTATCCATTTCTAAAAATTCAAATAATTTAGATGGAAGTTTCAGTGGACATAGAGTAAACTAATAATTAAATAACAATGATGAAGAATATATCCAATAATTCTAAATCGTAAAAAACAGTATATGAAAAAAATAATAATTAGCATCGCTTTATTGGCCAGTTGTCAAATCGTCTACTCGCAAAGCAATACATCAGGGAAGGTAAATTTAGATCCTAGTGCCATTACAAACATAGTTACGGTACAATCGATTAGTCAATCAACTGTTGACATGAAAGACCCTACTAATGTAAATTTTCAGGAGACAGTTGCAACAACGAAGGTATCAGGTACTCCAGGTGTCGACAAATCCATATCTAGGCAAAGTGAGGAGACAAATACGTCCATTAAGGAAATGGCAAGGAATGCAGAATTGACCACTGCAAAGAGAGAAGTGGTTATGTTCGAAAGACAAATCTTGATCTTCCAACCGATTTTTCCACAAAATCAGATGAAATGTATCAAAGAAAAAACAATCAAGATATTCCTGTAGATTTCTCAAATGGTGTTGCAGAGGTCTATGTTCGAAAAGAGTCAATGAATTCTAAGGAACCAAAAATTCAAAATGAAAAGTCAACTGCTGTTGACGAAAACAGTTCAGTGTATTCTGTTCCGGTAAAAATTTCATCTAAGCCCAGTGCTGTAAATGAAAGCACACCTAGTAGCATAACCAACGAACCGTCAAATAAAAATTCCGCTATTAATAATCCAACTAGACCTACCCCTTCAGGTAAATCTAGTATTGACTAGCCAAATTTTCTATTCTAAAAAACTGTTCCGCATGTAATATTGTGGAACAGTTTTTTTTTGCCTATGTTTTAATACAAAAGAAAAATTTAGACTTGAATCTGTTCAAAAATAAGAATCAGAACCAATTTTATGGTCAATAATATGTAAAGGCATTTTCATTCATTCGGAGGATACGCTGCGATAGATTTCAGAACAAGGGTGCTAGTCATATCATACTTTCACTATTGGTTTTTAAACATCGGTTAGGTTAGTTACATTTATATATTATATTAGGTATATCTCATTGGTTCAACACATATCACGAGCCAAACCTATCATTATGCGTAAAAGAAGGTGTTCAAAATTCAGGATTGAATGTTAAACAGTAAGTTGTAATGTATTAATACCGAAAATCCTAGTTTACTTACCAAATACTAATTAAAATCAACCATTTACTAAGTAATAATTTTAATCATTAACTGTCAATATACCTTTGTAAACATATTGAGGAGAATGATACAAGAAACAGAAAAGAGTGCGCATTCAATGATGGATATAGGATAAAATCGGAATGCAACCAGAAGAATTAGGAAAAGAATTCGTACGAAGAAACCACAAAGATTTTTATTGAAAAATATGAATGGCGACAATTGAATAGAGAATCCATATCAAACTTCTAAGTGAACTACAATAATAATTAAACACATTTTAAACAACACAAATATGAATAGAAAAATCAAACTAAAAATGGCCTCACTGGCGTTTTTTTTCTTGCTTTCCACAACTGCATTTTGCCAAAACACCCTTAATGTCAGCAGTCATTCTGCCACCATTAACGGAGCTACCTTCGATTATTCGATTGGCGAAATGACCTTGGTAAGTACTGAACGAAATGCTAATCTCATTGTAACACAAGGCCTGTTACAACCTAATCGTTCTAGGAGTGGAACCCAAGCGCAACCCGGAAATACTCAAATCGCTACCGGCGATTTAATGAAAGTATATCCAAATCCAACCGAAAACATTTTGAATGTGGAATCATTCGAAAATGTAGAAGCTTCAATAAGCTATCAACTATTTGATGCTACAGGTAAAGTAGTACGTAGTGAAAACCTAATCTGGCATGCTGGAACCAATAAGGTGACACTCGATCTTAAAAATCATGCTGCGGGCTCCTACTATCTTATGATTCGCAAGCCAAATGCTAACGGAATTCTAGAAAACTTCTCTTACAAAATTCAAAAAACAAATTAAACTTTTAAATCCTTACATCATGAAATCAAAAATTCAATTTTTAATCGCAATGGCAGTAATGCTTGTCATGCTAAATGCAGTAGATGCACTAGCCCAAGTGCCGCAATTATTTAACTATCAAGGCATTGCTCGTGATGCCAAAGGAAATCCTTTGAGTAATCAAACAATGACTTTAAAACTTTCGGTACTTCCTACCGCTGATGCTTCAGTAGCAGAATATGAGGAAACTCAAACCGTAAAAACCCATGAATTTGGTTTATACACGCTTCAAATTAGTAATGGTACCGCAGTTACCGGTGCCATGAAAACCGTAAAGTGGGAAACCGGTAACAAATACATCAAAGTAGGAATCGACCCCAATGGCGGTAACAACTTTGTAGATGCCGGAACCAATCAACTATTGTCTGTACCTTATGCTATCTATGCCGACAAAGCAGGTGTAGCTGCCAATGGAGGTACTGACAAAACACGTACCGGTGCCGTAAACTCAGAAGCGGCACACGTGGCTGGCGACAACCGATACCTTACCCGATTCTATGGATTAAACCTTATTGGCAAATCAGCCTTGTATGAATCAGCCGCAGGCAATATCGGTTTGGGTACTATCGCGCCAGGAGCGAAGTTTTCAATTTATGCCAATTCAGCTACCAACTTCGAACATCTTCGTTTACAAAATGTAAGTGCTACCGGATCCGGCAAATTTATCATGTATAATGATGGTGCTGCTTCATACGCTACCTTTACCAAATACGGCTCCCCCTAGCTTTCGGAAATAATGGAACCGCTGCGGGAGATGGTCTAGGAAAATTCTTAATCAGTACTGGAGGTAATTTAGGACTTGCCATTTAAAAGGTAGTTCAAAATTAAAATTCCACGTTGACTACACTACAGAAAATGTAGGTATTGGTGGTAATTCAGTACCGGTTTCTCGGGTCCATTTCAACAATACCGATGGTACCACTACCGATTTACGTTTGACAAATAATACCACAGGACACCTTGTGGGTGATGGTTTAGAAATTAAAAATGTGGGTACCAACGCATCTATTATCAACAAAGAAGCGGGTGATCTTGCCTTGGGGTCAAGCGATGCTCCCGCAATGACTATCATTGCCAACAACAATATTGGCATTGGCACAGCACTTCCATCTCACAATGTAACGCTGGATTTCAACAAAAATGCAAAAACAAATGATTCAGTAGATGTATCAGAATTGATTATGAAATTTGCGAATACAGCAGAAATTACCGGTTCAGCCAATGGTATTGGTTTTAGTAATTCAAGTGTTCCGGAGAATGTAGGTGCAGCAATAATGTTTGAAAGAACAGGTACGCAATCAAATGGGGATTTACACTTTGCAACTAAAAATACCGGTGTTTTTGGTGGGGATATTCCCATTCGAATGACATTAAATCAAAATGGCAATTTGGGTATTGGAACCACTACCCCAAACAATTCTAGACTTCATGTGGTTGGTTCAACTGATACTGCAGTGTACGCAACCACTACATCGGGAAGTTCTGTTCAGGTTGCTATATACGGAAATCAAAGTAATGGAGCCTTTGGCGCAGGAGTTGTTGGTAAAGGCTTCGGTGGAGCTGGTACCATTCCATCTTCACGAGATATTGGTGTGTACGGATCTTCTTCTGATGTAGCCATTTGGAGTCAAGGTAAACTAAAAGTAGTAGATGGTACGGAAGGAAGTGGAAAAGTATTAACTTCTGACGGAACTGGTACCGCATCCTGGAGAACCAATATAGGCTTTAATGCCAGCAGCACTACTGTAGTTTCAATCGCTTCAGGCGCCTCTCTTACACGTATCTATGGCAATGTAAACTTTAATGACGGTGGTGCTTATAATAATGCAACCGGTGTCTTCACTGCTCCTACTTCAGGTGTTTATCAATTTAATTATAGTGAAAACTTTAACGCAGTTAATTCAACTAGTGGGCATGCAGTATTAAAACTTCAGGTGAATGGAGTAGACGCACCTGGATGTGCCGCTCGGGTGCAACCAGGGGGATTGGCTAGTAATAATTGGGGCATTGAAAATTCTCTAACATTAAAACTAAACGCGGGTGACCTTGTTACAGTGTTGGTTAGCAATTCCGGAATTGGTGTAAATTTACTTACCACACCGTTTAACCAAAATGGTGGTTTTAGCGGGTTCCGAGTTTATTAATAATTTTTATTACAAAGCGATATCGAATGATTTCGATATCTTAAACAAAAAATATCATGAAAAAAAATAATAATTTCCGGAATGCTCCTCTCCACATTTATTTCAGTAAATGCTCAAAATACCAAGTATGATTCGAATGGATTTGAAATTGGGAAAGAGGAAAAAATCAGTACGCAACATAATTTCCAACAGACACCAATTGCAAACAATGTAAATCTGGATGATAATGGTATTGACAAAAGGATTACCATTGGTCAACAACCTTCAGCAATAAATATTGTAAATAACACGCTGGTTGCATATCGTGATGTCGATGGAAATCCTTCGCCTGTACCAACAAGTCAAACTACCTATCAGTTTATTGAAAAGGATTTGAACAAAGTAGAATACGGTGCCAATCATTTTCGGACGGTGGGTAGTACCAATACAGATTTATCAAGGAACGTTCCCGAGACGTATAACAGAAACCCTGATCAACAGGTAGCCCCTTTCGATGCCGCAAGAGAATCATATACTCGACTTAGTTCAAACGCGCAAAGCATTGCAATTGTCAAGGTTTCCGAAAAAAAGGTAGTAGGGTCTACTACTGAGGCAAAAGACAATGCCTCTTATACGAAACCTGCAGCAAACACTAACAAGGCTGCTGTGCAAAGCTCAAAAGCAGCTGAAAAAGGAATGAATACAAATGCGGGTGATCGAGCAGCCTATGCAGCGATGCCCAAAAGCTCCAACACACCTGCAAAAGCCACTTCCCTGAAGAAAGCCGTTAATGGCCCTTCTGACTCCGATCAAAAGAAGTAGTGCTAAATTTGTGACATATAGTGTCAAGGACTTAAGAAAAGAGGCTGCCAAATTTTGGCAGCCTCTTTTCTTTTACATGGATTCGAAATAAATCTCCATTCCTTAATTTACTTTCGAATGAATTGAATATTCAGTAATTTTATTGCTTAATCAATTTATATGTTTTATTTCCTTTTGCATCCTGCAAATAATATACACCAGAAGGAAGCCCATTTAGACTTAAACTATAAGAACCATTTACAGTAAATACATTCAAGGTTTTGCCAACCACATCCAACAGCTTCAATTCCATATTTTTTGCTGAGTACACTGTGCAAGAATTTCCAGCAGGATTCGGATAGAGAACCACCTCATTCGAATTTTCTTTCAGAATCAATACCAAATGG
This sequence comes from Bacteroidota bacterium, assembly GCA_016712665.1. Taxonomy (GTDB): domain Bacteria; phylum Bacteroidota; class Bacteroidia; order Chitinophagales; family Chitinophagaceae; genus OLB11. The sequence continues at coordinate 105,326 of JADJQP010000005.1, forward strand.
CTGTACTCATAACTTTGATCTACATCCAAGGCTTTTAGTCGATAATAATATTTGTTTTCAACTAGATTACGATCTGTATATGAGTACTTATTTTTTTGGTTTCCTTCTGCAGAAACCGATCCGATTTTCTCAAAAGATTTGCCATCTGCTGATCGTTCAATTTCATAAGAGGAAAGATTCACTTCGGTGGTGCTCACCCAATCCAACACTGCGTCATTATTTGTTAATCGTGCTGTAAATGAAATTAATTTAGTAGAAAGTGGTGCACCTGTTGCGGGGCCCGGATCGCCCATGCCAAAACCAGAGAAGCCAGTGTTAAATTCACCCCTAATAAAGAATCCATTCAAAAAGGTATTTTTAGTAAGATTGGTTGCAAAATCACGAGGCGTGCTTACATTGGCACTGTTAATAGCAATCGGCATCTTAAATAATTTCCCCTGGGTATTCCATGTTCGTCCTTCGGTTTCAAATCCTGTCTTTTCTGCATTGGTAGCATATAATGTAATTGCATAACTACCTGCTGGATTGTTATTGGTTGGTGTGATTAAAAGCGTTTTATCAAAAACTTTCTTAAGTAAATCTGATTCGCCAAAGATAAACTGAGCGCTATTCCCCACCCGATCTATATTTACTTGCGTGCATCCATAGTTATGGTTGCTGAGGTTTTGAATTCTTGCCATGATATCGCCGTTGGCACTATAATAATAGTAATCGCCGTTTGGCCCTAAATATTCATTGTCATTGGTAAGGGTATTTTCAATAGATCGAGCGGATTCGCCACTGACTACCAAATTATCAAATCCCACCGGAGAGGCACCTGTATTATTGTCATTAACCCATCTCCATCCTAAAAGGAAAGTTGTATTATTAAGGGCAGCCGGTAAATCAACGGTAGAATTCACTACTGATACAGAGTTACCCATTTGTGGTGAACCGGGTACCACAACCCACGAAGGAGTTACAGTATTGGTTGAATACACTAACTCTGCATAATCATATCCATTTTCGCCCTCTCCTACCCAATCAAATGATGCCTGTAAAGCAGTGTACGCGTTTGCATTTACTAAACGATGCACGATACAAGTAGAAGTAGAGTTGATATTATAGCCACAAGTATTAAGCGACAAACGATACACTTGCATGGTATAATTATTTATGGTAGAAGCACAACCCACATAGTTTTTATTGCCCCACCTATTTGAGTTTGCTCCAATTAGCGTCCAGCCCGCAGGAGGATTCACTCCCGATTCGAAATTTTCGGTTAGGATGTTTACTCTTTTTAACAAGGGATTGTCGCTATCATCGTTAATGGTAAAGCTACTGGTTGGCACAACTCCAATCACTGCTGTTCCCGATACAATTCCAAAATTCAAGATAAAATTCTCAGCAGCTAACTCACTGGTTTGATCGTCATAAATACGAATGGTGATGGGTACCAAATTGGTCAAATTATTAAATACAATTTGATGAGAGGGAATTGCAAAACTGCCGTTGGTAGTGTATTCAAAATCAAGAAATTCCGTTGCAGTGGCACCGGCTTGCACGTTAACATTCACTACTATCGGAGAGGCTGGTGCGTAAGAGGCCATGGCATCTACCGTATAATCCTTAAATCGTCTGCAGCCCACAGTGGTTGCGGGTGTTTCTTTAACTGAAAGGGTGGCATTGCTAAAATTAATTTTAGGTACATGCGGTAAAACAGCTGTAAATAATCCTCTACCGTGGGTTGCAGCCACCAAGGTATTGTCCGAAGCTCTAAATTGAAGCATATCTACTCGCACATTGGCAAAGCCATTATTGGTGGGTGCCCAATTGGTAGCGGCACCATTCAAATTATTAGTACTCCATACACCTAGGTCAGTAGCTACAAAGGCCATATCACTACTATCTGGATGCAACATGGTCCAACGAATAGGCATATCAGGTAAATTTCCTTCAACGGAGGTCCAACTTGTTCCTCCATTTGTGGTTTCCCAAACGCTATTGGTTCCATAATTACTGATAGATAAAATTAAGTGATTTGAATTTCCTTTTTCTACATCAATACTGGAAATATATAAACCGTTGGTAGTAGGCAGTCCTGAAGATAAATCCGTTGCAGTAGGTGTAACGGCACTGGCATTGGTAACCTTTACCAACATTGGGGGCAAGCCTCCCGCATTGAAGCCCATCCACACCGTACTTGGGGTATTGGGGTCAACCGTAACTGCAGATACTTTTCTAGCTCCAACCGTACCCGAAATATTTCTTGTAGATCGTGTGTTGTTCACTCCAACTTCACTCACCAATTCATAAATACTATTGTTATGGGCACCATACTGAATGTCATTTACATCGTCATAATCTGTTGGATTGATAAAACGTCCGGTTCCATTAGTGCCACCGCCTATACCTGAAAAACCTCCACCTCCATTATTAGAAACGTAATAATTATTGTACACGTAGGAGCTCATTTGAATATTTCCATTGGTTTGATCAATATGACAAAAGGCACCATCCCCACCAGAAGCATCGGTAGTGGTGTTGACTCCTGCCGTGGTAAACTTTTGGGTGCCATTATCCTGAGCACCTGCAAGAAAATAATTCGGTAAGGTCGGATGAGCAGCGCATGCATAATACTGTGTCACATTATAACCAGTATTTTTTACTGTAAACGAAGTGCCTGCATTGGTCGTTCTAAATACACCACCATCAGTACCCCACAATATTTCGGTTGAGCTACCTGGCTTAAAAATAATGGCATGATGATCGGCATGCACATACACAGATGGTGCCGAACAAGCTCCGGCAGCCCCTCCTGTCCACGATGTAATCTGCGTCCAAGTGACACCCCCCATCAGTTGATTTTACTCCATCAACACCTCCCATATAAATAGTGGCAGGATCATTGGGGTCAACTGCTCCTATTAAATCATACCATGCTTGGCCTCTGGTAAAGTCAGCATTTACAACTCCTTGGTCACAAAATGAGGCCGAGGTAACAGTGGTCCAGGCGGTTCCTCCTGTGGTCGATCTAAAAACTCCAGGACTTCCTCCATCATTGCAAAGGGCATATACCCTATTCGAATCTGATGGAGCTGTAAACAATTCTGTCCGTGAATAGGCCCCTGCAGGAGAAATATTGGTCCAAGTACCGACGTTTCCTTTATTGGCAGCATGCGTTGCATTGTCTGATTTAAACACTTCATTTGAAAAACCTACATAAATATCACCATCCTGTCCGCGTTCTACATCGGTTGCGGTATTGCTCGTTCCACCACTAACTCCATTTCCTATTACTTTTGTCCAGCTGGTTCCATGATTGGTTGATTTTTGCAAACCATCTCTTGTTGCAGCATACAAGATACCGCTATTATCTACCACCAATTTTTGCGTGTAGTAAAACGAACTGTTGTTGGTAGAGGCTAACTGAGCCCAAGAGGTTCCACCATTTGTTGATTTCCATATCCCCAATCCGCGAATGGCATCAGAATTTCCCCAACCTTCACCAGTGGCAAAGTACATGGTATCATGATTGGTAGGATGTTGTGCAATGGAACTGATTGCCAAGTTATCAAAAAAATCATTAATCTTGGTCCAAACAGGTGGTGTTACGGTAATATCAGTACATTTCCAGAGTCCGCCGCCAACACTCCCTGCCCAAACGGTTTTGAGGGTCGCATCATTTCTATCATACAGAAGTGCCCGTGTTCGACCTGCCACATTATTAGGTCCTCTTTCAGTCCAAGTAACGTCTGAAACCGGTCCACGTGTTTTCTTTTCCTGATTTCTTAAAGTATTTGCATAATTGTAGGCTACCAGCAAGCGCTCTGCAGGTACCGTACCCGTTGCAGGATCAAAGGTTTTTCTTTTTCCAATGCAAGGGCTTCCAGAACGCCATCCTGCTTATCCTTTTTGGTTTCCGTTTTAGTTTTAGAATGAATCTGCAATAAATTGCAAGATGCGAGAAACATAATGCCTACAAGGCTAAGTGTACTATAAAAATTTTTCATAGTGCAAATTTACCAATAATGACTGTAATATTTATAACAATAGTCCGAAAAAAGAGATAAATACTCCTATCCTACAGTTACTGCATTCATATACAATAACAACCATCCATAATATTTTAACAATAATAATTGGATCAAAGTTTTACATTTACTTTCTAAAAAATATTACACAATGAAAAAAGTACTTCTATCCATTGCAACTGTTTTATTTGCGCAATTCGCGATCGCTCAGTCTGCAGAAGAAATTGTTAACAAACATGTTGAAGCAATCGGCGGTGCCGAAAATTGGAAAAAAATGAACTCTCTTGTAATGGAGGCAACTATGAAAGCGCAAGGAGCAGAAATAAAAATTGTACGGTCGCAAATCCATAATAAAGCCATGAGAATGGACATAGCTGTTATGGGAATGAATGGGTACCAAATTTTAACACCAACAGCAGGTTGGAGTTTTATGCCTTTTCAAGGACAAACCAAGGCGGAACCAATGACTGCAGATGATGTAAAGACCTCGCAAGATGAATTGTCTCTTTTAGATGAATTTATTACCTATAAAGACCTTGGCAAAAAACTAGAATATGTTGGGAAAAGATGATTTGGAAGGAACCGAATGTCATAAACTAAAATTGACGGACAAAAACGGACAAGAGGCAACATTCTGGATTGACCCTTCTACTTATTACACATTAAAGCAAACAATGAAAGTAAAAGCTAATGGAAAAGAAGTAGAGTCTGCAACAAATTATAGTAACTACAAAAAAATCGAAGAAGGTATTGTATACCCTTTTAGCGTCAGTGCAGATTGGGGTGAGTCAGAAGTTACTAAATTAACTATTAATGGCAAGGTAGACGAATCGATATTCAAACCTTCTAATTAGGAGTCCCCTCATCAATAATCAGGTCTGTAGATGCAGACCTTTTTCTTTATAAAAATAAAACTTTTTACATGAAAAAAATCTTCTTGCTTTTTTCGTTGTGCTGCTATGCGCAATTGCAAGCACAAACTGTAGTAAATTCCGGAATGTTTGGAATGATGGAGGCCCGACAATTAGGCCCGGGAACTATGAGTGGCCGCATTACCTCCATTGTGGGCGTATCCAATGATACCAAAATTATTTATGTTGGAACTGCAGGTGGCGGTGTGTGGAAATCATCCAATGCAGGAACCACCTACAAATCTATTTTTGATAAATATTGTCAATCCATTGGAGCCATCGGCATTGACCCCAAAAACCCTGCTACGCTATATGTTGGCACAGGTGAAAGCAATATGCGTAACTCCGTATCAATAGGAAATGGTATGTATAAGTCAACCGATGCCGGCGACAATTGGAAAGCCATCGGACTGGATAGCACCGAGCATATTTCAAAATTATTGTGCATCCCACCAATGATCAAATTGTATACGTTGCAGTACCCGGACCCTTTGGAGCGACAGCAAACATAGAGGTTTATACAAATCGGTGAATGGCGGAGAAACCTGGGAAAAAATATTATACAAGAATGAAAAAACCGGTTGTGCGGAACTATTAATGGATCCAAAAGACCCCAATATTCTTTTTGCCTCCATGTGGCAATTTAGAAGACAACCATTTAGTTTCAACTCTGGTGGCGAAGGAAGCGGCCTATTTAAAAGTACCGATGGGGGCATTACCTGGAAGGAAATTACCAATGGATTACCTGCTAAACCTTTTGGTCGAATTGCAATGACCTTGGCTCCAAGCGACCCGAAGAAAATGTGGGCCATTGTAGAAAGTAAGAACACAGGCCTTTACATTTCAGACGATGGTGGCGAAAGTTGGAAAAGCCAAAGTGCAAGCATGAATGTATGTGCAAGACCCTTTTATTTTAGTACTATAGAAGTAGATCCAAAAGACCCAAAAAGAGTGTATAGACCCGGTTTCCTTTTTGCGTATTCTGAAGATGGTGGTTATTCCTTTAGCGAAGCAAGTTATGAAGGAGGTGGACTACACCCGGATATGCATGCCCTATGGATACATCCAAACAACCCTGATGTACTGTATTTAGGTACCGATGGAGGTCTTTACAGAAGTCTTGATTAGGGAGTAACATGGATCTTCAATCAAAACTTACCGGTTGGTCAATTTTACCATGTTGCCCATGATTTAGACAAACCTTATCACGTGTATGGAGGACTGCAAGATAATGGAAGTTGGATGGCCCCTCAGCCGCACCCGGTGGCATCAGCAATGCGCGATGGGATCGTCTTTACGGTGGTGACGGATTTTGGACCATTCCTGATATTGACGGTCAAACGGTATATGCCGAATACCAAGGAGGAAATATGAGCAGGATTAATAGAGTTACCATGAAAAGTGAGGATATTCAACCGAAACAAACAGCCCAAGATGACGATTTGCGATGGAATTGGAATACACCACTTGTGACCGGTGCTGCCAATTCGAAGAACTTGTATACCGGCTCGCAGTATTTATACAAATCAACAAACCAAGGACGCGACTGGACGAGAATTTCAGGAGACTTAACTACAAACAATAAAGACAAACAAAAACAAGAAGAGAGTGGTGGCTTGAGTGCTGATAATACAAGCGCCGAAAATCATTGCACCATTTTTACCATTGCTGAAAGCCCATTAGATGCCAATTTGGTATGGGTGGGAACCGACGATGGTAATTTACAATATACAATCGATGGCGGTAAAACATGGAAGAATGTCAGTGCCAACTATGCTCAAGCAGGTATCCCGGCATCCACCTGGATTAGCAGCATTGAACCTTCGCATTTCGATAAGAATATTTTATATGCAACTTTCGATAATCATATGTATGGCGATCATCGAACCTATTTAGGAAAATCAACAGATATGGGTGCGACATGGACCAGAATGCAGCAAAATGACTTTACCGGGTTTGCACATAAAATATGTGAAGACCCTATCAATAAAAATTTACTGTTTTTAGGAACCGAAATGGGTTTGTTTGCAACGTTGGATGGAGGCGCTCATTGGTTTAGAATGAAAAATAATATACCCGAATATGCAATGGTTAGAGATATAAAAATTCATCCGACTACCCATGATTTAATTGTAGGAACACATGGTCGGGGTATTTTCATTGTGGACGATATCACCGCTATGAGGTCGCTCACCGCTGAGGTATGGGATAAAGATGTCTATTTATTTCCAACTCCCGATTTACCCCTAAACAACGGAAAGTATGGCTGGGGCGGGCCTGAATCGGCTGGAGGTTGGTTTGCGGGAAATCCACCGGAAATGCCAAGTATCGATTATTACTTAAAAGACCGAGTGAGTACCGGCAAGTAGAATTGGAAATCTATGATGCAAAAAACACCTTGTTACAAACCATTCCCGGATCTAAAAGAAAAGGCATCAATAAAGTGTATTGGAATTTGAGAGGAACCCCTCCTAAGGTAGCCTCCGGAAGCACTAAAATGGATGGAGCCGGATTTACAGCCCCAATGGTTTTACCCGGCACTTATACCGTAAAACTTAAGGTTAAAGACAAGGAATATACTTCAAAAATCAATTGCATTCATGATGCTGAGAATAAAGATTTGTCGATTGTTGATCGAGCGCTTGTCTTTGAACGTGCCATGGTATTGCAAAGTCTTTATAATAACGTGAACACCGACGTGGACAGTATTCAAACGATCTTAACGAAGCTAAAAGCCGATTCCAATAATAAGACCCACAAACAACTGAAAACGGAACTAGAAAAAATACGATCGGAATATATGGCCACCAAACAAACCTCTATGTTTGCTGATGAAAAAGAACTTCGTGAAAAAATTTCAGAACTCTATGGTACCTTTTGCGGTATGGAAGCCAAGCCAAACAAAACACAATTACAGGCTATAGAGGCATTGGATAAAAAGTATTTGGAGGTGCATGACAAACTTCAAAAAACCCTTGATAAATTTCTTCCTAAAATGAATTTATAATTGACTATTTCAATAGTGATTCAAGTCCTATATGTTGCACACTGCGTCATTTTATGTTTCAATTAAAATGCAAAGAAAATACTGCTTATGTTACTTTATTATCCCTTAGCAATTTTCCATTGCATAGATGATTGTTTACTACAGTCCTCAACAAACCAAACATCAATCATTCTAATACATGTTTAGAGTTTTTGAATTTATTATAGAGTCTGTTGGTTTTGTTGCCATCGTTTTATCTCCTACAATAATTGGCCTAGGAATTGGCTTTATGTCATATCGAGCCATTGGCGATGTCTATGGAGAAATTGCTGGAATAATAATTTCGATTATTGGATTTGTACTAGGATTACTGCTTGCCGTCAAGAAATGGAAAAATGGAGGTACGGTAAATTTCCTTTCGCGAATTTCTGCCACTCCAGAAATTGATTTTCCAAGCAAGATCATTGTAAAAGCAACCATTAAATTCCTTCCAGCAATAGAGGGTAAAGTAATTCAGATTTTGAAAAAAAATGTAAAACTGAATCACTATTTCGGAACGCTGGAAAATTTTTCATCCAAGCAAGGAATCTACTTTAATAATGGTGAACTTATTTTTGAGGAAGATTCCCTTAATAAAGCGGAAACCAATATTGCAAAGGTTCGATTCGTACATGTTAAAAACATTGAAAATATAGAAGTTGGGACAAAGTGGTTTCTATGCTTTGAACAAACTCTAATAGGTGAAGGGGAAGTGATTGAGATATACTATCAACAAGCGACACACAATTGAGACTGTCCATTATTTTTCGTTTTTAGAAGACCAAATAGCTCATAATCTTCTCCAACTTTATTCACTTCCGCTATTATTATGCGCGATACCATTTCATTTTCCTACCTTTAAATTATCTTGTGAACAAATGAACCAAATAGGTTCAAGTATACAAAAAGAAGCAACATGGAATAATATCGTAAACAGTAAAAATTAAACAAATGAATAGGAAGAATATGGCTCTTTTGATAAGTCTTTTATTTTGCATCCAATATAGCAGTGGACAAAATAAGAAGAATAATGAATCAGACCAATTATTAAGTGAAACTGCTGATAAAGCTTGTAAATGTGTGGATTCAATAAATGCAAAAAATAAACCAAAAGACATTCTTTCAAAGGAAATATCAAAGTGTATTAATACCCAAACGGCAGCCTATCAACTTGGAGCTAAACTTATGTCTATTAAGGAACTGGAAAAAGACGCAAAGGAAGTGGACGGTCGAAAGCAAATTAATATATACTATGAATTAAATGAAGAATCGGATGAGTATAAAAAGTACTATTTCGAAATAGAAAGGTACATGCGTGCCCATTGTACCCCCTTGAAGACGAAAATGTCAGCTAGCGGTGATGACAATGAGGCCTTTAAACCTACCAATCTACAAGCAATTGAATATTACAATCAAGCGATTGAAGAAACAAAGAAAGAAAATTATAAAAAAGCTATTTTGCTATACAATAAATGCGTTGCGGTAGACCCAACATTTGTAAATGCGTGGGACAACTTAGGTTTATGTTATAGAAGAATCAAGGAGTATGATAAATCAATAGCGTCCTATAATAAATCCCTAGAAATTAATCCGAATGGCCTTATGCCTCTACAGAACCTTGGTATTGTTTACAGATATAAATTAGATTATTTGAATGCCATCAAATCCTATGAAAAATTAGCCTTAATTGATAAAAACAATCCGGAGGTTTACTTTGGGCTAGGACAAGTTTATGCGATGGATTTGAAGGAATACGAAAAGGGCTTGGATAATATTTGTAAGGCATATAATTTATATATTGTGCAAAAATCTCCCTATCGAACGGATGCTGAATTACTGATTAGCCAATTATTCAAAGAAATGAAAAATGCAGGAAAGGAAACTACATTTGATGAAATTTTGAAGAAAAATAATATTTCCACTAAGTAGGTTCCTTATTGTATCCATACATATCAGAGGAAGGAAACAGTTCGCATTTTGTATCATTCTACATTTCAACCCTTTTTACTAACTCCGCGTCCATTAATAATTATTACTACTAAAAATGATAAAAAATATTTTTGACAAACAAATAACTGACGAAATCATTCATCGAATTCAGCAATTGCAACATACAACACAAGCAAAGTGGGGAACCATGCGTGTAGATCAAATGCTGGCTCATTGTAATGTCACTTATAAATTTACATACGAATCGGAACAATATCAAAAACCAGGTGCCTTTAAGAAATTTCTTCTTAAAACTTTTGTGAAAAAATTTGTGGTGAATGAGGAACCCTATCGTAGAAATGGACGAACTGCACCCGAATTTATCATGACGGAAAGTAAAGATTTTGAAAAAGAGAAAGCCATTTTAATTAGCAATATTCTTAAAACCCAACAATTAGGTGCCGCTCATTTTGAAGGGTTAGATAATTTTCCTTTGGCAAAATGACTAGTACAGAATGGAATAATTTGTTTTACAAACATCTCGATCATCACCTAACACAATTTGGCGTATAATCAAGCGATTTGATTCCGGCTATTTCTCCTCTATCAGCACATAGGCTACGGCATGTTCGTGCGTATGCGAAATACTCAAATGAATACCACCCAATTGCTTTTCCTCATGTTGTTGCAAGGAAAGACCACTCAAGGAAATAAAGGGCTTGCCTTCCTCATTGTGAATCGTTTCAATTTCGTATAAGCGATGATTGCCAATAAATTTCAAACCAAATGCCTTCAAATATGCCTCCTTTACAGCCCATCGTGCTGCAAAATGAATGGAAGGAAATTTCTGCTTTTCACAATATATTATTTCTGCTTCTGAAAAAACATGTCTTTTAAAGTCCTCATTTTTAGAGAGCTTCTCAGCTATTCTTTTTACTTCCACTATATCTGTACCAATACCTTGTATCATGTTATTTCTTTTGAAGTTTGCGTACCTTTTTGATAATAGATTCTTTCTCTTCTTGAGTGGCAATTTCCAACGTAAGCGCTTTTCGATACATGGCTATGGCACTGTCGTTTTTTTGTAAATCAGTATAAATATCGCCTGCAATCCGATAACTATCATAATAATTCGGATTGGCCATTACAATAGCTTTTGGATTGAATACTTGATGTGAAAGATGCATTTTCTCCAAGGCTAGATACTCTCGGATACTTTGGTAAATGGGCGTTTTCAAAAGACTGTCTGCTGCAATATTCAGGGACTCCTCATACAATGGCGTTGGTTTATTTTTCTGAAAAATTTTATTCAGATCATAACAAACATAAGCCCCCATTTGCCACGGCGAGGTACTGACCCATACCAATAATTTTTGTGGTTGAAAAATAATGGAATGGTGACTGATAAATTGATTCAAAGCTTTTCATTGGTCAGCCCGATATCAGTATTGTTTTGACCACGATAATCGCGCAATATTTCGGCAGTGCGCTGCGGCGTATTCAACGTTGTTTGCTGCAACAATTGTTGCAAACGTTGATACCTATACAAGGAGGCGCTTTGCTTGATTTGTGTTTGGTTTAATTCCTGCTTAGCCAAAAGCTTACTTTGGTAATGATTGGCACAGAGAATTTCATTATTGCCGGATTCATACACATCCAAATCATCCGGTGTTTTTTCAATAACCACTGCCCTATTATCGGACGCAGAGGCAATCAAAAAACTTTCACTGACAAACATCTTTCTTTTTTTGGCTATCGCGATGGCTTCCACAATATTGGAGGCATACTGCAATATTTCTCGCGCTACTAAAGAAACAGGCGTTGCAGCGCCTGATGGGATAGATGATTTATTGGCATTAATGGTTACGGTTAAACCCTTTGCATTCATCCCACTTACTACCCCTGCAAAGCCGCCCCAGGTGACAGACATAAAAGGAATCCCTTTTTCAGGATTATAAAAAGCCACTATTTTATTTTTGGCAAAATCATCCCCAACATAAAAATCGAAGTTACGTCCAACAGTAAGCAAACTATCTTTTGAACGATTGTTCCATGTGGCAAATGAGGTACAGCCCACCAACATCAGATTGGCCAATGCATGTCCTATATCATGTGCTGCATGATAATTTAACTGTCGTGAATAATTGGTACCTATCCAGTTAAATTCATCAGAGGCCGCAAGAGATATCCCGTAAATTTCATTTTGATATTCAGGTATGACGTAATCACTCAAATTACGATTCATGAATCCAACAATATACTTCAAAAACTTCAGATAGTTTTTAGAAGGAATCATACGTTGTATTTCATCGGTAAATGCTTGCTCTTGGTATCGTATCAGTTCTTTGGCCAACTTCCCATAAATGGCTCCTCTTTCAAAATCAGCTCCTTCGAGATACATTTCGTACAACCCGAAGCTGTTTTGCTGCAAAAAATTGGCCCCAATCTGAAAATGCATTGAGTCAGACTGGGTTCGTTCAACTTGCAATATCGATCGGTCCTTGATATCGGGAGGTTCTATATCGCTGATAGTATACAAGTATATCGCAAAAATCAATAATCCCAAAAGCATCAAACCTAACAGAATTAGGAAACCTCTAAATATTTTTCGAATCCATTTCACAATGCGACAAAGGTAATTTTGATAGATGAAAAATCGTACATAATATTTTATTGTGAATGGTGGCGGTTGATTTTTTCAACCAAATACTCAAGACCTAATAATTCACCACAGGTAAGAATGGCGGTTATAGATACCCCTAAGATGCCGTGCATATTAATATTTTGGCCGGTTAAAATAGATTGGGAATCTTTGTATGAGTAGCAAAAGTTGTGTTAGCCAAATCCGTAACGTCCTTCTTTAAACCATACATCGATCCATTTGGAATATTCAGGTAATCGCGGTAGGTCAATGGACTGCAAACATCTATTTTTTTACAGCTTTCGGCAACCCCGGCAATATGCTTGAAACCTCGTTGATGAAACGGCTTGCGAGTGCCTCCTTCTTTTTTCATAGGCCATATCTCTCTTTTGTCCTGAAGTAGTAGTATGAAATGTATGCTCCCATTCTCTAAAGGTTTCGCCGGCCATATAGGTTAAAATAGATAAGCCTCTTGCATATTTCGGATGCTGCGCATCCTGATAAAAAAAGATTCCAAACGAATTAGGGTTTTCATCATTTGGCTGTTGAAAATCCAACCAAACATTTGTCTGCTTATGTAAATAGATATTATGATTACGATACAAAATCGATTCGGGATGCAAACTGATATTTATCATTAATGCAGCAGGTGTATTGGGTGTTGCCTGAATTCTTTTTTTGGTAATGGGTTTTACCATTTTTGAATCTAACATGGCATACGTATAGGCAGGATGCACATTTGAAATAAATTGCTTCGCAAAATATGTTTCGTTATCACTGGTTTCTACATGGTCAAGTTTACCATTCTGCTCCACCATATTTGTCACCTGCTTATTTCGTAGTACTTGTCCCCCATTCTGATGAATAATTTCTTGCAAGCATTTTGCAATCTGAATACTTCCCATTTGACACTTCCAACTGCTTTCTATATATGAATTTTCAATCAAGGCATGGATATAGAACGGAGTACTTTCATAATTGCCTGCGTACAGAAGATGATTTCCTACTAATATTTGCCTAAGGTCATTATCCGAAATCAATGCCTCCATTTTTTCTTTCAAACTAAAATGAGTCACTTTCAACTTTTCAGATAGGGAACCCATTCGCATATTGTACAAGGGAAAATGAGAACAGACGGTTTTTATTTCCCGAATATAATTGACCAAATTTTCCCTCTGATGCGGAAAATCGACCGACAAGGTTTCAATGAAGTTTTCATACCCTTGCGCAAGTGCATACGATTTATTACCAAAGATAATCTGGTCGAAGCAATCAAGGTCTAATCGTTTCAATGAAATCGAATCGATGATATCTAAATAATTGAATATTTTAAATAAGGTTTGTCCCTTTTGCAAACTGCCCATATAATGTACGGCCGATTCAAATAATTTACCGTCCACACCAAAAGATTGGAGGCTACCACCCAATTGCTTGTTTTTTTCTAACACCACCACCTTCTTTCCTTCCTTGGCAAGCAAGGCTCCACATAGCAGACCTCCTAAGCCCCCCCCTACAATTACAATATCACTACTTGTTTGCAATTCAAAACAATTGAGATTAGAAAAGTTAAAAGTAATGGAAATCAAAGCGCTAAAATTAATAATTCATCGTTTTTTTTTGAATTTCATAAATTTTCATTTTACCTTTAGGTTAGTTCTTAGATAGATAATTATTTTATTATTAAAAAAACATTAATACCATGAACGTACAAATTCGCACGCAGCGCTTTGAAGCTGACAAAAAGTTGATTTCGCATGTAAATGAAAAGTTGGAAAAATTAAAAACGTATCACGACAATATAGTGGATGTGGAAGTTTACTTGAAGGTCGATAATGTAGTACATCAAATTAAAGATAAAATTGCCGAAATTAAAGTGCATGTGCCAAAGCATACTTTTTTTGTAAAGCATGAATCGAAGCATTTTGAAGAATCGTTTGACCTTGCCATTAAGGCCGTCATAGACCAAATTAAAAGTCATAAAGACAAGAGAATGTCTGCTTAATATTAAAATCCGCCAATGGCGGATTTTTTTTTACACCTAATTGCGAATTATATATTTATTTTACACCTATGATTCAATTTCCGAATTGCAAAATAAATTTAGGTCTGCATATCACAGCAAAACGTGCAGATGGCTATCACGAAATTGAATCAGTTTTGTATCCACTGCCTTTATATGATGCACTAGAAATTGTGGAAGCGAAGGAAACCCGGTTTGCTTCTTATGGCATCGACGTTCCCGGTGAAAGCCATACGAATATTGTCTTAAAAGCATATCATCTTCTAAAGCAGGATTTTCCTAATATTCCTTCGCTGGACATCTGTTTATTAAAAAAAATTCCCATAGGGGCAGGTTTAGGGGGCGGATCTTCAGATGGCACTACCATGCTCAAGCTGCTGAACGCTTTTTGCAACTTACAATTATCCAATGACCAGTTGGTTCATTATGCATCGATATTAGGAAGCGATTGTCCTTTTTTTGTGAATAATATCCCCGCTATTGCTAAAGGAAGAGGTGAGTTTCTGGAGCCCGTTGCATTGGATCTGTCAGCATACAAGTTTGTCATCGTCAAACCAAGCATCCATATTTCCACTGCGCACGCCTTTTCATTAATTACCCTAATCCGGCTCCAAAAGCATTAAATACCATCCTCTCACAGCCGATAGAAAGTTGGAAAACTGCGTTGACTAACGATTTTGAAAAACCCATTTTTAACCTGCACCCTCCCATCCAGAAAATAAAATCTACCTTATATGAAGCAGGTGCCCTCTATAGTTCGATGAGTGGCAGTGGCAGTGCGGTTTACGGCATTTTTAAAAACCCTATGGACGAACCATTTATCCGTTCGCAATTTCCCAACGAAGAAATGCACTTTTGTTGATGGTTGAAGAAATTAACGAGGAATACAGGTTAAAATTGGAACTACCATTTTCCTATCGTAATTTTGCAAAAATCGAAGTATAAGATGAAAAAAATCCACATAGTTGTTCTGTTAGTGGTAGCGGGAGTATTGGCCGCAATAGTGAGTATGGTTGGCGATTTTAGCAGTTATCAAACCTTTGCAACTGCAGAAGCCAAGCCGGGAAAAGAATTTCAAATAATTGCGAAATTAGATACTACGGTAAACCCAATGTATTACAATCCAATAGAAGATCCAAATCATTTCACCTTTTACGCAAAGGATGAAGCTGGTTTGCTAAAGAAAGTCGTTTTTAATGGCACGAAACCACAAGATTTTGAGCGAAGTGAACGACTCACCATGACCGGTACCATGCAAAATGGAGAATTTAAATGTAACAAAATCCTGATGAAATGCCCCTCCAAGTATAAAAATGATCAGATTGTAGTAGGTAATGCCAGTTAGTTTTTGCATACGATGGTTTTTGCATTCTGTTTTTAACCCAACTATTTCATCAAAATAAACCACCACTATTGGATACACAATTTCTGAATGAACATTTATTGCCGGGTAAGATGGGCCAATTTTTTTGTAGTCCTCTCTTTTGTAGCCTCCCTACTTTCTTTTGTATCCTATCTCATTTCTTCGCAAAGCAAATTGGAAGCCAACCACCGTAGCTGGATGAAGTTAGGAACCTACTCATTTTATACGCATATACTCAGTGCCTTTCTGGTATTCGGTATTCTGTTTTATATCATTTTCAATCATTATTTTGAATATTTTTATGCTTGGTCACATTCTAGTAAGGCCTTACCGTTTAAGTACTTACTATCATGTTTTTGGGAAGGTCAAGAAGGGAGTTTTTTATTGTGGACCATCTGGCATTGTGTATTATCGTTGTTTATCATCCACCGGAAAGACAAATGGGTAGCCCCTGTTATGACTGTGGTGGCTCTAACACAGGTATTTTTAGCGTCTACTTTACTGGGTATTCATTTTGGTGAAATAAATATTGGCACCACTCCCTTTATGTTGTTGCGAGACCAAATGGCGGGAGCACCTATATTTCAACAGCCCAACTATTTAAGTATGGTTCAAGATGGAAATGGCTTGAATCCTTTGTTACAAAACTATTGGATGGTAATACACCCGCCCGTTTTATTCCTTGGCTTTGCCTCTACCCTTTTCCCTTTTGCCTTAACTGTAGCTGCACTGTGGAAACGGAATTACGACGATATGATCAAACCACTCCTCCAATGGTCTGTTTTTTCATGTATGATATTAATTACAGGTATCATGATGGGTGGTGCTTGGGCTTATGAAAGTCTCAATTTTGGGGGATATTGGGCTTGGGATCCGGTAGAAAATGCTTCGCTGGTACCCTGGATTGTTATGCTGGCCGGTCTTCATACCCTCATGATTTACAAATCTGCAGGCTATTCGCTGAAGTCGACGTTAGTATTTTTTATTTTTTCTTTTATCTTAATTCTTTATTCGACTTTTTTAACACGAACCGGAATACTTGGAGATACATCGGTACATGCTTTTACAGGTGAAGGGAGTTCGCTGTTTTATCACTTGCTAATTTTTATGTTTCTGTTTCTGGGATTTGCATTGACTCTCTTCTTTGCCAATTACAAAAATATTCCGGATGTAAAAAAGGAAGAAGAGGCACTATCATCGCGCGAATTTTGGATGTTTATTGGTGCTTTGGTGATGATGATTTCGGTGATACAAATTACCTATACCACATCAATGCCGGTATGGAACAAAATGTTTGGAACCAAGCTTACGGTTACCGATCCCGTTTCACATTATAATAAAATTCAAATCTGGCTTACTCTCCTTATTTTACTAGGCACTTCTACCATTTATTATTTTAAATTTAAGTCTTCAAGCATGAAGGAAGTAGCAAAAAAACTGTCTCTTCCTGTTGCAGTAGCCATCCTTTTTACAGCATTGATTTGTTACTTACAAGATTTGCAAAATATTCCTATTATTTTGGCACCATTGCCCATACCGGCTTTGGACTGATGATTGTCGGCATCTTACTCTCATCATATAATAAACAAGTCATTTCAGTAAATAGATTAGGTGTTGAATTGAATCTTGGAAAGGAAACCAAAGAGGAAAATATGAAAGAAAGTCGCGAAAACGTTATGTTGTTTCGTGATATCCCTATAAACATGGCCGGTTATACCGTGACCTATAAAGGAGATACCGTTTCGGGTCCCAACCACTATTACAAAATATTATATCAGGTTCGCAAGAACGATACCGGGGCCATCAAAGAGGAATTCATTTTATTACCCAATGCACAAATCAATCCAAAAATGGGATTGGTGGCCAGTCCAGACACCAGACATTATTTGACCCATGATGTATTTACCTATATCACCTCCACTATTGATAAATCTAAAATAACCGATACCACCAGTTATGAATCTAAGACTGTAAAATCAGGAGATTCCTTATTTTTTGCCAACGGGTATATGATATTCAGAGGTTTTGACACCAAGGTGCACAATAAAAATTATCTGGCCCAAACCGGAGATATTGCTGTGTCGGCAACAATGGATGTGTTTTCGCTAGAAGGAAATTCGTACCAAGCTACCCCAACCTACTTTATTCGAAATCAAAGCGAAAACTTTGTAGAAGACACTGTAGGTAAATTCAACCTTTTTGTAAGACTGACACAGATTTTACCCAACGAAAATGCCGCAAGAATTGAGTATAAGCAACCTAATGCAATGAATGATTATGTTATTATGAAAGCTATCCTTTTTCCGTATATTAACGTCTTGTGGATAGGAACCATCATAATGATACTTGGATTTGGAATCAGTTTGTACAAAAGAATAAGCGTAAAATAATTTCATATTAAATTAATTTAACTATATTTACCTTCTAAAAATCGATTTTTGCCGTATTAAAACGTCAAAAAAGAATTCTAACATTTTAAAAATATTGAAAACAACAGAATCATGAAAAAGATATTCGTAACAGCCATTTCAGTTACTCTGCTATTTATTGCTATTGGTTTTAATGCTTGCAAAAGCGACAAATGCAAACAAATCAATTGCGCCTTTTCGGGCGTTTGCAAAGAAGGTATCTGCCTTTGTCAAGTAGGTTATGAGGGAGAACATTGCGAAACCGTTACCCGCGATAAATTTAAAGGCATTTACAATGTAAATGAAGACGGAACCATTAGTGGTGTAGCACAATATTCAATCAGTATTGAAGATGGAGCCAAAATCAATGAAGTGGTGATCAAAAATCTTCAAAATAATTTGAAAGATTATCCGGTTCGTGGAGTAGCTTATTTAGACACCTTAACCATTCCTAATCAAATGTTGCCTGATAGCACTGTGGTAGAAGGATGGGGTTATGTAATTGATACCAATCCATTGAATCAACATTTCTTTTTTTATAGTGTTGAAGCCCTATTTATAATCGGCGGAGGGCCTTATCAGTGCCATATTTTACCTGCTTTCCCATCGTACCTTTCAGCCTTTTTAAAAGCGACTCCTGCTCTAGAATGGATTTAAATCCTTCTTTAAAAGCAGTCATAGAATCAATATAAGGTGAGTCGGTGTTCATTGCAGCAATAATTGTAAAATTGACGGGCAAATGCGCTATAGGAGACATAAATCGGCGCTTAGTATAGGCATTCAATAAGGCACTCTGAAAGGGGTCGGTGGCCAAAGCCAGTGATGTAAACCCCAAGGTCTTGGCTAACTTATAGGAATAGTATACATTTTCGGTACTATGCTTAGCTAGGGTATCATAAAAGATATGATTCTTGTTGACACCTAATTTTTGTGCATATAATCCCATGATGACTGCCTCGTAAAATGGGGTATAAACAGCTGCACCAGAAAAAATAATATTGCGTGTAAATTTATGCTGGTAGAGATAGACGCTCCATAAGACTCTCGCTTTCATCACACTGTCCCAGGCGCCATTTTTAAACGGTACGCCGGGCACGATTACTGCGTCATAGTAAGGCCTTTCAAGGATTGCCTTCTTATATAATTTGTCGGCACGTTTTAAGGCTAATGAACAAGATGAAAATAAAATTGTGCACAAAAGCAGCCGAAGCAAATTTTTCATTTTACGATAATTTGTACAAATCTACAAACTAATAACATGCCTCCGTATTGCTACGTTCTATTCGCTATTGTTTGTAGAAAAATAAGGGTAAGACCTTCACAAAAATCATCAGAAGAAAGAACTATTTTTCAAAAAGTAACAAAACAATTTTTTTTATTATTTCGCTTAACATATCTTCGCCGCGGAGAGATGGCAGAGTGGTCGATTGCGACGGTCTTGAAAACCGTTGACTGTCAAAGGTCCGGGGGTTCGAATCCCTCTCTCTCCGCATCGTAAAAGAGAAACAAAAAGAAATTACGAATGATAACCTTAGGGTTGTTCATAGATAAACTTTCTGTTTCTCTTTTTTGTTTAGCCATAGCGCTTTCCTGGATTCAATTCAGAAACGTTTCAGATTAGTTTGAATTTTCAATTACTTAGTAACGCACTTTAAGTATTAATAATAATGGATGCTAGCTGAGGGCAGTCTGTTACGGTGTTACGTAGACAATAATATTAGTATCTATACGGATTGCAAAATGCAAGTAAGAAAAAACATTCTCAACAGTATATTAATAGAAAAATCATTCGAAAAGAGTCATTCGCTCCTTCAAATTTTATTCCCACATCGCATGTAGCTTCAGAACCTTTTCAATGACATCTCTAACACAACCTTCACCTCCATTAAAGGGCGAAATATATTTAGAAATAGCCTTGATTTCATGGCAGGCATCAGCAGGGCAGCAGGGAAGAAAAACCCGTTGCATCACCTCCCGGTCTGGCATATCGTCGCCACAATATAAGATGGTATCAACATCCAATTTATGAATTGCGATAAGTTCTAAAAGTTTTTCTTTTTTATTGGTAACACCCAAATGAATATCTGAAATACCTAAACCTGCCAATCTCTTATGGAGTCCTTCACCGGCTCCTCCTGAAATAATGAAAATCGGAAAACCTTTTTTGATAGCCAATTGCATAGCATACCCGTCCTTAATATTCATGGTACGTAACAAACTGCCGTCATTTTGAATAATTAGAGACCCATTGGATAGTACACCATCAATATCGAAAATAAAATGCTTTACAAATTTAAAATCGGATAATTGAAGTGCCATACTTTAGTTTAAATACCTTATGTCGAAATGAAATAAGGAAGCACCCTTATAGGTGTAAACGCGCTTTTTTCTCAAGAAGCACCTCCACAGTTTCACGATACATTTCATCTGGAATGCAACAATCCACCGGGCAACCAGCCGCACATTGTGGCTCTTCATGACAACCTTGGCATTCAGTACACTTATCAGGAGAAATGTAATATACATCGTCAGAAATGGGTGTATGCTTTGCATCAGCTTCGGTTACGTCACCATTCATAAGTGTGTAAGCATCTTTTACAGAAGTACCGTCAGCAATGGCCCACTCTACACCACCTTCATAAATGGCATTATTTGGACATTCGGGTTCACAAGCACCACAGTTAATACATTCATCAGTTATGATAATAGCCATAAAATAAAATTTTAATTGTTATTTTTAATAATTTTCAAAAGTAAATGATGATTTTCGCATTTCAAAATTACACTCAATAAATTATTTCAATTATATGCTGGCAAAAAGAATAGATACTCTACTTCAATTGAAGGCATATCTTTTACAAAATACGGAAGAATGGCAACAGATTAAAGACCTGGCGGAGCGACAAAATGGATGGTTTACCCAAGAATTTATTGAATTCCATACCGCCGCCATTTGTGACCAATATTTAAGCGAAGCACCACTCCAAAAATTTGGATCGCAACTGCTAACTGCTGAACAGAAAAACAAAAGTCTAAGTGTGGGTATTACAATGGCGGGGAATATTCCAATGGTTGGATTTCATGACTTCTTATGCGTCTATCTTAGTGGCTATTCGCAACGAATCAAATATTCTTCTAAGGACTCGGTGTTGATGCCTCATTTGGTAAAGAAAATCTTGGAATTGGATTCTAACAACGAGGCACTGATTTCGAATCCAGCATGTTGAAAAACTGTGATGCCTATATTGCCACCGGAAGCAATTCAAGCGCTATTTATTTTGAAAAATATTTTGCCAAATACCCACATATCATCCGTAAAAACAGAACTTCTGTCGCTATACTGGACGGCACAGAAACCACCAAACAATTGGAAGATCTCGCAGATGATGTGTATATGTATTTTGGACTCGGATGTAGAAATGTTTCAAAAATTCTGGTACCCCGAGCCTACGATTTTGTGCCCTTACTAACGGCATTTAATAAATACGATCACCTCAAAAATCACAATAAGTATCGAAACAACTACGATTATAATCTGGCTATTTTTATTTTAAATAATCAATATTATATGAGTAATGAGAGTATCCTTTTATCAGAAAATACAAGCGCCTTTTCTTCCATTGCCGTGCTACATTTTGAGTACTATGATGCCATGCCTGTCATGAAGCAATCAGAAGAAATACAAGCCATTATGGGAAAAGATTTCATCCCTTTTGGTTCTGCCCAAACGCCCACCCTCTTTGATTTTGCGGATGGAATCAGCACAATAGATTTCATCAATTCCTTATAATATTCTTAACAACAAAATCTGTGTTAAAAATATTGAAAATCGATTTTCAATTTTTGAAGTATTAATATTTTTGCAGAAAATAATCTAAAATGAAAAGCATATTCGGAACCGTACTCATCGCTATGATCACCTCGGTAGCTACTCTGGTTTTTGCTACCAAATACACCAATACGTCCACCACCTTATTTGGAACGACACAAAAAACGAATACAGAACCACAGCCCTCAAACGATATGCAGGCTAGCAATACAGCCTCGGACCAAGGCTATACCAATTTAGAAAGTGCTGCCGAAATTTCAAGTAAGGCAGTGGTGCATATTAAAACCGAAATGAAAGCCCGAAATGTGCAATATCGCAGCCCTTTTGGAGATGATTTTTTTGATCAATTTTTTGGAGGGGGCAGTCGCTTCTTTCAGCAACCACCACAACAAGGAAGCGGATCGGGTGTCATCATCTCAAAAGATGGTTATATTGTAACCAATAACCATGTGGTAGATGCCGCAGATGAAGTCACTGTTATTTTAAATAACAAAAAAAGTTTAAAGGCAAAGGTAATTGGAAAAGACCCCTCTACAGACTTGGCTGTTATAAAGGTAGATGAACCCAATTTACCGTATTTAAACTATGGCAATTCAGATGATGTAAAACTAGGCCAATGGGTTTTGGCTGTAGGATATCCGCTAACTTTAGAAACCACCGTTACGGCAGGCATTGTAAGTGCCAAGTACCGTAATATTGGTATCAATAAAAATGCCGGCGGTAGCACAGCCATTGAAAGTTTTATTCAAACAGATGCGGCCGTAAACCCCGGTAATAGTGGTGGCGCATTGGTAAACGCAACTGGCGAACTGGTAGGTATTAACACTGCCATTGCCTCTCCCACAGGTTCCTATGCCGGATATTCATTTGCCATCCCATCCAATATTGTCAAAAAAATAGTGAACGACATGATTACGTATGGTAATGTACAAAGAGCCTATTTAGGCGTGGTGCATATCAACTTAAAAGATGCAACTCCGGAACAAATAAGTGCCTATAATCTCGATAAGGTAGATGGTGTATATGTCTACCAAGTTGTGAATGAAAGCAGTGCTGAAAAGGCAGGATTGAAAGTAGGCGATTATATTACAAAAATTGAGAATAAAGAAATTAAAACAGGACCTCAAATGCTGGAAAAAATTGCCCAGTACCGACCCGGTGATGAAATCAGCATTGAATACATTCGAAACGGTACTAGATATACTACAACTGCTCGATTAAAAAATATTGTTGGGAATACGGATATTGTAAAAAGTACCACTTTAAATACGGATAAACTTGGTATCAGCGTCAAAAACCTTACAAAGCAGGAACTACAAGGACTACGAATCAAAAACGGAGTGTATATTTCTAATATCCGAAATGGCGGTATTATTGCCAGCCAAACAAGAATGAAAAAATCGTTTGTGATACTTCAGGTGAATGACCAAGATGTTAAATCAATAGAAGATCTTGACAGAATACTCGCCAGCGATGAAGATGAATTTCAAATAACAGGCATCTATCCGGGCTATGCAAATATGTATGTGTACTTGATAAAGAAATAGAGAACTACTTTGCCCTCAATCGAAATTTCACTTTCCAAAAGGTCTTTTTTAAAGGGGGATTTATGTGAGAGCCATTTTAGGTAATTTATCGTAATTACTTTGTATTATCAATTATCTTTACGGATTAATACAAGTGTTCTTGATTCCTAAAGTATTTCTTTTTACGCCCCCTTTTACACAACTCAATACACCCTACCCTGCGACCGCTTATTTAAAAGGTTTTCTGAATACAAAAAATATTGATTGTGCACAGGCAGACCTTGGGATTGAAGTGATTTTATCTATTTTTTCGAAGAGTGGATTGAAACATTTATTTAGTCTGGAAAGTGGCGTTGAAAAAACAGACAATTCGCTACGCATTCATTCACTTCAGGAAGAGTATATTCAAACCATAGATATTGCCATTGAATTTCTGCAAGGAAAATGTCCAAACTTTGCTTATCAAATTGCTGGAAGGCGTTTCTTGCCGGAGGCCTCCCGTTTTAAGCATGTTGAAGATCTACAATGGGCATTTGGAACGCTAGGCCATCAAGATAAAGCAAAGTATATTGCCACACTTTATCTTGAAGACATTGCAGACTACATCAAGGAGTGCATTGATGAGCATTTTGGATTTAGCCGATATGCAGAAAGATTGGGCAGATGTGCACATTCGTTTGATGAACTGTGTGAAGCGTTGCACCAAAAACCTACGTATATCGATGAAATTCTTTTTGAACAAATCGCTAGACATCTTAATACACAGAAACCTGATTTAGTTTGTATTTCGGTACCCTTTCCGGGCAATGTATACAGTGCCTTTCGAGCAGCCCAATATATTAAACAATACGATTCATCCATCCGTATCGCAATGGGAGGTGGGTTTGCCAATACGGAGTTGCGATCCTTATCAGATGCACGTGTTTTTGAGTTTTTTGATTTTATTACCCTCGATGATGGGGAGGCTCCCCTAATTCATATTCTGGAATACCTTGCTGCAAAGCGTCCCATCGATTTATTGAAACGAACCTTTGTATTAATCAACAATGAAGTGCAATATATCAATAATAGTTTGGAGCCCGACTATAAACAAAATCAATTGGGTACCCCGTTCTACGCCGACCTACCATTAAATCGCTACATTTCTGCCGTTGAAATTATCAACCCAATGCACAAACTATGGAGTGATGGCCGATGGAATAAGCTTACCATGGCGCATGGGTGCTATTGGGGCAAATGTACATTTTGCGATATTAGCTTAGATTATATTCAACGATATGAGCCTCTAACCGCTGCCTATCTTTGCGATCAGGTAGAACAAATTATTGCCGAAACCAATGAAAGAAGTTTTCATTTTGTAGATGAAGCAGCTCCACCCTCCTTAATGAAGGCATTCGCTCTCGAACTCATCAAGCGGCGTATCAATATTTCCTGGTGGACCAATATCCGATTTGAAAAAAGTTTTACAGAAGACCTGTGTTACTTACTAAAATACTCCGGATGCATTGCCGTTTCAGGCGGTTTGGAAGTAGCTTCAGATCGTCTGCTGTCATTGATCGAAAAGGAGTCAGTGTAGAAGGAGTCACAACAGTGGCACATAATTTTTCTAAAGCAGGCATTTTGGTACATGCCTATCTGATGTACGGGTTTCCTTCGCAATCCACTCAAGAAACCATCGACAGCATGGAGGTGGTACGACAAATGTTTGAAGTTGGTATTCTGCAATCCGGATTTTGGCATCAATTTGCATTGACCACTCATAGCCCGGTTGGCATTCATCCCGAAAAATTTCATATCAAAAAGAAAAGCGAAATGGTGGGTGCCTTCGCAAATAATGACCTTGACTATATCGATGAAAGAGGCACTGCGCCTGAAAAGTTCAGCCACGGATTAAAAGTCTCTCTTTTCAACTATATGCAAAGCAGTGGTTTCGATATTCCCTTACAAAAATGGTTTGATTTCAAAATCCCTTCCCCTTCCGTGGATAAAAATTTCATTCAGCAAATTATTGAAACTAATGAAACGCTCTTGTTGCCTTCCAATCAAAAACTATACTGGCTGGGAAACACGCCAACAGGCAAGGAATTTACAAAATCTAAAAAAGGAAATAGCTGGGAAATGATCGAGATTACCATTCAAAATGTATCTGAAACCATTTCTTTTGCGCTCAATCAAAATCAAGGTCATTGGCTGCTAAAAACCTTACAAGGAATGCAAGGAAGCGAGCAATCAAGCACCACGCTTCAAATCATAAAGCAAGATTATGAGCAACAGAATTTTGAAGAAGACTTTGATTTATTCTGGTATAATAAGGTGCTCAAATATTTAAAAGGAAAAGGTTTGATAGCGGTTTAAGTACCTACTCCAATTCCTTCTGAATCAAGCGTTCGAGGTCATACAAACTCATATTGGCTCCAATAATTTTCCCATCTTTCAGGAGCATTTTATTGGGTATGGATTGAATCTTGTAATCGCGACAGGCATTGCCGTTAAATCCATAGGCATCATTTACCAAAACAAAGGGAAGTTTTAGCTTTCGGCACATGTCTACCCAATTATAATAGCCTTTGTCTAAGGACACTGCATACACCTCCAGCCCCTTGTGGTGATAGGAATTATATACTCGAACCAAATCAGGCATAGATTGAACACAGGGATAACACCATGCTGCCCAAAAATCAAGGAGAATCAACTTCGATTTCACTTCACTCAGCGGTTTCCATTTACCCAGTGAATCGGGCAATTTAATTTCAGGAGCTGGTTCACCAATCGACAATTGAGCGAAGGAAGAAAAGGTACTAAAAAGGCTTATTATGATACACAAAAATCCTTTTCTCATTCGGGTTTGTCGAAATTTTTATTATTGATAAAATCCGTATCGGTCAGGGTATTCAGAAAAGCAATGAGATCGTCTATATCATCTTCAGTCATTCTATTTTTTACAGCAACTTTCAATTCAGGAGCCAAATTTTTGGTATATCTGAAATTCTTATTATAGTGTTCTAGGCATTGCCGCAAGGTTGTAAATCGACCATCGTGCATGTAGGGACCTGTCATTGCAATATTACGTAGTGTGGGTGTTTTAAACTTACCTTCATCCAAGGGGTTTAAGGTAATCAGATACCGACCGAGATCAACTGGTGTGCTATCCAATCCAGTGTTTCTGAATTCAAAATCGGTAAAGGTACTTCCAAAGGAGTGACAGTGGGTGCAGTCACCTTTGTTATCATCAGTATATACTGCAAGACCTCTTTGCTCTTGTGCTGTTAGACTCAGCTCCCCTCTCTTCCATTTGTCAAATTTAGAGTTGGCTGAAATAAGTGTGCGTTCAAATTGGGCGATGGCGTAAAAAATTAATTTAGAAGTAATAATATCTGTCCCAAAGGCCTTCTGAAAAAGCGTAGGATATTCGGGATGGTTTTGTAATTTAGAAACCACGTTCGCCATCGTTTCATGCAATTCTACCGGATTTACGATAGGTCCCAAAACCTGCGACTCCAAATCGGCAGCGCCCCCATCCCAGAAAAATTTTTTACTATAACCAATATTAAATAGTGGCATTGAATTTCGGGTCCCCTTAATGCCATCAATACCGGTACTCAACGCCAAATTGCTATCAATGGTATAGTTTCGGAGCTGATGACAGGAACCGCAATTCATGGTATTATTGGCCGATAAAATATTATCATAAAACAATTTCCGTCCAAGTGCAATACCTTCTACACTTAAAGGGTTTTCAGCAGGTATTTGCATGGGGGGCAATCCGGCTGGAATATTCAGATCAACATGTTGATGTGAATGGCCATCAGAGCTCGGCAATAATGGATCTATTTTACAACTTAAAAGTTGTGCGATTAAGAAAATAGCGACAATCCTAAACAACGATTTCATGTTTGTAAAATTAAGATTTTTTATTCAATTAAGAACTTATTCTATATATTGTATCGATATTAGGAAGAATGTTTCAAATCAACAAAATTGCGAAAGATGTTTTAGCAACCTTACTGAGGTTTCCGGTTCCGATTATAAGCGCGGTTTTGGCATTTGCTTTTATTGTAATAGAAATTCATTGGAACACCAATACGGGTGCCGACAAAAAAGACTTTACCTATATTAAACTCTTTTTGGAATGCGTTTCCGGCATTTCCTATTTCATTGCAGTGGACTTCTATTCGGAAGCAAAAAAAATTGAGTGGAGCACCAAAACAGGATTGTATATCCTTGGTTTTGTATCATGGGGATGCATTATTATTCCATTACCCCCGGTATGTTTGATTCAGAGCCTGTTTTCGTTTCTAGGTATTTGATTTTTATCAGTTGCTTCCACCTATTGGTTTCCTGCTTGGCATTTTATCAAAAAAGTGAAATTCAAAATTTTTGGCAATTCAATTACTTTTTATTTATCAAATTATTGACGGCCCTTGCCTACACAGCCACCCTCTTTGCCGGATTAGGAAGTGCCTTGCTCGCCATCGACAAATTATTTAAGGTAGATTTAGATCCAAACTATTATACCGATTTATTTCTCTTCATTAGGAATCCTGGCGTATTTACTGATTTATCCGATTCGACTAGATGAGAATAATCGAATTATTTACATTTTTTCCAAGTACTTTTTCTATATTCTATTACCGCTTCTTTCGCTTTATTTTATTGCTATTATCAAGAGGATATTGCCATATGGCATCACTGAGGATCGATACCTCGTATTGATGTTAGGGGTTTGGTTATTCATTATTTCAATTTATATCATCATTTCAAAAGTCGATAACATCATCGTGATTCCGGTGAGCTTGTTTTTAATTTTATTTATTAGTGCCATAGGGCCCTGGGGAATGTTTCAATTAAGTGTACAAAACCAAGTGCGTCGACTGGAGCTCCTATTAAAAAAGAATCATTTATTAGTAGATAATAAATTAGTAACCCCAGCAAAAGATTTTAAAATACCTGAAGCGAATGCAAATAGTATTCGATCGATATTAAATTATTTAAATAAAAGAGGTGAAATCAAACAAATTCAATCTTGGCTCAACGAAAGTGAACAAAAAATACTGGCAGATGCGATTATTAACAATGAACTGAATGCTGTTAATGCCATTTTTACCAATATCAACATAACGCAACAAACGGAATATGAACACCTCAAATTCACTCCGAACAGGCGTTTTCTCTATGAAATTCCGATTGCTAGTCATACAAACAGTTTGTTGGTTTCATTTGATAATAAAGCAGAAGGAGTTTACAAGGCCGCCTGGCTTGATAGTAATTTGTGTATTTTCAAACAAAATGACACCCTGGTGAATCATCCAATAATTCCTTTTATTGACTTTTTGAAGAAATGGAGCCTACGGACAGATAGTATTGAATCGAAAAAAAATCCCTTGGACGCAAAGGTTACCATTATTGCCGCCGATCCTTACAAAGAATATTCGCTGCACAATGATTCATTGACCTTAAGCACTGAACAGTACAAAATATATATCAATTTAATAGAATTTACCAGAAAGGATTCTGCCCTACATCTCAACCAAGTACAAGGTCTATTACTGTATCACGAAAACTAACCTTGTAACGCAGCCGCACCACTTACTATTTCGGTAAGTTCGGTAGTAATGGCTGCTTGTCTTGCTCTATTGTACGAAATGCGTAATGAGCGAAGCAATTCTTCAGCATTTTCAGTGGCCTTATCCATAGCCGTCATACGAGCACCATGCTCTGATGCATGACTGTCAAGCAATCCCTTGAAAATTTGCGTATTCAAAATTTTAGGAATTAGCTCATTGATTAAACTCTCTTTTGAAGGTTCAAAAATAAAATCTTTATTATTTTTCGATACCGTTTGGGTTTTTGCAATGGGTAAATGTTGCTCACAAACAAATTCTTGCGTAGCTGCATTTTTAAATTTACTATATACAAGTTCTACCCGATCAAATTCTTTGTTGATAAAGGCATTTCGGACATGCTCAGCGGCTTTTCGTACCGCATCGAAACTCAAATCGCTAAAGATATTCCAATAATTATCGATAATTGGAAAACCATTGCGTTCAAAATTTTCATAAGCCTTTTTTCCCAGTGGTAAAATGGCCACATTGCCCTTAGCATGCTGGGCTTTGTATTTTTCTTCGATAATGCTTTTCGCCAATTTTATGGAATTTGCATTAAAGGCTCCACACAAACCTCTGTCGCTGGTAATTACAATAAAAAGTACTTTTTCAATGGGACGTTCAATATTTAAACCACCACCGGCACTACCTTCCACGCTACCAATAATATTCCCTAACATCTCTTGCAATTTCTCTGCATACGGACGCATTTGAGTGATCGCATCTTGTGCTCTTCGTAATTTAGCAGCACTTACCATCTTCATTGCTTTTGTGATTTGTTGCGTGGTGCCCACTGACTTAATTCGTAACCGTACTTCCTTTAATTGACCTGACATGTAAACTGGTTTTATTTTATTGGGCGCAAAAGTATAAAACTATTTTCAATGTTTCGGTATTGGCTTGTGAAATATATGAAAAAACATTATTTGTTACCCACACTTTATCCATTCTCTTATTGAAATTGCAGTACCGTTTTGCTGAGCAAGGATTCATTTCCGAAAACAGACAAAATATAAAATCCGGGTATCAACGGGCATTCCTGCCTAATAAAGGTGAAAGACAAATCATTTGGATTTCTGGCAAAAACCAAACGCCCCATATAATCATGCAACGTAAGGTTCCGAATCACCTCATTTTCAGAATGTACTTGAAATTCATGCTGAACTACTGTAGGAAAGGTATTAATTCCAGTATATTTTGGGTTGCTTTGAATGGCAACTACTTTGGAGTAGCCGTACAAAAAATCCTGATCTATCATTTTAAGGCGATAATAATTTATGGCTGCATTTGCTTCCTTGTGCTCAAAATGATACTTGTTTGGATCGATGCTAGGTGCCTTTCCGTCAATGTTTGCGATGGATGTAAATAATAGATTGTCAGCACTGTGCTCTAATTCGAAATGAGAAAAATTGGTTTCATTCGAAGTTTCCCATACTAATCTATTGATATCATTAACTCTGGATCCATAAAATGTTTGAAGATCAACATGTAGTGGCAAACCTGAAGAAATATCAAGAGACCATCCACCGGCTATTACCCCTGCATCACCAGCACCAAAATCAGCAACAAATAATTTCCAGGTACCATTTGGACTAAGCCCATTAAAAGTGGAAGCTAAGGTGGCCGTCTGCGGACCAAATGGACCAGGGGCATTATACGTACCTAAACCCGGTGGTGTAGGAGGAGCCGGTGCCGCCCACATATCCCAAAAATATCCGGTAGGTTTATAGGTTCCATTATTATTCCAAAGGGCATTTGAGGAGAATTGAGTGGCCCCGGCATCAGATATGGTATACGTTAAATTACTGGCAGACAACCCATCAGCAGTGCCGCTTTGCAATAATAGCGATTCCCCGCTTGGAGCTTGCAAAATGAAACTAACGTCATGAACCCAGGCATGACTCAAATTATTAATCTTTACTTTTATACTTGTCACCGAACCGGACATACCACTCACCACTATGGGTGATGGATACAGGTTTGCAGGAGCCATGTCATTTATTGTAATGGAATTGACATTGTTAAAAATGGTGGCTTGCACTTTCTGTACGGCAAACTGTAAGACTAAAAGAATGAACAGTAAAGGTATTTTTTTGTCATGGGGTAGTGTTTTATTTATTTAAAATATTTTACAATATAGTCCCATTTTTTGAAAAAAAGGAATGTATGAGTATTTAGCTTATAGTGCAAAAATCATTCCTAAAGGTCAGATTCACAAAAAATACCTACTTTTGCACCATGCTAGACAGTATAGAAAGTGCCATTGAGGACATCAAAAAAGGAAAATTGATTATCGTAGTGGACGATGAGGATCGCGAAAATGAGGGCGATTTTGTAACAGCTGCCAGAAACGTGACCCCTGAAATCATTACGTTTATGGGTAAAGTGGGTAAGGGTTTAATCTGCGCCCCATTGATAGAGGACCGATGTGAAGAACTGGAGTTAAACTTGATGGTAAAAGATAATACCGAATTACACCAAACTCCCTTTACGATTTCGGTCGATTTAATCGGAAACGGCTGCACCACCGGTATCTCATCACATGACCGAGCAAAAACCATTCAAGCACTTATTAATCCGTCTACAAAACCAGCTGATTTGGCCAAACCCGGACATATTTTTCCCCTAAAGGCCAAACGCGAAGGCGTACTTCGTAGAGCAGGTCATACAGAAGCAGCCATCGATTTAGCAAAATTAGCCGGATTTGAACCGGCAGGTGTCATTGTTGAAATAGTAGATGAGGATGGTGAAATGGCTCGACTTCCTCGTTTGAAAGAATTGGCTGCTCAATATGACTTGAAAATTATTTCCATAGAAGACTTGATTGAATACCGATTGCGAACCGAAAACCTGGTTGAAGAACAAATTCGTGTCAAAATGCCTACATTATATGGTGATTTTGAATTAATTACCTTCAAAAATTTAAAAACCAATGAATTGCATCATGCCTTAAAAAAAGGAGATTGGGAAGAAAGCGAACCGGTAATGCTACGTGTGCACAGTTCTTGTTTTACAGGTGATATTTTGCATTCATTACGCTGCGACTGTGGTGAACAACTTAAATATGCCATGCAAATGGTAGAAAAAGAAGGAAAGGGACTGGTTTTATATATGAATCAAGAAGGTCGTGGCATTGGACTATTAAATAAACTGAAGGCCTATAAATTGCAGGAACAAGGTAGAGATACCGTGGAAGCCAATCTCGACTTAGGTTTTGAAATGGACGAAAGAGATTATGGAATTGGTGCTCAAATATTACGCAAACTAAAGGTTCAAAACATCAGACTCATTACCAATAACCCTCGTAAAAGAGCAGGTCTACTTGGTTATGGACTGGAAATTGTTGAAAATATTCCCATTGAAATGTGTGCCAATCCGCATAATGAAGAATATCTCAAAACAAAACGAGATAAACTCGGGCATGAAATTATGCAAGGATAGAGCTTTAAGACAAATTTTTCGTCATTTTTACATGCAGAATACCCACTTCCTCAAATTCAACAAAATCTGATTGATAACCCAGCTTTTGATAAAATCCTATGGCTGTTTTTCTGGCATGCAGTTCGGCAATAGTATAATTGTTGAGTGCACAAAAATTTTCGGCATAGGTCATCAGCATGATTCCAACTCCTTTTTGTTGCATGGTAGTAGCAACAGCCATTTGTCGGATTTTAACGGTAATATGGTCAAGAATTTTCAGCAGTAAACAGGCTTGTACTTTTGCTCCATTACAGCAATGACAATGTATTGATCTCGATCTTCCACTAAATCTTCCTCGTACAGATTCAGTCCTAAAGGTTTTCGCAAAATATCGTTCCGTAAGGCTAAAACCGCCTCGTAAAAAGGAGATGTATAATCTATGATGCTCAACTCAAGTTCCATACCATGCTTATTTTAAGGCTTCAATTAAAATGGGGATCAACGATTTCACCAGCAAAATTCATCGCTATACTGTAAACAGGCCGGGTGAGTATTGATACAGGCAACTTGCTTAATAATTCCCTGCTCTTTTATTCGTTCTAAGGCCTTATTGGTGAAAAGTCCATGTGTGGTGACAGCATAAATATGCTGAGCCCTGCTTCTTGATATGCTTTTGCTGCCTGCATCAAGGATCCTCCGGTTCGAATCATGTCGTCGTAAATAATCACATTTTGATTTCGCACATCTGCATTAATACCGCTAATGCTGGTTTCATCACCACTTCGGCGTTGCTTATAGACAAAGGCAGACCGAACCTCCATGTCCATGGCCAGACTTTCGACCCATTTGGCACGACCGGCATCCGTAGAGGCTAGTACAAAATCATGGCCGCACCAATTGGTGCAAATTTCTGAAATAATAGATTTGCCATACAAGTGATGACAACGAACCTCCTTTTCGAAATAATAGGGTATCCCTTCTGAATGTAAATCAACCAAATAAATGGAATTAGATGTAGAACCATGAGGAATGGAAGAAAGCAATAAGGCTCGATTTTTGGCTTTTACCACTTCACCGGCTTTCACCGCCCTTTCCATGGTGGCATATCCAAAATATGGAATGATTATTTTCAATGATTTTGCACCCAATTGTATCAATCCGTTTGCGATATCGTATAGTTCCAAGGTATCCTTGTCATTGATGGTGCCGGCAATGAGTACCACCTCTTTTTCTTCCACATCGGTCAAAATCTGCATATACAATTCACCGTCCGGAAAAACCATTGTTTGGATTTCGCCCAAAGTTACGGAATGGTAATTCGGCAATTCTTTCATTAAATAGTTATAGGATTTGGTTGAAAAAATGATCGGATGGCTCATAACTATTTACTTAGAAATTAAAATTTTATTACAGGTTTTGAGATGCAAATCAAAGAACAAATAAACACAAAAAAAAACAAATGAAAGAACCCAGCCTCCAAACAGCATTCTTACTAAAAAATAGTGGATAGTTATCAACGATTACATTGTGGATAAATAAATTAAAAAAACCAGCTCAAAGTACTGTGAATGCTACATTCTGATTATTGTAAAAAGTACCGAAATAATACGAAAAAACACTTGGGAGTTTGTATCTTTGCTCACCTTTCGAAAAGAGGGTTAAACCCTTTACTTATTATTTCTTTTTACACAAATAAACGAATTAGACTCAAAAAATTATGTCAGCAGATCAAGAACAAAACAAAGCAGGTTACGGTGCCGATAGCATACAGGTTTTAGAAGGATTGGAGGCAGTACGCAAAAGGCCTTCGATGTATATAGGCGACACAGCCGTTAAGGGATTTCATCACCTTGTTTATGAGGTGGTTGATAATTCAATCGATGAGGCATTGGCTGGTTATTGCAAAAATATTACTGTTAAGATCTTAAAGGATAATTCCATTTCGGTGGAGGATGATGGTAGAGGTATTCCCACAGCCATGCATACCAAAGAAAAGCGCAGTGCATTGGAGGTGGTTATGACCGTTTTGCATGCCGGTGGTAAATTTGATAAAGATACCTACAAAGTGTCCGGAGGCTTGCATGGTGTGGGTGTCAGTTGTGTGAACGCATTGAGCAAATATCTATTAGTAACTGTACAAAGAGACGGTAAAATTTTTGAACAAGAATATAGTTGCGGAGCCCCAAAATATCCGGTTCGTGAAATCGGCACTACCGATAAAACCGGTACCAAGGTTGTTTTTACCCCTGATGATAGC
Source organism: Bacteroidota bacterium (assembly GCA_016712665.1). Classification (GTDB taxonomy): domain Bacteria; phylum Bacteroidota; class Bacteroidia; order Chitinophagales; family Chitinophagaceae; genus OLB11. The sequence continues at coordinate 140,271 of JADJQP010000005.1, forward strand.
ATTTTTTCTGTTTCGGTCTATAACTACGAGATACTTGCCGCCCGTTTGCGCGAATTGGCCTACCTAAACAAAAAAGTTCGGATTCATCTGTATGATGAGCGTGAGCAAAATGAAGATGGTAGCCCAATCCATGATATTTTTTATAGTGAGGGCGGTATCAAAGATTTTATTGTATTACTGGATAAAAATGCTAAAAGAGATCCCTTGCTAACCGAACCCATTAATGTAGAGGATCACGACAAAACAAATAATGTATCGGTAGAATTGGCCATGATGTATAATACCTCTTACAGCGAAAATATTTTTTCGTATGTAAACAATATCAATACCATTGAGGGCGGCACCCATGTGGCTGGTTTTAGAAGGGCCATTACACGTGTTTTTAAGTCGTATGGCGATAAAAATAAATTGTTTGAAAGGGCCAAGGTCGAAATCGCAGGGATGATTTCAGAGAAGGACTCAGTGTGATTATTTCAGTAAAAGTACCCGAACCGCAATTTGAAGGCCAAACCAAAACCAAACTGGGTAATAGCGAGGTTTCAGGAATTGTAGATTCGGCGGTTTCTAAAGTATTGGATGCATTTTTAGAAGAACATCCTAAGGAAGCAAAATTATTATCGATAAAGTCATTATTGCTGCGCAAGCGCGACATGCTGCAAGGAAAGCGCGAGAATTGGTGCAGCGAAAAAATGTCTTGACCGGTAGCGGACTTCCCGGTAAACTTGCTGATTGCAGCGATAACGATCCGGCAAAATGTGAATTGTATCTGGTGGAAGGTGATTCGGCAGGTGGTACCGCTAAACAAGGTAGAAACAGACAATTTCAAGCCATTCTACCTTTACGGGGAAAAATATTAAATGTGGAAAAAGCCATGCCACATAAGGTTTTTGAAAACGAAGAAATTCGAAATATTTATACAGGCTTAGGTGTTACTATTGGTACAACAGACGACGCAAAAGCATTGAACACTAGTAAGTTACGATATCACAAGCTAATCATCATGACCGATGCGGATGTGGATGGATCGCATATCTCCACGTTGATATTGACCTTTCTGTATCGTTACATGAAAGAGCTGGTAGAGCAAGGATTCGTTTATATTGCCCAACCCCACTCTATTTGGTAAAAAAGGAAAGGAGCAGGAATATGCCTACGATGAAGAGCATCGAAAATTAATTACCGAAAGACTGTCCGGAGGTAAAGAAGACACCGTACATATTCAACGATACAAGGGTCTTGGTGAAATGAATGCGGAACAACTCTGGGAAACCACCATGGATCCGGAAAAACGAACCTTAAAACAAGTGACCATTGAAAGTGCTGCGGAAGCAGACAGTGTATTTGCCATGTTGATGGGCGAAGAAGTTCCTCCTCGTCGCGACTTTATTGAAAAACATGCCAAATACGCAAAAATAGATGTGTAAGATTCAGTAGTCGTTCGCTACCATTCTGATATCTCTTGCAGTATTTGATTCAGTTCTTTTCTGTTTTCAAAAAATGAATTGAGCTTCAAAATCACTTTTTCTACCTCAGCATCCGGGCAGGACGCTCCTGAAGTAATTAGAATAGTTGGATTTGCCTTTTGTGATAAAAAATGATGTGTAATCTGCTCCTGCATGGTATGCAAATTATAATGACAAATTGTTTCTTTATCTACAATTTTCGAAGCGTCCTCAATAAAAAATGTGGGTACTGTTTGTTCGCAAAGTTCCACAAGATGCGAGGTATTGGAACTGTTGTATCCGCCCACTACAATGGCAAGGTCAGCATGTACGGATAGTAGCGATTTTACAGCAGTTTGATTGTCATTGGTAGCATAGCAAAGGGTATCTCTGGTATCTGCAAAGCGGCTACCTATCGTATCTGCGTCTAATTGATAGGCATTACGCATCACCTCCTTCAAAAACTGTGTAATTTCTTCGGTATCGCTGGCCAACATGGTTGTTTGATTCACAACGCCGATTCGCTCAAAGTCCTTACTCACATCAAAACCCACCGAGTACTGCCCTTTAAATTCTTCGTAAAAAGAAATTAAGATCAGCAGTTCCGGTAATATATTTTTCAAGCAATCGCGCTTCTTCTAAATTTTTTACCACTACACTAAGCGTATTCTCACTACTATGAGAAAAAGTGGCACGTGTTTCTTCATGGTTTGGTTTGCCGTGAATAATGATCGTATATCCCTTTTTGCCAATTTGAGCAGAACGGTTCCAAACTTTTTCAACAAATGGGCAGGTGGTATTGTACTGTATTGGGTCGATTCCGATTGATCGCAATTTTGCCTCTGTTTCTAAGGTAGTGCCAAAAGCCGGAATTATAACAATATCTTCTGCGTGCAATTCATCCCAGTTGGTATGCATTTCGCCCAACGTATTCATTATAAACTGCACCCCATTTTTACGAAGGTCTGCATTTACCTGCGGGTTATGAATCATTTCGCTCAATAAATAAATTCTCCTGCCCGGATTTTCACTAACCGTCCTGAAGGCAATTTCAATGGCATTTTCTACTCCATAGCAAAAGCCAAAATGCCTGGCAAGATAAATTTTCAAACTCCCTAAATCCAAATAGGTGGGTTTAAAATCTTTCTTCAGTGGATCTTGTTGCTTCCGCTTGCTTTTAATGGCGCTAATTAGTGGGCTTCGGTAAAATTCGGGAATCGCAAAGCTTTTCATCTATTGATTAAAATTATTCAACGCAAATGTAGAAAAGTGTTTCTTGCGAATAGGAATAAATGTATTAAAATTTACTATATTTGTAAAAAATACTTGATGCCCACCGGTAACTATACTAAATACCTACTGCTACTATTAATCTGCACGATTTCATTTACTGCAGATGCAAAGCGAAAAAAAAGAAAAAAGAAAAAGGCAAAAACGACTGTTATAGCCACCACGGTGACTGGCGATAGCAGCAAGGTGGCTCCGCTCCCAAAAACAAATACACCAGTACAGATAATAAAGGAAGATAATAAAGAAATTAAACTTGCGCAATTAGTAGTGTCCTTTGCTAGCATGGGCGCCGGTATCGATGCTAAAGCCCAGCAAAAATTTCTTGAGCATATTGGCTGGTTCAATGAGAAACATCATATTGAACTGATGTTTGATAAAAAATCGTGGGGACGAGAAGGTGAAATAGACTATTGCTTTTATGGCAACAACGAAATTCTCATGCCCACTTTATATAAAGAATTAAAAGAAAAACTCGCCACCGGCACCAAAGTCTTTGTGAAACAAAATTTTCCCTGTAAATAAATACACTATTAAATAAACAAAATACAATTAACTTTATAAAATGATATCAATGAATTCTAAACTTTCTCTTTTTGCTCTGATGCTATTTTTATCTATTGGAGCTTCTGCCCAAAAAATAGGACAATGTGCCTCGCACGAATATTTAAAATATCTCGATGCAAAGAACCCCGGGATTGAAGCCTATGTGAAAAATCTTCCGAATCAGGTAAAAAATGATAAAAAAACCAGAGCGCAAGTGATTACCGTACCAGTGGTATTTCATATTGTATACAATAGTGCTGCTGAAAACTTGACCGATGATTATATCACCGCTCAAATTGACTTGTTGAATAAATCCTATTTGAGACAAAATGCAGATACTTACTCATTGAGAGCTGAATTTTTCCCCTATGTAGGTCCAGCTAAAGTTCAATTCATGTTGGCGCAAATCATCAGAAAAAGTACCACTGTTACCAAATTCAATTATATCGTTGATTTTTGGGGTAATAATGAGGCAGATTTTGTAAAGCAAACTGCTTTAGGTGGAAGTGATGCTATTTCTCCTTCTACCAAACTGAATGTTTGGATTTGCGATTTGGGTGATAATACTGGTTCTGATGGACTTTTAGGATTTGCCTACCCTCCTTCTGGTTTACCAAATTGGGGCGGGATGCAATTTCCAACCGGAAATTTGGAAGGTGTGGTATTAGACTACCTTGCTGTTGGAGGTACTGCCAAACTACCTAAAGGGAATTTGCAATATGGTGTTAAAGGAAAAACAGCCGTTCATGAAATTGGTCATTACCTTGGTTTACGACATATTTGGGGTGATGATGATGGTGCATGTCAAGGTCAGCAAGGATTTGAAGATGATGGTATTAGCGATACCCCACATCAAGCCGATGCTTCCAATTTCAACTGCAATAAAAATACCAATTCATGTAATCAAGGTGCCGGTGATTTAAAAGACATGGTAGAAAATTATATGGACTACTCAAGTGAAACTTGTCAAAATAGTTTCACAAAGGGACAAGTTGCCCTTATGGAGTCTGTTTTAAATAACCAACGATTATTGGTTCGAATTCCAACCAAAATAGAAGATTATGACTTAACTGCCAATGTTTCAATTTATCCGAATCCAAGCGACCAAATGGTTCATGTTAGCATTATGAATCTTGAGTTTACTACAGCTGAAGTTATGCTGATCAATAATGTAGGTCAGGTTTTACATAAAAGAAATCTATCTAAGAATACAGCCTCAACAGATATCAATGTGCAGGATCTTCCTAATGGCATCTACTTCATGAAATTAGTGATAGACAATGAGTATGTGTATAATCAAAAAGTAATGGTTCAAAAATAAGAGTGCAAGAAATTACAATGGATACTTTATTAAATGTTCCGGTACAATTTACCCCTTCAGCGATTACTGAACTAAAACGAATTGCAGCCTCACTCGAAGACACTAAACAACTCCGTGTTGGTGTTAAAGGCGGTGGTTGTAGCGGTATGACCTATGTATTGGAACATGATGTGCAACAAGAAGGTGATATCCAATACGAAGTTGATGGCCTTCTGGTAATAATGAATGCAGCACACGAAATGTACCTTCATGGAATGACGGTTGAATTTGAAGGCGGTCTCAACTCAAGAGGCTTTACCTTTAAAAATCCGAATGCATCGAGTACCTGCGGATGCGGAACCAGTTTTGCGGTATAAGATGATTTTGCAGTATTACGATTGGAAGAATTACCAGTCGCTTCCAATTTTTCCGTATATGAGCAAGGTGGTGGTATCATTGCTAATATTATTCGGATCGTGCACAATGTAGTAGCCTTTAAAGTTTTCAGTAAATTCAGAAAAAGGCATCGTGGTTACATCACCTGTAACCGGTAAATTATTACTGATACTTCCTAAATCTATAATCGGGTTTCCGCTGTAGCCATATGGTTCACTCGTATCTGCTGCATGAATATGAAGCTTATACGTTTTAGCCTCATTAATACCAATCATATCAATAGTGAATTGCATTTTACTTTCCTTGTCTACAATATAAATATTGGATTCTATACCAGCAGTTGGGTGCGTGCCAATATAAGAGGGATTGGCCTTAAAGGTTAAATACCTTGTCTGCTCCACCTTTTTAGCTCCGCAGGAAATTTGAAAAAAAATGCCAATGGCAAGTACATAAAGAAAGAAATTCTTCATACTTCTATTTTTGGATAAGTTGTTCAACCAATTCGGGGCTCACACCAGTAAACGAAAATCCGCCATCATGAAACAGATTTTGCATGGTTACTTTTCTCGTTAAATCGCTAAAAAGAGTCACGCAATAATTGGCACATTCTTCTGCATCGGCATTTCCTAATGGAGATAATTTTTCGGCATAGTAAAAAAAGGCATCAAATCCTTCTACCCCACTTCCTGCCGTAGTTAATGTAGGTGACTGGGAAATGGTATTTACGCGTACCTTCTTTTTAAAACCGTATTGAAACCCAAAACTTCTTGCAATACTTTCTAAGAGAGCCTTGGCATCTGCCATGTCATTATACCCAGGAAAGGTCCTTTGCGCAGCAATATACGAAAGCGCCACCACAGAGGCCCATTCGTTTAATGCATCCAATTTCATAGCACTTTGCATTACCTTATGAAAGGAAAGAGCCGAAATATCGATGGTCTTAGCGAAATTGTCATAATTGGTATCTGTATAAGGAACTTTTTTCGAACATTTGGACTCATTCCAATTGAATGCAACACAAAATCAATTTTACCTCCCAATATTTCCATACTCTTGGCAAAAACCAATTCTAAATCATCGGTGGATGTGGCATCTGCGCCTATTACAGCCGCTTGATTGCACAGTGCTGAGAGTTCATTAATTTTGCCCATTCGCAATGCAATTGGAGCATTGCTAAGGGTAAAAACCGCACCTTCTTCATGACATTTGAGGGCTATTTGCCAGGCCATAGACTTTTCATCTAAGGCTCCAAAAATGATTCCGCGTTTCCCTTTTAATAAATTGTAAGCCATCGAAAATTTTATATTATTTGAAAGGCTAAAAATACAGATAAACTTTTAATAATGAGAATAGAAAGCATTAGAATTTCTATTTCTGTAGATTAAATTACGAATCAAAATGGCTACTAAATGGGTGACTCACATTATTATCAAAGAGGTAGTGCTTTTTGGGTGATGCCGATCATCCCCTTTATGTTCGTAATTTTATATTCTGTAAAATTTTGATTCGACTCCAAACCGTCCCCATAAATGATTTGGGTGGGCGTGGTGATTTTTACAAATTTTTCGGTATAAAATTTCTGCAATTTCTCATTCCATACCAGTTCTTCGGTATTCAATTGTTCTTTTTTAAGATTGGTTACCACCACACTATCTCGAACCAAAACATTGCCGTTTTGTTCATAGTATTTGCCATATTTAGCGGTTAAGGTGCTTTGCACTTGTAAGGAATCATTGTAAAACTCAACGCGCAACCCTTTACTCATTTCAATATAGGTAGGTTGTACATTTTGAATATGATAGAAATTCTTGGTAAATAATTTTGCTTTTGTGAGACCATCTTTGCTGTAGATGATGGTAACATCCTCTGCCCTTTCGGTATTGAGCATTCTGCTATCTAGCGATTCCTTTAATTTTTGAATATCATTTTTGCAACTTCCCAGAAGGACTATCAGTAAACAAAAAAAGATTCCTAAATGTTTAGCCATAGAAAACATGGGACTTCAAAAGGGTAAGATATCAAAATACTACTATAGTGGTTCTCCATTAATCGTAACGGCGACGCAAAAACCACTTATCATTAAAGGTAAATCCGAGGGAGATATGTGTAAAATTTTCTTTCAGCAAATTGTTATCTGTGGTGCCACGAGAACCTACCTCAACGGATGCATTAATTTGCCCTATGGTATTATTGGTTCTTCGGATGGGATATTCAATACCTGCTGTACCGGCTGTTTTTGATAATTGCGCTCCTTTAAAGTTATATATATCTTTACCGGTATAGAATCCCACTCGAAAGGTCATTTTTTTCCAATAAGAGTTCACCGAATTGGCATCGGGAATATAGGCCCCTCCTACTCGCAGCGTCCAAGAATTATTTAGGGAATCGGGCAATCCAAAAGACGTAAACGATTTCCAATTTGAATATTGATAATCGGCACCAATTTGCCAATTGAGGCCATGGGCTAAAATAGCGCCGGCGCCTACATTGAACGGCATTTGAATTTTACCTCTCGCATTTACTGAACTATCGACCTTACTCACCACATTGTCTACATCTCCAAAATAAGATTCCCAAAAGGTTTCTTTTTTAACCGTAATTTTTTGCGCACCGGTATAGGTAAGTCCTATTTTTAACGTATAATCTTTTGTAATTTCTTTATTCATCAATCCGCCAACTTGCCAAAAGACCCCACCTATCAATGATCTTCCATAAATATTGTTTGATAAAATATTGAGAGAATCGGTAAAACTCGATTCGCTCGAATTGATAATATTTCCAAATTGATATCCGGTATTGAATCCAATAGAATAATCACCAAATCGGTGTGCTGCACCCAGGTAAATTTTTTGAATGCCACCACCGCCGTAATAGCTATTATTAACTAAGCTACCCACAGAAGCATTGTAATCTGAAGTTTGCATATTATATCGAGCAGTACTTACCGGTAATAATCCAAAACTAAAACCTGTTTTTTTGGATATTGGAAATCCAATATTTACATAAGAAAGCGTCGATTTTCCCACTTGGTTTGACTCCGTACTACTTTTGATGGTAACGCGATGCAATACCAACCCTATTTGATAGGATGCCAATTTAAGACCGGTATAGGTAGCAGGATTGGTAGGGTTGGCAATCTGCAAATTATCATCCGCTATTGAGACGCCGCCCATGCCTCTATTTGCGACATTTTCTATATCACGTATATTGCCTATTCCATATCTTGAGTACGGAGAATTTTCCTGAGCTTGCAGCGAAATGTTATAGAATAAAATTAAAAAAACGAGGTAGAAATTATTTTTGCTGCTCCAATATTGCATATAAACCCTTGAAAAGGAAATTAGTGTCTGCAAATATCTTCTTTTTCATACGGCTTTCAAAAAAAGGCGCGTCTCCGCCAGTTAAAACTGCGTTAATTTTACCATATTGACCTTCATAAAATCGAATCATACCTTCAATTTCAGCCACCATGCCATTTATCACTCCACTTCGGATTGCCGTTTCGGTATCATATCCAAGTATGGATATATGTCCTTCGCGACTTACCAGTGGTAATTTGTCAGTGAATTCATGCAAGGAACGCAAACGAAGTTCAACACCCGGTGAAATGGCTCCCCCTCTGAACGCATTATTTTTTGCAAGCAAACTATATGTAACGCAGGTGCCAATAGACACCACTAAACTATCTTGCGCCGGAAATTGCTTACTAAGTGCAGCCACTAACGCCAATCGATCGTTACCTAAGGTTTCGGGAGTGCCATACGCATTTAAAAAAGGCAGTTTTGTGCTACTGTTTAATACAATCAATTTTGTATTTTCTTGCAAAAAGTTGTCAATACTTTTTGAATGATTGATAACAGAAGATAAAATAGCTTTTTGGGGATTATGAATGGCAATAATCTTTTGCAACGTATTGATAGCATCAGATTCACTAAAAATAAATTTCTGAGACAACCTATCTCCATGAAAAATGGTAGCCTTTAAATTGGTATTGCCAAAATCAATACAGAGTGAAACAGGTTGCATAAATGGTTAAGTATCTTTTTGTGCTGAAGGGCAATAATAGTAAAAATGTTATACTTATTGGCACAATTGGCAAATAAATTTAGAAATATGGCTATTTGCGCTTTTAATCCTACTTTTTATGAGATTAATCGAGGTCCTCAATAGACAATTTTCTGAAATGCCCATTCATTTGAATCCTCTTTTTTAGATTTTTCAATTCCTCAATAGTGGGGATGATTTTTTTTAAATGGCGTTGTATATATTCCTGTCGTTGATCTTCGCGAAGCAATTGTAGCAATTCATATTCCTGTTCTAGCGACATACCTACATGATGGGCAATGTCATAGGTAGTTAAATCCGCATCTTCCTTTTTATACTCCTTGGTAAGCTCTAGCAGTTGGTGAAAGTAACGTAAGGTTTCTAGGATATTATTCATTTTATGATCGATGCCTACAGCCACATTGTTGGGATAGGTAACAATACCGCCCATAAACAACTTATTGGGAATGTCTTTGATGATTTCTAAAAGTGTGAACACCTTTACACCGGTAGTTATGATATCCATTTCGCCATTTTCATGCTCCTTTTCAATACTCAAAATATCTACAAGGGTTCCCATTTCACTAATTTGACCTTGCAGTACGGTTGGGATGCCAAACGGTTTTTTATCCTGAAAACATTCCTGAATGAGTTGCTTGTACCTAGGTTCAAAAATATGCAAATTGAGTTGCTCGCCGGGATACACCACAATATTTAGTGGAAACAAGGGAATAAAATTGGTCATCTTTCAAAGGTAGTAAAGAGTATGATAAATTGGAAACAATTAGGCCTTGGGATGTGCCTTTTTGTAGACTTCCTTGAGCTTCTCGATGGTGTTGTGCGTGTACACCTGGGTAGCAGATAAATTGGCATGGCCCAAGAGTTCTTTCACGGCATTTAGGTCGGCACCTTTATTTAAAATATGAGTGGCAAAGGTATGTCGTAATACATGCGGACTTTTTTTATCTACGGTAGTTATGAGTGAAAGATATTTCTTTACGGTTACATAAATATATTTTTCGTAGAGGGGCTTTCCGTTTTCAAATGTCAAAATATGGGAATGGGTAAGCGATTCTATGTTGCTACGCTCATTAATATATTCTTGCAACAGCATACAAAGCTCCGCTTGAATGGGAATCAGACGTTCTTTATTTCCTTTACCCAATACTTTTACTGTTTTATTGGATGGGTCAAAGCTCGCCAGTTGCAAACCGAGCAATTCGGCACGTCGCATCCCGGTTTGATATAATAATTCTAAAATCAGTTTATCCGTTTTGCCCTTAAAATCATCTGAAAACAGGGGTTGCTCCATCAAATTAGCCATATTGCCTTCATTCACAAAAACCGGTAGCCGTTTAGCATTTTTTGGAGAAATAATTTTCCCCATCGGGTTACTTGTAATGAGTTCCTTCTTCAATAAAAATTTATAAAAAGACTTCAGGGTAGAAATTTTTCGGTTGATGGATCGCGATCCGGTGTCCATCTCCTTCAATTGCGCCAGCCAGCTTCTGATATGAATATGGGAAATGGCTTGAATATCCAACTGATCAAACTGGCTTCGTATAAATAAAAAAAACTGTTCAAGATCATTTTGATATGCTTGAACAGTATGTATTGAATACCTTTTTTCGAACTGTAGATAATCGGTAAACCCTGAAATCAAATGTTGCATTCCATGCCTTTACCGTAAAATTACAATTATTTTGTTTTATTCTCTGATGCCATCTACAAATTCTTGCTTGTAAATAGCTTTTAAGATTTCTTTGCGACGCACAACAGACTTTTTAATATAGTGCTTACGTTCTCTTAATTGAATTAAGATATGAGCCTTTTCAAACTTCTTTTTGTACTTTTTTAAGGCCTTGTCTATGCTTTCGCAATCTTTTGAGTCGATGATTAACATACGTTTGTTTAATATAATTTTAGGAGCGCAAAAGTACGTCTTTTATGCAAAAAATCAAATTTTATTTCAAATATAATATTTTCAGACAATTTGCGTTAATTTTGAAGACTATGCAGATACGAATTTTGGCCTTCATTCTTCTATTTACGGGTGCTTGTAAAAAATACGAAGACCCCGACCCGTTTACCGACAGCAGAATCAAAAATAAGTATTGCAATATACCCTCAGCTATTAATTATAATTGGGATTTTCCGGGCATTGCAGACAACTCCCCCTGCATCTTTCCGGCTCAAATTTATCAGGGAACCTATTTGTTTCATGACACCATTATCAATACTATCGGAGAATTTATCAGTAAGGATTCGTTTTATATCACGCTATTGCAGGTAGATTCCACCCGATTAACGGTTTCGGGATTTTGCGGAACAGATCCGTATGCAGCCAAGGCCAATCGTTTTTTTAAATTCACGCTGGATTCCTTGGTTGGAAATGGCCAGGTTTTTTGCAACAATAAAGATACCATTGCCGGTGGAGGATCCAAAACTGGTATTCAGGATACATCTACCATTCAAATGGTGTATCAGGTACAAACAGACACTGGTGTTGTTTTTCATAAAGGAACGGCCGTAAAAAACTAAGAGATGTTTACAGGAATTATTGAAGCGGAAGGGAAAATACAGGAGGTGATTTCAGAAAATGGGACTTTAGTCCTTCACATAGAAAGTGAGATTGCAAGTGAATTAAAAGTAGATCAATCTGTGGCTCATAATGGTATTTGCCTGACTGTTATAGAAGTGAATCCACCGTTTTATACCGTGTGTGCTGTGCAAGAAACGATTGAAAAGACCAGCATTTCCAGCTGGAAGGCCAATGAGCTGATCAATCTGGAAAGGTGTATGAAATTAAACGATCGCTTAGACGGTCATTTAGTGCAAGGTCATGTAGATACAAAGGCCGTTTGCATCCAACGAATGGAAGCGCCAAACAATTGGACTTTTCGATTTCAAATACCCGAAAAATTTGCTCCCTTAGTAATTGAAAAAGGCTCTATATGCGTCAATGGTACCAGTTTAACGTGCTTTAACGTTAGCAAGGACACGTTTGATGTAGCCATTATCCCCTATACCTTTGCGCATACCACCATTCGCTTTGTGAAGGAACATGATGAGGTGAATATTGAATTTGATGTGATTGGGAAATATATTTCACGTATGAAACAAGTAAGTTAAAAAAGAATCGCTACTTTTTTAGTGTTGCGTATGCAGGAAGGACGATACCACTACCCTTTCTGTATCTACTCCCTTTGTTCGATTATTAAATTAATTTCTCTCTCCGAAGGCTATGCCTTCGTGCATTTTATGTTCTTGGTTGCTTGTAGCAACGTATACCGTTCTACGAATAATATTTGCTTTCGTCTGGCTGGTGCAACGTCTCTGAATTGTGCCACATGTAGTTGATGAAAGTATCAGCATATCAATAATATAATTCAAGTCCAAACAAAAGTCAATCTTACAATTCTTTATCGGTCAAGTTATCCCCCCCCTTCTAGCAGGACTGAGGCGTGTCAATATGCGTTGGACTCCTGTGCTGAAGTTACATAGAAAGAATTTGTTTAATCCAGCGCCAGTAATTACTTTTATGACAAGATGGTATAGCATAGTACCTATAGAATGATTAAAAGTTTTTGTTTCATGAAAATTATCAACTGTATGCTAAGGTACAAGAAGCCCACGCTAAAGCCAACGCCTCATTCTCTCGCCAGTGGAGTAAATGTGGAATTGTTTTTACAACCTAAAATTAATAAAGAGGAATATTACCTTGCCGAGCATCACTTATATGGAAGTTCGCGACTAGGGATTAAAAATTATTGGCCAAATCATTATCAATTTTATTATGAGTATGGTCCTAATAATACCTGGACAAGTGCAGTTGCCGGCAATCAGTTATTATCGCTACATAAGCCATGGAATAGTAGCCCTTACAATAGTATAATTAGTGCGAACCAAATTTCGCCCTATGGCCATAGTAACGTAGATGCTGTGGTGAGTAACCGTATCATAGGTTTAAAGCATTTTGAACTTACCAACCATTTGGGAAATGTGATGGCTGTGCTTACAGACAAAATTGTTGATAGCACCTTCAGCAATGCGGTTGGAGACAATTTACCCATGTCCTCTTTTCGCAAATCATCTTTGTACGCCTCTTATGATTATTATCCGTTTGGAATGCTAATGCCCAATAGGTATTACGAGGATAATACCATACAATGTACACCGGTTACTAAAACCACTTATTCGCCCTATTGGATCAATGTTTTGAGTTATACTTTAGCAGCTCCCGAACAATTGGCGGATTTTACAACCTTGCCCCTCAGCACCACTGCAAATATTAACGAAACCGAACAATTTCTTCATATAGTAGGTTCCTCTGAAGATCCTACAGAAAGTACCACCAGTTTTTTGGTGAGCAATGGTGTGGAAGCTTTTAAAACAATAAAGCTACACTGCAACCTTACAAATAATGGCCCGCACTATGTTACCATTAGCATAAAACAGCAAAATGCGAATAATGATTGGGTAGCTATTGCCTCCACTACCGTTGCGCGAGAGACTTTTGTAGAATTAGAGGCAATACCTACAGCAAATACGGCTTTAAAAGTAGAATTTAGTGCGGAGCAAGTTGACTTTAAAATTGGGCCATTAGGCTTTATTAGACAGGATATTTTGACCGGTAGTGAAATAGTAACTATTTGCAATAATAATGGTTTTTCAAACGATTATCGTTTCGGCTTTAACGGTCAGATGAAAGATAATGATGTAGCAGGTACTGGAAATCACAACACAGCAGAGTTCTGGGAATATGATACAAGGTTAGGCAGAAGGTGGAATTTGGATCCCATTGACCAGGTAAATGTAAGCAATTATGTAACTTTTGGTGATAATCATGTACTTAATGTTGATAAATTAGGAGATAAAAAAGTAAAGAATAGCGATTTGAAATCAGGAAAAGCATCATTTGAAACTTTTGATACTAAAAGAGATGAAATTGAATTAAAAAAAGTTACCATTACGGCAAAACGATTGAACCCAACTCCAGCAGATGATTCAAAAGCAAATGGAGTAGATAAGGAGGCTCGGAGTTTATTACGTTTTGATAATACGTATTTTAATCAGAATCATGAAATTAATAATTTTCCTTTTGCTTATGGAAATGATGAGTATGATGATCCAGTGGATAGGCTAAAAGACTTTCTTACGGGGACTGGAGCTACAAATTTGGTATATGGACCAAATACTAAATGGACACAAGAACTTAAGAGTTTGGATGCGGTACGGGAAGGAAGGAATTTATTTTATTCAAAATATGGCGGGCAGATTGGCTTATTTGGAACAGAGTCATTAACAGATTTCATTATTCCATGGTCGCCAGATCCATTTGTACCTGGTGGTGGACAATTTTATAAAAGTTTTAGAAATTTGCATAAGCACTTTGTCGGTTCAGCGGCACTAAATATATTTACATCAGAAGATGGGAAGCGAATGATCTTTATTATTGCTAATTCAACTAGCAAATGGTCATTTAATTTTCATGCGCCTTGGATAAATAATATTGCTAGGGATGCAGCGTTTGCAGGATTTGATAATCCTCAACCAAGTCAATCTACAATAAATGGTATTTGGATTTGGTCAGAACCTGTGGATTTAAACAGATTGAGGAATGGACGTTAAAGTAAAAATATTTTTGGTTGTGTTATTGATACTACTCATAAAGGGTCTCTATAGTATTCGAATTGACGTAGGGGAGACTGATTTAATCAGGAAGTATTATACCAAACCATATGGGGTTGTATATCAAGGCCAGCTTAATAAATATTCAGATTCACTAGTAATAACTAAGGACTACGAGACAATAAGATCTGAATATAAGAATGGTAAAATTTTTCACGAGTTCCATGGCTCATGGCAAAATTGGCATAATGATGGAAGATATAGCATTGGAATTGATATTTATTCTAACGATTTACAACCGCGCAAGAGCTTGTTAACTGGAGATATTTATTTTCAAAGTGGAGAATTGGTATTCCATAAAGTCGACCGTTAATAGTACCCGCTAGCGCTAGTGTATTTTAAGCGTAGTGGCTGGCCCCGCTAGCGCTAGTGTATTTTAACTAGTGTGGCTGGCCCCGCTAGCGCGAGTGTAATTTAAGCATTGTGGCTGGCCCCGCTAGCGCGAGTGTATTTTAACTAGTGCGGCTGGCCCCCGCTAGCGCTAGTGTATTTTAACTAGTGCGGCTGGCCCCGCTAGCGCTAGTGTATTTTAAGCATAGTGGCTGGCACGGTGTATGCGACCATTGCCGTTCCCCCGCTAGCGCGAGTGTATTTTAAGCATAGCGGCTGGCACGGTGTATGCGACCATTGCCGTTCCTCCGTCTAGCGCAAGTATAAACACAAACACTGACGCAAAAATAAACAAACACTACTGCAACATGAAATTTAACCAGAGCACCATACAGGCCAAACCGCCTGAAGGATTCTTGGGCGGACGGAGGAAAAAAAAGGACCACTACTTTTGTTAGTGATCCTTTTAAAAAAAAGTGTTATCCGTGCCCTTATTTTTTAGGCAAATTGCTGAAGGTGCATACTAATGAAGTGATACTCCCCAGTTACTGCCACTGTTGCATTTCCTGATAAGGTATTATTACTAAACCCGGTCACATTTAAAGTTTGTGGCGTTGGATTGGTATAGGTGTCCGCAGCTTTTAGAAAAGTAAAATCAGTACCTACTGCCAGCGTTTTGGCTCCAATACTAGTATTGTCGGCACCCGCCCAATTGATTTCAAAATAATTGGAAAAACCGGCACCTTTAAAGGCTCTAATTCCGGTACCCCATGCCCCGGTAGTCCAATAGGCCGAGTCGGCTGTTATCACCGCTCCCCCAT
The DNA here is from genome assembly GCA_016712665.1 of Bacteroidota bacterium. Taxonomy (GTDB): domain Bacteria; phylum Bacteroidota; class Bacteroidia; order Chitinophagales; family Chitinophagaceae; genus OLB11. The sequence continues at coordinate 156,128 of JADJQP010000005.1, forward strand.
TTTCGGTCCAGGTAAAACTGGCGGTGGCATTGGGGTATTCGCCGGTGGCGTTTCAGTCTTTTTTACAGGCTGAAAGGCTGCATATTGCAAGGGCAATAACTAATAATTTCTGTTTCATGTTTTATTTTTAATGATTTATGAATAGAATGTAAATGTACCATTCGAAATCTCAATATCTATACCCATTACATGGTATATTAAAAAAATGCAGGACCGAAGTCCTGCATTTAAAAAAAGTGTATACCGCGTTTATTTTTGGATACTGAACTTCACAATTTCAGAGATACTTCCACTTTGAATCTTTACGAAATAAAGTCCATTTGCGTATGATGAAATATTTAAAGAAAGTGTGGTATTGTCATATACATGCGTTTGCTTATCCAGCAATTTACCACCTGCATCCAATACTTCCAAGGCCATCACACTTCCGGCTGCAAGGCCTGAAAATTGAATGTGTAACCTATTAGCGGCAGGATTGGGAAAGATGGAAAAGGACGAATGATCTTTCAATAGTTTGAGTAAAATCACATTACTGTATTTATGCTTTTGATCTTGATCCACCATTTTCAACCGATAGTAGTTATTTCCAAGGACAGGCTTCATATTGGTAAATGTGTATTTTTGCTCGGTACTGCTATTTCCTGCAGCATCACGCATTCCTAATTCAGCAAACTGTTGTGCATTTATTGAATGTTCTATTACAAAATGTGATGCATTCAGTTCCATTGAAGTTACCCAGTTTAAGACATGTTTTTCATTACTATCTCTTCCTGTAAAGGAAAGCAATTCGACGGGTAGTGGGCCTAAGGGGATTACATTGCTTGCCCATCCATCTCCCTCACCACCTTTGTAAACGGTTTGACTAACTACTGGTAGATAACTCGTTAACGCCCATCCATCTCCTTCGCCGCCCGAATGTGAGGGAGTAAGGGCGTTGGGCATAAAATTAATAAAGGCATAACCGTCGCCTCCACCGCCATGATTTAGGGTAGTATTGGAAGCCGATAAATGCGATGCCGTATTCCAACCATCTCCCACCCCACCATGATTTATAGTAGTATTAGAGGCCTGCAAATAAGTACCTGTACTCCAGCCGTCTCCCGTGTTACCATGATTAATCGTGGTATTAGAGGTTTGAAGGTAGGAACTCATAGACCAGCCATCGCCGTTACCTCCATAAAAAATAGGATTGTTTTGGCCAAATGCTTTTTGTAAGGAAAGCAACAGGATGAATAATATTATATTTTTCATTGTTCGTGATTTATTTAATAATAAAACAGCTTATTCGCCGGTTCTGCAACCTCTGCCACCGTAGTTTCCTGCATTTTTAGTAAGCGAACTATATGAACCATAATATCTATCTGAAATAGCAAATAAAGAGATATTACCTGCATTGTAGTATCCACCGCCTCTGATAGACCAACCGGCACCACTAACTGCAGATGGCCAAAGGGCCATATTATGTTCGCCAGTTGACAATAAATATCCGTCACCATGCGAACCGTCAAAGGCTCGACCAGTAACATCTGCAGCAGAAACAGCCCATTCCCATATATTTCCCGACATTTCCATAACACCATAATAGGTTGCTCCGCTGGCAGTTCTACCTGTTGCATTGGTGGCCAATGCGCCACATCTAATCGGCAAACTACCAGTTCCGGTTCCGAAATTGCAATTTCCGGTTGCCCATGTTTCGGTAGAAGTACCTTGGTTAGTAGGAGAAGCTAGATCGTTAATGGTCGTATTTCCCCAAGCATATTCATTTGCAATCGGTACTTGATTTCCTCCTCTACATATTTTTTCATATTCTAATTCTGAAAAAGGTCTTAAAGCCGACCAATCTAAAATAGACAAGATATCGTTGCAACTGATATAGCTCATAGCTCGCTCAGGATTTGCTGCAGTGAGATTTGGATGGGTACCGGCTATATTATAATTATTTAAAGGGGCCTTGTTTACATATTTATTGTAGTCGATGGTGTTTAAAAAATCAACATATTGCTGTTGACTCACCTCATACTTCATACACCAAACTGCTTTATACCCTTTTGGATAGGCCGCAGGAAGGGTACCTGTAAACCAATAGGTGCCACCACTGGAAGTCCACAGATTTCCGGCATTAGGGCCACATGCTATGGAATTTTCGGAAGTAATCGGGAAATAGGTATCAACGGCCCCATCTCTGAAGTGGTAGGTTTCGCTACCACCACTTCCAAGATTGAAAACACTTTGTGGACAGTACACCATTTCAACTGCAAATAGTCGTATTTCTACACTATCGTTATCCAATACACCATCAACGCCATAATTCCAACGAATGCGCGCATTGGCCCAGTTAACAGTACCTTGTCCATTGGCGCTGCGATACATCCATATTCCTTTACCATCTGCAGGAGTTTGAATGGTACTACCAGCAGGTTGTGTATGACCACAAGCAACGGCTGTGCCGGGTGCTGCATAATTTATAGTGGCATGCTGCCAGTTGTCTGAATTTACTTTTCGGAACTTAGCAAAAATCCAACAACCATCGTAGTTGTTTTCATTTGTGCTGGTACGCCATGAGTTTTCCCAAGTAATACTGTAGTTAATCAAGGAAAAATCGGAGGCCGCGTTCTGGCCGGTTAAAAATACATTCGATGTGGTTACATTATTTGCGAATGCATGGGTGAGAATACACACCAATAGGAAACTGAGAGAAATTAATTTTTTCATTGTAAATAGTAATTTTTTACAAAGGTATAAACCCTCAATAATAAATCTATACCCTGTACGTGGTATTTTTAGGAATACTTAAATAATCTGCCTTTTTTTGGCAAATTCTATAAGGCCAATGGCAGTGTGAATATCCGTTTTGCGGAAAATATTTTTGCGATGGGTTTCAACAGTACGTTCGCTGATAAAAAGGGAATCGGCAATTTGCTTATTGCTCATATTATTAGCAATGCATTTAATAATTTCTATTTCACGACTGGTCAGGTGAATGCTCTCATTCTCCTTTTTAATTTTTTGATATAGTTCCAATTCATCCATTACTTCATTTGAAAAATATCGAGTACCTTTTTGAATGCTTTCAAGAGCTTGTACCAGCTCATTTCGATCTATCGTTTTCAGTAAATACCCGGCTATTTCTGCCTGTTCCAGCATTTTATCTACCAGCATTCCTTCACCATTCATAGTAAGAGCAACTACTTTAATAGTTGGGAAAGCTTCCTTAACACGCATGGCCACTTCAAAGCCATCAATCTGTGGCATCATAACGTCCGTTAATAAAATATCTACCGGAATGCCCTCAAGTATTTCGAGTATTTCAAATCCGTTGGTACTTTCGGCTACAATTTCAAATTGCTTATGACTTGATAGCAGCAACTTCAAACCATCAATTACAATTTGATGATCATCCAAAATGGCGATTCGTATGGTTGAAGAATTGGTCATAAATCATTCGCAAAGTAGTAAAAATAATTGAAAGAACCATGCCTGCGAAACACTTTATCGTAAAGTTTACAAAATGTTTAAATGAGAATGGGTAGGCACTTCCCTGCATTATGCGGAGGGCCTTTCGGTTAGCGAATTTTGTTTGCTTGCAAAATCAACAGCCAAGATGACTGCAATTGACAAATAGAATAGACTTCCAATTTTATCGGTTTCTAATAATTCGCTGAAGAAATTATTAATAAAGACAGCCGCAATGCAACACATGGCGCTCATGACTACGGTGCGACTGAAACGATCTTTTTGTCGGAATAAAACCTTTTGGCCATAAAAAAACACGACGAATATTAATACAGCATATAGCACTAAAGCGGGTATCCCCTGCTCTACCAACATAAACAAAAAGTAATTGTGGGTAGTAGATCGCTCCGGGTTACGACTCACCCAGGTTCTGAATGAGGTAATGGTATAGGGTTTGTAATAGTCATAAAAATTATTAGGCCCTACTCCAAAAACCGGATTATCAGTGCTCATTCGCAAAGCTGCTATCCATCGATAATACCGCTCTGCCGATGAAATATCGGTTCCTTGAATAGTAGCTACTATATGATCTTCGATAGACTCGTGCATAATGGTCTTTTCAAACTTCGGTTTATAGCTTAGGTAGGTATTCTGTTTGGCTAGCCAAAATACTAATGCAAATACCGCAACATAAAATGCGAGAATAACCCAATGCATGATTTATAAGCGAATGGCAATATAGGCTCCACCTGCAAAAATAACTGCTACCCATGCAGCCCTCGAATAGGAATAATACACCCCAGCTAAAAAAAATAAAATGGCTGCTAAGGAAATCAGCCATTGAATACTCAATTTCCGGCTAAGGGTAAACGCGGCCACTACAAATGGAAGGGTAACCGAAACCATGGAACCATACATTGCATGGTTTTGAAAAAAAGGTTGAATGGGATCATGCACCCTATCGAAGGCAAAGCCAACAGCAGAAAAGCGAATCAGTACCACTATTACAATTACAAACAAACTCGAAAATAGCAGTTGGTACGAGCGGATAACTACTTTCTTTTCTTGAAAGAAGATAATGGGCCACAAAAAAAAGGGAATGATATACCAGGTTTTTTTCAAAAGAAATTTGGCTGACAGAAGGCTATTTTTTGATAGAATAACGGTAACAATCAACCAAATTACACTTAGCATTACGGCAATAAAAAGAGGATGCAGCAACAGCGATTTCAATTTAATTTTTCGATAATTAAACAGACAAAAAAATAGAAAAAAACCCGAATTCAGAATCATCAAGGGTTCATCCGGAAAATCGTATTTTTCTAAAAATTGAAAGGAAAGTGGTAAGGGAAAACATCAAGGCATAAAAAGCAAAACGCACATCCTTCAGAAAAATAAAAATGAGTGCTAGCGGAATGGGCAACAGTAGCAAAAGTGACAATTGCCAATACATAGCCAAAAACATCAATAATAGGAATAACGAACTTCCTATCAGAAAAAGTCGGTTTTCAATATGTCCGAACTTTAAGGTCATACAATATACTTCTCACGATTATCATGGAGCACCTCAATAAAAATAGCCAAAATAAGCGCAAAGAGAAATGCAATTCCGAAAGCAGCCAGCACGCCAATAGTTCGATACGGACCGGCTTTGGGTGAACCGGGAGAAGCCCATTCCGTTACGTGCACCATCGGAAATCCATCGAAGGTGGCGGTTTTAAATTCGTTGGAAAGCGAGGTATACTTTGCCTTGTCAGTAGCCAGTCGATCTTTCAATTCCTCTATATTTTGAATTTCTTCAAGACCTTTTGCATACGCAGCACCGCTACCCTTTGGACTAAATGATGTTGGGTTTTTACGTCCCGGTGCTATGAGATCGTAAATATTGTATTTCACCCGTAAATTGACCAAGGAATCTGTATAAATGTTTAACTCTCTATTGATTGAATCTTTGCGGATATCGATGGAAGTCGCAAGCTGTTTATTAATAGACATATACAACACGCGAAGTTGATTTTCGATACGATTTATGGCTTCATTTACTACTTCATGGCAAAGGTTTTGATCCTCATCTTTAAAGTTCACCTCGATGTGGCGAAAGCCGGTCCGATTCACAGTAAAATTTTTTGTGAATCGTTTATAGGTTTTCTTCATGGCGTCTTTGGCTGTAGAATCTATTTTATAATGTTCTCTAATATTGAATTTTCCAATAAGATAGGAAATAACCTGCGCTGAGTTGCCCACCACATAAGCTCTATCTAGTTCATTTTCGCCTCAAATATAATCGATCCACTCATGATTGGTTTCGGTAAAAAGATTTACCCGTCCACTAATTACCGCTGAGGATGGAAAAAAGGACCCATAGGCATTGTAATAATTCTTTTGAAAAAAGAAAAAAACAGCAGCAATGACCGCTACAACAAAACTAAAGAGGAGAATCTTTGTCTTCCACTTCAAACCAATTCGAATAATATCGAATAAGTCAAATTGAAAATCTTTTTTTTCCATTCTATGTGTAAAATTATGAAGGGACAAATATATAATTAATAAGTGACTATGCTAGCAATGAACTGCATTAACGTCAACTGTTAGCGGAAAATTGTTTGAAATAGGGTTCAATTAGTTTTTTATCCCATAATTTGATACTGTATACCACCAGCAAAAAAGTGATTCCGTTGCAAGCAATCGCATACGGTAAGCTGATTTCAAAATACCGTAAACTGACATTTAGAAAGCACATCAACGCAAAAACAATTACAAACTGTGTGATGCGACTAAATTGAATTTTTAAATGAAACTCTTTAATGCAATAGTAAATATAAATAGCTCCTAAAAGCCACTCTACAATAAAGCAAGTAAGGGCTGCACCCACCGATTGATACATATGAATTAGAATCAGATTTAAACCTATTGACAACACACCACCAAACAAAGCAATTTTTATCAGCAAGGTGATGTTTCCATTGGCAGTGAGCAAGGTAGAGTAAATATACATGATGCAAAAGGCCGGAAAACTTCCGATAATAAATGAAAAGGAAAGAATCAATTGCGGGTTCACATCGTTGGGATACAAAATTTTCATGATAGGCTCCGCAAATACGATGCAAAAAGCTACCAAGGCAAGCGAGGCGGGGAGCATCATATTGGCAGTGGTCACTACTAGATTTTCAACGTGTACCTTTTGCGAAATCATTCGTGAAAACATGGGTAATAAAATTCCTGCAAATAAAAATGCAATCATATTGGCCGCTTCTAATATCCGATAGGCTTCTAAATAAATATAATTTTGAGCCGTACCTGCAAGTCGTTCCAGCATCAATACATCGCTTCGCATATAAATGGCCATTAGCAAAATCAACACAGCATAAGGAAGACTTTTTTTACAGATTGAAACAACTTCTGAAATGGAGAAATGATGAAAATGAATTTTGAATATCTCCGAATGACAATGGTCAATGCTGTTAAAATGGAAATCAAATAGGCCGCAATTTGGGCAAAAAGAAACCATTCAATCACAAATCGGGTACGCAACTGCGGACTAAAAAGCAAAACACTACAAATGCCAATCATTAATACCTTGTCCAGAACAGACAACAACGCATCGGTTTTAAAATGATGATGAGCAGATACATTGCTTCTCAAAAACATTAGGAAGGAATTCAACATTTGAACAGTGGCCAATAGAAAAACCAAAAAAAGCGCCCTTACACCGTATTGAAACAATAAGGCAACCAAAATCACTACCGTAAAGTATACCAGAGACAAAATGGATTTCGCCACAATCATATTGGGCAGTTTACTATGAATCAAACTATTTTCTGCCGCCAGGGTTTTGTTATTGTAATTGGTGATTCCTAAATCCAATAAAATATTAAAAATGAGGCTGATACTTACCAAGGCACCGTACAAACCATATTCCTCATGACCGGTAGTTAATTGAACATTTCTATCAATAACAAATATCCATAGGGGTTTCACTAAAAGATTTAGCAAAAGCATAATGGTAATATTGGAAATGAAATACTTTTTGAGCATGAGTCAGTGCCTGCAAACCAATCGTAAAAATGTAAATATAGTACAGATTCAAACAAATACCGGGTAGTCCGTTCGCTAAAAAAACTTACGCACCCTTTCGAGTGCGTAAGATGTTGTACTAAAACATTTTATTATGAAAACGTTGTAAAGATACTAAATTTTTATTATAAAAAAATATTTTTTATTGTTAGTCGTAAAGACCCCATACTCTCTTTCAAAAGGTTACCTTTGAACCCATTTTTGATATGAGAATAGCGGTCAATACTCGTTTTTTACTTAAAGGAAAGCTTGAAGGTATCGGTTGGTTTACCAATGAAATTCTAAAAAGAGTGGTTCAAAAGCACCCTGAACATGAATTTATTTTCTTTTTTGATCGACCGTATGACCAGCAGTTTATATTTGCCCGTAATGTAACGCCCATTGTATTGTCGCCGCCTGCCCGGCATCCGTTTTTATGGTATATCTGGTTTGAATGGTCTATCCGAAGGGCGCTGACACGTTATAAAGCCGATTTGTTTATTTCCACTGATGGATTTTTATCTCTGTCCACCAAGATTCCTACCCTACTGGTGGTGCATGATTTGGCGTTTGAACATTATCCACAGCATCTGCCCTTTAAGTTTAGATATTATTTACAAAAATATACCCCAAAATTTGTTCAAAAAGCCAAACATATTGTAACCGTTTCAACCTACTCCAAGCAGGACCTTATAGACACGTATCAAGTACAGGAAGATAAAATCAGTATTGTTTACAATGGAGCCAACGAATTATACAGACCGCTTGGTTACGAGGAAAAAAAAGCAGTGAAAGAAACCTATTCTGGCGGTTGTGAGTACTTTGTATTTGCCGGCGCCTTGCACCCGCGAAAGAATATTGTAAATTTATTGAAAGCCTTTGCTCTGTTTAAAAAGAAACAACGAACGGATATGAAGATTTTGATAATTGGTCGTTTTGCCTGGAATTCTGATGAAATTAAGGAAACCATTGAAAATCATCCCTTCAAATCGGACGTCGTTCATTTAGATTATATGCAGGTGGAGGAACTTAGCAAAGTAATTGGGGCCGCCTATGGCATTACGTTTGTGTCTTTATACGAAGGCTTTGGCATCCCTGTTTTGGAAGCTATAAAATGTCATGTGCCCGGTATTGTTTCGAATGTAACGTCTATACCCGAAGTAGCAGGAAATACCTGTTTGTATGTCAACCCAACAGATGTAGCAGATATAGCAGAAAAGATGCGTATTTTTTACAAAGATGAGCACTTACGCGGTCAATTGGTGCTGGCTTGCCAAGAACAGGCGCAAAAATATGATTGGGAAAAAAGCGCTTTCACCTTTTACGATGTGTTGCAAGAAAAAATGCTTTAAGCCTTTTGTGCCACAAAATTAATTCCAAAGAAGAAATACTGACGCAAGAACTTGTTTGCCCATGACTTTTCAATCTGTGCCACTTCCTTGGCCGACTTGTTGCTATACAGAAAAGGAGGAAATAAACGGACAAATTGTGTTTTGCCGGCGTCAATGGACATGGCTTCGGTCTTAAATATAGCATCCCAAGCTTTGAGTCCTCTAATATTTTCATTTCCCATTGTAATATTCTTTTGTAGTTTTTCATCCCAAAAGGTAATAATACGCCGGTTGCCTCTCTGCTTATATAATTTCAAATTTTGAATAATATTATTGCCATTCTCTTCGATTCCAATAAGAATACCCTTTGGTTTCAATACCCTGTGAAAGATATCAATCGCTTCCTGAATCGGTTCGAGATGGTGCAGGGTGTCTTGTAATATGATGATATCCACCGTATTTTCAGCGGGTTGGTTTTCAAAAATATCTTCATAACCAGCAGTAAAAAGGGATGCATTGCCATGCGCAGACCAATAGGCCTTCCGCTGCGGTATAAAAGGAAAATAGAATTCCAATGTAGACCCATAGGTTTGAATTCCATTCATTGCAAGAAAGAGGCAAGTAGTACCGTATCCACAGCCACAATCCCAAATAGATAAGTCTTTACCATACTGTACCTGATGCTCCTTCACTTGCTCGTATACATAATCGAGTCGTTGAATAAAGTAATTTTTACGAAATTCGAAATCCTTCTCCGAACTCAAAAATTTGTAGTAATGGGATAATTCAGGAAGTGATTTAAGTTCTTCAAGAAACAGCTCAAAAAATAGTTCGGTCGACATCATCCTTCCCCAATATATGCTTTGGTAATCTGTAATATTAGCAAAAAAGGCAAAAAGAAAAAAAAAAATCTCCATTTTGTGATTTTTGCATCATCTAGGATTACTTTTGGCCAAGCAAAAAATTTTTGATGTCATTAAGCACCGAGTCATACAATATAAAAATCGATCATTTTGAAGGACCATTCGATTTGCTCCTTTTCTTTATTGAGCGCGATGAGGTGGATATCCAAAATATTCCCATTTTTAAAATTACCAATGACTTTCTTGAGTATATCAAAAAATTGGAAACCCTCAATATTGAGCTGGCCAGTGAATTTATTCTTTTGCCTCAACGCTGATTCGTATCAAAGCCAAAATGCTATTGCCCCGTAAAGAAATTGATGAATTTGGCAACGAGATTGATCCCCGAAAGGAATTAATCGATAAAATACTGGAATACAAACGTTTTAAAGAGGCTGCAGAAGAAATGAAACTGCTGGAGGCCGATAGAATGTTGCAATTTAAACGAGGCAATATGCTGCAAGAATTGCATGATGTAGGCGAGGCTATGAGCGAAGGCACCGAAATACAAAGTGTTACTTTATTCAAACTCTTTCAGAGCTATGAAAAAGTGATGAAACGAATGCAGGATAGGCTGGCTAAACCGCAACATGTGGTGGTCAAATACAATTACTCCCTCGAAAGTCAACGGGAATTTTTATTGGACTGGACTAAAAAAGAAAAGAAAATTGCTTTTGAGCGAATTTTTCAAAGTTGCGAAAATAGAATTCACGCCATATTCAATTTCTTGGCCTTGCTCGAATTGGTGCAACAAAAATATCTTGGCATCCTAATCGGCTCCGGCCGCAATAACTTCATCCTCGAATGGAATGAGGAACGAGAAGAAGACGTTTTGCATACCTTCAATTAATTTACCCTCATTAATTAAATTCTTTCTTATATTTGCACTTGTAATAGGTGTCCTAAATTTTTTATCAAAAAATAGAAGATGAAAAGGGAATACTGTGAAATTCAGTAACACTACCCGGTGCTGTAAGCTCTTGAAATTCGTTGTAAGTGAAACCACTGTTCGTTTGGATGAATGGGAAGGTATACAACGAAATAAGAGTAAGTCAGAAGACCTGCCTGCTACACTCATTTTTATACGATGACTTCGGGAAAAAAGTCAACGGTAAGTATGAATACCCTTTTCATGCTTATTTTCATTTCCCATTATTTGATTAAACATGAAAAAAATGATATTTTTTTTGTTCGCTTTTTTGGTAATAAAAGTAACATCAGCACAAACAGTTACATTCGAAAATTTCAATGGATATTTTGATTCCAATGCCGTAAACTATTTTAAAGGAACACCTGGGGTGCCGGGTGACTACATTTATCATGAAATATTTGCATCCTTCGCATTGCGAAATGACACAAGTGCATTTGGCGATTATTGGAGTGGATGGGCCATTTCAAGATTAAAAGACAGTATTTCAATAGCATATGACACAAACGACTGTGCTGCATTTCCAGCAGTTTTGTCCTCAACTTATGCCACCGCCTATCAAAGCATTGATAGCTACTACAACAGAATTAGGTTTGATATGCCAATCATGCTTGATGGGGTTTCAATTACAAATTCAACTATTGCCTATCGTTCTATGCAAAACGGTGATTTTGTTGCTAAAAAATTTGGAGGGGTTAGCGGTAATGATTCAGACTATTTTAGAATTATTTTTAAGGGTTGGGAAAATGGGATACTGAAACCCGATAGCGTATTGTTTTATCTTGCTGATTTTAGAGACCCAAATAATGCAAATGATTATATCGTAAAATATTGGGAATACGTAAATTTACAAACCTTAGGAGTTGTTGATAGCATCTATTATTACCTAGAATCTAGTGATAATGGTCCGTTTGGAATGAATACACCTGCCTACTTCTGTATTGATAACCTTGTCGATAATCCTGAATCAGTGAAGGATATTTCACTGAGTTCAAATATTTCAATATTTCCAAATCCCTTTTCTGAAGAACTTACGTTTTGTAACAAATCCGAGGAGATTGTTGAAATTTCCGTAATGGATTTTGAAGGTCGGAATCTTATAGAAATGAATTTAATCAAAAATCAACAGCATAAATTACAAACTAGTAGCTGGAGCCAGGGCATGTATTTTATTAAAGTAAAATCACAAAAGGGTGAGTACTTCAAAAAAATTGTAAAATAGTATTTTGAAAATTATTTTTTACATATCGTCCTTCCTTTGTATGACATTTGATTGCATAGCCCAATTTGCGCCACAAGCCGGCTTACCCGGTAGTACTGCCATTCATAAAGATAGTTCCATAATTGTGGAATGGGCCAATGAGTGTCTTATTCATCGTGGCTGGATGGATATGGCAGATACCACTTTGGGAAAGGCAAGCCAGGGAGACAGCACCAAGGCATTGGGTATGGCCGATGGAGATGTAGTGAGTCTGGGTGATGCCGGTGAGGCGATCCTTTACTTCGCAAACCCAATAATTGATGGCAATGGTGTCGATTTTGCTATTTTCGAAAATGGGTTCCTAAATCCCTTGGATTCGAACCTTGCTTATTTAGAATTGGCTTCAGTTGCCGTAAGCAACGATGGTATTCAATATTATTCCTTTGCAGCTACCTGTCATAATGATACCAGCGCACAATTAGCAGGGGTCGGCACCTATATGGATGCGCAAAACATTTCGAATTTGGCAGGTAAGTATATTAGCTATTATGGAACGCCCTTTGATGTAAACGAGCTTAGTATGATTTTATCCTTAGATGTAAACAATATTCATTACATAAAAATAAAAGACGTAGTTGGTTCTATCAGTAAAGAATATTGTACGCGCGATGTCAATAATCAAGTGATAAACGACCCCTATCCCACCCCCTTTCCTACCGGTGGTTTTGACCTTGACGCGGTGGCGGTTATTCATCATAAATTTCCAACCGAAGTAACACTGCATGCTACGGCACCTAAGCTTGAAATATATCCAAATCCTGCAATGCACTCGCTTTTTATTAAAAATAGTAATGAGATCCGTAACATCAACATTCGAAGCATTGATGGTGCCATCCAACATACCTCCGAAGCCGTTCCCTTCATCGATATTCAAAATTTACAACCCGGTGTGTATTTTATTGAATTCGTTGATGTGGAAAATCGTAAGACTACCCAACGATTTATCAAAATATGAGAACTCGTTTCTTCTATATGATTCTGTGCGCCACATACCTTTTTGCTTCCTGTGTTAAAGACAAACCAAACCCGGATGTGAAACCATTCCCCAGCAACTTGTCGCAAGGCGTGGTGGTATTAAACGAAGGATCTTATGGAAATAATAATGCTGATATTTCCTATATCGATTTAAAAACGCAAGAGGTCTCCAATTCTCTTTTTAAAATGGTAAATGGTCATTCATTGGGAGATGTAGCACAACATATTGCATTAGTAAATGGAAGATATTATGTATGTATTAATAATTCAAACAAAATAGTGGTACTTGACACCTCAGACTTTTCGGAAGTGCAAACCATTACTACTATCGATTACCCCCGCTATATGGTACAATACTCGCAAGACATCGCCTTTGTATCGAGCCTATACAGAGCATATGTATCCGTACTGCAACTATCTACCAACACCATTATTGATACGATTTCCACTGAACATTTCAACACCGAGCAGATGTTAATTGCTACCAATAGTTTGTGGATTTGCACTTGGGATACTGCCTGTAATTATATCCAAAAGGTAGATGTAGTAAGCCATCAGCCAACTGAAAAAATATCCATTCCCGGATTTGCACCGCATGATATAGTGGAGGATAAAAACGGTATGATTTGGGTGCTTTCGGGAAATAAATACAAAAGTAAAAACTCCTTCCTCACTTGTATTCACCCACAAACAAACGAAGTGCTACATTCGTTTTCATTTTCAGCAACAGCAGACCCTATAAAACTCGGTACGAACCCAAGTAGAGATACCATCTACTTTATTAATGTAAATTATACAGGAAACGCTACCGATAACGGTCTTTACAAAATGGGCCTCTCTGAAAGTGCGCTTCCTTTGAACCCCTTTATTAAGGCTTCTGCCAATACCTATTTCTGGGCTTGGGCAATGGACCCGAATACCGGTCACATTTTTCTTTCAGACCCAAAAGGATTTACCCAGAGTAGTACCATTTATGAATATACCAATTCAGGACAAGCCCTAGATGTCTTTCAAACAGGAATTGGCAGTAACCAATTTATTTTTAGATAAATGAAATTCCCTATTCTAATAAGTTGCTTATTGTTAGTAAAAGCGGTGTTTGCCCAAGAAAATAAAACCGACACCTTACAAGCGGTATTGATTGTAAATAAAAAAACGGAAATACATGGCGGGGTTCAACACATAGATAGTACAAGCTTACAACAATTTCAAAGCACCTCCTTACAGCAGGTATTGCAACTACATAGCAATGTATTTGTAAAAAATTATGGCATCGGTTCGTTAAGTACCATAAGTATGCGAGGGAGTTCAGCAGCGCAAACAGCAGTGCTTTGGCAGGGTATTCCGATGAATAATGCCATGACGGGCATAACGGATTTCAGTACCGTTTCGGTTTCGCTGTTTGACGACATCAAAATCAACTACAATGGTTCCACACCCAATATAGTAGGTGGTATTATAGAATTAAATAATGAACGACCCACCTTTAAAAACAGTCGAGAAATTGCTTTCGGTATTGGCTATGAAAGTTTGCAAAATACTTCACTGCATATGAGTGTCCGTGCGTCTAATGCAAAGCAGTACGTTCGTATAAAGGTGCATTCACAGCAAGACAAAAATCATTACAACTATTACAATGCCGATGCGGAACATTTTCTAAAACTTACCCATTCACGGGCAAGTACTGTTGCCGGTATTTTTGACTACTATTATAAAATAAAGCACAACAAAATACTATCTGTACATAGCTGGAATACGCTAACTGATCGCGAAATACCAGCAGCTACTTTTGAGAAAGAAAGTGCAAAGAAGGAATTGAACAGTAGCAATAGATTTGTACTACAATATGATTATAAAGGCAGTAGGTACTCGAGCGTATCATCGTTTGGATTCATACACGACCAACTGAAGTATGAAGATTCCCTCATCGCCTTCAAAAATACGGCATTGGCAGCAAGTGTACCTTTTATAGAAACCTGTAACTTTTATCTAAATCGCCGACAAAAAGTTGGTATTGAATACAGGGCCTTATTGCAAAAATTATTGTCAGCTGGATCTGAACATTTGTTGCGCAACTCAGTAGCCATTCGTTACGAGGCAGAACCATTTTATAAAAAATTATTTGTATCTTCCTTTATTCAAAAAGAATGGAGCAACGTATTTACACTTCCATTGATTGCAGGTATCAACATCCGACAAAAACTGTTTCGCGAGCATTATTTGTTTGCTTCTCTCGCATCCAACTTTCGTAGCCCCACCCTCAACGAACTGTTCTTTACCCCAGGCGGTAATAAAAACTTAAAACCAGAAACCAGTAACAATTTGGAAGGAGGAATCGAAAACCATTTGAAACATGGTGCACATTCATTTAAAGCCACAAGTATGATCTATTCAAGAGATGTACGAAATTGGATTGTGTGGTATGGTGGATCTATATTGACACCTCATAATATACAAAGAGTGTGGAGCCGCGGGCTGGAGATGGATTTAAATTATAGATATGAGATAAGAGATATGAGATATGAGATAAGAGATAAGAGAAATGAAATAAGTGATAAGCGATTCGAGAATGAGGAATATCTTAAAACCGCTGAAATAATCAAGAACACCAAAGCGAATTCGAAAGCGCGGCATTCTTCCTTCAAAATCAATGTACTTTATGCCTATACCCTTTCTACCACCAAGGAATCTGAAATTGCCAATGATTACTCCATTGGGAAGCAAATTCCATATGTACCTAGGTATCAAGCAAAGATTAATTTGGGTTATACCAACAATGACTTTGAATTGAGTTATGTGTATGCTTATACCGGATATCGGTTTGTTACCACAGACGAAAGCGATTATTTACTACCTTATAATACTCATAACGTATTTACCTCGTATGCCCTTCGTGCTCAAAGCCACCATGTATTACTGGGCACGTTTAAAATCAATAATATTCTAAACAAAAGTTATGAAAGTATTGTGGGTCGCGTAATGCCGGGAAGAAATTTTAGTGTGGGGATAATGTATCGATTTAATACATATCCCTAATTAAGGCATTAACAAAGGTTGGAAGATGTTCCTTTACTTCTTTACAAATCGAATGGATTCAGGTTTCGCATTGATTTCATACGTAAGCAAATATATTCCTGTAGCCAAACCAGAAATATCAATTTGTTTTGCTTTAGAAGGAATTGCCATTCGCTCTCCGGTAACAGAAATAATTTGAATTTGGCTAAGGGATACATTTTGCGGTATATCTAGATGCAAAACAGTATGGGCAGGATTCGGAAAAATTGCCAACTTGGATTTATTTGCTATGATATCCGTAGTGGTTTCAGGTGTACAAATCGCCTTAGTACAAAATCTCAAAACCTCTAAATGGTTTGCACCACAATGTCCTTCGGAATAGGTAAAGAATACATCATCACCAATATTTGAGGTATTGCCAGACATTCCGATTGGAAACGAAACGGCAGCGGTCAAACTGTCTATGGTGTTGCCGGTGCTAGCCAGCATTTTTTTAAGATGGAGGCCACCGTTTAAGATGCTTAATGTATGAATATTTCCAAGCATAGATACATAAACACCCATAGTACCCGAATTTACCAGCATTGTTTTTTGATATTGCAATACCCCTGCTTGATCATACTTTCGAAGAAATCCTTTGGATAAATCTTCTGTTCCTACAACAAAAATTTCATTCAGTCGATTTACAGTTAAACCCTGCACTTCATCCCGATCACTATTGGGTCCATTATATACTTGAGACCAAGCAGTAACACCGTTTACATCGTTGACCTTAGCGGTTCGAATATCGCCAATATTATTTCCCAAAATACTTCCATTGGGGTTGTTATTTCCGCTTACGGCAATATCTCCGTTATACATTTTTTGCATAACTTTATTGGCCACATCCGGTATTACATTGGTCCAAAGTAGGTTCCCGGTATTGTCCACTTTTCGGGTATAGCTTTTAAGAAAATGAAGCGCACCTGATACTGAATCAGTATTATAGGTAAAATAAAAATTTCCACTATTATCTAAATAATTTGGACAATGCCAGGTAAGTTTCTCCACCGGATACTTTACACTCCAGACCAACAAAAGGTTTGGAGTAAATTCTTTCACAAACAGCGTATCATTGGCTGTAAACTGATCGCCATAGGAATAATAGACCAATATATTCCCATTGTTTTTCTCGTGAATCCCGTGAACACCATAACTCCAAATATTGGTCATGGTAGAGGCATTGAACCCATTGAGGTAATTTCCGTTAAAATCATAAATGGCCACAATGGCCCCAGCCGGTGAAGGATTTCCAAATCCGGGAAACAATACATAACATTTATTTTGGCCTATATTCACTTTCGCCTTAGTTACATCCACTTGTGGAAAGCCAGGTACCGATACCGTATCCGTCCATAAGGTAGTACCGTAAATATTGATTTTGGAAAGGAGGAGAATTTTTGCCGGATCATCTGAATAAACGATATAAATATTTCCATTATCATCTGCTTTCTGGTCTAAAATGGTCATGTTGTGTGAAGCAGGTGCTTGTCGAGTATTAGTATATTGCAAACTTAATTGCGCATTAGCAATGGACGAAATAGTGATTCCGAAGAGTATAGCGAAAATTTGTTTCATGTTTCGATAGACGTCAAATATGTCATATTAGTTTGCATAAAATGATTCAATTATCTTTAATAAATGACAAAATTACCAATTGGTCAATATTCTGTCTTTATCTAAAATTTTAATGATATCATTTGTATTTACAGCAGGTAACTTACTAAAATTTTCATTTGAGAATTCGTAGTTATTATACCAAATAGGTCTTGATTTAATGTTTTTAAAAGGCAGATTTCCATCAAGCATTTCATAAGGAATTGAACTAAGTTCATACGTTTTGTGAATTCCATAGGTCTTATAGCCACCGATGCCGATGATATTATCTGCTTTTTGATAGAATAAATCTGCTTGCAGGATTGGCATTTCACTCATCTTAAATGGTTTGCTTTGTACATTTTTTTGACGACTGGGAGGAACAGTTTGTGCTTGCATCCCGTGCATCATACCCATAAGAACTATAAATACTAAAATAATCTTTTTCATAAAAATGGCTATTTTGCGCTATATCAAATTTACAAGAAAAATTCCAAACAACTCTTATCACTTTCTTCAAGCTACAAATTGTCCCTAAAATCTCTTCTTCGCACCAACTTAAGATCTTGCAAAACTGATGATTTGACATTTAGAGCGAAGTTGTAACTCTTTCTAAATCCAAATGGTATCAGATTTAGACGCATTTCCCAGCAATGCAAATCACGATAAATGTCAAAGGTGGTGAAACTTATCTTCTTGGTGGCAAAGTTGTAACCACTGCGAATCCCAATTTTCCATTTACTGGTGAGGTTGATATCGCCGAAGAAATTAATATCCTGAGTTACTTTAATGGTATCCTTTTGTCGTGCTACCAAATAGTCTTTGTTAATATTTACACTATAATTAATATTTAAACTCCAGGGCACATTAAAGTCAGCATACGAACTATAGTTTCGTCCTATAGTTTGCAATTGCTCCTCATTGGCAGATTGAGTGGCGTTGGTATTCTTCTTTACCGGTAGACTGGCACCAATAGCCACATTCGCTCTATCAAATCGCATCAGCTTTCCGCTTTGACGATATTCAAACTCAGGAGTTATTCGGCCACTGGATTTTTCAATAGCATATAAAGAGTATGACATTCCACCAGAAATATTAATATTTTCATACAAAGTATTTCGATACGATATACCTACATTGCTCCAACGGAATGAATCGACGGCCATATTATAAAACGAATTTATATTTAATCCATCAATCAAACTTACCTTTTTGGTCCCGCTCAGTGTATCTTTCTTATTGCGAACTTTCAACTGAAGGGTATTTCCCAAATCAAAACCTACGCCTGCTACCTTGCCATCCGGTGGGAGTCCCAGCAAGGCTCCATCAAAATAGGAAAGTCTTCTATTGGTATAATTTTTGTCAACAAATGAATTATAATAGTAATTAAAAATTCCACCTCCAAAATCAGGACGGTAGGAAAACCTCACCGACGGCGTCAACACATGTCTGATTCCCTTTATGGCTCCTTGCTTAAACAGTTTAATACCATAAATTCGGGTAGATACTGAAGAGGATAGGTTGAAATCGCGCGCTGTAAAGAAACCGGACTGTGCAATCGTATCTAACTTATTATCCTCAAAGTTATATTGCTTTAATGTTTTTTTGGTATACCAGTACTCGTTGTAATTGGCACCAAAAGTGAGGTTGAAAAATTTTAGCAAATTATAGCTTGCATTGATGGGTATACTATGCTTGAATCCATTTTGAAAATCATCTAATTTTAAATTCGACATACTGAAGCTGGAGTCATAAAAATCTAGGCGATTCAAGGCGGAAAATTGGTAACTGGCACCAATTTTTTCGTACCATCTGGGTTTAATCACATCTTTTCGAAACTGAAATGGAAATATTTGATTTACCGAAAAATTCAATTCAGGTAGCGTTAGTTGTACCAATCTTGTTTGGGTATTTTGCGTATGTCGCAAGGCTGCGGCAAAATTGATTGGTTTATCTTTCCAGGTTTTGGAGTAGGAAATATTAGATGAAAAATTATTGTTTAGATACAAATTTGCATCATAGGTATTATTGGTTTGATACTTGCTACTGCCTACATTCACATTGGCACTGAAATTACTACCGGGCATTACATTCGGGTTGATGGCATGGCTCCAGGTAACGAAAAAATTTCGGCTAATTTGATTTCCCGGTTCATAACTTTCGCCAATTTTATTATAGGCATAGTTTACGCTAAAATTACCATTGAAGCGATATCGATATACATAGTTACTGACCAAGCCGGCCCTCCAGGTACCCAATGCATACACATCAGCCAGCAACAACAAATCGGCACGATCGCTTAAGGCAAAATAGTAACCACCTTCTCTGAGTCCAAAACCTAAATTTTCACTCATATCATAGGTGGGTAGTTTGAAACCACTTCGCTGTCCTTGCTTCAAGGGAAATAATCCAAATGGCAAATAAAGCGGCGTGGGAATTTCTTCAATTACCAGATTGGCCGGTCCTGACACAGCGACTTTATTCGGAATGATTTTAATCTTTTTTGCAGCGATTCCAAAGTGTGGCTTGGCATCACTACAGGTGGTGTAGATATTTCCATAACCATTGATTGAATTATCGTTATTACGTTTTACCTGATCACTTAAAATATATCCTTCACCATATTGCGAGTAGGCATTTTCTACGAGGGCTCGTTTCGATTTAAAATTAAAATAAAGTGCAGAAAATGTGGAGGATTCACTCCCTTGATGAATTCGAGGTTTTACTTTGCTGGTGTCGTCTACCGTTCCAAGTACCTCTAAAGCGGTTAGTAGACTAGAATCTTGCAAATACTCAATATAGTCTGCTGTTACCTTTATATCTTCAAAACTAATTTCTGCTTTATTATACAACATCAACTTTTTTTGAACCGCATCATAAACCAACGAATCTTGTGCTTGATATTTAACTTCAGCATCTGGTTTATCACTTGAGATTGGGATGCTTTTACCATTACGTGAAGAATCTTGTATGGGTATGGAATCTTTTGCAGTCTTTACCGTATCGGGATAGGTAATTTTCACAACCTGCGCCCATGTTAAAGTATTTGAAAATAGCAGGAAAATAACCAAAAATGAAATTGATTTTATTCGATTTGAATAGAAAATATGGCTATTTTTACGCTCTTGATGCATTTCTGATAACGTACAAAAGTAAAGAAACAATTTAGTAGCTTCCGCTTTAAAGGGTTAAAAGAAAATTAAAGGCTCCTGAATATGCAAATACAAACGATTACTATAAAAAAGATACTAGGAATAATCGCTCTTATCGGGCTGATTGGTACTTGGCATCCTATATATGCGAAGAAGAAGGTAAGCAAAGTGGTGATTGATGCCGGTCATGGCGGAAGAGATCCGGGTTGCCATGGTGTGTATTCCTATGAAAAAGACATAACTCTGGCCGTTTCTAAAAAAGTTGGAAAATTAATTCAGAATGAATTGAAAGACACAAAGGTCATTTACACCCGCGATTATGATTGGTATCCTGAATTAAAGGAGCGGACAGACATTGCCAATAAAGAGAAAGGCGATCTTTTTGTTTCGATACATGTCAATTCTACCCCAAGAAGAAATTCACCGGTGAAAGGAACCTTGGTATTGGTTTGTGGCCCCTCACGAATCGAAGAAAAAGAAGGAGCTATTGGAGAAAACGCCAATAATTTTGAAGAAAATGAAGGGTTGTTAGATCCTAACGACCCGATTACCCAAATCATTATCGCGCAATATTCTCAAGCCTTTCTTTCGCAAAGTATTGTGTTTGGAAGCAAAATCAATGAGGAATTTGCCAACCAAGGTCGCCATACAGAAGGGATTCGACAACAAAGTTTACAGGTGTTGGCAAGTAGCACCATGCCCGGAGTGCTTGTAGAAATTGGCTATCTTAACAATGAAGAAGAAGAACAGTATTTAAATAGTGAAGAAGGTCAAAATAAAGTGGCCCTTGCTATTTTTAAAGGAATTAAATATTATAAAGAGGAAAGCGAAAAAGATCCCATTCAAATAAAGATTGAAAACTAATTCCACAAAAATTAAATAATGAATTTTAACATCTCAAAGGAACTAAAAATTGGTCTTCTCGGTTTACTATCTATCGTCATGTTTGTTTTCGGATATAACTATCTCAAGGGAACGGGTGTCTTTTCGTCCACCAAAATCATTAGCTCGGAATATGACAATGTGCAAGGTCTCACCCCTGCCAGTTATGTACAAATACAAGGCTTTAATGTAGGTGCTGTAAAGACAATTTCCCTTTCAAAAGTGCATCCCGGAAAAGTAGCTGTAGAAATGACTATTGATAAAAATTTGTCCATTCCTATTGATTCGAAGGTTAAAATTGTTTCGTTGGATTTGTTAGGAACCAAAGCTGTTTCCATACTAAAAGGCAGTTCAATCGTCATGGTGAAAGATGGTGAATTGCTCAGTGGTGAAGTGGAATTGGGAACCATTGAAGGCTTAGGTGCTTCGGCGACACCCGCTATCGAAAATATTAATAAAATAGTAAGTACGCTAGACACTACTATTCACAACATCAATAATATTTTGGATGTAAAAACGCAAAATAATTTGAAGGCTTCAATTGCCAGTTTAAATACTACCATGCAAAATTTTAGTCAGTTTGCCAACGAGTTAAATGCGCAACGAACTAAATTAACCAAAACATTGGATAACCTCAATGCATTCACTACCAATTTAAGTAATAATAATGCCACTATTAGCAAGGTTCTTGCCAATGCAGAAACCACCACAGGCAATCTCAGTAAAGTTAATTTTGAGGCCATGGTCAGCGATCTAAAAAAAACGATTGCTGAATTACAAACAACATTAAATAAAGTGAATCATGGTAACGGATCGCTTGCCATGCTACTAAATGATGATAAGTTGTATAAGAATTTAAAAAACACCTTGTCTACAGCCAATAATTTACTCTACGATATCAATGCACGTCCTTCGCGCTATATCAATGTAAATATTTTTGGAAAGAAACAAAAAAATGAATGTCCCCCGCAGGCCGCACCCAATGCCAATGATTAATTTCCTTTTCAATAAGAAACATATCACTTTTTTATTGCAGTTGTTATTTTTGATTTCATTTTTGTGCAATATGCCAATAGCCAAGGCTAACGCGCAGGCAGTTGTTTTTGACACGAGTGGCCTAAAGATAATTTTAATCACCCACGCCGATTCGGTAGTTGGTAGTCAGAATGGAAAAGCAAATTTCCAGCGATTATTAGGTGCCGTGATTGTAGAACACGATGGATTTAAAATGACATGTGATAGTGCCCACCTTTTTCGCGAATCAAATTTTGTGGAAGCATTCAGCAATGTGAATATTGCCAAAGCAAATGGGGTGCATGCCAGTGCGCAATACATAAAGTATACAGGCAATAACAATACCGCTTTTATGAAAGGGGGCGTGCAAATTATTGATGGATCCAATACGTTGAATACCGAAGAACTGACCTATAATATCAGAACCAAAATCGGAAAATATGTAAAAGGCGGTACCATTCAAACCGACGAAACCACCATCAGTAGCGAGGAAGGAAATTACAATGGCTACAGCCAACAAACCTATTTTAAGAAAAATGTTTTTGTAAACAATGTCAAATACACCATTGAGTCAAAGGAACTAACCTACAATATCAAATCGAAAGTGGTAAAAATTTTAGACGAGTCGATCATTGTCAGTGAAAACAGCACCATAACCAGCAAACAAGGCACCTACGACCCTAAAACGGGTAATGCTGTATTTACGAGTCGTACAACCGTTGAGACTGAAGATCAAATAATCATCGGCAACAAAATCACCTATAACGACCAATCGGGAAATGCCACAGCAATTGGAAAAGCCATAGTTATTGATAGTAAGAACGACACCAAGTTATATGCTGATCGGGTAGATTATAATAAAAAAACCGGTAACGGGCAGGCCTCCAATAATGTAGTGGTTGAAAAAAAGAAGGAGGAATCAATATGCTGTATGCACAGGAGGCCATTTACAATAAACTAAATGGATATGTAAAAACCTCCGGAAAGGTAATAATCATCGATACCGAAAAGAAAACCGTATTGCGAGCCGGTATTGTGGAATTCAACGAAAATTCCCGCTTTATGTTGGCAACGGTTAATCCCAAATTAATAACCCTGGCAGAAAACGACAGTTTGTTTTTGCGGGCCGATACCATGATGAGTATGCGAATCAGAGATGAAAAGAAACTTGCCAAAATCAATATTAATAAAAATAAAAAAGGTGAAAAGCCCTTGTATGCCTATAATCTACTGTATGCAGATTCTACCTTTCGATCTTTTGAAAACGAGGACGAAAAGGAAATAATTATTGCGCATGTATCGGTAAAATTATTTAGTGATTCCATGCAAGCCGTTTGTGACAGTTTAATTTACAATCAAAACGATTCGAGTTTTACCCTTTTTTAAAAAACCCATTCTCTGGAGTAAAAATCAACAAGCAGATGCTGACACCATTCTTGTTAAAACCACCAACAATAAACTCAAAGAATTGAACCTAATTAGTAATGCTTTTTACTCTCCTTAACCGGATATGATACCTACTATGATCAAGTATCCGGAAATTATATTGATGCCTATTTTGAAAATGAAGAAATTCAAAAAGTTTATGTCAATGAAAATGCAGAGAGTATCTACTATGGTAAAGATGAAGAGGAAGCATACCTTGGCTCCAACAAATCGGAAAGCGCTGAAATGACAATGTATTTTAAAGATAAAAAGTTCAAAAAATTGCTTGTCTCAACAACCCCAAACAGGTATTTACACCCATTGACAAAAGTACCGAGGCAAGTAAATTTCTGACGTCTTTCAGACTGCTCAGCGACAAAAAACCAATGTCAAAAGAAGAAATATTGTCTAAATAAATTAGGTACAATCAAAAAAAAGTAAATATATTCACCTTAAAATTTAGTTCATGAGCAATCTTTCAATCAATACCAACGATTCAAGCAACAAAAAAGTATCCATATTGGCAGGTGTCATTCGTAGAGTCAATAATAAATGGCAATTAATTAATGACCAAGGGCATGCACCTATCGGATTGAGTGGTGTAATTTCGGAACCGAATGCTACGTCCATTCAGGTCAATTTTGATAAAACCTATTCACAGGTACTGACCTGCAGCGTAACCGCTGATGAGGCCTATGCACAACGAGGGTTTGTTTTTGGCGCTTCTTGCGGTTTGGGAAAAATCGTAATTTGGCATTCCAAAGGAGGCGTTCCTACTACCAATACCGATCTAAATGTTATCGGAAGTAATATTTGGATTCATATTATGATGTACGACTAGGAAGCGTTTTGGATGTTGCTTGGAGCTATCTTTTTAATAGTCATTACTAACAGGATAATCAGCACGGCTCCACTAAATGCCATAAACATATCTTTTTGCGCATCCCATACATCGCCTTGCGTTCCTAGATAGGCAACACCTTGTTCAGGAAATAAAACATCCGCTACCGCCCACTCTACCAATTCGTACAAGCAACTAAATGAAAGGGTAATTTCTATCGGCAATAACCACCCTACCCAATTTGGGAATTGCATCTTATTGATAAAAAAGTCGCGCATTGGATAGGCAAGCATAAAGCCAAAACTAAAATGTACAATTCGATCGTAATGATTTCGTTCAAAATGAAAGAAATCTTTTAGCCAATATCCAAAGGGATTTTCAGCATAGGTATACATGGCCCCATAAATATGCAGACTGAGATAAATAAAAATGAAGGTATACGTGAGGTCGCAAAACTGAAATTTTTTAAAAGTCAAAATCAAGACCCCTAAAAAAATAATTACCAAGGTATTCTCTAAAAACCAGTTTGCAATATCAGAAGTGCCTACTAACGTGTACAACCACCCAATTAAAAATAAGGCGGTATAAACCTGTAGCAGTTTGTTACGAAAAAAAGGGATCCGAGTTGGGTTATTGGCAGTAGTTAATATCATAATGGTAAATGTAGGGTGAAACGACCACAAAATAAAAAAATGCGACGTGCAATCTCTCCCAAAAACGAGTGCCCGAATTTGGTCGAACATTCCATATTGCGCAACAGATTAAAGTCTTTGCATTGGTGATTCCTTTTTAAAAATGAACTACATTTGCTTTTCTCAATTAGAAAATCATGAGCACGCAAAGCAATAATAAAGAGTTTAAAAAAATAACTACCCATGCCCTTCAGGCCATGAAAGAACGGGGTGAAAAAATTTCGATGCTGACTGCTTATGATTTTTCCATGGCTACGATATTGGATGATGCCGGTGTAGACATATTATTGGTGGGTGATAGTGCCAGTAATGTAATGGCCGGTCATGAAACCACGCTACCTATTACTTTGGATCAGATGATATACCATGCATCTTCTGTTATTAGAGCCGTAAAAAGAAGTTTGGTGGTAGTCGATTTGCCTTTTGGGTCCTATCAGGGCAACTCCAAGGAAGCCCTTAATAGTGCTATCCGAATTATGAAAGAGGCCGGTGCGCATTCTATTAAAATGGAGGGTGGAGAAGAAATTGTAGATTCTGTAAAACGCATTATTTCAGCAGGAGTA
The DNA here is from genome assembly GCA_016712665.1 of Bacteroidota bacterium. Classification (GTDB taxonomy): domain Bacteria; phylum Bacteroidota; class Bacteroidia; order Chitinophagales; family Chitinophagaceae; genus OLB11. The sequence goes on from JADJQP010000005.1 coordinate 182,250, forward strand.
CCGGTAATGGGGCATTTAGGCCTTACCCGCAAAGCATCTATAAATTTGGAACCTATAATGTAAGGGCCAAAGAAGATTCAGAGGCAGAAGATTTAGTAAAAAATGCACATATTTTGCAAGAGGCAGGATGTTTTGCCATTGTACTTGAAAAAATTCCCGCAGCCTTGGGCAAGCGTGTTGCCACTGAGTTGAAAATTCCTATTATTGGCATTGGTGCCGGTATGCATGTAGATGGCCAAGTGTTGGTAATGCATGACATGCTGGGTATCAATCGCGAATTCAGTCCACGGTTTTTACGACGATACCTCAATTTATACGATCAAATACTAGAAGCCACCAAACACTATATTTCGGATGTAAAAAGTGGCGATTTCCCCACCGAGAATGAACAATACTAAACACAGTTTTCATTGGTACGTTCAGTACCTCCTGCGATGCAGCTAACTCTTGTATTAAAGATGCTCTATTAATATCCTTTTTGCACGAAAAGTCAAAAAAAAATACACTCCAAGGAGTGTATTTCAAGTATTATTGTAAAATCCGACTATTTTACATGCGTAAGAATGCTTTTAAAGGTAGCTGGCTCATTCATAGCCAAATCAGCTAAAACCTTTCTATTCAACGTTACATTTGCCTTTGACAATTTATTGATAAATGTTGAATAGTTCATACCTTCTGCTCTAACAGCAGCATTGATACGAGCAATCCATAAGGTACGATAATCACGCTTTTTAAGTTTACGACCTACAAATTTATAAGTCATCCCTTTTTCAACAACATTCTTTGCAACCGTAAACACATTTTTGCGCTTGCCGTAATATCCTTTAGCTTGATTTAATATTTTCTTCTTTCTTGCTCTGCTTGCAACAGCGTTTTTTGAACGTGGCATAGTTTATTATTTTGAATTTTAATTTATTTTTGAATGGTTCTTTCCGATGTGAATGTGGTTGATAAACCTTTTTTTATCCGCCAATACACAACAATCTGTTTACCATTTTGGAGTTAGCCGAATCCACCATGGTGCTTCCACGTAAGTGACGCTTACGAGAAGTTGACTTTTTTGTCAACAAGTGACTTTTATTTGCTTTAAATCTCTTCACTTTGCCACTTCCGGTGATTTTGAAGGTTTTCTTTGCACGAGAGTGGGTTTTCATTTTTGGCATGACTACTATTTTTTTAAGGAGTGCAAAGGTAGCAATTATATTTAAAAATATCAATTAATATCTGCTTTTTCTCCTATTTTGTGCAAAATTATGAAAAATGCGCTTATAAAGATGCATATTGCCGTCTTCTTATGGGGATTTACCGGAGTGTTAGGGCGCGCCATTTCCTTACAAGAGTACCCCTTGGTTTGGTATCGAACCTTAATTACGGCACTTATTTTTGCTGTAATCATTTATTATCGAAAGGAGATGATTTCCCTTAGCAGAAAAGAAATCGTTCGGTTTATGGGTATCGGTTGCATCATCGCCGTACATTGGGTAGCCTTCTATGGGTCTATTAGGTACTCCAACGCTTCGATCGCTCTTACCTGTTTAGCCACTGCCGGCATTTTTACGGCTTTATTGGAACCTCTTATCCTTAAATCGAAATTTAATATCAGTGAGCTCTTTATTGGTCTGATAGCCTTAATTGGAATGTACAGTATCTATCATTTTGAAGTGCAATACGCCTTTGGAATCGCGCTGGGTATTTTTGCTTCCATTTTAAGTTCTGTTTTTACGATAATGAATAAGAAAATTGTCCATAATTATCCATCACGGGTGGTGGCCTTTTATGAAATTGCCTCCGGCTTTCTTTTTTTGACCGTCTTGCTCCCTTTTTATATTTACTGGCAACCCAAGGTGTCTTTTGTACCCTCACATATGGACTGGCTTTGGCTATGGGTATTAAGCCTATGTTGCACGGTTTGGGGGCAATCGCTCGCACTGAGTGCTTTGAAAAAACTATCTTCGTTTACGGCAGTGCTTATGGTAAATTTAGAACCTGTCTATGGCATTTTGTTAGCCATGCTGCTCTTTCACGAAAACAAGGATTTGGGAGTCGGTTTCTATATCGGTATTTCCTTAATTGCCTTAAGTGTCGCCTTTCATACCCTACTAATGCTTATTGAAAGAAAGCGGATACTAAAAACAGGAAATTAGTTTTACCTTCGCAAAAATATTTTCCCATGGTTAGAATTTGCTCCGTATTATTTTTGCTGATTGCTTGCATTTCATGTGAAACCAATTCTGCACAGTCTAATAGTACCCTGGATGTGACTACGTTTCGCGAACAAATGAATACGTTGCAGGATATTCAAATTGTGGACGTGCGAACCCCAGAGGAATTTGCAGGTGGACATTTGGCAAAAGCAATCAATATCAATTACAATTCAGGCAATTTTGAACAACAGTTGAGTCAACTTTCTAAATCAAAAACCACCTTCGTATATTGCCTTTCCGGTGGAAGAAGCTCCTCGGCCATGACTGTAATGACCAAAAACGGGTTTGCAAAAGTGCTGAATATGAAGGGGGGGATTTTAGCATGGAAAGCCAACAATTTTCCACTAGAAGCGGCCGGAAGCACCTCCGGTGAATGGATTGGAATGAGCAGAGACGAATTTGACAAACTGTGCCAAAGTGAGGTCCCTATTTTATTTGATTTCAAAGCAAAATGGTGTGGACCTTGTAAGCAACTATTACCCATCTTAATGGAAATCGAAAAAGAATATCAAGGCTCCATCATTGTAAAGCCGATTGATATCGATGAAAATAAATCGTTGGCTGATGCCTTAAAAATTAGAAGCATCCCTTTTTTAATGTATTACAAAAATGGCAAATTGGCCATGAATATTGAAGGCCTGACGGATAAAGAAAATCTTGTGAAGTCATTTGGATTGAAAAAAGTAAGCCATCCTCTCATTTCAACCAGTTTATGTAGAGAAATAGGTTCTTGCATCTGTTTTCCATAATAGTCAAAAATCGATGGTTCCACCTTATTGTGGCTTCAAGGCAAGCACGGTATTTGACACAAAAAAAGCGTAAATCCTTATTGGAAAGGCCTTACGCTTTAATGATGCAGTGACTTCGACAGGATTCAAACCTGTAACCCTCAGAGCCGAAATCTGATATTCTATTCAGTTGAACTACGAAGCCAATAGGGTGCAAATATATAGTAAACTACGAATTACTTGTCAATGGATTGCAAACAAAATTGAAAATATTCGTATATAAATAAAATAAATATTATCTTGCATACGTTATTAAGAAACAGGGTACTATGAAACAGCTCCTTCTATTCCTCATTATTTTCTCAACAGCTACCTCGGTCTCTGCTAAGAAAAGTCAAATGTCTACCCTTGTTGGGTTTCACATTGGGAAAGTGGCGACTATGAATCCACGCAATTATGCGATTCCCAAATACAAGCTGGGCTTACCCGTTTTTTCATATGCAACTAGTGTTGAAATCCGTTTCACTATTAATTATAAATTGAATTTTTTCACTGCAATATTCCCTCACTTACCTTCATAAGTGTACAACAAAATTTGCGACGCAAAATGCCTTCTACAGAGGCACGTTTAGATTTGACTAAGGTAACGAATCGCAGTTGTCTACCGGCATTTCGTTTAATTCGAATTATAAATTGAGTAAAAATATTGGTGTAGTAGCCGGTTTGGGACTTGCCAAGCCCTTCCGTTTTGATAACCTCTGTTTGGATAGCAAAAGCATAAAGTTACCCGATTTTCCTACAAAAAGCTCCGAACGGTTTACACCTGTTTTAAGTCCATTCCTTATATTAGGAATCGAAAACAATTGTACTATTTTTAGAAAAAATCTAATCTATTCCATTCAGTATAATCTTGGTTTTATGCCGGGTAGAAACCTACCGATGAGTGTGCAATCGCCACAAAATGAAAGTCAATACAGCCATGGTATTCAAATTGGTTTGAAATATAAGTATTGATTCATACTTTTACTAGGTGCAAAAATTTCTGAATTCCTTTCTATACCTAATCGGCTATTTTATTGCGATGGCCATGAGTCTGAAAAGCTTGCGTGAGCCTGACTTGTGGTGGCAAATTCGTACCGGCGAATGGATACTTGCCAATAAGCAGGTCCCGAAGGTGGATGTATTTTCCTTTACTCATCAAGGTGCCAATTGGATCAATATTAAATGGGGATTTGAAGTAATAGCAGCTTGGATTGCAAATCATGTAGGCGCTGAATCTGTGTTTATTATTCAACTACTGATCAGCATTCTTCTTTTATTTTTTATTTACAAAATCATGCAAAGGGTTCAGGTGCGAGATGCTGCACAGCTATGTATAATTGCCCTTGTTTTGCTGCTAAGCGTCGAATATAGAATGATTGGTAGACCTGAAATGTTTTCGCATCTTTTGGTGGTAGTATATCTTTATTTGATTCTACAGTATTCCCAAACCAAAACCAATCGGATTTTTTTGACAATCCCCTTGCAGATTATTTGGTGCAATGTGCACGAAGCGTATGCCATAGGCATTGTGATGTTATTCATTTTTGCAGCAACAGAGTGGTTTCTTTATATTAAAGATAAAAATGAAAAACCAATCCGGGTAAGTCTAGTTGCTTTAGGTGCTCTTGGCGCTTTAGTGATCAATCCAAGAACGTATATCCTGCTAGTCAGACCTTTTAATATTTTCAATCAGGTACAACAAAACAAGTATACCACCGAATTGGATTCCATTTTTACCGGCGAATATTGGCATAAAGAGGCCTTCATTTTTGCAATAACCGCTATTCTATTTTGCTTCTATATTATTTCATTGGTAAGGCAAAAAAAATTACTGTCCGGCAAAGAGGTATTCCCCCTAGCCTATTTGGGAATTTGCTTGGCCTTTTTGTTTTTGGCTTGCACAGCCTACCGCAACATTGTATTCTTTCAACTTGCCGTTATTCCGGTACTTGCTCACTTAACTTTCAGGTCCTTACCAACAATAAGTCGGTATAAATTGGTGATCGCACTTGCGGCTGCCCTTTTTTATGGATTGATTGTTTCCAATACATATTATAAAATGGTGGGCTCACGCGACCGCTTTGGACTTGAAGTACTCAGTACTAATAATCCGACAGGTGTGGCTACATTTATGGAGCAAAAACAATTGCAATCAAAAAAAGGATTTTCAGACTATTTAACGTCATCGTATTTGTTATGGAAATTGCAACCAGAATTTAAAACATTCATTGATTTAAGAGATTTGGATATATTTAATGCCGGCTTTTTTGACCAATATCTCGAAATTATTAATCGTCCTGAAAAATTTCATGAACTAGATATAAAAGAACACTTTGACTATGTAGTGCTCTATACGAGATCGAATGAGGCCTTGCATCAGTATTTATTTAATGACTCGGTTTATGCATGTACCTATGCCGATCCGGTTGCAGCCATCTATGAAAAAACCGACAATATTCCAAGCGGCGACTTCTTTCAATCTGGAAAGGCTATTCCTACCTCTGCCTTTTCGAATATCTTAAATCATATTGCAAACCCTTGGTATGAGTGCTTTGACTACGAGCAACTCAATACCGACTACGAAGCGGCGGCATACTATACCCTTGTCGGAAAAATTAGTCTTGCCGAAAAAAGAATCAATCAATATTTGTATGTATTTCCCGATAACGAAAATGCCTTGCAATTGAAAAATCAAATATTGAATTTAAAATCCCAAATAAAAAGATAGTTGAACGAATTACCTTTACCACATGATTTCAAAAAACATATTAATTGCAGAAAGTGGATCCACCAAAACGGATTGGTGCCTAATACAAGGCAACCGAAAAAAAACCTTTAAAACTCAGGGTATTAACCCCTACTTTCTGCTTGAAAAAGAAATTTTATCCATTTTTGAAAACGAGTTGAAAATCGATCGAAAGAAAACAGCGATTGATGAAATTCACTTTTATGGTGCCGGAATGAATAGTACCGACAAAAAAAAACAAATAGAAAAATGCCTTAAAATTCATTTTCCGATTAAGAATATTCATTCATATAGTGATTTGATGGCAAGCGCCCGAGCGACTTGTGGTCATCAAAAAGGGATTAGTTGCATATTAGGGACTGGAAGCAATTCATGTTATTTTGATGGAAAAAAAATGGGATTTAAAACGCCCGCCCTCGGCTATCTTCTTGGAGACGAAGGAGGTGGAACCCATTTGGGCAAAAAAATATTGCAGTATTATTTACATGATATTTTTGATACGGAATTGAAAACAAAATTTGAAAGCCGCTATGATTTCTCTAAGGAGGTCATATTAGAGAATTTATATCAGAAGCCCCTTGCCAACAGGTACCTGGCCAGTTTCGCTTCCTTTGTTGTCGAAAACAGAGGACATTATATGATTGAGAACATAGCCGAAGATTGTTTAAATGATTTTTTCATGCATCATCTGATTCGGTATCCAAATATTCATAAAATGCCAGTACACTTTAGTGGCTCGGTGGCTTTCTTTTTGAAAGATATCATTAAGAATTTAACGGAGCAATATGATATACAGTTGGGTATGATTATTCAAAAACCTATGAAGGGTTTAATTGCGTTTCACTCAAATTGATTCGGGATAGCTCATAATTAAGCAATCAAATTTTGCATATTCATTAATGGTAAATCGGGCACTATACGGTTTGCCATTTAATAGGTGACCAGAATATAAAATATTTTTTCCTTGATTTTCAATTTCATGTTCAGATGGATCAAACTTGAATTCCGGAAATAAGGTCACCAACTGTTTCCAATACTGGATGACTTCGGAAGCCCCTGATATTCTATTGTCAGGATATGCAGGATTAATACGTTGAATATTATCCGATACAATAAAAAAATGAATACTAAGGTGTGATTCGAGCTTGGTAAAATCTCTGTTATTAAAAGCATTGATAAAATCTCTTGACAATTCCTCTATGATATCGATAAATTGCATGTTATATGTTTTAGGAATTGCGGTACTCGTAATTTAAGAAAATAATTTTTCCATATTCGTCCAGTAAAATGGTTTCGTAAATTAGTATATCCTGCCCATTTAACTTATTAACCGTTTCCAATTTTCTTCCGTCGCATGTAATGGAAAGTTGTGTTACATCAAACTTACCATTTTTTATTTTCAATTTTGTCCAATATTCATGAAGCGCTTCCTTTCCTACAATTTCACATGCAGCATTTTCAGGATAAATCATTCCGACTTTAGGGGATCGAACTACAACACTATTTGCAACAAAGGTCAATAATTTTTCAATATCCCATTGATTCCAGGCAACGGTGAAGTCCTCACTAATTAATTTTACAAGTGCTTCAAATTTCATTCGGTGCGATGTTACAACAAAAGTACAAATATTTTTTAAAAAAATAATTTGTTAATGTCATAACTTACTGAAAATGAGGAAATGGAATTACTTAAAGGCATTTAGGCCGGTAATATCCATACCCGTTATCAGCAAATGAATGTCATGTGTACCTTCATACGTGATGACACTTTCAAGATTCATCATATGTCTCATGATAGAATATTCTCCAGTAATACCCATTCCACCGTGCATTTGACGTGCTTCACGGGCTATTTGGAGGGCTATTTCACAGCTATTTCGCTTGGCCATAGATATTTGTGCCGGCGTTACCTTGCCTTCATTCATCAAAACGCCTAAACGCCAAACCAATAATTGCGCCTTGGTAATTTCGGTAAGCATTTCGGCCAATTTCTTTTGTTGCAATTGAAAGCCTGCAATCGGTTTACCAAATTGTTGTCGTTGCATCGTATAGCGCAGGGCACTATCATAGCAGTCCATAGCGGCACCCAACGCCCCCCAAGCAATGCCATATCGAGCTTTGCTCAAGCATCCCAAGGGGCCTTTTAAGCCTTGTACATTTGGAAAAATATTTTCTTTAGGCACTTTCACATTATCAAAAACCAGTTCACCGGTGCAGCTTGCTCGGAGGCTCCATTTATTATGAATTTCAGGAGCTGAAAAGCCTTCCATGCCTTTTTCAACAATCATACCTCGAATGATGCCAGCCTCATCTTTTGCCCAAACCACCGCCACATCCGCATAGGGAGAGTTGCTAATCCACATTTTGGCGCCGTTTAATATCACATGATCGCCTGCATCTTTGATATGTGTAATCATACTTCCCGGATCGCTACCACTATCAGGTTCGGTTAATCCAAAGCAACCTAAAAATTCGCCACTGGCCAACTTTGGTAAGTATTTCTTTCGCTGTTCTTCGCTGCCATAAGCGTAAATCGGGTACATAACCAAACTGCCTTGCACACTTGCCGTACTACGCATGCCACTATCGCAGCGCTCCACTTCCTGCATCATGATGCCATAACTAATATAGTCGAGACCGCCACCACCATATTCGACGGGTACTGTTGGACCAAAAATTCCCAGTTCGCCCATTTGTGGGACCAAATGCTTTGGAAATTCGCAATTCTGCGCCCAGGTTTCGATATAAGGACTCACTTCCTTCTTTATCCATGCACGAACAGAATCTCTGATCAGCTTGTGCTCATCTGTAAGCAATTCATCGAGTTGGAAATAATCGGGATGTTGATATAAGTCTTGCGCCATAATTGAATGTAATAAAAGTCTGCAAATATAAAACCAAAAGGGGAATTATAACCAGCTCTTTCTTCATAATAGCCTTTTATTATCAAATGTATTTCAAACCAACCATTTTGCGATATATTGCTAATTATGCCAATCTAATCGATAATAAAATATGGGTAAAAAACCGAGTTGGTAGGATTTGGTAAATGGATATTGACCTTGGGCTGCGAGATCAGGAGAATACGTAAGATTCAGAACATTTTTTGTATTAAAAATATTGACAAAATCTAGCGCAATTTCATGGGTAACTCGACGCCTGTTGATGCGATAACCCAATTTGAGATCCGCTCTAAAATAATTATCAAATTTTAATGTGTTTCTTTGACTTTCAATCACCACCAGATCACCGACGCTAACACTTGCCGCGCTGTCGGGAGGGGAATAATATTGTCCCCCTGCATAAGTAACCTTGCCTCCTAGAATGAGCGCATTATTCTTTCGTATGGTAATATTGTATCCTGCGAGTAGATTTCCGATAAACCGTCCATTATAGTCTGTATTTCGATAGATTCCATCATTCCCTTTGGCTTTGCTATCATAAACTGTGCCGCTAAACAGAAAATAATATCCATCACTAAATGTTTTTGACAAAGTAAGCTCGATACCATAATTGTAACCGGTTCCTTTGTTTACTAAGGTATCTGGAAATAAGCGAGAAAAATTGCCCCCTTGATTGATGGCACTAAAGCTACTTCCGCTTTTTACCTCAATAGGAATATTGAATAAATACTGATAGTATGCCTCACTACGAATGGTAAAATTATTTCCTATTTGGTAATCGTTTCCTACTACAAAATGATGGCTTTTGGTGAAACCCATATTCGGGTTTAGTAAGGGTTGAATACTGGGTGAGGGATTTTGTGCAAAGTACTGATACAACACTTGCATTTGGCTATGCAAACCATATCCAAACGAAAAATTACAAAATGGATTGGCAATATACTTAATTCCCAATCTGGGTTCTAAAGCAAAGGAATGATTGTGAGAAAGCCATTGTCCGTGTAGCCCGCCTATCATGGTCATCTTTTCGCTGAGTCGATACTTGAGTTGTGCGTAGGCCTGACTTAAATTAGTGTTTCCACGATAGCTATTTCGGATTTGCCATTGAACTAAGGTCGGAGGATATTGACGGCTGCTGTCATGAAACGAAACGAAATAGGTATTATTAATTATTCCTGCTTTCAAGACCATTCTGCTATTGAGTTTTAGATTATATAAAGCATGCAATAAAATAGACTTCGTAATGTAGGTATAATCTAAAATAGGTTTTAAGGAAGTTACTACATAATTGGAATCTCGAAAAACCTTATCATGATTGGCATTCATATTTGCTGTACTCACTGCCAATGAAATCTTTGTATACGATTTTGCGTTCAAGCTGTGTTGCAAATTAGCGCCGATACATCCCATATAGGTTTGAAAATATTGATCTCGATCGTTTTCTCCATAAAGCTCTTTGGGTGGCTCTGTTTGGTCGTTTACAATTAAATCAATCTTGCTGGTTCCGCCCAAGCCCCATATAGAGAATTTCGTTTTATTGTTTACGGGAAAATTAATTTTAAAACTACCATCTTGATATGCAGGAATCGAATTGGTGCCGATTTTAATATTGAAGGCATCAAATATTTTGAACGTACTGTATCGATAGTTGACCAAAAAACTAGAACCTTTTTTTTTCTGAATGGGACCTTCCAAACCAAGTTCAGTTCCTAAAAGGCCAAATTGAGTGGTAAACTCGTATTTGTTTTTATTACCGTTTCGCATTTGCAAATCAAAAACCCCCGCTGTGCTATTGCCATAATCAGAGGGAAAGGCACCTGTAAAAAAATCGCTATTGCTGAGCATTTTGTTATTCAGCATACTAACAGGTCCGCCTGAGGTGCCAGGAATATTGAAATGATTCGGATTGGGTATATCCACTCCTTCGAGCCGCCATAAAACACCTTGCGGCGAATTGCCTCTGATAATAATATCATTTCTTGAATCGTCTGCTCCCTGTACACCGGCAAAATTGCTGGCCATCCGTGCCGGGTCTCCTCTGCTTCCTGCATAACGTTCGGTTTCCTGTACATCAAACTGCTTCACGCTCACCACAGCCATTTCATTACTAATTTTTCGTTTATAACTAATTTGCACCGCCTTTAAATTCAAGGTCGCATCCTCCAATTCAGCATTCTGCACCACTTCTTTAGCAGAAGTTACCCTCAAATCGGATAAGGTGTAAGGTTTATAACCTACTGCCGAAAACTGAAGGGTGTAGGAGCCCACCGGAACGTTTTGTATCTTGTAATCACCGTTACTATCGGAGCTGATACCTAAATCAACCGACTTATTAAAAACCCGTACCGACACATTTTGTATACCTAGTTTTGATTCTTTATCAACGATACTTCCTTGCACCGTTTGTACGATTTGCGCATTAGACGGACAAATGACAGTAAATACTATTTGTAATATGAAGAGGATTCTCATAATCTGCAAACAATTGATTAGTACACAAGATACAAAGGGAACTGAATATCTTGGTTATGAATAAAAGACAAAAATTATAGTTTATACACAACAGCTAGAGCGGCACCTTTGCTACCAATCTGCAATCGTCTGTTCTTCTCTTTGGCACAACCAACGGAACCTACTATGGTAGCGATGCTGCCTCCAATAATGGATAGGCCTCCTACCAAAATGGCTCCACCGCCAAACACCTGCCCAATAGCCATTCCCCATTGGTCGACCTGATTATTATTTTCAACATATTGTATTAGGGCAATGCCCGCTGCTACATTGAGGGTACCACCCACTACAAATCCTAAACCCATATATTTTCCCTTGCAGAAATTTCTTTTACTTATATACGGTAGATGATTCTCTTGCTTAGTTCGAAAATTAGTATAAAAATTTCGTTGCTCTTCAGAGAGGGAGTCTGAATTCCTTGATTGACTATTATTGCTATCCTGAAAAGTGTCATTTTCCCTCTGCATGTTAAGATGTACATTGCAATAAATGCTTGAATCAGAAGTACCCTGCAAATGCATCAGGCTTTGGGCTGTGCTGGACATCATACCCACAAAAAATAGGACCAGAGTTTGTAAATAAATCCATTTCATAATAATATTTTTTAATTTCTATGAGGCAAAAATAGCCATGGCCATTGGACAAAAAATTGACCTATGTTAGGAAAACGAAAACAAGTTCATTTTCTCTTAATTATTAAGGTATCGGCAATACTAAATTTTCTTTGCAACCTAAATTCTCGATTTGTTGCTAAAAAGAAATTAAATTTGGTAAAATATCTCTCCATTAAATGTAGGCCCTTAACGATGTCAATAAAGCAATATATTCAATCGCATGTGGATTCAAATTTTTCCATAGATGAAGAATTACCCTTTCCAACAGAAGTAAAGGTCATCCCCAAGAACACGATTATTAGTCCATGTCAAAAATTGAACATCAGGCTTATTATTTGCTATCCGGAATTGTAAAAATCAGTATTTATAATGAGGAGGGAACTGAACGTGTATTGGAATTTTTCTTTCCAAATAGTTTTTTTGCTGCATATACTTCCTTCTTAACACAACAAGCCTCTGATGTTGAAATTGAGGCCCTTACCGATTGTGAAGTGGAAATTATTAAACATTATGACATTCATAAAGCCTATGAAACCTCCTTATTGGCTAATCGCCTTGGAAGAGCGGTTGCCGAGCAATATTACATTAGAAAAACAAATAGAGAAAAAGACTTTTTAACCACATCCGCTGTAGAACGCTATAAAAATCTCTTGGATAATCGCCCCGAACTAGTACAACAAATACCGGTGCAACTGATTGCCAAATACCTTGGCATTGAACCTGAAAGTTTAAGTAGAATACGTAAGAGCATTTCGTAAGGCGCTCCGTTATTCTATTTTCCGTTCTATATTTGCAATCAATGAGCTATTCATCCCTTGAGGCATGCCTTTTAGATTTAGAAAAAACAGGGCAATTGCTACGCATTCGCGAAGAGGTAGACCCCTATCTTGAAATGGCGGCTATTCATCTTCGCATTCACCAACAAGGAGGTCCGGCTATATTATTTGAAAAGGTAAAAGGAACCAAATTTCGTTGTGCATCCAATATTTTTGGAACCTTGGAACGCAGTAAGTTTATTTTTAGAGACCGCATAAAAATAGTGCAGGATTTAATTGAGATCAAAAACAACCCCATTAAAGCAGTTAAAAGTCCTTTGCGAAATTTTAAAACCGGAATTGCTTCCTTGCAAGCTTTCCCGATGCAAAATCCAGTGTCCAAACCCGTTTTATTTGAAGAAATCAAAATCAGCGATTTGCCATTGATTCATCATTGGAAAATGGATGGAGGGGCCTTTGTCACCCTACCACAAGTTTATACTGAAGATGTGGATCAACCGGGAATTATGAAATCAAATGTAGGGATGTATCGTATTCAATTGACGGGCAATGCCTATCATACAGACCAAGAAATTGGTTTGCATTACCAATTGCATAGAGGCATTGGCATTCATCAAACCAAATCCAATAAAAAAGGAATCCCTTTAAAGGTAAGTTGTTTTGTAGGTGGACCACCTGCTCATACGGTTGCCGCAGTAATGCCCCTGCCGGAAGGAATTAGTGAACTAAGCTTTGCAGGTGTACTAGGAGGAAGACGATTTCGCTATTCGTATGAAGATGGATTTTGCGTGAGTACGGATGCCGATTTTGTTATTACCGGCGAAGTGTTTGCAGACGTATTAAAACCTGAGGGTCCATTTGGCGACCATTTAGGTTACTATTCACTCACCCACCCTTTTCCGGTTTTAAAAGTACATAAGGTTTATGCACGTAAAAATGCTATTTGGCCGTTTACAGTGGTGGGACGTCCGCCACAAGAAGATACCAGTTTTGGAGCATTAATACACGAAATGACAGGCAAGGCACTCCAACACGAAATACCGGGATTGAAAGAAATTCATGCAGTGGATGCTGCAGGTGTGCATCCTTTGCTTTTGTCCATCGGAAGTGAACGGTACACACCCTATTTGCAAACCACCCAACCAGCTGAAATACTTACCATTGCCAATCATATTCTGGGAACGGGCCAATTGAGTCTGGCCAAATTTCTCTTTATTACGGCCGATGAAACCAATCATTTACATTGTCATGATATTCCCTCTTATATGCAATTTATTCTAGAACGAATAGATTGGAAGCGTGATATTCATTTTCATACCCAAACTACTATTGATACACTAGATTATTCAGGCAATAGCATTAATCGCGGGAGTAAAGTAGTGTTTGCTGCATATGGCCAAAAGATTCGGTCGCTTTGTAGTGAGGTTCCAGCTTGTCTTCAATTGTATAAAACGAAACATGTACTACCCGGTATCATGGCATTGCAAATTGAGGCCTTTACGGATTATAATGCCGCCCAAGATGAACTACAGTTATTAAGTAATCAATTACTGCTTTCAAAAGTAGAACTTTCGCAAACCCCACTGATTATTATTTGCGATGATGCCGAATTTGTTGCGGCTACCTTAAATAATTATCTCTGGGTAACGTTTACCCGATGTAATCCTTCTCATGATATCTATGGGGTGGATTCCTTTACTGAACATAAACATTGGGGTTGCAGAGGCCCGCTACTTATTGATGCGCGAATAAAACCGCATCATGCTCCCCAAATGCTGAAAGATGAAAAAACAGAAGCCAGGGTAGATACAATATTAAAAGGCCTAGGGTTCTAAGTAATTTTTCTTTCTATCTGAACGGTTACAGCACCATCGCTAGAGGTGTACGAAATAAAATATCGCAAAAAAGAATAAAAACACGAGATAAAGGTTCCACGAAAGCAACCGGTTCTCTTTTTGAAACAGCTGCTGAAAAATAAGATGGGAAAGAAAAGACACACTAAACCATCCAACATAATTTTGTAGGGGAACTTCGTTCTTCTCAAATTGCCAGAAATCGAAATAGGGGTGCGGACGTTTCCATAAAAAAATCTAAAAAACCATTAGAAAAGATGCTAGTAGCGATGATAGTATTCGATTCTTTGTAAACTGTTTGCTGATACCTGCTGTAGCATATACAAGTACTACCCAATTAATGCCAATAATGAGAGGCACTCCACGCCATTGATATCCTAAATTTTGTCCGTAACGGTAATTTCCAAAAATATAACCATAATTGACACCCAAAAACTCCGCAAAAAAACCTAGTATAAAAGGGATCATAAGCACGCCCAGGTCGCGTGGCTTCATTGATTTGATATTAAACAGAATGACTGCAAAGCATACAGCTAAATTCAGTGGTGTTAATTGTACAAACCAATCTGCAGCCCCACACATGATTCCGATTACTCCTGAAACATGGAATAGCCAAACCACAAAAATAGAAATAGAGGATATAGAAGGAATGTTTTTCATACAGAGGCCTTAGTGATTAATGCTGCTGTTATTTTAGCTGACAATAAACAGAGCGGAATACCACCACCGGGGTGTACGCTCCATCCGCAAAAGTATAGGTTTTTTATTTTACGAGAAAAATTCGGATGACGTAAGAAGGCAGCATATCGATTATTACTGGCAGATCCATACAGGGCTCCCTGCGCACTTTGCGTTTTAGCTTCAATACTTCTAGGATCTAATATTGCCTCACATTCAATAAAATCTTCTAAATTGGTTTGAAGTTGTTTTGACAGTTTTGACAAAATATTCTTTCTGGTTCGCTGAATGATTTCATCCCAATCTTGTCCCACATTGGCAGGAGCATTCACCATTACAAACCAATTTTCGCAGCCTTCCGGGGCATCTGCCAGTTCATCTTTACTGCTAATATTTACATAAACGGTAATATCATCAGCCACGGTTTGAGAAGAAAAGATGGATGCAAACTCAGCTTGATAATCTTTGGAAAAAAAGATATTATGCAAGTTCAACTGTTCAAACGAGTGTCGTATCCCCCAATAAAAAATAATAGCTGAACTTGATCGTTCCTGGCTTAAAATCTTTTCGGGCGCTTTTTGCGAAGGCAATAGGTAACGATAGGTGGGCATTATATCCATATTGCTGACCACGATATCGGCCGGTATCTTTCTTTCATCAACCACAATGCCATCTGCTACTTTATTTGCAATGGAAATTTGCGACACTTTGGTATTGAAATTAAATTGCACCCCAACGTCAAGCGCTAGTTGGTACAAACTCTTGGTAATACTAATCATTCCACCCTTTGGAACATAGGTACCAAAATGTTGCTCCAAATGCGGAATCATACTCATGATGGCGGGCGTTTGATAGGGTGAAGATCCATTATAGGTTGCGTATCGGTCAAACAATTGAACTAGATATTGGTTGTTCAATTTTGCTGTATTGAAGGTATGTAATGTTGAAAACAAGGAAAGACTCGACAACGAAGCCAAGGCCTGCAAAGTTTCTTTGTTTAAATAAGTGGCCAACTTGTGCAGACTATTTTCAAGAAAAAGCGATCGGGTGCGTTCAAATTTCATTTGGCTGTTGGCAAAGTACTTCTTTAACGTGGCAGGTGCAATACCAAAAGCCTTTTCTGCTTCTTTACAATAGGCCTCCAAATTGCCGAAAGCTGTAAAACGGGTGAGATCATCAAAAAAATATTCGCACACAATCTCCTTTCTTTTGTAGGAAAAATATTCATGAATCGGCTTGCCGGATATTGCAAATAGTTCTTCTATGTATTGCGGCATTGTAAACAAAGAGGGCCCAGCATCAAAACGATAACGGCCTATTTGAAGTTCGCTCAGTTTACCACCCGGAGAGGCATTTGCTTCGTAAACCTGCACTTGATAACCGGCACATTGTAAACGAATAGCAGTTGCGAGTCCGGCAATACCCGCACCAATTACAACGACATTCTTCATAGCAACATTTTGTTTTCCTTTTTGGCTAGTAAAAATTCATACATCCCAACAGACATTAATAACAGGGCCATTCCATAAAAAATATCTTCAAACGGAATGGTCAAAATTCGCCATCCAATAATGTGCGATGGATTGTACCATACGATAGGCTCTTTAAGACCGGTTCCTGTAAGAATTCCATTCACAATCAAAAAGGGAATTTGCAATATCAAATAGGCGAAATAAAAGCGACTCAGCCATTTGACCTTCAAAACAACCTGCAACAGAAAAATAAGAAGCAACACACTACCAAAGGCAAAAAGCGTATACACCTTATGATAAAATAGAATCAACATAATTGCGGAAAAAAACATCAGAGAATAGGATATGGCATTTTGAATTGGACCAAAAAAATCTCTTTTCAACTGTGTATTTAGGCAATGGTAGGAAAAAATACATGCATAGGGAATGCATATAAAAAACAGCACCTCTTCAATTGGTAAATTTCCAATATCGCATCCAATAAGATAATATGGACTAAATCCCCAAATTCCCATTGAAGTATACCACATGTCTAACAGCACAAAAATTATGGCTACAAAAAATATAGCCGGTAAAAGATATTGCCAGCGTTTATGCAATTGTAGTAGTGGGTGAAATGACAACAAGAAAGGAGGCAGAAAACTCAAAATATTCAACCAAAGGTAGATATAACTCATGATTCAGTATTATGGCGTGCTTCGGTAAAATACTTAAAGGGAACCCACAACATTCCAAAACACTCTCCCTCTTCTTTGTTTAAATGTTTATGATGCATTTTATGTGCACGACGTATCGCGCGAAAGTAACTATTATTTGTTTGCCTGAATAATTTAAAACGCTGATGAATAAATACATCATGAATTAAAAAATACGCAAGTCCATACAACGAAATACCGAATCCAGCCCAGAATTTCATTCCAAAGCCGTCCAAGGAACCTAAAATAATCAGTACAATACCGGGGATCCCAAATATGAGAAAAAAAGTAATCATTCTTTTCAAAAAAATGATCGGATTCTTTTTATGATGGTCTTTATGGAGGTTCCACAACAGTCCATGCATCAAATACTTATGTGCAAACCAAGCTACACATTCCATGCCGATACACGAAACCAAAACGATCATGATATTTACTACGATATGGTTCATACATAGAATAATTAAGTCGATTTACTTGTATGCATTGCCTGCAACTGCTGCTTCAGCTCTGCAAAACAAATTCTCAGCCAAATGCTATACCGAGCGGGTTCTGTTTCGATCTCTTTGGATAAATCTGCTAATGAGATATACCGATAATCAGAAACCTCCTCCAAATTAATATGGGGCAACTCATCACTATACCCTACCAATACATGATCAAATTCATGCTCTGATAATCCGTTGTCGAAAGTAGCCTGATAGATAAAGCTATAAATTGCTTTCAGAGGGGTGCACATCCCCATTTCCTCTTGAAGCCTGCGTTCAGCTGCCGTCAAAAGGCTTTCACCAGCTTGTGGATGACTACAACAAGTATTGGACCATAATCCTGCCGAATGATACTTGCCGCTCGCCCGTTGTTGAAGTAGCAATTCTCCCTTTGAATTGAAAACAAAAACAGAAAAGGCACGGTGAAGCAAACCGAGCTTGTGAGCCTCCAATTTTTCCATCTGACCAATTTCCTGGTCGTTTTCATCTACGAGTATTAACATTGATTCAATCATTTTACAAATATTTATGCTGCATGTTCACATGTATCATGTAAGCAAAATGAACAAGGATTCCAGTACGCAAGTAACCGTCTATGCCATTCATAACATGCTCATATGATATCTTAGTAATGAATTGAGCATCAAGCCCACCTTGTGCCCATTTGAAATTCGAATTCTCTCACGCATTACCCGTTGCGCTGATACCTTTTTAATTTTCTTAAGTAAAGACTGATAATATACATAAGCGAGATATACCCCTGCCTGCGAACTTGCCGGCAACATTTTAATCCCTACCAACGCATCCTCAAAATCCTTTTCAATTTCACATTCAATCATTTCCTTTTCTGCTGCGGTAAATTTGGTGATATCCACATTCGGAAAATACGTTCTCCCCAGCTGATTCACATCCATATTGAGATCTCGTAAGAAATTAATTTTTTGGAAGGCCGCACCTAATTTCATTGCATAAGGCTTTAAGGTGGCATAACTATTTTTATCGCCTTCCGTAAAAACATGTAAACACATAAGTCCTACCACTTCCGCTGAACCAAGTATATATTCTTCATACTTTTCAGGCGTATATTCTACCTTTTGCAAATCCATTTCCATGCTATGCAAAAATTTATCAATCAAATCTTTTTCAATGTCGTATTGATGTACCACTTGTTGAAATGAATTCAGGATGGGATTCAAAGAAATTTTTCGCTCCAACGCCTCATACGTATCCTCCTTGAATTTGCTGAGCAAAAACTGCTTATCGTATCCATGAAAACTATCAACTATTTCATCAGCAAAACGAACAAAACCGTAAATAGAATAAATGGCTGATCGTAGTCGTTTATTAAGAAAATAGATCCCTAACGAAAAACTAGTACTGTAGGCTTTAGTTGTAAGCCTACTACAGTCGTGCGAAAGAGAATCAAATAACAACTTCATGCTGGTTCCTTTTAAGATGTTGGTGTAATAATTCGGCTGCCACCTTTCCTGAAATAATAGCCGGTGGCACTCCAGGTCCTGGTACGGTTAATTGACCGGTATAAAACAAATTGCAAACCTTTTTATTTTTTATTTTGGGTTTCAATGTGGCCGTCTGCATTAATGTATTGGCTAAACCATACGCATTTCCTTTATAGGAATGATAATCACTAATAAAGTCATTTACGCAATAACTTTTCTTGAAGTCGATATATGATAAAATAGATTGTTTGGTATGTAATTCCAATCGATGCATCATGATGCTAAAATACGTTTCGCGCATTTCCTCACTGTCAGCCAAGCCAGGTGCCAGTGGCATTAACAAAAATAAATTTTCATGCCCATTTGGTGCGACGCTATTGTCGCTGATAGAAGGACAACAGACATAAAATAAGGGTTTGGATGGCCATTTGGGGTCTTTGTATATTTCTATAGAATGCACCAATAAATCTTCATCAAAAAACAAGGTATGATGCGAAAGATTTTGCAGTCTTTTACTAACGCCTAAATAAAAAATCAAACAGGATGGTGCAAATGTTTTCTTATTCCAATAAGCTTCTGAATAATTTCGAAAGGAAGGTTTTAATAATTGTTGCTCTACATGATGATAATCTGCAGAAGCAACGACACCATCAAAAAAATGGGTTTCTCCTTGAAGGATAACCCCTTTTGCTTCGCCATTTTCAACATGAATTTGTTCGATGGGAGCATTCACATGGATCTGTGCGCCCAATTTTTCGCAAACCGTTTGCATTCCCTCAATTACTTTTCCAAATCCACCCATAGGATACCATGTACCTAATTTGAGTCCTGCGTAGTTCATCAAACTATATAAGGCGGGCGTATCTTGTGGCATCGCCCCTAAAAATAAAACCGGAAATTCCATTAAGGCTATTAATTTGGGATGCTTAAAAAGCTGCGTACATGTTTGCTGAAGGATGTAAAAACCTGCAACTTAAATACACCCTTCACCAAATCCATATCTAAAAATTCTCGGTATGAAAGACCAGGCTTGTAAACGAGTTTATCAATGCCCGTTTTATACTTGTACGCCGCCTCTTCCATAAAGGTTTTCAATTTATCTGCACTACCCTTCTCGATGCTTTCAAATAAGGTGCACAGTTTGCTGAAATTTTCCGGAATACTCATCTTGTCATTCTCTCCATAAATAATATCAAATGAGGGGTCAAGCAGTTTCAATTGATAAAAGTCTGAAACCGTATGGCCAAAGTCGGCAAAAAATTTCTCAAAAACGCCAGGCATCCAATACCAACTTGGCCCCATATCAAACATATATCCTTCATCGGTATACAACTGACGAGCCCGCCCGCCAACACTGCCATTTTTTTCATAAACATGCACTTCATGACCGGCTTGGCACAAGTATGCAGCTGCGCTTAAGCCAGAAAACCCGGCACCAATAATGGCAATTTTAGACATAGGGGAAATAAAAATCTATAATATTATTTTTACAAACATATCGAAAAATCCTGTGAATGGCTATAAGTTTTATTTACTGCTTATTTATAATTATAGACTGATGATTCAAGTCGGCCATTATTGCACAGCAAAGATGCTTGGGCTGTAACTATATTTCATGCGTCTTAAATCCAAGATGTTCGAGTTGTACAAAATAATTGGGAAACGATTTCTGAACACAGGTCGCATCATCGAGTATTACGGTATATCCCACCAAAGCAAATAAAGAGAGGGCCATGGCCATCCTATGATCAGAATAGGTTTTGAAATAGATGGTTTCTGATTCACCAATCGATTTTGTATGTTCAAAAGATACGACGCCTGCGTGGTGTATCAATTGAATACCAACCTTTTGCAATTCATTTTGGAGGGCTTGTATTCTATTAGATTCCTTATAAATAAGGTGTTGTAATCCAGTAAATTTTACCTGCGGAAATTTTATGCCACATGCAACAAGGATAGGGATGGCCAAATCTGGATAATCACTCAAATCATAGGTCGGATTGTAGGTTTGACGGGCAAGTACGGTTTTCTCAATAAGAATACCCTCTTCCACAGATTTTGTGGTAACGCCGAAGTCCGCTGCCAAGTTCTGTATAGAGGCGTCCCCTTGGAGGCTTTGCAGTTGAAGCCCTTTACAATGAATATGTGCTGTTGGAAGCATCATAGCCATGGCATAAAAAAAACAAACACTACTCCAGTCGCCTTCCACATAATAGTCGCAAGCCACGTAGGCTTGTGGTTTTATTTCTATGGTCGGTATCCTTGTATCTACTTCAATTCCAAATTGTGTCATCAATCGCAAGGTCATCTCTACATATGGAGCCGAAACGAGGTTTCCGCTTAATTCAATTTTTAGGCCGTGCTCTAGAGTAGGTGCGATTAGGCACATGGCAGAAATATATTGGCTTGATACGTCTCCATTCATTTGTATTGCTCCCCCTAACATCTTTTTCCCTTTAATTCGCAAGGGCGGAAATCCTTCTTCCTGGATATAGGAAATATCAGCACCCAATGATTGTAAGGCCTCTACCAAGTACAAAATAGGGCGTTGATGCATTCGGGAGGTTCCCTTCAAAATAATGTCGACCCCATCAATACTTGCGAAAAAAGCCGTTAGGAATCGAAAGCTAGTGCCTGCGTCACCAACATCAAACGTTTGAAGAGACGCCGTATGCTCAAACGTATTCAAAATCTCAAGTAAGATTAAGGTATCTGTTGATGGCGCCAAATGGTCTAAGTCAAATTCTTCCTTGCATAGTGCTTTAATAATCAAAAGTCGGTTGCTAATACTTTTGGACCCTGGCATGATGATAGTACCCCTTAAAGGGAGCATGCTGTCTGGATACAAAATACTTGTTGCCATTACTATTAATTTTATTTTGCCAAAAATTGCTTGGTTTCGGTGATGGCTGTTTTCAGTTGTTGTACCGACACAGGCACCTGCCATCGACCCGTACCAGGGGCCTCCAGCAAACTCATTCGGATTTCGCCACGATTCTTCTTATCGTTCCCAATAAATTTTTCGATATCAATATAGTCAAATGGACACTTTAGGTCTGCAAAAATCCGATCCTTAAAGGCAATCACTTTTTGAACAATCTCTATCGGCAATTGAAAAATCAGATGACTGATCATCAATTCATAAATAAGTCCAAGCAGTACAGCTTCACCATGTAGCAAGGGCTTTGGGGCATATAGCATGAAACTCTCAAGAGCATGGCCAATACTATGTCCCAAATTAAGGCTCTGACGAATTCCCTCATCATGCGGATCGATTTGAACAATTGCTGATTTAAACGCAATACTTTTTCTGTATGACCGTGCTTGAAAAAAATCATTGATATCCAGATCCAGAGTTTCATCCAAAGCACCTATAGAATCTAACAACGAATGCTTTAATATTTCAGCAATACCACTTCGCAACACCGAGTTGGGAAGCGTTTTCAAAAAATGTGTATTAAAATAGACAGCACTCGGATTGGTAAAACTACCAATTGCATTCTTGGTATCATCGAAATCAATTCCATTTTTTCCTCCGAAAGAGGCATCCACCATAGCTAATAAAGTGGTGGGAATATTCACAAAGTCGATTCCTCTTTTGTAGGTAGATGCCGCAAAGGCTCCAATGTCAGAAACCATCCCTCCACCCACATTTACCAATACACTGTGTTTATCGGCCTTTTGTAACAATAGGGCATTCCATATTAGTTGACACACGTCAATATTTTTATGGGCTTCTCCAGCAGGAATCACGATGAGGCAGGAATAACAAAATTCAGGAATTAGCTGCTTTAACAGCGGCAAGCAAAATCCGTTGGTGTGGGAATCAGCGAGTAAAAAAATCTTACTGTATTTCTTTTGATTTAGAAATTGAATAAAATCATGCGAATGATCTTGAAAAAAAAATGTTGTTTCAAGGCTCATATCAAACTTTTAATTTTGTCAGCCGAAAAGGCCTGAGCCGGGCATTTAAACCATTGCTTCACTTGTACCCATGTATCCTGAAATAAAGCGGACATGCGATATTGCTGCAAATGACTTTCATTCTGCCAAAGGCTATAGGTATAAAAAACACAAGAGTCCTCTTTGTCTTGCCAAAGTTCTAAAAAAGTACAACCTTCAAAATTTCGTATCAAGTGCTTGCGCTCGTCAAATAGCGCTACAAACTTTTCGACATGCGCCGCTTCAAAGCTTAGTTTTACGATACGAATCATTCAAAAAAAATTTTTACATTAGTATAAAACAAATTCCGTTCATCCGTCACTTTGAATCCAAAAAGAGAGGCGGCATGACCCTTGTTCACGGCAATTTCAAGATATCCTGCTGTATTGAACAGGCATAATTTTTCATTGACAGCTACATCACCATAGCTTTCAGAAATAGTAGATATTTCTTCATCACGCATAAATAAAATCCGGAAGTTTCGCCCCCGTCCAAAATCTGAAAAAGCATTTCTTGTCACATTTAATACAATATTGCCATAGGTATCAATATACAAAACTTGTACTTCTAGGGTATTATTCGATTCAAACGCAAAAGGAGGGTCTTTTACCATAATGGAATTCACGGAAACACTTTCAACATTAGGCATCAAACCATCTCGTATCATGGCCGAATTATGAATAAATTGGTCTACAACATTCAAATATTGGTATGGCCTTGCCACATCCTTCAATTTAAATATTTGTATAGGTCTGTCATCAAACAGCAGGGTTAATAGTCCATTATCGGCGCAAAAAATATGCTGCCCATTTTCATAGACATATAAAAGTTGTTTATGGACACTTGCGTGTAAATCGCAAAGGATCAAATGAATGGTACCGACCGGAAAATACAAATAAGCACTTCTGAAAATATATGCTGCCTGTTGCAGATTAAAGGGTACAATCTGATGGGAAATATCTATAATTTCGGCTTGAGGGAAATGTGTCAATAGTTTCCCTTTTACACTTGCTACATAGTGATTTTGCAAACCAAAATCGGAAGTAAGCGTAAATGGAACCATGCCACAAAAATAAGACTATATTTTGAAAATATTCTGCCGATATTCAGCGAAAAAAGAATTCAATCAAAAACATTGACACTGCAAAAGCAGCCTACTTTTTCTCAATTACTTTACTCAAAATCGTATTGCCTTCGTTATCGGCACATAGCAAAATAAATAATCCTGTAGACAGTTCATTGATATCAAAAATTTGCACCAAGGTATGATCCATTTTGTTTTTACGAATTGTTTTAATCTTTTTTCCGGTATAATCCATAAAGGTAAATCGAATCTCCTTTTTAGCCAATTCGTCTGATAGTCTTACATACAAGGTATTGTTTTCGGTTGGGTTTGGATATATTTCAATAGCCTCAGTCGATTTTCCGGCTACATTTACCACATTACTGTATCTGAATTTACCATCACGGTCAATCATCTTTAAACGATACGAATAGCTTTCCAAAATATTGATTTTATTGTCTACAAATAAATAATTTGCACTACTTTGCTGTTGCTTAGCGTCTACTGCAGAAATTTTTTCAAAATTTCCCATGTGAAGAATAGATCGCTCTAACTCATACGTAGCAAGATTTTCTTCATTAGTGGCTTCCCAGTTCAGTTGTACTTCTGCCTCGTTCATTTTTCTTCCATCAAATGAAACCAAAGTCACCGGTAAAGGCGCATATAAAATGTTGAAGGCTGCCACCCGTGTTGACCATGGTGCAGGGTTCGGCATATACATACCTGTGGTCCAAAAGGTAAAGTCATTACTAGGATCAATTTGCATATCGTTATAGTCGCCCCAACGGTTGTTGGTATGATTGGTTACACCGGCAATAATATTGGTTTCGGTTTCCGTCATGGTATTTAATACATCTGATGCTTTCTTCCGGTAAATCTGGAAGGAAGGAAACACATTTTACTACTGACATTATAGGCCAAACCAATACTTCCTTCCGCATTGATGGCAATGGTGCCCATCCATCTACTATTGGTATCTGGGGCATACGTTGATTGCTGATAAATAGACCAAGCGCCCAATCCATTCCGACGTAATTCATACCATCTTACACCTGCCTGATCAAGTCCTGTAGCATCCACAGAATGCGTTAATACGATAGACTGATGGGTATTAAAATTACGATACCATGCACGATTCATGATAATTTCGCGAATAGGATCTAAGCGTTGCGCACCGGGCTGACGGATGCAATTTAGGGTTACAAAGCCACATAGATTTGTGGAAAATGGTGCAGTAGCTAAGGTAGGCAATTGAGTAAAAGTAGAAAGACCCGGAGTGACAAAATTCAAATTCATTTCCCACATTTCCAAACCATCAATTAAACCACCTCCCCATTCATTATCGGTCATACGCATCACAAGAGGTTTGGTGCCAACCGGTGGCATATTGGTACCACTAATATCCACAGGAGCTGCAGCTTGAAAAGATAAGGCAGGACTCACCGGTATAGAAAATGAAATCATCACGGCAGTAGGTGCACCGCTTAGCATGGTAGGACGGTCAAAAGCATAGATTTTATTAGTAGACTCATTTGAAGTACAGATATACGCATTGGGCCAAATACCATATTTGGGATAATCAGGAAATTCAGGGGCTGTAAATTGGTATACATACCAAGACCCGGTGGGATTATTGGTTTGAGAAACCATAATAACCAATTTATTTCCGGAACTTGAAAATTCAGTAAGCACATAGCGATCGGCAACGGCATCATACATGGCCACCGGATCTCCTAAACCCGGTACACCGGTGATGGCATCCATATATTGCGCAGCTACCACCACTACCCCTGATTTGTTATAGATGGTCATGCGAGCACCGGAACTTCCATTAATCATTTGAATTACATGATTCGCACCAACACAAAGAGACGGATCGGCTGGGCTTACAGCGGTATTGCCATGTCCTTGAAAGTTTTGAACAATCGAACTGATTCTTGTTTTGGCCGGAACCATATAATCTTGCAAGGCAGCATCTTTATCTTTTGGTAGCACAAAGCCATTGGAACGTCTTACTCGATGTTCAATATTATTTTTATCTTCTCTGATAACTCCCTCATTATCTCTAACCACCTCATCTATCCAGGTGGGGTCTGGAGCAAAGTCACTAAGGGGAGGTGTTATTTTTACCAAAACTCCTTGAATAGTTACTGCATTTGCCGGTGTGGCTTCCTGCGAAAAAAGGTTGTGAGAACTCAAAACCAAAAGGACAAATAAAATTTTTTTCATATGAATCATTTTTAAGGCGCTAAGGTAAAATAAATTTATTTACCATTCTATCAAAAATGATACCACAAGTGGAATAAGAATCAGGGGAAACTTGTATCTTTACCGTCGTGACACATCGTTCTATAATAAGTGCTACCATGAAGGGCATTATTGCCCTTATGTTCATTTGTCAATCGCTTATTGCCCAGATAATTCCGACTACGGACAAACCGACCGTAATTATGTTTATTCTGCATATTAGCAGCAATAAAATTGAATCCCTTGAAAAAAAAGGAATGCGGAAGGATGCACAACTTGTGCGGGAGGCCGATCGAGAAATCAATACGTCCATAATGCGCGATTTTAAAGAAAATTTTAAATTTTGTGAAGTGTATTTTTTTTACGATTCCCAAATGAACTATGTCCTTCAAAAACAATGGAACATGGTTACCTTTTACGATTCGGAGCATTTAAAGAACGGAAAAAAAATCGAAGTAAGCTATATAGACAATTATATCATGGCTGAAGTGGCCTACCCTCCTGCTCCCGAATATCCACGAATTGACAGTACCGGAAAAGAGATTGAGCCTCTTTACACTACAGACTATGCAAATGCTCGTGATTACGGAATTATCTGTTATGACCAACAGTATCAATTGCTTCGTAACAAATTGCAGTATACCAACATTTTCTTTACGAAGAGTGGGTAATATTTTAAGACCTGAATCCATTCAGTATCGATTTGTAGGTGCCAAAAAATTTCAACAGAAATTAGAGCGATTCTTTGCGCCAAAGGTATATTAAGGGAGATTTTACAATTGATTGCTTTTACTTTTTTGCGCACATATTATTTTTACCTAAAAATATTCAAAACATGAAATACGATGTAATCGTTATAGGAGCAGGTCCAGGTGGATATTGGCTGCAATACGCGCCTCTCAACTTGGATTTAAAATAGCCATTATTGAGAAAGAAAGTCTTGAGGTGTTTGCTTAAATTGGGTTGCATTCCTACAAAAGCGCTTCAACTCGGCTCAGGTTTTTGAATATGCACCACATGCCTCTAATTATGGAGTAAAAATCGACAACCCACAGGTGGATTTTGATGGAATGATTAAACGCAGCCGGGGTGTAGCCAATAATATGAGTAAAGGCATTCAATTTTTAATGAAAAAAAATAAAATTGATGTGATTATGGGGTATGGAAAAATCAGCTCAAAAGGTATCATTGATGTAACGGCAGCCGATGGCCAAGTGAGTACCTATGAGTGTGCCCATACCATCATAGCCACAGGTGGCAGAGGACGCACCTTACCCAATATTCCAATAGACGGTACCAAAATTATCGGATATCGCGAAGCCATGGTATTGCCCACCCAACCCAAAACAATGATTGTGGTGGGGAGTGGCGCTATTAGGGTTGAATTTGCCTATTTTTATAATAGCATTGGCACAAAAGTGACTATTGTAGAATTTATGCCACGAATTGTACCTGTAGAAGATGAAGATATTTCAAAAGAATTGGAAAAAAGCTTCAAGAAGCAAGGCATTACCATAATGACCAATGCCTCTGTGGAAAGTGTTGATACAACAGGAACAGGTGTAAAAGCTACTGTAAAAACCGATAAAGGGAATATTGTGCTGGAGGCAGATATTTTGTTGAGCGCTGTTGGTGTGGTTTCAAATATTGAGAATATTGGACTTGAAGCATTGGGAGTCATTACAGATAAAGGAAAAGTAGTAGTGGACAGTTTTGGACAAACCAATATTCCAGGCATTTATGCCATTGGTGATGTAAGCCCCGGACAAGCCTTAGCACATGTAGCTAGTAAAGAAGCGATAGTTTGTGCTGAAAATATTGCCTACATGGAAAAGAAAAGTACGCATAAACCTGAGGCTATCGATTATGGTAATGTACCGGGTTGCACCTACTGCAGTCCTGAAATTGCCAGTGTGGGCATGACCGAAAAGGCTGCTCGCGAAGCAGGATACGAATTAAAAATTGGTAAATTTCCTTTTGTGGCTAGTGGCAAGGCTGCTGCTGCCGGTAATACCGAAGGTTTTGTAAAAGTAATTTACGATGCTAAATATGGCGAATGGTTAGGCACTCATATGATTGGGATGAATGTAACCGATATGATAGCTGAGACTGTTTTAGGTCGAAAACTTGAAACGACTTATAAAGAAGTTTTGAATTCAATTCATCCACATCCGACTTTAAGCGAAGCTGTGAAAGAGGCTACTGCCATGGCTTATGGTGAGGCTACGGATATTTAAGGATTAAATGTTTTTGCACTAAGGTGCTTAAAATAAAGAATAGGACTTCAAATTTATTTATTTTGGTTTCCGCATTTTGTGCAATATGACCAATTATGTGATGGGTGGTTAAATTGAACTTTTCCACTTTTGTTACCGATGAAACATCGGTACAGGCAATGACACAAAAGTGGAGCCCCGTCTGCTTCCTTCTTATTTTCAATAAAAAAGCCGGGCAGGAAAAAATCTAGGCTGCCGGAATTTGCCTAAACCCGCCTGAATGCCTCGGCGGCCAGGAAATATATTCGCTTGGGTGAAAAATAAGCTAGCGATTTGCATAGTTCTATCTTGGCGGAAATATTGTACATTATCTATGCGTATACAATGGACCTTTTTTACTTTTTGCCATGATGCAAAAAGTAACAAAAAAATCAAGGCTGTCGGAATTTGCCTAAAAAATATATTCGTTCGGCTGAAAAAAAATAACTCGCGAGACGCTCAGACAGATTTTTTTTCTGCGCCTCACTTCATTATTTTTTTACGGCAAATACCTAAGGCCGTTGGGCATCCGTGTGAAGATTTTCTTAAGTATACGATTGGCTATCGTGCTTTGGAAATATTTCTTAAACCAGCTGATAAAAATATTTGGATTTGGGATTACTCGCGAGGCGCTCAGACAGATTTTTTTTTGCGCCTCACTTCATTATTTCCTGCCCGCCGAGGCATTCAGGCGGGTTTTACAGCAAATACCTAAGGCCGGTGGGCATCAGAAACAAGATTTACCACTGTAGTAATTGCTTGTTATGCAAATTGAAAGATTAATTCATTCGGCTGAAAAATTCAAACGAAGCCTGCCATATAAAAAATCATATTAAGCGTAAGGTACTTTTGTGGGTAAACATTTACAGTACAACTATGCCAACCCATTCATGGCATTATCATCACGCATTTGTTTCTTTATGGATGCGTCTATGTCCAAGGATTCAATGAGTTCGCCGGGCTTGTGTTCGCCCAAGGGAAAGGGATAATCGCTACCACAACAAATTTTTTCATTTCCGATGGTTTGTTGTAGCAAGTGAAAGGCATCCTTATCATGAACCAGACTATCTACCCAAAATTTTCCTAAATAATTTCGAGGGTTATGCGCATTGTCGATTGCACACAAATCAGGGCGCACTTTAAAGCCATGTTCGACACGACCTACCGTTGCAGGAAATGAACCACCGCCATGCGCAAAGGCAATTTTAAGTTTTGGAAACTGCTCCAGTACCCCTCCAAAAATAATACTGCAAATGGCACGCGACGTTTCGGCGGGCATACCCACAAGCCATGGAAGCCAATATTTTGTCATATCGCTTTCGCCCATCATATCCCATGGGTGAATAAAAATACTACAATTCAATTCTTGCGCAGCTTGCCAAAAAGGAAAGAATTTTTTATCGCTTAAGTTGATTTGATTGATGTTTGAACCTATTTCGATACCCGGCATTTTCAATTCGGTGACGCATCGTTCCATTTCTTGAATAGCCAAATCAATATCTTGTAAGGGAACGGTACCTAAACCGATAAATTTTGTTGGAAACAAGTCTACGCAACTCGCAATATGGTCGTTAAAAAAGCGCGAAGTTTCAAGGCCGTGGGTAGGCTTTGCCCAATAATTAAACAGTACAGGAATGGTGGAAAGTACCTGTACATCCACAGCAGTATTATCCATATCTATGAGCCGGTCTTTAGGTTCCCAGCAATTACTTTCAATTTCTCTAAAAAATTTATCGCCTTTCATCATACGGGCGCAGCAAGGTTTATCTGCTATAGGATCGAGATGGATGAATTCGCCATATCCAAATTTTTGAAACCAATTTGGAATTTTTTCCGGCATGATATGGGTATGGATATCGATTTTTTTCAAAGTATTTTTTTTGATGAATTACAATGATAAATAAAAAAAATGTTGAAGTGAAATATTTCCGAACTCATTTACCCTTCATCTGAAAACCGACTATGCATGCGGCTCACTGAAATGGCCCCATCAACGGATATTACCCATTCAAATCAAAAAAATCGGCAAGTACCCGGAGCGAAACATCATTGTGAATGCCCAATTGGCAATTAATATAACTGTAAAACTGTTCATTATTAAAATCATCCAATCCATTTAGCTCTTTATTGTAGCTTTTGAACGCCATATTCCAACTATCAAATTGTCGACACTCAATAGGACCTTCCTGAATTTTTACAATATTATCGTGTCGGCAGTCTACCTGAATTTTTTGAAAAATTTCGCTAACTGCCGCTTTACTCCCTTCAATAATTTGAAAAAAGTGTTTGTTACAATACACCAGTATTCCTGTAATTCCTTCTACCTTATTGTTTACATTCGAACGTTCTAAAATATCCTTCACATCTTCGTATCTGAGGTTATCTCGTCCTGTGCTGATATATGTAATATGATACAATTGATCTTCAACCATTCTGTAAAAGTATTTGAATTTAGTAATTTTTTATATTTCAATAAACAATTACTTATAAATAATGATAATGGGAGTCTTTATTTAGGAGCGTTTGAGTGGAAAATTTTGAAGAAATATTTTCATATTTGAAAATGAATCTACCATCAAACAACTGAAAAAATTTGAAGTTCATTTTAGAAAGATGAAAAAATGCGTAAATTCACACAAAATCTTAGACATGAAATATATTTTGACCTTTTTTATGGATAGCCATCTATAGCTCTTCTGCTTTTGGACAAGTTAACAGCTTTGCCTTTTCACAGTCGATGGATTCCTATCAAACCATTAGTGGCACGGTAGTAGATGCACCCAATCAGGACGATGTTTTTCATGCAAACTTACCAATTGGCTTTAATTTTGTTTATAACGGAAGTATCACCAACAAATTTGGAGTGTGTACCAATGGTTTTATCGCCATGGACAGTGCGATGCATCCTAGTTTTTGGCAACTCAATGCTAGTTGTGTTAATCAGGTGAATGTTTTGCGGGCTGATATGATTAACTCTAATGCCGGAGGCTCTTTGGAGTATATTACAGTTGGCACCGCACCTAATAGAGTTTGTATTATACAATGGAAAGATTATAGCATGTATGCAAATGCCTTTTGTCACCTAAATGCGCAAATCCGGCTTTATGAAACCAGTAATTGCATCCAATTCTATTACGGAACCAATGAGGTTGCCGGCAATATTGGTACAGATTTTTTTGTAGGTCTAACAGGCAATACCGTTGCTGATTTTAATTTACGGGAAACCAATACCAATTGGATAAACAGTTCTGTGTCGCAAACGTATCCCGGAAACGGCATGCTCTTAAATCCATTGGTGAATCTTCCCTCAGGATTGGTGTTTTCATTTGGCACCTGTCCGCCAGCAGGTATCCAATTTTCCTACATTTCAGGCATTATATATAATGATGTAAATGGAAATGGCATTCGTGAGGCTGGTGAAATTGGAATGCCCAATGCTTTGATTCATGAATTATCGCAAAACACATATGCTTCTACTGATAGCTCGGGCAATTATGCTCTATTTTTTATTGATTCTAACTTGACCTATTCCATTACAGCTGTCCCAATGATGTATTGGAATATTACATCCAGCCCTGCCACCTATACCATTACACCAATCAGTCAAAATACCAACAATATTGATTTTGGTTTGCATCCATCGCCCAATATTCGCGATGTAACGATTACTACCCTAGCCGGTAATGTCCCTTGGCCTACTGCCAACGTAAATTTCTATACCACGTTTCATAATAGTGGTACTGTAATTGAACCCGGCGATTCCATTTTTTTGGTGAAGGATAGTCATTATAGTTTTAATTTTAGCAATCCTGCTCCTGCCTATATCAGCGGTGACAGCATCATTTGGGTGTATTCTAATTTATTGGTAAATGAATTTAGGACGATTACCATGCAACTTCATGCTGATAGTACCATAACTGTTGGCGATACCTTGCATTCGTTTTGGACCATTAAACCGATTGCCTCTGATGTGGCCCCGGCAAATAATTATTATGCAAAGCATCAGCCATGCACTGCTGCTTTTGACCCGAATAGCAAAGAGGTCAGTCCTGACGGAAATATAAGCAACATGCAGGAACTTTCATACACCCTTCATTTTCAAAACACCGGCAACGCTCCGGCCTTGAATGTTTTTCTTTATGATACCCTAGATACCAATTTGGATGGGAGCACTTTTAAAATTTTGGCCAATAGCCATCCCATGACATATACTGTTTCAGGAACCGGAAACCTTAGTTTCACATTTGCTAATATCAACTTGCCGGATAGTAATGCCAACGAGCCCGCTAGTCATGGAGCGGTATCCTATAGCATCAAACCAAAACCCGGACTTTCTGCCGGAACTCAAATTTAGAATACAGCTTCCATTTTGTTTGATTTCAATGCCCCTATTATTACCAATACCACCGTAAATATCATCATTGAAAATGTGCCCAATGGAATCGGTAATTTCGCAATAGAAGATAAAAGTTTACTGATTTATCCAAATCCAGCTGATCAGCAAATTTCAATTAAATCAGACAATAATCTAAAGGAGCCATCGTCATAATAAGTGATATAACTGGGAAAACCGTATTAAAGCAAGTTGGTGAAAAGGATACACAAATAGATATCCAAGTTGCCTCCTTACAAAAAGGAATCTACTTCCTTGAAGTTCAAAACGGCAAAACCAGTACCCGAAAAAGAATGACTAGAAAATAAGGACGCTTCTTAGAATTGACTGTAGCTTTTTATTTATACCGATTATAGGCTTCTGCTAATTTAATATCATACTTATTTTTTGCAT
The DNA here is from genome assembly GCA_016712665.1 of Bacteroidota bacterium. GTDB lineage: Bacteria > Bacteroidota > Bacteroidia > Chitinophagales > Chitinophagaceae > OLB11. The sequence goes on from JADJQP010000005.1 coordinate 215,713, forward strand.
AACCGGGTCCGTTATAGCCTTTTGCAAAGGCTACCCAGTTTTTATTTCTAAGGGCACTCACCAAATTATTTGCCTTCAGAAAATTAACAAATGTCATTAGTTGAGCACCTTCGCCGGTGTTTTGGGCATTCACAAAATCTTCAACGGATGTAAAACCACAGGCCTTATAATTATTACCCATTATTTGAAATTTCCCGTAGGAGGCAGATGCTAACGCCGCGCTCTTATTAATTTTTATTGCCTGATTTAAACGATCATGCTCAAGTGGACCTCCCTTATAATGCTTTTTGGTCCAGGATTCGTACAAGATATTTTCGTTGCCAGCCACATGATTTCGAGGATTGATTCCAAGCTTTTTTGAGCTCTTTCCAAAAGACATGTCCTTCAAATAAAATCATAATTTTCCCATTTGCCAAAAAACCTCTTCTACCAGCGGCTTCAACTTGATTTACAGCTTTAATAGCTGCCACTTCTACATTTAGAGCTTTGGCTGCGCTTTCTATATCTGATTCAGCCTGCGGATGTACACTTTAGGTTTGGCCTTTTCATAAATGAGCATCCAAGTTTTGGGTCCCACCACTCCATCTACCACAAGGTTATTTTTGGCTTGAAAATCCATCACAGCGGCTTCACTTATTTTGCCAAAGGAACCATCGACATTCACTTGTGAGTATCCAATTTTTGTAACATTTCTTGGAGTTGAGAAACAAATTCCCCTTTTGATTTTAATTTGATTGCATTCATAGTAATTGGTTTTGATTAAATTTAGAATATAAATATAACCAAATAAATTATAACAAAACTCCTTTTAGAAATAAGGTGGCAAAAGAAAAGTAAATAATTAAACCGGTAACATCCACTAAAGTAGCTACAAAGGGCGTAGAGGACGCTGCAGGATCTGCTCCTAATCTTTTTAGTAATAAGGGCAACATCGAGCCCATTAAAGTACCCCACAATACCACCCCTATCAAGGAAAATCCAACCACAAAAGCTATCAGAAGGTAATGATCGCCAAAAACCGGTGACAGAAAATGCCAGCAAGTAATGACGCTAAAACTGATGATACAAAGGGTGGCACCCAACATAAGTCCCGAAAAAATTTCTCTGCGCATAATTCGCCACCAATCCTTGATACTAATTTCGTCTAAGGCCATTGCTTGTATAATGAGTGAAGCTGCCTGTGAACCGCTATTTCCACCACTCGAAATAATTAAAGGGATAAAGGTAGCTAGTATCACCACCTTAGCAATTTCATTTTGAAATTTAGTCATAGCAGTGATGGTTAACAATTCACCAAAGAAGAGTATGATTAACCAGATAATCCGCTTTTTATACAACTGAAATAAACTCACATCCAAATAGGGTTCATCCAATGCCTCCATACCGCCAATCATTTGAATATCTTCGGTAAATTCTTCTTCTGCTACCCATAACACATCATCGATGGTAATAATACCTAGAAGTACATTTTTGTCATCTACCACAGGCAGCGCCACCCTATTATTCATTTGAAAGACATTCATGGTCTCCTTTTGGTCATCATTGACATTAAGAGAGATGTATCGCCCATCCACCAAATCTTCCACTTTGGTTGTTTTAGGGTCAACCAGCAAGAAATCTCTGATACGGACATCGTCAATCAGTTTGCCATTTTCATCGGTAACGTAAATTACATCAATGGTTTCTGAGCTTTTTCCGTAATCCCTGATATAAGTCAATACCTGCTCTACGGTCCAATGGAGTTCTACATCAATATAGTCAGGTGTCATCAGTCGTCCAACACTTTCCTCAGGGTAACCGAGCAATGACAAGGTAATTTTTCGTTCGTCTGGATTCAATTGCTTGATAATCTCTTTTACCACATTGCTATGCAATTCGCTCAACAAAGCCGTTCGATCATCAGGAGGAAGGTCATTAAGCAATTGCACCAATACATTGGAGGGAAGTAAACGGAGAAGATCTTCCTGAACGCTTAAATCTAGAATTCTAAAAACAGCCAAAGCGCGTTGAAAATCAAGCTGTTGAAAAAAGCTTAATTTATGCTTCGGGAGTTCGTTGATTAATTCTGCCACGTCCGAAATATTCATATCATTGATAAACTCCCGTAACTCTACAGAAGCGTCCAACTCAATGAGTTTTTCCACACGTTCAATAATTGCGTCAATTTCTTCCATTGGATAAGGCTACAATATAAAGTGTAAAAATAGTGGAATATTTTACAAGGCAGCTATGCTTTTCAAATTCCTTCAAAAAGTAATTTAAGGGTACAATATCTGCCAAAACATCATGATTATTTCATATTTGAAATTTTTTAATAAAATAACTAAGAAAAATACTTTTTGCAACCAAATAAATTACTTACCTTTGCATTCCCAAAAAAAACAACAGTCATGGCGCGTATATGTCAAGTTACCGGTAAATCACCTCTTAAAGGAAATAAAGTATCTTTTTCTAACAAAAAAAGTATTCGACGCTTTATGCCAAACCTACAAAGTAAGCGATATTTTCTTGCTGAAGAAGACAAATGGATTACATTAAAACTTTCAGCAGATGGAATGCGCACCATCAACAAAATTGGCTTATACAATATTGTTAAGCAAATGCGTGCCGCCGGCAATAAAATTTAATCTGATATTTATATAATACTAATAAAATGGCAAAGAAAGGTAACCGAGTTCAAGTGATACTAGAATGTACAGAGCATAAAGATTCAAATATGCCTGGTACAAGTCGCTACATAACTACAAAAAACAAAAAAAATACAACGGAGCGTATTGAATTAAGAAAGTACAACCCGATTCTTAAAAAATACACCACTCACAAAGAAATAAAATAATAAGTCATGGCAAAAGCAGCTAAAACCGCACAGAAAAAAGATTTAAAAGCATCAGCAGATGCAAAAAACTGGACCAAAGTGATTCGTGCAATTCGAAGCCCTAAGTCTGGAGCGTATACTTTTAAAGAAAATATTGTACATAAAGATAAAGTAAACGATTTCTTGAAAAATAGAATTGTTTTCAAAAGAATTGAAGCCATCTGTTTTGCAGGTGGTTTTTTTTATTATAGAACGTTTCCAACGTTTTGAACGTTCGAAAAGTTAGTTTGAAGCAATTTCATGCCATAACAGGTATCTTGGAACTTTTCCAAAGTATTGAACTTTGGAAAAGTTGATTCAACCCAATTTCCTGCGATAACAGGCTACTAAGAACGTTTCCAAACTTTGGAAAAGTTAGTTCGGACAAATTTCCTGCAATAACAGGCTACTAAGAACGTTTCCAAAGTTTTGAACTTTAGAAAAGCTGATTAAGATAAATTTTATCCAGTACTTGGTTTCTTAGAACGTTTTGAACGTTCGAAAAGTTAGTTTGAAGCAATTTCCTGCCATAACAGGCATCTTGGAACTTTGCCAAAGTATTGAACTTTAGAAAAGCTGATTAAGACAAATTTTATCCAGTACTTGGCTTCTTAGAACTTTTTGAACTTTGGCAACGTTGGTTCTGACAAATTTCCTTCCCTAACAAGTTTTGCTGCAGCATCATAAAGCTTTTCAAAATTTTGAAACCTATCAACCGATTCTAATTTCAAATGTTCTACTTTTGACCGATGCAGCATTCGTTTGGTCTGAATTGCAAGGGAAGATTATTGAATCTCTCCAAGCCTATTGTAATGGGTATACTAAATTGTACCCCCGATTCCTTTTATGACGGCAACCTTCATCATTCAGAAACTAAAATCCTTTTACATGTTGAAAAAATGCTACAACAAGGAGCTACCATCATCGATATTGGCGGTATGAGCTCAAAACCGGGTGCCATGGAAATCAGCGAAGCCGAAGAATTACAGCGTGTTATACCCTTCATCGAAAAAATTAGGGGATATTTCCCTGATGCGTATTTATCCATAGACACCTTTCGGGCTAAAGTTGCTGAACAAGCCATATTAGCCGGTGCTGACATAATCAATGATATCAGTGCCGGCGCATGGGAACCTGAAATTCTAGATGTAGCTGCGCGCTACAGGGCGCCCTATATTGCCATGCATATTCAAGGAAGACCTGCAAATATGCAACAAAATCCTACTTATCAAAATGTGGTGACAGAAGTGTACGATTACTTTATCAACCATATAAAGACATATACCGAGAAGGGAATCCACGATATCATCATCGATCCGGGATTTGGTTTTGGTAAAACTACCGAACACAATTACCAATTGCTGGCTAATATAAGCACCCTAGGCAATTTATCAAAGCCTGTATTGGTAGGACTTTCCAGAAAATCTATGATTTGCAAGCCCCTAGGCATTCACCCATCAGAGGCGCTGAATGGAAGCACCGCCTTGCATATGATTGCTTTGCAGCAAGGAGCCTCTATCCTTCGTGTTCATGATGTAAAGGAGGCCGTGGAATGCTTAAAATTATTTGAAATATTTTCAATTTCAAACCCATCCTAATTTCAAATTCTTTATTTTGCAAACCGAATGCCTGACAACACGCAACATATTGTGATTATTGGACCCGCCTATCCACTTCGAGGCGGTTTAGCCTCCTTTAATGAGCGATTAGCACGTGAGTTTGCAGGCAATCAATACAATACCGAATTGTATACCTTCTCTCTCCAATATCCGGCGTTTTTGTTTCCGGGTACCACACAATACTCAAGCGAAGACCCACCGGCTGACCTGCATATTCATGAAAAAATTAACTCCATTAGCCCCCTCAACTGGCTTTGGATCGGATATCAACTATGCAAAAAAAAACCGGATATTGTAGTGGTGCGATACTGGTTGCCCTTTATGGGACCTTGTTTGGGTACAATTTTGCGCATGGTAAAAAGAAATCACCATACCAAAGTTATTTGCATCGCCGATAATATCATTCCACATGAAAAAGATTTGGTGATTGGCCCTTTACACGCTATTTTGTCAAACCTATTGATGCCTTTATTACCATGAGTGAAAAGGTATTGAACGATCTTAAAAATTTTAGTAGCAAGCCCGCCAAACAAATCGTGCATCCTTTATATGATAATTTTGGCGATGCCGTTTCGAAAGAAGAAGCTTGCCTTCATCTCGAAATAGATCCGCAAAAGAAAATTGTCTTGTTTTTTGGTTTTATCAGAAAATACAAAGGGCTTGACTTAATGATAGAGGCCATTTCTATTTTAAAAAATAAAAACTATTTTGAAAACAATCGAGTGCAATTTTTGATTGCAGGCGAATTTTATGAAGATGCACAACCCTACTTAGAAGCTATCGCAAAATATGACATTTCGGAGCTTATTATTTTAAAAACCACCTTTATCGCAGACAGCGATGTGAAGTATTATCTAAGCGCTGCAGATTGTGTAATCCAACCCTACAAAAACGCCACCCAAAGTGGTGTTACGCCCCTAGCCTATCATTTTGAAAAACCGATGCTGGTTACCAATGTTGGCGGCTTACCCGCACTGGTTCCTGAGTCGGTGGGAATGGTTTGCGATCCAAACCCAGTGGCAATTGCCGAACAAATTGAAACCTTTTTTCAACAGAATCCCGAAAATTATATTCAAAATATCAAACTAGAAAAGAAAAAATACAGTTGGAAAATCTTACTGGATACCATAGTATCTTTGTCTGAGCTTCCGCAAAATCAGTAAAAAATCCCTTGATTCCAGATAACCTCATTAAATATTACAACTCATGATTTATAGAAGTAAAGCTCCTTTACGAATTGGACTGGCCGGTGGAGGAACAGACGTAAGCCCCTATAGCGACTTGTACGGAGGTGCTATTTTGAACATCACTATTTCATTGAGCGCACATGCGAATATCGAACCAATAGAAGGCAATGAAATCATTATAGAAGCTTACGACAGAAAGGAACGACAAGCCTTCCCACTCTCCAATTCATTGCCTATTGATGGCGTCTTAGATTTAGCAAAAGGTGTCTATAACCGTATTCAAAAAGATTATCCCTTTGCACCAAAAGCATTAAAAATATCTACCTCTGTGGATGCTCCTGCCGGTTCTGGACTGGGTACTTCATCTACTTTGGTTGTGGCTATTTTAGGAGCTTTTGTTGAAATGCTGAAACTTCCCCTGGGCGATTATGACATTGCTCATTATGCCTATGATATCGAACGAAATGACCTCAAACTTTCGGGTGGTAAACAAGATCAATATGCTGCTACCTTTGGCGGCGTGAACTTTATGGAATTTTATGAAGACAATAAAGTGATTGTAAATCCGCTTCGCATTCGCACCCAATATCTTCATGAACTTGAAAACAATCTATTGCTTTTTACACGGATACCAGTCGTGAAAGCGCCAAGATCATTGACGAACAATCGAAGAATGTAAATGATAAAAACGCCACTTCCATAGAAGCCATGCATAAATTAAAAGAACAGGCACAACAGATGAAAGTGGCCTTGCTGAAAGGCACATTGAACGATATCGGTACTATTTTAGATTATGGATTTCAACAAAAGCGCCTGATGGCAAGCAATATCAGTAATGCTTCTATCGAACAATTATACAGTACTGCAATAGCTGCCGGCGCTACCGGCGGAAAAATTAGTGGAGCCGGCGGCGGTGGATTTATGATTTTTTATTGTCCCGCCAATACTCGTTATCAAGTAATAGAGGCCTTACAGAAATGTAGCGGATATTTGCGAGAATATTCATTTACAAAATTAGGTCTGCAAACCTGGACTGTTGAATAGGTGCCGAAACCCATTTAACGAAGTCAATGAACGATGAATGGAATTGGGGATTGTGTTGCATCGAATCTATTTTAGAGGGTACAAGAGAACTGATTTTACAGAACACTTCCGATAGGGTGTGCAGAACAGGCCAAAAAATCAGAAAATTTTTAGCAAAATAATAGCCCTGAGATGCGTACTTTTGCACCTCTAAAAATAACAATATTGTATGTTTAACAACTTAACGGATAGACTAGAAGGCGCGTTTAAACTTCTAAAGGGTGAAGGCAAGATAACGGAAATTAATGTAGCCACCACTGTAAAAGAAATCAGAAGAGCTTTGGTGGATGCGGATGTAAATTACACTATAGCCAAACAATTTACAGATACAATAAAGGAAAAAGCGCTGGGCGAGAAAGTGCTTACTGCAGTATCCCCCGGCCAGCTAATGGTTAAAATTGTAAAGGATGAAATGGCCGAATTGATGGGGGGTGTCGAGTCGAACCTAGACATTAGCGCTAACCCTACTGTTGTTTTGATTGCCGGACTGCAAGGTAGCGGTAAAACTACCTTTAGTGGTAAACTCGCCTACTTTCTTAAAAATAATAAAAAGAAAAAACCACTTTTAGTTGCTGCCGACATTTATCGTCCCGCAGCGATGGATCAATTGTCAGTATTAGCTGGCCAAGTAGGCGTTCCGGTTCATATAGAGCGCGAAAATAAAGATGCTGTCTCTATTGCACAAAATGCCATCGCCTTTGCTAAAGAAAACGGGCATAATATTGTAATCATTGATACTGCTGGTCGCTTGGCCATTGATGAAGAAATGATGCGCGAAGTGGAAAATGTCAAGAATGCCGTCAACCCACATGAAATTTTGTTTGTGGTGGATTCTATGACCGGTCAGGATGCTGTGAATACAGCAAAGGCATTTAATGATAAGCTTAACTTTACCGGAGTGGTACTTACCAAACTCGATGGAGATACCAGAGGTGGTGCCGCCCTTACCATTCGATATACCGTTAATAAGCCCATCAAGTTTGTAAGTATGGGCGAAAAACTGGAAACCCTCGATGTGTTTTATCCTGAACGGATGGCGCAACGAATTTTAGGAATGGCTAATATAACCACATTGGTAGAGCGGGCCCAGGAGCAATTTGACGAGGAGCAGTCAAAAAAGCTGGAAAAAAAGATTCGAGCCAACAACTTTGACTTCGAAGATTTTAAGAATCAGCTGGCGCAAATAAAAAAATGGGAATATCAAAGACCTCCTTGCCATGATACCTGGTGTTGGAAAGGCTATTAAAGATGTAGATATTAGTGATGATTCTTTTAAGGGAATTGAGGCTATGATAGGATCCATGACCCCTGAAGAACGTAAAAATCCTGAAATCATAGATCAACGACGAAGACTCCGCATTGCAAAAGGAAGTGGCAAGGATATTGCAGAAGTAAATGCATTTATGAAACAATTTGATCAAATGAAGGAAATGATGAAAATGATGAATAAGATGGGCGGCATGAATATGAAAATGCCCGGAATGAGATAGTAGTAAAAATGATTCAGCTAATGATTTGAATTTGGCATTTTCTATAGCACCTTATTCCCTCTCAAAAAATCTGCAATTTTCATTTTGGTTTTTCCCTCTAATTGCATTTCCTGTATAGAGATGAACCCATCAGCGCAAGCAAATTTTAAATACGTTTTGTTATCTGTTATAAAAGTACCTACTTCCAATTGATGGTCTTCCAATTCCATACTGGCCGAAAATATTTTAAGTTTCTTAGCATTAAGTGTTGAAAAGGCCGCAGGATACGGCGAAAGTCCTCTGATAAAATTTAGTAAAACCGCTGCGCGAAGACTCCAATCGATTCTGGTAGTTTCTGTAAATATTTTAGGTGCCGATTTCAGATCTGAAAGATTTTCTTGCGGATACTCAGTAAGGGTCCCAGCTTCTATACCTTCAATGGTTTTCACCATTAGATTGGCTCCAATATTCATTAAGGTATCATGCAAGGTACCGGCTGTTTCATTAGGTTGAATCGCAACTTGCTCTTGCAGTAAAATACCACCTGTGTCAATGGCATGTTGGAGCCGAAAGGTGGTTACGCCACTTATTTTTTCGCCATTGATTATTGCCCAATTAATGGGTGCAGCTCCCCGATATTGAGGTAACAGAGAGGCATGTAAGTTGATGGTACCAAATTTGGGCATATTCCAAACCACTTCAGGAAGCATCCGAAAGGCTACTACAATATGAATGTCAGCATTCAAATTTCTTAATTGTTCGACGAATGCAGTGTCCTTTAATTTTTCGGGTTGTAATACAGGTACATTTTGCTCCAAAGCATATTTCTTAACTGCCGAAAATTGCAATTGTAACCCTCTTCCAGCCGGCTTATCGGGTGCTGTAACTACAGCCAGTATATTTTGTCCGCATTCTTTCAGGGCTTTCAAACTGGCGACTGCAAAATCGGGTGTTCCGAAAAAAATAATATTCATTCTCAAATGTTTTTACCAAATGCGAACCCTGCTTACACTATCCTTATATTGCTTGTGATTGGGTTTTACCTGAAAGGCATGATACCAGTCATCGCAATTACTCATTGGAGCAATTACACGCAAAAAGATGGGAGCATGAACGTCGGTAAGCAATTGACTGGCTAACATTTCCGGTCGTCTTGTTTGCATCCATCCATAGGCATATCCCATAAAATATCGTTGAATGGGTGTGAGGCCGGCAATCCGTTTCCCTTCCTTAAATTGCTTGGTTTTTTTAAAGTCATCCAACGCAATAACCACACCACCTAAATCTGCAATATTTTCGCCTAAGGTGGCGCTGCCATTCGGGTGTAAACTATCCAATACCGTATACATGTTAAATTGCTTTACCAATAAATCGGCCCGTTTGTTGAAGTTCATTTCATCGGCCTTGCTCCACCAATTTTTTAAATTTCCCTTTTCATCAAACTGCCTACCCTGGTCATCAAATCCATGCGTTAATTCATGGCCAATAGTAGAGGCTCCCACATAACCGTAAATGACGGCATCATCCACTTCTTCATCACTGTAACCCGGTGCTGTAAAGATAGCTGCAGGTAAAACAATTTCGTTGTTTGATGGATTATAATACGCATTGTAGGTTTGTGGCGTCATCCCCCATTCACTGCGATCGACCGGTTTCGAAAGTTTAGCAAATTCATATTGAAAGGACCAACTATTGGCAGCAATTATATTCTGACAATAATTATTTCGGCTAATTTTCATATTGCTGTAATCTTTCCACTTATTTGGGTAACCGATTTTGCGTGTAATGGAATTTAATTTTACAATGGCCTTTTGCTTGGTACTATCGGTCATCCAATCCAATTTTTGAATATGTACGCGGTAAGCGTCTACAATTTTGGCCACCAAATCTTCATACCTTTTTTTTGTTTTGTCAGGAAAATACTCTTTTACAAAAAGTTGTCCCAAGGCATCTCCCAAGGCATTCTCTTGTGCATCGAGTACACGTTTCCATCTAGGACGTTGCTCCTTGGCTCCTCTTACTATTTCGCTGTAAAAATGAAAGTGTTCTTTATCAAAACGGCTACTTAAATACGGTGAAAAGGAAGATACCAAATGCCATTTCAAATACGATTTCCAATCGGCAAGTGGCGCACTGCCAAGCATTGAATTAATTTTAGTAAAAAAAGCTGGCTGTCCAACAATAATACTGTCTATTTCAACCTTAAAACCTTTAAACACTTCTGCCCACTTCAACTTGCCGGTCAATTTTTCAAATGATGCTACACTCATTTTATGATAATTAGCATAGGGGTCTCGCAAATCTTCAAGTTTCTTATGAATAGATGCCATGGTAGTTTCCAAATTCATAATAGCTTTAGAATCGGCTTTGGCCTTAGTGGAATCAGCACCAAGTAAACTAAGCATGGTTTGAATATGCTTCAGATACTCGTCGCGAATCGTTTTTGTTCGGGTATCTGTATTAAAGTAGTAATCTCTGTCAGGCAGTCCGAGCCCTCCCTGCGAAAGATATAACCTATTTTTATCACTATTCATTAGGTCTTGACCAATATACATATCATACAAGGGCGAAGCACCATTTTCTTGCATCCAGGATACCAACTCAATCAATTGGTCGGTGTTTCGAATGCTATCAATTTTTGAAAGGGTAGATTGTAAAGGAGAAATATCCAAGGTTTCAATACCTACAGAATCCATTCCTGAAAAGAAAAAATCGCCAATTTGCTGTGCTGCTGAACCTTCCTTACCATGCATGGCACTTGCATCTTCACTGATTTTTTTGATACGTTGATAATTTTCATCAGCCACCAAATTGAAAATACCCCAACCGTTTTCACTGGAAGGAATTGGGTTCTTTTTGAGCCAACCCCCATTTGCATATTCAAAAAAATCGTCACCCGGATGAATGGTGGTATCTATATGAGACGCCAAAATGTCTACCTGTGAGCGAATTTCCTGATTAGGAGTACTATCTTTGCATGAAATAGTATACAAACAAAAAAGAGGCAAAACAAATTTTAGAAAACGCATGGTTACTATTAATTTAGGTCGTAAATGTAGTTTTAAAAACTGCCATTTTCAAATTTAATAAATCAAAAAATATGTTTAATACAAGTAAAAAAACACCACACGACGATCAGCAGCAATTGAAAGATGCGCAAAACATACTGGCTACTTTACAACCTGTTTTGGACAAGGTATATAGCAACAAAGCCATGCTGTTTCTTTCAAAAGGATTTGACGGCATTGAGGAATTTGTGTATTATCTGCTTGCTTTGGCATCCTTCGTATTCATCTTTATTATGAATACCATATTTCCCTTTCATTTGTTAGGAGAAATTGTCAGCAGACCGGTTTTTAGGGAGCAAATCACCACGGCCGATGATATTACTAGTTTTCATTTTGCTGTCAAGGGACTGGTATTACTCATTGGTATTTTGTTTATAGTATTGGGGCTAAAAAGCGCGTCATTAGAAATAATAAAACCATACTGCATGGAGCTGCTACGGAATTGAAGAAGGCGCATCAATATTTTTCAGACAAGGTGGATGTTCTTTCTAAATTATCAGCAGCACCAAAGGATATTACTACGGACAATCCGGAGAATCCGGCAATCTAGATCATTTTCTTTTCTCTTTTTGACTCATCGCCATAGTAGTTCTATCATCATCTCCGATGTTAAATAGATAAAAAGGTAAGCGCTCCGCTATACTCTTAGTATCTGTATAAGATATTTCGGTCTCTGGTGCAATCACCTCATTATTCCATTTCGAGCTATATTGTATTAGCGGGCTATTGCCTTTCTTCCCAAACATAATATTAACATCCATTGCATTTGCAGACAAATCATCCGTAAATTGAATATGACACTTTTTTAAGGAAGCAATAATTTGTTTCTCGATAGCTGTTTTTTCGTTACTATGCAAACGCATTGCTACCTGTATACCGCTGAAGGGAAGCAATTGCGGGTATTCCAAGGTGTAACCCGCCACCAATTCGGTATTATCTTCCTTTAGTTTTTCGCTGCATTGTATCATTGCCTCCAGTACACGAGCATAAAATAATTTTTCATAAGCTTTGTCCACCTTAGGGTCATTCAGTAGTTCCTTCAAAATGGAAGAAGCTTTGGTATATTCCTCCTTTTTCAGCAGAAGCTTAGCCAAAAATAATTTAAAGTATTTTTTGACTAGGATTCGCTTATCTGACTGCACTGCGTTTTCAAACTTATTGATAAAATAGTTGGTACTAAATCCCTCGATAAGATGCCACACCTCATCAAAGGAAACCGTACTTTCGGTAGAGAATAATTTATAAATCACCTGATCTCTTTCAGGATTTGTTGAAAACTGATTTATAATCAGAAATTGAAGGGAATACTTTTCCACAGTTAGTTTTGCAACGTTTGAAAGAAGTGTCGGCGAATACCACCAGTCTTTATTTAAAAATTTAAGCTGTTCAATTTCTTTAACTTTCAGCATCAAATTCAAAAGCGATGTTGTAAAATCGTAATGATTTTGCCCCAAGGTGGTACCGATATGTATTTCCTTGAATTGTGCCGCAAATTATACCATCCAAAACCCGGCGTGGAACCATTGGCTTTAATCAAATCTTTTAATTCCTCAATACCTGATTTATTTTCATTCTTGTACGTATTAATGATGGAGGAATAATAGAAGGGTTCCTTCATACGTTTATCGCCGGCATCTTGCTCTTTGGCAATATTGTAATTAGCTTCAGCCTCTGCAAATTTCCCCTGAATTGCGCAAAAGGTGGCAAAATTATTTTCGGGAAAATAGGCTGTACTCCTCAATTTTTCGTAATAATGCGCTCCCGATTCGATATTGAGTTGATAACTAAACAAAATAGATTTATAATGCCAGACACCGGGCATCTTTTCTTTTTCAAAATCAGCTGAAAAAATTGTTTTATTCAATTGAGCATCTCGTCTGATTTTTAGGATACAACTATCCAGTAATTTATTGGCATACCTTTCGTTTTCGTCAATAGAGTTCCGAAGGAAGGCATACTTACTGGAAGTATAAAATCGGTTTCGATGCACAGTCCATGCCAGATAGCTATAGGTGTCTAGATAAAACTCATCTTGCAAATCATTTTTTTTACATCGCTGCAATAATTTCCATACTTTATCGGGCATTTCCATATTGCTGTAACATTGCATCAGGCAATAGGCTATATAATCCCAATCGCGATGATACTGCATCGTTTTAATATAAGTAAGGGCGTCGGCAGTTCGAGAACGTATTTGCGACTTAAAATCCTTTTCTAACAATTGGCTTGCCTTTTCCAATTGATCAGCTGCCATTCGAAACCCTATAAAATCAGCAGCATGTTCAAACTTATAGGTCCCTTCAAACATCCAACCCACATAGTAGGAACTGTCAAGACGTTTAAATTCTCTACCCCGTGGCAATGCATCCCTACTGGTATAGGTCATCCCACCTCTCTTTGCATCAATTTCATACCGAAGAACTTCCCTGCTTTGAGCGCCCAACTTATTAAAAAATAAAATGGCAAATGCTAAGCTGAAGCAATAAATAAATACCGATTGAATTTGTTTTGTGGGCATATGCTTAAAAAGAATCCCTCATTTATTATTCAATAATACAGCATTATTCTTTGGAATAAATACGAATACATTTTTTTTTATTTTTCTTAACGGATTCCAATCGGTCTTAGCACACAAAATCGAAGCCCATTGAACGAAGAAATGCTACGTAAGCTAGCTGATGGGAATTGAATCAGAAACCATTTTGGTACTGGTGACCCATCCACAAGCTTTGCATAGTCAAGGTAAAAAAATCTCGAAACGTTCGGGATTCCTATTCACTTTGAGTAGCGTGATCGAGATGTGAACTCGAGACCTTCCCGATATGAATCAGGACGCCTTTCCTTATCAACCTACAATAAAAAAATCTCGAATAACACGGGATTCTTATCGAACTTCAGTAGCGTGATCGAGATTTGAACTCGAGACCTTCTCGATTTAGATCGGGACGCTCTTTCCTTTTCAACCTACAATAAAAAAATCCCGAATAACTCGGGATTCTTATCGAACTTTAGTAGCGTGATCGAGATTTGAACTCGAGACCTTCCCGATATGAATCGGGACGCCTTTCCTTATCAACCTACAATAAAAAATCCCGAATAACACGGGATTCTTATCGAACTTCAGTAGCGTGATCGAGATTTGAACTCGAGACCTCAGCATTATGAGTGCTGCGCTCTAACCAACTGAGCTATCACGCCGTTTAAAGGAGTGCAAAAGTAATCAAAAAAAGGAAAATTCCTTATTCGTGATGATATTTTCATTTTTTAAAATGGTAAAGGCTCTATAAAGCTGTTCAGCGAACAGTAATCGCACCAATTGGTGTGGAAAAGTAAGAGCAGATAAGGACATAATTAATGCAGCCTGTTGTTTAATAGAAGTCGCAATGCCAAAACTCCCTCCAATTAAAAAGATAATTCGTTGCGGTGATACATTCATTTGCTGGTTCAATTTCTCAGCAAACTGTCGCGATGTAAACGCTTTCCCTTTATCATCTAAAGCAACGAGAATATCGCGGTCTTGCAGTTTTTGACGAACCAAATCAGCCTCTTTCTCCAGAATTTGTTCCAGAGGCAAATTCTTATTGACTTTCGAATTGTCAATCGTCACCATTTTGAATGTATTGTATCTATTGATACGCTTCGAATATTCCGCAATAGCCTCATCCACAATTTGATGGTTTTCCTTTCCCAGACTCCACAATTCAATGATCATTGTACATTTTTTTTGAGATGACAAAAGTAAGATATATATTTGCACTCTCAAAAAAGGCTGCGTAGCTCAACCGAATAGAGTATCGCGCCATGGCAGAGGGTTTTAGGTTTGAACCCTCACAAATAAATAAATCTGGTGAATGGCTGCGTAGCTCAACTGAATAGAGTATCGCGCCATGGCAGAGGGTTTTAGGTTTGAACCCTCACAAATAAATAAATCTGGTGAATGGCTGCGTAGCTCAACTGAATAGAGTATCGCGCCATGGCGGAGGGTTTTAGGTTTGAACCCTCACAAATAAATAAATCTGATGAATGGCGTAGCTCAACTGAATAGAGTACCTCACTACGGATGAGGGGGTTTTAGGTTTGAATCCTAACGCGGTCACTGATAAAAAAGGAGTTAGAATACCTAGCTCCTTTTAATTCTAAAAAACGCATGACTGCAACTGAATAGAGTATCCCGCCGCGGGAGGGTTTTAGGTTTGAATCCTAACGCGGTCACTGATAAAAGGAGTTAGGAATTCAGCCTCTTTTTAATTTTAAAAATCGCATGACTGCAACTGAATAGAGTATCCCGTCGCGGCGGGAGGGTTTTAGGTTTGAATCTAACGCGGTCACTGATAAAAAGGAGTTAGAATACATAGCCCTTTTAATTTTAAAAAAAATCGCATGACTGCAACTGAATAGAGTATCCGCCACGGCGGGGTTTTAGGTTTGAACCTAACGCGGTCACTGATAAAAGGAGTTAGAATACCTAGCTCCTTTTTAATTTTAAAAATCGTATGACTGCAATTGAATAGAGATCCCGCGGAGGGTTTTAGGTTTGAACCTAACGCGGTCACCGATAAAAGGAGTGAATACCTAGCTCCTTTTATTTTAAAAATCGTATGACTGCAATTGAATAGAGTATCCGCCGCGCGGAGGGTTTTAGGTTTGAACCTAACCGGTCACTGATAAAAGGAGTTAGAATACCTAGCTCTTTTTTAATTTAAAAAAATCGCATGACTGCAACTGAATAGAGTATCGCGCCGCGGCGGAGGGTTTTACGTTTGAATCCTAACGCGGTCACTGATAAAAAGGAGTTAGAATACCTAGCTCCTTTTTTAATTTTAAAAAAAATCATAGAACTGCGACTGAATAGAGTATCCGCCAGGGAGGGTTTTAGGTTTGAATCCTAACGCGGTCACTGATAAAAAGGAGTTAGCATACCTAGCTCCTTTTTTAATTTTAAAAAAAATCGCATGACTGCAACTGAATAGAGTATCCCGCCGCGGCGGAGGGTTTTAGGTTTGAATCCTAACGCGGTCACTGATAAAAAGGAGTTAGAATACCTAGCTCCTTTTTTAATTTTAAAAAAAATCGTATGACTGCAACTGAATAGAGTATCCCGCCGCGGCGGAGGGTTTTAGGTTTGAATCCTAACGCGGTCACTGATAAAAAGGAGTTAGAATACCTAGCTCCTTTTTTAATTTTAAAAAAATCGTATGACTGCAATTGAATAGAGTATCCCGCCGCGGCGGAGGGTTTTAGGTTTGAATCCTAACGCGGTCACAAATGTACGAACTTCAAAAAGCCTTCATTTAGAATGAATGAAGGCTTTTTTTTATAAATGTCTTTGAAAATCCATTCGTTCATGAAGTATTCTAATTACCATTAATTCATCATAAGTCGCTCTACAAAAAGCAAAATGATGATTTATTTTAAACTGCAAATATTCAACCTCGTTAAAAATTACAGATTTTGCAATAGAAGGATGAATTGAAAGTTTCTTTAGCTCATTATATATTTCTCGAACATAAAATTCTGCCTGTTCTACTGACCATTTTTCTAATGTATAGCTCCAAATATCTTCTAAATCAATTCTAGCAAATGGCTTATAAGTTATAGATAACATCCTTATTTCGCATGTTTCGTTTTCATTTCAGAAATAAATTTATCAATATCAAGTGGCAACGCTAAACCACTTTCTTCCCCAGCCTTCAAAGCTGATTCGATTATTTGCTTATGAGAGTGCTCTCTTTGCAACAAATCTAAACTTGCTTGAATAACTTCAATTTCGTTTCGATATCTACCGCTAGAAATTTCCTTATGAATTATTTCCGAATAATATGGGGCGACATTTATTCTTGACATTATTATAGAGTTTATTTCTACAAATTTATTGTTTTTTCTTTAAGAACTTACAACAATTTAACCTCCGAAACTTTAATTATTTTCTCCCCCTTCTTAACACATCATACTTCGATTCTTCAATAGCTTTGCTCTGATGAACATCCTTGAAGTATAGCTTGATTTTCCAATGGCTTTCTAGTTCCTTAACTATTTCAAGGTTGGAAAACCCGACGATGGCGGTCACTGATAAAAAGGAGTTAGAATAACTAGCTCCTTTTTTAATTTTAGTAAAAATCGCATGACTGCAACTGAATAGAGTATCCCGCCGCGGCGGAAGGTTTTAGGTTTGAATCCTAACGCGGTCACCACCTAAGGGCTGTCATTTTAGACTGCCTTTTTTATGGATGGTCAAATTAATATGTAAAGCAACTGAAAAGTTCCTCCTGACACATGAATCGGAAAGGTTCTAGGTTTAAATTCCATGGTGGGCACAAAAGGTAGTATCGGTCGTTTGTTTGCTAGTCAGAAAAATGCTACCTAAAATATAATCCGACGCAGTTCCGAAGAAAGCATCGCAGATACATTCAACAGGTCCTAGTTGAGGTTTCTAATTGATAAGAAATCAGCACGAAACATTCATTTTCTATGAACGCAATTGCATTTTAGGTAATACTCCTTTCCTTTTCAAAATCCAAACAATAAAACCTCCAAACAAAGCCAGAGGCCAGATTTGTAACAAAAACAATACACAAACAGAAACCCCATACCAGCCCTCCGCCAATGCTTCTCTTGCACTGAGTGCAAATGGGGTATGTATTGGTTTGAATGAGGCGGTCATCGTTTTAGAAAGATACTTTTGTCCGGAAACCTTGATATCAAACCATAGATATTTACTTCGGTATTTTGTGGTTGAAAAATGCCGCCTTGCGATTGATATACGATTCCGTAAGTTCCTTCTTTAAATAAACCTCATCAACATTTCCAAATTGATTTGATACTGGTTTTGTATCCGCACCTGTTGTAACTAAACTATGATCGCTTTGCATCAATTCCTTTTTCTCAATAATATCTTCAGTAATATCTTCTTCATCCAACATAAATTGATTGATATTTCCTTCCATGTTCAATACCTGTGATATAAAGGTATCGCCATGGGCCATCGGAATTCTTACCTTTAAGAGTCCAGTGGGTCTAATTTCTTCCATAATAAGAGTGGAGTCGACCGTATGTTGTACTTCATTCTGAAACGATTTATCATTTTGAATTTGATAATGAAACACGTGACCATTCAGTTCATTGACCAAAGTTTGTAAATCAAGTACTGATTCTTCAACCTTGCACACATCCATGTTAATAGTTGCCGTCTTAAGGATGACCCTCTCAGTGGCCAATGCAGTATCTGCCATGCCTGCTACCTCAGCGGTTGTGCTCATTTCGCTTGTGGTAACCGAATGTTCACTACAAGAGGCAAACAGTACTATACTAAAAAAAAATAGAATTTGAAATGGCTTAAACATGAGAATTGGTTTTGTATATTAATTCCCGCAGCCTACTGAATGTAACCTAGAAGCAGTGTTAAAGAAAACGGAAAAATACAATGTAACTTCTTTGCACCATTATTGCTTCAGAAAATGATCTATCTATTCAGCGGCATCAAAGTTGTGCCCATAACGACCTCAACACAGACACCTCAATTGCAAAAAAATTAGAAAATACTATTTGTAATTTTTCTTGTAAAATTTCAAATAACCAAGAATATCTCGGCTCCTCAGCAATTCACTATAATTAGAAGTGGAAATAGTGGCAAGGTCATATTCATTTTTCTTTAGTTGTGTAAATGAGTTTCTCATTTGCCAATTCATTCAAATATTTCTTAGCAAAAATACTATTAGCAAATTTCTGAATAGTGATAATTCCTTGCTGGGCAGTAAGCAAATTCAATGCGGTAGTATATTCCTGCATATTATTCTTTAATAAATTGTAATCGCTCATAGCAGCTTTTAGGGCCATGGTTCTTCCATCCACGTTCTTCATAAAAATCAATACAAAATGCTCGTCGTTCGGTGCAATCGAAAAAATACCTTTACCGTCAAATCCTCGTAATTCCTTAAAGGCATTGCTCGCCTCCAAACTATCATCATACTTGTTATAATTTGGCATAATGATATCTTGTACCTGTCCACTGTCTTTCCCATTCTGCAAGGAAAGCTGGTTTAAAATTTCCTGTGCTCGTATTTGTTCATCAGAATTTGGGTATTTGGAAATGATATCCTGCAAAATAACTTTACATTTCGGCAAATCGTTCAGACCGGCTTCGCTCACTGCCTCTACCAATGCATATTTCGCTTGAATAGGATTTTCTTTATAGGCTACCTTGGCATACACCACTCGATCGAGCGCTTCGCGATATTTCCCCTGCTTATACATGAGGTAGGTATTATCGTAATGCTCAAAAATATTTTTGGATTTATTTTTGGCTTGTTCCTTGTAATTTGGATTATTGGCAAGCATGGCAAATTCACTTTGTCCAAATTCTTCAACCAGTAAATTCTTATACTTTTGCGCAGATGCCTTCTGATTTAACTTATCATAATTCAGATACATAGCATAATAGGTTTGCTCCTTATAGGCGGTATTGGGATATTTAAGCAGCAATGAGTCAAAGGTTTTGACCGCGTTCATATAATCAGCCAATTGAGAATAGTACGTAAGTCCAAGGTTATAATACGCATCCTGTATTTTTCCATGTGCGGCATCAAGTTGTGCCGGTGTTTTGGGTAGCAACGCCAAAAGAGATTTGATAGTCACTCCGTCAGTGCCACCTTTTTCATTCTCCGCATCGCCCTCTCCTTCCCCTTCTCCACTGGAGAGATTAAAATTATTGGTGGCGGCAGATCGGCGCCAATTATCCTCTAACTTTCTATTCCCCCACTTTTGCTTAAATTCCGTAGATCCCTTTTGCAGTAAGTTGTTGTTATAGAAATACCAATTCGATTTAACAGGACCTGAGGCTTGTAAGGCCACTACCTGTAATTCATTGGGAGCTGCCGCTTTTTCTTCTTTCTGTTTTCGCAATTTATCTAATTCGCGTTTTGCTGCTGCTTTTTGATCTTTGTCACTTAGTTGCGCCAAACGAATCATACTATCCTGAGCCTTGATGGTTTTTATATATCCTACGATTTCGCCTAGTACTACCTTTCGGACATTGACTTCATCTATATTGTCTATTGGCGGATTCGACCCATAAATGGACGCACTATCATAGGATTTTTTAGCTAGTTCGTACTCTGACAGTTTATAATAAATGGCTCCGAGTCCGGCAAATGCGATGGCCTTTTGTTTCACATCTTTATTCTCGGTATTCTTAATGCTTTTCTTTAAAAGATCTGCAGCTACTGCAATATTATCCTCTGCTTCAATAGCAGCGAGCGTATTTAAGGCTTCACTTTTGTACTTGACGTACTTTTGATCTCCGATAATTTTTTGCAACTCCTGTTTGGCAAAGTCCTTATTACCTCCTCCTTTAGAGGCATTCACGGCGATATTAAGTTTTGTATAAAAATCCATTTCCGGATTATTTTTGCCGTCAATTGATTTCTTGAAATGTTCAGATGAATTGGCATAATCGCCTTTTTCGGCATACAGTTGTCCTAGTAGAAATTCAGCCCGCACTCTTTGCCCATTTGCCATTTTTTGCTTCAAAGCAAGTTCCAACGACTCAATAGCTGCCTTGTTATCTGCCTGCTTTATATCCAAACTTGCCTTGGTCAAAAACAAAGCGGCTTTATTACGTGCCGGATAATGAGGATCTTTTTGCAAAGTACTTAATAACGATTGGGCATTTCCATACTGCTCTGCCATCATATAGGATTTTGCCAACCATAATAATGCATCGTTTCGAATTGGATGATGACTTAACTTTCTGAGTCCTTTTCGCTTTTCAATATTGGCAATGCTTACCGTTTCTCCTTTCTTATTAGCTGCAGCCTGACCTTTCTGAGTCGTTTTATATTCGTTTGCAATAAACTGAAAGGTAGTAATGGCTCCTTCAAAGTCATTTTTTGCATAGGATGCCTTTCCCATCAAAAAATATAAATCGTCAAACCATTTTGAGCGTGGGTCGTGAATTTGGGTACTGAAGGAGGCTTTCTTTATTACCGTATCCATGTCTGATGATATACTGGCACCATCTTTTTCTGAATTATAGGGAAGGAGCGATATTTGCTTGGTAAAATCCTCCTTAT
This sequence comes from Bacteroidota bacterium, assembly GCA_016712665.1. Lineage (GTDB taxonomy): Bacteria > Bacteroidota > Bacteroidia > Chitinophagales > Chitinophagaceae > OLB11. The sequence goes on from JADJQP010000005.1 coordinate 237,060, forward strand.
TGCTTTTGGTTATGCGTTGAATGGCATCATTATACTTGCGCTTTGCATGATAATGATAATTGTACCTGGTAACAGTATTTTGATAAATTTTTCTTGGCAAATTCCATTTTCGTTTCAGCAGTTTATCATTACTCCATTCTTTTTGTTTTGAGTCATGAATTTTGATTGCAAGCGCCAGTTTCTTCTTTTCGTCGCTTAGTTTTTTGGCGGTGCCCTCCTTCTTTTCCTTTTCCTTTTTCAACACGTCCAAACTATCCACTCTTCGTTGTCTTGCTGCTAGCATACTATCTTTAATGCGAAGTCGCTCGTTCTTTAATTGATCATTTTGCTTTTGCAAAGCTGCTTTGGTACTGTCGCTAATTCGATCACGTTGCGCAATAATAATATCATTGGCCATTTTTCGGGCCTTATTCACACTATCGTTGTATTGTTCTCTGATTTGCTTTTGCTTTTCCAGAATAGCAAATCGTGCCGCATTGACACTATCTTGTATCTCTTTTCTTCTAGCTGCAACGCTATCCTTATAGGGTTTGCTATTCATATACTTTTCGCGCAGTTCCTTTTCCTTCTGCTGTGCCAAGCGCACTGCCTTCATACTATCGGCCTGCTTTTGCCTGACCTTCGCAATACTATCCTGAACCTTTAAGCGTGCAATATTGATACTATCCCGAATATCATTCTCTCGTTTTCGGATACTATCCGCCTTTGCCGCCACCAATTTCAGGCTATCTGTCATCTGGTTTTTTCGCACCAGCTCGAGACTGTCTTTTTTTCTTTTTCGTTCAACAACTTTTGCTTCGCCAATTCTCTGTCGGTACTGTCTTTTATTCGTTTGGCTATACGTGCCTGAATAAGACTATCGCGGTATTGTTGAATCTTGACTTTCTCCAATACGCGTGCAATGCTATCATTCTTCTTTTTAAGCTTATTGGCAGTAATCATACTATCGCGCACAAAAAACTCCCGATTCACTCTTTTTTGAACGGCTGCACTATCTACGTTATTATCTTTAAACCTATTTTGCCCCCGGCTTTGCAGACTTCCCAATAAAGACACAATTGCAAAAGCAAAAAAAAGTATGAAAGATTTTATATTCACGTTTTATATTAACTCAAATAAAGGTAAATTATTTTGAATTCAACCAAAAAGATTGACAAATAATTGTAAAAATAGTACTTTTTTCCAACAGAAATGAAAGTAAACAAGTGCATTCGGACCATTCATAGCAGTCTCTTCAAAAAATAGTCAGCCCCTTGTTTTTCAAACGTGAGAAGGGGCGCATAATTGCACTACTTTCGGGTATTTTCTAATACGATACTTCAAAATAGCCAACGAGCACCAATCGGAGCTTTCCATACACCCCTGCCATCTACGGAATGGAGATCCTGGTACAGGTTCAACCGTATACGTATCATTTTAAACATCTCTTTGCTCTGAAACGGTGTCAAAACCTTGCCTATGTCGTAACGGAAGAATCGATATTCACTTGACCGATAGTAAAAATAACCGAGATTTCAGATAGAATTCCCTGTAAAATCAACAGAAAGACTCAACAGATGTTAATAAAAAAGATGCATCGGTTCCTAGTAAGAATCAATAAAAAATATACATTTGTGCAAATAATTTCCACACTTAAAAAACACTTTTCTTATAATGTCTATCTTCTCCAATAACAAAGAAAAACAGGACCCAACCCCTGCTTATACTCCCACTCCACAGCCGTCACAGCCTGCGCAGTCTAGTTATCAATCGTCCTCAAATGCAAGTGGAAATATGACCAATATTTCAAATGGAACCGTTGTGGATGGTCAAATTAAGGTTGAAGGTGATATTAAGGTTGAAGGAATTGTAAAAGGTACCATTACTTCGAAGGGACGGGTGCAAATCAGTTCAACCGGGAAAGTAGACGGCGACATCATATGTCAAAATGCAGATATTTCAGGCCATGTTACCGGTAAATTGAAAATAGCGGATATTTTGATGTTGAAAGGCAGCGCAGTGGTGGATGGTGACATCAATACCGGCAAAATTATTATTGAAAGCGGCGTTAAATTTAATGGGAATTGTACAATGGGAATTGCCGCACAGGCAGCCGCACCTCAAGCAACTGCCCCAAAACCAGCCGTTGCAAATACGACAACACTCAATGCCCAGTCCTAATCCCTACAAATATATAGGCTTGGCAACTCAATTATTAGCTACGCTCGGCGTGGCTTTTTTTATTGGTTATAAAGTAGATAAACATTTTCATTTCAAATTTCCCATAACGATGCTGACCTTACCGCTACTATTTTTGGTGGCATCCCTTTGGAAAATAGTAAAAGACACTTCAAATCGGCATTAATATGGTTAAGCGATTTTTATCAATTTTGATTTCTGTGACCCTACTTCTTTTGCTAGCAGAATATTTCATTGCCATAAAAGGAACCTTATTGACAGCAAATATTGTCATGATTGGTACACTGGTGCTTTGTGGCATCACCTTATTTACATTTTTTCTTTCGTACCGCACTGCCCAAAGCACCAAACCTCACCGTTTTGTAAATGGTGTAATGGGCGCAACCTTTCTAAAGTTTTTTTTATGCGCGGCAGCCGCGGCAGTCTATATTTTTATGGAACGAAAAAACGTGCACAAACCAGACTTATTTTTCTTAATGTTTTTGTACGTAGTATACACTACCATTGAAACCATCTTCTTATCTTCCATTTCAAAACAAAATGTAACTAAACCCTAGTATCGATATGGATCGGATTCAGTACAAATCACTAGAGGAGCAACAAACGTATCAAGGAAATGAATTGCAAAAGACCCTTCAGTATTTGCAACTTCATTCGCCCTACTATAGAAATTTGTTTGAAACCAAGTCAATTGATATTTCAACCATAAAATCTCCGGCAGACTTAGTAAGCATACCAACCACTGATAAGGAGGACTTGCAGTTGCATCATGAAGAATTTATTTGTGTATCACAAGATGAAATTATTGAATATAGTGCCACCTCTGGTACTCTAGGAAGTCCTGTTTACGTTGCACAGACTCAAAATGATTTAGACCGGTTGGCGCATAATGAGTTTTTATCGTTTCAGTTGATGGAATTATCAAAAACTGATACGGTGCAATTATTGTTGACACTCGACCGACAGTTTATGGCAGGAATGGCCTATTATACCGGATTGCGGAAGCTAGGAGCCGGCATTATCAGATCGGGACCCGGACTACCTTCTTTGCAAATTGAGACCATAAAAAAATTGCGACCCAGCACATTAGTAGCTGTCCCCTCCTTTCTATTAAAATTAATAGAATATTGCCACAATGAACAGATTGATCTGAATACCTTAGGAATCGAAAAGTACTTTGTATTGGAGAAAATATTAGAGCGTCCGACAGTGCATTCAACGCCCTTGCCAAAAAATTACAAACGACTGGCATTTGAAATTATTTGGAACCTATGCATGCACCGAGATGCAGACTGCCTTTACTGAATGTAGGTATGGCTGCGGCGGACATCATCAACCCGAATTGCTAATTGTTGAGATTCTAGATTCTGATGGGAATGCCTTGGGTGCAGGTGCATATGGCGAGGTAACTATTACTACCCTTGGTGTAGAAGCCATGCCCTTGCTGCGATTCCGAACGGGTGATATCAGTAGTTTTGACGACCAGCCCTGTGCATGTGGGAGAAAAACGATTCGCCTCGGTCCGATAGTAGGCAGAAAAAAGCAAATGATAAAATATAAGGGAACCACCTTATATCCTTCCAGTTTGTTTGACATGCTCAATCATTTTTCCATTATTAAGGAATTTGTGGTTGAAGTATTCCAAAATGAATTGGAATCGGATGAATTGATTTTGCATATTGCAACCGACGTATCCATTGATATCTGTGAAAGTAAACTCAGACCTTTTTTGCAATCAAGACTTCGAATCATTCCAAAAATTCAATATCATACCACGGAGGAAATTATAGCTATGCAGTATCCCAATGCTGGAAGAAAACCTATCAAGTTTTTAGATCGTAGAAACAATAATTTATAGCCCCCTATTCCCATGGCAGAAAAAATTAGAATTGATAAATATTTATGGGCCATCAGGATATTCAAAACCAGATCGTTGGCTGCTGCAGCCTGTGACAATGGGAAAGTAAAGAACAAGGGCCTTTCTATCAAAGCGTCCAAAGCAGTACAACTCAATGAAGAATATGAGATAAAAAATGAAAACAAAAAAATACTTCTAAAAGTTATTGGAATTATTGACAAACGGGTTTCGTATGAAGAGGCCATCAAAAACTATATCGACATTACGCCTGAGAGTGATATTATTGTCAATAAGGCCTTGGCATCCAGTTTTTATACGGGCAAGCGCCTTAGCAAAGTGGGAAGACCCACCAAGCAGAATCGACGTAAATTGGATGATTTTTTAGGTGATGAATCGGAGAGCAAGCCCTAGACAAAAGTCAAGTAGGTTGTTTGGATAGCCAATTGCAAGGCGCAGGCGAATCAACAAAGCTTTTGAGTCACGCAATTTTTATGCGGCTAAACAATCTGCCTCTACCTATTTTTTTGAATTTATAATATTGTAATGTACTTTTAGCCATAATAATCGATTCGAATCCGGATTTACCTATTTCAAAAACCTGATTTTTAGTTGCTATACCTCCCATGATAAAGACCTTACCATTTCGACGTTTTATGATTCGTCGCTGTCTCCTAGTTCTTTTGGTGTTGGGTTCACCCTCACTACTAGCGCAGAAGCATGTGGCTGATAGTCTACAGAAGGTTTTATTAGGTAACCTGAAGGATACAGCAAGGGCAGGTAGAATTAGAGATTTAAGCCAGGCAATGTATCGATATGATCCGGATTCTGCGCTATTAATTGCTTATGATGGATTACGCTTTGCGAAAGAAATTGAAGAACCGGTCCATATTTCTAAAATGTATGAAATGATTGTGATCATTTTGACAAAAACGGAAATTTCAGCAAAGCACTTCAGTACTATATCGAAAATTTAAAAATCGAAGAGTCATTGCCCTCCGAAGATGGTATTATATGTGCAAATATCAATATCGGCATTGTATATGCCTATATGCTTGACTACGATAACGCACTCAAATCCTACACAAAGGCCAATAACCTATTGTACGTTTTTAAAGACACCTCCGGCGACATCGCATACGAACAAAGACTTAAGTATAGCACGCTCCTCAATATTGGCGATGCATTCGAAAAGAAAATGGAATTGGATTCAGCATTTTTTTATTACAATGCATCTCTTAGAATTGCTAACAGTACAAACGATGATTACAAAAAAGGATTGGCGATGCTTGGCATCGCAAATGTGTTTGCGGCCATGAATAAAAATGAGGAAGCACTCATCCAGTACAAAACATCCTTGGCCTATTTGCAAAAAATGGAAGTGGAAGAATCCCTCTGCGATGTCAGTTTGGGTATGGCCAAACTCTTTACAAAATTAAATAAGAAGGACTCAGCCATTTATTATGCACGTAGCGGACTCTTTTTTGCCAAAAAAAATCGATTTCTTTCTAAGCAATTAGACCTTAGTAATTTTCTCAATAAATACTATGCCTCTACAAACCAAGTTGATAGCGCATATTTTTACTTAAGCACTGCTACCACCCTAAAAGATTCCATATTGGGTGACGAAAAAGTGCGAGTGGCACAGCAGATTCTTTTTGATGAAAATATCAGACAATTAGAACTAATCGAAAAGGCCGCACAGGAGAAAGAGGAACGTCGACAGCAATTACAACATATCTTTATTGGAATCCTCATTCCATCCCTGTTTCTTTTTACCCTTTTATTAGCGCGTATAAAAATTCAAATTAAATGGTTGAAATTTCTGGGAGTGATTTCCCTTTTATTCTTATTTGAATATTTAACCCTTCTGTTACATCCTTGGTGCAGGAAATTACCCATCATACTCCGATTTTTGAAATATTAATTTTTGTTTGTATAGCTGCCCTGCTGATTCCGGCCCATCATAAGATTGAACATTGGCTTATTGAAAAGCTGGTTCATCGGGTGCAATCGAGCCAACTAACACACGATAGCACGCAAACTAGCAGCACTGAAAATACGAACAACCTAAAAGCAGAAACCGATCAAAAGGCACCCAATAAAACTACTTTATTGGAATCTAAAAAGCCTAGAAAATAATTTTGTGAAACCCTTTTGTGGATTTCCCCAGCTACAATACTAAATGAGCTGGCGGGAAAATATTAAATGAATTAAATTTGGCATAAGAAATTTTTCTTTCCTACAATTGCAATTAGGTGCACTATACCTGCAGCGAAAAAAATAGGTCGACCAGAGGTCGACCTATCCTTACTAAAAAAAGAGCTTATTTCTTTACAGCCGGATCTACAGGTCTGGTTTCGGCAGAACCCATGCTAGAATCACCAGTTGAGGCAGGTGCTGCGGTTGCTTCTGCAGGTGCTGGTGCTGCGGCAGACTCAACAGGTGCTGCGGCTTCTGTGCTAGTGGTTTCTGTTTTTTCTTCGTTACAAGAAACCAACATAAATACATTTAATGAACCAAAGGCAAGTAAAGTGAATAGTACACTTTTTGACATTTTTTTAATCATAATGAATATAGTTTAAGTCATAATATTACAAAATGGGGATTAGAAAACCAAATTATTCCAAATCATATCTTTCCCCTTCAAAAAAGAAAGATTCAACATTCATACAAAAGTTATGGCTACTTTCTCCATCTACCTGAATATATATAAAAGGAACTCATTGCAAATAAACTGAACCAATAAACGAATTCAGATGCCCACGCATAGGAAAGCGGTTTGCGCCATAATTCTATCACCAAAATGCAGTATCCAAGATAAAGTATTATGGCAATAATTTCAAAAATCATATTTACTCGGGTTTGTCCGCTACCCAGAACTGCATTAAAGTACACGGTGGAAACGGATAACATCCAAGTGGCCACTACAACAATACGCAATGGATTTTTGCCCACGGCTATGATCGCCTCATCAGAACTAATCATATGCAGAAAGGAGGACGGAAAGAAAAGTAGTCCTAGTCCAATAATAAACGCAAATGATAGACTAATAAAAAGCACCTTGTGAATTAATGGAATAACCTCGTCTTCTTTTTTTTGACCAATTAAATTGCTAACCATTGAATTGGTAGTGGCCCCCAAAGACCAAGCGGCAATGCCTACAACGCCAAATACCGTTCGAAGGATTTGCGAAGTGGCTGCTTCGGCTTTTCCGAGATGTTCCACAAAAATAAAAAAGACCTCCCAGGCTCCAATACTAAGAAAATACTGCACAATAAGGGGGGACGACTTCACAAATGTTTCTTTGATAAGAGGCCAATCGATAGCAGTAAAAAAGTAAATTTGAAACAATCGAATTTTGGGAGTCCGAATCAATACCCATGAAGCAACAAATAAATAACTGATTTCAGAAAAAACGGAAGCCAGGGCGGCTCCATTAAGACCCATTTCAGGAAAAGATCTAAAACCAAAAATCAAAACATAATCAAACACAATATTGATAATCGTTTGCGCAGCAGATCCCGCAATAATTCGCTTCGAATGAGAAGTAGCTAAAAAAAATGAATTGCAAAGTTGCGAAAGCATAATAAAAGGCAATCCCCAAATTCTGATTTTGATAAATGAAATGGCAAACATGCTTTACCGGTACATTTGAAATAAATTGCTCAAAAATATAGGGAGCGGCAAACCAGGAAATTCCCAATAAGAAGAAACTGAGTATAAGACTTAAGAGCACCCCGTTGGAAAATATTTTACCTAAAAAAATCGAATCATTCTTGCCGGCACTTCTACTCATCAACATTAAAACCCCTGAAGACAAACCATATCCGATCATGGTGAGGGTAAGATAGAAGATGCCCGCTATTCCTGTGGCAGACAGTAAATCTTGTGCATGCAAACAATCCATCAGAAGGTGTATAATTTCCTAAAAACAAGGTATTGGTGAGAATATTCAGTTGCGGAATCAAAATTGAAATCGCAATGGGCATCGCCAGTTGAAAAATATTGCGATAGGTACCCTGTACCTGTAAGGAATCCGTCACGTAGAATTGCTATTAGAAAAGGCAAATGTACTTCAAATTATGTTGCACCATAGAGCCTGAAAATAAAATTCAATTCATAAACACTCATTTTGAAGTTAATTTCATTTTTTGGATTAATATTGTGCTGTCAACCTATGAGTTTGCAGTTTCACACCTTTATCGATTATACAGAAAGCGTCGAATTTTCGAACGAACATCTTGTTTCGTATATTACCCTAGGTAAAAACTATATCCATTACTCGGTTATGGATACCAAACAACAAATATGCTTGCTCACGAAAGCCATATATAATGTAAAGGGAATCATTGGACAATCAGAATTTGATACCTTATTGGCTGATAATGCGCTACGAAATTCTTCTGTAGTGCATATTGCAGTAGACACAGCCAAACATACCTTGGTACCAACGTCCATGCTGTCGCCTGATCATTTTGAATCCTATTTTTCTCCTTTGTATGAATTGGAAACAGAGGAAATTATTAACGCCCAGTCTATAGACCCTGAAATTACGCAATTATATGTTGTACGAAAAGCAAGCCTTCAGTATTTAAAAAATGAATTCAAAGAAGCACGTATTTACAGCAATACTGCCTGTCTACTTCATTCCTATTTGAAAATAGTAACTAGTGTTGAAGAGCAAAACCCCGTATTTATTCATACTTCCTTTAATTCAATGGTCATCACCTTATTTACCAAAAAACAGTTGCTTTATATGCAGTCGGTGGAAATCAGCGGTGAATCGGATGTGCTTTATTGTCTGCTGAACGTATTGCAATTGCATCAAATAGAAGTGCATAACACTACAATATTTCTCACCGGCTTCTCAGATCGACAAAATGCTATAGCAAGCTTACTAGCTACCTATATTCATGTTGAAACCATTGAAATAGATAGGATCCAAAATGAAAATCAGGGCTTGCAACATTTTCCTTTACCTATTTTATTTAATCAATATTCTTTGATCTCATGCGCATCATAGGAGGTATACACGGAGGCCGCAAATTTCACCCACCCACCAAAATGCCGGCACGTCCTACAACGGATATTGCGAAAGAAGGCTTGTTTAATATTCTGCAAAATTCGCTTGATTTTTCGACCTTAAAAACCCTTGATATTTTTGGAGGCACCGGTAGCATCAGCTATGAACTTGCTTCGAGGGGCTGCACTGATTTAACCCTAATTGAGCAAGATCAGAATCTGATGAATTTTATTAAAAAAAATGTGGAAACCCTTCAATTTGAAAAACTTCAAAACCTTCAAGATGGATGTGTTCCGATATTTGAATCATTGCACCGAATCCTACGATTTTATTTTTGCCGGTCCACCCTATGCTTTGAAAAATATTGATGAGATTCCAAAAATCATTTTCGAAAAGGGATTGTTGAAACCTTCCGGCTGGTTTGTGCTGGAACATACTCCCAGAAACAATTACGAAAACGCTCCCTATTTTAGAAGATGTAAAAATTATGGCACTACCCTCTTTAGTTTTTTTGTAAATGAATAAAATTAATCCTACCTTTCAATACTTAAATAAACACACATGAAAATAGCTGTTTTTCCGGGCACCTTCGACCCAATTACTCTTGGTCATACCGACATCATCGATCGATCGCTTGATATGTTTGATAAAATAATTGTCGGCATTGGAGTCAATAGCAATAAACTGCCTATGTTTCCCATTGAACAACGAATCAATTGGATTAAGAACATATATAAGGAGGAAAAAAAGATTGAAGTATTGAGCTATTCTGGCCTCACCGTTAACTTCTGCGAAAGCGTAAAAGCTCAATTCATCATAAGAGGTTTGCGCACCGTTAGCGATTTCGAATACGAGAAGGCCATTTCAGATATGAATCAATTACTGAATCCTCAAATTGAAACCATATTTTTAGCTTGTACCGCAAAGTACTCTTCCTTTTCCTCTACCATGGTACGAGATGTTATCCGAAACAATGGCGACAGCAGTCTTTTTCTACCAATGGAAATTCATCATCCCATTTCAATGGCTCAACAGGAATTCCAAAAAAAATAAATTCACGATCCATTTCTGCGACGATTTCTTTTTTTTTGAATAAGAATCCAATAACTTGCACAAAAAAATAGACGCATGATTCAACGTAAACAAACGCTCTGGTTTTTGGCTAGTTCATTATTCTGTTTGCTTTTGTGCTACCCTTTGGTTTTAAAAATACCACCAGCCTCAATAGCTATCATATCAATATCCGCGATTTTGATGCCCAAACAGAAATCATTCTTATATTGCTTTTTGGAGCGATTGTGGTAGTAAACCTATGCGCCATTTTCTTGTTCAAAAAACGTCCATTGCAGATTACTGCCTCCTTCGTAGGAATTGTGTTGGGCGTAGTGGCGTTTGCCTATGAAATCTATTTCTCTACGAAAGAAGGAAATACCATCACCTTTGGCATTGCCAATTCGGTATTGTACATCGGACTGCTTTTACCCTTGCTTAGTGTGGCGCTTACATTTTTGGCAATGCGAGGAGTACAACAAGATATCAAACTCTTAAAAGAAACCGACCGACTACGATAATAAATAGTCAGAAAGTATTTGAATTTATTGAATTTTAAAGCGAATTTTGCAAACTATGGCAAGCATCAAATTACTACTCGCAAATGATAAAGTGGAAGGCATCAGATATTACGAGGCGTATCGAAAACATGGAGGCTATGCTTCCCTCGAAAAAGCCCTAAAAAGCTATACTCCTGATGAAGTAACCGAAGAAGTGAAAAAAAGTGGGTTGCGAGGACGTGGTGGTGCTGGATTTCCAACCGGAATGAAATGGAGTTTTTTAGCCAAACCCGAAGGCATTCCCCGCTATTTGGTTTGTAACGCCGACGAAAGTGAACCCGGAACCTTTAAAGACAGATATTTGATGGAATATATTCCTCATTTATTGGTAGAAGGCATGATTATTTCATCATATGCTCTAGGAGCCAACACTTCATACATTTATATCAGAGGCGAGTATGCCTGGATTGTTGAGATATTGGAGCAAGCCATCGCAGAAGCAAAAGCTAATGGATGGTTGGGTAAAAATATTTTAGGGAAAGGATTTGATCATGAAATTTATGTACAACGAGGAGCAGGCGCCTATATATGTGGTGAAGAAACCGCCCTACTCGAGTCACTAGAAGGCAAAAGAGGCAATCCCAGAATCAAACCTCCGTTTCCGGCTGTAAAGGGACTATGGGGTTGTCCTACGGTGGTAAATAATGTAGAAACCATTGCCGCAGTGGTTCCTATTATTAATAATGGAGGTGAGGAATATGCAAAAATCGGTGTAGGAAGAAGTACCGGTACGAAATTGCTTTCGGCCTGCGGAAATATTAATAAACCAGGTATTTACGAAATAGATATGACCATCAGCGTGGAAGAATTTATTTTTAGTGATGAATATTGTGGTGGAATTCCCAATGGCAAAAGGCTGAAAGCCTGCATACCGGGTGGATCCTCTGTACCGATACTCCCAGCCAATTTGTTGCTCAAAACAGCTAAAGGCGATACTCGTTACATGAATTATGAATCTCTTTAGGAAGGAGGCTTTGAAAGCGGCAGTATGATGGGTAGCGGTGGTTTTATTGTATTTGACGAAGATCAGTGTGTTGTTAGGCATACCATGACACTGGCCCATTTTTACAATCATGAAAGTTGCGGACAATGCTCTCCCTGTAGAGAAGGCACCGGATGGATGTATAAGATATTGAAAAGTATTGAATACGGAAAAGGTAAAATGAGTGATATCGACTTACTGTGGGATATTCAACGAAAAATTGAAGGAAATACAATTTGCCCATTGGGTGATGCTGCGGCCTGGCCGGTAGCTGCTGCAATTCGTCATTTTAGAGATGAATTTGAATGGCACGTAAATAATCCGGAAGAATGTCAAAAAAGAAATTTTGGATTAGCCCATTATGCAGATGAATTGGTTGCGAATGCCTAAATAATAATCTCACCGATCAAGCACTTTTCCATAAACACTTCCATTGGGTTCAATTGTGATAGTAGCATACTTCTGCAAAGACCATATCCAAAATTCTTCGGTGCTTTGTTTAGTAATTGCATACCGCTAAGGTATCCATGAAATTCAATTTCCGAATCATTACAATATTTTGCACCTATATACAAATCATGCACTTTTGCCTGAAATTGGTCTTCTCTGATTAAGATTCGTTTATGATATGGTTTGTTGGCCGCTTTGACATCAACCGTTTGATTAGATTTTTCAATCACAAAATCGGCCCCTTTTTTATGATTTCCTTGATGAGGTATTAGCAAATCGGGAGCGGCGATTGAAACACCGGAAGATCGCAAATAGTCTACCAAAACAATTTCGCACAATTTGCCGATTCGAATGAAATGCAGATATTACCTGACTTACCTGCAACACATTTTTACCATATCCTTTTTCAGCGTATATGGCAGCAAATACAGTGGCTTGTTCCAACTGCGAGGAAGTAGGATGTATCAGTAGTAGGTTCATGACACATTTTCAACACCGTAAAGATACATTCAGAAAATGAAATAGAATACTGAACGCAAGAAGGGATTTGGGTTACTCCTCCTTTTCGGTAAAAACCGTATCGGGAAATTTGGTATTGATTTTATAACCCGAAAAATTCAATTCGATACTGCCCTTTTCTTTGAGATTTACCTTCGATTTATCTACCGATTTTTTCTTTAAATCCATCGCCATCATCTTAGGCATTTTCATTTTATTGATTTCAATATGGATAACAATCTTCGAAGGCAATGCATATTGCACCATGTCTCCAAAATAATTTTGTGTTTCGATGGTTCCATTGTTTTTAGTGGTAATCTGCGACTTAATAATTAAGGGATTGGCCTCATCTACCCAAAATTTACCCAATATTAAATCGGTTTCATTCTTTAATGGAATCATATTGATGATGGCACATTTCCGATTATCAACCACTTCATATCCCGAAATAACAGTTGTATACGCACTGGTATCTAAAAACATATTGCTGATATTCTGCATTGGGTTTTGTTTAGGAAGGAAAAAAATCCCTTTCGTTCTGATTCTGAATCGATTGGGCTTTCTAAAAAACACCTTACCATTCATGCTGTTCATCTTAACACCGGGAATATCGAATTTCATAAAAATGTTTGCTGAATAGTCATTTAAGGCATAAAATTTCCGATTCAATTCTTTTATTATTTGCTTTGCATCAGCATCTGCCTTTGAATAAAAGGAAGCTAAACAAAAAATAAGGATTAGTAAGTGTTTCATATTAGGTGAGAATATCTTTTCGGTTAAAATAAAAAATGGAGATGCTTAAAAAGGCAACAATATGAATAATCAGTACTATACATGAAAAATAAATATCTGAAAAGGGAATCGGATCTTCGAATAAGCTTTTCCATGAAATCATATGGGTGGTAAAAAGAAGTGGTCGAATTAAATCAAAACTAGGCAAATCAAACATACCGATAATGGTAAAAATAATAATGATGGCCATTACACTCACAATAGGTGTAATCGAATTGTCGATAAAGCACGAAATCATTTGGCCCAAACTGGCCACTACCGCCAACGAAAGAAACGCAATAACAAAGGCTGCAGCCCATCGCCAATTGATGTCATCGCCTCTAATAATGGTAAGCGCCTCACTATTGAGCGCCATCAAATCGCCACTTCCAAAAATCCATTTTGAAACCACTAGGGCCATAAAACCTAAAAGGCCTAATAGCAAAAGGGTATAACATAATCCGGAAAGCCATTTTGCCAAAATTATTTTCGACCTGCTTGCCGGTGTTGCCAATAAAAACCGAATGGTACCACTGGCTGTTTCACCACTCACCGAATCACCGGTCACTAACGCCACCAGTAAAGGCATTTGAACAATTAAGGTTTGAAGTAGTAAAAAGCAAATCAAATTTCCATTCAATACATTGCCATGTACATTAAATAAGTTATCAATTTGATTGGTAAAAAAAGATAGGATTTCTTTTCCATCATTATAAAAGGCAGCCTGTAGCGTTAAGCAAATAAAGAGAATCACCCCAAAACCGATATAGGTTCTGGGCCTCTTTGCTGTTTTATACAGTTCATTTTTAAATATGGCTATAAACTCTTTCATTCTATGAATGGGTAATTTTTAAAAAATATTCCTCCAGTTGATTTCGGTAATCAATACCCACAATATCAATATCCTGAGCAGTGAGATACCTGATGAGCAATGGAATTTCGCGTTTCGACATTTTTAAGGTAAAATGATCGACCGATTTATTTGGATCCATCTGATATAAATCCTTCCATTCAGATTGGTTTAATGCCAATTTGCATTTGTCAACCTGAACCACTTCCAGATGGACATGTAGACTTTCGCTCGATAACAAATCAGCCACACTACCTTGTGCAATGGTTTTGCCCTTATTGATTACAATCATGCTGGTGCAGATTTCCTGCACTTCGCTCAAAATATGGGATGAAAATAAAACGGTCATTCCTCTCTCCGCGTTGAGTTTGGTAATTAATTGTCGAAGGTCGATAATACCCTGCGGATCTAAACCGGTATTGGGCTCATCTAAAATAATAATTTCGGGAGCATGCAATAAGGCCTGCGCCAAGCCCAACCGTTGCTTCATACCATGAGAGTATGTTTTTACCTTTCCTTTTTCACGTCCGCTCAGGCCAACCAACTCGTAAAGGTCTTTGTATTGCTGCTCGGTATACTGAAGTTGATGCGCTCTGGCAAACAATCGCAAATTTTCGTGGGCTGTCAGATAGGTATAGAAATCGGGTTTTTCAATAATGCACCCAATTTTTCGCATGATTTCATTTCGATTTTGGGCAAGCGAAGAATCAAATAATTTAATATCGCCGGATGTGGGTTTTATCAAACCCATAATCATCCGAAGGGTGGTACTTTTCCTGAACCATTGGGCCCTAAAAAACCATAGATATCCCCTTTCTTCACCTCTAGACTCAGATCATCTACGGCAACAAAATCATTAAATTTTTTGGAGACATTACATAATTGAATTGCATTACTCATACCGATTCTAAAAAAGCCCTTTTTTGCGCCTTTGCAAAATAAATCGATTGACACTAATATCTGCGTATTGTCTGTGTTAATAATATAGTAATGTATCTAAAAATGCACTATTGTGCAAGCAGTAGGCAAATCATACTAAATAAACGAAGGTCTTTGTCAATTCGAATTCGCTTTGCAAGCCTTATTCCTTGGCTTTCTTCTTAAAGAGTGGCACCTTATTTTCGTTACCACTGAGCAAGCGATTGATGTTTTTGTGATGAGTAAGCACCACCAAAATGGCCGTCGCCAGCGCAAAAAAACGATACATTACTTCCGGCTCTCTAAAAATGAAAAAAATCATAACCGGGAAAGCAATACTTGCTGTGATGGAGCTAAGTGAAACATAGCGAGTCATGAACAGCATCAGCATAAACACCACTACCAAACAAACCGCAACCATCGGCTGAATGGCTAGAATCATTCCAAAAAGCGTGGCAATTCCCTTGCCGCCTTTAAACTGTGCCCAAATGGGAAACACATGCCCTACCACTGCAGCAATGCCGAGCAAAACCTGGAAATTGGTTAAGGCTACACTATCCATTTGATATTTTGCGATGAAATACGCTAAATCAACTGCTAAAAAGCCCTTCAGCATATCAACAAAAAATACAAAACTACCCGCTTTAGAGCCTAAAACCCTAAAGGTATTGGTGGCTCCGGCATTTCCACTACCATAACTTCTGATATCAATATCGAAAAAATATTTACTCACCCAAACAGCTGTAGGTATAGAACCTAAAAGATATGCCAAGAGAATAAGAATCAATTCGTACATAGGCCTCGCTAATAATTTATAGTTAGAGGGACAAATATACACGAAGAATTCAATTTACACAAGCCTTGGGTGTTAAACTCATCTGTTGCGGAATCCATTAACCAATGAAAAAGCTTTTGCGATTGTCCGACCAACAGGGTTATACCTAAACATACTAGCTCAGTATTTATTTGTCTGATTTGAAAAAGAAGCGTATTTTCTATTGGAAAATTACGGATACATTCAGGATTCTAGGCATGGGTAAATTCTAGGGCGATCCACTTTTTGTTGCTTGGCAGATTGCATCACAAATCCTTCCTCCTTAAAATGCTGCACAATTGGTTCTTTGTCTGAGGTCAGTAAACCACTTACAATTAGTAGACCATTAGGTTGCAACAATTTCTTCAGGTTCCGTTTATATTGAACCAAAATATTAAAATTGATATTCGCAAGTATAATATCAAATGAATCCTCCACTTGCTCTATATCGTCATTTGAAATCAATATATTGGAGCATCCGTTGCGTTCACAATTTTCTATGGCATTTTCTACCGACCAGTCGTCATTATCAATACCTACTACCCTAACTGCCTTTTTCATAGATGCAAAAATGGCCAACACACCGGTACCACAGCCAAAATCAAAAACCGACTTTCCCTCAAAATCAATTTCACATCCGTATTGCAGCATCAATTGTGTAGTGGCATGATGCCCGGTTCCAAAACTCATTTTGGGCGTTATTTCAATATTATATCGAATGCCCTCAAACGGAGGATGAAAATGGGCTCGCACCCCTACCTCATTATTAACCAATATCGGTTCAAAATTCTTCTCCCACAATTCATTCCAATTTTGGGGGGCGATTGTTTCTTTCTTATAAACAAACTCAAAAGGCCCTAACAATTTGGACACTATTTTCTCATCAAAATCGCTTTCAGCAAAATAGGCATAAAATATTTGATTTTCGGTTTCAAAACCTTGGACGTTTTCAGTGCTCAGTAAGGCTGCTACCCGATCAGACTGCTCTTCATCCAAGCCCTCAAAAGTCAATTTAATTGTATTCATGAAGCGAAATTACAATTATTGTTGCTGTTCAGACGCAATAATGCTAATTTTACCTCCTCATGTTCAATAGATATCTTACCTATTACAGTCCGGCCATGCAGTTTGTGATTTTCTGCGCCATCATGTCCATGTCCTTATTACTAGGTGCTTACATCGCTGATTTGCTTAACCAAAAATTTTTAGGGGTAAGTAGCGCCGCCCTTGAAAGCATGACTGAATTGTCACCGGCACTAGCTTTTAAGTTAAAAATTCTCAATCCGGTATTGCTGATTATTATGTTGCTCTTACCGGCCCTTTTATTTGCGTATTTAGCGTATCCCTTTCCTACTAAGTACTTAGGTATGCAAAAAGGTGTGCAACCCATGCTACTTCTAATGTGCATCGCCCTGTTAGGGGCTTCCCTACCTATTGTTTCTGCGTTGGAAGAATGGAGTCAAAAAATTCCTTTATTTAGTAATAGTGGAATCGATAGCTATGGAGTTCTTACCAAATCAATGTTGAAAGGTGACCAAATAAGCGACTTACTGATTAATATTTTTCCATTTGCCTGATTCCGGCATTGGCTGAAGAAATTTTTTTTTAGGGGTTGTTTACAACAAATACTTCTCAATTGGTTACGAAGTTACCCTATAATAGCCATTCTAATAGTGGCCATATTATTCAGCGCCTTCCATGGACAACTCAGCGGCTTTATCCCCAGAGTATTTTTGGGTTTGCTACTTGGTTTACTATATTACTATAGCGGTAGTTTATGGCTAAGCATTCTCATGCATTTTGTCAACAATTTAATAGGGGTATTTTTTTCTTTCTTGAAGGAAAGAGGAAATATCACTTTCGACATAATGGAAACTACATCGGTTCCGATTTTATGGGCCGTCAGCAGCCTCGTAGCTTCGGTAGGTCTTTTATACTGGTTTTACACCAAAAGACAAGAATTTATACCTATTGAAGTGGAAAAGGATGATCAAACAAACGACAATATCCGAATTGAATAATTTAGAATTATGAATGAAAAAATAAACTGGGTTTGTGTTTATAAAACGTCCAACCTTTTTGAGGCAGAAGTGGTAAAAGGCAATATTGAAAGTGCAGAAATTCCTTGCGTAATTGTGAATAAGCAAGATAGCTCCTACCTTAGTTTTGGATATGTGGAAGTGCATGTACCCGCAACCTTGGCAAAGGCTGCTGATTTGGTATTAAATAATAATATTGAACAAAATTAAACTTGAGCAGTGGCATTAAATGTTAAGGTGTTTTTACAAGACTGGGAAGTGCAGCCATATTCTCTGCCATCATGCTGTGGGCCTTTTTAAGCAAGGAATGGGCCTTTGCAGGTTTGTTTTTTATCATTAATATTCTTTGTCTTAGAGAATACGCCTTTATAGTAGAACGTATTCTGGAAGTGAGCTTTTCACGGAATGAAAAAATGAACTTCTACATTATGGGTGTGGCTGTATTTTTGCTCATCTGTGCATTACCCCTCAATACCTGTGAAACGCTCTTTACGGTATATGTCAGTCAATTCGTGTTCTACTTTTTGGGAATCCTGATTGGGGCTTGCATTACTTTTTTGTTTTTTTTGAAAAATAAAAAGGCCTATTACTTGCTGACCGGCATTGGATATATATCATTGGCCTTAGGGCTTTTGGTTCAATTACGATACCAGTCCCTACTGCTTCCGCTCATATTGATGCTGTTGATTTGGATGAATGATACCATGGCCTATTTGACAGGTTCCTTTATTGGAAAAACCAAATTCATCCCTTCTATTTCACCAAACAAAACCCTTGAAGGTCTCCTTGGTGGATTTTTCTTTACGTTTCTCTTTGCCTTTATCTGGGGATATTTTACCCATTGGTTTCCAATTGCGCATTGGATGGTATTTGCCCTCATTGCAGGTTTGGTAGGCACTGCAGGCGATTTGGTTGAATCTAAATTAAAGCGAATGGCCGAAATCAAAGATTCGGGTTCCCTAATGCCAGGTCATGGAGGCGCCTTAGACCGTTTCGACTCACTACTACTAACCGCTCCAGTGGCCTTCCTTTTTGCACTCATTTTTATGAAGTGCTTTCCATATGTAGTATTTTAAGGAATAGAACCTTCTATCTATAGACTTTTCAGAAAGCCAAGGAGGTTCCCGAATGTACTCCGTCCAGGCAATAACTATCAGGCATTGACTAATAATATGTTAAATTAGGTACTATGCATTACAAAGTACCTAACATCATTTTATATTTGCATCAGAATTACTCATTATGTCAACAATTAATACCGACAATATTCAAAGCCAGATGAAAAAGGGCCTTTTAGAATTTTGTATTCTCAGTATCATACAAAGGGGCGAGTCATACCCAAGTGATATTGTAACCGAACTCAAAGAGTCGGGTATGCAGGTTTTAGAAGGAACCATTTATCCACTTTTAACTAGACTCAAAAATGCAGGCTATCTCGAATACCGATGGGTGGAGAGCAGCACCGGTCCACCCAGAAAATACTTTACCATGAGCGAAAGTGGTCAACAATTTTATAAGTCGCTAGAGGCAACCTGGAAAGAAATTTCAAGCGCCGTGGAAATCATCACTCACTCAAAAAACAGCAAACCCTAATAATAATGTAGGCAACTGCTAGCTGTCTAACAAAAACATTCACTTTAGCAAAATATCATAAATAATTAATAACCAACATCTTAAAACATACAAAAAAACTACAAAAAAAATGGAAAAAATTATTCAAATGGAATACCAGGGGCGAAGCTTTTCGATAGAAGAATCGGCCTATCAACTATTCCAATCCTATGAGAACGATCTCAAAAACTTCTTTAGCAAGGAAGAAGACGGTGACGAAATAGTGGCTGACCTTCAATATAGAATGTCGGAAATACTAGAACAAAAAAGCAATGGCAACACCTTATATACAAAGGATATTGAAGATTTAATGGTAATCATTGGTAAACCATCCGATTTTGAAACCAATGAGAAGCAGACCGAAAAGGAAGCCCCTTTGTTTTCTGAAATCAAAGAAAAATTATTTAGAGATAAAAAGGATAAAATAATTGCCGGAGTTTGCAGCGGCATCGCCAACCATTTTGCCATAGACCCCATTATCGTTCGATTGATATTTGTATTATTCACCATTTTTAATATTGTCACTTTTCTATCCTTCAATTTAGGGATACTTGCTTACATCATATTTTGGATTATCCTTAAACCGGCCGAACTCAAACCCAATGTATCCAAAAAACTGTTTAGAAACCCAAAAGACAAAATTTTAGGTGGTGTATGTGGTGGTATTGCCCCCTTCTTCAATGTCGATACCTGGATTGTTCGCTTATTATTCCTAGGCCCTATCCTATTAGGATTTTTATCCAACACAGCCAATTTCAGTCATGTAAATATCGACCTGATCAGCAGTTCCTTTTACTCCCTTTCCTTTATGAGCTATTTCTTGCTGTGGTTTATCATTCCCTTAGCAAAGGTAGACACCGATTATATGCTATTAAAAGGCGAACCCATCAATATCAACACCATTCAAAAAAAAACCAGCATGCAACAATTTTCAAATAATAGCCAAAACGGACTGAATAAGTTTCTAAAAGTAATCGCCTATTTCATCATTGCCATCATCGTTATGGTTATGATCCCCACTGCCATAGGGATTCTGATCGGAGTATTATTTTCGTATAATATTGCCGAAGTAGTACTGTTTACCGACACCAACAAAATACTTGCCCTACTTTCCTTAGTTTTTTTCATCGCATTGCCCATAGTAGGCCTCATTACCTGGATTATCAGAAGTATATTAGGGTACAAGCCCAATAAATCGCTCCGTGCTGTTTTTGTGGGTCTTAATATTTTAGGATGGGTTTCCATTATGTTATTGGCTGCATCAATGGCCAAACAAAACAATAGCTATTCTACCAGTACGCAGCGAATCAACTTGCCTGCATCTGTCGATACCCTATTGATTCAGTCAACCGATACCTCTAATCAATATAATGAAACCATTTTCTTTGATCTGGATCAACTCAACTATTTAATGGAAAAAACCAAAGATTCTAATAGAGTAAAATCTGTCGATATCGAGTACCGCGAATCAAGTGATACATCCATCAGCATTGAAATAGAGAAATCTGCCACCGGACAAAATCGTGGTTTTGCCTTTGAACATGCCAATAAAGCCGGGTTCAACTATATCCTCGACAGCAATACCTTAAAACTTCCTGCTCATGTTAGTCTTTCCAATAAAGAACCCTACTATATGCAAAATGTTCTAGTAACTATATATGTCCCAGCCGGAAAAACGGTCATCACCTCCAAAAAATACAATCGACTCATCAATAAAAGTTTTCATTCATCTCGTCATGGCATCCATATTAATCATCATGACCGAAATGTAGATGAAGATTATGTTTTTACCAACCGGACTTCGGCACAAATAGAAAAAACCGATACTGAGGCCGCACTGAAAGAAGCAGAAGAAAAGAAAAAAGAGGTAGAAGAATTGAACAAACAATTGATTAAAGAAAAGGAACAAGAATTGGAAGAGGCCCGTAAAAATTTCGAAAAGGAACAAAAAGAGCAACAACAAGCCATTGACGAATTGAAGAATAAAAAATAGTTTTTGCGTTTGAGATGTTTTCTCTAATGAAGGGGCTTGCATTTGCAAGCCTTTTCTTTGAATTACTTATAATAAGCCCAAGGCAACGCGCATGTTAGGTGTTCCACTTTTTTCTTGATAAAAAAGTTGAGCAAAAAATCAAGGCTTTCGAAAAATAGCTAAAAATGCTGATTTTTAAACGGAAATAAAAAAGCTATGCATCTATTTCGATCTTTCAACCATAGAGGAAAGATTTCGCTTATGACACTAATTTGTCAGAAAGCGATTGTTTTTATTTCTACCGATAAAAATCATCATTTTCTTAACGCCATTTTTCTAAGGCCCGCAGAAATTCAGTGTTCGTCTTCAAAAAAGTAGAAACCAAAATAGTGAATGTTTTTACTCAAATAATTTAAGAACATTCTCTACTTTTGAACTTTTGAAACTAAGTAGCAATCAGATATGGCAACAGACAAAATTTTGGTTATCGGAGCATGTGGACAAATTGGAGTGGAACTCACCGCAGCCTTGCGTACTCTATACGGAAATGACAATGTTATTGCCGGCGATTTGCGTGAAGAACATCCCTTATTAGTAGGTACCGGTCCTTATATTACCTGCGATGTCATGAATAAGGAGTTGCTACTTTCCATCATCCGAGAGCATCGCATCACGCAGGTGTACCTCTTGGCGGCCATCTTGTCGGCTACCGGCGAAAAAAATCCCGGCCTTGCCTGGCAAATAAATATGCAAAGCCTACTCAACCTGTTGGATATTGCCCGCGATGAAAAATTAGATAAGTTATATTGGCCCAGTTCTATTGCCGTTTTTGGGCCCAACTCTCCCAAGCAAAATACTCCACAACATACCATCATAGAACCCACAACCGTGTATGGCATTAGCAAATATGCAGGAGAGCAATGGTGTGCCTATTATCATAAAAATTATGGAATAGACGTTAGAAGCTTGCGATACCCGGGATTAATCAGCTATAAATCCGCACCGGGAGGAGGCACCACCGATTATGCCATAGAGATTTATCATAAAGCACTTGCAGAAGGCAGCTACGAATGTTTTTTGGACGAAGATACATACTTGCCCATGATGTATATGCCCGATGCCATTAGGGCTACCATTGAACTTATGCAGGCGCCAAAAGAAAGCATCAAAAATCGCACGGCGTATAACCTCAGCGCCATGAGTTTTTCACCCAAAGAAATTGCAGCCAGTATTCAAAAACATATCCCGGATTTTACCATCAGTTACAAACCCGATTTCAGGCAACAAATTGCCAATAGCTGGCCTCAAAGCATCAACGACCAGGAGGCGCAAGAACATTGGAATTGGAAACCTGAATACGATCTTGAAACGATGACGGCAGACATGCTTAAAAATTTGAAATAATGCTGGAATGGCAAAAAACGGCAAAGGAACATAAAAAACAATACGCACAATTTCTCAAACGTTGCGATCAGCGACTTGTAATCAGACAACTTCCACAACTTCACGACGAAACCTTCGCAAAAATTGATTGTCTTCAATGTGGTAATTGTTGTAAAAATCACTCGCCGCGCTTTAAAATACCGGATATCAAACGCATCGCGAAACATCTAAAAATGAAAGAAGGACACTTCATTCAAACCTACCTTACATTGGATGAAGAAAACGATTATGTAATGCAACAACAACCCTGCTCATTCCTTGGTGCTGACAACTATTGTAGTATTTATGAAGTACGCCCAGGCGATTGCGCCCGATATCCCTATACCGACGAAGATGTACTGCTCAAGCGTCCAGCCCTTACACTTGCGAATACGGAGGTTTGTCCTGCAGTATTTACCATTATGGAGAAATTGGCGATGGTGTGAGGTTGTTTTATGGAAAGTAGATCGATATAAAATACAAATCTGTAATTTTCCGCAACGAATGCAAATATAAATTCATTTTAATAGGTACCATTTTGAACGTTGACCTACAAAGATTCTATTTATAAATAACAAACTTTTGCGTCTCAAAATTTCCTTCTTTGTCAAAAACGCGCAAAATATATGACCCATTTGGTAGGTTTGAAAAATTCTTAGAAAAAAACCATGTATTTCTTTTTTCTCTAAAAACATTGGTTCCCATTGATGAAAATACTTCGATACTGTAATCTTTATTGTCTAGAAATTCAAAGTTAATTTCACCCAAAGTTGGATTAGGATAGACTTTTGAAATAATTTTCTTTGCTACCAAATCATCAGATAATTTTTCCAACACAATTTCCGGATTTACTAGCACCGGATAAAAATTCATAAAAACGTTTCCCTCCTTAGCTTTGTTTATTACATCGTAAATAGTGTACTTACTTAATGGTGCTTCCTGCGGAGCAGCATCCCCAATCAAAATCACCATTCTTTTGGTATTGGATTCCCAAAATGAACTATTGGCCACTTCAAAAAAGGCTTCGTAGACAGATTCAGGGTCGTCATAATTACCAATTAACTCTATTTCATTTAGAAATTTTATGGCGTTACTATAATTGTATTCAAACACTTCAAAATCAAACCAACGATCACCCATATAATTAATATCTCCATATAATCCCACAGCCAATCGTACTCTGGACTTTTTAGCCAAGGTAGCGATAATTTGTCCAAGACCTTCTTTCACCTTTTCTATATCGTCAGTCATACTGGCCGTTTTATCAATTAGTATAACCAAATCTGTCTTGGGCACCACCTTGTCTTCAATAATCTTATCAATTGTTTGCTCAATGGTAGTTTTACTAACAGAAAATACCGCCTCGCCCTTTGTGTCACGGGCCATCTTTGCAAAAAGTTCTATGGTTGACGTATCTAATTGTTGTTCAATAGTAAATGGTCCATCAAAGGACAAATTGAATAAGGAGTCAATAATTTCTTTTTTACTCTTTTTTCTGAAAGCGTTTGTATTTATGGACCCATTTAAAGAATCAGACATTCCATTCGAGTTGTCCGATTCAGATCCTAAAGTCTCAATTACACTTTTAGTTTGATTCGCGGTGTGTTCTGTTACTGAATGATCGTCTGTTTTGCACGATTGCAATGCTAGAATGCAAAGAATCAGAGAATAGCAAAAACGTTTCATAGTGCAATTTTTCAACGAAAATACCTAATTAATATGAAATCATTCAAGATAAATGGAAAGGACTCATAGAAAAAATTAGGGATTATTCAGTTGTAGGGGGCAAGTACAAATGCAGCGTTGGCTATAATAGTACCGATGCTTTAGTCCCTGCAGAGTCTCCACTACACAAATCATGTATTAAGCATAATGTATCTTGGGACTCTGCGATTTAGCCCCCGCAGAGTCTCCACTATACAAATCATGTATTAAGCATAGTGTATCTTGGGACTCTGCGATTTTGATAATAAATTTGATAAATGAAATTTCCAAAGCATAATTATGTAAATGAACCGCAGAGTCCCGAGGCGGAGACTCTGCGGGGACTAAACTTATCCTGAACGTTATTTACAGTAATTTACTAATGTCGTTTACAGTATTCAATATTAGTTACGGCAGAGCATTCCATGGCAGGTAGTGAGAGTGTCAAACGATATGGAAGGCTAATAGGATTATTGCGGAAAAATGGTATGTATCGAGGCATCACCATACGACCAGCGCATAAATCTAAGATAGTTTCTTTTTCCATCATACCACCAACTATGAAAAACCTTGACGTTTTTTAAATACTGTAATTCTTTCTTTGTTACCTCATTAATTTTGTAAGAAGAAGTCAATATCCTCGCCACCGCTTTTTGGGGAAAATGCCTTAATTATATGTTTTCCATGTACATCATTAAGAAAAATATTATTAAGAGAAATAATAAAAAACAAAATGTTTTTGCAAATTATTTGTGTAAAATTACAAAAACTAATATTGATACTTAAAATTCTTTTAAATATTTTAAATAAAAATGTTAAAAATATTACAATAAATAATATTTTAACTCTTTATTAAGAATTATATTTGAATTATAAAAGCAAACAATTATCATGAAAGCTATTTTTATTGGGATAATATTGATATTGCAATTTATTAGTTCTATTGCTCAAAATATTGGAGTAACAGCTAAGTATTGTGATACCCTCAAACTTATAAATGATATGCTATCAACAAGCACTGGGGGCATATATGCTGCAGGAAACGATTATGCTGCCGGCGACCATCAAGCTACAATTATAAAACTAGATAAAGATTATCAAATTATTTGGAAGAAATATATGGGTGGTAGCGCATCTGACAGGTTTATAAAAATCAGGCAAATAGGTGAAAATAGATTATTATTAATCGGTGTTACTTTGTCTTCAGACGGTGATTTGAGCCCTTATGGATATACACAACCCACTTCGGGTAATATTTGGGTATTGGTAACTGACACCATAGGTAATAAAATATATGGAAATATATACGGTTACGGTGGAAGCACTATTGTAACTGATGTAGCAGTATCCAATGGCGGCAATATTTACATTTTGGGCAAAACTTTGGCAAATACAGGAGATTTTGCAGGAAACGCAGCGGGGCCTTTTACCTACAATGCATTTGTAATAAGAACTGATACGGTGCTTACAAAAAAATGGCTCAAAAATATTTGACGGAAGTGATGATGAAAGTGCCTCCGGTATTGTAGTAAATGACAAAGAAGAAATCCTGATATCTTTTGGCACACCTTCATATGATGGAGATTTCACATTACATACAGTAGCAGATGGGCAATCAGTCGCTATCATCAAATGCATTGACACAATGCAAAACCTGATTTGGGAAAAAAAATACGGAGGGAGTCAGGCAGAACAAGGGTTTACATTAATATTCGACAGTAGCACAAAAGATATTTTTTTCATTGGCTCTGGATGGTCGAAAGATGGTGACATGTGGGATGCTTCTCCAAACCTCAATAACCCTGAAATTAGTAGTACGCTTTTAACATGGGTTATGAGACTAGACAGTATAGGAAATAAAAAGTGGAGCAGAGTATATGGTCCATTGGGTGATAACCCGAGTTATTTTGCGTCATGTCATATTCAGGAGAACGAGGGAGGTGGTATCATGAAAAACGGTCAACTCTATATTTATTGCAGTGTGGCAGGCAGAGATGACACTGAAATAGGAGAATCAATTGGTGGCGGTGATAAAACCGATCTATGGCTGATTATACTGGATACTGCAAATGGCAACATATATTCGAGGACGAGACTTGGCGCACAATGCGCAGACGTGCCAAGGTATATAAAAGGAAGTAGTTACAATAATGATATTTATCTGGGTGCACGAACCTCCGGCTTTGCACCAATAGACACTCCCATAAATTTATTTGGATGTCATTTTAATAATTTTGCTACGACATCATTCGTTTCTCTTACACTGGGATACTGGCCTAATCATCTTGATGAAAAATTAAAAAAATCAAAATTGTTGAAAGTATATCCGAATCCAGCAAAGGATGTCATTACTGTTGAGCGGGAAATTTTGGATCAGACCTATAATGATTTAACTTATAAAATTATCGTGTATAGCAAAGATGGGCGAATGACATATGAGTCTATATTATTACCAAAACAAAACAAAATGAAAATATCTACAAGTAAATGGAGTAGAGGTCTCTATTTCATTCGATACGAGGGTAATGGCGTTAAGTGTACTGAACAGGTTATTATTGATTAATTTTTAAAAACATACATCATGAGAAAGATTTTATTTTTATCTATGCTAATACTAATGTGTTCAGCAAAGATATCGTTTTCGCAGGCACCGAATTTGGCTGCCTTTCATTTAATGGATTCCCTAAATGTTGATATTAATCAAACACCGGAAAATTACTTTAGTCCCCGCAGAGTCTCCACTACACAAATCATGTATTAAGCATAATGTATCTTGGGACTCTGCGATTTTGATAATAAATTTGATAAATGAAATTTCCAAAGCATAAATATGTAAATGAACCGCAGAGTCCCGAGGCGGAGACTCTGCGGGGACTAAATAGTAACAATAACACAAAATCCATGCATCCATTGGCCTTCAATCCAATATCTTTGATTCCTAAACAATGTGCAGTAACTTTGACGATCCTTGTACCATTCGGACGCAGTCGTAAAAATCCCGATGATATTTTTTTACATTCTATAACGATACTCAATGAACCCGGACAATTATCCTGAAGAAAAATTCTATCCTCCAAAACCAAATAATCGCATCGAAACTTCACAGCAAGGCAAATTGCTGTTAAGTCTCATCCTATTTATTATTTCCTTTTATTGGTTTCCGGCAAGAGTATACAAAGCGTCATAATCTTTGCGCTGTGCTTACTCATTCATGAACTTGGCCACTATATCGCCATGAAAGCTTATAACTATCAAGATACAAAAATTTTCTTTATCCCCTTTTTAGGAGCAGTTACCACCGGAACCAAAGAAGAAGTTTCATAAAAACAACAATTAATAATTTTACTTGCCGGACCTGTTTCTGGTATTTTGATTGGATTTATACTGTATTATATTGGAGAGTATGAGGACAATGCCCTTTTTTCAAAATCTGGGCTCGTTTTCATTTTGGTGAATCTAGTTAATATACTGCAGATTTACCCATTGGATGGCGGTAGAATTCTCGACACCTTATACCTCGGAAAAATAAGATAATTTCTAAGGCTTTTATGTTGATTTCCACTGCATTGTTAACCTACATAGCCTTTAAACAACAGGATTATTTTTTATTAATACTACCAGCTTTTATTCTGTTACAATTTATTGGGCAAATGGATGTAGATAAAATAAAAGTACGCGCCGAAAGTAACGCGATTAGAACGAATATCCGCTATGAAGAGTTAACCGATAAAGAATACTGGCTATTGCGTGATGAAATAGGTGTCAGTTCAAGAGCCTTCTTTAAAATTATTACACCTACCGTATATGAGATTGCAGAACAGGAAGCTAAGGTGATTTCTTTCATGCAATCGATACTCAAAAAACCGATTATATCAGATTTAACAAGAACCGGTCGATTGATTTTTATGCTTATTTGGATAGCATTTTTATTGTTACCAATTTTGTTTGCCATAAATTTCTTAAAACTATTTCACTAGTTACTAAGACAGGCGTATTATTTAAACGAAGAAACTAGCTACTTGCCACTTACATTGAATGCGCAAAAACTATGCTACATTTGAAAAATAAACCTCATTTATGAAAGCAATAGTAGCAGGAGCATCCGGCATGATCGGTAAAGAACTTTTGAAGCAATTACTGGAAAGCAAGCATTACGAGCAGATATATATTTTGGTTCGACAAAAAATAGACCACTTGGATTCCAATTGTATCCAAATCGTATACAATTTTGAAAACGACACCCCAGCTCTTCCTGCTGTAGATCATGTATTCTGCTGTTTGGGCACTACCATCTCCAAAGCCGGTAG
Source organism: Bacteroidota bacterium (assembly GCA_016712665.1). Lineage (GTDB taxonomy): Bacteria > Bacteroidota > Bacteroidia > Chitinophagales > Chitinophagaceae > OLB11. The sequence goes on from JADJQP010000005.1 coordinate 266,067, forward strand.
TCGTGAGGCCTTTTCAAAAGTAGATAAGCAATACCCTATTCAACTGGCGCAAATCACCAAGGCCAATGGCGCATCCTTATACTGCATCGTTACGGCCGGCGGCGCCAATCCCAAATCTTCTATTTTTTACAACCGGGTAAAAGGCGAAGTAGAATCCGAACTGATGACTATTGGGTTTGATCACCTGGGGATATTCAGACCTTCTATGCTATTGGGCGAACGAAATGAAAATCGCCCCTTCGAGCGCGCCGGACAAATAGTAATGACAGCCCTTGATTTTCTTATTCCCAAACGATACAAGGCTATACAAGGTGAAAAAGTAGCTCGAGCCATGAAAAATTATTCGTCGCAGCCTTCAAAAGAAATCAGAATATTCGAATCAGACGAAATGAATGCGAAGTGATACGAATCATATTTACGCCATCGGGTGAAATAACATCATAAGGATCCTAAAACGAAAAATGAGAATGAGTGGGAAAATGAAAATGAATTCGATTCATTCCCGCTCTCTTTGTCCCCGCAGAGTCTCCACTACACAAATCATGTATTAAGCATAATGTATCTTGGGACTCTGCGATTTAGCCCCCGCAGAGTCTCCACTATACAAATCATGTATTAAGCATAGTGTATCTTGGGACTCTGCGATTTTGATAATAAATTTGATAAATGAAATTTCCAAAGCATAATTATGTAAATGAACCGCAGAGTCCCGAAACGGAGACTCTGCAAAAACTAAGACTCGAAAATGAATTACACAAAGCATTTAACAATAAGAAAGTTAATATGCTCAAATATCGGAAGGAGTTTTTCAATGTTTCATTGGATGAAATTGAGCAGCAAATTAAAATTATCGGAATTGACGCTGAATTTTCAAGATTGCCGGAAGCTATGGAATACAGAGAGACATTAGCAATTCTAGAAAAATACAACTCGCAAATCGAACATAAAACTGTTGAAGATATCATCGCTGAGGAATTTCCAAGCACACTAAAAATTGACGCTGTTACAAACCTCTAGAGGCAAGAAATTAGATCAATATCGCTTCCTAAAAGTGAGATTAAAGCCCTAAATATCATAACTTCCTTGATTTAAAATTTAGGTTGAAAGCAAAGAAAAAAAGTATATTCATGCAGAGTTTGTGAAATTTTATGAAATTCTATGAAATTTCGTCGCATTTTTTTTTGAGATATGTCAAATGCCTTTACATTTGTTAAGATATTTTACACTTGTCAAGTAATCATACAATTGTCAAGTTCAAAACATTGAAACAATAAAATCATAAAATCAATGAGTTCGTTTTCAAGTTTTACGGAATCTAAGGATAAATTAGCAAGCGAAACATTGCACATTAAAAGAAGAACCCAATATAGGCCTGGAGAAATTAATGGTAGGTTCCGAATAATCCACTTCTTTGACAAGGAAACCAAACAGCATGTTTCTTACATCTTATCCTTTGACATCTCCGCTTATGGGAAAAATAAGACCACGGCGATGGTAATGCTAAAGGATTCAGTTCATGAATACTTTAAGTTTATAATGAACCTAAACCAAAACGAGATGCATCAGCAATTGGTATCCTTAGGATGGAAGTCAGATAAGTTCTTCAAAAAAAATTACTCCCATCTTTATGTTGACAAAAATGGCATATTACAGAATTTCAACGTTGCAGAGGAGGATATCACAACAGAATTAGTTGAAATGGTTGCCTAATGGGAAATTTTAGACCTATCCCACTAAAATGCTTTTTGGCCTTTATAGATAAATATGGATATAAATTTGACCGAATAAGTGCAAGCCATCACATTTACACAAAAACAGCTTCTCGGTCAATAGTCATTCAAGGGAATGAGAAAATGGTGCCTGCACTACACCTAAAAACAAATTGCAAAACTATCGGATGCACTACTAAAGTACTTTATGATTGGGCAGAAGCAAATTGCTAACTAAGACTGCAAATAGTTTGTCCTTTTAGACTTTCCCGGTAATTACCAACTTTGAGCTATGATTAGCATCAAAGTTTACAATGCAGATGGCGTTCCAATGGAACTGGATCTGTCACCAGGTACAAGCATAAACCTCGAATATCTACAGCCTTGCTTTGATGATAAGCTCGAAGGTAGCGATTTCTCACTGCCCTTTCGCATTCCGTTTACGGACCATAACCGGCAATTACTTGATTATGCCAAGCTTATACAACAGTTGAATTTGAAGGAGGATGAATAGAAAAATGAAAAAAGAATAGCTAAACCAAAAATGAGAATGAGTAGGAAAATGAGAATGAATTCGATTCATTCCCGCTCTCTTTGTCATTCTCATTCTGTTTAGTGGACCCACTAGGACTAAAATTCCACTCATATCTTATTAATAATCAACGCTTAAAAATTAAAGGTTAAGCATTTAACATATTTTTGTATCGTTTTTCGTTTTGGTTAATATTTTTTTTAAATAGATTTAATTTTATGAAAAAGTCTAAAATAACGAATCTAAAACTACCTGCAATTTCGCACCCCTTTCTTTTAACATTGAACTGGCTCGGCCCTTTATCTCCTCCAATGGACGAGCTGAAACAACAGATAAAATTTCACAAATCAAATCTAAAGAAACCGAAGCTGTTGAAGCATTAACCATCATTGCCATTGACATCTGATCCTGATTCAAAAAAGGATTCGCACCACTGTACCCAACTTGCTGGTCACCATCAAATTTTGTATTTGAAACCTTAGCCTTACTATTTCGTTTCTTTTGCGGATTATTTACTGAATTTACGACGTCATTAATTACAAGTTCAGTAGCATAATCAATTTTGCTAACTCCACGTTCTAAAAGAGATAATTTTTCTCTTGAAAAGCCCAACAGCTTTGCAAAATCTGTTTGATTATACTTTAATCCTTTTCGTATTTTTTGTAGTTGTTTCGGTGTCATTTTCTTTCATGTTGATAATTTGTGCATATTTTACGCACTTTTTGCGTATTTATTACGCAAAATAAGATTTCATTTGTTTACACAAAATTACACAATTTTTCATAAAGTTTCACAAATGAGGAAAAATAATAAATCAAAAGTTCAACTTTTGGAGTTTGCAGAAGCCCTGAAAAGCATAGCAGCAGACGTTTCTGCAAATGATAAAAAAAATTTTATTTCTAAAAATGGATGCAGCGAAGCAACCATATCACGCTACCTAAAGGGCGAGGTAAAGGACACAAGTATTGCGTACAAATTACTCGTATTTTTTAAAAAGGAAATTCAAAAAAGAAACTCGATACTCGCATGAGCTCGTTTGTAAACATACCGACCTCTGAGTGGCGTAAGCTATGCAATGAGATAGCCTTTATCAAAGAAGGTCTCAAAGCACTTTCAATGTCTTCCACATCCAACGAATGGATCAGTGAAGCGGTGGCAATGGAAATACTAGGCCTTAAAGACAAGCGCACAATGCGAAAGAAGGCAACAGACAACCACATCAATTTCACCTGCCAAGGCGGAAGAAAATACAAATACTTAAACAAGGATATCAAAAATTATTTACGACAAAATTCCACTTTATGAATCACACCACCCTACCCGACTTATTTGTAAGCCCTCTCATGTGTACAATCCTACACGCCAAAGGCATTACCGCCGAAGTTCCATTTTGGTACCACATTTACCTAAATGGTAAGCACTTTATTGTAAGTGACGAATTCGACTACATGGAACTTTACAGCCACAAGCATGTACAAGTGCCTGGTGTGCATACTGAGTACCGAAGAATACCTGCATACACACTCGCTGATATGTTGGCCCTAATGCCCGACTTTGAACTCGCCAGAGAAGGTAATATGTATCAGGTGCAATGTCATGGACATGACGGATATGAAACCAGCGCAATTCATGGCAAGTACGCAGAGGCAGCGGCAATGTGTGTAAAGAAAATGTTGGACGACGAAAGACTTTCTCCTGAAGCAATCAACTTAAAAATCAAGTAATATATGAGCCCACAACAAATCACCACTATCAGATTTACGCAAAAACAACTTCAGAATATTATGCGTGAGTCCTGCGAATTAAACGGCATTAACGACAATGCAATTATACAAATAAGCATTGATACGGGATCGGTTACTATATCGCATCCACCACATGTATTAGAACATATGCCTGAAGAACCAGTTAACGACGCTAACGGTCATTAAAAATACTGCCATGACAAAGGATCAATTTCACAGCTTTATAAAACTGGTGCGCCTGATGCACAATAAACAACAGGAGAGCTATTGCGCAAGAAATAACAACGCAAACTTAATTGCTCAGGCAAAAGCGTTGGAACTAAAAGTCGCCGGTAAATTCAAAGAATTTATTGACTCTGATCCACAGCACTATGATTGGCAAAGCAGATTTGTCAAGTTAGTAAAAGAAGTGCGAGCACAACAGGCCATGTACTATGCAACCCGATATGATTCGGTGCTAATAAAATGTCGAGCTGCAGAAAGCCAGCTGTCAGAAGCTATCAAGTGGCTTGAATCAAAACACCCACAAATTTTTCAACCCTTAGCAATACAATCATCACTATATGATCATTAGCGAAAATACAATTGAACGAGTGCGAGCACTGTCTATTGATGATGTGCTAAGCACATACATTACCATCAAAAAAAATGAGGCGTGCTGCCCTTTCCATAATGAGAAAACGCCGAGCTTCAGAATCAACATCAAAAAGAATTACTACAAATGTTTTGGCTGCGGCAAATCCGGTGATGCCATACGATTTGTGCAGGAAGTACGCAAGCTAACTTTTTTGGAAGCGATAGAAACAATTGCAAAATCGCATAACATACAAGTCGAGTACCTCGAATTTGGTAGCGAGGAAGAAAGGAAAGAGAAAATTACCAAGCTCGAGACTGCCAAACTCATACTCAACTATGCACATGATTACTATCGGAACGCACTGGCTAATAACCCTGCAATGAAAACCTACCTTTTAGAGCGTGGTTTTGATGATGATAAGATAGAAGAATGGCAACTTGGCTTTGCTCCTAATGGATGGAAGAATATTACCACCCATGTCATCAATCAAAACTGGTATACAGTTGCCAATGAAATAGGCCTTGTGCTGACAAGTAAGGACCAAAACTACGATGCCTTACGCAACCGAATTACCATCCCTATATTTGATAAGCACGGACAAATAATAGGATTTGGGGCCCGAGCGATCGGCGACGACAAGCCAAAGTACTTGAATCCAAATGAAAACTTTCTGTACTCAAAAAGTACGATTCTATTTGGACTAGACCGGGCAATGGAAGCAATCAAAAAAGAAAAATGTGCAATATTGGTAGAGGGATACTTTGACGTAATGAGTATGCACAATGCCGGTGTGGAGAATGTAGTAGCCCCATGTGGTACCGCCTGCGATGAAAAACAATTGCAGTTGCTCAAACGCTACACCGATACCATCACCATCATGTATGACGGCGACACTGCCGGACAGGCAAGTACGACTAAACTGCTAAACAAAGCTTTGAAGCTCGGTTTCAATACGCTAACAGTTGAGCTGACAGACAAGGACCCCGACCAGCTGGCAAGAGAATATTCAAATCAATGAGCAATTGAGATATACCGATTTATCTTTTAAAAGCGCAAAATAATTAATGACATTAAGAGACCACATAAATTCAATTACTCAGGATGCGGTGCTTTGGCAATGCATGAAGTACTGGCGCACTGCGCTCACCACCATTGACCAGCAAAATGCAACCAGGGACATAGTGGAGCTACTGTGTGTGATACCTCAACAGATAAAGCGCGATACATACGTGAAGAGCGTATGCGCGGAAGTGGCAAAGTGGAATCGCGATATTGAGAAAAACATATCGCAGACCAATAAGGATATCAAAGCGTTGCAAAAGAGACTGGACAAAGCCAATGAAGAAAATCGTGCTTACCTTCTGGAGCTGCGCGAAACTGCTGAAAGAAATATACCTGCATTGGAAGATGCCATACTCCCTGAACTTGCAGTGAGTGATCTGAAGAAATATGTAGCCGCCGGACTCGATGCAAAACTGAAAGAGAAGAAGGCCAATCAAAAAACAATTTTTGACAATAACGGAAACTATAATCCTGATCAAGAGTTTGACCTGGAAGAAGGCGACCCTTGGAACAAGTGCCCGAAGTGGATAAATAAAGCGGAAGTACAGGAAGATGGATTTTCACTCGTAAATGTTACCGCTGCCAATGGCATACGATATGGCTACTATAGCTATAACCCAAATGAAAAGAGCTCGGTGCAAATTACCAATTTTTCAATCAAACCTATTTTCCACGTTCTAGCAGAGAATCCAAAAGATAGTCAACACTTGATTGAAGTTGATAATGGGAAGAAGGTAGCCATCCTTGACATTGAAAGCAAGGCCATGGTAAGCATTGACGTGATGCAAGTATACCTTGTGGGAAGCGGTAACTTTGTAATATTTGGTAGCAAGGCCGCCTACTTGCGAATCGCTACAAAACTAATGGACTCCTTCAGGTCATGTTTTGAAATAAGAATATTAGGCTGGCAACGCTACGGCTTTTATGCCTTTGTAAACAAAATATTCGTTCCGGGCAAAGGAGTTCAAGACTACGACAAATGGGGCGTAGTAGAAATTGAAGATAAAAATTTCTTTGTGCCACCGGCCAGCTCCATTTACAAAAAAACCATTAGCACAGAAGATGATCGATACCTGATGGACCGCCCATTTCAAATAGTGGAAACTGATATCACATTTGACCACTGGGTAAAAAAGATGCAACGTGTATACCCCGACCATAAAGGCAACGTAGGGATTGCGTATTGCATTATGTCGTGCTTCAGGGACTTTATTTTTCCATCGACAATAATTTTCCGCATCTGTATGCCTATGGCTCCACGAGCTCGGGCAAAAGCAAATGGGCCGAAAGCTTGATGGCATTATTTTGCGTAAACCGCCCATTCTTCCAACTGAACTCAGGCACCGACAATGCGCTATTTCTCTATGGAGGAAGATTTATGAACGGACTTGCCGGCTTCAATGAGTTTGATGTGAACTCCATTAAGCAAGAAAGGTTTCAGCAGATAAAAGGTTGGTACGATGGCGAGGGACGACAACGTGGAGTGATGGGCGGCAATCGCAGGCAAACCGAGACGGTCGACATTACAAGCGGCGTAGTGCTGATGGGGCAATTCCTTGTTACTGCAGATGATAATTCCATTGTAAACCGTAGTGTGATAGAACCGTTTACACCGCGCAACCTCACCAATGAAGATAAGCAAGAGTATGAAGAACTGAAGAGCATGGAGAAGAAGGGAATCACAGCCATACTCCTGGAGCTGCTAGAGCATCGAGAATACTTTAAGGAGCATTTTCAAAAACGGACTAACAAAACTTTGGCCGAATGGCGCACCAGGTATGGCAACGGCGTGAACTTCAACCAACGTGTAATGCAAAATTGGAGCTACCTCTATAATGCCATTGCCATTGCCAAGGAAAAATATCGCTATCGATCGACACGGAAGAATTTAATAACTACTGTTACGCAAGAGCATCGTACTGGTGCAAGTTCCTTCGCACTTCTGATTCGCTATCTGAATTCTGGAATACAGTGATGTTCCTGAGCGAAAGCAAACTGATCAGTATTGGATGGGATTACAGAATTGAAGAAGTAAGCGAGATAACGCTACGCAAAGAGAAGGACGAAACTTATGTAAAAAAATTCAACGATCCTGTGAAGGTGTTATATATGAGGCTCAATAATGTACACAAGCTTTACCAAAGTAGTTACCGAAGTAGAACAGGTAAAGAAGCTATGAGCATGGAAAGTATTATGCATTACCTGAGCAATCGCGATTACTACATTGGAGCTGTGAAGAATTTTAGATTTACCAAGCATGGCGATGCCAACCAAAACGCAATCACAAATGCTTATGCATTTATCTATGATGATTTGGACATTAATTTGGAAGTGCTGAGCATGGACGAGCTGCGCGATGCGATGCGCAAAAATCAATCGACCGATTTACCGGTAAATGAAATAAATAATTTTTCTACAGAAGATGCACCCTATTAAAAAACAAGTAAAAACCATGCCTACAACTGCCTACAACTATAAAGTATTGAAAATCGATGAAAATCTATTATATCTACATGTAATTCCGTAGGCAGTGGTAGTTTTTTGTAGTTCGCTGTAGGCAGTGTAGGCTTGTAGGCAGGCGAAAAATATTCAAATTCCTAAAAAATAACTTTTTAAAAATAAAAAAAAAATGAACAAATTACTCTTAATCATCTTCATCGCAATCGCCAGCATATTGGTATATGCCGTTGCCTCTAAAATGGCAATCTCCATCATTATCACCTTTTCAATACTTGCAGGATGGTGCGCCAATTTGCTAGTGCTAAATATTTTTGGTTCGGCAGCGCTTAACCATCATAAGGATATAATTTCAAAGTGGGAAAAGGATATGGAGGGATAGTGGCAGTCCTTTTATTCCTAAACAAAAAGATGAAAATTTGTAGTATGGCCATTCAAAATGTATCGGTTCAATTTTTTACAAAGCCCCACATAAAGGCTTATCTGCATAATAACTTTGGGCAAAAACCTGCCATCGATCGTACAAGCATATTCCATAATTTCTTGATTCTCTGCTTAGCACACGACCTGCACAGAGGTATGAAAGACGTACCAGATTACCCTGATGAAATGCGTCTTTACATCTCGAAGGATGACTATGAGAGATTTGGATGCTGGATGAATCCAAGACAGATGCAACTGTTCAATCAACACATTGATTTTTTTATGAAGTCTGTCCTGGTGGCACATGCCGATACTTACCTCCTACATAAGCCAAGGGCACTACTGAAGGATGCACTTGTATACTCACTCGAGCAATTGAAAGTAACAGACGATGAATGGAACATTGAAACGGTGACCAGGTACTACCACCGAAGCAGAATAACACGAAATAAATTTTTGATGTATCAAAAAGAAAATTCGAAAAAACCTCTGGAGATTTTGTCCGATTATAAA
>JADJQP010000006.1 GCA_016712665.1 Bacteroidota bacterium
TAAATCATGCCTTTTCTCATTTTCAATATTCTTGAGCAAACGATAGGACCCCAATTGCCATTCGTTATTTTGTTCGTCAAGAGCCTTTAGACCTATTCCCTTTATTTCTTCAGTCGATTTAAATGAAATGGGATTTTGGGATGCCCATTCATTGCATATACTTTTTGCAATGGGATGCGATGAATATTGTTCTAAAGAAAAAACAAGGGTTTTAAAAGTTGCTTCGTCCATCGACGTTTCATAGGAGTCGATTTTCAAATTTCCGGTTGTGAGGGTGCCTGTCTTATCAAAAACAAAAGTTTTGAGGTCTTTCATTTTCTCTAAGGTATCCCCTCCTTTTATTAAAATCCCTTTGCGAGCCGCTCTTCCAAGGCCCACCATTACGGCAGCCGGTGTTGCCAATCCCATGGCACATGGACAAGCAATAACCATTACTGCAATGGTTCGCATCATACTATTTTCAATGCTATGATGAAATCCGAAGTAATTGACTAAAAAAGTTAACACTGCAAAACCAACCACCAATGGAACAAATATCGCACTAATCCTATCTGCCAGTTTCTGCATGGGAGGTTTCGCAGCTTGCGCCTGGTTAACCAATTTAATAATATTTGACAAGGCGGTATTGCTACCGATTGCAGTGGCCTTCATTCTAATATTACCCTCTTTGATAATAGTACCACCGGTAACCTCATCTGCAATGCCCTTCATAATGGGAATACTTTCGCCGGTCATCATACTTTCATCCACAGCCGCGTTTCCTTTGAGGATTGTTCCGTCCACCGGTATTTTATCTCCTGTATTCACCTGCAGCAAGTCATCTAACTTGACCTCATCATTGTCAATTTCCACAACACTTTCTTTTCCGATACTATCTATCAAAATCAAGTGGGTTTTTGTTTTTTGATACTTCATCAATTCCTTTATTGAACTGGCTGTCGATTTCACCGCATATTCTTCTAAATAATTTCCGGCTAGTACCAAAGTGATGATGGAGGCAGTTGTTTCAAAAAACAAATACTGATGCGCATGTTCCGGATGCAAATACCAACCGGCGATACTGTAAAAAAATGCGGCGCTGGCTCCAATAAATACCAAAACATCCATATTTGGGATTCCATTTTTTATGGATCGCAGGGCACTTTTTCCAAAATAAACTACTCCAATAAAATAAACCGGAATTGCCAAAATAAGCTGTGTAAGGGGTTGATGGAGCAAGGGCCAGGAAATGAACATATGCGCCATTAAGGGAATCCAAAAAAAAATTGAAATAAAAAAGAATATCTTCACTTGAGAAATTCCGACCACTTCCTTCTCCTCATCTTTCATCACTTTAAAACCTAACCTATCAATACCATCATACAATGTATTTACATCCACCAACTCTGGCACTACAAAAGATACATCGCCGGTAGAAGCATTCGCACTGATTTGGCTGGCCCCCTTTTTACTCAAATAATTTGAAATCGTAAGCGCACAATTTCCACAGGTCATTCCTTCTACTTTACATTGAACGGCATTCTCCATTACACGAAATTACGAAATAAATAATGGAGCTGATTCCATTTCAAGCTTTAGTTGCTATTTTTACAAAATGACCCTTACCTTCCATATCTCCCAAATTGATGAGGTGGCCCAAAAAATCCTCATCCAGTATCCCAATGCCCGATGCTTTGCATTGTACGCAGAGATGGCAGGGGTAAAACGAGCTTATACGGGCTCTTTGCCGACAATTGGGCGTTACGGAAAACACCAGCAGTCCTACTTTTTCAATCATTAATGAATATATAGGACATCACAATCAGGTAATTTATCATAGCGACTGGTATCGATTAAAAGGTGTTCAAGATGCCATTGAGGCAGGAGTGCAGGACATCTTAGAAAATCAAAATGCCTATTGTTTTGTGGAATGGCCTGAGATTGCGGAAGAGTTGCTCAACACGTGTCTGCATTAAAGTCATGAATTTCCCCGTGGATTTCAGACACAAGGATGCTAAAAATTTAATATATTTACAATGCTACCCATTTAGCTTCCGGCGAAATACAATACACCCATCTCAATGGATTAAACTACTATGTGAAGGTAAAAATGGTGAGAGACTGCTCAGGGGCTCCTGCGCTTGGAAGTATTGTATTAAATTCCTATTCAGCAACCCTGATGCAAAATGTGAATACCAATCTTGGTTTAAATTTACTTCAGGGATACAATATCAGCGGATTTTGTCCCGGGCTTACCACTACTTGCTATGGTGGCGCCTATCCCGGATATGAAGTTTTATTTTATGAAGGCAATGTGACCCTTCCTGCAGTTGCGAATGACTGGGTTTTTTCAACCTCACATTGTTGCCGAAATAACGCACTGGACAACATTTTAAATCCGGGTGTACAAAATTTTGTATTAATGAGTACCCTTAACAACACGGGTGGTGTACCTCCAAATAACTCTGTTCAGTTTATGCTTGGTGACCAGTATCTTTTCAAAACCAATCAAACCTATAACACCAATTTGATAGCGAATGATATTGATGGAGATTCTTTGTCATATTCCGTTGTGACCCCCATTGCATCCATCACAAATGGCGTTCCCACCTACTGCAATTTTGTGAACCCATTTAATAACGCCAATCCTTTTCCCGGTAGTTTTACTTTAAACCCAAGTGATGGCAATCTTAGCTTTAATTGTAATGTGCAGGGTACTTTCGCTGTTGCTACTAAGGTAAACGAATATAGAAACGGTGTGCTGGTGGGAAGTGTCATTAAGGATATGCACTTAACCTTTATAGCTGATTCGCCCAATAATCTACCTACATTAAGTGGGGTAAATGGTGGTCCCAATTATTTTACCTCAATCAATGTTTGTCCGGGAAATTCGCTGAGTTTCCCAGTGAATTCTGCAGACTTAGACCTTGGCGATTCGGTTTTCATTACCATGAATACCAATAATATTCCAGGCTCCACCCTCACTACTAGTAATGCGCCACAACAAGTGGGTACTTTTACTTGGACCCCTTCCCCTGCAGATATTAGACCTCAGCCCTACGTTTTAGGGTTAAAGGCACGTGATAACCATTGCGATTTACTTGGCACCCAAAATTTTGCATATCTCATTTATGTAAACCAGTGCAATCTTGATACCGTATGGCCTGGCGATGCCAATGCGGATTTTGTAGTAAATAATTATGACGTACTCAATCTCGGACTCGCCTTTGGCGCAACGGGCGTGGTGCGACCGGGAGCTAATACAAGCTGGACTGCTCAGTATTGTGCCAACTGGGTTGATACATTTATTAATGGTGTTAATTATAAACATGCAGATTGTGATGGAGACGGCGCTGTTGGCAATACCGACTGGGCGGTAGTTACTCTAAATTATGGACAGTTTCATCTTAAGAATAATCAATTAGGTCGTTACAAAACAAGAGGTTTACCTGATTTGTTTTTTGACACCAATGGTTTGGAAGCCATACCCGGAACCACGTTACAAATACCCGTACATCTTGGTTCGGTGGGTTCACCTATGAATAGTATTTATGGCATTGCCGGAAAAATAATGGTGTCTAATACTTTGAGCAATAACATCACACTTTCCAATAGCACTTCATGGATGGGGACCGCTGCCAATAGCTATCTCTTTCAAAAAAATAGCGGAGGATTCAATGCTACAGAATTTGCTTTGGTAAAAAAGGATCAGCAAGCGGTTAGCGGTAATGGTCAAATTGCTACTTTATCAGTACCTATAGATGCAAACGCAAGCATTGGAAGTGATCTCATTTTAGATTTCGCAAATCTCAAATTAATTGATAATGAAGGAAAGGAAATTACAGATTACAATGTATTGAGCGATACCCTGAAAATTGTTTGGCCAACAAAAGTCAGCACAATAAATGAGCAAAGAGACATAGAAATCTATCCAAATCCCGTTTCAGATGTGCTTACAGTTGAAATCCATACTAAAGAAATTGCATCCTATGAAATTGATATTTGTGATATCACCGGCAAATCTATTTATACTCGTTTGATATCTGGGCAAAAGCACACCATAAATACGGCCTCATTTTCTAAAGGGGTGTATTTTGTCAAAATCGTTCATGATAAGGGAACACGCTACTCTTATAAAATCAGCAAATAAGATCCTACAAACGTTTAAAGGCTGACGCAGGGATGGTTCCCACACGTCCGTCAGGAATTTTCACTTGCAACATTGCGCCTTTTCGCGCCATAAATTCTACTTCCGTACCTTCACTTAAGTCGATGGATAGTGCTTTTGAAGCGGAAACCAACAGTACATTATTTTGAATAATGATTCCATGATAGTGCATTGTTTCTTGATAATATTTAGCAAATAAAAACAACGCGCTGAGTCCAGTTAATACCACAGCCGCATGAATATAGACTTGTTTTACAAAATGCTTCTTTAAAATATTTTTAATCGTTAAAAGCAGTATCGAAAGGATAAACAAAGCCATTGTGAGCACGGCCCACTTATTGACCGAAAAAAAATTGTACGAATACTTCCACCACCGAACAAAAAATATATCCTCTGTTGCCTTAATGTTGTTCTTAATTCTTTTTTGAGCAAGTAACAGATTATCCTGATAGTTTACATTGTAATCTATTTGAAGGGCCTTCTTATAGCACCACACCGCCATCCCAATTTTATGAATTCGATAAAAGGCATTACCGGCGTTATAGTAGAGATCTGCATGGCAATATCCATCCGCAATCATCCGTTGATATAAATCGGCAGAGCTATCATATAATTTATTCCGATACAATTGATTGGCTTTTTCAAACATCAAATTATCTTCCGAAAAAGCGGAAGCGCTACATACAACCAAAAAAGAAAATACAAGTGCTATTATTCTAATCATGACAACTCATCCTCCAATTTTCCAATTAATTTATATGCATCACTATACGTTTGATGCATCCGCATACTGCCTGTTTCAGGAGCATACAAAGCCATTTCACATTCATCGGTAACCCGAAATAATTCCTCTTGCAATACAGGTGATACCTTTTTTTCACCTAATTTTTGAATCGCTACCTCTTTCGATAAGGTGGATAATGGTATTCCTAATTTATCGCTAAGGTATAACCAAACCGCTTTAGACGTTTCTTCGTAAAAAGAATTTTGTGCAGACATTTTTAAATATCTCTCGGCGGTTTCCAATCTCTTGAGTGCTATTTTATTGGCCTTCTTATTCTTAAACAAAACCACATTCTCTTGCAGTTTATCCTCCTTCTTTCTAAAGGCCAGTAAGCCCAAGTATGCTAACATTGGCACTGCAAAGCCCCCCCAATATAAGGGACTGCCCGGTAAATGGATCGGTTTTGATTTTTCGATCTTACGTACCTTTGAGTGAATATCATGGATATCACTGGGTAATTTGGCGCTGCTATTATCAACATCTTTTTCCTTGTTTCACATGAATGACATAAGATGGTGCGGTCAAGGTTTTATACTGTTTTAATTCCGGATCATAATATGAAAAGTCCGTTGCAGGAATCGTAAAGGTACCTGCACTTTGTGGTGCAAAATTATAGGTAAACTTTTTGTACCCTGCGATGATATTATTTCTGTTGGTAATGGTATCTGTTTGCTCTACATCAAAGGCATTGATTTCATTTGGAAATTGAATAATGGGTGCATTCATCAATTTCAAATTTCCGGTACCAGAAATTTTGAACGTGATACTAGCAACATCATCAGTACTTAATTCTGTTTTGTCAATGGTGCTTTCAAGTGTATAGCTACCAATGGCCCCATTAAAAGAAGGCGGTCGATTGCTTTCAGATAAGGCAGTGACATTGATTTTAATTGGAGTGCTTTTCAAATTCACTTTCACATCTTCATAATCGTAGGTGGTCATATACTGATTATCAAAATCCGGATCACTCATCATCATAGAACCAAAAAAGTGGTTAAGCACCGGATCATCGGCGAAAGGGTTCTCTTGCCTAACTCGCTTTGGTTTCAGTATACGTGCCATTCCGCTTGCCTCGGCCGGATCAAGTTCCAATGTACCAGACTGTGTTGGGAATAAGGCAGTTCGCTTAATTTCAAAAACCTGATATTCTTTCCCATTTACCACTTCCAATTTGGGTTTCGGAATTTGTGGCAATTTAAAGTCCTGACTCCAAAATCCATTCAATGAAGGAAGCTTGGTTAGATTCATTTCCATGGGAACCCTTGTATACAGTTTATAACTGGCAGTCACCTGCTCACCCACTATGGCCTGGGTTCGATCCACATCAACTTTTATAAATAAATTGTTGCCCAAATTATCCTTGGTAATTTCTGCTTGTGGTGCTGCTGCATTTTGCGATTGCCTTTGCTGTGGTATCATCTGACGCATGCCCCCGCTTCGTTGCAACATTTGCATCATTTGTTGTTGTTGTCGTTGCATGGCTGCAAATACATCTTCTTCAAAGGGATCCTGATCAAAAAAAGGATCGTCAAATGGGTTGCGAGATCGTCGTTGGGTTTGCGTTCGTACAGTGCCTTCAATGACTGCGATTCCAACTGCATTTGACTTATACTCTCTTCCGTCAATACTGATAATACCAACAGGCAGAACGATACTTCCTTTTCGCTTCGCCTTAAAAACGTAGGTAATTTCAAGACTGACACTTCGCTCGCCGTTCATGATAGATATGCTACTGCTTTGTGACGGACCACCTACTACCTGCACATCTCTCAATTCATTTAAGGAAAAAGATTGCGCACGGTTTGCATTCTTTACCACATAACGCACTTCAAAAGCATCTTGTGTACCCACCTTGTTAGCTGCGGGCATCACCTGAAATTCAATATCCTGCGCCACAACTGTAGCAGATGAAATAAAAAGAATCAGACTAGCAAATAGGGCTCTCATGGACAATTACAAATAGATTATCTGAGGGCAAATTTACTTTTTCCGTACCTGAAAATGACGTTAAAACTGTGTGAAAAAGAACGAAAGCGGGCGCATTATTGCCCCACTTCCGTTCCATAATTTTTCCATAATAAAGTGCTTAGCACAAGCGGTTACAGTTTCGAAAAGACATGGCTACTGGCCTGCTTTTCGCCGGTATCCAACTTGATAATATACATTCCCTTTTGCAGGGTATGTACATCCACAAGTATTGTGTTGCTTCCTTCTACTGTACTTATCTGACTGCTTTGAATAAGACGTCCTTGCATATCTATTATTTGGATGGTTCCCACAGCGCTTGCCTTTGCGAAATAATTTACATGCAAATTATCGGTGACCGGATTGGGATATAGTTCCACCGAATACGGATTAGATAACAAGGAATTTTCATTGTTAGCGCGGGCATTTTGCAAAGCTGAAGGATTGAGAATGGGACACTTTTCGGCAAAGGTTTCTATCATTTGATTGTCTACATGCAGGATGTGCGTTTCGCTACCTTCTGCAACCAAAACCATAAGGGCACAAGTAGTTTTTCCCTTGGCAAATGATTCTTGCAGATAAAAATTGGGATTGCTATTTGGCGTCCATGTATTGGAATTGTGAATTTTAAACCGACCCACTTTATAAGGCCTATTAGCCTGCAACTCAATGGCTCGCTCAAAGGGGGTATTTCCGGTAGTGAGTCGGGCTTGACTTTGTCCCTTTACTGCTGTTAGTGCAACAGCCATTTTTGGAACAAAAGTCCTCGATTTGTTATCGGCAGTGCGAAGCAACGAATAGGAAATTTCACCTCCATTCACAATGGTCTCATCAAAGTTCACTCCAAATGAAAATCCCGCTAATTGAATGGTAGAGGCGCTGTTATTCACAACATATAAATCGTACTCGATGGTGTTTGAACTGGTGCTGATATTTTTTAAACGCATACTTACTTGCGGATTGCAAAAAGCATTTGCCGCTGAAAATAGGAGCGCGAAACTCAAACCCAGTTTTACTATAAATTTTTTTCGTATTGTGTTCATGATAATTACTCTTTTAAATTGTTATAATATTAATTCTAATCAGTGCTATATGCTGATTTCAATTACCATGGATGCCAAGTGTGAATAAAGGCACCAAGCGGATTGGTCTGAAAAATAGTCATATCTAAAATATCTACATTGCCATCAC
The DNA here is from genome assembly GCA_016712665.1 of Bacteroidota bacterium. Lineage (GTDB taxonomy): Bacteria > Bacteroidota > Bacteroidia > Chitinophagales > Chitinophagaceae > OLB11. The sequence continues at coordinate 8,088 of JADJQP010000006.1, forward strand.
CATTTAAATCCGTTCTTTTACATCCGGAAGCAAAATTGAGTACATCGGTTTCGATAGCGTCATGATCTAACAAATCGATATTTCCATCACCATTCACATCACCGCAGTAAAAGGCCCAAACCCCAGGCTCTACTTCTTTCATATTGGCGGCATATGCTTTGTTGGCTGAAGTGGTAAAGTCGTAGTAGGTAGGATCCACTCCATTAAATCGAACAGGCATACGTGAACAGGTTTCCAAACCATTCCGCGTATTTTTTACATCAATATAGTAATCGCCAAAAGTAAGTCCGGGATGTGATAAAATTACAGTGGCATTTCCGGATGTGGTTAATGTAGCCAAACCGGTAGCCCGAATGGCGTACGGTGCAGTGGCGTTGCGAAGAAATACCTGTACGCGGTCGGTCATACCCGGAGTGGCCCAAGGACAGCCTTGATTTACGGCAGCTTCCGACATGGTGCCTCCGCCTAGGTAATAGCCTTGAATAAAACATTTTAAGTTAAGAGTAAAAGTTGCTGCGTTGGTATAGGCTGCTAAAGTGATAAAGCCTATCATTAAAATTATCTTTTTCATTTTGTTTAAATTTATTTTTTTGTGAATGTTTTCGTGTTTTTTGTAACGTTTTATAAAGCGCAATTTGCTGCTTTAGAAACAAAGCTAGGGTGGCTTAAAAACCGGTTGTTGATGAATTTTGTAGAGGATACTCGCTAACATGACATGAAGTAGTTTTGTTCGATAGAATTTGCTTTTCGATATAAAGGAATGCCACTATTTTTTATCTTCCCTTATTTGCTTTACTTTCGGTACTTCATATTTTACGAACGGCAAATGAACCGATTAAATGCATTAATTATTGACGATGAACAAGATGCTTGCAAAAACATTGAACATCTTTTGCAAAAACATTTTGATACGGAAATTTCAATAATTTCTTCAGCCTATACTACCAAGCAGGCAAGACTGTGTATGGATCAACACGATATTCAACTTTTTTTTGTAGATATTGAAATGCCGGTTGAGTCCGGAATCGAATTTGTGCATAAATATGCCGATAGGATAACAAATGTAGTATTTGTAACTGCTTTCGATCAATATGCTATCGAGGCCTTCAAACTCCATGCATTAGATTATATTCTCAAGCCAATTGATGAAGAAGAATTCGTACAATCTGTGCAACATATATTAAGGCATAAAGTTTCCCTATCTACAAAAGAAATTGCGCAATTATCGAAAGACATCCAAACCAAAAATCAAATCGAAAGTTTAACCTTGCGCGACAAACAGCAGGTAACGTTGGTACCACTGTCCAATCTACTGTATATCGAGGCAGAAAAATCATATAGCAAAATCGTTTTCACCGAAGGAAATTACCTCAAAACGTTTTACGCAAGTCATCATTTAGCATATTATGAAGAATTGCTGGAACATCGGTCTTTTATTAGAGTCCACAAATCCTTTTTGGTCAACAAAACTTCCATCAGTAAATACAGTTTTAGCGATTCGTTTCTCATCTTGAAAAACAACTGTACAATCCCGGTTTCGAGAAGAAGGCAAGCCAGTTTATTAAAGGAACTATAAAATGAAACCATGAAATATTTTCTATTACTTCTCCTTCATTTTGTAGTGCTTTCATCGGCAGCACAAAAGCTCATTTATACCAATTATACCAAAAAAGTGGGTCTGTTGAGTAATACGGTTTATGGCATTTATCGCACCTCCGACGGATATTTATGGTTTGCTACCGATAAGGGAATTAGCCGATACAATGGCCACCAATTTATGCATTACACACTGAATGAAGGTTTAGCGGATATTGAAAACTTCTTCTTTTACGAAGACCGACAAAGAAGGCTATGGATTGGCAGTTACAATGGTAATATTAGTTATATCCAGAACGATGTGGTGCATAGTCAACAAAACGATTCAACCCTACAAACTGCTACTGATATACCCATAACGTCAAAAATTTACGAAAGCAGCGATAGTTCGATTGCCATCACCTTTGTCAACTCACCCTATGTGCTTCTTTACAAAAATAATACACTCAAAACGTACAATCTCAGTGCAGCCATCGAAAAAGGATTGGATATACAGCAAATAAAATTTGATGGGATCTCCAAATTTGATATTAAAACCACTCGATACAATTGCGTAGTAGATACACATAGCCGGGTACTAAGCAAGCATACAACCCCTTTTCAACAAGTACTTCGTTCACAAAAAGGAACTACCTTACTGGTGATAGACGAACATCTACAAAAAGTATTTGTGGATGGAGTTCCCTTGCATTTTGATTTCAAAAAAACCATTAACACCAATCTCAATTGTATTTATACCATTAACAACATGTATTACTTTGGAACCGATAATGGCCTTTACATCTACGATAGATACAGTGCCAAAATCGTATTGCATGCGTTCAGCGACAATATCATCAGTTGCATCACCGAGGACATTACAGGTAGTATTTGGATTAGCAGCCTCACCAACGGCGTATATCAAATTCCAAAAGATTATCAAAGAATCCATTTTCTACCCAATGTGTACAGCGGACAAATCCTCAATGCAACAACTGCAGGAAGTAATATCTATGTACAAGATTTCAAAAATAAAATAGTCAAAATAAATATAGCAAACAATAGGGTATCTACTGTACAAAATGGTATGATACAAAATAGGTCGAGCAGAGCACGCCTTCTCCATTTTCAAAATGACCTGTATGTGCTGATTGATTCTCTGGTGTTTAAAGAGGAACATCTTTTTAAGAAAATTCCTTATCCGGTACTTCATAAGAAGGCCATTTCAAATGACAAACAAATACTACTGAATCATGGTTACTTTGTGAATCTTTTTGATGAATCCTTTAAATTCATTCACACCTATTCCATGAATGGGGATCGCATTTTCGATATCGCCATCAATAAGGACCATGCATTCTTTTCCACTATCAATAAGGTAGTTCAGCTTGTGGACACTCAAACGATTCTTATCAAAAGCAAACATATGAGCGGTCTCAAATCGTTTTTTGTATGGGACCCTTATATTATTGGAATTACTCATGAAAGTGAATTAAAATTAATTAACCGAAAAAACGACAGTCTATTGGTATCACGGCAGGGCATCATCGCATTGAAACAATTGGCCAACGACAAGTACATTTATGCATCTGACAAAAATGCGTTTCTCTTGCAAATAGATACCACGCGTATCGGCGTCACCAATTTAAGAACCCATATTATCAGAAAAGATCTGATACCACAAAATTCAGATTTTATGGTATTTTCAAATGGCCAATGCTATATTTTTTATGATCAAAATCTAATTCACTTTTCTGATAGTTTGCTCAAATCTACCAGCGTACGAAATCAAATCAGCATCAGTAGTGTATTCATAAATAATGAACCGGTATCGTTTCAGGCTCCTATTACTATTCGCGAATCGAGGGCCGGTAGTATTTCCATTCGATGCAAAGCCCTCTTTTTTGAGCTTTCAAACCCTGAATATTTTTATAGCATCGTCAATGCCAACTCACGTGATACTCTCTGGAGCACCTTCAAATCAGAGGTGATCGATATCTATAATATTTCAGCTGGCACCTACTCCCTACTCATAAAAAATGAATTCAATGAAATTAATAATATGCTTCGTTTCAATATCACCAAACCATTTCATAAAAGACCCGAAATACTAATCGCTTTTTTTGTGGTGATACTCCTTACAAGCTTCCTCATTTTTTTTAGAATTGTAGAAACGAAGCAAAAATTGAGCACCCTCAAACATCAAACCCTCACCGCTGAATATAAATCGCTCAATTCAGTTCTGAACCCACATTTCATTTTTAATACCCTATCCAGTTTACAAGTTCTCATTCGAGAAAACAAAAATATTTTGGCAGAAAAATACTTGCTACTCCTTTCTTCATTGATACGATTGAATATGAAAAACACTATTAAAGAAAAAGTGAGTCTTGCACGTGAAATGGAAATAGTGAATAAATATCTGGAGATTGAAAAATTACGATTTAAGAATCAATTTGAGTACAAAGTGAGTATTCAGGAAAGTATTGAAAGCTCTGAAATATTTTTACCACCGCTTTCGATTCAGCCCATCGTTGAAAATTCTATTAAACATGGATTTTTTAGAATATTAGATGAAGCCGGATTTATTACGATAGACATTACCAAAGAAAACAATACGGTATATGTGGTGGTACAAGACAATGGTCAAGGTTTGCAAAACAAACTTGCCGATGAAGCAAACAATCGTCGGATCCACTCGCTGGATGTGATTCGCAAAAGATTTGCCTACTTCAAAAAACTCTATAATGTGGATATTTCCATCGAAATAAAAAATATTGAATCGAATCAAAATACCATTGGAACAAAAGTGACCTTAAGCATTATACTCCCTTCCGAGTAAATTAAATATTACAGATACTACAAACGTTATTCCAGCACCACTCTTCTTACATACTCTCCTACCGTCAATAGATACATTCCTTTGCTGAGCAAGCTCACATCCAACGTAATCCGCCCCTTTCCTTTAATGGCAGCGGGCGCATCTGGTTTCACTTTTTGAGCAAACACCTTCTGTCCATACATATCGAACATCGCAATTTCAGTTTCCGTATTAGTAAATAACTCACTCTCTAAAATGACATAATCTTTCGCAGGATTTGGATAGACCAATAGTTCAAGATCCTCATTGCTTAATTCCACCACACTTTCCGGATTGCAATGTTTGATTGACACTACCATTGTGTTGGTAACTGAATCGCATCCATTGCTAACTGTTAGGGTTACAGTATACGTTCCTGCGGCACCATACACATAGCTCGTATGCTGATTACTAGATGTATCATTGCTAGCGCCTGGGTCTCCAAAATTCCAATGCCAGGAAGAAATCCCCACCGAATCGGCCGAGAAAAATACTGAGTCCCCTGCGCAAAATCCTGATGTATCGATAGTAGCTGATAGCACAGGGTACGATTCGCAAATGGTGGAATCTGCAGCTGCTGTACTATAGGTAGTTGTGTTATTTACAACCGTACCACTTGTACCTAATACAGCACCCGGTTGTGTAATTTTAAAACCTTTGTCTTGTACCACGGTTAAGGCGGTAACATCCGATTCAAAGCACCCGCTGCTAAGGGTATTATCCAATTTCATCAACAATGTTTGAAAACCCACCGGGCCGGTATATTTATTGCTAAACCCATTTAATAGATAGCCCCCGTCGGTGGCTTTTGAAATTCGCGTATAATGAGAATTCCCATCATTATAGGTTCTTGCTGATATTAATGTGCCCGTGGGCGAAAACTTCATTATGGCATGTTTATTGGGTACATTACCTGGTGTGGGATAGGAGGCAGTGGCAACACCCACCACAAAATTTCCGGAATCGTCAACCAACACCGTACTGGCATTTTCAAACAAATCAGGACTTCCATAAAATATTTTAGTCCATATAGTATCGCCAACCGAATTCAAACGCATAATAAAATTATCGCCAAAGCTTTGAAAATTGGGTTTGAGAAGCGTAGTGGAACCCACTAGTACAAAATCGCCGTTGTCGAGTTCCTTCACATCAAAACCCCACATATGTTGATTGGTATCGCCATAGCATTTGAGCCATTGCATCGCACCACTACTGTCTGTTTTCATTAAAAACGCATTAAAGGTTCCCATCGAAATATATCGACCTGTTACCAAATACCCGCCATCATTGGTTTCAATGAGTGCGGAGCCATCATCATACTGAGCATTATTACCAAAGGTTTTACACCATATTAAATCGCCGTTGGCCGATAATTTTATGAGGCCCACATCGGGCGTCGATTTCACACTCCCTGAAATAATGAAACTACCATCGGCAGTCTCCTGAATATCATTGATATTATCATTTCCATTACTCAGGTTGAGCAATTTCTGCCAAACAATACTTCCGTTTTTATCGATGCGCACGGCAAAACCATTGTAGTTGTTATAAACCCCCAAATTATTAATCATAACATAACCACTATCATGTGTCACAATTACTTTTCCGTTTACATTACCGATGGATTGTGAATTGCCAAAATAATGCTGCCATTGAAGTTCACCCTTGCAATTTACCTTTGCAATAAAGGGATGAAACAAGGAGCCACTAGGCCCATCACTGGCCAAACCTGACATCACATAACCCCCATCAGGTGTAGCCTTGGCGTCAAATGCCTCAAAACTGGAAGCAGAATCGGGTTGGGAATATTGCTTTTGAAAAGTAATTTGCGAAAAGCAATGATTGATTTTACAACCAAATAATAAAATAAGTAGTACGGACAATTGTTTCATAAAAACAAATATACAAAAAATGAGATTGATCTGATGAATGTGCTGCAATTTGGTAGCGTAATACTCTTTTTGCGTACGAAGAACAACTTGATAAATATGTTTTGACCCATTACCTTCACTACAGCCTCCCATCCTATTATCAATAAAAAGAATATCACAATGCCCTTTTAAGAAATCCCAATCGTAAGTGCCCAAAATTCAGCTATGGTAAGCCATGTTTCTACCCGCTCTATTAGTGGCTCTATCAAATGTTAAATTCCGCTCCTTAATATGACCTCCCTTTACAAAATAAAATGTATTTTGTGCCTTCAAAAAAATACTATTCATGAAGAAAATAGCTATCGCGTTCCTACTCATATTAGGATGTTCTGTTTCGTATGCACAATCAAACCTCAGTATCGAAAAACTTTGGTCGCTTGGCAGAGTGGCGTATCAGGGAATCAGCAATGATGGCGCAACCCTTTACTACAGTGTTTCGGTCCCCAATATCGCCGAAAATAAAAGCAAAACCACTAATTATGCCATTCCACTCAATGGTGGAAAGGCAATCGAAATTGCTACCATTCCGGGCAAAGTAGAAATAACCATCGAAAAGGGAGGCGACAATACCAAAGTTTCTCCTGATGGAAAAAAGGTACTTTTTACCCGGGATGTGAAACTGCAAAAAATGCATAGTACAGATATCTATCCTTCTTTGCCCAAATCGAATGTATATGTGTATAATGACCTAAACCAAAGACATTGGGATACCTGGGAAGATGGTGCCTACTCGCACCTATTTGTTGCAGATAATGTGGCTGACCATGCTCTGAGAGAAAAAGACATTATGCAAAATGAACTATTTGACTGTCCCCAAAAACCGCATGGTGGTGACGATGATTTCGTTTTTACACCCGATAGCAAAAATATCTTGTATGTTACCAAAAAGAAAAGCGGCAAAGAATATGCACTCAGTACCAATACCGATTTATTTTTATATCAACTTGAAAATGGAAATACCATCAATCTCACAGAAGGCATTGAAGGATATGATACCCATCCCGTATTTAGCAATAGTGGTCAAAAACTGGCTTGGCTTAGTATGAAAACCGATGGCTTTGAAAGCGATAAAAATGCCTTATGGATTATGGATTGGAGTACAAAAACAAAAACCTATCTAACGGAAAATTGGGACGAAAATGTAAATCATTTTGTCTGGAGTACGAATGATGAAAAAATATTTTTTACGGCACCGGTAAAAGGGACAGAACAACTTTTTGAAATTGAAATTGCGACTCAAAAAATCAAACAGATTACCAGTGGCACCTTCAATATTGCTGATATTTGTGTACAAAGCGGCAATACCATGATTGTTTCTCGAATGGACATGAATCATGCCGCCGAATTGTATAGTGTAAATTTAGAAAATGGAAATATGGTTGCTCTGACACATGTGAATGATGCTGCCTATGCTCAAATCAATATGTGTGATGTAAAAGAACGCTATACTGATTTGGAAACCGGTGAAAAATTATTTTCCTGGGTGATCTATCCTCCAAATTTCGATCCTTCCAAAAAATATCCGGTTCTTTTATACTGTCAAGGCGGACCGCAAAGTGCGCTATCGCAATTTTATTCCTTTCGATGGAATTTTCAATTGATGGCCAGCAACGGATACATAATCATTGCGCCTAATCGCACCGGCATGCCGGGCTGGGGTACACAGTGGAATGCATCTATCAGTAAAGACTGGGGTGGCAATCCGATGCGTGACTATTTGGCGGCCGTAGATGATATTGCCACCGAACCCTATGTGGATAAGAGCAGAATGGGGGCCGTGGGCGCTAGTTATGGTGGGTATTCGGTTTTCATGTTGGCCGGGATACATGAGGGGCGTTTCAAAACCTTTATTTCGCATTGCGGATTGTTTGATTTAAAAAGCTGGTATGGCACTACCGAAGAACTTTGGTTTGCCAATTGGGATATTGGTGGCGCCTATTGGGATAAGGAAAATAAAGAGGCACAATACAGCTATAAAAATTTTAGTCCCAGTAATTTTGTCAACAACTGGACATCTTCTATCATGATTATTCAAGGGGGAAAAGATTACAGAGTGCCTATTGAACAAGGTTTGCAGGCCTTTCAAGCCGCACAACTCAAAGGAATCCATAGCCGATTTATTTATTTGCCCGAAGAAAACCATTGGGTACTGAAACCACAAAATGGTATAGTGTGGCAAACAGAATTTTTTAAATGGCTCAAGGAAACCCTTTAATCCGGCAAAAGCACCTCTTTTAGGATAATTTTTGCATCTTCTTTAGATTAAAAAATTATTTTTGTGCTTCACCCACTATTTTGATAAAGAAAATCATTTCCATAGTACTTTGTTTGTTGCTGACCGCCGCAATCCATGCTCAAAAAAAGCAGTCTATTTCGCGTGAACAACTGGAAGTGCAACGGCAATCGCTCCTTTCAGAAATCAAACAAACCCAAGGGGAACTCAGCGCATTGCGCAAAGACAAAAAAGCCGGTATCGCCGAATTGCAAGCTTTGCAAGCCAAACTGAATGCCCGTCAGAAATTGATTTCCAATATCAACAATGAAATCAGTCTCATTGAAACAAATATCCATTTGGCTAATACGGATGTTTCCATTTTAAAAACCAAACTGGATACCTTACGAAAACAATATGCAGAAATGGTTCGCTATACCTACAAAAATAAAACCAGCTCAGATTTTATTGTATTCCTATTTTCATCAACCTCGTTTAATGATGCGATACGAAGGCTCAATTATGTAAAGCAATATCGAGGTTACCGTGCCGATCAGGCAGTAAAAATTACTTCAGCTAGTAAACAGTTGACAAACAAAATCACCGTTCTAAATATCGAGAAGCAAAAAAAGGATTTTGTACTTATTGCACAGGAAACTCAAAATAAAATTTTAGAATCGGAAACGCGCGAAAAAGATAAAGTAGTCAACGAGCTCAAAGGAAAAGAAAAGGAGTTGATGCAGCAACTCGCCAAAAATAAAAAGGCGGCCGATGACCTGAATCGGGCGATTTCTTCAGCCATCAAAAATGAAATTGATATGGCACGGAAGCGGGCTATTGAAGAAAGAGTGAAACAGGAAAAATTGAAAAGCCAAAAACTTGAACAAGAAAATAAATTATTGGCTGAAAAAAGAGCACGCGAACAAGAAGCCAGTGAAAAGGCTCGCCGAGAGGAAGCTGCACGTAAATTAGCGCAAGAAAAAAAGGCTCAAGAGTTAAAGGAACAGCAGGCACTTGTTGAAAAACAAAAAAGAGAAGAACTGCAACGAAAATTATTGCAAGAACAAAAAGATCGGGAGGCCAAAGAAAAAGCCCTGGCGCTGGAGAAAAAAGAACGTGAAGAAAATGAACGCAAAGCCTCACAACTTGCCGAAGCAGCAAGAATTCAAAAGGAAAAGGAACTAGCTATTGAAAAACAAAAACAAGAAGAACGTTCCAAATTACTAGCCCTTGAAAAAAAGCGACAAGAAGAACGTGAACGACAACTAAACTTAGATAAGCAACGTCAAGAGGAACAGCAACGTCGTTTTAATGAGGAAAAGCGCAGACAGGAAAGAGAACAGGAAAGACTGGCCTCTAGTACGCCTTATAACAATCCGCGCTATGTACCCAATGCCGAAAAACCTAAATATGGTGATGTGAGTTTAAATACTGGAAGTTCCGAAGATGAAAGCCCGGCATATAGAGGTCCTAGAAAAGAAGAAGCTTCCCCAGAAAAGAAATCCAATACCATTGCCAAATCAAATGTAAAATCGTTTGCAAGTGACGATTATAAATTTTCACTAACCCCTCTTGAACGAGAAGTTTCTAACAGTTTTGAAGTCAGTAAGGGGCGCCTTCCATGGCCAGTCGAAAAAGGCTTTATTGTGGAACGATTTGGTAAAAACAAGCACCCTGTTTTCAATATTTATACCGAAAATTACGGAATAGATATCAAAACCAGTCGAGCAGCTAATGCACGTTCTATATTTGCCGGCGAGGTCAGTTCCATCATCAGCATTCCAGGCACCGGCACCACTGTAATAATTAACCACGGTAGTTTTTTCACCGTTTATGCCAAACTGAGTAGCGTTTCGGTGAGAAAAGGATCGCGAGTAAGTATGAAACAAAGTATTGGCACCGTCATGACCGACGAGGAAGGCAATACCCAAATTAACTTTCAGGTATGGCGCATTGGTGCAAATGGCGCCTCCTACAAGTTGAATCCTGAACAATGGATTGCACAGTAATTGGCAATATTAATAAATTGTAAATTATTTTGGTAACATTACTCAATTATGTAACATTTCATCAATGTTATGGTAATAGCTTATTAAGACTTTTGCAGAACTAACAAAAGCTATTACAAAATGAAGAATTTTATTGCAGTCATCGCCCTCCTCTTTTCATCTATTTGTTCATTTGCAGGTATTGGAAAAATAGAAGGAAAAATTACGGACGAAGCCAATGTGCCTCTCATGGGTGCTACTGTAAAAATTGAAGGCACGGCATTGGGTGCTCGTACAGATATTGACGGCAACTACTCTATCAAAAATATTGAACTCGGTAAATACAATCTCGAGATAAGCTATGTATCTTTTGAGAAAAAAATCATTACCGATATCCTCATTAAAGATGGCAATATTGTAACCGTTAATGCCACCCTCAATAAAGCCCCTAGAGGCATTAAGGAAGTAACTGTAAAAGCTACTTTGAAAAAAGAAAACCTATCAAGCCTTTTAGTTCAACAAAAAAATATGGCATCCATATCGGATGGTATCTCTGCCGAAAGCATTCGAAGAACACCGGACCGAAACACCAGTGACGTTTTGAAAAGAACGACTTTGCAGGGGGCGTCATCGACCTAAATACAAAGGATATTCCAACTGAAAATTATGTGTCCGTTCAACTAGCAACCGGTATGAATACATTAGGAACTTTTAGCTCCTATCATGACAGCAAAAATGGGAAAAAAGACTGGTTAGGTATTGATGATGGGGGAAGAAAATTACCAGCCTCTTTTCCGGTAACCGATTCATTTTTCAGTACCACATTTACCAGACAACAAAAAATAGATGCTTCCAAAGAGGTAGAAAATAATTGGGAAATTAAAAAACGAAATAGTATGATGCCCAACAGAAATGTGCAAGCCGTTGGAGGATTTAACCACAAGTTTAAAAACAATTCTACCTTTGGAGCTATCGGCGCACTCACTTATAATCGCGCACAAAGACTCAACTACATTGAAAGAAATGATTACGAACTCGGCACCACTTCAGTCTTCACGTTTAACGATACAGTTGCCCGAGATAATATTTTAGCCGGTGCATTGTTGAATTTGGGGTATCGATTAAACTCTAATCACAAAATAACGTTCCGAAATACGTTTAATATTAACAGTGAAGATGCTACCATTAATAGATTTGGAGACAATAAACTGAATGAGCAATTTGTGAGAGCCACATCTGCTCAATTTACCTCAAATACCTTGCTGGTAAATCAATTGAGTGGTGAACACAATATCACTAAACGAAAAATAAAAATTCAATGGGCGGGTGCTTATAATAATATCCAACGCAATACCCCCGATTTACGTAAAACCTACTATGTACTCAACTATAATAACCCTGACGATTCCACCTTTTCTGCAAACGTACCAATGGGAAAAGCCTCTCCAAACTATGCAGGCAAATTTTATTCAACCTTGAATGAAAATATCTACAACGGAAAGGTTGATATTACCCTTCCCTTTAATATCCAAAATGTAGCGCAATCCGTTAAAGTTGGAGGATTTATGCAAAATAAAAAAAGAGCATTTTCTGCCAGAGCATTGGGTTATGTAATTTCAAACATTTCAAAATTTGACAGCAAATTGTTAGAACTACCTGAAGATAGAATATTTGCGCCTGAAAATATGAGTGATAGCGGTTTTAGATTGGATGATATAACGCAACCGACTGATAAGTACAACGCCTCCTCCAATTTAAATGCTGCCTACATAATGTTTGATAATAAATTTTTGAAAAAGGTACGCGCTGTTTGGGGTGTGCGATACGAAGCCGTTAATCAGGAGTTGAAAACCAAAAGTAATAAAGAAGAAGTATCTGTAAAACATGATTTTAAAAGTATTCTTCCATCTTTAAATCTTACCTACTCTTTAAATAAGAAAACCAACCTTAGATTATGTGCCTACAAAACACTCTCACGTCCAGAGTTCAGAGAGATGTCACGCTTTTCATTCTACGACTTCAACTCTAATGCAGTGATTCAGGGGTATGATTCATTGGTACAAGCCTCCATTCAAAACTATGACCTCCGATATGAAATATACCCGGGTAAAGGTGAATTGCTATCGTTCTCCTTATTCTACAAACGATTTGACAAACCCGTAGAGCAAGTATTTATCAGTAAAGGTGCCGGTTCACGTTTGCGTTATTTTCAAAATGCCAAATATGCAAGAGATTTTGGTGCAGAACTTGAATTCAGAAAATCACTTTCCTTCATAAGCGACAAAGAAAACTCCATTTGGAGCAATATTGCCTTATTTGGAAACATCGCGGTCATTAAATCTACCGTAAAACTGGATGGAGTAAGTGCAGAAGCCACTTCGCAAAGGCCCCTACAAGGCCAATCTCCCTATTTGATTAATGTAGGTGCTTCATTTACGCATCCTGAATCTGGCATCTCTACTACTTTGCTGTACAACAGAATTGGCAAGCGTTTGTCTGAAGTGGGTAATTACTCCTTTCCGGATATCTACGAAAATGCAAGAGACATTATTGATTTCCAAATCGGTAAAAAGTTCTTTAATAACTTGGAAGTTCGCATCAATGTAGCGGATCTTTTACACCAACCATTTATTTTCTATCAAAATAACGACAAGGAGAACTTAAACTATACAAGCACCGATAATATTATTCAAAAAACTACTGTTGGTACCTCATTTGGCCTTTCCTTGGCATACAAGTTTAACTAATCGTCTACTGTAAAAAACGTACTCCATTTTCATTAGGTTGCATTCAGTTTTCGTATTTTTGAAAAAATAATTGGATAGAATATGGACAACCTGATTGATGCAGTAAAAGATAAATATGCCGAAATTTCTGAAAACATCAGCAGTTTACTCAATACCGATGTGGTGGCAAGCCTCAAAGATTATGGCATTGAAAAAATAAACGAAGTTTGGACCCAACTTGAAAACTCCACCGAGGTCTTTGGAAAAACGGGTTATAGCATCACTGCCATAAACATCAATGTGGCAATACCTCCTGTCATTACCATAAACCTCGATCAGGTGGAGAACATTTCGGACGAAGTGGAGGAACAATTGCTGAAAGAAAATAAAGATAAAGCCATTTTATATCCCATTTTGGTGGCACTGTTTAAAGCAAATGCCATACAAAAATCAATCAATTCCGTTCAATACAAATTCTCAGGTATCAGCATTGCAATGGGTATTACCCCAAGTATTGAAATGAAATTTAAAAAGATCTAATTCCGACTCTATTACAGCAATAGTCCAATCAAAATTGCACTAAACAGCCATTGTATTCGCACTTTCCCATTCACTACATAAATAGGAATTGGCGTTTTTATTGATGAAATGGGTTCAAATGAACTGAGGTCATTTTCTTCCGTAACTAGTTGACGGCAAATATTGTATCTACCGGATTCGAACACTGATACAGAATTTCTTTACCTTTACCCTTTCAAAACTATTTTATGGCACGAAGAGGTAATAGAGGGCAACATGATGAAGTAGATGAATTGCCAAAAGTAAAACTCACCTGGGCAAATATCAGGCGATCGCTTCGTTTATTTAGCTATTTGGGAAATCAAAAAATACACTTCTTTTTGGCATGGTTTTTCTGATAGCCACTGCAGGTGTTGGTCTGCTATTTCCACTGAAAAGCGGTACCATGTTTGGGTATTTTGGTGAAAATAGTAAACCAGCGAGTGAAATGATTGAAGACCTGTATCGGTTGGGAGGCATTCTTCTGCTCATTTTGTTGATACAGGGATTCTTTTCGTTCGGACGTGTCTATATGTTTACCCAGGTTACCGAAAATTTGCTCAGTGGACTTCGCAAAGATGCCTTTAGCAAAATCATACAAAAGCCTATGTTGTTTTTTTCAAAGCATCAGGTAGCAGAACTGAGTAGTCGTCTCGCAACAGACATCAATGTGATTTCAGAAGCATTTACGCTAAATATTGCCGAACTGATTCGACAAAGTATTGTTGGCATTGGAGGGCTTTGTTTGATGATGTACTACACCTCATGGGATATTGCCAAATGGTTTTTAATTATCATTCCACCAATCATTATTATTTCACTTCTTTTTGCAAAAAAAATAAGAGGATTTTCAAAAAAATTTCAAGACAAAATTGCGGAAGCCAATGTCATTGTGGGCGAATCGTTGACAGGTATCAGTAACGTAAAATCATTTACCAATGAACCGTATGAAATGAACCGTTACAATCAAAAAGTATTTGAAATCAAACTATTTGGCATTCGGTACGGTATCATTCGGGGTTCCTTTTTCTCCTTTGTAATTACCTGTGTATTTGGATCGGTATTTTTTATTCTGTGGAAAATGTTGTTGCTCAAAACCACCGGAAATATTTCGGCGGAGGAATTTGGTCGATTTATGATGTTGGCCTTTTTTGTAGCCGGTTCCTTAGGTGGTTTGCCCGAACAAATTGCGTCTATACAAAGAGCTCTGGGTGCAACCGACCGGGTTTTCGAACTGATAGATGGTGAAATTGAAAACTTAGATGAAGGCAAAGCAGTTACCGAAGAATCTACGTTGAAAGACAGCAGTATCGAATTCAAAGAAGTCTCCTTCAATTACCCAACCAGAGCCGATTTTGATGTTTTAAAATCTGTTTCCTTTAAGGTGGAAAGTGGCCAAACGGTTGCGCTGGTTGGCTCCAGTGGGTCCGGCAAAACAACCATCGCCTCTCTCATTCTACGATTTTATGATATTCAAAAAGGGCAAATTTTAGTTGGGAAAGAGGATGTGCAACAAATCCCCTTAACAGCCTTGCGCGAAAAAATTGCCCTCGTACCTCAAGAAGTCCTTCTCTTTGCTGGAAGTATCAAGGAAAATATTGCGTATGGCAAACCAACAGCCACAGAAAATGAAATAATAGAAGCGGCCAAAAAGGCCAATGCGCTAGAATTTATTGAATCATTTCCTGATAAAATGAATACCTTGGTAGGAGAACGGGGCATTCAGCTATCAGGTGGGCAACGTCAGCGAATTGCCATTGCGCGGGCCGTACTAAAAAATCCGCAAATTCTTCTACTTGATGAGGCAACAAGCAGTCTCGACAGCGAAAGTGAAAAACTGGTGCAAGATGCATTAGATCAATTGATGATTGGTCGAACCAGTATTGTAATTGCACATCGCTTTGCTACCATAAAAAATGCCGATAAAATCATTGTGTTGCAAAAAGGTGCCATTCAGGAAATTGGCACCCATCAGGAACTAATGAATATTGAAGATGGCTTTTATCAAAAATTAAGTAAAATGCAATTTGCGCCTTAAATAGCGTAGCAATTCTTGGATGCTTTTCACAACTTCACTCCCCTCAGCAAACATAACTTTTTAGTAATGTGCGATACAATATAGTAATGCTGCTGTAATATTAGAGTAATATCTGATTCTCATTTTTGCACTATAAAAAAAATCTAAAATGAGAAAATTACTTCTACTTTTTGTTGCACTAGTTGCAGCCAATTTAACTTCCCATGCAGCAGCACCGGTAAAAACCATTACAGGAAACATAACAGGAAATGTGATGTGGAATTATGACACCATCTATTTGCTATCCGGGAAAGTATATTTAATAAATGGTGCTACCCTTACTATCGCTCCGGGCACCATCATAAAAGGTGATTATAGTGCTGCCGGTTCAGCTTTGATAGTAACACGGGGTGCGAAAATTTACGCGATTGGCGAACCGAGTCGTCCCATTGTATTTACATCTAGCCAAACTCCTGGCAATAGAGCTACAGGCGATTGGGGCGGTTTGGTTATTGCAGGCAATGCTAAGGTAAACGTTCCGGGTGGAATTGGTACGTTTGAGGGTGGTAATTTGGCCAATCCCAATGCAGGTGGCGGCGGACCGGCTGATGGCCAATTTGGCGGTTTGAATGATCTTGATAATAGCGGCGAACTTAAATATGTTCGTATCGAATATGCAGGATATCCATTCGCACCCAACAATGAATTAAATGGCTTAACCATGGGCGGTGTAGGTAGCGGCACCAAAATTTCCTATGTACAAGTTAGTTATGGCTTCGACGATTCATTTGAATGGTTTGGCGGCACCGTTAGTTGCAATCACTTGATCAGCTACCGTACCAATGATGACGATTTTGATTCTGATTTTGGATTTAGAGGAAATATACAATTTGGAGTAGCAATGAGAGACACTGCAGTTGCTGACGCTGTTTCAGGTGCTAATTGCTTTGAAAGTGACAACGATGCTACCGGTACCAATCTTACACCACTAACCGCACCGGTATATAGCAACATGACCTTAGTTGGTCCTCAATTTACACCAAGCACTACCATTAATGCCAACTTTAAAAGAGGCGCACATATTCGTAGAAATTCAAGAGCTAGCATTTTCAATTCGGTATTTATGGGATGGCCTGTAGGGATTAAAATTGATGGCGATAGCTGTCACCGAAATGCAGATAGTTTATGGTTAGAAGTTCAAAATTCAGTAATTGCAGCTAGTGCATTACCATTAGATTCTACTGCTGGCGCTTTATGGAATATCACCCCATGGTATACTGCCGGCGGAAATGCCAATACCACTTATGCAGCCAACTCAGATGGTATTGGCCCGATTATTCCTGAAGGAATTTATGATATCACTAATACTATTCAAATGGTTGATATCTATCCGAATCCGGCACAAAATGTTACCAGCCTAAGCTTTAACTTATCTAATACGAAACAAGCAACAATCATCCTCTCTGATATCAGCGGAAACATTTTATTCTCCGAAACAAAAGCAACAACCATTGGTAGAAATATTGTTGAATTGAATACCTCAGGTTTGGCATCTGGGTTATACATTATAAAAATTGTGGCAGGAAATTCATTCCACAGCGCTAAATTGAATGTCATAAAAATGTAATTTATTAGTCATCCGTTTTAATTTTGTAACGAAGAGCCTCCTTTTTGGAGGCTTTTCCTATTTTTGCGACTAACAAAATGAAATGGTAAGCCGTCTTGAGGGTGAAAACATTTATTATACTTAAAAAAAAACAGATTATGTTCAAAAAATTATTTCCCTTTTTGGTGTTGATGCTGGGTTCATTTGTAGCAAAAGCACAATTACCATGTAATGCCGTACTCTTTTCGTACACACAGGTGGGCAACAACGTTTCGTTCGTTTCTACCGTTCCGGTTGGATATCAAGTAGTAAGCTACGCCTGGAATTTTGGCGATGGAGGCACGGCCAATATCGCAAACCCAACCCATACCTACGCAAATGGTGGTTCCTATTGGGTATGTATAACGGTTACAAACTATTATGGAAATAATCAATTGGTTACCTGCAATTATTGTGATAGTGTAAATATTGTAGCCAATGCTCCCTGCAATGCCAATTTCACATTTACCACTTCAGGAAATACAGCCACATTTACCAATAATGCAACCGGTCCCGGCGTGATTACTAACTATGCGTGGAATTTTGGTGATGGCAATCAATCTAATTTACCCAATCCGGTACATACCTACGCAAACAGCGGTACCTATAATTGCTGTTTAACGATTTATGGCATAGCAAATGGAATGACCTATACCTGTTCGTGGTGCGATTCGGTAACCGTACCTATCAACAATCAACCATGTAGTGCCACCTTCACCTATTCCACAGCAGGAGCATTAGCCACTTTTACCAATATTGCCACAGGACCCGGAGTCATTACCAATTATAATTGGACGTTTGGCGACGGGGGGACTTCTAATCTACCCAATCCTGTGCATACCTATGCCAACACCGGATCGTACACTGTTTGTCTAACCATTGTAGGAGTTGATAGCGGGGTGACCTATACTTGCACATGGTGTGATAGTGTTTATGTGCAAATTGTTCCTCCAGCACCTTGCAACGGCGTTTATTATATTGCCACGGTTGTTGGAAACAATGCAAGCTTTGCTGCGGTAGTTCCTGTCGGTTATGTCATTAATACTTACTACTGGACCTTTGGGGATGGAGGTAGTTCAAACCTCGCCAATCCAAGCCACACTTATGCCAATAACGGTATCTATAATGCATGCATGACCATTTCTGGCACCACTCCTAATAATGGTGTATTTCAATGTACATTTTGTGACAGTATTCCCATTGGCAATGTGGTACAACCTTGTAGCGCTACATTTAATTATACTACCTCAGGCGCCACTGCAACTTTTACCAATACCGCAACAGGGCCTGGACCTATCACTAATTATAGCTGGACATTTGGCGACGGCGGCACCTCTAACTTACCCAATCCGGTACACACCTACGCCAATACCGGATCGTACACCGTATGCTTAACCATAACCGGTATGTACAATGGCATGACCTATTCTTGTACTTGGTGCGATAGTTTGTATGTGCAAGTTCCTGGTGGCAATCCGTGCAATGGCGTCTATTTCAATGTCAGCCAGGTAGGAAACAATGCCAGCTTCTCAGCGGTGGTTCCAGCAGGTTATGTTATTAATAGTTACTTCTGGACATTTGGCGATGGTGGCAATTCAAACCTAGCCAACCCATCTCATACCTATGCAAATAGCGGTACATACAATGTTTGTATGACTATTTCAGGAACTGCTCCTAATAATGTATTTTTTCAATGCAATGTGTGCGATAGTATTACGGTGGGAAACAACAACCAGCCTTGTAGTGCAACCTTCACCTATACTACTTCCGGTGCAACCGCAAGCTTTACCAATACCGCTACAGGCCCCGGAGTTATTACTTCATATAACTGGACGTTTGGGGACGGTGGAACATCCAATTTGCCCAATCCGACACATACATACGCAACTACCGGTTGGTATCAAGCCTGCTTAACCATCATTGGAATTGACAGCGGTGCTACCTATACTTGTACTTGGTGCGATAGTGTTTATGTAGTGGTACCAGGAGGGAATCCGTGCAATGGATTTAGTTTTAATACCACTCAAGCCGGAAACGTAGCAAACTTTACACCGGTGATTCCTGCTGGATTTACAGTAAACGGTTATATGTGGACTTTTGGTGACGGTGGTAATTCTACCTTGGCCACTCCTACCCATACCTATGCCAATAATGGATGGTATAATGTTTGTTTGTCCATTACAGGTTATGTAAACAATGTTTTTGAGCAATGCTATATATGCGATAGTATTTATGTTTCTGCCTCAGGCGTGCAAGACTTCAACCAAAGTAATTCCTTCTCTGTATATCCGAATCCAAGTTCCAATTATATTGAAATTCCATTATTTGATAAAAACCCTGTTGCGCTTAAATTATATGATGTTGCAGGAAAAATTATTAAAGAAATTAATATTTCGAATAGTGACCAGAAGTATATTATGAATACAGAAAGTTTGTCAAAGGGTATGTATTTTATTCAAATGCTGTCAGACAAAAAGCGATATCATAGCAACTTCATTAAACAGTAAGCACTTGATTTTTTTGATTTGATTCTATAAAAAAACTGTTGTCATAAGGCAACAGTTTTTTTTATTCAACATTTTCAAAATGAGTATAGACTGTACAGCGATCGCGGCGACAAAAAGCAAGTAGACTAATGCCTGTTTTTTGGCAATACTCAATAGCCATAGAAGAAGGTGCTGAAACGGCAGCCAGAAAGGGAATTTTGGCCCGAAAACATTTGCTTACAATTTCATAAGAAAGTCTGCCACTCACTAAAAGGCATTCTGCCAAATGCAATTTGTTTTCAAGTAATAAACTTCCAATTACTTTATCCACTGCATTATGCCGTCCAATATCTTCCTTAATAGAAAGCAAGATACCTTCCGTGGTAAAGGCAGCAGAAGCATGTGAGCCGCCCGAACTATTAAAGGTTTCTTGATGAGTCGACATCTGATCAAACATAGCTGCAATGTGTGCCATCTTTAATTTTCGCGTCGGTTGTATGGCATCCCCCTCCAAAGCAAGCTCCATTTCACTTTTACCACACATACCACAACTACTAACCGAAATCAGGTTACGTTTGGTATCAATACCGCTTTGTAGCGCATCAAGTGGTATTTGTACATCCATTTTTGTAATAAAGCCCTTGTCATTTATTTCATCAACGGTAAATACCGGATTCACTTGAGAATGGATATATACATTTTCACTCAACAAAATTCCCCTTACCAAGGCATCTTCATCGCCCGGAGTGCGCATCGTCATCGTATATGGTGCCCCATTAATGCTAATATTCAATATTTCTTCAACGGTTAGTGCATCTTGAACGGCTTCTGTATTGCCATGAATAAACTTCTTACCTTCAAAAAATATTGTTGATTTCACATTCATTATTTGTAATTCAAAGATACACTTTCAAAAACAAATGATACAAGGTGGGTTCAAAAATAGAATGGATGGTAAACCCGGCTTTTATACATTTCACCAAGCATCTCAGGAACATGATTTATATCAACAATTTCAAATGGTGCCGAGTTGTAACTTTGTGTGTTTCAAAATAGCAACAAATCGTATGACAGGATTATCCATTGGCGGCCTTCAAATTAAGGTACCTATTATTCAAGGCGGAATGGGCGTCGGCATTTCACTAAACGGCTTGGCCTCCGCCGTAGCCAATGAAGGGGGAGTGGGCGTCATATCGTCTGCTGGTCTTGGTTTATTGTACCGAAATTTATAGCATGATTATCTGGAAGCTAGCATTCTGGGTCTGAAAGAAGAAATCAAAAAAGCGCGTGAAAACACACGTGGCATCATTGGTATCAATATTATGGTGGCGCTCACCAATTTTGAAGATATGGTTAGAACTTCCATCGAAGAAAAAGTAGACATGATTATTTCGGGTGCCGGCCTGCCACTTGATTTGCCAAAATACCTCAACAAAGACAGTGTTACGCGATTAGTTCCTATTGTATCGTCTGGTAGGGCCGCAAAAATTATTTGCGAAAAATGGAAATCACTCTACAATTATTTACCGGATGCCATAGTGGTAGAAGGCCCGAAGGCGGGCGGTCATCTAGGATTTAAAGCAGCCCAAATTTCAGATGAACAGTATAAACTGGAAGAGTTAATTCCAGATGTAGTAAAAGAAGTTGCTGTTTTTGAAAAAGAATATCAACAAGAAATTCCCGTGATTGCAGCAGGAGGCATTTATAGTGGCGAAGATATTTACAACATCATGCAGTTGGGTGCCAAGGGTGTGCAAATGAAAACACAATTTGTTACCACGGAAGAATGTGATGCCTCTATTGAATTTAAAAACACCTATATTCTGGCAAAAGAAGAAGATGTTGAAATTATTGTTAGTCCTGTTGGAATGCCGGGCCGTGCCATCAACAATGAATTTTTAGACGCGGTGAAACGAGGTGAAAAAAAACCAATCAACTGTCCCGTAAAATGTATTAAAACCTGTAACGTAGAAACAACGCACTATTGCATTATCGCTGCCCTGATGAATGCATACAAGGGTAACTTTAAGGCCGGCTATGCATTTGCTGGATCCAATGCGTTTAGAGCCACAAAAATTAGATCTGTTAAAGAATTAATGAATGAATTGGTGACCGATTTAAAAGCCAAGATGGGCCTATAAAAAAAGAGGTGCTCATACACCTCTTTCCGATATTTTCAGGAGATTATCTTACGAAAGTCCACTAATTTTTCCATTATTATCAATATCCATATGCTCAGATGCGGGTACAGAAGGCAGTCCCGGCATACGCATCATATCGCCTAATATCGGAATAATAAAACCAGCCCCTGCAGCAAATTCAAATTCACGAACATTGATGGTAAATCCTTTGGGACGGCCCACAGCAGTTTCTTTATCGGATAATGATTTTTGTGTTTTGGCCATGCAAATGGGAAGTTTATCATAACCCAAATTTAAAATCATCTTCAGTTGTGTTCGAGCCTTTGAAGAATACTCGACCCCATCAGCACCATATATTTCTGTTGCAATTTTATGAATTTTATCTTCCACACTTATATTCCAATCATAGAGTGGTTTGAATGCATTGGTACCGGCATCAATGACATCACAAACGGCCTGGGCCAAATCTTTAGTTCCTTCTCCACCCTTGGCAAAGCCATATGATACAATGGCCTTCACACCTAATTTGGCACAACTACTTTGTACATACTCAATTTCTTCGGCGCTATCTGTCGGAAAATTATTGATGGCAACCACCGGCGTAATTCCAAATTTTTTACAATTTTCAATATGCTTTTCCAAATTTTGAAAACCCTTGATGATGCGATCCATACTGGGGGTATTGTATTCCTCCTTTTTAGCTCCACCATGGTGACGCAAGGCTCTGATGGTAGCCACCAAAACAATAACATGAGGTGCTAATCCAGCATAACCACATTTGATGTTCATGAATTTTTCGGCACCAAGGTCTGCACCAAATCCTGCCTCCGTTACCACATAATCGCCTAAAGAAAGGCCCATTTTAGTGGCCAAAATCGTATTGGTACCTTGCGCAATATTGGCAAAAGGACCACCATGCAAAATAGCAGGATTGCCTTCCAATGTTTGTACCAAATTGGGTTTAATCGCATCTTTTAAAAGCAAGGCCATGGCCCCCTGCGCCTTTAAATCGCGTGCAAAAATGGGCTTTTTATCGAAGGTAAATCCAACAAAAATATTCCCTAAGCGAAGTTTCAAATCATCAATATCCTTACTCATACATAGAATCGCCATCACTTCAGAGGCGGGTGTAATATTGAAACCATCTTCGCGCGGAATGCCGTTTCCGGTGCCTCCAATTCCAATTACGATTTGGCGCAAGGATCGATCGTTCATATCCATTACACGTTTCCATTTTATGGTACGAGGATCTATGTTTAAATTATGTTCCTTATTCTGCAGGTTATTATCGATGAGTGCTGCTAGTAAATTATTGGCTTTTTCAATAGCTGCAAAATCGCCTGTAAAATGCAGGTTGATATCTTCCATGGGTATTACTTGCGAATAGCCTCCGCCTGCTGCTCCCCCTTTTATTCCAAATACGGGTCCCAAACTGGGTTCTCGCAATACCACTATTGACTTCTTGCCAATTTTATTCAATCCCTCATTAAGGCCGATGGAAACAGTGGTTTTACCTTCGCCTGCCGGAGTTGGGTTGATGGCAGTCACCAAAATCAACTTAGCATTTTTAATCTTTTCTTCATCAATCAAATTGAGTGGAAGTTTAGCCTTGTTTTTACCATAGTATTGCAAATCGTCTTCTGCAATTCCAATTTTGGCACCAATGGTTTTTATATGTTGAATGGTGGCACTTTGTGCAATCTCTAAGTCTGATGGAAACATAATTCGTATTTAGTTATTAGTATGAGAAAAATAAATTTGAGTAAAGAAATTTTGAAGGGATAAATATAAATAAAAATTGCTTCTTTTACTCATATTCAAAACAAAAAAGACACGCTCGGCATGTAGGCAGAAAGAAGTATTAGAAATCGTGAAACAACTGGATACCGACAATACGGAATGTCCAAATGTCCTAACTTATACCATAACGTATAGGATTTTTGCGGTAAAATATAAAGGAGTACCACCATTAAAGAGGGATGCGTTTGCAATTCCTGATACTACTGAACAAAATCTTGCGAACGCTGTCGCAATTCCATTGAATCAATACAGTAAATGGATGCTAGGCAATTTGCGCCTTACAAATAAAATGAATAATTCTAGGCTTCTACTGCGGGAGCCACCAATCGGAATCCATTGCCATGAATATTTACAATTTCAACCTCTTCGTCATCCTTTAAAAATTTACGAAGCTTTGCAATATATACATCCATACTTCTTCCGTTAAAATAGGTATCGCTACCCCAAATCTTCTTCAATGCTTGATCGCGAGGCAATAGGTCGTTGATATTATCACATAGCATTCGTAACAAATCGTTTTCTTTTGGCGATAAAACATGTATTTCTCCGTTAATTTTTAGCTCACGTAATTTGCTATTGAAATCAAATTTTCCGACTTTATATTCAAAATTTTCATTTTGTTTTTCGCTAGCTTCTGAATTTCGTTTAATAATTGCCTTGATTTTGTGCAATAATATTTCACTATCAAATGGCTTTAAAATATAATCATCTGCGCCCAATCGATAACCGGTTAAAATATCATCTTTCATATTTTTGGCAGTTAGAAAAAATAAAGGGACATCCACATCTATATTTCTAATTTCTTCTGCTAAGGAAAAACCATCCAAATTGGGCATCATCACATCCAAAATACACAAATCAAACTTTTCTCTTCTAAAAGCGGCAAGACCTAAAATGCCATCACGCGCCAATTCTACAACATAATCATTCAGTTCTAAATAATTTTTTAATACCTTACCAAAGTTTGTGTCGTCTTCTACAAGTAGTATTTTTGATTTTACGGTGTCCATAATTTTATTTGTTTTTATTGCATCAAAAGTAGTTGCCTAAGGGGTGAAATAGGCTTCATTGCGTGTAATATTTTGTTAAATACTCCCCTAAAATAACGTTAACTCACATGAATGCAAAATGGCGCAATGAAGAATGGATAGGAGCACCTTGCTTTCAGAGCCTTCACACGAATCATTTTTATTACATGTTTTTTTGATTTAATTTCACGGCTCATGATAGTTCAATTTGCATGGCGGTATTTTGCGGGCAAAAAGTCAACGCAGGCAATACAAATTATTTCCTGGGTGAGTGTGGCAGCCATGGCTGTGGGGACTGCGGCATTGATAGTGGTATTGTCTGTATTTAATGGTTTCGAATCGACCATAAAAAACTTGTATTCCGATTACTATCCAGATATGAAGGTAAGTGCCACCAAAGGCAAAAACTTTGAAATCAACAAAACAATTCTTTCTCAAATACAGTCCATTCAGGGGGTTGAGCAGATCAGTTTGTCCTTAGAAGAAAATGTGTTGTTGAGCTCAGATGAAAACCAGGCGGTCGTAACACTAAAGGGAATCGACCAAAACTATGATTCGGTAACTCACTTTCTAAAAACCATTCAATATGGAAACCTCCAACTGGATTCCATACAAGAAATGCCCTCTATTGTGCTGGGCATGGGCGTTTCTAACAAACTAGGGGTTAGTGAAGAATCCCATTTCCCAGTGAATGCCTATGCCTTCAAAAAGAATGCTCAATTCAGTATTGACCCGACACAAATATATAATAGCCGCGAACTAGTGATTAGCGCCCTATTTGTAATGCCCGAAATAGACAACGATTTTGCATTTACATCTTTGCAAACGGTGCAACATTTAGCAGAATTGGAAGAACGATATAGCAGTATCGAAATAAAATTATCAAAGAATGCAAATACCGGTGAAATACAAAAAAACATAACTGATTTAGTGGCTCCATTGCAACTCAAGGTTGCCAATAGATTCGAACAAAACAAAACCTTGTTTTTTATTTTGAAAAGCGAACGCTGGGCGGTGTATGCCATTCTTTCGATGATGCTGTTGATTGCCTCATTTAATATTATTGGTTCGCTGAGTATGCTGGTCATAGAAAAAGAAAAAGACATTGCCATTTTAAAAACATTAGGAATGCAAAATAGCACCATTAAAAAAATATTTTTAGCAACAGGGGTTTTGATATCATTAATTGGTGCCGTCATTGGTAGTATCCTCGCTTGGATTATTTGCCTTATTCAAATACAATTTGGTATTGTAAAACTTGGTGACAATACCTCTTTCGTTGTAGAAAATTATCCGGTAAAACTTAGCGTGATTGACTTCTTTTTAGTAATGCTAACCGTTGTTGTGATTGCCATGATTGCTTCGTGGATTCCGGCGGTAAAGGCAAGTAAGAAAAAAATTGAACTAAACGTTCGATAACTTATTCGTCTTCTTGTTTCTCCTTATAGAGCTCCTTTTTAGTAACCACTTTTACCTTCATCTTATTCTTCAAGGTTCTGGCAATAGCGCTATAGGGGGCTACAATAATCGATTGTTTGTCTTGAATGCCGGACACTACCTGTACAAATCGATTGTCTTGAATTGCTGTTTTTACTTCGGTTTGAATCGCTTCATTATTTGCATTTACCACAAAAACATACTCTTTAATGATATCTTCCTGCTTCAATGTAGACATTTCTGTTTCATTCTGCAAAGTGTCGTCGTCTTCACGAGTGGTAACTGCATTTATGGGTACAGTAAGAACTTGACGCTCGGTTCTTGTTTGAATTTCTGCGGAAGCGGACATACCTGATCGAAAAGGCATAAAGTTGTTCTCAGTTGTTGCCAACAAATTGTAGCTTTCGGGAAGTAATATTATACTAACGGTGTAACTGGTCATTTGCTCGGTCATGGCTGCAATACTCTGTTGAATTCCTCCTCCAGCATTTGATTGCGAAATGCGGGCCACTACCCCCTTAAATTCTTTACCTCGATATGCCTCTACTTTCACGATGGCCGTATCATTGGTCTTAATTTTTTGAATCTCGTTCTCACTCACGTTCACATCTACTTTCATTTTGCTCATATCGGCAATGCGTAGTAACTCGGTGCCCATCATTTGTGACGTTCCCGCTACCTTTTCGCCTTTTCGAATGTATACGGCGCTTACTACTCCGCTTATGGGTGCGTATATGGTTACATTTTTGATGGTTTCTTTACTTTCATTTATGCCTGCTTGTGGCATCGCAAAATTGATGATTGACTTTGTGCTAATACTTTTAATGAGGGCAAGTGCCTCTCCTTTTTGCACCTTATCTCCTTCTTTCACATACAAACCAATTAACTCTCCGGAGGCTTCAGGGCTAATTTTCACCTCGGTTTCAGGAAAAATTTTACCGCTCCCGGAAACCGTTTCTATGATATCTCGTCTTGTTACATTCTCTACAGAAACCTGTAACGTTTTGTCTTCTCCAAAAAATTTAAATAAAAACAATACCACAACAAGCAACAGCACAGAAAGCCAAATCCAATATTTTTTTTTCATTTACAACGTTACATTTTAATTGAATTCCCGACGAAGTAATCCAGTTTCTTTAACTTAAAAAGCAAATCATATTTTGCTTGGATGGTCTTAGATTGTATCCAGGTTTGATTTCGAACGGCTTCTTGTAGTTCCATCCGCTCCATTTTGTCATCCGCATTTTTCGATCCAAAACTTTCTATTAGTTTTTGACTTTTTTCTGTAGCCTTCTGATACGCCATATATTGTTGTAAGGCGGCCTTCACCTCCTCATATACTTCGTAAATATCTTGCTTCAATTTCAGTTTTTCGCGATCCATCGAAATTTGTTCGGCCACCAATGAAATTTTAGCTTTTTGTATGGCTGCTCGTGAAGCATATCCATTTAACATTGGCACCACAATACCCACGCCAATATTGGCTCGTATATGATCGCCATACTGATTCGCGAAAGATCGAGTTTGGGTGCTGTATTCATAATTGGATACGGAAATCGGATAACTGCTTCCTTCGATGTTTACATAACCTTTGGTGGATTCACCTATATAACGCTGTGAAGTAATATCTGTAACATTGGTGGAAAAAACGGTTCCGAGCCCACCATACATCAATAGCTGTGGGTATTGACTTGTCTTTGCCAGATCAAGTGATTTTTTGGCTGCTACTAATTTCAATTGTTGTGATTGGATCCAACTCTTATTCTGTAATGATTTCAAAAACAACTCATCGACGTCTGGTAATGAAAAAAATTGTGCTATCTGAGAGGCATCATTTTCAGTAGTTTGAACAGTGAATTCTTCATTAAAATCTAAATTCATAAGGGTCTTTAACTGCAAAATGGACAATCGTTCATTTGCCTTAGCACTGATATAATCCGCACTGTCTATGGCGATATCTGCTATAAGCGACAATTTTGACGCATTGCCGGCATTGTAGTTTTTTGAAAGATTATCTAAGTGCTTGTTTCGATTTTTTAATAATTGCTCAAACATTCCCAACAACTCTCGTGCTTGCAACACTCGAATAAATCCTGTAGCAATATTTAAAGAAATTTCTTCTTCAATTTGCGTATTTGCGTATTTGCTAGCATCTAGCTCCAATTTATTTTTCTCAACTCGAAACTTCTTTTGAAACCATCCAAATAGAAGCATCTGCGACTGCAGGCCTGCAGTGCTATAGGTAAAATTGTTGTTGACAAATTGATTGCTTACCGGGTCAATATTTCTACCAAAAGCACGCCCCAACCTAACATCTCCATTTAGGTCCGGATAACGACTATTTTTACTTTCTTCATAAAGTACTTGAGCATACCTTTCATTCAGTTGCGATTCGGCAACCGTCAAATTATGTTGTTTTGCGTACTCAATACACTCAGCCAACGACCAAGGTCCTTTTTTTATTTTTTCAATCCTTGGATTGGCTTTTTTCTGATCTGTTTGTGGCCGGGCTACTACCTTCTTTTGCTCGGGTACCGATGGAGGTCTTACTGTTTTTGGTGGAAGTACCCGTTGCTTCACCACTTCCTTTTGCTTGGGTTCCACAGGTTTTTTCTCTGGAATGAGCTGCACTTTTTTCTTCTTTTTCCGCTCTAATAACTGCTGTTCAGCTATCTTCTTTTCCATTTCCTGCTTTTCCAACAATTCCTTTTCTTTCTGCAAGGCAGCTACTTTGGCAAGAGAATCCGCTCGACGTGCTTCCTTTGCATTTCCATAATATTGAGGAGGTATCAATTTTTTGACACTGTCATATTTTGTTGGCTTATAAGCTCCTTTCTTTTGTTGGGCTTCCACCCGCACGTAAGCATTCAATATCAAAAAAGTATGAGTAAACCTGTCAGTTTTTTCAGCATAGGAATTAAAAAATGAAAATTAGTTCTTTTTCGATTTCTGTGTAAAATTAGTAAAAGTATTTTCCTTTACCTTTGAAAAATATTTATATTTTATGGAAACAGATGTTTTGGTGATTGGCTCAGGGATTGCAGGCCTCACCTATGCCGTAAATCTAGCAATGGCCGAATCCGCATTGAACATTACCATTCTTACCAAAACCAATGAAGAAGAGACCAATACCAAATATGCCCAGGGAGGTGTAGCTGCCGTATTGGATCATCATAATGACAGCTATGAAAAACATATTTCAGATACCCTAATTGCAGGAGATGGACTGTGCTCGGATGCAGTGGTACGATATGTGGTGACAGAAGGACCTGAATGTATTAAAGAGATAATTGATTGGGGAACTGATTTTGACAAAGAAGGAAATGGCGGGTATAAATTAGGTAAAGAGGGTGGTCACTCTGAAAATCGAATTCTACACTACAAAGATGTTACCGGAAAGGAAATGGAACGGGCTCTGTTGAAAAAGGCACACCAATTTCCAAACATACACTTCATTGATTATTGTTTTGTAATAGATTTGATCACCCAACATCATATGGGCCAATTGATTACAAAGGCTACACCAAATGTTGAATGTTACGGGGTATATGCGCTGAATCTTACAAGCAATCGCATAGAACGAATTCTATCAAAAGTGACCATGCTGGCAACAGGAGGCTGTGCCCAAGCGTATCGACCGACTACCAACCCAAAAATTGCAACCGGCGCTGGCCTTGCAATGGTATACCGCGCAAAGGGAAGAATTGAAAATATGGAATTTATTCAATTTCATCCAACGGCACTATTTGAACCCGGTAAACGTTTTGGCCAAGCATTTGTGATAACGGAAGCCGTACGTGGCGATGGCGGCATATTGAAAAACAGCAAAGGTGAAGAGTTTATGAGTCGCTATGATGCACGCCTCTCACTGGCACCAAGAGATGTAGTGGCTCGCGCGATTGACAATGAAATGAAAATTTTAGGAGATGAGCATGTGTATTTAGATTGTACGCATATGAATATTGATCAATTTAGAGACCATTTTCCCAATATTTATGAAAAATGTCTAAGCATAGGTATAGATATTTCCAAACAAATGATACCCGTAGCACCTGCCGCGCATTATAGTTGTGGTGGTATTAAAACAGATGTGATGGGACTTACCTCTATTGGTAGATTATATAGTTGCGGAGAAGCGGCAAGTACCGGTTTGCATGGAGCCAATCGACTGGCCAGCAATTCACTTCTTGAAGCGATGGTATTTGGAAAAAGAAGTGCGCGCGATACCTTAAAAAAATTGGCGAATAGTGCCCTTCAATTAAATATTCCGGCATGGAACGCAAATGGCACCACAGAGCCAAAAGAATTGATTCTGATTACTCAAAGCATTAAAGAGATCCAATTAATTATGAGTGATTATGTGGGCATTGTACGCAGTAACATTCGTCTGGCACGTGCTATGAAACGACTTGATTTACTGCATGAAGAGACCGAACAACTGTATAAAACCACTACACTTTCACCCCAATTATGTGAGTTGCGAAATCTGATTACAGTTGCGTACTTAATTGTAAAAAGTGCACAGTTTCGAAAAGAAAGCAGAGGACTCCATTATAATGTAGACTATCCACAAAAAAGTGAAATGAAGATGAATATTATTTTGTGATCAGGGAAATACGTTTATTTAAAAACGAATTCAGAAATCTACAATAATTTCCGCTCGTCGTGAGAAATGGCGAGATCATTAATACTAGCGTATCGCTTGGCCATAAAACCATTTGCATCAAACTCCCAATTTTCGTTTCCATAGGCGCGAAACCATTGTCCTTCTTTGTTTTGGTATTCATACTCAAATCGAACGGCAATGCGATTTTCGGAGTGTGCCCAATATTCCTTTTTTAGTTTGTATTGAAGTTCCTGTTGCCATTTTCGCGTTAAGAAGGCCTTAATCGCATCTCTACCATTGATAAATTCATTTCGATTTCTCCACTCACTATCAATTGTATAGGCTCTTGCAATTCGATCCACATCCTTGCTATTCCAAGCATCTTCTGCCATTTGAATTTTCATTTTTGCCGTCTCGGCTGTAAACGGCGGTAAGGGTGTACGCTGATTTTCCATGATCTCATTTTCTTGCAATATAAATCCCTTAGTCGGCTTAACAAAAAAAAATCAGGCATCCTATTACGTGCGTGATTCTTAAAATAAAATTAGTAATTAGTCTAAAATTGCTCCAAGGCTGAAAAGAAAAAACTACCTTCAATAAGGGCATTTTGGTCGCTATCACTTCCATGGATTGCATTTTCGCCCAAACTTCTTGCAAACATTTTTCTGATGGTTCCTTCTTCTGCATTTGCCGGATTGGTAGCACCAATAAGTGTTCGAAAATCAGCCACCGCATTCTCTTTTTCAAGAATGGCAGCCACAATATGACCGCTGCTCATAAAGGCACAAAGTTCCCCGTAAAAAGGCCTTTCTTTATGAACTTCGTAAAATTGACCGGCCTTTTCAGCTGATAATTTGGTCATTTTCATTGCCTTGATGCGAAATCCGGCTTCATTAATTTTTGCTAAAATGGCGCCGATATGTCCGTCTTGAACTGCATCCGGCTTAATCATGGTAAATGTTAAATTTGACATAGTATATTTTGGTTGCAAAAATAGGTTTTAATACCATTTCTAGCATTTATAGCAACGCAAATGCAAATATTTAACGAAGCGAATTAAGAGGCATCCACCTCACCATAAAATCCCATTTTTGAGAATTTTTCAATGCGATTTTCAATTCGTTTTTCAGCTCCTATTTTTGATAATTCCTTTAGGTTTTTCTCTAGATACTTTTTAATGAGTGCAGCCATTTGTTCAGGATGGGTGTGTGCAGCGCCAAGAGGTTCATTGATGACATCGTCGATAAGTCCGAAATCACTCATGTGTTTTGAAGTTAGCTTCAATTCTTCTGCTGCCTTTTCCTTAAAATCCCACGTGCGCCACAAAATACTGGAGCAACTTTCGGGTGAAATAACGGAATACCAGGTATTTTCAAGCATCACTACTTTGTCACCAATTCCAATCCCCAATGCACCACCACTAGCTCCTTCACCAATGATGATACAAATAACCGGCACTTTTAGATTAATCATTTCAAAAAGATTTCTGGCGATCGCTTCCCCTTGTCCTCGTTCTTCCGCTTCTAATCCGGGGTACGCACCAGGTGTATCGATAAATGTGATAATGGGTTTATTAAACTTCTCTGCCATTTTCATCAATCGTAAGGCCTTGCGATACCCTTCCGGATTTGCCATTCCGAAATTCCGAAGTTGCCGCATTTTTGTATTAACGCCCTTTTGATGTCCCATTACCATTACAGACTGATCGCCCAACATGGCAAATCCGCCTACAATTGCCTTGTCATCACTCACATTTCGATCGCCATGTAGCTCTTGAAATTTTGAAAAAATTTTTTCGATATAATACAGTGTATAGGGCCTTTCAGGATGCCGACTCAGTTGCACTTTTTGCCAATCGTTTAAATTCGAATAAATTTCCTTTTGGGTTTCGGCCACCTTTATCTCAATTTTGGCAATAGCTTGGCTCATATCCACTTTTGTTTTTTCGCCCATTTCCTTTAGTTTCTGAATTTCTTCTAACAAGGTTTCGATGGGTTTTTCAAAATCTAAATATTGCATAAAATAGGATTTTCGGAGCGTCAAACCTACTAATAAAAGCTGAAATTCTTAAAATGAATTATTAAGATTTTGATTTAAGAAAAACTTGTTTATATTTGCACTCCCAATTTTAACCATGGATCGGTAGTTCAGCTGGTTAGAATGCCGCCCTGTCACGGCGGAGGTCGCGGGTTCGAGTCCCGTCCGGTCCGCACTTAGAAAGTGCAAACCCTTGATAGTTAATACTTTCAAGGGTTTTTTATTTTTAGGATACACGTTCCCTATTTCCTTGAGTTAAATTGTAAGAATGGGGCGGCTCTAATTGCAAAATTATTCAAAATCAACGTCGAGCATTCGGTTTTTTCAAATAGTTAAAGGCTGAAAATAAAGGATAACAAGACGAAACGTCTGTACTGAGCATCTAGGAAGTAGTGAATATTCAAGGAAAATTTAGAGCAAGGTAAACCTGTTTACTAATTTCTAGGTTGAGATAAAAGAGCTTCAAAAAAATGTAACGAGCAGATAGCATGGTATCATCATTTTCGAAAAAAGTGTACTAAAAGACTTGAAGAACCTTGCTATAAATCATCGTCATACTGCATCGTAGTCAAAATAGTGCGGGCCGTGCTAAAAAATAAATGATACGTTTGTTTTGTGGACAACAAATTTATATTTTAGTATATAAAGTAACGCAACCTACCTACCTTAGTGCTAGCAACGTTTATATTTAAATCTATACACAAAAAGAACATCCTATGAAAAGAATTCTTGTTTTTTTGGGCATATGCCTTTTTGCAATAACGGACAGTAAAGGGCAATCTGGTGATTGCGTAAAGAGTCTTACTGGAAAAATGTCATTTACCCCCGGAATTAGCAAACTTTCATCCGATGCGCTGAGTACCTTAAATAATCTTGCGAAAGGTATGAGAGCAAATCCAAACTGCAAAGTGGTAGTGATGGGAAATGGGAATGGGAATAAAGTGGAACAACAACGTTCGTGGGATCGCGTAAACACAGTCATAAACTTCATGGTTGAAAAGCAAAAAATTGATAGAGATCGGTTCATTTTTCTGTATGGACTAAACGGCAAAGCAAACTCTGTTGATTATCGTGGAGCTGAGGAGAATGAGGAAGGACCTTCTAGGCAAGCTCCACCATTTCCTAACTCAAGAAAATAGTTGAATAATCTCCTCCTTCTTTTGAACAAGATAAAGGAGTTCCACCTGCTTAATTCTGTACATTCTATATGGATTCTAAAATTCTTAGCCTATGAATTTATGGGCAGTTTTATAATAGAAAAACCCCTAAGCAAACTAATACCTAGGGGCTTCTTTTTACATTATCGCTATATAAGATTAATACTTTGTAATTTTCTGATTCAATATTCGCAGTCCTTTTTCATTAAACAACTGAATGAAATAACTACCATTACTCAAATTAGAAAGTGAAATCTCTGAAGTATTTTTAGCTTGTTTGACAATTTGTCCTTGCATATTCAAGATTTTTATCTCTGCAGGTAACAGCCCATTTACTGTTATTTTATCTTTTGTTGGATTCGGACTGATGCTGTAACCATTCAATGTAATATCGTTGACCCCAACTCCGTTCAGTATCAAACTCGGTGAACGTTTGGTACAGCCATTTAAGGTTACTTCCACTTCATACGTTCCATTTTGCACCACCGTATGCGTTGGATTGGTAGCGCCGGCTATTGGAGTACCATTGCGATACCATTGATAGGTCGTATAAGGTCCATTCAGTACGGACAATACCCCTACGGTATTTACAATTATTGGATTGAGACTTACTACGGTAACAGTCACCACAGAAGTTCCTGTGCATCCTGCTCCATTGGATCCTGTAACCGTATAGGTTGTGGTAACTACCGGTGTCACTGTTGGACTACCGCCTAATCCTCCGGGTAGCCAAGTGTAAACAACTCCTCCACTCCCTGTTAGCACAGAGGAAGCACCTACACATATCGTTGAAGGTGCTGCAGTAGCTGTTACATTAATACCGGGGTTTACTGTCACAGTAACTACCGAAGTAGCTGTGCAACCACCGGCAACACTGCCGGTTACTGTATACGTTGTGGTAACCAAAGGACTTACTGTGGGACTGCCGGCCAAGCCTCCAGGATTCCATAAATAGGTAGCAGCGCCTCCTCCAGTAAGAACTGTAGAACCGCCCACACAAATACTTGCAGGTGAGGCACTCGCAGTGACTGGAGGTGCAGGGTTTACAGTAACTATTACTATAGAAGTGGCTGAACAGCCAACACCTACAGATCCGGTTACCGTATAAATAGTAGTGGTGGCAGGAGTCACGGTTGGACTGCCCACCAAACCACCCGGATTCCAAGTATAAGTAGCGGCCCCCCCTCCAGTTAGAACTGATGAAGCGCCGGCACAAATAATAGAAGGACTTGCTGTAGCCGTCACAACAGGTGTATTATTAACAGTAACCATCACGGTTGCTGTCGCAGTGCATCCTGCAGCGTTGGTACCGGTAACCGTATACGTTGTAGTAACTGCAGGTGTTACAGTAGGACTACCGACAAGACCACCGGGGTTCCAAACATAAGAAACAGCTCCACCACCCGTTAGTACAGATGAACCACCCACACAGATAGAATCTGCGGAAGCAGTGGCTGTAACTGTAGGTGCAGCGTTTACTGTTACCGTAACAGGAACCCGAACGGAAAAACAAGGAGCCGCACCACCCCAAGTAATAATTACCTGACCATTACCAGATTGTACGCCTGAAGTATTTACTTGATTGATTCCGCTATTAATGGAGCCACCGCCGCCGCCGCCTTTAGACCCGACAACAGCAACATATTGACCGCCACCGCCACCGCTATATCCGCCGCCGCCGCCACCACCGTATTCGGCACGACCGCCACCGCCGCACCCCCAACCTCCGGCGCCTAACAAGGAGAAGCCACAGCTTCCTCCAATACCTCCTGCTCCTCCATTTGCAGCTGATTTGCCAGCTGCAGGGCCGCCAAGCGTACCGGGTAATGGACCTCCATCGCCACCACTTGGGCCGCCATTACCGTCGCCTAAAAATCCACCTCCGCCACCGGCCCATCCACAATCACCGGGTACATAACCTTTTTGACCACCATCACCTGCAACTCCACCGGCACCTGAAGAATTTCCTCCACTTGTAGTAATGAGTCCTGGCTTTCCGCTCTCCATATTT
Source organism: Bacteroidota bacterium (assembly GCA_016712665.1). Lineage (GTDB taxonomy): Bacteria > Bacteroidota > Bacteroidia > Chitinophagales > Chitinophagaceae > OLB11. Next base: position 44,303 of record JADJQP010000006.1, read on the forward strand.
ACAGAGCAACCGCCACCACCTCCTCCGGCAATAACCAGAGGTGTTGCTCCATTGGTGACTCCACTTCCGCCACCACCGCCGCCGGCATTTTGACTCGGTACCCCTTGCTGCCCAACCCAAACAGACAATACTTGTCCAGGTAAAACAGAGACATCACCAACCATTTTTGCACCCAAACCACCTATAGCATTTCCAAATGTTCCGCCTTGCGCCCCTCTTGCATCAATATTGATACTGGTGATACCCACCGGAACTGTGAAATTTTGAACGGATCCGGTATAATTAAAGGTTTGGGAACCACCGGGGCCCACCTGACCTCCATTTTCAACATAATAGGTGGTAGTTACTGCTGGTGTAACCGGAAAATTTGCTCGCTTAAACTACTTCCTATGGCAATACCACCCGTTGGTACCGTATACCAATACATGATATCATTTGCACCTGCAGTAGCATTTAATTGGGAGGTCGCTCCTTGACATATGGTACTTGGAGTTGCCGTTACTGGATTCGGTGCTACGGGAATCGGATTCACCGTTACAGTTACTACCGAAGTACCAGTGCATCCACCACCTACTGTGCCCGTAACTGTATACGTTGTGGTGACAGCAGGTGCAACAGTAGGACTTCCAACCAAACCTCCAGGATTCCAAAGATAGGTAGCTCCACCGCTTGCTGACAATACAGAACTATCGCCCAAACATATTAAAGCAGGTGTGGCAACTGCTACAACCACCGGCACCCCGGTTACCGTAACGGTTACCGTAGAGGTAGCTGTGCAACCGGCACCAGTGGTACCGGTAACAGTATATGTAGTAGTCACGGCTGGTGATACAGACGGATTTCCAATTAACCCACCAGGATTCCAAATATAGGATACCCCACCACTGGCAGACAAAACGGAAGAACCACCAGGACAAATTACCGATGGATTAGCGCTAGCTGTAATCACAGCAGGATTGACGGTTACAGTAACAGGTACACGAGGAGAAGGGCATATGGGTGCGCCGGTCCAGGTGAGAATAATTTCACCAGGTCCTGCCTGAAAACCTTGGTTGTGGGTTACACCTGTGGCAAGTGGATCAGCAAAGCTACTTCCGCCGCCACCGCCACCAATAAAGCCGCCGCCACCGCCATAGTAACCACCACCAGCGCCGCCACCGCCACCAGACCAACCTTGGCCTCCACCTCCCAATCCTAAGGAACCATTAATAGCATCAGGCTGACCATACGGAGTGCCATCACCACCAATGCCACCTGCCAATTGAGAACCGCCGGTTCCGCCTTGATACCCATTCCATGTAGCACCGTTTTCACCTATCAGTCCGCCCCCATCACCACCGTCAGCTGTTACTCCGGTATAGCCACCACCACCGCCACCACCGGCCACAAATATTCTATTGCCAAAGGCATAGGGAGCTACCCGAATATCAGAAGCCCCACCGCCGGTACCAGCTTCCTGGCCAATACCAGCAACTGTTCCACCGCCGCCGTTATAGGCACCGCTTGCACAAATTCCGCAATCAATACCTTGTCCACCAACAAATAATTGTAATACACTTCCGGGCGTCACGGCGATTGTACCTTGTACTCTTCCACCATTTCCCCCTATAGACCCATTCACTCCATTTCCTCCTTTACCCCCTTTTACATCCACCTGTATACTGGTAACACCGGCAGGTACGGTAAACGTTTGGACAGTACCAGTATAAGCAAAGGTTTGTGATCCACCTGGACCTATCGGTCCTCCGTTTTCGACATAATATGTTGTAGTTATTGGAGGTGTAACCGGAAAATTCGCACCGCTTAAACTGCTGCCGATGGTGACTCCACCTGTGGGAACGGTAAACCAATATTGATTATCGCCGGGCGCAGAAGTAGAATTTAATTGTGAGGTGCTGCCCTGACAAATAGTTGCTGGAGTCGCAGTCACCAAACTTGGTGCTGGAGGAGGTGCATTAACCGTAAAAACAGCCGCACTGGTTCCTGTACCTAAAGGACTGGTAACTGAAATCGTACCTGTATTACCTAAGGCAGGTATGGCAGTGATTTGAGTGGGGGAATTGACAATATAGGATTGCGCATTCAAGCCGCCAAACGTAACCACCGTGGCACCTGTAAAATTAGTACCTGTGATAACAACCGGCGTCACACCACCACATCCCGAAGCGGGACTAAAATTGGTAACTGTTACCTGGGCTTTTGCTACGAAACCCATTAGAAAAACTGCAGAAAAAAAGATTATAAAAAGCCCTATACTCAGTAAATAGGACTTTCTCAATTTATTTGTTTGTTTACTTTTTTGCATAGTTGCTTTTTTAAATTTTTAGTAATGATGCAGGCAAAATTATATCACCTTGATTGAGTTTTAAATACTGATTAATTTCAAGAAAAAAACGTCCTAACAAATATAGAAAAACAAATTTATATATTGTTAATTTTTAACAAGTATCCAATTTTGCTTTCTGCCCTTTTCAAGTTCATCAAATATTCTTAGAAAACACTTTAATAATAAAACACCCCCTATAAACTTGTGTTTAGGGGGTGCTTTGAAGTGTTTGATAATATACCTTATTGCTTTGCTATTTTCTGTTTGTAAAGCAAATGCCCTTTTGCATCAAAAAGTTGAATAAAATAGATTCCGTCGCTCAAGCTTGAAAGTGAAATCTCAGAGGTATTTCGTACTTCCATTATGACTTTTCCATCCATACTTAAAATCTTAATTTCAGCAGGAATCACACCATGAATCTGTAATTTATCTTTTGTTGGATTTGGACTGATGCTGTAACCGTTCAAGGTAATATCGTTGACCCTAACTCCATTCAATATTAAACTTGGTGAACGTTTGGTACATCCGTTCAAGGTTACTTCTACTTCATACGTTCCATTTTGTACCACTGTATGCGTTGGATTGGTGGCTCCGGCTATTGGAGTACCATTTCGATACCATTGATAGGTTGTATAAGGGCCATTCAGTACAGACAATACACCACCCGTATTTACTATGATCGGATTCAGACTAACCACCGTTACCGTCACTACTGAAGTTCCGGTACATCCTGCTCCATTGGATCCTGTAACCGTATAGGTTGTGGTAACTACAGGTGTCACTGTTGGACTACCGCCTAAACCTCCGGGCATCCATGTGTAAATAGCGCCACCACCACCTGTCAAAACAGAGGATGATCCCACACATATTGTGGAAGGTGTGGCTGTCGCCGTTACATTAATACCAGGATTTACGGTCACTGTAACTACCGAAGTAGCTGAACAACCGCCCGCAACACTGCCTGTTACCGTGTATGTGGTGGTAACCACAGGACTTACCGTTGGACTGCCCACCAAGCCTCCAGGATTCCATAAATAAGTAGCCGCGCCGCCACCAGTAAGTACAGTAGAACCGCCTGTACAAATACTTGCAGGGGAAGCACTCGCTGTAACAGGTGGTGCGGGATTCACCGTAACGATTACAATTGAAGTAGCTGAACAGCCGGCACCAACTGAGCCGGTTACCGTATAGATAGTGGTAGCGGCAGGAGTCACGGTTGGACTGCCCACCAAACCACCCGGATTCCAAGTATAAGTAGCGGCACCCCCTCCAGTTAGCACTGATGAAGCACCGGCACAAATAATGGAAGGACTTGCTGTAGCCGTCACAACAGGTGTATTATTAACAGTAACCATCACGGTTGCTGTCGCAGTGCATCCTGCAGCGTTGGTACCGGTAACCGTATACGTTGTAGTAACGGCAGGTGTTACAGTAGGACTACCGACAAGACCACCGGGGTTCCAAACATAAGAAACAGCTCCTCCACCAGTTAGTACAGATGAACCACCCACACAGATAGAATCTGCGGAAGCAGTGGCTGTAACTGTAGGTGCAGCGTTTACTGTTACCGTAACAGGAACCCGAACTGAAAAACAAGGAGCCGCTCCACCCCAAGTAATAATTACTTGACCATTACCAGATTGAACACCTGATGTGGTGGAGCCTCCGGTAACACCACCAATATAACTTGAGCCGCCACCGCCTCCGGCAGCGTAGGCAGATCCGCCACCATAGTAGCCTCCACCACCTCCACCTTCGTGGTAATTCGTTCCGGTTCCGGCTCCAATACCTAAAGCACCGGCTGCACCGGGTGCGGCACCTGCCGCACCACCTGCGATTTGACTACCGCCGCCGCCTGGCACATAATTTTGGAAACCTTGTCCATTGCCTCCGATTAATCCACCACCGGCTCCACCGGCACCATGATCAGGACAACCTGTGTTGCCACCACCACCCCCACCGGCTACAATCACTCTATTTACCAAGGCAAGACCACCAACACGAACATCTGATGCTCCACCACCTGGACCACCATATTGACCGGCACCTCCACCGCCATTAAAACCACCAGGCGAATTGGCTCCCAGATTTGTGGTGGGCTTACCACCTACATAAATATTAATTGACTGTCCAGGTAATACTGCTAGATCTCCGGATGCCTCGCCACCAAGTCCACCGTCATTTGTCACGGTGTTTGCACAATCCTCCGAACCACCTCCCTCTGCTCCTTTCGCAACAATATGAATAGAGGTAACACCAGCCTGAACTGTGAAATTTTGAACGGATCCGGTATAATTAAAGGTTTGGGAACCACCGGGGCCCACCTGACCTCCATTTTCAACATAATAGGTGGTAGTTACTGCAGGTGTAACCGGAAAATTTGCTCCGCTTAAACTACTTCCTATGGCAATACCACCCGTTGGTACCGTATACCAATACATGATATCATTTGCACCTGCAGTTGCATTTAATTGGGAGGTCGCTCCTTGACATATGGTACTTGGAGTTGCCGCTACTGGATTCGGTGCTACGGGAATCGGATTCACCGTTACAGTTACTACCGAAGTACCAGTGCATCCACCACCTACTGTGCCCGTAACTGTATACGTTGTGGTGACAGCAGGTGCAACAGTAGGACTTCCAACCAAACCTCCAGGATTCCAAAGATAAGTAGCTCCACCGCTTGCTGACAATACAGAACTATCGCCCAAACATATTAAAGCAGGTGTGGCAACTGCTACAACCACTGGCACCCCGGTTACCGTAACGGTTACCGTAGAGGTAGCTGTGCAACCGGCACCAGTGGTACCGGTAACAGTATATGTAGTAGTCACGGCTGGTGATACAGACGGATTTCCAATCAACCCACCAGGATTCCAAATATAGGATACCCCACCACTAGCAGACAAAACCGAAGAACCACCAGGACAAATTACCGATGGATTAGCGCTCGCTGTAATCACAGCAGGATTGACGGTTACAGTAACAGGTACACGAGGAGAAGGGCATATGGGTGCGCCGGTCCAGGTAATAATAACCTCTCCGTTTCCAGTTTGAAAACCGGCTGTATTGTTTTGATTCACACCGGAATTGTAAGAACCGCCACCGCCGCCACTCAGTTGACCCGGACTTGCGACATATTGACCACCACCGCCACCGCTATAACCGCCGCCGCCTCCGCCGCCATATTCACCGCGACCACCACCACCACATCCCCAGCCCCCAGCCCCAAGAGGCTGAAATCCACATCCACCAAGTAAACCACCTGCTCCACCATTGGCGCTCGATTTTCCGGCAGCAGGCCCTCCTGGCACGCCGGGAAGAGGTCCACCATCCCAATTTCCATCACCACCATATCCATCGGTCAAGAAACCGCCGCCGCCGCCGGCCCATCCGCAGTCACCAGATATATATCCTTTTTCTCCCCCATTTCCTGCAGTTCCACCGGCACCGGATGAATTTCCACCTGAGGTGCCAGTACCACCCGGTTGTCCGGGCTCCATAATATTTTGTCCACTACCGCCGCCGCCGCCGCCAGCAATAATGAGTGGAGTTAATCCATCCACAACACCACTTCCACCGCCACCGCCACCGGCATTTTGACTTGGGATACCTTCACCACCAACCCATACTGACAGCGTTTGACCCGGTGTTACCGAAAAATCACCTATCATTCGAGCACCAAGTCCACCTGTGGCCGCACCAAAAGTGCCGCCTTGAGCGCCTTTTGCATCAATGGTAAGTGTAGTAACACCTGCGGGAACCACAAAGTTTTGTACGGCACCGGTATATGAAAACGTTTGCGTACCACCTGGGCCAACTGCACCGCCATTCTCAACATAATAGGTTGTTGTTATGACAGGATTTACAGCAAAATTTGCACCACTTAAACTGCTTCCGATGGTCGCTCCACCGGTCGGTACGGTATACCAATATTCAATATCTCCAGGCGATGAGGTAGCATTCAATTGAGAAGTACTTCCCTGACAAATAGTAGCAGGTGTTGCCGTTACGGGATTCGGTATAGGAGGTGGAATATTGACTGTAAATGGTCCAGCAGTACCACTTCCGATAGGAGTAGTAACCTCAATCATTCCTGTATTACCCAAACCTGGAATGGCAGTAATTTGGGTGGGCGAATTCACAACAAAAGATTGCGCATTTAAACCTCCAAAAGTTACTGAAGTGGCACCAGTAAAGTTAATGCCTGTTATTATTACTGGGGTTACACCTCCACATCCTGAGTTAGGTGCAAAATTTAAAATCATTACCTGCCCATGAGCCACAAAACTTAGTAGAAATAACCCTGAAAATAAAATTGAAATAGCCGCCTTTCTAAATTGGGTCATTCGGAATGCGGTCAATACTTGCTTGCTTTTTTTCATATAGTTTATGGATTAAAAATTATTAAAAAATTATTAATTACATGTAATCAACTTCTGTGATAGGCAGTTTATTTGCCTATCAAAAAAATCGCCTCACAAATATAACAAAAACTAAGAAAAAGAAATTTCTTAAGCTCCTACCAAAAAAAAGATTACGTGCTGATGACAAAACGCTAGGAAATTACTTAAATAGATTCATATTGCAAAAGATCTATTTGAAATCCCATTTATATCTGCGGATTCACTATACTATTCAAAATAACGGATTCATTACCACTAACGGTTAAATTGGCATGAGTTGGTGTGGATTTATCCTTCAACATTTTTTATTACCCATCTATATCCGATAAATTCCAACATGGACATCTCACGGTTCGTTAGCACCTTGGTTTTAAACTCTTTCTTTTCAAGGCTAATAATTAACTTACGATAGATCTCCAATACATTTTCAAAAGCCTTATCGCCTATAATTTCAAATGGCTTATTGGTTTTGAGATTTAGCATGGAAATTTCACTGTACTTATCCACCCAATTCAGATTATTGTGCGGGCTTAATAAATACTGATCTAGGTAATAAATAAATAATAATCGAATGTCGCGTTTCATGGTAACATCTGTATTGCGATATTGAGAAAAACGTGGATCCGGTAATTTCTTATAGCCGGGTTCATAGCACATAAAGATATCATTGAATGTGGACGTATTATCATAATTATTCATAGAATAAAGACCTTGCTTCAAAAAAAGAAATGTGTCTTCAATGACAATGGGAAAATTAAAATCAAAACCCTCCTGGATCACAGTACGGAATGAATCTACATTGTGCGTAAATGTTTGGGCCCTACCAAGGATTGAAAAAAACAAGGACCCCATAATTATTAAAAAAAATTTTCGTCTCACTCTTTGTACAAATATTTTTGCGAAATTACATCAATTGAAGCAATGAAAAAATTCGAAACTTCCGCCCAATCGAAAGAAATACCGTATCAATGGTATTCTGTTACAGGTTGTTACTGTGTACCTTTGTAGAAAATCGAAATCATGAAGAAATTTTCAGTATTCGTTATAGTTGCAGTATACTCAACCATGGCTTGGGCCCAAAATGTATCAAAAGTGCCTCGCCTGAGCAAGACAGCTATCAGTAATTCGGGATGCTATGCCTACCTCCCAAAGGGTTCGTCGGAAATCACATTTGAAACTACTTACTCACCTGATAGTGCAAAAGTATTTACCGGTGAAGTGGTAGATGGGAATCATCATTTTGCCATTATTGTGGTAAAGCTGACACAAAAACTTACGAGTTTGGAAGAAAAGGAAAACTTATTAACGAATTATTTGGACCATTTGCGTACTTCCTTTGAAGTAGTTCAATCAGCTGGATATGGCAAGGGGCATCATTTGGAGAGTGCACCCAGCGCTATCGGTATGATTGATTATTGGGAAGATAAAGAACATACTAAATGGGCCATAAAGGGGTGGGCCGACAATAATATTATTGCGGTTTTGATGCTTTATGGTCCGGTAGAATATCCGATATTCAATATTCAACAAATGTTTCTGGATGGATTTCGGTTTCAATAAAAAAAGAGGTTATCGAAATGGATAACCTCTTTATGTAAGAATATAAAATCTGGATTCAACTACTGCTTTACGAACGTACGGAATGCAGGTCCAAAATTAGGGTTTACAACCTTCCAGCCATAAGAGGTATCAACACCTGAAATGGTTAAGGCTTCATCCACACAATCTACTTGTCCAGCCAAATCGGTTGGTTGCATCGGAAAGTCAATAGTACTATCATTGATTTGAATAAAATACCCTACAACCGGGAACGTGGGTGCACCACCCACATTATCAACCTCATACAGGCCATTGGCCACTTTCGTTAGATTTACCAAGGCATTGTTGGCAGTACGTCGGTATTCACCACTAAGATTCCATGCGGCATCGATATTTGTAACGGCTACTGCAACATTCTTAGAACCAATATATCCAAATTTATTTTTTGCCTGAATGCCCACAACATATAAACCCGGGGTAGACACATCAATTCCACTAGCGTCAAGGGTTACCGGATAACTCTCCATGATGGTTGAATCATATGCTGTTGCAGCAATTGCCGGTAAGGCACCATCCACAGGAATGCTATAGAATTGACTTCCTAGGATAGTGATGGTTGGGTAAGAGGCCTTTTCAACAGTTGATACGTTATCTGGTAGTTTTCTACAAGAGGTAGTTGCGAACATCGCAACAGCAGTAAGCGATAATAATATTTTTATGTTTTTCATTTTAATCATTTTTAATTTTATAGATATTAGTTAGCGTCCCACCACATTTTTTCTGTTACTTGCTTAATGCCGGGGAAATTGGCATTTAGGGTAATTTCCTCTGTAGGATAAATAAATCGAACCGGTTTGCTAGCTCCAATAAGTGAGTTCACCGAAGTCACCAAGAAATCAGGATAGCCAGTTCTACGCCATTCGGTCCATGCCTCAAATCCTTGATTGCCGCACATTGAGAACCATTTTTGGGTAATGATGTGACGAACTTTCTCTTCTGTAGTTCCAGTACTAGGATACATACCCCAATTGGATGCAGGTAAGTTTGTGTTAGCCACTGTATCGCCACCTAAATACCCTGTAACTGTATCGCCATGAATATATCGATAAATTGCATAATCCAAGTTTACCACAAAATCACTCAACTCACCGGGTAAGGAATCTCTAATTAACTCTTCCACATCTGCATCGGTTACATAGGCTCTAAAGCTTTCTGCTATACCTTCTTCAAATAACTCCCGATCGGTAGCTGTACCAGACAACCATCCTCTTGCAGTCGCTTCTGCTTGCAAAAATAAACTTTCGTATGAAGATAAGAAACGAACCGGTGCTGCGCCAGACTCGGTATTACCAGCCTCGGCGCCAACAAAGTGACTGGCTATGGATTTTCCCGCTGCTTCAGAAGCATTGTTGTAATTACCTTGTGCAATGCCCACCACACCTGCGGCTGTTGGTTTGTAGAAAATAAATGCTCTAGCGTCATTATTTGAATTCATACTATCGATGCAGGTTTTACTTCCATAAATATTTTGGGTATTACCAACACCTACGATTTCAGAATAGATTGGGTTTTGACTACCACCAGCGGTTGAAAACGCCACTTTGGCTTCCTCACTTGCTGTCATAATAAAGCCAGCAAAATTAGAATCGGCTGTCATAGTAGTGATAATCGTTTGCGCTTTTGCAGGGCTAATTTCAGATAAACGCAAAGCAACTTTCAATTTAAGGGTATTGCCGAATTTTCTCCAAGCACCCATGTCACCGCCATACAACAAATCATCCGCACCCGGATGTATTGGCGCGCTTTCGTCAATCAAAGCAAGCGCTGCATCGATTCGAGTAACAATTTCATCATAAATAATGGATTGCGCATCATATGCAGGGGATACAATACCACCATCTACATCAAGCGCTTTTAACGCTTCTTTATAGGGTGCATCTCCCCAAGCATCGGTGATTACTTGATAGGTATAAGCTGTTAGCAAACTTGAAACAGCCATGTACTGTTTATTATTTTTTGCCGATGCAGAATTATAGATATAGTTTAAATCGGTTAATGCAGATGCATACAATATTCTCCAAGAGGTATTGTAATTATCAGAGGATGGTTGATTTTGGTCGTACTGCTTGTATTGGTTAGCCAAAGGAGACTGCGTCCAATACTGCGCCCAAAAAGAACCATTAATTTGAAATTGGCCACCAACGACATGCGCAATGGCAACCTGTGCTGAAGGTAATACCAAGGCCAAATCAGGGTTATTGGCAATGTTGGGATTGGTATTTACATCCAAATATTTCTTACAACTAGTTGCAAACAAGGTAGCTACTACCAAGACTGCAATTATATTTATTTTACTATTTTTCATTTCTATTAATTATTTTAATATTTATTTTAGAAAGTTAAACCTACTTTAAAACCATAGTTCTTTACAGAAGGTCTTGCACTGAAATCAAAACCTTGTTCGTTAGAAGCTCCACCTGAATTCACTTCCGGATCTACATAATCATTTCCTCTGTTAGTCCAGATAGCCAAGTTATTTCCATATATGGAAAGAGTACCGCTACCGATAAATGTTCCTTTAAACCATTTTTGCGGCATATTTAGACCTAAAGCAACTTCTCTTAACTTGATGTAACCAGCTTTCACCAAATCTTGTGAAGAAGGTTTTACATTAGCCGTGGTATAATATAAGTAGGGGTTTGTGGCATATGAAGTGTTAGGAACATAATCGCCTGCTGCATTTTGAACCACTGAATTCTCCCATGTATAACTTTCTCTGTTATTAACAGTAGTAGAAGCAGCTACACCCACAAACTCAAGAATATCTTTGGTTCTAGAGTAAAAATAACCACCTTGTTTGGTGTCAAACAATACATTGAAGAAGAAACCTTTGTATTTAACATTGGTTCCCCAAGATGCGATGAATTTAGGTTGGAACGAACCAAAATATGTTGGTGTTGTTGTAGAAAGTGGATTGCCATTTAAGGTATCAATGATTTGACGACCTTGCGGATCTTTTGCTAAATCAACAGCGTAGAAGGTTCCCATTGGTTTGCCAACAGCAGCAACGATACTCATTCCGTTGAATCCTCCAATTACTACTTGATCTACACCATTTGGTAAGGAAAGTACTTCATTTTTGTTACGCGTGTAGGTTCCAAATAAATCCCAACGTAGCCCATTTTTAATTTTGATTGGAGATACTTGTAGTCTTGCTTCAAAACCTGAATTTTTCACTTCACCGGCATTGATGATTCTGCTCGTAAATCCGGAAGAAGCAGGAGCAGGAACTGCTAAGATTTGATCTTTTTGAATACTTGAATAAACAGTGAAATCAGCTTGAATGCGATCTTCTAACAATCCAATTTCAAATCCAATTTCTCGTGCTGTTTGTCTTTCATTTTTCAACATTGGATTTCCCATTGTATTTTCATAGGAATATCCAGGCGTGCCATTGAAAGGAAATATATTAGAACCAAATCCGCTATTAATATTGGTAGAGATAAAACCTGGGTTATTATTCTGGTATGCCAATGCGTCATTACCTACTGAGGTTATACTTGCACGTAATTTACCATGGTTAAAGGCTTTTTTGGCAGCGTCAGAAAAATGCTGACTAAATAACCAAGAAACACTTGCACCAGGATAGAAATAAGAACGGTATTGCTTGGTTAAGGTAGAGCTCCAATCATTACGTGCTGTAATTTCTAAGAATAAAAATTTATCAAAATCCAAATTTAAAGACCCATATGCACCAATTTTTCTGGATTCGGTTAGGGTATTTACAGATGCGATTTTATCTTTTGCGTTCGCAAAATTGTAATAATTTTCAATAACTAATCCGTTATTATCCGGATTAATATCAGAGGATAAGAAATTTGATCGGCGACTGCTTACGGAATTGCCCAACAATAAGTTGATACCTAATTTATCAATTTGATAATTGATATTCAACATCAAATCGTTGAAATAAGATCTGAAATTATCAGTTGATTCAAAATATCCACCAGCCACAGATTTTGGCGAACCCCAGAAATCCTCTTCAACAGCAATCGTATTGATTTTTGGAGATTTCAAATAAATTCGATCAGAAATTACTTCACCACCTAAGCGGTTTGTTAGCGTATAGTGCTGTCCAATTCTCCAACCAACAGTTGTTTGACCTAAAATTCGATCAAATTTATTTCGGTTGTCGTATTTATCGGCAATGAAGTACGGATTATCGGTATATGCACCATAATATCCATATCTTCTGATACCATTGCTATCGGTAAAATCCATAGAATTGAATTTATCATCCATGTTTCTTAAATCCGTAATAGGAATATCTCTTGCTTGTTGACATACATTATTCCAAACGGAGCCATCTCCTTGACCACTTTGATCTAATCGGCTAACTCCATTTACATAGTTTACATTAAAGCTACTGAAAAAGTTATTGGCAAATTCATGATTTGCATTCAAACGAATACTGTATCGATCAGAAAAGGTATTTGGTGTAACACCAGTGGCATTTAAGGAATTGAACGAAAGTAGAAAATTACTTTTTTCGGTACCTCCTGATAATGACAAATTATTTTCGAGCGCCTCACCGGTATTGAAGAAATCTTTTACATTGTCTTCGATAGCCACATAAGGTTTTACTCTTTGATTTCCATCAATGATTTGTCCCCAAGGACGCAATTGACCATCAAATGGTAAACCCCAGCTAAAATTTTCACGTCGATCATCAAAAACACCATTCATATCGCCTTGTCCAAATTGATTTTGAAACTTAGGCAACATCAAAACGCGAGAACGTGCATAGCCGGTAGAAAAACCAACTTCTGTTTTGCCAGATTTAGATTTTGCTTTGCCAGATTTTGTAGTAATCATGATAGCACCATTGGCACCTTCAGAACCGTAAAGGGCCGTTGCGGCAGCTCCTTTTAAAACGGAAATACTTTCAATATCATCTGGATTTACATCATTCCCACGATTTCCAAAGTCAATTTGTTTTAAACTATTGGCGCGTAATCTGCTATCATTATTTATCGGAATTCCATCAATTACAATTAAGGTATTGTTATTACCATTTATTGATTTTTCACCACGAATTACAACACGGGTAGAACCACCGATACCGCCGGTCGTATTGGTAATATTAACACCCGACACTTTACCGGTCAAAGCACCTAAGGCACTCATGTTATTCCCTTTGTTAAGGTCGTCATTACCTACTGTGGCAGTGGCATAGCCAAGACTTGATTTTTCACGTTTAATAGCCTGCGCGGTTACAACGGTTTCACGAAGTGCCATCTGATCGGCCACCATCTTAACTACCATTCCGTCTTCAGCTGATTTCTCTGTGGCTTTCATACCAATCGCGCTAATGCTTATGGAAGTTCCTTCATCAACAGTCAACTTAAAGTTTCCGTTTGCATCCGTCACAGTGCCTTTCGCCGTATTTTTTACGCGGATCGTAGCTCCTGCAATGGGCTCTCCTTTGTCGTCGAGAACCTTTCCTCTAATAGCATCTGCTTGTGCTAATACTACTTGCAAGCTGGTAAATAGCAATGCAACAATTAATAATAATGATTTCTTCATATTGTTTTTTAAATTTAAGTAATGAATCTCGGCGTAAACCTATAAAGATGTTTGATTATATGCAAGTTTTTTTAACAATATTTTACGTTTTGCCCTGATTTGATTCGTTGACTGTCTATTTAGACCTATGCGCGCCTCCAAAATCAATACGAATGGCCTTTTCATTTGCTTGTCTTCCTTCTGCTGTTTTCAATAAAAAAGAGGTCTTATCTTGCCATTTCCACTCGAATTAAGCAATAGCACTCATCAACTTTCAAAACCAACCTAAGCGTAACTTACCGACAGGGGGCATTGGATTAGTACTTAATGAGTTTGAACCTTTGACTTTCTTGCTGTTGCTGCAATTCTAAGAAATATATCCCATTCGAAAAACGGGACAGATCAATAGTAAGCACTTTGCCCTTCACGAAAGGTATCTGTAAAACTGCTTTTCCGGTAGCATCAAAAACGGTGCAGTTCAATAGTTGCACTTCTGATGAAAATGTCACTTTATAGGTCCCTGTACCCGGATTCGGCGAAACCGAAATGATGCCTTGGTCGGAAATTGTATGGATACCAACTGAATTTCCAACAATAAAAGAAGTGGTGTCTGAATATATAAAATTATTGTATTTAGTATACAATCGGCCGCTAACCAGCGTATTATTGGGCGTTGTGTTTTGCATGGTGATGGCCAGGTTGCCCGAGCCCATTTGATGGGTAATCAAATTCGAAAGCACAATGGTGTCGGTATTGGTTTGTATCCAAGGATTATTACTTACAAACCATGATTTTAATTGCAGACAAGTGTCCAATCCATAGTTTTTAAATTTATATTGTAAATTAATATTGGTGGATGGAAAGCTATGCAAACCCTCCCTGATATGCTCTATATAAGGACCTGACATCCATGAGGCCATAATATTTTGATATAAATTTTCTTGACAGAGTGGAATAATTTCTAGAGGAGATGGCCAAAAGCCGTCTGCGGCGCTGCCTACTTCAGGGGTGATGGCAAATATTTTTGGTTTAGCCACCTGATCGCCATAATGCCAGTCGTCGGAGCTGCCATTCGACAAATAATTTAGTGTTTGCCAACAATTTCCACTGACATACATATTTTCTTTGGTAAGGATATCGGCCACTACCTGAAATGTAGTATCGTCCGCACATGTAAGATTTTGATACCCCCAAGGATAAATAAACCAATCGCCGTACGAATGGTAGTTGAGTACCACCTTGGGTTGTTTCAGGATGGTAAAATCTCTAGCGATTTGTGTTTCATTTTCGGAAAATCCTGCGGTACCTCTGTAGGTATCACTTGAGGGATTCGGTGAAGACCCGGCATTGTCAAATCCCCAATATTTCGCATAGTTCCGATTTAAATCGACTCCAAACGTACCTCCGCCATTTACTTTTCTATTTTTGCGCCACATACCTCCCCCATTCGGGTTGATTGTTTCGTTATAAACATAACCATCAGGATTCAATACCGGAATAAAATACAATTCTCTATCGTCTACCAGATGTTTCACCACAGAGTCAGAAGCTCCATAATTTTCGAGCAGGTACCACATGAAATAAATGAGTTGGGCTGCAGATTGCGGTTCGCGCGCATGATGAAGGGCTGTAAATAAAGTACGATGTTCTTGTGGTTCTGTAACAGCATAATTATCTGAAATTTTATAGACAAAAATAGGTCTGTTTTCTATGGTTAGCCCAATTTGTTGTTTTGCTGAAATCAAATTAGGATACAACAAATTCATAGAATCCAAGTTTTGTTGCATTTGAGATAGGGTCATAAAACCACCCATGCTACCTCCGTGATAATTTGCAGGTACGCCTCCTGTTCTTTTTTTTTTGGCGGCGTTTTTCAAATCATTTGCGGCGCGTTGTTCATAAAACTTACTGACATCCTCAGCTAAAATTTTGACATTGGAGGCATTTGAAACAAGTATACTTCTTTCATCCTGATCAAAATCTCCCACAAAGCCCTTATCGCTTTTTGCCAAATGTTCAAAAACAATTAAGGTGCGCAGTTTCTCAAATTGTGCCTGATTTGCTTCAAAATAAATTTTTGAATAAACGGTGGTTTGATTGATTTGCGCTCTGGAAACATGTGCTAATAATATAAAAGCACATAAGTAGACGTATTTCCTCATTTTAAAAATTTTAAACGAATATACAAAATTAAAAACAAATTGTACGTCCTGCCGCCATTATTAAAAGGATACCTTTGCTTGGTGCAAACTAGTAAAATGAAAACGGATATAACAAACACAGCTGATATTGCGTTACTACTCAAGCATTTTTATGACAAGGTTTTGAAGGATGATTGTATTGGATATATTTTTACAGATATCGCCAAAATGAATCTCGAAACGCATATGCCCATCCTTTGTTCATTTTGGGAATCTATTTTATTTGGCACCGCGCAATACAAAGGGAATCCTATAATAAAGCATATTGAGTTAGACAAAAAAGAACCGCTCACATCCCTGCATTTTGACCGATGGAAACGGTTATTTTTTGAGACTATTGATGAATTGTTTGAAGGAGAAAAGGCATCTTTAGCCAAAGAAAAAGCAACTGCGATGGAATTTTTAATCAAAATGAAAATTGATGCCAGTCGAAAGCCGGGATTTATTCAATAAAAAATGGTTGGTGGGTTTTTGAATACAGTATGTAAAGGCACGAGTAAAAGTTTTGAACTAATAATCGAATTTCAAATTAATTATTGGGCGTTTGATTAACTTTGTGGACTCATTCACTGAATTTAGATTATGGCACATTATTATACCTTAGGTAAAATACCACACAAGCGACATACCCAATTTCGTAAAGAAGATGGAACGCTGTATAGTGAACAATTGTTTAGTACCGAAGGATTTTCGTATAACTACTCTTTGTTGTATCATGTGCATCCACCCACAAAAATCATACGGTCTGAAGAACCCAAGGATATCAATCCTGTGATTGCTACGCCGAATATTTTAAAGCACCGAAGTTTTCAAGGTTTTACTATAAAACCGATTGCTGATTATTTAGAAAGTCGGAAGCCGGTTTTGGTGAATAGTGATTGCCATATCTCGCTGGCAGCTCCTCAGCAAAGTATGACCAATTATTTCTACAAAAATGCAGATGCAGACGAAGTACTGTTTGTACATGAAGGAAGTGGAAGGGTATTGACACAATATGGCGAACTTCCATTTAGCTATGGCGATTATATTGTAATTCCTCGGGGGGCTATTTATCAAATTACTTTTGATACGGAGGCAAATCGACTATTTATTGTGGAATCTTTTGGCCCCATCCGATTTCCAAAACGATACAAAACAACAGAAGGACAGTTGATGGAACATGCGCCATTTTGCGAGCGTGACATTCGAAAACCACAAGATTTAAAAACCTATGACCAAAAAGGTGAGTTTACCATCTATACTAAAAAGAAGGGACTCCTTTATCCGATCACCTATGGCACCCACCCTTTCGACGTAGTGGGCTGGGATGGCTACGAGTATCCGTACATTTTTTCAATTCATGATTTTGAACCCATTACCGGCAGGGTGCATCAACCCCCACCCGTACATCAAACCTTTGATGGAAAAGATTTCGTAATCTGTTCATTTGTGCCGCGTTTATACGATTATCATCCTGAGGCCATTCCGGCTCCTTATAATCATAGCAATATCGATAGCGATGAAGTTTTGTATTATGTAGATGGTGAGTTTATGAGTCGCAAACATGTAACCCGTGGTATGATTACCTTGCATCCAAGCGGCATTCCACATGGACCACATCCCGGGGCAGTTGAAAAAAGTATTGGCAAAAAAGAAACCCCTGAATTAGCAGTGATGGTAGATACATTTAGACCCTTGCATTTAACCAATCACGCACTCGAGATTGAAGATCAAAATTATGAAATGAGTTGGGCGGAGTAAGCTAATTTGAGGATTTGAGGATTTGAAGATTTGGGGATTTGAAAATTTGAAGATTTGAAGATTTGGAGATTTGAGGATTTGAAAATTTGAAAATTTGAAAATTTGGGGATTTCATCTGTCGCGGCGGATAAATATGCGAGGTTCGGAATAGGAAATATGTAAGCATCAAAGGGTATAATCTTCACCAGAATAACTAATAAATACTGATTTTTCGGATTACTTTTTCGCTCGCCTTGTTTTCGGCAGTGAGTATATAATTTCCGGCAGGTAGTGCTGAAATATTCAGCACCTCACTTTTACCAACAAAGAATTTGCTGCAGACTATCGTTCCTGTAAGATTGTACAAGTTAATAGTGTATGTGTCAAATTTTTCAAAATCCATTTTTAGTTTGTCTTTGGCGGGATTTGGATATACGGTTATCGGAAAAGCCTGCACCAGATCATTGATACCCTCTGTGCCTGCAGAAAAATACTCATGGGCGCCGATGTCAATTTTTGGGCCGGAAATTCTTTGGTTTCCATAAAAATCAGTGGCACTTGGACTGATATTTTGTGTTTTACCTGCATTGATACAAGCACTTGTTTGTGTTAATTTAAAATCAGCAAATAAGGCATTGTCGGTATGTCCACATACAAGGGTGGGGTTTACCAAAAGTGGACTGGCAGCTATCACATTCGAAGTGGTGTCGCCATTTCGAACAATATTGGTCGCCTCAATCATTTCGTAAAATGGGTAGTCAATCCAATTATTTTCAAAAGTATAAAACACCCCTTCAGAAATGCGGATGTCTTTTTTTACGCCATAAAAGCTTGATTCATTGCCATAAAAAATATTATTCTGAATATACAATTGTGTCAAATTATTGAAGGAATGAATAGCGGCTCCATCACTGGTTGATTTGTTTTTAATAAAATGATTATTGTAAATCCATGCCTTGCAGCTATAGATATAAATACCCGCTCCAAAATAATTCGCGTAATTATTAGCGATAACATTATCGCGAATAATATACTCCGTGCTATCGAAGGTTCCATTATTATTGTGCGAAATATGAATGGCTCCGCCTCCGTCGGTAAGTCCGCAATTGCCATCCAGCATTTGATTATTGCAAATTAAATTCTTCTCGATAGTTGTTTTGCCCATGGTACATGCAATGGCAGCCAATCGTTGGTTTACATTATGATGAATTTTGTTGCCTCGCAACATATTATGGCCTCCATCAACCCGTATGGTGCCCATACCAACAGCACCATTGCTATTACTATCAACTTCATTATTCTCAAACAACATTTCACTATAAATGGTAAAAACGGTTCCTCCTTGCATATTGTGATGAAAACGATTGTCGTGCACTTTTAAGCTCCCTCCCAAATAGGTGTCAAATTTAAATGCTGCAACTCTGGTTTGATTCGCATGAATATTGCAATATTCCAGTTCAAATACTTGACCGGGTTTAAGACTGCCCACTAAAATATTTCCGACACTTTGATTTGCAGTGCTTTGGCAGTGAACATATTCGCAGTGTGACACTTTCAAACTTCTAAAAAAAATAAATAAAGCCGCATTATCGTTCATTGGAAAATTAACCCCATGCTTCACGTCTTTAAAAATGCAATAAGACAGAAGGCTACTATCAACACCATTATATTCATTGAAGTACACACCTCGCCAGCCACCGGATTGGATGATATCATTGTGCCAACCGGTAGTATCATGAATTTTAAACACAATGGGGGCAGCCTGTGTTCCAACGGCTCGCAAAATACCATTTACTTTAATCTGATAAAAACCTTGCATAATTACTTCTACGCCCGGTTGAATATTGAGTGAAGAAATGGTAATATTACCTCCCACTAAATAGGGCGAACCGGCCAAGGTCCAGGTAGCACCACTGACATTACCTGCTGGAACATTGGTAGAGGCTTTCGCAAACAGGGTACATTGTAATAGGAAAAGGAACGTTATTAATTTTTTCATATGTATCGATTTTTTATGTTTATTATGTCTTGAGGAATTTTCTACAAACTATTGACTTGAATGGTCTTACATTTCTGATGAGATGATTCAATTTCTAGTAGATAGATACCTTTGGCCAAATGAGGCATATTAAGGATGGTTTGGCTTCCGGAAAATGTATGTTCCATTATTTGTCTGCCAAACAAATCCTTTACCTTAATGAGATAGACTCCCTCCTTTTTAAAATGTAATTGACAGGTTTGGTAAAAAGGATTTGGGGCCACACTCTCAACGATATCCTCGATATCCACTACATTTTCAGGAGACATTTTATCGGTTTCAAAGGCTCCGATTTCAATTTTATTTCCCTGAAAACGAACATTCCCTAGGTAGTCGGTGGCGGCCATATAGGCACCCAGAGTATCGCCGGTATTGATGCAACCCAGAGAAGCCACAGTTAGATTGAAATTTTTGGACAGGGCATCTTCCAGATAGCTATTGGTAAGTGTAGGTTGATTTAAATTGGGATTACTTCCTACCACATTATGCGAAGTATCGCCTATATTAGGGATGGGCAAGTTCGTGGAAACGGTTAAGTAATACGGATACTCTGACCAATTATAGTCGTAGTTCAGGGTATTGGCGCTTAATAACATCACATCATTTATAGGTCCACCCATTGTGGCGCTGTTTCCGAAGAAAATATTATTCTTTAGTAAAATTTTTGACTGGGTCCCAATTACATAAACAGCCGGTCCACCATTATTAGCAGTATTGTTGATAAAATGATTGTTTACAATATTGGCTTTGCAATCGTATACATAAATACCACCTCCGTAAAACGCACAGTAGTTATTTGCCATCACATTGTTTCGTACCACATACTCGGTACTATCCCATACTCCATTGTTATTATGCGATAAATGAATGGCACCGCCGCCATCTGTTGCGCCGCAATTTCCGTTCACGGTAAAATTATTGCATATCAAATTGGATTCAATGGTTGTCTTTCCCATGGTACAGGTGATAGCACCCATTCGATCTGATTCGTTATGATGAATTTTATTTCGAATGACCAGATTTTTTCCGCCGTCAATTTTGATAGTGGCGAGATCGTAATTATTCTTATTGTGATGAAAGTCATTATTATCAAGTGTAACCGCACCTAGTATGGCCCAAAAAGTACCACCTCCTATATTATGATGAATTTCGTTTCGGGTTACTGTGGCCTTGCCATTGATGAATACGGATGCAATTCTTGTGATATTATCATGCACCTTGCAGTCTAACATTTCAAATAGCTGTCCGGCCGATAGGTACACTGAAATAATTTTTCCGTCGCTTTGATTTGCGGCACTCTGATTATGAAAAAATTCGCAATTACTTATTTTTAAACTTCTTCCACTTACCGCTAAGGGATTTTTTCCATTGGCATTTCCGTTCAAACCATGTTTGGCATCTTTAATAATGCAATAGTCTAGGGTTGAGGAATCGATACCTGCACCAAAAGCCTGAAACTGAATTCCGCGCCAACCGCCTGCCATCTGCAAATCATTTGACCAACCTGTGGTGTCGTTCATTTTAAATTGTATCGGTGCTGCCTGCGTACCAATGGCAATAAGTGTTCCATTTACGGTTAGATTATAAAATCCTTGAAAAATGACCTCTACACCGGATTGTATTCGAAGTGTGGCGCCGCTAGGAACGGTCATGCTATTCATTACCAAATAGGGAGATCCTGCGAGCGTCCAGGTACCTGACACATTACCACTTACATTGGTAGATGCAAACAAGGCGGAAGGAATAACTGCTAACAGCACTAAAAAAAACTTTTTCATACTTTCAAGACGTTGAGAGTTCAAAATTAGTTGAAAATAAGCAACATTGTATTCAAAAGAGAATGGTTGGTACCGTTTAAGGAGTTTTTTATACTTTTGTATCCTAATTATAAAACTATGAACGCAAGCACTTTAGAAATTCCTACAATAGATACAAACAATGATTTTATGCCATTGCTTGGCACCGACTATGTAGAACTTTATGCAGGCAATGCCAAACAAGCAGCACATTATTACAAAACAGCCTTTGGGTTTCAGTCGTTGGCGTATGCCGGGCCCCGAAACCGGTGTCAGAGATCGATCGTCGTATGTTCTTATTCAGGAAAAAATGCGATTGGTTTTGACGTCGCCATTGAGTTCGACACACCCAATAGCTGAACATCATAAAAAGCATGGTGATGGAGTGAAAGTACTAGCATTATGGGTTGACGATGCTTACAAAGCATACGAGGAAGCAACAAAACGGGGGAGGCAAATCATACTTGGAACCGCAAACATTGACCGATGAAAATGGCGAGGTACGGTTGGCAGGTATTCATACCTATGGCGAAGTGGTGCATATTTTTGTTGAACGAAAAAACTATAATGGTGTTTTTATGCCTGGTTTTGTGGAGTGGAAAAGTGATTATAACCCCAAACCATCGGGACTGAAATATGTGGATCATTGTGTAGGCAATGTTGGTTGGAATCAAATGAATCCTTGGGTCAAATTTTATGAAGATGTATTAGGATTTAGAAATATTTTGAGTTTTGACGATAAAGATATTTCTACTGAATATAGCGCTTTGATGAGCAAAGTGATGAGTAATGGTAATGGTTATGTAAAATTCCCGATTAACGAACCTGCTGAGGGCAAAAAAAGAAGTCAGGTAGAAGAGTATCTCGATTTTTATGAAGGCGAAGGCGTGCAGCATATTGCAGTGGCCACCAATAATATCATTGAAACCGTTACCGATTTAAAAAGCCGAGGGGTTGAATTTTTGAAAATCCCTGCAAGTTATTATGAAACCGTTTTGGAAAGAGTCGGTGAAATTGATGAAGACCTGAAACCCCTCAGTGAATTGGGCATACTCATCGACCGTGATGACGAAGGGTACTTACTGCAAATATTTACCAAGCCTGTAGAAGATCGCCCAACAATGTTTTTCGAAATTATACAGCGCAAAGGAGCCAAGAGTTTTGGCAAAGGTAACTTCAAGGCCTTATTTGAGGCATTGGAGTTAGAGCAAGCGAACAGAGGGAATTTGTAATTTTTGTAAAAAGAATGGGATCAGCTTGCTGCTTTTAAATGGATGACAAAATGATACTAGTTAAAGTTAGCTAATTACATTATTTCAACAGCAAGTGACATCGATGCTTTTTTGAAATGGTGGTAAGAGTATGGTTTGCCATCGCTCTTATCGTGATATATAAGGCTGTGTAATTCGCAAGAAAGATAAAACGAATACGTATTATCCGTACCTTTAATTACAGATTTTATGAAACATTTCTTGGTATGTATTTTTTGCGTTGCTTGGTATTCTTCCCATTCTCAAAATTGGAGAACGGTACAAATTTCAGATACCACCTATTTTAGATTGGATACTATGCTAAGCACTATGGGTCCTTCAACGGGCACATTACGAGTATTGTGGGTTGATTCAACAAAATTCGTTGGCGGAACCGAGGTATCCTATTTTTATAAAACACTTAGGGTTTCTAATCAGCATCGAAGAACTGGATATATAGATACAAGTGGATCTTCATGGCTTGGCGAAAAAAATATTAGAAGGCAAAATGGGGATGAATACTACCTAAACTTCCTTGGCGACAGTATTTTATTCAAGCCAAATGCCCCATTAAATGATAGTTGGATCGTTGCTCGAGATACAAGTGGAATCGATTTTTGGGGAACCATTATCCAAGTAGATACCCTTTCGATAGAGGGAATACTGGATAGCATTAAGATTATTCAAATTCAGGCAAAAATGCAGGGATTCCGGTTATGCATATATTTAATAATCGAAATTTTACTCTAAGTAAACGGCATGGATTTGTAAAGGTGCAGCAATTGATCTCCTATCCATACTTTTTCGATTGGCAAGATGTAAACAATGAAATATTCTTTTATGGGTTAGGAATCTATAGCAGGTTGCCAACCTATGTTTCCAATTTGCCCTTAGGCCATATTGATTTATCGTGGAAGTATAGAGCCGGCCATGCCTTTCAAAAAACCCAAACCTACAAAAACGCGCAGGGTACCTATATCGACACTGCAGTCACCACCGATTATATTATTAATTATGTATCGTATACCAACGACAGCGGTCTCGCATTTATTCTGAGACAATCGAAATACACCCGATGGGTTTATGGAACTCTGGATACCGTCTATTCTAAGTCACAAAAAATAGTTGATACAGTGGTAAATCACACCAACACAAATAACACTATACGAAAAACCGTTTGGCCAGAAGCAAAGGTTTTTTCGACGAAAGACTACTTATCTCAAAATCCCAAAAAAATAAATTATAATATAGGTGTAGTCGTTAGCGCTTATTGTGATGACAAAAAGTAATTATTAATAAAGAGATACCCATCCAACCCGAAATAGGCAAAGATTCAATTGGTTATTTCTATTATCCCATTAATTATTTTAACTTTAGTACTTACTCGTACTTAGAAGATTTCTACGGTAGTGTGCAAACCGGAGGCGCAGGACCTTATGCCAACACAAGTACAGATTTATACACTGCATACCAATTGGGCGATTGCCAATTTGGTAAACCTTTTGATTTTCCGAAAGGTACTGATCGTAACGAATACCCGTATATTAGTCCTATTCCGGTTCAAGATGAACTTCATATTTCAAATATTGAAGATGAATACGAATATAAAATCTATACGATACAAGGACAAAATTTGTTGTATGGAATTGGTACCTTCTACACTACCATTCAGGTCAGTCATCTACCGCGGGGGATTTACTTCATCTGTATTGGAGCAAAGGTTTTCAAATTTGTAAAAGAATAAATTTACCACCTCCATTATATAACATGGAAGGTAAAAAAAATTCCCCCCAAAAAAATAGTCTTAATCCTCTCCTGCGCCTCCACCTAAACTAATCACACTACTATTGAGACCTATTCGGATGCCATATACCGGATTTTTAAAATTGGTATAGCCCGCCACACCATCTACTCGGATAAAGCGTAATAATTTGTAGCCGATATTTTCAAGTCCAATAGACGCTTCTACATAATTGTTATTGCCATTTACATAATAGGTATTAGTAGCTGCCACCAAATACCATTTCAGTCTTCTGAATAAAGGAATTTTATTGGTAATCATCCCATAAAAATGATGTTCTGCATGTAAGGTTGCATAAAACGGTTCGGTATTGCTATTGAGGTAATAGGGTGAAAGTTGGAAGCTATTCATATAAGGTGATGCCAATATTATTTGGTTACCATTGAAGTGGGTATAATCAGCCATATAACTTTTTGTATTATGCAAAAATCCACCCACCGTAGCCTTATAGCTAAAGGTCCCCCAAAGATTCAGTCGCATATCATCCTGCATTTCAACATTCCATTTGCTGTAATTTATATCGCTGCCCAATGCTGGAATGCCTAGTGTAAAGGAAGTACCAAACGTCGGATACTTCGAAGAGGTGGAAACAATTCGATCGGGGTACTTAATATACTTTCTTCCCGGCTGATAGTTGATGGACAATTTATAAATAAAGGCTTTGTGAGAAGGTTCCATAGCCACAATTTTTTCCACTGGAAAATTTTCAGTGAATGAGATAGCATTTTTTCTTACTGAAAATAAATTGGTATTAAAGAGTGGATTTCGTACCTGATATTTGAATTGATTGGTGATGCTCAATCCATTTACATGGCGAAAAGTATATTTTACATTCCCAAACCATGCTTGATAAAATTTAAAATAATTTTGCCCATATAATAAAGTGTATGCTGAATTGATCAATTCATTGACCGGCTCCTCGTTATTATATTGAAACACATATCTGCCTCCGCTTACGCTTACTTGCGAC
This sequence comes from Bacteroidota bacterium, assembly GCA_016712665.1. Taxonomy (GTDB): domain Bacteria; phylum Bacteroidota; class Bacteroidia; order Chitinophagales; family Chitinophagaceae; genus OLB11. The sequence continues at coordinate 69,914 of JADJQP010000006.1, forward strand.
TTATTTGTTTTGCCAAAAAAATAATTGGCAGCAAGTTTCGCGTTAAACTGCTGATTGCTTGCACCATAACGCATCATCAACCGACTGGAGAATCGTTGATCTTCGCCAATCTTTTTTCGATAATTGATTCCATAGGTATAATTAAATCCTTCGGCGGTATTCCAATTAAAATTGTTGAGACCAATAATTGGTGTAGTACTGATATTGCTTCTTTCTGTAATTTTTTTTCTTAATCCTCGAAACACAAAAGACTTAACTGTATTCTTCTCTTTAGCGACTGTGTCTGGTTTCGCTTTTTCCATACTGTCCTTTTTAATAAAATCGGCAGTCTCCTCGACATTTAAGGGAACCGGCCGAATGGTATCCCAATACGCAATGCTGCGCTTCAGCGCTTTTTCATCATACTCCTTCACATACTTATTAAACGCTTTGCTTTCGTCATAATTCAATTGATAATCGGAAAATACATTGACAAAATTTCCGGTAATGCCAAAGCCCATCAATTTCAACTTGATTACAAACGACTGATCTTTCACCATCAATAAATCTTTAACCGGAACAAAAACTTGTTTAATTTTCACGGTATCTACCACTTCTAATTGATGGTCTTTATCGGCTACCAAATCGACGCTATGCAACCTCCATTCATTTTCTATAATATCAATAATTCCTGAAAAAAGAGGTTCAAACTTTCGCCGTGGAATCACCTTTATTCTGTTGATTAACTTTCCATCTTCAACATACACGCTTAGTAATTCATATTTATAACTGATCAATGCGGTTTCTGCAATGGGCGACAATAATCCTCTTGGTGTCAGTTGGCTTCCAATTTCAACATTATTATCATATAAGTTCAAAAATATGGGCTCGCTAAAACCATACCCATTTTTATTTCCACTGACTCTGCTACTCAATACATTAATCTTAAATTTTTCCGGTCTTTTAAAATAAATCTCACTCACCGATTCAGACAGCATTAAAATACCCTTCGATTTTTCAAGGTCTTCTTTGGTTTCTTCTTTCGAGCCACCACCACCCAGCATACTCAACAATCCTAGGTTTTCCGGAATTTCATCCAATTTAAAATTTCCTTTAATATAAGCATTAACTTTAAAAGCGTCGATTTGCTTGTTGTAATAGGATCTCTTTTTTTGATTGTCTTTTTTATTACAGCCAGTGCTAAATTTTCACCATTTTTCACTACCACTTCTTTCAATGCTTTTTCATTGGTTTGTAAGGTAATATTCTTGATTTGCACGCCATCCGAAATTACAATCTCAAATTGCAATTTTTGAAAGCCAACATATTGACAGATCATTACATGGCTGCCTTTACTTAGTTCAAATTGATAGTACCCTTCCACATTGCTAGTGGTGCCACTAGAAGTTCCTTTTATATAAAGACTAGCAAAGGGAAGCGGGTCGCCTTTGACATCAGTGATTCTGCCTTTAAGGGTGGCTGCCATCACTTGGTTCATACAAAAAAATAGAACCAAAAACAATAATAGTTGTCGTAATTGCATGACTGTAGTTATTAAAAATGCTAAAATAGAACATTAGCAGAATTATTCTCAAAAAATCGGTTTGCAAAAGGATGCGAACAATAGGTGCACAAATGATTGAATGAGGCCGCAACTATTTGCCATTCTCAAAAAATAAAATTACTTTTATAATTAAAACCAAATTGTCATGAACACACAAGAATATATGGGGCAAGAATCGCTTCCACAAACGCAACCCAGCTCAGATGAACGAACGATGGCTATTCTCAGTCATGTACTCTGCATTATTGGCTCTTTTATTGCGCCCCTAATTATCTATTTGCTAAAGAAAGATGAATCGCCTTATGTGAAAGAACACGCTTTGGAAGCGCTCAATTTTCAAATTACGATGATTATCTTGTACATCATTTCAGGTATATTGATATTCATACTGGTGGGTTTTTTATTAATATGGGCTTTGAGTTTGATAAATTTAATTTTGATAATTGTTGCCACTATTAAAGCGAGCGAGGATAAATTATATAAGTATCCCTTCAATTTTAGATTACTTAAATAATTATTGCTCTAAAGAAAAAGAATTTGGAATATGCCAAATCTAATCAATAGTAAAGAAGATTTAAACCGATATCATTTTCTACAGGCCGTTTGTATGGTATCGTGCAGATTATGTGCATCTGTCATGCCTCTTATTATGAGCAAGATGCCTGTGAGGGCAAAAATGAAAGGGTACACTTTTCGCATATAGCCTCTTAGTAAAGGCGAAAAATAATTGGCAAAAAACACCATGCTCCACATGGCAGGCAGGGTACCCAGCCCAAAAAAACTCATAAATAAAATACTCTTCATTACAGTGCCAGTAGCGAAGGCACTCGCCAATGCAAGATATACTAATCCACATGGTAATAGGCCATTGAGCGCACCAATTAAAAAGATATTTTGAAGGGATGACTTTTGATACAAAACGCCTAAGGTTTTCGTCACCCATTGGTAAAATGCATTGTTATTAAAAACCCGTATTGTCTTCTGAAAAAATAGAAAATAAACACTCATTAAGATGAGCAAGATGCCCATAATGATAGACAACTCATGCTGAAAAACAAAGGGTACCAGTACGCTTTGGGTAATTCCAATTAACGAGCCATAAAAGGCATAGGTGGTAATACGTCCTAAATTGTAGACCAATGCCGAAAACAATCTGTCGAAGGTGCTATTCCCAGCCATAGGTAGGGACATGGCCAGCGGACCGCACATGCCAATACAATGGGTACTACCCACAAATCCCATTACCCATGCCGAAAATAACAACCAAGTCATCTATAAAAATAATTTTTTTTCAGTATAATATTTCACCCCGCTACTGTTCCAATGAATCTGCACGGTATAGGCACCATGCAGTGTAGAAATATCAACGGTTTGCCCATTGTCGGCATTGGTTTGAATGGCAATGCTTTGATCTTTAGATTTATCTGCGGCAAAATACAATTTGATATCACCTGAAATCTGTGGCAATTCCTTTGGAAACAGCACTTGCATCCTACCCTCTTTGGTTTCGATGGTTACTGTTTGTTCCAAGGCAGTTGAATTGCTTTTTTGATCAATTTTATCCTGAAATTTTAATTCTTCTTCATAGTACTTTTCAGTAACTAAATCGAGTGGTGTATTCACACTGCGTACAGCAAAATAAGTCAGCATGCCGACGAAGGCGAGAAGGGTAAGGATGATGTAGTGAAACCAATTCATAGTTTATATTTTTTTAATTTACAGGTGCCATAAAGGTCGTTTTTGAAGTGGTTATCAACTCATTCCCATCAAAAATATCCACTTCCAAACTCGATTTCTTTTCATGAATAGATCGTAATGGTATTCTAATAAACAGTTGACCTTGTTTTTCGCCACCTACCGGCACCTCAATTTTTTCATGACCAATCAACTCAATCTTCCCATTTGCGTTACGCAGTACGAAATGAATCTCCATCGGTTTGTTTCGTTTATTAGCCACCTTAAAGTTATACAAATTACTGATAGTGCCGTCAGGATGTTCCTGATAAAATTGTCCGGGGGTTCTGAGTATTGACGCATCCAATAACGAATGACTCATAAAAGTAAAGCTAAGGATGCCAATTAAAATCAGCAGTACGGCACTATATGCAATTATTCGAGGAGTGATACCGGCCTTCTTTTTATTTACAATCATGTCTTCAGAAGTATATCTTATGAGACCTTTTGGCTTATGAATTTTCACCATAATATCGTCGCAGGCATCAATACAAGCGGTGCAATTAATACACTCCAACTGGGTGCCGTTCCGAATATCGATTCCTGTAGGGCACACCAATACGCAGGCTTTGCAATCGATGCAATCTCCCATTTCTTTTACGGCCGGTTCGGCCACAAGTACCGGTTCGTGAATTTTGGTGCAATTGTCGCATTTCCCTGTACAGTTGCTTCCGTCCTCGTGAAGCGCTTTTGGCGGTGTACTTTCCAGTTTTTCTTTTGACATTTTGCCTCTCGGTTCTCCACGTACATAATCGTAGGCCACTAAAATCGATTTTTTGTCGAGCATTACTCCTTGCAAACGACCATAAGGACAGGCAACAATACAAATCTGCTCTCTAAAAAAGGCATATACAGCATAAAAAACAAAAGTAAAAATCACAATGGCGAAAAAGCCCAAAATATGAACGGTTATTGGTTCGGTGATGATTTTCTTTAATGCGGGCATTCCAATGATATAGGCCAAAAACGTGTTGGAAATGGCAAAAGAAACCAAAAAAAACAGGAAGTGCTTCAGTAGGCGTTTTCTGATTTTCAAAGTGGTCCAAGCACTATTCCGCAAATTCCGCTGCTGTTGTGCATCGCCATCAATCCAATATTCTATTTTTCGAAAAACCATTTCCATAAAAATGGTTTGGGGACATGCCCAACCGCAAAATAAGCGACCAAATACCACCGTAAACAACACTACAAATACCACAAAGGTGAGCATCGCCAACCCAAACACTATCAAATCTTGCACACCAAAATGAAGTCCGAAAATGATAAATTTTCGTTCTACCACATTGAGCATAAATAAGGGTTCGCCCTCATATTGAAGAAAGGGAAGTCCGAAAAAAACAAGTAAATAGAAGATGCTGGTTATGGTTCGAGCATTGTAAAACCAGCCTTTAGGCTTTTTGGCAAAAATCCATTTTCTACTTCCGTCCTTCTCAACAGTGGTTATGGTGTCACGATAATTATTCTCATCAGGATTTATGATTGCAGACATGAATTTCTATTTTTTAGTGGTGTCACTAACACCGGTCATCACACTATCCTTCACTACATTTACGGTATCAGCAACGGCACCGGTGTACAACTCTCCTTGCGGAGCCTTACCACCTGCCACATTGGTTCCCCCTAATTTGGTAAGAATATAAGAAGCAACTGCCTGCATATCGCCCGGTTTGATTTCGCTTTGCCAAGATCGCATTCCTTTTGCAGCCACACCATATTTCACAACTTTGAAAACGCTTTTGATATCGCCTCCATGCAACCAGTATTGATCGGTAAAATTGGGTCCAACACCCCCTTGTCCTTTATCGCCATGACAAGCTACACAGTTAGTTGTATACACTTTTTCGCCGGCAGCCAACATACTGGCATCAGTCAACAAGGTAACCGTATTTTCATCAACAGAGTTTCCGGCTTTTTTCAGATAGGCTTCTTTGGCAATAGCAGCTTGCTCCAATTCTATTTCATATTCTTGCAAGGGCAATGGACTGGCTTCAAGTACATGATAGTTAATCCAGTAAACGACAGAAGCAAGCACCGTTATCACAAAGATATACTTAAGCATGGGAGGCATTCCATTATCCAACTCCTGTATGCCGTCATAGTCATGATCGGTAAGCAACTCAGCATCTTTCTCCAATGGAATATCATTACCCAACATGGCATTAAATTGCATCCATTTAGGCAGTCGGCTTGCTGCAGGGGCAATAAGACCTTTTTTAACCAGGAAGGAAAATAACACATAACTAAGAATGCACACTACAATAAATTCAAATAGTAAAACTCCAAACATTACCCAAAAAAGAGTTGCATCCATTCCAAACATTTGACCGGTATCTGCCTTTGGGGCCTCGGCAGCAACCTCTTGTGAAAATCCTGTAAGACTGCTGAACAGTAATACTAGAAGCATCCCTAGCTTTTTATTTTCCTTAATTTTTTGCCATACCTCATTGGTATCTCTTTCAATAAGTCCGGAAACAATTTTTCCCAGAATTATTATCACTATCAATAAAATGATGGCCGACAATAGCATCAGCATCAATGGGCCGTTTGCCCAAAATGAGGGTTGCGCTTCAGTGCCTGCGGCCTTCATAGTGGAATGCATGAGCAAAAACAGCGGGGTCATCAAACAAATTTTTTTTATCGAAAAAAGGTTTTTCATTGTTCGTATTTTTTTAATTGTCGAAAGGGATATTTTTAATTTTATCAAGTGAGGCTTTGTCGGCTTTTACTACATAGAATAGTAGGGCTACAAAGAAGATGAAAAATATCAGTAGAGATACCAGTGGAAATATGCCCACTCCCTCTATGCTTTTGAGATAATTTATAAATTTCATGGATAGTCTATTTTGAGGTTAAGGGTTGCTTTTGAATATCAGTACCAAGTCGTTGCAAATACGCAATAAGTGCAATGATATCCTTTTGCTCAATTTTATCGATACCTTCCGTTTTAATCAATTTCTTCACATCCTCATCTTCCATCAAACGGTTTGCTATTCCTTGCGCTTGTTCTGTAAGTTCTTTTACAGCCACCTTTTCATACCCTTCTTCATAAGGCACGCCCAAGGTGCGCATGGCATTAATTTTTGCTTCTGTGCTGGCCACATCAATATTGTCGTGAAACAACCATGGATAGGAAGGCATTATAGAACCGGTGGTAATCCAAGATGGTTCATACATATGTTTGAAATGCCATGAATCAGGGTTTCTACCTCCTTGTCGGGCTAAATCGGGTCCGGTGCGTTTTGACCCCCATTGAAACGGATGATCATATACAAACTCTCCCGCTTTCGAGTATTCGCCGTATCGTTCGGTTTCGTGCCTAAAAGGACGTATCATTTGTGAGTGACAGTTATAGCAGCCTTCTTTGATGTAAATATCACGGCCCTGTAATTCTAATGGTGTATAGGGCTTAACACTACTAATGGTTGGAATATTGGATTTGACAAGAAATGTTGGCACCAATTCTACCACACCACCTACAATAACGACTACTAAACTCAAAATCAAAAACTGAACAGGTCTTCTTTCAATCCATCTGTGCCAATGTTCACCTTGATGTGCCACAGTTGCATTTACCAAGGCAGGAGCCGACATATTTTCTTCTGCTACCAAAGATCCTTTCTTAATAGTTTTAATTAAATTGTACAACATCACTACAAATCCCCCTAGGTAAATGGTTCCACCGATGCCTCTCAATAAATACAATAATTTCACCCGAACTACAGTGTCCATGAAAGTATAGCGAAGGGTACCATCAGCTGTAAATTCACTCCAGCTTAAGCTTTGAGAGAAACCTGCCCAATACATTGGAATGGCATATAGGAGAATCCCTAAAGTACCCAACCAGAAGTGCGTATTCATTAATGATTTTGAATGAATGGTAGTATTAAATAATCGTGGAATCAACCAGTAAAGCATCGCAAAGGTCATAAAGCCATTCCAACCCAAAGCACCAACATGCACGTGTGCTACCGTCCAATCGGTAAAATGAGAGATAGCATTTACATTTTTTAAAGAAAGCAAGGGCCCTTCAAAGGTGGACATACCATAGGCGGTAATAGCTACTACCAAAAATTTCAAAATGGTATCTTCACGTACTTTATCCCAAGCACCTCTCAAGGTAAGTAATCCATTAAACATCCCACCCCATGATGGAGCCAACAGCATAATGGAAAATACGGTTCCCAATGACTGAGCCCAATCGGGCAATGAAGTATAGAGTAAGTGGTGAGGACCTGCCCAAATATATAAGAAAATTAATGCCCAAAAATGCACGATGGACAATCGATATGAATATACAGGTCTATTAGCTGCCTTTGGCAAGAAATAGTACATCACCCCCAGATAAGGAGTTGTAAGAAAAAAGGCTACGGCATTATGCCCATACCACCATTGTACCAAGGCATCTTGTACACCGGCATACCATGAATAGCTCTTAAATAAAGATACCGGCAATTCAAATGAATTACAATATGCAACATGGCCCAGTCACAAAAGTGGCTATGTAAAACCATATACCTACATACAAATGCTTTTCGCGACGTTTGATAATGGTTCCAAACATATTGATACCAAATACCACCCATATTAAGGCAATCATAATATCAATAGGCCATTCCAATTCCGCATACTCTTTACCGGTGGTATAACCCAAAACCAGTGTCAGTGCTGCGGAGACTATAATCAATTGCCAGCCCCAGAAATGAATCTTGCTCAGCAAATCGCTAAACATGCGGCTTTCAAAAGACGTTGCAAGGAGTAATAAACCCCCATAAAAATTCCATTACCCACAAAAGCAAAAATAACCGCATTGGTATGTAAGGGTCGTAATCTGCCAAATGTGGTATAAGGAAGCTTAAAATTCAAAGCGGGGTAATACAGCTGAAATGCCACAATAACACCGACCAGCATCCCTACAAAACCCCAGAGCATAGTGGCATAAGCAAAGTTTTTGACGATCCTATTGTCGTATTTAAAATTTTCCATTTCCATATTCAATTATTATTAGTTTTTAGTTATTAGTTTCTACTTATTGTTTGTTGGTTTCTCTTCTTCAAATAAAATCCGAATCGAGGGAGTGTGCACATCATCATACTGACCGTTTTTGGTACTGATTACAAAGGCAACCAGAAACGCAACAGCGATACTTAAACTAAACGCAATCAGTAATATCATGACACTCATACGAACTGTTTATTATTACGGGTCAAAAGTATTCGAAGCATCCGGTGTATTTTATGACTATCGTCATTAATATTTATGATATAAATCATATATTCAAGTTATTGGTTTTCGCAAAAATTCGCGATAATAAAAAGCTGATTCCTACTATACTTACCGTACTTATTGGCATCAGAATGGCTGCTACCACCGGCGTCAGTAAACCTTGCATGGCATAGCTGAGACCAATAAGATTGTAAATAACGGAGATGGCAAAACAACTAAGCAATATCGTTTTGGCATTTTGTATATAATTGAGCAACGGTTTCAATTTAGGCAACTGATCTACCTTCAAGATGACATCACAAGCCGGAAGAAAATTGTTCTCATTCTCAATAATGGCCATTCCAATATCACTTTTCTCAAAGGCCTGCGCATCATTGAGGCCATCCCCAATCATCATCACCACTTGGCCATTTTGTTGCAAATGCTCAATGTGTTGGGTTTTCTGTTCAGGCAACTGATTGAATTTGAGGCCGTTCACTTCGTCAAAAATGGGCTTCAAATGCTTCTCCTCTGCGTTGTTATCTCCACTTAATAAGTGCAATTTAAAATGCTTTTTTAGTTGTTGCAAGGCGTTGAAAATCCCTTTTCGATATTCATTCTTGATTTCAAAAAAGCCCACTACTTCACCATTTAGTTCAGCAAATACCTTGGTAATATTGTCTGCTTTACCTGTGCGCACTTGCAGCCATTCTTGCGATCCAAGTCGAATCAATTGGCCTTCCACCCTTCCTGAGATTCCTTTTCCATCATAGGATGTAAACTCCGAAACATGAAAGGATTCTGTTTCATTTACAAATTGTCGTATCGCCTTACTGAGCGGATGTATGGAATGATAACTAACCGAATAAATTTCCTTCCATTCGCGGGCGGAAAGTTCTCTTCCGATATACTCAACCTTCGACTGGTTTGAATGGGTAAGCGTGCCCGTTTTGTCAAACACCAGGGTATTCACCTTCTTCATCTTTTCGAGCACAGAGGCATTTTTGATATACATGCCATTTTCAGCCAAGATATGTAGCAAATTGCCAAAGGTGAATGTACTACTCAATAACAACGCACAAGGGCAAGCCACTATCCAAACGGTGATTAAGGCAGTAAACCCGGTCTGATACTGGCCCATTGTACACCAATACACACAGGCCAATACACCTAAAAGCAATACCGTAGCGGAAAAATACAGATTGATTTTTTCAGTGGTTAGAATGGTGTTGGTTTCGTATTTTCGAGATTGCTTGCTATTCCACAGTTGGGTAATATAACTTTGCGAAGGTTTCTTGGTAATTTTAGCACACTGGTTCCATTTTGTTGAATGGCCCCAGCATAAATCACTTCATGTTGTTGCTTTTCAACCCAATTGCTTTCGCCGGTAACGAAGCTATAGTCAAACCAAGCCCGTTCTTGCATTAGAATTCCATCAGCAGGTACCACTTCCTGATGTCGGATGATGATTTCATCGCCAATATTGGCATCTACCAATGCAATGTTCTTTTCAACGCCATGCTCATACTTATTGACGGCAATGGGCAAATAGGATGACAAATTCTTCTGAAAAGTAAGATAGCTATAGGTCTTATTTTGAAAAAAACGACCTACCAACATAAAAAATACAATGCCACTCATACTGTCAAGATATCCCATCCGATTATAAAAAATAATTTGAATGACACTCATCACAAAGGCCACTACAATAGCCAAGGTAATGGGTACATCAATATTGATTTGTTTTTGTTTCAATACCTGCCACGAACTGACAAAAAACTCTTGGGCAGCATATAACAAAACAGGAAGTGAGAGCAATAAGCACAGGTAATTAAAGGCCATATTTAGCAAGGTATCATCAAAGAATTTGCCTCCTGAAAAATAATCCGGCAAACTCAACATCATGATATTTCCAAAACAAAATCCTGCGATAGCAATTTTATATAAGGCCTTTCGAGTCAACTTTTTACTTTGTTTTTTTGATAACTCGTCAAACGACAAATTGGGCTCATAGCCAATTTTCTTAAGTAAAATCACCACCTCTTTTAAGGACACTTCATCGTGATTGAATACAATATCCACTTCCTTTTCTAGAAACGTAACCCTCGATGAAACAATACCGCCTTGCAATCGGTGTAAGCTCTCTAAAAGCCAGATACAAGAACTGCAGTGCATATTAGGGACCGAGAACTTCACATGGGTTTGTTGCTTTTCTTTAAAGTAAATGAGCTTCTCTTGAATATGAGGTTCATCAAGGAAATCGTAATAGGTATTCAATACCACTTTCTTTTGCGAAATCCCTGGATTTTGTGTAATACTGTAGTACGTACACATTTGATTTTGACGCAAAATATCATAAACCGTTTTGCAACCGGAGCAGCAAAAGTGCTTGTCATCAAATTGAAGAATGGTTGACAAGCAAACATCACCGCAATGATAGCAGGTTACATCGGTAGCAGAGGAAATAGTAGTTGCCATAAAAAGTTTTACGTTAGACGACGCAAAACTAGGAACATATTGTTTCCCTAAAAATGATATAAATCACTTTTAGGATTCCATGAAAAGTACGTTTTGTATCTATTAATCGTATAGGTGAGCGGTTCGAAACAGGTGATCTTCGTCGAGAATTTTTATGCGCTTTTGTTCCAATTCAACGATGCCTTCTTTCTTAAAATCGCTGAGCACACGTATAAGCGACTCGGTGGCTGTACCAACAATATTGGCCAATTCTTCGCGACTGAGCACTACATTCAAGGTTTGTCCATCACTTTCGAGTCCGTACTTGCCCTTTAATAAGAAAAGAGATTCGGCTACGCGTTCTCGAACGGGTTTTTGTGCCAAATCACTGAGTTTGTGCTCTGCTTGCTTTAAATCGCTTGCCAGTAAATTTACCATCTTCTTGTAAATGACGGTATTATCTTCCATCAACTGTTCTACCATGTGTTTGGGTACATAACACAAAGTAGTCTCCTCAAGAGCTGCTGCTCCACATTGATAATTTTCATTACTTAACAGCGCTCGGTATCCAACTACATCCGCATCATTGGCAAGACGTACTATTTGTTCCTTCCCTTCACTTCCTCGTCGATATATTTTTACTTTGCCCTTTTTAATGCAATAGAGTCCATGTGGCTTAGAATCTTGAAGAAACAGTACCTGTCCCTTATGTAAGGTCACAACTGATTTTTCGTAATTCAGTTTTTCAAAATCATCATTCTTCAAATCAGAAAAAACTGATATTCTGCAATTGGGGCAATCTCGACAATCATAACTGCAATGTCCTAGGTCCATTCTTTGGTATTTAATTTATGTGCAACTACAATATTGTAAGAGAGTAGCTTCAAAGTTAAAAAAATAAATGAATTATTTTACAAAAAAATAAATCGAAAAGGTCAAATATCGCTTGTCTAGGCAAATCTCGCCTATACGAAAAACGGCTATTTACTGCATTCTTCCAACATCTGCATGGTTTGTTCATCACCCCAAGTAGGCATCAACTCATTAGCCGGTTTAAAAACCGCATAGGTGGCAACTGCTTTTTCAAATAGTTCTTTGGCGGCTTTTTTTCCACCACCGTACGCTTCTGGTGTGTAGTACTTTGACTGACCTTCAAGGTAATAAACCCTAGGATTATTGGGATTAAGTGCTTTTGCTTGTCCCAAAATCTTTGCAGACTCCATCCCATACTTCATGCCGCGCGTCATCGGATCCACTCCAATTCGAGCACTTTTACAAAGGGATTGAACACACATGATTTCGTCATTTACACTCAATACGGAGGCCTCTTCCAATAGCTTTTCAGATTGGTCTATGATGGCGTCTACCTTGTCTTTGTCTGCAATAGTCATGGCTTGCATTACATAGCAAAATGCAGCGTAATATTTTGGTAGCCATTCGCTTTTTTCGGCTGCAGCGATTCGCTCAAAACCATTCGCAATCGATTGAAAAGACTCGGGCGTTTTGGCCTCTTTTAATTTAAGAAAGTGAGCCTTCATGGCGCCTACATATTGCGCTGATTGAGAAAATAAATGGGTGCACAAAAACAGGCCAACCAGTAATAATAGAATCTTTTTCATAGTAGTTTTCTTTTATGTTGCAAATATCCGATACATTTTGAGGATTTCGCAATGAAAATTTATAAATTATTGTCAATGGCTTCTTGCGTTCTGTCGATACCAAAGCTCATAAACATCCCTAAAAATATAAATTGCCGTGCAGGTGGGGTAATGGCTTTGCTATATAAAATGCCATTCTTATTCAGGTCGCTACCGGCATAATTGTAGCCATACACTTGCTTAAATCCAAAAGGATTATTGACACTAAGCACAAATACAGGAAATGCCTTTTTGATGGTCTTGATGTAGTTGGCTGAAATACTCAAATTATGATACGCTATGGTGCGGTCTGTCATAAATAGTGCAGGATCGGCATCCACCCGATTGGGGTTGGAGGTGTTGTAATTGATGTAAGGCCTTCCGGTAGAGAAGGTATAGGTACCATTGATGCCAAACATTCGCTTCACCCAAAATTTTTTAAACACAAAATTTGCTGTATGGGTAGCCGCAAAATCAGGTTGCACTTGCCGTAAATAATTTTGAAAATCTCTTTTGGTATCTAAGAATGAATACGAAATCCAAAAATCAATTCCCTTCAGCGATTTCTTGTCACGATAAAAAACCTCCACACCTCTTGCATACCCTTTTCCGTTGTTGGCAATGCCAGCGGGAGCTCCAACAATATTTGTTTTGATTAGGGAAAAATAATTTTTGTAGTAAGCCTCTACTCGTAGTAATCGATCTTTAGGTTGATACTGATAATTGAGAATATAATGATCGGCCCTCATATAGTTCAGGTTGGTATTTTGAAACAAATACGTGAGCTCAGGCTTTTGATAAAACATACCATAGGCCACCGACAACTGGCCTCTCTTGTTAAATTTATAGGCAGCCGAAATCCTTGGTGCGACATTCATCTTATTCAATAGCGTCGAATATTCGCCTCGTACCCCTATTTTACCCGCAATATCATTCGTTATATAGATATCGCTTTCTGCAAAAACGGCGGTCAAATTTTCATTCAAAATTGTTGGCACATAATTGATCAAGGTTGTTGTCGGCTGGTATTTAAATAAGGTTCTTTCCTGATTATAAATATGCTCGGCTCCAAAGCGAATCGTATTTAAATTATTTAAGTCTTTCTCCAAAACCAATTTCCCCGAGGCTAAAATATTTCCATTCGTAATACCCAAATCTTCACGATATCTAAAATTACTATCGCTGGTAATGGCACCATTCGTTTCCAATACCTGAATGGTGATATCATCATGATTCGTGCTAAAACAGGCTCCTGCGCTAATTTTCCAATCTTTGCCAAAAAATTCCTTGTACGAAAAATTGGCATATGCGTTTTTGTTTTTTATACCAAAACGATCTTGATACGCCTTGCTTTTATTTTCATAATCGAGACTGCTCACGTTTTCTCTTTGAATATCAATAGCTGTATGATTGATGTATCCATAAAATTTAAAAATGCCCGTCTTGGAAGTTTTGATTCTATAGTTCAAATCTACTTGATGTACAGTGGGTGCTGTTTTGTATTTGACATTTTGTTTTATCAACAAAAAATAGGGCGTCAAATTGGTATAATTGTAACCAATACCATAGGAACTTTTTTTGTTCTTTGCCAATTGCTGAAAACTGCCTCCAATTCCTACCGAGGATACATTAAAATTAGCGGAGGATCGTTCCGGCAAATCAATGGTCTCTAAGATAACAGCTGACGAAAGTGCCTGACCGTAAAGAGCTGAATAACCACCTGTGCTAAAGACGGTACCTTTAAAAATAAACGGGTTAAATCGCCCCCTAGCTCCCAAGTCAGGAATAGAAGCCGAAAAGGCATTGCGAACCCAGGTACCATCGATAAAAGTTTGGGTTTCGGCTCCGGTTCCACCTCTCACAAATAGACCTTCACGGTCATTGGTTTGTTGGGCACCCGGTAAGGTTTTTAATGCCCCATAACTATCGCCATTGCTTCCTGCTGTAGTTACAATATCCAATGCCTTGAGTACCGTTCCTTTTTTTTCATCGCTTGCTTCAAACGAACCTGCACTGATGACTACCGCCTTTAAATCATTTATTTTTTCTTTAATCGAAAAATTAATAGTGGTTGACTTTCCGCTCAACAATATCATTTTTCCTGAGGTACATAACCGATATAAGTAGCCGTAATAATTACCAGATCCTTTTCGTTGGTTTCAAAAGTAAATTCGCCCTTCACATTGGTGGTGGCGCCGTCATAACTATTTTTTACAGCAATATTGACCCCAATCAAAGCCTCTCCTTTGGTGTCTGTAACTTTTCCTTTAATGGTGGTTTGGGCCATGACACTGTTCACACTGACCAATAAAATTAGTAGATATACAATTCGTTTCATCAAGATCCTTTTAAACACGCAAATGTAAAAGGAATTTTTGGTAACTAATATTGCTTTTGTGTTATAGCTATTTTTTTGAATAAAATCGTCAATCCATTAATGGTGTGCAGCCAAATACTCGGCCGTAGTATAACTTTTATTCACATAAATATTTTTGTTTTTGCCAATTACAAATTCCGAAACACCTACATGCGATTTGTTTTTTGGATGCCAATCATAGGTATAACCGAGTTGGGTCCAAGGGTATTGGTTGTAAAGTCCGTTGGCGTAATAGCGGTCGATGCGACTGGTATTAAACCATTGGATATAATTGACATCAATAGAATCTTTGGCAGTAAAACAGGTATTGCAAATGCTATCGTCAATCACTTTGTCAGGGCAGGGGCGAAATAAGTCAATAGGGCGCACCCAAAATTCAATAAAAATTTTATTTTGCGCAGTAGGTGGCAATCCCAACAATTGCTTTAAGCGCAACTCTTGTTTTTCGGGTTTTACTAGATGCATTTTAGTATACAACTCAGGAGCTATCGTTACCCAGGTCTCGTACACACCGGTATTGTATTTACCTGAGGCGGGATAGAAATTTTTTGATTTCCAAGTAAGTACGAGCAAGTAAACTTCAGTATCAATTGTTTTCCAAATAAGATTCGGATTTTGCTTACGGATATCGATCAAAGGATGCACTTTTTTTGAAGTGGCATACATCGAATTTTAAATGGCGCGCTGATAGAGTGCTTCCGTGTTTTGCCCTGGCTTCATTACATTACAGGCACTACAACAAAGAGCTACAACAAGCCAAAAAGAAAAGCAATTTTTCATGTAACAAGCATTTGCCCAACAAGATAATAATATCGGGAAGGAACTGCAAAAAATAAATGGAAATATCAAGGCTTCGTAGAAAAATACCCTACTAAATGCAATCCTCTCAATGACTGAAAGGTCGCATATTACTTACTATTACGTTGTCGTAAAATCAATCGCAAGGAAGTGTCTTTGGTTAAATAGGCCCATGCCCAATTGATGAAAATAATCAATTTGTTTCGAACACTTAATATCAGCATCAGGTGGAGGAACATCCAAATCAACCAGGCAAAATAACCTTTAAATTTGTAGAATGGCAAGTCTACTACGGCTTTATTTCTTCCGATGGTTGCCATCGAGCCGAGGTCGTTGTATTCAAAATCTTTGACGGGTTTTCCTTGTGCTATTCTTTTCAGATTCACCGCTACATTCTTGGCTTGGTTAATGGCCACGTTGGCTAATTGTGGGTGTCCTTTAGGATACTTTGGTGTTTCCATCATGGCGATATCACCAATGGCAAAAATGTTTTGCATACCCTCTACAATATTTTGGCGGTTTACCTTAATACGGTTTCCTGCGCTCATCACTTCAGGTGGCAAGCCTTGAAGGGTATTGCCAATAACACCAGCAGCCCAAATGAGGGTTTTGGATTGTAGGATGCTACCATTACTTAATTCTAGAATAGTTCCATCATACTTCTTTACAAAGGTGTCGGTAATAATTTGCACACCCATTTTTTCTAAGTATTCTCTGGATGCATGTTTTGCCAATACACTCATACTATTTAAGGTATTTGGACTACCTTCAATGAGCTTGATATTGAAGCGACTGAAATCGATACCTGGATAATCTTTTGGAAGGATATGGTTTTTAATTTCGGCAAAGGCTCCTGCTAATTCCACACCTGTAGGACCTGCACCTACAATGCATAGATTAAGAAGGGCTTCCTTATCCTTGTCATCGGCTGAGATGATATTTTCAAACGTTTGAAGAATATGATTTCGAATTTGAATGGCATCATAAGTAGTTTTTAGGGTTAGGGCATGTTTGCTAATTTCTTCATTGCCAAAGAAATTGGTTTTGCACCCAATTGCGATGACCAAAAAATCATATTCAAAACTTCCAATGGTGGTTTCGATGCAATTTTTTTCAGGGTGGATAGACAGCACTTCCGTCAAGCGTATCTGTAGATTTTTTTTATACTTAAAAATATTTCGTAACGGAAAAGAAATACTCGCTGGTTCCAATTGTGAGGTAGCCACCTGATAAAATAAGGGCTGAAATTGGTGATGATTTATTTTGTCGATGAGCAAGACATCAAACTGCTTCTCGTCTATTTTTTTTACAAATTGTACCCCTGCAAATCCACCACCGATTACTATTATCTTTTTCTTCATGTTCAATTTTATTGGAGCTATATTGGAAATAAAACGACTGTTTGCTTTGACAGGGCAAACAAATACCATTACCGGGTACAAAAGTAGCGAAGTACAAGGATATCACCATAGAAATATGGTGGGTCTACCCGTCGATTAGAGAAATACTACATAAGAATCGAATCTCCATTGGATTCAAAAGCTGCCAATTTGCTATTGACCTTGTGGCGCCTTCCCAAGCGATAATAAACAAATGGCAAAAAGACTTTGCCGGCTTCATTTTATCAAAAACCTTTGCTCGCCACATTGCACAAGCGAAAAATTCGAAGTGAGGTCCGCCAATAACCCCCGCTCTTGTGCTACACCTGCATCACACCCACATTCATCGGCTTTTCAATTGGTGCATTGTTCGCAGCTGCAATACCTTCGGCAATTACTTTTCGAGTATGAATAGGCTCTATAATGGCATCTACCCAAAGACGTGAGGCTGCATAGTACGCAGTGGTTTGCTCGGCATACTTGGCCATAATATCATCCAGCATTTTTTTCTCATCTTCGGCAGTAATCTCTTGCCCTTTGCGTTTGAGCGCAGCTACTTGTATTTGCAATAAGGTTTTGGCTGCTTGCTCGCCTCCCATCACAGCAATTTTGCCATTGGGCCATGCATAAATAAATCGTGGGTCATAGGCTTTGCCACACATGGCATAATTACCCGCCCCATAAGAATTGCCTACGATGATGGTAATTTTTGGTACCACCGAATTCGATACGGCATTTACCAATTTGGCACCATCTTTAATGATACCACTATGCTCGCTACGACTACCGACCATAAAGCCGGTTACATCTTGCAGAAACACTAAAGGAATTTTCTTTTGATTGCAATTCATGATAAAACGAGCCGCCTTATCGGCACTGTCGTTGTATATCACACCACCCAATTGCATTTCATTTTTTGCATTTTTTACAAGTTTACGCTGATTGGCTACTATGCCTACCGCCCAGCCTTCTACCCTACCATATCCACACACTATGGTTTTGCCATAATCTTTTTTAAACTCATCAAACTCTGAATCATCCACAAGACATTTGATCACTTCCACCATATCATATTGCTTGCTATTGTCGGGAGATACCAAACCATAAATATCATTCATATCGCTGATGGGTGGTAATGGTTTTGCTCTATCAAATCCTGCTTTATCGGTACTTCCTAATTTAGAAATGATTCTTTTTATTTGGTCGAGACATTCTTTTTCGGTTTTAAATTTATAATCGGCAATGCCACTAATTTCGGTATGGGTCACCGCGCCACCAAGGGTTTGAATATCTACATTTTCGCCTATGGCTGCTTTTGCTAAAAAAGGACCTGCCAAAAATATAGAGCCATGTTCTTCTACCATAAGGGTTTCATCACTCATGATAGGTAGGTAAGCCCCACCTGCCACGCAACTCCCCATTACCGCGGCAATTTGGGTAATACCCATACTGCTCATACGAGCATTGTTTCGGAAAATGCGACCGAAATGTTCTTTGTCCGGGAAAATTTCATCTTGCATGGGTAAATAAACTCCCGCACTATCTACCAAATAAATAATAGGTAAACGGTTCTCCATGGCAATTTCCTGCAAGCGTAAATTCTTTTTGCCGGTAATCGGAAACCATGCACCTGCTTTTACGGTTTGGTCGTTGGCTACTATCACACATTGCCGACCCTTGATATAACCCAAGCCGGCCACAGTGCCACCGGCAGGGCATCCACCATGCTCTTCATACATACCATAACCCGCAAAGGCCATCAGCTCGGTAAACTCCGAATTTTTATCAATCAAATAAGCGATACGCTCGCGTGGTGACAACTTACCCTTTTCATGTTGTTTGGCAATGGCTTTATCGCCGCCTCCTTTTTCGATGATGGCAAGTTTTTTTTTCATATCGCTCACTGCCAATTTCATTCCGTCTTCGTTTTTATTAAATTCGAGGTTTTGTTTTTTTGCCATGCTACGCTAAAATTAGGTTTATGGCAAAATAAGTACTTAATAGCCATTTAAACAAATGCCATTACAAAGGAAATGGGGAGCCAAGCGGTGGCACTCCTATTAGGCTACTTCGTGCTGTCGCTGCTACGAGGTAGCGCGCTCCATCACGGCTATTTTTCGGGGTCTTTTTCATTGGGAAGCGGTTTAGCTGCCGGGTGCAAAAAAAACCTCAAAAGGATTTTCACGCAGTGAGCGCGAAAGGTTTTTCACACAGAAGACCTTGAAAGGTTTTCACGCAAAGGCGCGAAGGATTTTTCACACATTGGACGCGGAGCGGCTTTCAGGCGTAGAACGTAGGGGTTTTCACACAAAGGCGCGGAGATTAATGCAAAGGCGCGAAGGGGGTTTCTTACAGAGGATACGGGGAGGTTTTCACGCAAAGGCGCGGAGATTAATGCAAAGGCGCGAAAGTGTTTTCAAACAGAGTACACGAGAGTTTTTCACGCTGAGTAGGTAGAAGTTTTCACGCAAAGGCGCGGAGAGTTTTTATGGAAAAGACGCATAGAGTTTTTAAGTTGGGTCGAATATTTCATGTGCAAAAATCAACAAATGGCCATCACTTAAGAATAATTACACGTTATATAGGATGGCCCATCCTTTTTTTACTATTTTTACGTTTTAGAAATAATAGGCACTAAACGGTTTTATGAATAAAAAAATGCTCTCTTTGCTGCTCTCCGTTGCAATGATTTTTTCTCTTTGCCAATGTAAAGAAGGTGAAAAGTCAAGCATACCCATCCGATTAGGTGATTCCACACTCATTGTCACGGAAAAGGACTCTGCGTATTTGCAAAATTTTACCAACGATATTGCACCTGCAAAAAAGAAATCGTCGGAGTCGCAAATTACTAAAATGATGGTGCAGGTAGATAGCCTGAAAGCTTCTCAAAAAATGGAAAATGAAGCCAATACCGCGCAGGCCTTAAACGGATTTACCATCAACTTTGAAGAATGCAGTGTAGTATTTGATGGCATTGCAGCACATGCACTCAATGAAACGCAAAATGAAAGGGCTTCGCATAGTGTATCGTACCTTAAAGATGCCGGAAATTTTTTAGAAACAAAATTGGAAGTGAACAAGCTTACGGAGTTGCGAGCCGAACAAAGACTTTTTGTAAAATTGAGTATCGAATACAATGGCGAAACGATGGTGCTGCACGATTTAGGTAAGTTTATCACCCAATGGTATCCTTTGGCAGGTAAAAACAATCGCTTTGTTTCGGTTAGTAGTAATAGTTTGCAATTTGATAATGTGGATGCAACTAAAATAAAAAATGCCTTAGAAAAAGAACTAAAGAAAAAGAAAAAAAATAAGGACGAAATCAGCAAATGGATGAAGGCTATCGCGCAAACAAAATCGTATAGCGACGTGCCTTGTGTATTAATACCTACTAGCTCGCAATGGCGCATTTTTGGCAAAGCAGATGGGAAATCGGTGCGGAAATTAATACAGTTTGATATTCCGTAATCACTACAATTTTTTAATTTCACAAAAAAACAAGCAATCGCCTCCTAACTCAAATGCTTTAAGCAATTGCTGTTGCACAATTTGAAATTGAGTTTGGTCAACCGTATTAATGACATCCTCATTTTCGGCTTTAAAAATACTGCAGGTAAAATAGTAGAGGCTACCTCCCGGTTTTAATCGCTGCAAGGCATTGGCAAGAATGGTCTTTTGTGTTTGCTGAAATTCAAGTAATTTCTTTTCAGTAAAAAAATAATATTGCTCGGCACTTCTACTCCATGTGCCGGCACCACTACAAGGCACATCCGCTATTATTTTGTCAAATACAAAATCTTGTTTGATAGGTTTACTTAAATCGATGACAAAGGCCTTGTATTTTCGATAGTGGTATTGTCGAAAACGCTCATGAAGATTGTCGATAATAGTAGATCGTATATCCGACACCGTAAGGTCGATACGCGCATTTTTATCCAATACCAATAAGGACTTGCCACCACTTGCCGCGCAGCAATCCCACCAACTTTCCGCATCCTTGGGTTGAAAAAATTGTTGAACCAATTGTGATGAATAATCTTGAATTAGATACTCATCTAGTTTAGGTAGTAGTTCTTGAATTTTTATTTTTTGAGGAAATGAAATACAAGTATCAGAAATAGTTTGATATTCAATTTCTTTCTGGGTAAGGGTCGCAATGATGTCATCCCTATTTTTCGGATTCGAATAAATACCCTTGATGGTCGAAATAAATATTCGATATATTCCTCTTCGGTAATACCAGAAGAAAGTGGAAACGGAATTGAAAATGCCACTTGAAATTTTTCGATAACTAATTGTTTCTTTTCAGCAAATGGCAAGGGATAATGCTCTGCAAAAAACTTATCTGTTTCTTCGAAAAAGATAATAGGCAGAGCTCCTGAAAGAAAACTGCCAATTAACATGCGGTCTTGAATTGATAAGTGGGGTTGTGGTCCTAAACGATAAATGCCATAGAGCAATTCGCTAATGTACTTTCTATCACGTGAGCCAAATTTCGGATTGGAGTTGAAATATTTTTTTAGAAAAACAGCTAAAGGAAATTGTAAGGAATATTCATTAAAAATTTGGGTGGCGGTTTGAAAATAAGAAGCTACAAACATAAAGGAGTTTATAGTTCTAATAATAGTTTTGCCGGGTCTTGCGCTGCTAAAAGTTGCATAGGATTTTCGAGTAGTTCTTTTACCCGAACTAAAAACCCTACACTTTCTCTTCCGTCGATGATACGATGGTCGTAGCTCAAAGCCAAATACATCATAGGACGTATCACCACCTGTCCATTGATGGCCATAGGTCGGTCTTGAATTTTGTGCATACCTAAAATAGCAGATTGAGGAATATTTATAATGGGCGTACTCATTAGCGAACCAAATACACCGCCATTGGTGATGGTGAAAGTGCCGCCGGTCATTTCTTCGATACTCAGTTTATTATCTCTTGCCTTTGCCGCTAAAGTGGCTACGGATTTTTCGATTTCAGCCATACTCAAGCTTTCTGCATTTCGAATAACCGGAACTACCAAGCCTTTAGGTGCACTTACGGCAATAGAAATATCGCAGTAGTCATGATAAATAATCTCCTCGGCATCAATATACGCATTCACCGATTTCCATTCTTGAAGTGCAATACACACTGCCTTTGTAAAGAAACTCATAAAGCCAAGTCCGACACCATGTTTTTCTTTGAAGGCATCTTTATACTTAGTGCGTAAATCCATAATACCACCCATATCTACTTCGTTAAAAGTAGTGAGCATGGCAGTGGTATTTTTAGCCTCCACTAATCGTCTACTTACTGTTTTGCGAAGGTTACTCATTTTCTCTCTTTTTTCATTTCTTGAAAAAAGGGAAATGCCGGGTTGTACGCCTGGCTTTTCTAATGAGCTGAGTACATCGTGTTTCGTGATTTTTCCCATGGAGCCACTACCATGAATATGTGTAGTATCTACTTTTTTATCTGCAATGATATTTTGTGCAAGTGGCGTAGCCTTAACTTCGGCGTGCTTGGAAGCGCTTGCCTCAGGCAGCACTTTTTCTTCCACAACTATAGGTTTTGCTACTTCGGGTTGCATACTAGCCGGCCTTGCAGCCTGATCATCAATACTACAAGCTAGGTCGCCGATATGAAGTGTGGCTCCTTCAGCAGCTACGTGTTTAAGAATACCTGCTTTTTCGGCATTAAGTTCAAAGGTGGCCTTTTCACTTTCGAGCTCACAAAGTATTTCATCCCTTTCCACCCATAGCCCATCCCCTTTAAGCCACTTGATGAGGGTGACTTCATTGATACTTTCTCCTACGGGTGGTACTTTAACGTCAATCATGGTGGCAAAAATTTCCTTAAATCAAACTTTTTGCGGAGACGATGAGATTCGAACTCATGAAACAGTTACCCATTTATCCCGACTCCTAG
Source organism: Bacteroidota bacterium (assembly GCA_016712665.1). Taxonomy (GTDB): domain Bacteria; phylum Bacteroidota; class Bacteroidia; order Chitinophagales; family Chitinophagaceae; genus OLB11. The sequence continues at coordinate 92,948 of JADJQP010000006.1, forward strand.
TCGGGACTCCTTCAGCGTCTTCGCAATTTTCTTTCAAACATTCTTTTGGCGGAGACGATGAGATTCGAACTCATGAAACAGTTGCCCGCTTACACGCTTTCCAAGCGTGCTCCTTCAGCCACTCGGACACGTCTCCTTTCAAGTGGAGTGCGAAAGTAAGAATAAATTTTAGAAATGATGATTTTTAATAATAAAAAGAGAACTCATGAAACAGTTTCCCATGTATCCCGACTCCTAGTCGGGACTCCTTCAGCCACTAGGACACGTCTCCATTAATTAATGGTGAATGCTGAATGGTGAATGCTGAATTATTATTGGTATTGAAGGAACACATGAAACAGTTTCCCGTTTATCCCGACAGCCTGCCCGCCGTGGTGGGTTTCAGTCGGGACTCCTTCAGCCACTCGGACACGTTTCCACTTTATTAATGTTGAATTATGAATGGTGAATGGTGAATGGTGAATTATTATTGGAATTGAAGGAACGCATGAAACAGTGCCCCTTCCGACAGCTGCCCGCCGTGGGGGTTTCAGTCGGGACCCTTCAGCCACTAGGACACGTCTCCATTCGAGTGGAATGCGAAAGAAGAATAAATTTTAGAAATGATGATTTTTAATATTAAAAAGAGAACTCATGAAACAGTTTCACATGTATCCCGACTCCTAGTCGGGACTCCTTCAGCCACACGGGCACGTCTCCATTCAAGTGAAATGCGAAAGAAGAATAAATTTTAGAAATGATGATTTTTAATAATAAAAAGAGAACTCATGAAACAGGGGGGCACGTCTCCATTCAAGTGGAATGCGAAAGAAGAATAAATTTTAGAAATGATGATTTTTAATAATAAAAAGAGAACTCATGAAACAGCTTCACATGTATCCCGACTCCTAGTCGGGACTCCTTCAGCCACTCGGACACGCCTCCACATTATTAATGGTGAATTTTGAATGGTGAATTTTGAATTACTATTGGAAATGAAGGGACTTTTGAAACAATTTCCCATTTATCCCGACTCCTAGTCGGGACTCCTTCAGCCACTCGGACACGTCTCCATATAATTAATTTTGAATGCTGCATTTTGAATGTTGGATATGGAATTTTGATAAGAATGGAAGAAACTCACATAACAATACACGTTTAAGCTTCCTATTATTCGGTCGCAAAGACGATTCTAAATGGAGGTAAAGAAACATCAAAAACGCTCTTAAAACTACCGTTGGTGAATCCACAGCTACTATTCATGAAACAAGTGCTACGCAAAAGAGAATATTATCTTATTTTGCATCTTGATGAAAATAAGGTTCGCAATATACTATCTAAGCTGATGCATGCATTAATTAATGGATACCAATGGCTTCGAAAGCCATTTCTATGGGCGGCCTTGCAGATATGGATTCTGTGTGCTTCTATAGCAACGCAAGGTCAATTGTATTATGATTACTACAATTCACAAAACGGACTCTCACAAAATAGCGTTTACAGTATTACCCAAACCAATGATGGATTTATGTGGTTTGGTACCCAAGAAGGCATTAATAGATTTGATGGTAAATATTTTACCAAAGTCTTAGTAAATTATAATAAGCAAGATGTCAACGAAATGGACTATGGCGAATTTTCGAAATTAATCAATGTACTTTTTCACGACTCAAACGACTGGTTATGGGTAGGAACCGCCAAAGAAATATCCATTTACAATAGATATAAAAATAAATTCTTCAAACCCGGTTTCATCTACAAAAATTTCGGGATCCCTTTGGATGCCAATATTGTTCAAATTACGGAATTAAACCGACAAATCTGGGTACTAACGTTAAACAAAGGACTGTTTTGCTATGATTTAAAATATAAAAAAATGATGGACGTGAAATGTGAAAACCCCATTTCAAAAAAAATAATTGCTATTCAAAAAGATAGTCATGGAAATCTCTGGTTTTGCGACAGCAAAGAGGTTTACCAGCAAATAAACGGAACCTTCATTGCACAAAAAAAAATAAGCCAAGCCATAGGCACTTCAGGAATAGCAAACATGACTATTATCAACAAGGACCTTTGGATCATCAATGGAAATCGGAAAATTTTATTCTTCCAAATTGGCCCAAACGAGATAGGACCTGTAAAATATTTTACCAAGGAATTTCAAGGAAAAGCAAGCATTAGCGATGCAAATACTATACATCAAAGTAGCAAAGATATTATGTGGATTGGTAGCCGCAGTGGTGGCTTGCTAAAAATAAATTTGCAAAATCACCAGTACGAATCCCTAACCGACAATACGGACAGGCCCACTTTGAATACCAAATTTGTGCTGAGTTTTTACACCGACAAACAAAACATCACATGGGTTGGCTTAAGTGGTGGCGTCCTAAAATTTGACCACAAGGACACCAAAATAGAGCTCTGGAAATCACAAGCGAATGACCAAAAAATTGCTACCGACAATAATATCCTAAGCATTTACTCGCAAAATGACCGGGATTTCTATATGGGTACTATGACAGGAGGTTTGCTGCATTTAAACTGGAATAGGAAGGAATATCAATATTATTTACCAACCAATATTGGCAGCAAACTTTCCGAATCCAAAAACATCTACGAAATTATTGGCGGTGAAAACAACTTAATTTGGATGGCCACTTGGGGAGGGTTATATTCATTCAATACGCTCACAAAGCAATTTTTTGAATATAAAGATTTCGATGATGAACAAACCTTATTACTTTGCTCGATTATCAAACTTAAACAAAGTAATAAAATTTTATTGGGTGGATACAACGGCGGACTTCGGCTATTTAATATTGACACTAAAAGGTTTGAAAAATTCCGGATAAGGTACCGTTTTTAGACAGCATCAAATTGAGGGTTCGATATATGAAGGAATTTGAGGATGGAAATATTTTTATGTCAACCGAAACTAATTGCCTTGTGCAATACAATTATCTCCAAGGTACATTTACTACGTATCCTCAATTCAGCAATCTATGCGGGACTTCTAGATACTTCTATTTTGATAGTTTGTTTTTATGGATTGCAACAGATGATGGGCTGATTCAGGCAGACAAAAAAAACATGCGAGTAATCAAATATTGGACCACCAAAAATGGGTTGTCCAACAACTACATTTATGCAGTGCTCCCCGATCCATTTCGTAGAATATGGGTGAGTTCAAATGCCGGCCTAAGTATGATTGATTACCAAAATAATGTTTGTAGAAACTTTACCCTTTCAGACAATTTACAGGATTTAGAATTTAACACAGCTTGCTGTTATACCGACAAAAAAAACAATTTATGGTTTGGCGGTATCAATGGTCTTAACATCGTTCAACCTACAATTACCCGAACCAATACCTTCTCACCAAAACCCATCATTACCCAAATTGAGGTGATGAATTTGCCGTATAAAACAGACACAGCCATTCCCTACATTGGTAAAATAGTATTACCCTATGATAAAAATTTTATCAACTTTCAATTTCAAACCCCCAACTATTCCCAAACAGATAAAATAGTATATAAATACCTTTTGAAAGGTGTGGATACCGGCTGGATATATATTGGAAATAAAAATTTCATTAATTATACCCAACTGCAGCCAGGTACCTACACCTTCATGGTAAAATCCAATAACGCAAACAATCAATGGAGCCAAGATGCCGCATCGGTTGTAGTGGAAATTATACCACCTTGGTGGCGTACTTGGTGGTTTTGGACAGTATTCATCCTGGTATCTGTTATGGTATTATTGTATGCAATAACATATCGCATCAGCCGTATAAAAAAAGAAGAAAGTTTAAAATATAAAATTATTGAGTCGGAAATGAAATCATTGCGATCACAAATGAATCCTCATTTTATTTTCAATTCTCTCAACAGTATTAATGGATTTGTGATAGAAAATAAAACACATTTAGCCAGCGATTACCTCACAAAATTTGCTCGACTCATACGACTCATCCTAGAAAATTCGAAAAATGAAACCATCACTCTTGAAAAAGAAATGGATACATTAAAGCTATATCTACTGATGGAAAGCCTGCGGTTTGAAGACAAATTTGAATACCATATTCAAATAGAAGAGGGCATCGAACTTGAAGAAATATGCATTCCGCCATTGATCATACAACCATTTGTCGAAAACGCTATTTGGCATGGTTTACTGCATCGTACTTCGAAAGGAAAATTAGAAATAAATATTCTTCAGAAATTAAACCAATTAAGCATCGAAGTGATAGATGATGGTATTGGCAGAGAAAAATCGGCCACCTACAAAAATATCAAACACGAGTCGAGGAAATCGTATGGTATTGAAATAACCAAACAACGAATACTCTCCTTAAATAAACAGAACACCATTGAAATAATTGATTTAAAAAATGGTGTAGAACCCATCGGCACCAAAGTGCAAATAACCCTTTTTCTATTTTAAAATAAACTTTATATGACAGCCATCATAATAGACGACGAAAAACACTGCACCAAAACCTTACAATGGTCAATAGAACAATACTGTCCCGAAGTGTCGGTAGTGGCTACAGCTACCAATGGCATTGAAGGCAAAGAATGCATTGAAAAATATGCACCGCAATTGGTTTTTCTAGATATTGAAATGCCCAAAATGAACGGCATTGAATTTATTCAAAGTTTTGAGGATATTCCATTTGAGGTAATTTTCACAACCGCGTTTGACAAATATGCCATAAATGCCATCAAGCTTAATGCGCTGGATTATTTGCTAAAACCTATAGATAAAGATGAATTGATGGCCGCCATTGAAAAACTAAAAAAGAAAATTGGGAAAGTGCAAAAAATGCAAATCGATAATCTTTATCAAATTCATAAAAATAAAGTCATTGATAAAATTGCTATCTCTACCAGCGATGGTTTACAATTTATAAACCTCAATCAAATCATACGTATTGAAGCAAGTGGAAGCTATTGCAATTTCTTTCTAATTGACGGAAAAAAAATTCTGCTATCCAAAAAACTAGGAGATGTGGAAGAACTACTGGCACATAATCAGGAGTTTTTCAGAGCACATAAAAGCAATATCATCCACTTAAAGTATGTAGAAAAATACATTAAAGGAGAGGGTGGCGAAATTCAAATGAGTGACCAAGCCATTATCGTTTTGTCCAGAAATAAAAAAGCAGAATTTTTAGAATTATTTTCTAGAATTTAAAAATTTCGCAAACCATTCATTGTAAGTTTCCTGCACTTCATAAACTCAAAATCACACTTCATGACTTACCAATAAATGTCGGCATCGGGCGATCGTATTTTTGTTTCAAATTAAATCGAAATGAAACACACCATCCTCCTCATCACAATTATTCTAGCCATTTCTTGTGAAGGTAATGCCCAAAGCAATAATAGGATTTATCAAAAAAGCGTACGTACAAATGTTACGTCATTGACTGGTCCGTTTAGTAAAATCATGATCAAAAATGATACGATTGTGTTTCCAAGAAATGGAAAGAACATTTTCCTTGTATACAAATTATTTTACAATAGCAAAGCGGAGCCACAATATCGAAAAGGCTTTATAGTAATGGGTAGTGGAAACAATGAATCGAACCCTACCGAAGGAAGCTTAGATGGCTTGGCAGAAAATGCCTTGTGCAATAAAGCAGCTCGAGAAGGCTATGTAGCGGCAATTGTACAATACACCAAAGGGGCAGGTACTGCAAATTGGAATGAAAGCGCACAGCAACTTGCAGACGATTACGATGCATGCATTTCAACGCTCTCCACCAAATTTGGTATTCCAAAATCAAAAAGTGTAGTAGGTGGCGTTTCTTACGCCGGTTTTCTGTTACTGACAGCCAACGCATATTCTAGCACACTGAACTATTGCAAAGGTCTACTAGCTCCCTGCAGCGCAACGTCGAACGATGCCGCCTCTAATTTTAAAATACCCATCTTCAATATCTGTTGTGCAGGAAATTACGAAGTTGGTTATGGCAATGTAACAGGAAGTACGCTTTTCGATGCTATTAATGCCAACGTAAAAAACAAAAGTGAATGTACCATAGATAATGGCTGCACCTCCCATTGCGGCAACTTATGGACAAACGAACTATTCAATAAATTGCAATTCTGGTTACCCTAACAAAAATATTTTACAACTAAAAAAAATAAACATGAAAAAAATAATGCTCACCCTTTCCGTACTTTCTACGTTCTACTTTTCACAAGCGCAAACTTATAGTGGGTGGATTACCGCCGATAAAAATCCGACCTTGCAAGTAAGATGGACCACAAAAAAAGATGCACAAAACTATACATATCTTATGTTGCAATTTATCAGCAGTGTGGGTTGTAAATTTAATGTAACCGCTACCCTTTGCGATAAAGACGCCAAAGCAGTCAATGGCTGGAAGGCAGTTAGGCTTATACGTAATAAGCAAACTACCTGCTCTTTCAAAATATTAAATTCTTGCACCAACGGCTTTTGGTGGTGGTATAAAGATTACGCCACAACAGCAGTAAAATATGACGATAATTAAAGTTTCCATAAAAAATTAAACTCCAAAAAATGAAAATCATCATCCAAATGTTTTGCATTCTGTTAAGTGTGCAACTGGCCAAAGCCAACTCAGTTACTATCAAATTATTCAATAACTCCAACGCTACCATTCATTGCACCGATTTAAAAATTCACAACGGTTCATTACGCGTAAAGGACTATGGAAATCCATTCTATGGCAAGGTTTACGGACCTGGAACTAATCTTGAGCTAAAGACTGGTTCGGCAGACGCATTTTGTGGAACTGATGGCTTTGTAGAATTTCGAACAAGCATACAAAATATAACCTACCAATTCATGATTACATTTGATAACCCTTTCATTGGCACCAATGAGTATTCTGCAAGTGCCACCAATCCCTTCATTATTCGACACCTTAATGGAGGTAGTGGAAGTGATATGGTACTGAGTTATGAGTTGATAGGAGGACCGCCACTCACCCCTGCACCACCTCCAATTCCACCTATTCATTTACCAACAAGCGGAAATAAAACCATAAAGGGAACTTTCACATGGAATATAAACGACACAGGACTACCTTCTGAAGAAGATCTAACCAAAGCCTTTGATATTAGCGTTAAAGCACCCACAGAATTTATTGTGAATGCCTCAGGAAAATCAGAACAAACCTATCAAAGCTATAATGGATACTATAACAATATTCAAGAAATCAAAAATGTTTCCATCACGTTTACAGACGAAAGATATAGACAAACAAATAGCAGAGATATGGCACCGAATCCACTCAATCCACAACGAACCATTCGATACCAAATCAACAATTTGCCTGAAAATATCCCATTAGTAATTACCGCAAATCCGACGAATAGTAAGTGGAAAAAAGGAAAAAATATTCCCGAAAACTCAAATCAAGAAGCCAAGTGGATTGCTTTTCTACTTGAAAAAAATAAAACCGAAAATGTTATCAATTATACCGTGGCTGCAGCCTGGTTTGATGGTGAAGGAAATTCAGCTAGTGACGCTACCGGCGGGCTCAAAAGTGAGTATATAAAAAATTTGAAAAACTTCCGTCCCCAATCCGATTTTGGTGGCAACCAAGAGGATTTTCGAAAAAGAAACGTGATAAGGCCTGCACAAACTATCGAAAGGACCACACCCTTGAAAGAACAAAACGGCATCGAAAAACAAAATATCGATAGCAGAAGGCAAAAAAATAGTATTAAACAATCAAACAACAACTACATACCATGAAAAAAATAATAATTCTATACCTAAGTATTTTCTTAGTAGGTTTTTGCAATGCGCAAACCAAATTATACCAGCAAAAAAGCATCAATAGAGGTTCGCTAACTAATAAGGTCGAAACGCTACCAATCAAAAAAACCCCAACTGCATCAAACATACGTAACGCTGCTTACGAACTTCCATCTAGGACTACAGGCATTTACGAATATTCAAAAAAAATGAGTGATGGTAGTATCATAAAACAAAAATTCCGTTTACATGAAAGCCAAATTGCAAAAATGGAGAAAATTGGACCATCAAAAACAGAACAAACCTCGGTCATAAAACCATCAACTAAAAATTCAAAGTCAGAGACCACTGAGGATGAGGGTGGCTCTACAGATTGCAACACAGAAGAAACAAGGCTAACGGTTGACAATCTATCTGAAAATACTGTGGATTATTCTAGTCAGGCATCCAATATTTATCCTGGAGCGGTGTATACTTGGGAAAATTTCATTAGTGGAAATTGGAATGAAGTAAATGTTGGTAGAAACCCCATCACCCTAGTTGCATCTGTAACAAACACCGGCAATGATAAGCCAACAGAAAGAATAGAAAATCCAAATATGGTGACTATCGCAAATGCACGAAATGTACTATATAGTAGGTTTAGTACAGACCCAAAAATGCAGACCAATGAAGGGTTTGTTTACAAACTTTACGAAGTATCTAATGAGGCAGAAATCGCCTTAAAAGTCGGCGCATCAGGTCATGGATTTGGCGTAAAAGCCTCTGCACTTTTATCAACCAATGAAAAAAGTAAACATCGGTACCTTTTAATTGACGCAACAAAAACAATGTTCAACATTGAAGTAGCACCCGACCCAAATGGCGTAATGCAAAACCCAACTAGTGATATGATGTACATCGATAATGTAACCTATGGTGCAAGAATAATAGCCGTTGTAGAAATTGAGACCTTTCAAAGTGGTATGAATGCAAAATTTGATGCATCCGCAGAATACCTGGTGGGAGGGGGTACATTTAATTTGGACTTTATAAAAAACAATTACAACAGTGTCACAAAAATAAATTTTTACGTTGTGGGTGGGCTATCATCTGGAGTAACAACTGTATATAGTTTTGACGAGATGAAATATAGGTGCGATCAAATTTTAAGTAGCCTCACTTATCAAGTTTGCAAACCAATAAGCTACACTTTTAAAAACATGCAAAATAATGTTGTAAAAAAATACAGTGCCACTGATTACTTCCTTCATCAAAATTGCACTTACAGAAAAAAGGATGCGGCACCAAAGGATATTAAAGTGAATGTAAAAATTAATCGCATAAGCACTTCAATGAGTAATACGGATGCAGAATTATATGGTGAAATATGGGTACAAGCATTTGATAAAAACGGCAGAGAATTTTTTCCAGTAAATAAAATGGACAGGTTATTTAGTGTAAAACAAAATGAACATTTAAAGTACGAACAGATGCAAGGATTGGGGTTTGAACCAAATTTAGAAGTAAAATTTGACATCCCTGCTAGTTTAAAAAATGGAGCCAAAGTGAAGATCTTTTATTGGTTAAAAGACTATGACAATATTGGTAATGATGACTACTTATTTATGCAAAATGGGTACACCCAAAAGCCAAGCAGAGACAATAACGAGCATTTTGTTAAAGAAATATATCTGGATGAATTAACGGAAAAAAATACTGCACAAGGTATTCCCACAAGCTTTACAGCACAAGGAGAAGGTGTATTTATCGTAAATTCTATGGTTACCAAAACCGAAAAAAATAAATAATAAAAAACATCATGAAAAAACAGCTTATCCTATTTTTAGTGCTCCTGATTAATCTCAGCAGTGTCTATGCAAGAAGTATTACTTTCAGAATTATTAATAACTCAAACACCACCTTCTTTAGAAGCAAAGTGGAAGATAACCCTGAAAAAGGCTACTGCAATCTTACAATGCCAGATCAGAACCTTCTCCAATGGGATCACTTGGAGCCAGGCAGAGAATGTGTGTTCAAAATTGTCAATGAAAGAGCCTTTTGTGGTTTGGAAGGATTTGTTGAATGGTCGACCTCTATTAATAATAAATTGTATTTAATCAATATGACATTTGATATCCCTTTTGTGGGAGGCAACGAATTTGTGTATTCATGCTCTTATCCATTCGTTATGAAACATTTTAGTGGTGATGGTGAAGGAGGTGAAGTTGAACTTGTATTTGAATTAGCTGGCTCCATTCCACAACAGGCAGACCCAGCACCACCACCACCTCCTCCACCCCCAATAAATTTACCTGTAACGGGCAATAAAACCTTCAAGGGGCATATATACTGGGACTCAGATGAAGTAGGCCTGCCCCCTAGTGGAAATATGCAACAAAAGTTTCTAAATTATTTAACCACCGCCTTTAAAGTAGAAATGCTAGCGCCAACACAATTTGCAAGAAATAGCGATGGCAGCGGCAGTGAAACCTATAATGGAATGAACGGATATTATACAAATTTTGAAAAATTAAAAAACGCAAAAATAGTATTTAAAGATGGCAGAGAGGAGGAAAACCAGCAAATGGAGAAATACAATATCATGAAGAATAATAAACAAAAAATAAATTTTTACATCAGCAATCTGCCAGAAAATATACCAATCAATATTTCAATCAATACAAAAAATGCAAATTGGGACGCTGGAAAAAAAACGCCAAAACCACCAGCCAATAAGGAATCAAAATGGATGGTATTTATTCATGAAAAAAAGAAAGATGAGCAGTCAATATCTTATGAAGTAAATGGTGCCTGGTTTTTTGGAGATGGTGGATATTCATCCGATAACATTACACCCATCACACTTGGCTTGCTGCAACAAATGAAACAAAAGACTAATTTATTACACTTTATTCCCTTAAAAGGCGAACTAAAAAGAAAGATAGTGACCCCGATAACAAAGCAGAAGTTGACTGAAAGCAACGAAATCAAATCCCAGCCCATTAATACCCACGTAAATCAAAAAGTGAATATACAGAGGAATCAATCATTCAAGCAAAAACAATAAAAACAAATAGTAAATCAAAACAATATCATGAAAAACAAAATAATATCTCTCATCTTCATCATACTTTATGCGTTGAACACCAACGCACAAATTTCAAGGCAAGCAAAAATAACGAACGTAAATCGGATTGAAAAAGCATCCCGTTACAAAATACCTGAAAGCCTTGTCTACGTCATTCCTTATAGCGAATACGCTCACGCAAAATATACCGGAAGAATCAATCGTCAAACCTCAGACACAATAATGATGCGTGATTTGCAATATGATTTTAATTGGACTTTGGCCAAACTCTCCGAGGATCGATTTTCTTTTGTGGGACCAGAAGAAGTTACCGCCGTGAAGCAAGTGTATATCTGCAAGCCACAAGGACCAATAGTAAATCCATCTGATCAAAACTTAAAACAATGGGATTATGCCGCATTATGTCTTTCAGACGGACATATCATTTATGTGCAAATTAATGCGCCCTTTCGGCTTAATAAAAACAGTACCAACGGTAGCGGATACTTGCAATTTTATGAATATTATGATAAAGGAAGGTTTCATACTATTCAAGTATCGTGGGATGTGTATATGCAAAAATGGATTGCCAATAAAGAGGCCTATGAAACAAATGCCTATCTAAAAAATGGAGCTACGATTGAAGCCATTTATAGCTATTACGATTTAACAACTGAATTTTTTGACCATACAAAAACCAAATAAAATAAACCCACTAAATTAGCGAACATGAAAAAACTAATTATTATTTTCTTAATCCTCTTTATTGCTTCTCAATTTTCAAATGCACAAACCGAAACTCCACCAAAACGAACAGGTCAAAAAACGGTTGAAGGCTCAAAAAAAATCAATGACAAAACAAAAGAATACAGCGAAACAAGTCTTGAAGCCTCCGAAAATATTAAACAATCTGCAGATAATTTAAAATCGGTAGCCAACAACCTCAAAGGAGTCGTGATGATTTTTGAACCTATTACCAAATGGCACTTTTTTAAGAAAAAAGAAAATAAACTTGGGCAGGAAAAGCAAAGCAGACAAGCCGCTCAAAGCGACTATAATCCAAACAATAGCGAAACACCACCGCCGCCACCACCTAATGATTACAATAATTACAGCAATGAGGGGGGAAATTCAAATCAAAACAATACAAATAGTGGTGCAAATAATAGCAATAATCAATCAAACAATTTTGGCACACCCGAAAACAGCAATTACAATGAAGACGGCACGCTCAATTGTGGCCACCAAAAAAATGGGCAATATGGGAATTGTATCGATTTGTTGCAAGGCACTGTTGTTGGCATGGGTGAAGCCGCTGAAAACCCATCAAAAATTGATTTAATTTTCTTTGCTCAATATGATGGTCTTTCTTATTCTTTGTACTCCCCTTACGAAGCGGCTAATGGACTTAACGAAGGCAATTGGGGTGGCGTAGGTGCTTGGAGAGACAGAAACGAAACTGAAATTGCACAAACCAAATTGACGATTGGACAATTTGAAAAAATTCAAACCAATACCCAATTACTGAATGTGCTAAAAAATACCAACGGCTATTCGGGATATTTTTATACACCAAACAAAATGGATGGCAGGGTATTTGCCGTAAAATTAATGCAAGACAAAAGGGAGCTCAATGCCTTATTGGCAGTGTATAAACAATATGGCGGTGGCGGAGGCAATGGCTATTTAAAAATAAAAATTAAAGTGCAGGCAATAGACAATAATCGGGATGGCTATGTGGATGAAAATGCTTATAATAGATGAGGCATTTAAATAAACCCCATTTAAACCATGGATAATCATTGCGAAATATTGTTAACCCTCGTGAAATATTCATTGACGAATCATGGATCAAATAAATAGAACCCTTAACCACAAAAAATTACCTTTACTTCTAAAAAAACAAGTGATGAAATATATTAATTCCATTTTCTTTTTTTTCCTATCTCTAAATGTATTTGCATTGGATGGCAACCATACACCTTTGATGATGGTTGATCAATTTGGATACAAAGAAATTTCAAAAAAAATATGCATTATCGGTAGTCCTCAATCCGGATACGATTTTACGATTCCTGCTTCGGGTTATATCCCCGGCGCCACTTTGCAATTAAAAAATAGCACAGATAATACTGTGGTATTTAGTGGCGCACCTACCGTATGGAATGCTGGAGGTACTCATAACCATAGTGGAAATAAAATATGGCACTTCGACTTTTCGGCATTTACTTCACCTGGCAACTATTATGTGTACGACCCAAGTAATAATACCAGAACCTATCCTTTTACGATTCACAACCAAGTGTACGACACCCTATTTATTAAAGCGCAAAGGTTTTATTATCATCAACGTTGCGGCATCGCAAAAACTGCAGGTAATGCGGGAGCCAACTATGCCGACGCTATATGCCATAATGGTGCAAACCAAGATGCTCATTGTCGCGCAGCATGGGATGTAAATAATCCAGCACTTGAAAAAGATATGAGTGGTGGTTGGCATGATGCAGGCGATTACAATAAATATGTAACGTATGCAAGTAGAGCCTTAGAATACTTATTGACCGCCTACGAACAAAACCCATTAGTATTTGGCGATAATAATAATATTCCAGAAAGTGGTAATGGTGTGCCTGATATCATCGATGAAATAAAATGGGAATTGGACTGGCTTCTCAAAATGCAGGAGAATGCTGCCGGCGCAAATCAAGGTGCTGTGTATTATAAAACCTCTGTACAATGTTTCGAAAATACAGCTTCACCTCCGTCTGCAGATGCAAATGTGCGGGTGTATGGTGGCATTTCACAATCGGCTACAAGATGTTTTGCCAAGACCATGGCCCATGCCTGTTTGGTGATGAAAAAAATTCCGAATGCCAACGCTTATGCCAATACACTAATAACCTCGTATGCCGCAAATCTTTTGTCAAAAGCAGAACTTGCCTGGACCTGGTTACTAGCAAACCCTTCACCCTCTCTATACAACAACCTAGGATTTGGAGCAGGTAACGGTACCTGTAATGGCGGCACAACGGCTACTGCGATAGATGAAGATTACGATGCCTCATTTCAAGCTCCGGCCTTTTACATGCAAATTACCGAACGAGTGTTAGCATCAGTATACTTATATGCGGCGACCAATACCCTCGCCTACAAATCTTACTTTGATGCAAACTATGCCAATACGCATCCCATTTTATGGTCTTTTTGGACACCACATGAACAGCGAACACAAGACGCCTTGCTATACTACACTTCCTTACCTGTAGCGGAATCACCTGCCGGTGTAAGTCCTACTCCTGCTGTTGTTGCAGATATAAAATCATCCGCAATATTAGGCGCGTATACAAATACAGGAAGCCCCTACTCTTTTGCCAATCTATATAATGGTGCAAGTGGCAATCCCATTCCCAACAACCCTTATTTCGCGTATTTGCAAGCTGCAGATTACACTTTCAATAGCAATGAACCCATGTGCAATTTTGGCAATTTGTATTTTGGAATGAAAAATCACAATACCGATCCATCTCATAACACGCAGTATGAAAATAATGCGCCGCATTTTTTACATTATATTCATGGTGTCAATCCAACAAATTGGGCTTTTGTAAGTAATGCTTCTAGTCTTGGTGCCGAAAATTCCTTGGGTGAAATTTACCATGGTTGGTTTAAGCATGGCTCCATTTGGGACTGGGATACCAACGATGATATGATTGCAGATCAAGTGCCGTATAAAGGACCGCCCCCTATGTTTGTACCTACAGGAGTTTGCAAAGATTTATTGAATGGCAACGGCGGAGAAGGTGTTCCTGCTTCTTTTCCCTTGTATCTTCAAAGTGGGGGCAACGACCCTATCATGAAAAATACAGACTGTTCAATAATAGCAACTACCTCTCCTCTTTTAAAATGAATGAAGTAGGATTATATGTACAAGGTGCTTATATCCGATTACTCTCCAATCAAGTGAGTAACAATACTCCGGTAATATCTTTGCCCATAAGTTCGTTGGGTCTAACTGCATCCTCAAATAATGATAGAGAGGTTTCATTAAACTGGACGACCTTCTCCGAATTAAATTGCAAGGAATTTTGGATTCAAAAAAGTAGCAATGGCTCCGACTACCTCACATTGCAGGTAGTGAGCAGTAAAGCAAATCACGGCAATAGTGAACAGGATTTACATTATGCGGTTAAGGATACAAATCCGTTTTCGGGACATAATTATTATCGCTTACAGCAATTTGATTTAGACGGAAATAGTCATTTCAGTAATGTGATAGACTATATTTGGAAAAATCAGATTCAGGTGAGTATCTATCCAAATCCTGTGAGCGATTTACTAGAAATAATAATTCAAGAATTGCCTATTGGAAATATTACCATTCAAATAACGGATATGAGCGGAAATGAGGTATTCCAAAACACTATAGTGTCGCATCAAAGCCAGCAGCATCAAACCATCTCTCTAAAACATCTGGCAACCGGACTGTACACCCTGCAAGTATTATCGAATCAAAAATAGTTTATAACGCTGCTATTAAGAAAGATAATTTATAGGCAAGATTGGGAACAGATTAATTCGAAGTGAAAGCCACTGTCAAAAAATTTACTTCTAGATCAAGACCTTGGGGCAAATGCCACTTCGCGCTATAATCACGCGAGTCATTTCTTTATGCAACTCCAAACAATTCCTGTGCATTTTCAGTAGTAATATTTTCCACTTCCTCTAAGTCGACTCCCTTGAGTTCGGCTAGCTTTTGCGCCACCAAAGTTACATAAGCACTCTCATTTCTTTTGCCTCGATGTGGCACCGGAGTGAGATATGGGGCGTCGGTTTCAAGTACGATATGTTTCAGGTCAATATGCTGCACCACTTCCTGCAAGCCGGCATTTTTATAAGTTAAAACGCCACCAATTCCTAAATAAAATCCCATATCTGTAATTTGTTTTGCCGTTTCTAGGCTACCACTAAAGCAATGAAATACGCCTCTAACACCTCGAGACTGAAATTCTTTTACAATATCAATAGTGTCTTTGGTAGATTCGCGTGTGTGAATTACAATGGGCAAGTTGTATTGGAGTGACCATTCAATTTGTGTTCTGAAAGCTGATTTCTGTTCATGTACAAATGTCTTGTCCCAATAATAATCGAGCCCTATTTCACCCACCGCGGCAAACTTTCTTTGGCTTAGCCATTGCTCCACAATTTTCAATTCATCAGCAACATGCTCCTTTACATAACAAGGATGTAAACCCATCATGGCAAAACAATGATCAGGAAATTCTTTTTCTACTGCAAACATCCCTTCTATGGTAGTAGAATCGCAATTGGGTAAATACATTTTTTCGACACCTTCATTGATTGCAGTTTGAATCATGGCAGTTCTGTCACTATCAAATTTTTCATCGTAAATATGGGTGTGGGTGTCTATATACATATGGAGGTAATTTTGTTGTGCGCAATTAGCACTATTTATTCTAGATTTTCCAAATCATACATGTCCTTTACTCTTCCTGATTCACGCTTATTCCTCTTTAAATCATTTAAGTGTATAATACGCATTGGAATTTCTTCAAAAATGGTCTCGATAGAATTTTCATACACTTCCTCGAAATCTAGTAAACTAATCCTTTTGATAATATCAATGGAAACAGGTGGCCTGCCAAATGAAAACACATCAATTGCCTCATTGTGTAAAAAGTTAAATTCTGTCATATCAAATAGGGCTAACCCAAATCTAGTATACGCATCCTTCAAACAATTATAGTTCGTAGATGACACCTCAACAAATAGGTCCAAATCGCCGGTAGTTCTTGAAAATCCATGATAAATAACTGAATAGCCCCCAATCAGCACATATTTTACCTTTGCCTGATTTAATGCAATAATAAAATCTTTAAAATCATCGTTAAAAATATTACCCATTTAATTTCCTTGTCGAAAAAACGGTTTTATCCATTTTAGGTGCTTGATGTAAAGGGTAATTAAATGCTACACTCTGCAGGTAGGCAAATGCTTCCTGTTTTTCAAAAACGGAAACGTTTTTATAAGGAGCGCTGTCTTTTTTTTGTTCAAAAATTTTACTTGTATGAAATGTAGTTCGATCTAATAAAAGCATAGTGCAAAGTTATAATATTTTAGGCAAGCTATAAATTAATCTTCTTAAAATTCCATAGTTGTTTGGTACAAAAATGCAAAAAGTTAGGTAAGGTATACTCAAGTCGTTGCCATGCTTTTTCGCTATCGTGAAAAACAATAATGGAACCGGGCTTTGTGGTTTGCATTACATTATTAAGACATTGTTCTGCGCTTAATGTAATATCAAAATCACCGCTCAATACATCCCACATAATAATTTTCATTTTAGGAAATAGCTTCTCAATGCCGATAGCCTGCGCATAGGTGATCCGTCCATAGGGCGGTCTGAAAATATTACTCCGAATTACCTGATTTGCCTTTCCAATATTTTTAAAGTAATGAAAATTATTTGATTTCCATCCATTCAGATGATTGTAGGTATGATTTCCGACTGCATGTCCTTCGTCTAAAATTCTTTGATAGATTTCGGGATACTCCTCCACATTTTTTCCGATGCAAAAGAACGTAGCCTTTGCATTATACGCCTTTAACTGATCCAATACAAAAGGAGTAACTGTCGGATGTGGGCCATCATCAAAGGTCAGATATACACTATTGGCATGATCGTTAATATGCCATATACATCTATTGTAAATCGCCTTCAGCAGTACAGCGGTTTTTATTAAGTAATTTCTCATTGCTTGTACCGCGTTAAGGTTTCATAAATCATATTAACCACAGCAGACATCCTCTGATAATCTAAGGTTTCATAAGTATCCACGTCATAATGATAATACTTATTTCTGTAAGGTCCGGTATTGGAAATGCTCACTGTAGGGTAACCCATTTTTACATAGGCAGCCTGGGTTTTCTCCGAAAATTTCTTCCAGCTAAATAGAGGCTTAAAACTGACAACCTTCAATCCCTTTACATATTGCTTACAGTATCGTCGAATTTGATTGGGAAAAAGGCCAGCCTGCTTCTCTAGGTACAAACTAATAAAATTGCCACGATGTCCATATAACCACTTAAAATAGTTTCGGGGATAATGCTGGGTATGGGGCACATCTGTAAAAAATCCAATTCCGTCGAGTGTCAACACCCCCAAAACCTTTATATTATTCTCCATCAAAGACCTTGCATGCATAAAATTTCCCCATTTTTCCGCACTTAGACTATCATAATCACATAAAGTAAAAGCCACCAGATCAATTCGAAAGGGTAAGTTCTTAATTTTGGAAAGCAAACGAGTCAATTCAATCAACGCAGCTACCCCGCTCGCATTGGCATCCGCACCAGGTGTATTGCCTTGCACGTCATAATTGGCACCTACTATGATGCGATAACCGGTATCGGGACCCACCGAGGCTACCACATTCTTGAAAAGTACCCGTTCTATTTCATACTTCTGAAAAAAAACACGTTGGGTATACCGCAAAAAATTGGTCCGAATATAATCTGCAGCACCTAGGCGGTGTCCGAACCGCTCTCTATAGCTATTTATTTGCAAAAAAGAACAATGGGAAATTTATCTTACGGATTGAAGACACCGACCAAAATCGGTATGTGGCCGGAGCAGAACAATATATTATGAATTGTCTCGACTGGTGTGGCATTCAGCCCGACGAATCTCCACTACAAGGAGGACCGTATGTACCGTATCGGCAAAGCGAACGAAAAGAAATGTATAAAAAGTATGCGCTGCAACTTGTTGAAAGTGGGCATGCATACTTGGCGTTTGACACCACAGAAGAGCTAGAACAAATGCGTCAACATAAAAAGTCGGCCACAAACCCGTCCCCGCAATACGATCATCAGGTTCGGAACCATATGAACAATTCACTACGATTACTTCCAGATGAAGTGAAAGCGTTGCTTGATGCGAATACACCCTATGTGGTCCGAATAAAAGTGCCTGAAAACGAATTTGTCAGTTTTGACGATATGATTCGGGGCCCTATTTGCAACGACAGCAATTTACTGGATGATAAGGTGATCTTAAAGGCGGACGGAATGCCTACGTACCATTTGGCTGTTGTAGTGGATGATTACTTAATGAAAATTACTCATGCCTTTCGAGGCGAAGAATGGTTGCCTAGCGCTCCCATACATATTCTTTTGTGGAAATACCTAGGATGGGAACATGAAATGCCTCAGTGGGCTCATTTGCCCCTGATATTAAAACCTGATGGAAATGGAAAATTGAGCAAACGAGACGGCGATCGTCTTGGCTTCCCAATATATGCAATGGATTGGACCGATCCTACTTCGTTGGAAATTACCAAAGGATTTAAAGAGATAGGCTTTTTGCCCCAAGCCTTTATCAATATGCTAGCTATGTTGGGTTGGAGCAGTACAGAGGCAAAAGAGATTTTTTCCAAGGAAGAGCTGATTGATAAATTTTCGATTGAACGGGTGCATAAAGCAGGTGCCAAATTTGATTATGAAAAAGCAAAGTGGTATAATCACGAATGGATCAAAAATACCTCCGCTCAAGAGTTGCTACCAGCAGTACAATTCATTCTAAAAGATGCTCAATTGGATGTTTCAGACGAGGCCTATTTACTGCAGGTTATTGCATTGGTGAAGGACAGGTGTACCTTGTTGAACGACTTTGTGATGCAGGCTTCCTTTTTCTTTATTACACCGAAAACGTTTGATACCGAGGCCGTTTTACAAAAATGGACAATTGAAAAGCAACAATTTTTTCTAGAATTATTGCCCCTATTTGAAGGGATTCCTACCTGGGACGCCATTGCTATTGAATCGGTATTTAAAGAATTATCGATAGCAAAAAATATCAAAATAGGAGAATTACAAATGCCCTTTCGGGTAATGCTTGTTGGCGGCAAATATGGCCCTGCCGTCTTTAACATTGCGGAAGCCATCGGAAAAGCGGAAACCATTGCACGTTGTAAGTTGATGCTGAATCTGATTCAATAATTTCGACAGCAATGACATGATTTGCCGACAACTATTTATCGAATTAAGTAGACCTTTACTTTTCCAACAACTATGGGTGTTTCAATATAAATGGGTATTTTGTTTTTATCATCCGACACATATACCGTCATTTCCTCGCCTCCCCTGAAAAGGGTGCCCTCTATCAATTTCGGTTTAAATTTAATAGTATTAAAGGTTCCGTATTTTGTTTTCAATACCGCCTTCCCCAGATATCGCAAATACAAGGAGTGCACTTGATCATCGAGATACATTTCAAAGGGAATTTTTTCATTTACCTTGCATTTGCTGAAATCGATATTTCGTGCATAGTAAATCATCGACAAAACATCCTGCGTGCAGTTCGGAATCGAAACGGTTTTGCGATTCGAAACGGCTGTGCCTTCGCTATGATCAAACAATACCTGATCAAAATTCTTCTTCCCCCCCTCTGAAATATTCCGTTGAAATTTCACCGGTAACATAGTTAGTGTATCAATAAAACTTTCATATACATCTCGTACTTTGTAAAACCAATCATAGGATGCGTAAGTATGACCTTCACCCACTACATGAAAAACCTTTTGCTGATTATAGTTTTCGAGTTCATTTGAAAAGGTAGCCTCACCGGCTGGTACATAAATACCAGCTAGGGTGTAATACACTTTATAGGATATTTTTTCGCCCCCTTTAGTAGTTGCATTTTTTAGGTTACAAAATGAAGCCACTTGGGCTTGTGTTTCAACAAAATAAAATAGAAAAACGAAAAATAGGGTGTTGAAACTTCTCGAAATCATTCTCATTTCGTCCGCATTAGTAATCCTTATCGTCAATGCCACTATTGGTATTGCCGTCGTCCCAGCCGGTCTCACCCGGTTCATCCTCTTCCGGCAAACCTCTTGAAACGTTCATTTGCGCATTGGCACGTTGCAGACTGATTTCGTCAACCGCGTCGCATTCATCCATGCCTTCCATAATTACCGGCATTTCAAACTTAGCCACTTTATTATAGGGACTTTTTTCATTGGCTTGCAGTTTTTTGAAAAATTCACCCCAAATAGGCATCGCGGCCCTAGCCCCCTCGCCCAATCCTACACCAATAAATTTATCATCGCAGCCAACCCAGGCACCTGCCAATAATTGTGGCGTATATCCAATAAACCAGGCATCCGATTCACTATTGGTGGTACCTGTTTTACCGGCACATTCACCTTTGATATTCCAACCGGGTTTGAGTCTTCTGCCGGTACCAAACAATACGGTACCCATCATCATGCGTATCATTTTAAAAGCAGTAATTTCATTAATTACCTCGGTTCGTTTGGGAACAAAGTTCTCTAATAAATTTCCGTTTCGATCTTCAATACGGGTAATGTAAATAGGCTCTGTATTGATACCATAATTCGGAAACATCGTATACGATCTGAGCATTTCAATAATTGAAATATCATCGGCGCCCAAACAAACAGATGGATAGGCATGGATATTACTCGAAATGATTCCCACCTTTCGTACAAAATCTACAAAAGCATTGATGCCAACCAGTTTCAGGATATTAACAGTGGTATTATTCTTTGAATGAGCCAAGGCCATTTTCATGGGCATAGCCCCTCTACTTTTATCGGGACCATACCATCCATGACCCGGAAACATCACCGGATTGAGCGATATAGACTGACAAGGTGAATATCCATTATCTACTGCCAAACAATAAAGAAGCGGCTTAATGGTTGATCCCACCTGTCTTTTGGTATTTTCATTAACGTGATCAAATTGAAAATATTTATGATTGATACCACCCACCCAGGCCTTTACTTCACCCGTGGCCGGATCCATTACCAAAAAACCGGTTTGTACAAATCCCTTCATGTACTTGATACTATCAAGCGGAGTAATGGTAGTATCCTTTTCACGTTTCGCATTCCAAGCAAAAACTTTCATACGGGTTTTGGTATTGAAGTTTTTCATGATGTCCTCCTCACTCATTCCCTCAGCCTTCAAACCTTTATATCGTTCTGATTCCCGTACAGCTCTCTTAAGCGTTTTAGGATGATTGGCCCACTTCGCAGCGCTTGCAAAACGAGTTTTGCCATACATCTGCTTCGCTACAGCTTCCTCAGCATATTGCTGCATGGTGGTATCTAAACTAGTATAAATTTTTAAACCGTCCTTATATAAATTGTATCCCTTTTTCTTGCACCAAACCAGCATTTTTTGCTCTACCACCTGTCTAAAATACGGAGCCACTCCCTCATGTTGTGAAGCAGAGGTGGGCGAAAAATCCAATACAATGGGCCGGTCCTTAATAAGTTGCGCTTCAGAAGCCGATATTTTGAAATTTTTTACCATCTGATCGATTACCGTATTGCGCCTTTCAGTAGCTCTTTCCGGATGTCGAACCGGATTATATAAGGAGGATCCTTTAAGCATACCGATTAGCAATGCCGACTCTTCAACATTTAAATCAATGGGCTTTTTGTTAAAGTAGGTTTTGGCCGCACTATTGATTCCAAAGGAATTATAGCCCCAAGGAACGGTATTCAGATATAAGGTGAGAATTTCTTGTTTGGTAAGATTTTTTCAAGCTTGACAGCTACTATTTGTTCTTTCAATTTTTCGATCAACACCATGAAAACATTTTTTGAGCGTTGCTCTTGCTCTAATAGATGTTTTGCCAATTGTTGGGTAATGGTACTAGCCCCCCCTTTACGGTTAAACGTTAATACACCAAAAATGGCACGTCCAATGGCTTCCGCATCGATACCACTGTGTTTATAAAATCGCTCATCCTCTGTAGCTACCAATGCATCCACCACATTCTTTGAAATTTCACTATATCGAATCGGTTCGCGGTTTTCGAGAAAGAACTTCCCGATTTTTGAATTGTCTTCAGCATATAACTCAGAGGCTGTTGCAGATTTTGGATTCTCAAGTTCTTCCATCTTTGGCATATAGCCCAGCCAACCGGCATTGATACAAAAGAGTAATAAATTAAAACCCAGTATCGAGCAAACAAGTCCGATCCATAAAAATTTGATGCTTTTTTTCATCTATTCAGAAAAATGATAGCAAATCTATTAAAAACTATGTTATGAAAATGAAAAAATATAGAACTGACTTAGCCGCAACCCAATTTTATGCGTCCGGTGTAGCCTACTAGTTGAGTTTATCAGGAGAAACCAAATCAAATTCTGGAATCTGCACCTTAAACAATTTTTTATTGAGCATATTCTCCATTTGATAGGTCCCAGACATGTTACCAATATCGGTTTTGATACTTACGCCCGACATATATTGAAAGGATTCACCCGGTTCTAACATTGGTTGCTGACCTACTACCCCTTCGCCCTCCACTTCGCGGTATGACCCATTGCTATCAAAAATACGCCAATGTCTTCGAAGCAATTTTACTGGAAAATTTGCATAATTATCAATAGATACTTTGTAGGCAAATGTAAATTCGTTCAGAAGCGGATTCGACTGCTCCTTGTTATAAAAAACTTCCACTGTTATACTGATACCTTCCGTAATTTGCTGTTCCATCATTGTATGTAAAAATAGTATTTTTTTGAATCTGACAAATTTTTTTATTTGATGTCAAATTGATCCAAAATGGAAGGATCTGCCTCTTTACCTCTAGCTTCAATTTCAAATGGATTTTGGTAATACCCGTGTATGATAGAAAACCATATATACAACATTGGAAATCGTACAATACCATACCGTTTCCATTGCAAAACATGTGTCAATTCATGACATAGCAATTCCGTATTCGATAACAAATCTGCTTGAGTGATATTATGAAGATAAATGGTGCGTCTAAAAACAATGGCGCAATTATTAGAACGCAGTACAAATGCTGCTATGCGGGCTCTTACCGAATGGGCACGGATATGTACGCGAATTGGTGGCATCTAAGAATCCTCCCAGGCTTTCAAAATTTGGTCGGCATGTTTTTTTGAAAGTACTTTGCGAATTACCTGATGAATTTTCCCATCCTCATTTATTAAAAACGTTGTGCGCTTGATACCCATGTATGTTCTTCCATACATATTTTTTTCGCCCCAAACACCATACGCATTAATTACTTTCATTTTGGGGTCCGCCAATAAAGTAAACGGTAAGGTAAATTTTTCAATAAACTTGCTATGTTTCTTTTCATCGTCAGGACTGATTCCCATCACAGAGATTCCTTTTTTTGTCAATGATGAAAAATGATCACGCAGGTTGCAGGCTTCAACGGTGCAAGTAGGCGTGTCGTCTTCAGGGTAAAAAATAAGGCCAGCCGTTTCCCTTTAAAATCGGTAAGACTTACTTTATTCCCATCCTGGTCGGTAAGTGTAAATGATGGCGCTTTGCGCCGGCTTCTATTGTAGTCATAATGTATCTATCGTATTAGGTTAACTATTTTTTCGGAGCTATTATTGTTTTCATCAGTAGCAGTTATTTTGAGTGCATGACTTCCTGAAGGAAAATACTTATCGAATTCATAATAATAGGTTTGCCCTTTTTGTACCAGACGCAACCATTGTCCATCCACTGTGGCAGTACATTTCTTTACAGAAGTGATATCATCTTTTATGGTAAAATACAATACCTTTTCCTTCGAAATATTCATTTGGTCTTTCAGCTTGCTTGTAATCATAGGCGGAGTTTGATCAATGGCAATCTCATAGGTTCCAAATTCTCTAACACTTGCTACCACTTGTCCATTAACTACAGCTGCTGCCAAGCCTTTTTTGGTAACTACTCCATTCGACTTTTTACTTAGTACTAGAGCTACCTTACCTTTATACGATGCAGGAATTTCCTTTTTAGGCTTTAACTGCAATTCAAAATATGAATGCAGCGGTATCTCATTTTCATGCACCTGATACAGGTAGGTGTACTCATTGGGCCCCGGCGCGATAGAAGAGCGGAAACAAATATTATCATATAGTGCATCCTCATTTAGAGAAAACGAAATATGCTCAGTCTTACATACATTTGGTTTTCCGGCCACAAATTCTTTAGCACAAGTAAGGGTGTTACCCATTTGTGTTCCTTTAATCGAAAAACTCAAAGTACTTTTATTGTATTTGGTATCGTAGATCTCAATACGGATTTCCTTGGCACTTCCATCGCTTACATCTACTAGGCCTCTTTCATTGGAAGTAGATTTATAAATGCTCAGTCGATCATTGGGTAGCTGGGTACATAGTTGTATCCACGGCCCATTCTTCTTTTTGGTTTTATAATCGGCGTGCGCGTTCATATAACGCGTAATGTCGTAACTAATATGATCCATTTGCCAGGCAAACGTTGGCTGATTGTTTACATAGAGTCGCATTTCATAAACACCTAAAGTGCCGGTAGCTATCTTCATAAAATCATCTGCCACTATACCAAAATACACCTTGTCTGTACCTACCTCAATCATCTTTTTTGTAAGTATTCCTCCCGATAATTTATGTAAAATCGGCGACTGCTCATATATACTTTTTCGTCCGTCATAAATGGCCAATTGTTTAATAATGGGTTTCTTATCATCTTCAATTTCATTAAAAAACAGCAGCGGATTCAACGGCGCTTCGGTTTTTGCATTTCTGATCTCAAGATGCAAATGGGGCCCTTGCGAAGATCCCGTATTGCCACTGAGGGCAATAAAACTTCCCTTACGTACCATAAATTGATCGGGAAAAAAGGTAAGATCAATGGCCCAACTCTCTGCTTCATATTGTTTTTTTCGAACATACTCTTCCAGTTTTGGAAAAAAGGTGTTCAAATGGGCATATACCGAAGTATAGCCGCCCACATGATTAATAAAAATGGCATTTCCAAATCCACCCGGCTCTATATGTACGCGCGAAACATAGCCATCCTCAATGGCATAAACACTTTTATTTTCTTTTCCATCTGTACGTACATCAATTCCTGAATGAAAATGATTCGGTCGGCATTCGCCAAAATTTCCAACTAATGAAAAGGGAGTTGCTAGTGGATTTCGGAAGGTATTCGGATACTTCTTTTGCGGAAAACCTAAGGCGTTTTGCGACATCGTAGGTTGGCCCAAAAAAATTACAAGAAGCGACAAAAAAAAATACTTCATCCCTTTTGATTAGACATTGGTTTCAATCACAGCGTCGGTATTCGACGATTTCTCCATTTCTTGAGGAACTGCTGACTGCTCAAAATTTTTCTTCAACAATACTTTTTGAAATACAAAAATGGAAATAACACCGGTTGAAATAGAGGCATCAGCAATATTAAACACCGGTCTGAAAAATTCAAACGATTGATTTGCCCAAACCGGAAACCAGGATGGAAATTGACCTGTAAGAACCGGAAAATAGAGCATATCCACTACCTTACCATGAAGCAAACTTCCATAACCTTGCCCCCAAGCAACCCATTTGGCAACATGAAAACTACTTTCGGAAAATAGTTTCCCATAAAAAATACTGTCGATAGAATTGCCCAATGCGCCTGCCAAAATTAGGGAGCTGCAAAAAATAAGTCCGGAATGATATTTTTCTTTTATCAGGGTATTTTTTATAAAGAAAAATCCCCAAATAACCGCCACCATCCTGAAAACCGTTAGAAAAACCTTACCCCAGTTTTCGCCAAATTTCATTCCAAATGCCATCCCCTCATTTTCAATAAAATGAAGTCGAAACCATGAACCCAAAACATTAATTTCTTCTCCATAAAAAAAATGTGTCTTAATATAGACCTTTAGCAACTGATCTACAAACAAAACCAGAAAGACGGTCACCAATACATGCTTAAATTTCACGGGTATACTTTTGCGCAAATTTATGTTTAATTTACAATACTATCGGAATAAAAATTTCAACTATCCAACATTCACCTACGCTAGGTAGAGGAAACTTTTGTACCGTAAAACAACCCTATGGTGTCCTGGAAGAATTGCTACCCGAACTCATATCCTACTCTATTGTAAATTGGTGTACTTCCACATCTTGACCCAATTTCACTTTTAGAAAATAACTTCCAGCGGCCAAACTACTTGTATTTATAGCAATAGAATGCTGTCCTTTTTGTAAGGTGCTCGGAATGGCTAAACAAACTTTTCCTATTAAATCTACCACTTCAATGGTA
Organism: Bacteroidota bacterium; assembly: GCA_016712665.1. Taxonomy (GTDB): domain Bacteria; phylum Bacteroidota; class Bacteroidia; order Chitinophagales; family Chitinophagaceae; genus OLB11. The sequence goes on from JADJQP010000006.1 coordinate 119,856, forward strand.
GTATTTTCCTTATTCAGCATACTAAAGTCAATGTTCAAAATTCCCTTAGCCGGATTTGGATAAATGGATACTACTTTTGATTTACTGGCATTGACAATAACATTAATGATATTAGAATAAGTGAATTGCTCATCGGCATCTACGATTTTCAACCGATAGTAATTGATATTATTATATGGGTTTTTATTGACAAATGCGTAATGTCTGGCTTCTTCTGAATTCCCTTTGGAGTGTACTTTAGCAAGGGATGAAAAATGATCGCCCGCCTTGCTTTTTTCGATTTCATAATAGGCCACATTTTTTTCGGAGCTGATATCCCAATCAAGATCAACGGTATTGGACGCATTCAATTTTCCTAAAAACTGAAGCAAGGTGGCCGGTAAAGGCGCTGAACAAGGATTAATATATGTTGCATAATTATAGCAATCGGGGAAAGCCGTGTTTCGAACAAATAAGGTAGAATTTGCAGGCGAGCCCCAAGCATTCCAACCCGGGTCAGCATTGGTAAATACATTGCTATTACTCCAGTCAATTCCATTGGCGGAATATTGCACCCCGGATGAACAAGGAATTGGAAAACAATCAGGATTCGGTTGTGTAAAAGTGGCGGTAATGCCATTGCACACTACTGTCGGGATATGGGGCAATGGATCTACAATGAGGTTTATAGGAACTCTCGCTCCCTCACAATTAGAAGGAGCCCCTGTAGTAGGTGCCACATAATAGGTTGTATTGGCTAAAGGACTGATAAATGTACTAATGGGTGTACCACCTATTGGAACGTCATACCACACAAAGGTATTGGTAATGGGTGATGTTACTAATTGAGGTTCAACGGAAGATAAATTAAAACCATAAATATAGCACGCATGAAAACTAGGTGGTGAGGATATAATGGAAGGAACCGGAACAATATTAACGTTCGCGCTTCCTATGGCTTTTGGAGCACAAAAACCAACTGGAGGTATTATGGAACTGATGGTCCATAAACCTGAATTCACAACATTCACACCAAAAGGACCCGCTCCATTGGCAGGATTGATACTAGCCGTATTGATACCATTGGACAAGTTTATTACGAAATTGCCGGGTAATATTCCTGAAGAATTTATCACCAAGGGAACGGATGCCGGACTGCAAAAATCACCCCCACCACTGAGTGTCAGCAATTCACAAGAGGGAATGCTAAAATTAGCTGTGGCTATGACATCATTCACGAGACAGGGTGCCACTGGTTCCGGTTTATAAATAGCTTTAATAGTAAAATTGACAGGACCCACTTGATTGCAGGTATCGGGCATATTCACTGTGATGTTGGCAGATACAGGAGGAGGTGGACATTGACTTCCAAAACCCACTGTTGCTCCATTCCAGTTGCCGCCGGGGTTGGCTGCTTTGGGCGTATAATTAACCAATGCGGTAGTGGTCATAACCCAGGTATTGGCACTGTTGCGGTACTTGCCCACATTAACACCCCCACTTGGCGCAGCTCCACCATCGGCAAATGAAGCCTGAGCCGGCAATGATACGGACTTTGCCGTAATATAATTTCCACAACCGGTGGCAGGTGCGTCGTTTCCGACTGCATCGGGTAAATTTTGTCCCACCGGTCCTGCTACATTATCCCATAAAACCCCATCTATGAAAACACCGGAACAATCAAATAAGGCAACTTGTTCATTGGCGTCGGTAAGATTCATTATATCCGACCCAAAGGCTACTGTGGCACAATTACATGTTTCAATATTCAAATCGGGCAATACACCTACCGAACATAATGTACCGCCGCCGCCAACGAGATAATAGCCATTTGCCAGTAACGTAGTGCCGGCAGGAATGGTAGCAGTCCAATCGCCATCCGATAATATCCAGCCCCCAATATCAACATTTGCAGGTCCTGCATTATACAATTCAACCCACTCTCCACTATTTGGATTCGCTCCGTTGGGTGTACCAGGACAAACACCAGTTTGCGGCCTTGGCGCCACCTCATTAATAAATACTTTTCCGCTGGCTGTAGTAGTAGGTGGTGTAGCACCTACCACTGTGCCGGTGGTACCTAACGAAACGCCCTGGGTATAGGGGCTAAACGCAGGATTAAAATCATATAGTAATTCCACTTGTCCATTATTGCAAATGCCAGTGATATCTACTGTAAAATTTAATGGAGAACCGGCGCAAACGCTTGCATTAGTAGCGGGGGTAAAGGTGGGAACTCCTAAACCGGCCGTTACATATTGGGCGCATGCAGGGTTGCCTAAACAGGCGCCTGGAACTGCGACTGTTAATGCAGGAGGATTGGGACAAAATACGTTTACGGAACTTACTAAAATTTCATAATTCGGAAGCAAGGGATCTGCATCATCATCAATAATTCCTCCAAAAGAATTTCCGTTTTGTGGTCCGGCAATGGTCACAAAAGGCCCACCCACTGTGGTTTGTTTTTGCAAGGTGTATTGAAGATTGGTACCGCTAACGCCACTGACGGTAACGCTGCCGGGTAAGGAGCATGACGCAATAGGAGCCCCTCCTAATGGATCTTCACGCACCACAGTTACTCTTCGGTATACATAACATTCTTTTTCTACTGATAAAATATTATTTGGGATTTGTGGGTTATTAGATCCGGGACATGAAACGCAATTTGCATTGGCATCTCCCCAAACAAAATCATAATTTGTAGTCCCCACCGGAGGATTCACCGTTGTGGAAAGTGTGGTGATTCCCGTGGTATTATTAAACGTGGCCAATCCAAAATTAACCGGATTCGCATTGCCTATTTTTACATAGGATCCCAAATTACCAGAGGCTTGCACAGAAGTGAGCGCCACATTGGTAAAATTATTAATCTGATATTCAAAGGTTTGTGGCGTAGCTCCGCAGATATTAATGGTGGTAACCGGCACTAACACCGGGCTACCATTTAAAGCAGCATTATATGGATTGGTAGCATTATCAATACCAGGTGTCGGACAATCGGCACTCGCAGTATTATTTGCCAGACCACAAGGGTCGGTACAACCGACACAAGCCAAATTACCGGCTTGCGACCAGGTAACGCTTGCGGCATTATTTCCATCCGGGAGTCGCGCATATGAGGAATTGCATCCATCTAAATCATTACATACGGTACGACCGTTATAGATGGGATCAGTGGGGTCGGGAACCGAAATATTTGGTAATGGGGGGCATGTATTAGTCGCCCCAAAATTTACTACTAAGGCTCCAACACCATAAGCATCTCCGTTAGAAAATTTCATGGCATCTTGAATATTTCCTGCATCGTCATATAAAACCAGGCGATCGCCCACCAAACTACCGCTATTGATACCACCACTGCCTACCATACAATCGCAACCACCATTCGCCAACAGATCCGTATTTAAAAATAGGGTATTAGAATACGCACCGGTTCCCAAGCCAAAACCATCTGCATTCAATGTAAAGAGCGTGTTCAAAAACTTATAGTCGCAAGTAGCACACATCACCTTACCGGCATTTCCGATGAGTAAATAGGCCCCGGGAGGCAGTACCAGACCTTGCGGAATGGTCAATTGCAGCGAGCCTCCATTGGTAAATCGCCAGCAACTCATATCCTGAGCAGCAGCGCCAATATTTTTGAGCTCCACCCATTCACCGGAATTTTCAAAATTTCCCGGATCGGATTCCACTTCGTTAATAATAATTTGTGCTTGAGAAAAGTAACTTGCAAACAACAGTAGGTAGATTACGAATGTTTTTTTCATTTTTTTAAAAATTTAAGTACGCAAAATTTCGAAATAAAAGTACATCAAAATGAAATTCAACATTACGATTTAATGAATAATTTTTCTAGTAAACAGGTAAATCGGAGTATTGTATCAAAATAGCTAAAATGCGCTCGGAAAGCAGGTAGGTAGATATTCTAGCTCTAAGGTGCTTTCCGATACCGTTGTATGGTTATATTGCAGGAATAATATTCATGGTAGACATGTGCCTTTTTTGTGACATTCCAGAAGGAACGCTTGTTTATTGCAGTGGTACCATAAACCTAGAAACCCATTCAATTTCTATTAAAAGACATTGAGCAATCGCTTTCGCTACTACACAAGTTCGTAATGTTCAATTTTCTTTTTCTGATCGCTATAAGAACTGTTTGCAGATTGATCATCACATTTTAAGGCTAATGCCTCAAATTCAATTTGTTTATCTTTCATACCTTTATAGAGATACGCTTCTGCAATTGTATAGTAAATCCATACTTTATCTTTAGTGGTATCAAAACCTTTCTCTTCGGTCAGGCCTATGCAAATTTTTAATACCTTATTCCGAATCGAATTTGCCTCATCGTTCGTGTCTTCCCATTCCGGATTGCTTTGCTCTTTCTGCAATTTTGCCAGTAGATATAACATAAAGCAGGCATTAATGCCATTATAATAATCATGTTTCAATTCGTACCCCTTCAAATAGGACGTTAACCCACCCTGCAAATAAATTTCTTCGCTGGTCAATTCGAACAATCTCTTTTGAACGGCACCGTTTAAACCAAGCAATTCTATGTCGTTACTATGTAGTGCCTTGACATCTTCCAACATCTGCTGCGCTTTAAGATACGCTTCTTTCTCAGTTGGGTTTTTGCTTTTGTACGTGCACAAAATCAATCGTGCCTGTATCCATTGCAGATTGTCGCGGAGGGTAATATTTTGTTCGGCAATCGTTTTTGCCTTGGAAAATAATTGAAGAGCCAGCTCATAATTTTCTGATTTTTTTGCCAGTTCTGCGCGGTTCATCAATTCGGAAAAAGACTCAGGTTGCCTACCATCAATCAGATCGATTTCGGTAGCGCTCAAAATATTCATCCCTTTAAAATCTATTAGACTGCCCGCGTCAGCTGCTGCTGTTATCGAGCGTTTCCACACATCACCCAAAAACGTATACACAGGGCTGTCATTATCTAATGAATTATCCGCAATAGCCCTCGAAACCACTTCTTTAAATTCTTCTTTGAAACGCTTGGCCTCTCTACCCGGTATGCCATCCGGTGTATGTGTGTACTTATACACTACAAAATGATTTATATCAAAAGGCATTCTGCTCATTTGCTCCTTTTCACATATCATAAAGGTATGCTTCGGTTTTAAAGCATGACGCACGCCTAACTCCCACATAACATTCGCATTCAAGGTGGAGAGGTCGGCCACTACCAGGTCGGCATTCAATATTTCTTCAAGCATCAGCTTATCGATACTTCCAGATGTATTTTTATCAATAGCTCTGTAGCAATCGATCTTTAAATCGTCAAATACTGGCTTAATTAAGTCTTCAAAAGTTTCGTCAAGATTTAGCTCACGAAGTGAACCTGTAGCATAGCTTGGCTTTCTGCCATAGCCGATTATTACGAAGCAGGATTTTGGGTAACTCATTTGTCTAATTTTCCTAGTTTTAAAAAAAGTTTATCGGTAGTTTTTAAATGCAGATTAAAAATTAAAAATAACAAAAGTGCCACTACCGGTTTGTATATTAATTTGGCGATTCCCCATTTTCTATATTTATTATTGGTGATCCTATTCCATAAAAATGTGTCAAATAAGATAAATACCACAAATACTTTAACCCAAACAAAACTTTGGCAAAACGAGGTATCTTGAACTCCCATGGTGACCCTATTATATTTAGAATAGTATTAACTAATTTTTGAAAACAAATATTTGCTGACCATACGTAATAAGCCATTAAGCTTAAAAGTATTGTGCCTATTGCAATGCCCATCCATTTCACATTCATAAATCCTTTTGATTTCAGTTTTGAAAGAAAGAACCACTTAAAAGGCAGTTTAGATCCAATTTGCAATTCGGAAAGTAAACGAGGTGTATGGTCCTTTAAAGGTGCCTCTATATCCTTGAATTTCCATGGCAAGGTATCATTCACCGATTTATCTGTGGTTTTTAGCGCCCCTATCATTTGTTTATAACCACAATACATAAGCGCGTAGGCTTCCACATCAGTAAACGAGTCCAGATCGGTTCTTATTTCTGCAAGCGATTTCTGGATTTTCGTGTCAATTCCATAAGTAGTGTAGATTTCATTACTATCCTCCGCAAACATACGTCCACTTGATTCTGTATTACCGGTCCAAACGATATCTTTCTCATTTATATCCTTTCTAAGATGAACCAAATAAAACGCATCAAAAAATCCATCATCGGCTTTATTCAAGGCATTGCTTAATTGAATTTCGCGTATTCGTTCTGAGGCAACACTTGTAGATCTATACGACTCGCCCATCAAATTTCGAACTAAAAATTCATTGCTTTGAATTTGGCCACTGGCATCACTAATATACAGGATTTTACACTCATTTTCAACAATGGCTGAAAGTCCTTGATTATCGCACACTCCTCCATCAACTAAACTTACTTTCTTATCCTGATACAAATTTTCTAATTCTATTGCCGGAAACATGGCCGGTACGCAAGAAGAAGCCCCAACAGCTTTACTAAGCGGAAATTCTTTATACACTTTTGTGGACGATTCGGAATAGTACATTCTTCTGTATCGAGCTTTGGCATCAATGGTGTTATTAATAGAAAAAGGCGATTCACCCATCCATGTGGATGTAAATTGGAAGTTATGTCCAGAGTTTAGATTTGTAGTATTCAGAATCAATTGCGGAACTTTATTCACCCGCTCAAAATTATCCACACGTGGATTAAATGGAACCCCTTTCGGCATTATCGTAGTACTATGAATGGATATAGGTTTGTGATTAGTCAAGCTTAGAATATCTGTTGAATATTTATTATAAAAGTATTCATCATACAACTCCGCTACGCGCAATGACCTGCTATAGCTCGAAGAAAACATAATTTTCAAGTTGACCCATAAGTTTGAAAAAATATTCATCCGTACATTCCTTCCCACATCTTGATGAAAATTGATAAGGATGTTCTCAAGGATTTCGATATAATGATTCTTCGAAATTATCGAATCATCCTCCTTTTCAAATAGTTTTTTTAGTTCAAGAAAATAGTATGCCCCTATTATAGACCCTCCTGATACACAAGAAATGACCTCCATATTTTTCAATTTATCATTTTCTGCCAATGCCGCTAAAACACCTATATGAAAATACGCTGCTCTAAAGCCACCACCAGACAAAGCGATACCAACCTTTCCTTCAAAACTAGGCAGTGCGGCACCGCTGGATTTCTTCAATATCAGGCCTAAGCAATCCTCGAAATCCGTTGCTGAAAATTGTGGCGCATACGAAATCCCTGTTTCTGCATTTAGAAAGGGTTCCAACTTTTGTTTCACTTTATACAGTTCCTTAAGCTGTTCTATAAATGTGGTTTTTTGCCAATTGGGAACCTTCAATTTGTTGTACAAGTCAATGAACAACTTTGCCTTAGCATAATTATCTAAACCTAAATAGGCCTCGATAAGGGTAGCGTACACAAATGAAATATCATGTACTTCGTCTGCCATATTATGCAGGTCAGGATATTGCTTTTCAAATTGAACTTTTTCATTTGAATTCTGACTCAGAATACTTTGATGAATATCTGTTTGGCTAGGATTCGCCAACGTATCAACGAGCAAGGTTCGGTAGGTACTGGAATCAGTAAGATAGCGCGCAATGGAACTGGATTGATTTTGAAAACCATTATTATCTTTCAATCGATTGTAAGCTAGCAAATCAAGGACAAAACATAGATTAATGGTGCAATAGCCGAAATCGTTGGCATCATGGTATTGCTGAATAGAGTGATTCGACTTTAGCAAGGTAAGCCATAAATTATGTCCCGCGTCGTAAAATAATTTGGCTATATATAAATTGGACAAATCGCTGGTATAATACCATTTTCTTTTGAAGATGGAACCGGCAATGCCAAGTGTTTCGCATTGCGTTGACGCCTTCAGATTAATTTTTTCTAACCACTTCAAAGCGTACTTAAATTTAAAATTAGAAGACAATGCAGTATCCTTATAGATGTACAAGGAGAATTTCTGTATTGCCTTTTCATCTAAAACTTGCGGAGGAATTTGATCAAAATAATACTTATAGTAGATTTCTCGCGAATAGAAGTAAAGATTATTATTAGACAGGCGTTTGGTAAACAACTGAATAATCGGCTTCCATTCCGTTTGATTCATACCAGAAGGAATCTTTTCCATAAGAAACGTTTTGGCATAGGCTATCAACTGTAGTTTATCAGCCTTTAAAATGTCTTCTATATTCATAGGTAGTTAAATTTGTTTTCGTAAGCCAGCGAGTTTTTTCATCATATCGAACCAAAATGGAGCACCCATAGTAAGGCAACAAACTGAAATCAGTATTCCGAAAATACGTAACAATGTTGCCCATATTTCAAATTTACCTGTTGTAGAATAGGCAAGTATTTTACCAGGATCTCCTATCGGTATCTCTAACGCTTTTACACTATCCATTACAGCATTACGTTGCGCTATCAGCAATTTATACTTTGCTGAATCAGCAAGGGTATTATCGATTTTTGTAAACTGGTCTTGCTCTATTCTATCTGCAAATTTCACCATCATTTCACGTTGTTCTTTGTGATGATAATAATAATTGGCCAAATTAATAGAATTGATATTTAGCCAAATACAAACAACGAGGCTAATACAAAATACCACTACTCTGGAACGAAGACGGTACACTTCAGATACAATATTCATTTGTAAGTTATACCATTCTTCTATTTTTTGTTTGAAGTGGTGCAAATCCTGTTGGGTACCATCTAATTGATTCAACAGTAAAGTGAGTTTGTTTTTTAAAGGTTCGTTTGAAATTGATGCAATAGCATTCTGTAAGTCCATTTGATTGGTTACATGAATGCTTCCAATTGTTTCTAAAAGAGAGGAACTGAAATGCTCTGCGGGTATATTTGCTGGTAAATATCCCTGTGGCTTAATCCATGAAAAAATCCTAAGTTTGTTAATGTGATGATTGTCATAAATTTTGGTAACCAAATCAGAATTTTGATTGTCAACTAAAAGTTGACGAATCGATTCGCGGAGTAGTTTTCCACGGCTACTGATTATCAAGGCTATTATTTCATTGATGAAAGAAACAACAGTAGAAAGTAAAAAGTAAATGACGATTAGTGAAATAGCGACTTCGAGAATTACTGGTATCATGATGATTCGATTTTGATTTTAAAAATTACAGTTAAATCATTTAATTAAAAAAATAGAAAAGGTCAAACGCTACATTCTCTATTCCTATCTATACCGACTTACTAACCAGTCTTTCATTCCAGAGCCTATATCCGCAGAGATTTAAAAACCTCCCTCTTGAAGATCCCTTGCAACGTTGGTTACACCACCACACATTCTGTTGAAGAAATATTGAATGTAGCGTGTAAAACCAAATCCGCCTCTTTATCTCTTCGCTTAAGCAATCCAGGCAACCCTTGACCAATCCAAAGACGTTTCATATTTCGAATTTCGGTTGCGATTCTTGAAAGATTCCCTGAAGCCACATGCGACACAATATTTCTCATTTCTGCTTTTCTATCTCCTGCTAATCCAGCGCCTCTATTGTATACCAAAGACAGCAGTGCGCCTTGTGCATCTGGTGGAAGTTTGTCGACACCGGGATAAATACGTTTTACATCTTTGGCATATTTGGGCATTGAGGATAGATAAAAGACTTGCTTTGCTGCTTGCAGTGGAACTACAATCCGCTTTAGTGATTGGGTCAACGCATCCCGCGCTACCATTCCTTTTTTTCCCAATGTGATGACTAGCCGTTTGTAATCACTCGCAGAAAGAATAGATTTCCAATCACTTTCAAACTGTTTTGTGCTAACATATCCAAGATCATAACCAATACCAATTGTAACTCCACTATCTCCTCCCGGCCATGTTGGAAATTGATATCTTTTGGTATAGTTTGCTTCAGAAGATATTTCCTCGCTCACAATAAATTCTAAAGAGGCACGTGAAGCCACTAAACTAGAACCTGATGGTATTGAAGGCAATTGCTTATTTAGCAAATCTTCAATTCGAGTAAGTGTGTTTCCACCGTAAATGCCATCAATCGCTCTTCCAACAAATCCCAAGTTCTTTTGAATATGCCGTTTATGGGCATCTAGCGTGTTAGCGATAGGGGCTTTATAGCCTGACACAGCTTGAAACCGTAGGCATGTGGTCAAATCGAAAACACCGGTTTGTGGCACTTTCAATGTTTTTTGAATGTTCCGAATTCTAATTTCTATTTGAGTTGGCATGATTTGTGGTCAAATTATATACTTACTATTAGTAGTTAATACTCTAAGAAGCCTAAATTAATGTCTTTAATTTTTCGTTTTTTTAATTCAAAGACACCTACACCTTCTCTTGACCCGCCATTGTTTGAATTTCCTTCAATGGTAGTTAAGAATCCGCCTTCAATACTTTTTACAATTCCTGTATGACCTGTAGTAGCAGAAAATTTCATACAAAATATTTGTCCAGGCTTTACCAGTGCTGGATTATTAATCGCATCCCGTCCTTTAATTTTTTTACAAACGGCTTCGTTCCAACTCTTTAATACCCCACCTGTCTTAACGAGCGGGTTATGGACATTTCTCTCTTCTGCAGCCTGCTCATAACACCAATAAAGAAATGCTGCACACCATGCAAATCCCTCGTTTAAACCGACACTTTTTAAATACGCCTTCACTTGCGGCCCTCTATTGGCACCACCTTGTTCACGAACGCCTATCTGACTAATAGCGATCTCAAGAGCCCTATTATTCAATGTTTTTTTGGGCGGTGTACTCAAGGTCGGTACGGTGGATTGCCCAAATAGTATAGCCCAAGTTATAGGTCCTATTTTCCCATCTATAGCCAAAGGGTCGCCATGTTGGTCTGCATTACGAGCCTGAAATAGTTTAATGGCATTTGCGGTATTTTTGCCATAATCGCCATCAACGTCAATTGGACCGCAACCAACTATGTTCAATTGTTTTTGAACAGCCTTTACAATCGTTTTATTTGTTTCTTTTTGCTTAATTACTCTGCCAGGATATTTCATTTTGATTTTATTTAAAGGTTACCAAATTAATGTTTCAAATTTCTTCCATGTATAAATTGCGCAGCAAAAGGACATTTAGAATTATTAATTTCAATAAAAACCTTATTGTAGCTACCAAACGATACACCAACATCTAAACCAAATGTTTGGGCTATTTTTAGATTATATTCATCTTTATTCATTACTTCCTTCTCTACTTCGATCTGTACTTTTTCTGCATAATAATAGGCTATTGTAACTAGGCTATGCTTTACCCTATTCCTATACTTTTGTATATCATCTTTTCGAAGTTTTGTTACATGGTCATACATTTCTTCCAATAATCCACCGTGTGTATTCTTGGTGGTGACGCTTTTAAAAATCATCCGTTCCACTTTTGAAATTTGTAAAGATTCCTCTATGGATACATTCAAAGATGGAATATTAATATTCGCCTCTTGATTAAAATCGCTTGTTATATCTAGATCCGGTAAATTGGCATCAACATTCTCAATAACACGCAACTTCTCCGCTAAAACAGGATTGTCGCATACGTAGGCAATATTGGTATTTTCAGGCTTGAGCCTTCCACTAATACCTACACGATCCCAAAGGTCACCGATTGAATAATTGTTAGCTGAAATGGGCAATAAATAGGCTCCATAGTTTTTACGAAATGTTTTGAGAGTGGAGGTCATGGTTGTAGATTTTGGTTTAGTATAGTGAAGATAATAAAAATTTTAAAAAGAAAGTTGATTTTCACAAAAAGTAGATTTAATGCCATTATTCTTAAGGTTTGGGTTGGTTATTTAAACAACAATCTTTCTGAAGCATATGAATCTCCTGTTGAAGAAACTAAAATTACATATAAAACAATGCTTTTAACAGATTCAAGCACATCGCTATTAACCTTTATCTCTATACTGCTTGTACCTGCAGCAAAACTCTTCGATGCGAGTATACGACTACTACAAACTGAGTCTGAAACAATCCGTACATTACCACTTGCCACAAATGACCCAGCATTATATTTAGAAATATTAACCGTATAAACTTTGTCATCTTCTGCTTTGGAAATATCAAATTTAACTTGCCCTCTTATAAGTACCTTTCCACTTCCCTTACACAAAACGGTTCGACTTTCCCCCTTTGGAATGTAATCTGAATAAATTTTTTGCTGATTTTTACTAATCTTACCAATTTCATCATAAATCCAAATCTCTGCACTAGCCTTACTATTTCTTCTTGGCACCTTTGCAACTGCAAAATTTCTGTTTGGTGAAAATGTAGAATCTAGATAATATTTCAAATATCGAATTGAGTCCTTGAACGAATCATCGTAATATCGAATTTCATCCTTACTAAAATTCGTTCTTTTCTCTATACCGTAATTGATAAATTTATCCCCTCTATTTAAAAGAATAGCCAAAGATCTCAATGCAGGAACTAAAGAATCATTATTATATTGTATCTCGATTCTTGACCTAGACTCATCTTTCAACCACACTTTAACCAAATTACTATCCTTCTCAGGTAAGGGTAACTGCAATTTTTTCAACTCAAATGTTGGAAATATTTGCTTTAGCTTTTGTGCGGTGTAATATCCTTTTTGGCTATAGTATCTTATTTCATTCTTTGCAATATCATTGCCCACATTAGATATAGACACATTATTGATTCCCTCATTTCGTAAGGTATTCTTAACATCCAATGCCTGTTTTTCTATTTTACTTAGGTGATAATGTATCACTATGGGAAGTAGAGTTACCTCTGGCACACTGTCTAATAATAAGTTGGACAATTGCTTCTTCAATTCAGGTTTGCCATTTATTTGATTGATATACCATTTAAAATAGCCCTGATTGCCCTCATCACTAACTTGAAGTTTAAATAGTGTATCATTGTTATCCTTTAAATCCTGCAGAAGAAGAATAAATTCTGAAATATCATTTTGATTAGGATTCGTTCTCGACAGCCCACGAAAGCCCGATGCTAAACGGACTAGATTTGCACGAGTAGAGGTATCCTTATCAAATAAACCTACCTGATATATGCCAGCATCAATTGAATCATTTATGAAAGAATATGTAGCACGAATCTTACTATTCTCCGGTATTTGATTTTGACAAGTGAAGATATTAATAAGCGAATTGTCATTCTCCAAAATTGTATTAGCGCTGTCGTAATATTGGGTAGCTGTATCAACAGAATTAATATTCTTCACATTCCCTAAATAATTACCTAAAAAGTAATCTCCTTTAGCATTATAAAATCGCATACTATCTTGTTTGGAGCTACAGCAATATTGCTTTCCATTCAATACAAATTCATCTGAGCATTGTTTCGATTGAAAAAAGGGCTTTAGTATAAAATAGAATTGAAAACAAAGTAATATTAATATCCATGCTTGTATCCCTTGCCAATGCTTTTCAATCAATTGGGAAAATGATGTATTTTTAAATAGACGACTTAAATAGCCTATATGTTGAGGGGGACTTCCGTAGTTTTTTCTACTTCTACCTCCCTTTCAATTTCCTTGTCCTCATACTCAACAATTCGCCCTTTTTCATCGTGCCTAGTTCTCCTATCATATACAGAGTTTGTTGAATTTCCAAGTTCTTCCTTATACTTTCTCAATGATTCTGGCAACTCCTTTTGTTGATTGTCAAATATTTCGGCTACTTGCAAATGCATATTATTACATGCAAAGGAATCCATATATCGCGCAGTACTTTGACTTATAATCTTCTCATATACCTCAAGAGCTACATCTCTTATACTATTTCCTTGATGATTTTTCTTATCCGCATCTATATCTTGTATTAAAATCTCTCGAAAAACTGCCGGTATCTTACCTTTAATAAACCAAGGTAAATGACACAGATTATACACTAGCTCATCAGTAAAAAAACGCTCACCATATAGTTCAATGGCTAACGCCTTTGTTACATCCCAATATAAATTTTCGTATAAGGCACAACAACAAATTAGTTGATACTCATCTTCGGAATAATACCAATTAATGCGTTGTATATAATATTCATATAAATTCCTTTTATCGTCCTCACTTTCGGTAACACGAAGTTTGTTTTCAAACTGCTCCCAATTTGGAAAAGCAACCATAGAATGCAATTGCTTATTTAGAATATCTATTTTAGTTTCAATGTTTTCATATTGCTCAAACTGATAATAGGTATTTAAACGCAATACTCCTTTGATGTCCGAACTATCAATATAAAAGTAATTTGCCAACTTAACCTCATTTCGATTCCATAATAAAGGGTGGACAGGAGTTAACAAAATTTTATTATCCCAAACGTTTAATTCTCTTTTTATAGTATGGTGAATATCCTCTGTCGATGAATCCATCAAATCGTACCCATCGCCCCAAAGTACAAATTGATGATTATGGTAAGAGTTCTTTAAATCAGACAATTGATATACTTTATTTGCTTTTAGTTCTACTAAATGGTGAATAGAATAATCATATATAAATACAGTGATCTGTACCTGCTTTTCTAAATGTTTGACAATGTCCAGAATAAAATGATAATGATGATTTCGACTATTATCCGCTTTGATGAGCAAAAGATACTTAGGTGCATAGTACGAAGGTTGATAAACTACCTTTAAAACTCCTGCTCTCTTTATTGTGGCATGTATTGTTTTGTGATTGTCAATTTTATTAATTTCTACATCACGCCTTCTGTTTAATGCTATTACCATATCACGTATTTCAGTATTCTCATACATCTGATGATGCTGGTGCGCATTATCAATTAATGGCAAATAATAAGGCCCTTTATTTATATCGTTTATAGAATTTTGTTCAATTGGAACCCTGACAGTTTCCTGTATCGTTCTCTTTACAATAGCCCTTTGCTTCTTCTTCCTATTGAAGAGGAGTTGTAGCAAACCCAGCAAAAAAAATAATGCTATAGCTAAGGTCCAATTGAATTTTTTATTTAATTCTAGGTCAGAAATAGTAGTATACCTCGGTTCTGGAAGTACAAAAGCAAAATTACTAGGAGGAGAAACCTTAAACGAAAATTCTACAGAGTCCTTAAAACTAAAACCGCTTGGAGATGTCTGATGCAAAAACGCAATAAAAATACTATCCTTAGCATTAGGATTTTCAAACACTAAGGTGTCAATGTTCTCTATATCAATATACTTTTTAAATGTCTGCCTGCCAGAAATTACAAATTGGTTGTTGGCATTTGATGGGAAGGTATCAGCATAAAACCTATAAATATAATTATCTCCACTATAGGATAAATTACCCTTTGGCGGCGGAACAATCCTGTCATGATGACCCCAAGTTGTATCCCCAATGATACATTTACATATTTTAATAAATGCATTCTCTTTTCGGAAGCATTCCGATTTAATTATAAAAACACCTATAAAGACGGACGCTCCTAATAGAAGAGAAATATATAGAATGGCCGACTGCCGTCTAAGAAATTCTTTTAGTTTAATATACCATTTCTTTGGAGGTTTTGGCTCATCAGGAGGAACAGGCTTATTCTGTTGGCTCTCCTCAATAACTTTGATCCAAACAGGCGATTTAAGTTTATAGAACTCCTGTTGCTCAGGTGTTTTACAGAGTATACCTTGGGTGGCTTCTATAAATTTTTGTATTGACTCTTTATTAGGTTCCTTGACAAAGTGCTTGTATAATACATCCATCCTTTCCAAATCAGCATGCTCCAATTCAAAACCATCCTTGATAATTAAATCAAGGATTTGAAATAAAATGGAAGGCTTAATATCTTCGGGATTTGACATAGGGTATTACTCTGACTTTGATTTCGGATCTTCCTGATTAGTATTATCTAGGAATAAATGCTTACATAAATTAATATCTGATTGATTCTTCAAAAGAACATTCATTAATACTGAATCATTGTACTGTTTGCCTTGACTAACTACCACAATCCAACTTATAAATTCAGCGATACCCGGCTTTTTATTAAGTCCATTTATACCTCTTATATCTGTGAACAATTTTGTTATGTTCTCTTTATTGCTTTGCAATTTATCATCCTTATCATAAATATTTACAATGCCATCCAATATTGATTTATTAAATTCAATATGATGAAATACACAGCGCCGCATAAATGCATCTGGCATGGTTTTCTCTGTATTACTTGTTATAATTATGATTGGCTTTAAAGCCCCCTCATTTAATTTAAATTCTTGACTTATCTCTTTGATATTAAAGCTATACTTTTCCATCTCATGTAATAAATCATTTGGAAAATCACGAGGTGCTTTGTCTATTTCATCAATAAGTACCACACATTGCTTATCAGGGTTATTGTTTTGATATTCGATAGCATTATAAAATGCCGATTTTCGAATATAGCTTTCTGTTTTCACGTCTACTTTATTCTCAATATTTTTATCTGCATAGTGCTGCATAATATCATATTGATACAATAAATCCTGCACTGTAGAAGTACTTTTGGTGTGAAACTGAAATATATCTACATTTAAAATACTTTTCAATTTATGCGCAGCCTGTGTTTTACCATTGCCTGGCTCACCTGTAATAAACAAAGGTTGCCCTAATAGGATAGCTGTTTCTATAGCTTGCTCTAAGCCTATAGGGAATTTATATTTTTCAAGTTTATCTGCTTCAGAAAATGCAATTGGTTTTGCTTCTGTGATGTTTGAATAGTCGGCAGTTTCTTTGTTATTGTCTGACATAAATAATTTATTTAGGAAAAGAATTGTATAAGTTTATTTTCAAGTTCGATAAATGGAAGGTTATCATTAGTAATATTGAGTGCTTGATAAGCATTGGTGGTTTGATTACCCTTTTCATTTGCATAAGAAATGATATAATCAGAAATAGACATCGACTGGTTATCAGGTTTTAGTTTCAACCAATCTTCCACTTCACTTTTTTTCAAATTATCTAAGGTATCTATTTCGAAAGTTTCATTCTCTGCATTATGAGTAATTAGAGTATTTATATAACCCTCCACATTTTCATCATTTACAAAATCTGAATTATAACTCAAACATATATACAGTACAACTTCATAATCTATTTTATAAGAGTTTGTATCAATAGCTTTTAATAAAATCTCATTATTAGTGAGTGAACATAATAATTTTTCTATTAAACGATTTTTGTTTGAGGCTTTAACTTTTAATATTATAGGCAAACACACTTTTCCATACTGACCATTCTTAATGTTCTCAAAATACCCTTGAATCTTTTGTATTAGTTGCGTTTGATAACTACTATTTTCAATACTAAATTTATCAACAACATGATAAATTCCTGTTTCAATATTATGTTGTTCAGTACTTTCAGGGAATAATAACCTTACTCTATTGTTATCCTTTGCATTTTTAGCATATTCATTAATTTGTGCAAAAAAGTATCTTATCCTTTGTTTATCCTCTGCAAAAAGAGAGACAAAAGGAGTTGTTTTCTTTTCATAGTCGATTTTATAAATTTTTATGCTATCAAGTTTAGTTCTATTATCATTTCTACCACATAAGTGTAATTTATCAAGTACTATATTTTGTTCTTTTTTTGTATTAAGTTCATGGTGTGTTTCGACACCTACTTCCTCAATAGAAAGTATGGTAGAGTGTAAATGGCTAGCAAGTGTATCAGAATATTCTAATAACTCACCAGAGTCCAAATCTTGGTTATCCCTCTTGTCTTTTATAATACAATAATCTCTATTAAGAAAATGTATATCATTAACTTTTTTAAATATATCTGACTTTACCTTATCGTTAGTTAGTGTATATGGCGAGAGATTAATTAATAGCAATTTGATATTTTTATCTACTTCATATTTATCTAATGCACATTTTAATTCTGTTGGAATTGCTACTCTTGATGCCATAAATTTTTCAGAAATAAAAAAAATAAACCAATTTGATAATTCTAATTTTTCTTTTATTAGCTCCGCCCAATCTTCTGTTGGTTTTATAAAAAAACTATCTTGATTAACTATAATCTTTTTCCTATCTCTATTAGTTAGTTTGCTATTAAATTTATCTCTAGTAAGTGTTAAGAGAGTTTTATTTGAACCCTCAACCCCATACGAAAAAAAAATATTCAGCTCTTTTGGCATATCTCTAGTTTACCCCACCTGCTCCTTTGCAGCTTTATAACCTATTTCAAAAAGTAATTCTACACTCTTGGCATTATCCATTTCTTGCAATTCACCTATCTCCTTTTCCGAAAGATGCGAATATCCGTAATGAGTTAAATTGCGCGTCTCATAAATAGTACCATCGCTAAGGGTAAACCATTTCTCTTGCTCCAGCATTACATTCAATCGCTTATACCTGCAAAGGGGTTCTTTGCCCAAAAAACTATTTTTCAAATTGCCTATTTCCCTATCTATTAACCAAGGGTTCTCGCAGGTTGCAATCCATTGCATCATGGTTTGAACTTGCCAACTTGCATCCTGCATAAACATGTCCGGAAGAGACTTGGCCCATTCGAGCAAATTATTTTTGCTTATTTTTTGAGGCATTTCTTTAAATACCCCTGATCCGGTTCCTATAGAAGTAATGTGCATTTTATCGGCACCTGTTTCCCAATTTAAACCAAAGGAATCAATGGTTGCCATTTTAAATAATTCTAAGGTAGGATTATTGCTCATGCTTACGCCGCCGTCTACAAAACATCCTTTTTGACCTTGTGGCGTTACTTGTATTTGCTGTGGCAAAAAATACGAAGGTGCTGCTGCACTGGCGCGTACCACATCTCTCAATTTATAATCTTTTGTATATTTATAGTATTTTCCAAAATTCATCAGAGGCCAAGTACTATTGGTATCTGCCCGCTTAGCCACCACGCACAATCCACACAAAATACTGTCATCGCTAAAGGTTCTATCGCCGAAAAATTTGGCTAAGGCGGACTCCAAATTAGTGGCATCGTATGTGGCTTTGAGACGTTTTCGCAATTCAAATATTGAAAATTTTTCACCAAATATCTTATCACCCATCGCAAAGTATTGCATTTTAATTTCATCTACCGTCATGCCTATGGCCAGGGCTGTGGCTATAATAGCCCCTGTACTTGTGCCTCCTATTAAATCAAAATAATTGCCTAATAAAACGGCCTGCCCATTTTCCTTCGCGAGATTCTCTTCGATTCTTTTTAAAAATCCAAGGGTAAGTGCGCCGCGCATACCACCTCCATCTAAGGAGAGTATCCGTTTGGAACCTATTGTAGATAATTTCTGTTGTGCGGTATTCATAAAACGTTGATTTGAAATACTAAACTAACCAATATTATTTGCAATTGCAACCTATATTTTCAATAGGGCTACTAAGGCCCCACATCTCTATTTGAAATACTAAAACGATTGCAGTATTGGAATGCAACATTTAAGTAGTTGATTACACCCACAATATCGCGCTCCACCCTACTTATATACCCGCTTTTGCTCCCTACCTGTTCTATTCGTACAATGCGTTACACATGATTTTGATTTACGGTCGTAAGTGATGATTCCTCCGCATTATGGTATATAAAATGAAATGCTATATTGTTGCCCTACGGATGAATGGTGCAAATGATTCCCTTTGCTGAACGATCAAACTGCATGACCTTAATTGCACAGATATAAGACCGTTGGTAATGCCTGTACTAGGGTACTTATTGCATTCCAACGTCTATCGAAGACGCCCATTTAGGTACATAATTGTACGAAATGAGTGCCTGAAGCGTATTGCCCAATTTTGTACCAAGTTTAAAAGAAGATTTTCAAAACACTGATCGTTCTACATCGTGTAAATCATGGTCACCTACCGCTATTAGTCAAGATATGGTCGTTGTCTGGATTGTTCCTTTAATTTACTAATCAAACGCAGTACAGAATACGATGCGGGCATAAAAAAAGCCATCTGAACATACAGATGGCTTCATAACATTATAATCTTGAAAATTATTCCCCTACTACCTCAAAATCCACTTCTACAATATTGGCATTGCCAAAATCGATGGTTGCTTTATAGGTACCTAGTTCTTTCACTTCTTCTACGATTGAAATACGTTTTCTATCGATTTCATATCCTTTTTGTTCACGAATTGCACGGGCAATTTGAATAGGAGTTACAGAACCAAATATTTTACCGGAAGTGCCGGTTTTAGCACCCACCTTAACAGGAGATGATTTTAATACTTCAGTTACTTTTGCAATTTCGCCTATAAGAACAGCTTCACGTTTTGCTTTAACCTTATCTTTTTCTAAAGCTATTTTTAAATTAGAAGGCGAAGCTTCAATCGCAAACTTATGTGGGATTAAATAATTTCGAGCATAACCCGGTCGGACATTCACCACTTCTTGAGCGGCACCCAAATTGTCCATATCTTTTATTAATATTACTTGCATGATTTATTTTACTTTAAAAGGTCAGTTACAAAAGGTAAGATAGCCATTTGACGTGCTTTTTTCACAGCCTGTGCCACTTTACGTTGAAATTTCATTGAATTGCCGGTAATTCTGCGTGGCAATAATTTACCTTGTTCGTTAAGAAATTTTTTCAAAAATTCAGGATCTTTGTAATCAATATACTTGATTCCCATTTTCTTGAATCTGCAATATTTCTTTTGTCTTACTTCTACTCGGTTGGTAGTTAAGTATTTAATATCTGTTTTTGCCATGATTTATGCCTCCTCTTTTTCGGTTACAGAATGTTGTTTCGCTGCAGAACCGCCATTGCGTTTTCTGTTGTTATATGCTACTGCATGTTTATCCAATGCGTTAATCATTTGACGCATAATAGATTCGTCTCTACTCATTTGCACCAATAGTTTTGCATTAAAGGTAGCAGGTGCTGAATATTCCAACACATAATAGAGGCCGGTTGTTTTCTTGTCAATAGGATATGCGAATGACTTCAGCCCCCAGACATTTTCGCCAACGATCTCTCCTTCATTGTCGGTAATAAATTTTTTGAGATTTTTGATGGCCGCGTTGTATTCTTCAGTAGATAATACAGGGGTAAAAATGACCATCAGTTCGTAACTGTTCATATTTATAGTATTTGTTTTAAAATGTTAATCCCATTTTCAGCGACTATACGTTGGATATCCGGTTTTACCCGAATAGCTGAAAATTAGGGAGTGCAAAGGTATTAGAATAAATGGAATAAAAAAAATAATTTATAAAATAAAAACCGCTCGCATAAACGAGCGGTTTTATTACTTTTTGCCTATTAATAATTTTTAAAATTATTTTGTAGCTGGAGCAGCGTCAGCAGCAGCAGGAGCTGGAGCAGCAGCATCAGCAGCAGGAGCTGGAGCAGCAGCGTCAGCAGCGTCAGCAGCAGCAGCAGAAGTATCAGCAGCTGGAGCAGCAGCTTCTACTGGAGCAGCTGGAGTTTCTGTAGCAGCTGGAGTGGTTGTTTCTTCAGTTTTTGTTTCTTCAGCACATGATGCGAAAAAGCCTAATG
Source organism: Bacteroidota bacterium (assembly GCA_016712665.1). GTDB lineage: Bacteria > Bacteroidota > Bacteroidia > Chitinophagales > Chitinophagaceae > OLB11. Next base: position 141,307 of record JADJQP010000006.1, read on the forward strand.
CTAAAGCGAAGATTGAAATTTTTACTAAATTTTTCATTTTTATAAATTTTAATTGTTTGCCTATTAATCTCTAAATGAAAAAAAGGTAACCCAATTATTTTATATTTTTATTTTTTATATATTTAATACATACATTTTAAATTAAATAAATTAAATAAAAAATATTAAAAACAGATGAAACGCAACAAAAAAATGAAATACATTCAAAAGTTTAGCAAGGTATTTAGCCTGCATTTGAAATTATTATCGGACTTTTGGGTTACTAAAAGCACTAAAGGGTATTAATGAGTAGCAATTTACAATTCGAGTTGAATGAAGATGCATTAATTAGTTCTTTGGCATTAGGTGAATCAAAAGCCCTTTCCTTCATTTATAAAACCGCTTATCCGTCTGTAGAAAAAATGGTTTTTAAGATGAACGGATCTACGGATGATGCGTATGATGTATTTCAAGATAGTGTTACCATTCTTTATGAAAAAGCAAAAGCTCAGGATTTGCACCTGACTTGCAAGGTTTCTACTTACTTAATAGCAGTGGCTAAACATCTGTGGCTCAAAAAACTTTCAAAAAAGAAAAAGCAACAAGTGTCCGTTTTATATGATGATATGGATGATCGAATTAGTGTCACCGAAGACATTGATCATTTTCTTGAGTTTGAAGGAAAGGCCACCAAATTAAAAACGTGTCTCGACCAAATGGGAGAGCCATGCAAGGGAATTTTAAACGCTTTCTATTTAGAAAACAAATCCATGACCGAAATCGCTTCCCACTTTGGATATACCAATGCCGAAAATGCTAAAACACAGAAATATAAATGCCTCAACCGCATTCGAAAATTGTTCTTTAGTGAAACTGAAAAAATATTAAAAAATGAACGAATCGTCTGATACCATCTATGAAAAAATTGAGCAGTATTGCCTGCATTTAATGGATGCGCATGAAAGCACGTTTTTTGAACAGGAGATGGAGGGAAATCCTTCTTTACGAAAGGCCGTAGTAGAGTACCAAACTTTGTTGCACACTTTTGATCATCAGCAAAGTTCTGATTTTATTCATTCATCACTCAATGCCATTCACGCGCAATCGCGCAGTCAAACCGAAATTATTTTTAATCAGTTGAAGCTGCATGTAAACCGTTATTGGAAAACTGCCTCAGTGGCTGCTAGTGTGGCTTTTATAGCTTCCATCTTAACCTTTACAGTGGCCCGAACGGTGTATAAAAAAGATACCAAAGCACAGTATTTGACCCTTCGCAACGAGATTAACTCCATCAAAAAAGATCAAAAGGCCATAAAAAGCGAAGTGGCTGACGTAAAAAAAATAAAGTCGACTGTACCAGACGAAATCGCCAAATTTTCTGGTACCTGTTTCGCCATTAGCCAAAATGGTTATTTGGTTACCAATCTTCATGTAATCGACGGATTTGAAAAAATATTTGTCTTTACCCAAGATAATGTAGGGCATCAGGGCGAGCTGGTAGCTGCAGATGAAGAAAATGATTTGGCAATCATTAAAATTGTGGAAGATGATTTTTCGTTTCCCGATAAAATTCCGTATTCCGTTCGAAAAGCGAACCCAAATATCGCACAAAGAATCTATTCATTGGGCTATCCAAAATCAGATATTGTATATAACGAAGGATATATTAGTTCTACCACTGGCTTCGAAGGGGATAGTTCAAGATATCAATTGGAACTCCCATCTGTACCCGGTGTCAGTGGCGCACCCATCATCGATGAAACGGGAAATGTTATTGGAATTGTGTCAGGCAAACAATCACAATCCGAAGGAATTACCTATGCCGTCAGATCTAAATCCTTGCTGAATTTATTCAAAAAATTACCGAAAGATTTTTCAAGCACCGCTATCAATACCAACACGATCAAATCAGATACACGCGCCACTCAGGTAAAAAAAATACAACCCTATGTATGTGTAGTGAAAGTGTATAGAAATTAGTTGCACCCTAACCTTTCCGTTGTTATAAATATACCCTGTTATGGGTATATGGCACCTTCTTATTCATGATACCTTTGCTCTAAATAAAAAATTAAGCATCATGAAAAAAATTCTTTCCGTACTGGCCTTTGTGCTTCTATCATTTCAAATGATACAGGCAAACAACATTCAAATCTCTAATGTCACCACAAGTGGACTTACTATCACCTTCGATATTTCCTGGGAAAACAGCTGGAACTCCATGAATAATATCGACTTGAACTATCTCAATAACTATGACGCAGCTTGGGTATTTATCAAGGTACAAAGCAATACCAACAATCTATGGTTGCATCAGTTGGTAAGTACTAATGCAGCAAATCACAGCATTTCGGGCGGTGTACTACAAGTAGATGCTGTTTCGGATGGCGTAGGTGTCTTTATTAGAAGAACCAACCCCGGTTACGGTAATGTATCGGCTACGGCTACTCTTACCATGCAAACACTACCTGCCGGCACCTTAAACTTTAAGGCATTTGGCATTGAAATGGTAAGAACCAACACCGGCACTTTTGGAGTTAACGACAGTACTACAGGTGCTAATCGCTTTTTTAACTACAATGTTACCAATGCCACCATTCCGGCTGGCGGCTTGTTTACGGGAAGCCCACCGCTGGCGAATACATACCCTACAGGATATGCTGCCTTCTACGCTGCTAAGTACGAAACTACCAATGAACAAGTAGCAGATTTTTTGAATAGTCTTACCTACGATCAGCAATCTAATTTAACAGATATCGCTCCAAACGCAGCTATAGGTTCTACTGCTTGGACTTCAGGATACGCAGGCGCCAATATCGTAAAAATTCAGACACCGGGTGTAAACAATACAACACCTGCAGTGTATGGTTGTGATGGCAACGCAAACCTGTTTTTCAATGATGCAAGTGATTACCAAAACAGCGCAAATGCGCAATTTACAATACGCAGAGCCATTTCGTATCTTGACTGGTGTGGATTGCGACCAATGACTGAAATGGAATTTGAAAAACTTTGTCGTGGTACTAAATTTAATGGAACCGCAAATCCACGTGTAATTACGGAATATGCTTGGGGCACTATTACCTATACTAACTATGGTGCTAACTCGGCGAGCTATGCCGGTACCGACACAGAAAGAGTTGCCGCCCCTGTTGTTGATGGGCGTATGGTAGCCGGATATAATGCTGTAAATTCATTACCACTCAGAGTGGGGCAATTTGCACAAAATGCTACCGGCAGGGCTTCATCAGGTGCAGGCTTTTATGGTAACATGGATCTTTCCGGTAATGTATGGGAAATAGTTGTAGGTGTAAATGGCACTTCAAATCCATTGACTGTAACCTCATTGGGTGATGGAAACATCAATCAAACAGCAGGCCCTAATAACGGCAATGGCAATCATCCAAACTGGTCAAATTATGCAGCAGATACGTATTGGGGATTAAAAGGCGGTAGTTGGTATTATGCTCCATATCTTGCATACACACAGGTTTCCGACAGAGGCTACGTTCCTCCAGGTGCATCGATACTCACCACCTCCACAGTAGATGTAGGTGTAAGAGGCGTGAGATAGTCTTTATTATATTCAATTTAAAACAAACTAATTATATGAAATACTATATCATAACGATCTTTCTCATGCTCTTTTCCGTCCAGAGCTGGAGTCAGGCTACACCTTGGTACTATGGTGGCAAAGCTGACGGTCATTCCCTTGGGACCTTGAGCAATTTTGCTCCGTCTATGCTGGCGCATCAGGCTATATATGCTGGCTACAAAGGCGACGGTGGTAGCATGAGCGACCTCAATAATTTTACCCCTACCATTTTAAAGCAATTTGTTGCCTATATGGGCAACAAGGGAGATGGAGGAAGCATGAGCGACTTCAGCAACTTTTCACCTGACGTGGTAAAACAATATGTTGCCTATTTTGGAGGAAAAGGGGATGGTTGGAGTAATCAACTTGCTCAAGGTTGGCCACTCCCTTTGGTATTATTGAGCTTTGAAGGAACTGCAGCAAAGGAGCACAATGATCTATTTTGGACAACCAATTTTGAGGAAAATGTAGACTATTTTCTTTTAGAAAAAAGTAGAGATGCCCAACAATTTAAGTCCATTGCACAAGTAAATGCAGTTGGTAATTCAAAGGTTGAAAATAAATATTCCTATCAAGATAAGGAGGATATTGATGGCGTCAACTATTACCGTTTGAATATGACCGATAATGACAAACGATTTACCTACTCAAAAATAGTGCGTTTGGTAAACGAACAGCTTGACTATGCCATTACCATAGCCCCCAATCCGGCAACAGATAATATTCGCTTGATGTTTTCTAAAGCATTGGAAAATGCCTCACGATTTGTCATTTACGACATGAATGGCAAAATCGTTATTGCGTCTACTATCGAGAAAGATGAAAGCGTAAAAAACATCAATATTTCCTCTCTAAGTGCTGGAAAGTATATTATTCAATTAAACACAAAGAACGAAAACGTACATTTCCCTTTTATTAAACAATAAGAATGCACTTTCGAAAATGGAGAGATTGTAAAATTTACGTTTGCAGTCTCTCTTTTTTTGAAAGAATAAAAAGGATTTGATAGAGTATCATTGCCAAAATAAAATATCCAAACATACCGTTATAGGTGGCGCCTTTTCCCGAATAAATCAAAAATGAGGTGGCAGATAACGGTAAGGTAATCACAAGCATTTTCAGATACAGTCTGTTTCTTTTTTTGATCAATAAAAGCAATATGACTATGGCAACAAACCCTAAAAATGGAATCGGCAGTGTAGTTATACAGATTTTTACTAGTCGCTTTAATAAAATACCCACATACCAAAACGGATCCTTTCGAATATCGTTGATCACCTTTTCTTGTACTACCGATTCGTAGGCAGGTATTTCATCAAATTTGATATAATACTGATGGGCGCTGTCATAATAATTATCAGTAAAAAAATTTCCTGAGTAGTGTAACCCCAAGTGATATTTAGAATTCAATAAAGGCACTGCATAGGAGTAGGCTACCGTGTCGCTCCATGCATATCCATACTTGGTATCGTAGTCGCCCAATCCACAAAAAATGGGATGCCATAGGCGATGCCCTGCAATTCTGGGCCCGGTGTATACATGTCCTTTGTACTTGCTCACCAGTTCCTTTGTTTTTGAAAAGGATGCGTCAAAATAAATGTGTATCCCTTTTTTGGTAGCCACAAAAAAAGCAAGTGCCACTACAGACAAGAGCAGCCTTCTTTTCCAGTTTGTTTGATGGCTTAGCCAAACCATTAGTAGAAGGCAAGCCAAAACCACCGAAATTTCATTTCTGATTTCACTACAAAAAGCGATGATACATGAAGAAATAATGATTCCTCCTAAAACATTCCCCTGCCATTTTATTTCCTCAAATAAAAACGGGAGCAGTAAACCAAAAATCAGAAAGAAAACGGAGGCTTGTAAGGCAAAAATATTCTCATTTCGAAACACCTCATAATGAAAATACGGAGTGGCTAAAATGAGTACACAAAGAATCAGACCCAATAGGGGCTTTTTCACCTTATAAAAGCCTCTGTATAAACAAAGCAACCCCAACAAAAAAAACAAAGCATTAAATAATCGTACCGAGGGCTGAGCAGCACTTCCTTTCAAGACAGCGCTTGGAATATAGCAAAAAATACGGGCATGCTCTCCCAACCTCGACCAATGCTTATATTCCATCAACAAATGTTCCCCTTGATGATGTATTTGTTTCCAAGCATCCCTTTTTGAGTATCTTAAATTGGAATCAGATGTGACAAGGGGAAAGTATCCGGTATAATAATAAAAATAAAAAAACTTGGAAGCGTATGGATGTTCTAATCCAGAAGCATCTTTTCGAGCCTGCAGATCCGCATTATAGGTAACAAAAAATGCTAAGATATAGAGTAGAAGGACAGAAAAAAAAATACTAACTATTACAGCCCAATAGGATCTTTTTAAAAGTAATTTTCTCTCTATATAATTTTGCCCATTCAGCATATGCTCATTTTTCATCCTGATTTTCGTGCATCAAAATTTTTTCAATTTCCCTTTTCCAAAGTTGGTAGGCTTGGGCATTTAAATGGATGCCATCTGCTAAAGCAAAAGACAGTGCTCGCTCACCATTTTTCGAAAGTTCCTTATTGATGTCCATAATGCTGAGTTGTGATGAACCAGATGCTAGCTGATGAAACATCCCATTTAAAGAGTCAACCCGGCGATTATACCGTTGATAATTCAACATTTTATTGGAAACATAAAAACAGCTCATGAGCACCACTCGAGGTACGGTTTTACCAAGACTGTCAATCACCTGTTCAATGGTTGTAAAAACTTCCTCTACCTTTGTGTTTCTCAGGAGATCGTTGGCTCCTATCTCCAAAATAACAAGCTTTGGTTGCAGCTTGGTTACAGAAGAAATTCGGTGCAAATATCCCTTCGCAATATCTGAGCCTATTCCTCTATTTGCGATATCATTTCTTTCTAGCAATTCAGCCCAATTTACTCGTTGTGTTAAGGAACTTCCCATCATTACGATGTAAGCAGTTTTGGTGCGGTAGATATCAAACAACTCGGTTTGCTCTGTATACGTCTGATTATCTGAAAATTTGAGTGTGTCCTGCATGGCAAGTGTTGCCTTTTTCTCTGTTCGCGCTCTAGAAATGTTCAAGTGAATATTGAGTAGTAAGCTCAAAGTCACCAAATTGGTGATACCAAGCAACATTATGATGCGTTTAGACGTAAAAAAATGATGTGTACCTGCTTGATTCCGCGACATGCAAACAATATTAATAATATTTTGCGGATTATCTACCTGAACGTATTGGGTTCATTAGAATAAACTTGAAAATGTTTGTTAAATGATAAAAATACACAACGCTCCCTAGCCCAAAAGTATGTAAATTGCGCTCTTTATGAAAAATATATTCGCATTTCTATTGTTGCTTGGCCTTGGTGCTCCTTTTTATACAGCAAATGCCCAGGGGGAAAATTTGGATAAAATAGTAGCCATAGTAGGAGATAAAATTATTTTACGATCTGAAATTGATGCAGCCTTTGAAGATTATAAGCGCGAAAACCCGTCTATTGGAGATAGTATCAAATGTCAATTGATGGAGCAAACCTTATTGCAAAAGTTTTAATTGAACAGGCGGCCTTAGATAGCGTCATTGTTAGTGATGAAGAAATTGAAGGTTCGCTCGAAAATCGAATCCGTTATTTTGTAAGTATGTATGGTACGGAAGAAAAGTTGGAAGAGATGGCAGGTAAGACTGTTTATCAGTTGAAGGATGACTATCGTCCGATGTTTAGAGACAAATTGACCGCAGACAGAATGCAAAATCAAGTGATGTCAAACATTAAAATCACACCGCAGGAGGTAAAAGCATTTTACGATAAAATTCCCAAAGATAGTCTCCCATTTTTCCCATCAATGGTGGAGGTTGGTCATGTCGTTTTTAAGCCTGACGTAAACAAAGAGGTGGAAGACTATGCCATTGAGCAATTAAAAGAAATACGTAAAGAAATTGTGACCGGCAAAACAACCTTTGAGTTGATGGCTATGACCAAAAGCGAGGACCCTGGCACGAAAGATAATGGTGGTGATTTAGGAGTAATGGGTCGCGATGAATTAGACCCTGAGTTTGCTGCTGCTGCTTTCAAATTACAGAATGGCGAAATGAGTGAAGTGGTGAAGTCAAGTTTTGGATTTCATATTATTCAAATGGTAAATAGACAAGGTGAAAAGGCAAAACTTCGCCACATTTTGAAAAAACCACTAATTACTTCTGATATGATTGAAGTTACTTTGAAAAAAGCTGATAGTGTTCGTGCCAATTTAATTAGTGGGAATATGAAATTTTCGGAGGCCATCAAAAAATATCACAAAGACGATGTGACGAAGTACACCGGTGGTATGTTCACCGATCCGCAATCTGGTGGTTCGCTGATTCCCATCGAAAATTTAGAACCTGCCATCGCTCTATTAATCAATGATATGAAACCGGGAGAGTTTTCAAAACCTTTCGAGTATATGGATGAAAAATCAGGTGATCGACTGGTGCGCATCGTGTATTTAAAAAAACGCACCGAACCACATAAAGCAAATTTGAAAGAAGACTATAGCAAAATTCAACAAGCGGCTTTTAGTGAAAAACAAACCACTTATTTAATGAAATGGCTGGAAGGTAGAATACCTGCATTTTATATAAAAATTAATGAGGAGTATACGGATTGCCCTAATATTTCAAAGTGGAATCAAAATACCAGTAAAAAGTAAGAAGACCAAAAGAAACAATCACTTCACGAATTCATTACGAATAACAAATAGAATCATGTTTACATCAGATGTTGAAGCGGCAAAAGC
>JADJQP010000007.1 GCA_016712665.1 Bacteroidota bacterium
TCCTCGGGTGAAATAGTGCCGGCGCTTTTCATTTTATCAATATAGGCAATGAGTTCTTTGTGATATTCTCTGTCAAAAACCACAATCGGAAAATTCTTAATTTTTTTTGTTTGTATCAAAGTTAAGGCCTCAAACAATTCATCGAGTGTGCCAAAGCCACCGGGCATTACAATAAATGCGTACGAGTATTTTATTAGTAATGTTTTTCGTACAAAAAAATATTTGATGGTTACCGATTTATCTAAATATGGATTTTCATGTTGCTCAAAAGGCAATTCAATATTGCAACCGACACTACGGCCGTTTACATCCTTGGCACCCCGGTTGGCAGCTTCCATAATGCCGGGTCCTCCACCGGTCATTATTGTAAAACCCAGCTTCGCAATTTCGCGTCCTATTTCTCTTGCTTTGATATAGTGTGGATGGGTTTCAGGAAATCGCGCCGATCCGAATATTGCCACACAGGGTCCTGCAAAGTGCAAGGTCCTGAACCCTTTTATAAAATCGATCATAGTGCGGACGGTAATTTTAAAATCTGCCCATCTACTTTGCGGTCCGTCTAAGAATTTTATTTCTTCTAAAGTATTATTCATCGTATTTATTTAACTGAGAAAAATCGAATTTAATACAAAAAATTCATTTCATACTTTTGTAAAAAAAGGGCGCATCGGTTCTTCCTTTTTTGGGTAAAATATACTGAATGGATTTACAGCAGATAAAAGAGTTACTTGATCGGAAAGTTGCAGAATATAATACCCAACGGTTTATAGCAAAAGATCCGGTTTGTATTCCGCATCGATTCGCCAAAAAGCAGGATATCGAAATCAGTGGTTTTTTTGCCGCCATGTTTGCGTGGGGAAATAGAACCACTATCATTAATAAATCGAATGAACTGCTTCAATTGATGGATGGCAGTCCGTATGATTTTTGCTACACCACCAAGAAAATGATTTGCAAAAATTTTTACCCTTTGTCCATCGTACCTTTAATGGACACGATGCGCTGTATTTTATTCATTTTCTTTCAAATCATTATCGGCAATACGATAGCCTTGAAAGTGCCTTTAATCTGGAATCCGGGGCTACTATGAAAGAAAATTTAATTCGATTTCATCAGTATTTTTTTTCGTTGGAGCATTTGCCTCGTACCGTAAAACATGTGGCCACCCCTTTGCGAAACGCTGCTTGTAAACGAATCAATATGTTTCTTCGTTGGATGGTACGTAAAGATCTACATGGTGTGGATTTTGGTATTTGGAAGCAAATTTTGCCGAAGGATTTGATTTGTCCCTTAGATGTTCATGTTTGCAATGTGGCCTTCCGATTGGGATTATTGGACAGCAATAAAGCCAATTGGAAACAAGCTGAAAAGCTGACCGAGGTGCTGCAATTTTTTGATAGTGATGATCCTGTTAAATACGATTTTGCATTATTTGCACTAGGGGCAGAGGAGCGGTGGAGATAATTTTTTTTGCCAATGGGAAAAAATTTACATTTGCGAAGTCTGATGAATTCCCCAAGTAAAATCCCGCATGTTTTTAAAAATGCATATGCCGGCATCTCTCGTGAGATGTGGATTTTGGCAGTAACGATGCTCATAAATAGATGTGGCTCGATGGTATTGCTTTTTATGAGTGTGTATTTAACCGTCGAGCTCCAATTTACCATTCCACAGGCCGGAGTCGTACTGGCTATGTTTGGAATTGGTTCACTGGCGGGTTCCTTTATTGGTGGCAAAGTGGTAGATCGCTTTGGTTTCTATCCTGTGTTGGTTACTAGTTTAATTCTTAGTGGGTTGATGATTTTGATTTTAGGTTTTCTGCAAAATTTTTATTTGGTTGCTTTTTTTACCTTTATGGTTACTTGCACCGGCGATATGTTTCGTCCGGCTAATTCAGCAGCCATTCATGCCTATTCGAAGTCTGAAAACTATTCGCAGTCTATAGCTTTAAACCGACTTGCCATGAACCTTGGTTTTACGGTGGGGCCGATGCTGGGTGGTTTTCTGGCACAAAAAAGTTATGGATTTCTTTTTTGGGCCGATGGCATTACTTGTATATTGGCGGCCATTTTTTGCGGATTTTATTACCCATCAAAGCGGCTGATTTTAAGTCGGATACACCAACTGAAAAGCTTCCGGAAAATAGCCGTATCGCGATAAGCAATATCTTTATTTCCTACTTTGTGTTTCACTGTACGCCGTGTGCTTTTTCAATTTATCACCGCCTTTCCGCTGTATTTTAAAAGTGAGTATCATCTTTCAGAACGAAGTATAGGCATGATGATGGCATTAAATGGTCTCGGGGTGGCGGTTATTGAAATGTTTTTGATTTATTATATTAAAGACAAGTGGACGCAGTTTAATTTTATTTCACTAGGCACGGGGCTTATGATTATAGCCTTTTTGATTTTGATTCCCTTTCATGGGATTCCGATTCTGGTATTGAGTGTGCTGCTGCTTACCCTTTCTGAGATGTTAGCCATGCCGTTTATGTCTACCTATAGTTTGATAAAAGCACAGGGGAAAAATATGGGGGATTACACCGCCTTATACTCTATGAGTTGGTCTTTTTCACTGATTGCGGCACCCATATTAGGTACTCGTGTTATTAATCATTTTGGTTTCGATGCCCTATGGTACGTTAACGGAGGAGTGGGGCTTATTGCTCTTTTCGGTTTGTATCGCTTGGGAAAAAGGTAGTAGCTTTGTTGCGATAGTACTGCTGTATCATTAGGTTTATCAATAATGAAGAGAATAGGGCAAGCGCAATATCTTTGTGAGCATCCCAACTGTCACCTTGAGTGGCCACATACGATTCGCCGGTAGCAGAGTCGGTACAAGCAGCCACCAACCATTCAATAAGTTCGAAAATAGTAGCGAGGCCCAAAACGGTCCACCAGCTAAGCACACCACTCCATTTTTTGGGACAATGCAATCGATGCACGAAAATTTCATACAAGGGATAGCTTATAAATAAACCAAAACTAAAGTGGACCAATCGGTCGTAGGGATTGCGATGTAATTGGAAATGGGATTGCAGCAAAGCGCCCAATTGATTATAAGTATACGACATTTGTGCGCCGTAACTATGTGTCAGTAAAAATAGGAAAATACAGGTAAGACTCTTACAGGAGAAGGCTTGTCGATTTTGCATGAAAATCAATATCGGAATGAAGAGAATCACTAAAATATTTTCAATCCACCAATTTGTCTGACTTCGAGTGGTGACTAAAAAGTAAAACCAAAATAACATGAAGAGGAGTAGGCAAACGCTGAAAAAACGTTGCGTGTTATTGGCTGTGTTTTCGGAGGAAACATTAGATTGTATCATTCCGTAAAAGTATGGGCCAGTGGTATGATTTGAATTGACCTATGTTAGGAAATGCTATTTTGCGAATTCATTTAGAGAGTGCATGGGTCATAAAGTAACTTATTTTGAACTACCTACTTTGAACGACTTCTCCCTTTCAATTGCTGCTTGTCTACTGTTCAGTGGCCTTCACGTGGTTATAGGAATAGGTATTATTTTTTCAAACTACCATTCGTTGATTGTATGTTTGCAAAAAATTGTATCATTTCACTTTTAGATTCCATTCGGTTACAAGTTGCCAACACTTCAGCACTGGAGTGGTTTGCCTTTTTTTTTGGAGTGGTTCAGGTGCTTCTTGCTTTAAAAAATAAAGTCCTCAATTTCTATGCGGGTATTGTAAGTGTGCTACTATATATCATCGTATTTTACCAGGCCGGTTTATTTGCTGAAAGCTTGTTGAATATGTATTATTTGATAATTAGTATTGCCGGCATCCTTTTTTGGAAGGGTGTCACACCGTTACCAATTAGCAAAACCTCCTTTCATGATTGGATCAAGGTTGCTATTCTTTTTGTTCTACTCGGCACTTTTTTATATTTCATTTTGAGTCGATTTACAGAAAGCGTTGTGCCCTTTGCTGATTCATTGGTGGCTACCTTTGCCTGGATTGGTTCATGGATGCTGGTAAAACGAAAACTTGAAAATTGGGTATTACTGAATGTTTCCAATATATTGGCCATACCCCTGCTCCTATACAAAGGGCTAGAACTCACTGCCTTGCTTACGGTGATTTATTTTGTTGTGGCAATTTTTGGCTATTTTACCTGGAAAAGGGAATTTATGGCGGGTGAAAAGACATTTCAGAATTCTTAACGGATTTCATTGCATATTCCCCCAAAAATTATCTTTATCTTTGCTGTCAATTTCAAATTAGACATGGTACTACCTCGTATTTTATTCCTCTTATTAACTCTGGCTTCATTTGTAGCTCAGGCGCAAACCGAGGTTATTGTTAGCGATTCTACTGCCATAATGGAGGAGGCAAATGTTATTATTTATAAGGATGCCCGGCTAGATATTCTTGATAAACGCCCTGCAGTATTGGCAAAGGTAGAGGCAGAAGAAAAAAGCGAAAGAAATTCCTTTATACAAACCCATTGTATCGCATGATGGAAAAAAGACTGTAACCGGAAGTATTTTTTACTTCAAAGGGATTTAGGGTTGTTATTTACAATGGTGGCGATCGGGCCAAAGCGCTTGAGGCAAAAATAATTTTTCGCGTGCCTTTCCGGGTGTGCCATCCTATATGAGTTATAATGTGCCCTCCTACAAAATCAAAGTTGGAAATTTTGAAGACAGGGGAGATGCCAGTAAGTTTATGCGCAAGGTGAGCGGGGCCTTTCCTTCATGCTTTATTGTACCGGATATCGTTACTATAAAAATATCAATGTCAATTAATACTACTTTGATTAATGAACTCACAGAAAAGTATCTAAGTGAGTTTATAGCGATTCGTGAACATATCCATGCATCCTGAATTATCTTTTCAGGAATTTGAAACAGCGAAGTTTATTTCGGCCAAGTTAACTGAATTTGGTGTGAGACACACCAGTGGTGTGGCCGGTACTGGAATCGTGGCGCTTATTGAGGGACAAAATCCTTCATCCAAAACAATTGCCTTACGGGCTGATATGGATGCCTTGCCCATTTTAGAGAAAAACAATACCTCCTATTGTTCGCAAAATGAAGGAATCATGCATGCATGCGGTCATGATGTGCATAGTACCTGTCTATTGGGTGCGGCTAAAATATTGCAAGAAACCAGGCATCTTTGGGAGGGTACCATTAAATGTATCTTTCAACAAGGTGAAGAAAAACATCCGGGTGGCGCCAGTCTTCTTATCAAAGCCGGTGTACTTGAAAACCCCAAGCCCGATGCCATTTTTGCGTTGCATGTATATCCTCATTTACCATACGGCATGGTCGGCTTTCGCGAAGGGCAATATATGGCCAGTGCTGACGAAATTTACATAACGGTGCATGGGAAAGGTGGGCATGCTGCCTTGCCTCATCAAACCATTGATCCCATTGCGATTGCTGCCAATCTTATTGTTAGTTTGCAACAAATTATTTCGCGAAATAATAATCCTTTAAATCCTTCGGTATTGTCATTTGGGCAAATTCATGGAGGGAATGCCGGTAATGTGATTCCCGATCAGGTACGCATTGAAGGCACCTTGCGCTGCATGGATGAAGAGTGGCGCAAAAAGGCTCATGAACTAATCACCCAGCATACTGAGTTGCTTTGTAAGGCTATGAGTGCAACAGCAACCGTTGAAATTCCAATGGGATATCCTTTTCTAATGAATCATCCTGCCACTACCAAACGTGCCAGACAAATAGCAATGGATGCTTTGGGTGAAGAGCATGTAGTAGAGCTGGATCGAAGGATGGCTGCAGAAGATTTTAGTTTTTATACGCATCATGTGCCAGGTTGCTTTTTTCGTTTGGGCACTTCTTTCGAAGGAAAATTTACAAAACCTGTACACAATGCTGAATTTGATGTTTATCAGCAGTCAATAGGCATTGGTGTACGAATGCTTTGTGAGATTGCTACAAAGTTTCAGTAGGAACTTTGCAAAACGAATGACTGAGCTGAATCGCTTAGTCCTTTTTAGGCTTCCATTTCTTCAAAACCTTCGTCCCAATTATTTTGATATCTTCTTTGGGTCTGTTGCTTGCATCACAGGCAACGGTTGAGATTTCGTTTACAATTGCCTGTCCTTCCACTACTTGTCCAAATACGGTATACCCACCATCCAGATGCGGTGTGCCACCAATTGTTTTATAAATAGTACGAGCTTCCTCACTGTATTTAACTCCGGTATTGGCTTCCATTCTGGTAAGGTCCTCATCTGTGAATGTTTTGCCGACCACAATATAAAATTGACAACCACTAGAAGCCTTTTCGGGGTTTCCATCTCTGGCAGCTGCTAAAGCACCTTGTTTGTGGTAATAGGTAGGGAGCATAAATTCGGCAGGTATTTTATATCCAATATCTCCATTGCCAAGTAATTGTCCCGTCATGGCACGTTTACTATCCGGATCTCCTCCCTGTATCATAAATTGTGGGATCACACGATGAAAAAGGACACTATCATAAAAATGTTCCTTTGCCAGTTTTAAAAAATTGGCAGCATGTTGGGGCACATCTGCGTACAGTTCAACGGTAATCGATCCTTTGGTAGTTTGTATTTCTACAAAGGTATTTTTTGATTTTTTGCCAAATGAGGAAAGTGCTATTCCAACAGCAAACAATAGGGTGATTCGTTTTTTCATTAGGTAAAAGTAGAAAAGATTTTTTACAAATCGAATGCGATTTTTTAATGAATCCGCTTGGGCTTTATCGTATATTTGTGCCACCATCACGAAGAGAAGCGCGTATGAATGTTTTTTTGGCTTAGACCGCTTGCCACGGTTTCGTAACGCAGTAGTTACCATTGGTACCTTTGATGGGGTGCACGTAGGGCATAAGGTGATATTGAAGCGGCTCAAAGAAAAAGCCAGAGAAGTAGATGGTGAAACGGTAATAATTACCTTTGAACCCCATCCTCGGCTGGTGTTGACAAATCAAAAAGCCCCCATTTCATTGTTAAATACCCTTCAGGAGAAAATCGATAATTTACAACAAGAGGGAGTTGATAATGTAGTGGTTGTGAACTTTACACTAGATTTTGCCGACCAAAGCGCTGCATCCTATGTGGAGCATTTTCTTTTTGGACATTTTCAGCCACATACCTTGATTATCGGTTACGATCATCTTTTTGGGAAAGGGCGTCAAGGAAATTTTCAGCTATTGGAAACCTTAAAATCTACATTTCATTATGAATTAGAAGAAATTCCGATGCAGGTAGTGGAACAAAATAAAATTTCATCCACCTAAATTCGAAATTCGCTGAAAGAGGGAGATGTGGCTAAAGCGGCCAGGTATTTAGGAAAACCATATTCTATTGAAGGTGTGGTAATAGAAGGAGCCAACAGAGGAAAGCAACTTGGATATCCAACTGCCAATTTGGTGGTGAAAGATGCACACAAACTCATTCCGAAGCTTGGTGTATATGCTGTAAAGGTGCAAATTATGGATCAGTTATATGGAGGAATGATGAATGTTGGGTACAATCCTACCTTTTCAGATACTGAGGGCCTACATTTGGAAGTCCATCTCTTTCATTTTGATCAAAATCTTTATGGAAGTGCCCTTACCGTATTATTTATTGACAGACTGCGAGACGAAATGAAATTTGAGGAGTGGATCAGTTGATTTTGGCACTTGAACAAGATAAGCGGAATGCACTGGAAATACTTGATTTGAAGTAAAAGAGGCCCAATGTGAATTCATTTTGGCCTGAATGTTTCATATTTCGATTAACTAGACTTATATTTGAATCTGAAAAAAAATTCATACGATATATGAAAGCTATATTTTTTGCGTTTGTTGGGGTGATTGCAGTGGCCAGTTTTTGTTCCTGTAATAGAGACTTTACCTGTCGTTGTACATTCACAGACACCAGTAGAAATTTTGATATCAAGATTCAAAAGGTTCGAAAAAATGACGCAAAGGTGCTGTGCACTGATTATAGTGTTTTTGTTGGTAATTGTGCCTTGAAATAGTTGTCAATAATTGTATTTTTCCTTCCATCTTACTTTTAAAAAGGCTCGTATTTCCTCTTCCTTGGTGTTCTTACCTGGTTGGTAAAGGGCTTGAGACTTGATTTCATCTGGTAGAAATTCCTGACCAGAAAAATTGAGTTCCGAATGGTGATCATATTGATACCCCTTTCCATAGTTTTGATTTTTCATTAAAGGGGTCACCGCATTTCGTATCGATAAAGGAACGGGCAAATCGCCAAATTGCTTCACCAAGTGCGATGCATCTTCGATGGCCCTATAAGAAGCATTGCTTTTTACGGAAGTGGCTAGGTAGATGGCGCATTGCGAAAGGATGATGCGCGATTCGGGATAGCCGATTTTATTTACTGCATCAAATGTGGTATTGGCTAAAAGTAGCGCATTTGGATTGGCATTGCCTATATCCTCGCTGGCAAAAATGATCATCCTTCTGGCGATAAATTTGACATCCTCGCCGCCATCAATCATACGGGCAAGCCAGTAAACAGCAGCGTTCGGATCGCTGCCGCGCATACTTTTTATAAAAGCAGAAATGATGTCGTAATGCTGTTCCCCTTTTTTATCATAAAGGGCAATTTTACTTTGGGCCATGCTCTGCACCATTTCATCAGTGATTTGCAGTTCAATTGTTGCATGGCTATCCACCACCAGTTCTAACAGATTTAATAATTTTCGCGCATCACCCCTGAAATCCTTTTTTAGGGCTTCGGTTTCTAATAGGGTAATTTTTTTTTGTTTCAGGATTTCGTCATGCGAAAGGGCATATTGTAGCAAGGCATCTAAATCTTCTGAATGCAATGGTTTTAGTACATATACCTGGCATCGGCTCAGCAACGCAGCATTCACTTCAAAAGACGGATTTTCAGTGGTGGCACCAATTAAGGTAATAATTCCCTTTTCAACAGCATGCAGTAAGGCATCCTGCTGTCCTTTATTGAACCGATGAATTTCATCAATAAACAGAATGACATTTTGTTCTGTTTTCGCTTTTTCAATTACTTCTCTTACATCCTTGACACCACTACTTATGGCGCTAAGCGTATAAAAGGGTTTATGTAAATTATTTGCAATAATATGTGCGATTGTGGTTTTGCCCACACCGGGCGGTCCCCATAAAATCATGGACGGGATTTTACCGCTCGCAAGGGCTGTTTGCAAAATACCCCCTGCATGTGTCAAATGGTTTTGCCCAATCAGTTGTTGCAACAGAGAGGGGCGTAATCGTTCGGCAAGAGGGGTAGGCATCAGATCCATATTTTGGCTAAAGTTAATTGAATTATTTTTCGTATTTCCAGTTTCGTTTTTTTCCTTCGGCTATCCATTCTAAGGCTTGAAGCATCCGTTTTTCTTTGGTTGCATCTGTTTTTGCATCTGTAATCCATTCAAGATATTCGCGTTGAGCAGCCTTTGTAAAGACTTCAAAATGGTGCAAGGCATTTTTGTTTTTTGTAAGCATCGTTTTAAATTCAGGAGGCATCAGAATTTCTGCTTTTGGCTTTACTATTTTTGGCACCTTGATTCCTTTTTCATTGAATGCCATGGCCTCTTTCATCCAGGCAATTAATTTTTTGTCAGATGGAAGGTCTGTTATGGAACGGATTTTACCTAAATGTCCCATCGAAGATTCCTCAGTAGCCTTATCCAAAAGACTGGGATCCTTCATAAGGGATGCTTTCCAAAATCCAAATGCGCAATGTTGTTTAAAAGCAGCCATACTGCACATGGGAGCTCCCCTGTAATCAAAATGTGGGAATCCCCACTTGATTCTTTCTTCGGCGAGCGGACAAGCATGATGTACTAGGGCTCTTAGATGATGCAAAATGGGTTGCGCAAAGGGTTCTGCATTCAAAATATATTGATCAACCTGGGTGGACGTAGACATAAAATAGAAGTATGAATGGCAAAAATAAAAAATATTTATTGCCGGATTTGTTTTTTAGTTTTACGCTATGGCATTGATCAGCGCAGAAAAAATCTTTAATGGCTATGATTTTTTTTCGAAAAATACTGTTTTGAAAATTTCTGAGGAGGGCATTATTGAAGAAATCTTTCAAACAAATCATTTGGAAGGAGTCAACATGTATAAGGGAATATTGATGCCCGGAATGATTAATGCCCATTGTCATTTAGAACTGTCTCACTTAAGAAATCAAATGCAGAGGGGGGAGGGATTGGTTGGTTTTTTGCTTTCAATAGTACGGAACCGTGAACAGGCGACCGAAAACGAAAAACAATTGGCTATAGAAGGTGCAGAAAGGGAAATGATGCAGAACGGAATTGTAGCAGTAGGCGATATCAGCAATACCATAGATACTTTGCCACAAAAATCGAAGGGGAATCTTCGCTATCACACGTTTGTGGAGTGTTTTGGTTTAAAACCTGAGCGAGCCGTTGACATTCGAAATCAGGCAAAAGAACTTCAACAGGAATTCTTAAAATACCATAACAGTACTGTGGTGTTACATGCCCCGTACTCTGTTTCAAATCAATTGATTGCTCTTATAGATACGTTGAATTCTTCACAAATTACCTGCATTCATAATCAGGAATGTTTGGCTGAAAATGAATTGTTTTTAAACAGAAGTGGCGACTTTCTGCAACTCTTTGATGCGATCCATTTTGATATAAACCTTTTTGAAAGCGAACATTTAAATTCTATACAAACCTATTTGCCAAAATGTGTTCTGCAGAAGAAAATGATACTGGTACATAATACGGTGAGCTCTGAAGAAGATGTGCGATGGGCAAATGGTTTGGATAAAGAAATTTTTTGGTGTCTTTGTCCTAAAGCAAATTTGTACATTGAGGATAGCTTGCCTGATATTGAAATGATGTTGCGGAATGATTGTGAAATTATTTTGGGTACAGATAGTTTGGCATCCAATGATACGCTCAGCATTTGGGAAGAAATTAAAACCATCCATCAGCACAAACCAAAAATACCGATAGTTAACATGTTGCGATGGGCTACCAGTGCTGGCGCAAAGGCTTTGGGAATGGATGCAATGCTGGGTAGTATTGAAGTAGGCAAGAGGCCGGGTATCCTACAAATTGCATTAGACCATACAGATGCGTTGCATTTTTCTGAAGAAAGTAAGGTTGAGGTATTGTTCTAGATTGCGTTATTTTTCTATGATTAGCTTTTGGACCGGCTGATTATCAACTTTAATAAAATAGATGCCGGGTGCAAGATATCTTGTATTGATTTCTGTTGCTTTGGTAGCTGTGAAATGCAGTACTTTTAGAATTGAAAAGGGTCCATCATAAATGGTTATTTTTGTAAAAGCAATTTCAGATTCGACAGAAATTATGCTCGATGCAGGATTGGGAAATATTTTTAATAGGATATTTTTTTCAAAATGTTCTATTCCGGAAACTACAACTGTTTTGCAAATGGAGGTATCAATGCAGCCATTTTGGTTTACAATAACAGCATAATTCCCACTTACTGGAGGGGTGTACGATTGGGTGAAAATTCCCGGAATCAGTGTGTTGCTGTTGCAATCTAGCCATTGGTAGCTAGCGCCACTAGCCAAAGCAGAGAGTGTAGGTCCGTTTTGTATGATACCATTATTTGCTGTTAGAATGGTTAGATTCAGGTTGATGAAACTATCGCATCCAACTACATTCAAAAGCGTGTCAAGGTATAGTCCGGAATTGACGATGTTATTGCCATTAAATGTGTACGAATAGCAAGCACTATCAGTGATAAAACTTGTGGTTGCCTGGTTGATGGTCAGATTTAAGAAGATCAAACTATCGCAGCCAAATGCACTCACAAGTGTGTCTAAATAGATACCAGACAGGTTAATATTGTTTCCATTAAAAAAGTAGGAGGCACAGGCCGTATCAGTAATATTGGAAATAATCGGATTGGAAATGGTCAGAACCGTATCAGCAGTACATCCGGCACCATAACTATCTTTGACAGTAAGTGTGTATACACCTGAGCACAAGTTACTAAAGGTATTGTTTGGAACAAACGGTCCTCCATTTAAACTGTATTGGTAGGGAGGTGTACCACCTGTTGGATTAGATACTATGGTGCCGGGTCCTCCTATAGCATTTGGGTATATGGCTGCATTGAAATTGACCAAAATGGTTGCTGTAGCAGTGCACCCAGCTTGGGTTGCCGTTACCGTATAGATTCCTGGCGTTGTGGCTGTAATAGAAGGAGTAGTAGCCCCTCCAGGCATCCAAATGTAATTTATTTGTGGACCTTGCATCGAGTTGGCAGTATAGTCAATAATATTCGCAAAGAGATTGGTCGCATTTGGTGCCGGACTATGAAAGGACGGTGCCGTAATTCCCCCAAAAAGAACCAAGCCATTTCCCCATATTTTTTTACATAAAATATCAACACCTCCACCTGCACCTGCAATTAGGGAAGTTGTATTGCCCCCGCTAATGTACGAATGCGAGTAGCTACCTCCCAAAAAGGGCCCGTATCCAGCAGGTGTGTAAGGCCCAGTTCCAATAGGATCTAGCGGCGTAACATAAACAGTGTATTGTGGATTGCTATAAATATTTTCGACACCACCAAAACCAAAAGGAGTAATTAGTGCACCAGCATTTGGTGCCCGATTAATCAGAAGTCTTCCACCTGTATTTACCCATGACTCAATCAAGGGTAGGTTAGCAGCTAAATATGCAGTTTGACTTGCTTCATTGCCATCTGAACCTTCTAAATAGATGAACTGTGTATTAGGAGAAAATAGAAACGCGGCATTGGCATTTGCATTTCCATAAGTAGATGGGGACCAATTGTTACCAAAAACGGTATTGAGTGCCAAATCGTAACTAGAAGAACCCCAGGGATTCCCATCCCTTATGAAATATTTATTACCGGGGGTGGGAGGGTTATTGATGCCGATAAAATTTGCGCTTAAAGTGGGATAAGCGCAAGGCACACCTGGTGGATTTTGAGAAATGGTAACGCTACATTGTGCCGCAAGAGGCATTCTATACAAAGTAATTGACAAAAGGAGCAGCAGATGCAAAAAAAAGGGCGCTTTAAACATTTTAGGTTTTGTTTATGTGAAGGTAGGTGAACTCGTAGCATTTGGCAAGTGCATTAACAATTTATACCTTGATAAATCACTGCGCTGAAGCATGTTCTTTTTTCTATGGACCATGAAAATAGTGAATTTGTTTCAAGCTACAATATTCCCTATTTATACGGACAAGAAGTGAAGCATCCTAAAACGGACGTTTTCTAAAATTGAAATCTGAAGAGTTAGAATTACAAACTGCGGTATTCGTATAGATTCCAAAATAAAAAAATAAAATGCCCACTGTTTAACTCAAATATTTAGCGACAATAGGAACCCGGCGCCCAACACCAAAGGCTTTCGGAGATACCCGAATGATAGGGCAAAACTGATTGCGTTTGTATTCATTTACGTTCACCAATTTCATGGTTCGCTCTACAATTGATTTCTCAAATCCCAAGGCGATAATTTCTTTTGGACCTTGACGACGTTCGATATATTGATACAGAATGGCATCCAGTATTCGATAGTCGGGGAGCGAGTCACTATCTTTTTGATTAGGGCGTAGTTCTGCACTAGGTGCTTTGTTGATGATATTTTGTGGGATGATTTCTCCATTTCGGTTGATGTACTTCGCCAGTTCGTACACTTGCATCTTATATACATCGCCAAGCACTGCAATGCCACCAGCCATATCGCCATATAGGGTACCATATCCGGTAGCACATTCACTTTTATTGGTGGTATTTAATAATATCAAATTGAATTTATTGGCGATGGCCATCAAAAGATTTCCTCTGGTGCGCGCTTGAATATTTTCTTCGGCCACATTAAAGGGTAAATCTTCAAATACAGGTTTTAACTCATTCATAAAAGCATCAAAAATATTTTTGATAGGAATGGTGTCATATGGGTTCTGCAAATTTTGGGAAAGTTGTTCTGCATCACTCACCGAATGGGAGGTAGAAAACTGGGAAGGAAGTAATATGGCGCGAACATTCTCCTTTCCAAGCGCCTTGCAGGCAATGGCTAGTGTAACTGCCGAATCGATGCCCCCACTAGAACCCAGAATGGCTTTGGTGAAACCCATTTTGGAAAAATAATCTCTAATGCCCATTACCAGGGCATCATGAATTTTATCAATATTTAAAGTAGCATCATAGTGAGATGGATTCAATTCTGAATTTGGCAAGGTAGAAGCTTCCGCTAAAATTTCAGATTGAACCAGTCCTTCTTCATCAAATTCTACTAGAATGCTGTCCTCTTCAAAATACTTTCCTTCCTTGATTAAATGAGAGTCTTTATCAAAAATAAGGGAGCCTCCATCAAATACGATTTCTGTCTGCGAACCGACGGCATTGCAGTATAATAGAGGAATTTTGTATTTTAATACATTCGCTTTAATAATGGCTTTTCGGTCTTCGATATGTGTATAGTCAAAAGGCGATGCACTGAGGTTGATCATCAGATCGGGTGCTTGTTGAATCAATTTATCCATTGGGCAAATTCGGTACAGCGGATTATTGCCGAGATTCCAGATATCTTCTCAAACCGTAACGGCCAGCTTTTTTCCTTTGAATTGCATCACATGCCAATCATACGCTGGTTCAAAATAACGATACTCGTCAAAGACATCATACGTAGGAAGCAATGTTTTATGAACCACATCCTGAATTTTTTTATCATACAGCAAATAGGCGCTATTAAACAAATCTTTTCCTTCTGGCACAGAATTATGTGAGGGGCAACCTACAATAACTCCAATGGTGTCGGCATGTTGTGCAATGGCTTGCAGGTAGTGATGGCATTGTTCTATAAAATCTGTAAATTCCAGAAAATCGCGTGGGGGATATCCGCAGATACATAGCTCTGAAAATACAATCAAATCGGCCCCATTTTTTTTAGCTTCTTCAATGGCATCAATTATTTTTTCTGTATTCTTTTCGAAATTTCCTATATGATAATTTTGCTGTGCTAAAACGATTTTCATGATTCAAAAGTAAAACAATTTTGGGCATGCCGATTCAATAAATTTTTTCCCGAAACCCTGCCTTTTATCGATTCTGCTTTCGATAGATTCCATCCTCCTTGCACTCGATTGTACTATTTTCAGGCTATATCGGCATTGCCGTTGTAAAAATAGTAATTCGTTTGGACTCACTTATAATTACAAATGCTATTGAAATCCAATAGATAATGGTTTTGCAGTATGCGAATTCAATTTCAACCTTGAAAAGTCAAAATATGTCAATAAAATGGAACAACTTCTGATTTATGCAGATTGCATCTCAGCGAAATACTTATGAAAGTATGGGATGGTTTCAATTCCTTTATAAAAATTAACCACATCAAATTTTTCATTAGGCGAATGGATATTGTCATTGTCTAATCCAAAACCCATCAGAACGGTCTTGAGTCCTAATGTTTTTTCAAATAAAGCAATAATAGGAATACTGCCACCACCTCGTGTAGGAATGGGTTTTTTGCCAAAGGTAGTTTCCAGCGCTTTTTCTGCCGCCTTATACGCGTTCGAATCGGTAGGCGTTACAACTGGTTCTCCACCGTGATGTTCGGTTACTTTTACACTTACACAATCAGGCGCTATTTTATTAAAATGCGCCGTAAAGATTTCGGCAATTTTATGGGAGTTTTGATTCGGTACCAAACGCATTGATATTTTAGCAAAGGCCTTTGATGGCAACACCGTTTTGGCGCCTTCACCAATATAGCCACCCCAAATGCCATTGAGTTCCATGGTAGGACGCACACCGGTTCTCTCTAAGGTAGTATATCCTTTTTCGCCCCACACATTGTTGATTCCTAATTCAGATTTGTATTCTTCCAAAACAAAAGGTGCGGTATTGAGCGCCGTTCTTTCAGCTGTAGTGAGTTCTTGCACATCATCATAAAACCCATCTACTACTATATGATTATTTTCATCGTGTAATGATGCAATCATTTTGCTTAAAATGGTAATGGGGTTGGCCACTGCACCGCCATATACACCGCTGTGCAAATCTCGATTAGGACCGGTAACTTCAACTTCCATATAAGCAAGCCCACGTAATCCGGTTTCAATACTGGGATGTTCCATACTAATCATGGACGTATCGCTTACCAGTACAATATCAGCCTTAAGTTTTTCCTTATTATCTTCTAAAAATTTTCCCAGATTGGTACTGCCCACTTCCTCTTCACCTTCAATAATAAATTTTACATTGCAGGCCAAACTGTTAGTGGCATGCATACATTCAAGCGCCTTTACGTGCATAAACATTTGACCTTTATCGTCGCACGAACCACGGGCATATATTTTGCCATCTACTACCACAGGCTCAAAGGGGCCACTTGTCCATAAGTCTAACGGATCAGGAGGTTGTACGTCATAATGACCATAGGTAAGTATAGTAGGTAAGGATGGGTCAATTATTTTTTCAGCGTAAACAATCGGGTGCCCAGCGGTGCTACAAACTTCCGCAATTTCGCAACCGGCTTGCAATAAAGCATTTTTTACAGCTTCAGCACACTGTGCGGTATCCTTATTCTTTGTAGAATCGGCGCTTACAGAGGGTATACGCAATAGGTCGAACAATTCATTTAAGAAACGGTCTTTATGTTCAATTTGATAATTATGGCAATTTTGCATGGTTTGACTATTTTTTGTGGTGTAAAGATAATGGTATATTTTATTTGGAAGAATAACAATTCATCCTTTATTGCCAACTTTGGTTGGTGAATCTTCGTCTTGAGTAAAAATTTATTATTTTATGCTATTCAGAAATTTACTTCTAACATGCGTCTCGGTTTTTATTGTATCCACTGTTGCCAAGGCTCAAGTATATAATTGGGCATACTCAGCTGGAGGCAGTGGTTGGGATGACGTTAAATCAACCTATTTAGGAGATGATCAAGCCACCTTAGTTACCGGAATGTTTTCCAATACTGCGCAATTTGGGGCTACCTCCTTAACTTCCACAGCCTATCAAGATGCCTTTGTAGCTAAGTATGATCAGCAAGGGACACTGCTGTGGGCAAAGGCTATAAGTGGTGATGAACAAGATTGGGGATATAAGGTAACTTCCGATCATAACAATAATGTGTATGTAACGGGATATTTCCAAAGTAGCTCCCTACATTTTACACCAAATGATTCCTTGATTAAGAATGCACAAAGTAGTAGAAATGTATTTTTGGCAAAGTATAATAGTAGTGGTGTTTTTCAATGGGCTCGCCTTGGTAGTGGCGGCAATACCAATGCCTATCTAACCTCACGAAGTGTTACTACCGACGACCAAAACAATATCATCATCAGCGGCGACTATAATAAACAAATAGAATTCAACGGAAATCAGTTACCTGCTACCGGCGGAAGCAATATTTTTATGGTTAAGTATGACCCTAACGGAAATGTGATTTGGACCAAAGCCGGTGTGTCTAATTCCATTTGCTGGTTTACTGATTTAACTACCGATGGCGCGAACAATATTTACGGCACCGGAAAAATTTCTACGCCCATTACGTTTGGAGCAACCACTATTCCTAATCATTCAGGCGATGATCTTGTGATTGCAAAGTTTGACGCCTCAGGAACCCTAGCATGGATGCAGGTTGTTGGCAATTATATAATGTCCACCACTACCAGCAATAATTTTGATTGTGGTAGCGGTATAAAGGTTGACAATGGAGGGAATGTTTTTGTAGGGGGTAGTTTATTAGATACCACTTATTATGATGCCAATCTCAATATGTTGATTGTTAAGCAATTTGCCTGTATTACAAAATATAATTCGTCTGGTGTGCAACAATGGCTCAAAAAATTTGGGAACGATGAAAAGGACATCATAACCGCAATTGATTTGGATGCAAATGGTGATGTATATGCTATTGGAAATTATCGAAACGCGTTTACTGTGGGGGGTATTACACTGCCTGCATCAAATGTTACAGCAGCTTTTGTTGCCAAGTTTAGTTCCTCAAATGGAAACACGGTTTTTGCACATAAAAACGGCTCTTCTGTAGACGAAATGGAAGGGTATGGCATCGGTATACATCCTACAAGTGGCAATGTGTATACAGCCGGCAATTATAAATCTACCACTACGTTCAGTAATAATACCTTAAACTGTCAAGGCGTTTGGGATATTTACCTAACCTTGCTTGCTAATAATGTAGTACAAGGCCTTTCAGTGGTTGATGACAATGATTTAATGTCAATTTATCCCAATCCTGCAAGCGATCGATTGAACCTTTCAATGACGAATCCATTGGATCGATTGAATGCCCAAGTTAGCATTTATTCAGTAGTCGGTCAATTGATGTCGCGCCAAAAGTTGAATGACCAGGATATCGTAGATATTTCTACCTTGGCATCAGGAAATTATATTTTAGAATTGAGCAATGGACAAAAAACACAAAGGAAACCCTTTACAAAAGAGTAATCTAAATAAGTAAGGGATTATATTTGTAGAAATATTTTTTTATGGCACGTACTAGCACCTATCTCAATTTTAATCGAAACACCGAAGAAGCATTTAACTTTTATAAATCGATTTTTGGCAGCGAATTCGGAAACGACGGAATTGCCCGAATGGGCGATATGCCCCCTATGGAAGGAATGCCCGAATTGCCAGCAGAAGATAAAAATTTGGTGATGCATGTTGAATTGCCTATTGTAGGAGGTCATATACTTATGGGTACCGACTCTCCGGAGTCTATGGGCTTTTCTGTAAAATTTGGAAATAATATTTCCATTAATTTGGAGCCCGATACACAAGCTGAAACCAAACGACTGTTTGACGGTTTATCGAAGGATGGTACTGTAACCATGGACTTGCAAATGATGTTTTGGGGGGCTTATTTTGGAGCTTGTATTGATAAGTTTGGAGTACAGTGGTCATTTAATTGCGTGGGAGAATAGGCCTGAAGCGCTGTGTGCAGGGAACGCTTAGTTCAATCGCATCCATTAAAAAACGCTTGCATAACCAAAATGCACTTTTGAGTTTCTGAGTTCAAAACCTTGATTTGCACTTTTACCAACGCCGTAACTGATATTAAAGATACCTGCTTTGGTTTCAAAGGCCATACCGAGGCCCAAGCTATACGGAGTATCCTTCTGGAAGGAATCGGCAAATTTCGATTGGATATATCCTATATCAGAAAAAATAAAAAAATATGAATTGAGCGAAATGAGATAGCGAGGCTCCAGCGTTACTATATGATAATGATTTACAAAAAGACTTCCCTCATCAAATCCTCTCAATAAACGATAACCCCCAATCTGAAATAATTCGTTTCTATACAAGGCATTGTTACTATAGGCAACGCCGCCATTATAGATGCTGGCTAATATGAGTCTTTTGCTAAATGGTAAATAATAATGCAATTGAGCAGTAAGGTTGTACTTATTATTTTTTAATTGGAGACTGTCATAGAGATATGCGAAATTTTTTCCGGCAATAGGGTCAAAGGTATTTTCGATGGTATTGTTCTTGAGTATTTTTCGGAACGACAGCGAAGCATTTATTATTAGTTTATAACCCGTTCGCGGATTGAGTTTATAATCAACCTTTTGCAGGGTAAATTCGCTCCCAAAGGTCTTGTAACTAACATCTGCAGTATTGGGTAGTTTTCGCGATGATATCAGTGAGGGAATATTAATGGTTCCCAGTCTGGAACTTGCCAATTCATAATATACCTTAATTCGGTCGTTTGCATTGAGTTGATAAAATATACCCAATTCGCCGTTTATGGTTCGGAAGGACGTATCTTTTTTGTAAAAATCAAATTTTCCACTGATGCCTATCGGTGTGCCTAAAAGATAGGGCGCTGAAAATTGAATATCGTATCGGGGTGATTTGAATTGTAGATTTTGCCAATTGAGTTGTAAACTTTCTCCTTGCCCCAATGCATTGACAAAGGCCATTTTGATATCACCCGTTATTAAAAATTTACCGCCGGTTTCTTGGGTATTGGGTTGCAAGCCAATCAACACATCTGCGCGATTTGCCGATTTTGCTTTTAAATAGAGGTTGAGTTTGTTGGTGGTACTGGTAAAGTCCATTCGCCAAGGGTAGGCAATTTGCAAAAAGGACAATTCACGAATCCGGCTGTTGATATTTTTAATTTTGGTTTCGCTATAAAGGTCGCCATCACTGATCCCTAAGTATTGCGTAATGAAATTGTGTGAGATATTAATATCTTCATTTATCAAAATAGTATCTATTTTGGTGAGTGGGCCTTTTTCAAGATTTAGCCAAGCACTTACGGTATGGTTCTTTATTTCAACAATGTCAAGAGAAAGAGATGCAAACGGATAGCCAGTATCTTCGAAGTAGCGGATAATCTTTTCAAAAACAGGGCTGAGCTTTTTAATTTCCAGGGTTTGATTGAAGTATTTTTTTTCATCAAATCTGGATTGGGTTAATAGCGAGGAGGGAATATTTTTATTTTTGAGACTGGCCCATCTATATTGCTTTCCGACCTTCACATGGGCGTAGGTTGCACTGTCCTCAATCTTTATGCTATCTATACTATGTGTAAGAAAACCGGTAGTATGTAATGTTTTACGCGCATTTTGCAAGGCATCATTGCATTCTACAAATGAATTAAATGTTGTTGGAATCTTAGTAATCGAAAGAAAACTGTCTTTTTCAGATCCTGTAATATACAAACTGTGATGTTGGGCTGTGGAGCCCAGAGTTAGTAAAAGCAAGAGATATGTGAAAAATACTTTTATGATTTAATTATTAGGTATTTGCAAAGAAACTACATTTGTATCTTATCTCAATTTGTATATGGCAGGTATTTATGTACACATCCCTTTTTGTAAAAAAGCCTGCCATTATTGCGATTTTCACTTTTCGACTTCCCTGCAGCATAAAAACGAAATTATTGAAAGTATATTGCTTGAATTGGAAATGCAACAAAACTATTTGGGTGATGAAGAGATTCGTAGTATTTATTTTGGAGGTGGTACACCCAGTTTGCTTAGCGGTGATGAAATAGGCTCTATTATACAACAGATCCACACCAACTTCAACGTTTCGGATCGTATTGAATGTACGTTGGAGGCTAATCCGGACGACCTGAGTGATGAGAAATTGCGTCAGTTTGCAAAGGCCGGCGTCAATCGATTAAGTATTGGGATACAAAGTTTTTTTGATGAAGATTTACAATATATGAACCGGAGCCATGATGCGGCACAAGCTGAACATTGTATTGCGTTGGCTTATAAAAATGGCATTTCGAATTTTAGTATAGATTTGATTTTTGGCTATCCGCTGCTTTCTGATGAAAAATGGAAGCGCAATATAGAGAAGGTGATCGAGTTTGGAGTGCCTCATATTTCATGTTATGGTATGACCGTGGAGCCGAAGACTGCATTGGCTTCTATGATAGCCAAACAGAAAGTAGCGGCTATGGATGATAGTCAATCTGCACGACAGTATGAGTATCTAATGGAGGTACTTTGCAGCGCGGGATATGAACATTATGAAATTTCAAATTTTTCAAAGAAGGGCTATGCGTCAATGCATAACAGTAGTTATTGGCAACAGCAGGCGTACTTAGGTATAGGGCCATCGGCACATTCTTATAATGGTTGGTCGCGACAATGGAATGTTTCTAATAATGCCTTGTATATAAAAGGAATTGCATCCGGTATATTGCCGTACGAATCGGAGATATTGAATCGGGAAAATAAAATTAATGAATGGATTATGGTTTCGCTTCGGACTGCGAAGGGTTTGGTGTTGAATACGCTCAAGGAATTATTAACTGATTCTGAACGAATATCATTTACCGCCGTTGCAGATAAATTTGTTTTGCAGGGTCTGCTTCGTCAAGAGGCGAATGCTGATTTGCAATTGACCCAAAAGGGAAAATTATTTGCCGATCATATAGCCAGTGAATTATTTATTGGATGAAACGTATTGTAACACATCGGCATATATTTCGCGCCAGCCTGCCCATAAGGGGTCACTGCCAAGTGAAAAATTATGCCAGATGCTGATAAGGGTCCCTTCCACTTTTTGTACCTCATGAAAATAGTGAAGCATTTCATCCTTGGATTGCGAGGCCGTCAATTTTTGTTCAAAAAAGGAATTACATTCCATGTAGCAAAACGGATATACTTTTAAAACAGTTACTTCATTTTTTGATACGTTGAACCAGTGGAAAGGGAAGGAGGTGCTGGCTCTAAAACCATTGATACTTCCATATCCCATTGAATAATCTTCGGTGATGCCTTGGTCGATAAGATGTTGGTAGGTAGTAGGTAATGTAAAGCGAATATAATGTTGACGACTTCTAGTAGATTTTATTTTTGCAATTTCTGATTGTAGTATTTGCGTGTCCTTATGGCTTTGATAGGAAGGATGAATACCCACCAAATATTTTTTTGAAATGCGGTTAAATACTTTTTGCATGTGTCCATTTTCAAAGGCAAGGTTTTTATCGAGGCGACCATTTTTTCCTACTAGAAAAAAGTAAATGGGGTTCAACGAATATTGAGCGTGTAAATCATCTAAAAAATCATAGCTGTCGTATGGATCCTTCTCTTGCTGTTGCAATACGCGAATTCGTTTTTTGATTTGTGAAAATTCTCCATTGATAAAATTCTGTAAAGAAGCCGCTACATTTCTTGCAAGTCCTTTTCCCAGATAACTATAGGCAATATCAATATCATAGGTTGGAATGAATTGGAACGTATTTTTCTTAAACGAAAGGGACTGATTTTTGTTTTGAAGTAATTTCTTAAAAGCCTGCAACCACTGATCTACCAAAGGGATTTGCAGAAAATGGTGTTGGTAGGCAAGCGAATTTTCATGCGGGAAGCGTTGATACAGGTCCGGTGTATAGGGTAGGTATTCCTCATATCGAGTTATTAGATAGAAGGCTGCGCTAAAGATATCGAATGGGATTTCGGCCCCTTTGGTTTGGAAAAATATAGGAAGCCCTTTCCACCGGCTAATGTGCAACTCTTGTGATTGAATAGTGTCTTCAAAAAGGATGCCATGCGGAACAACGCTAAAATCGGCTGGCACAATTTCTGTTGAGTAATTGATTTTAAATCCGTCAATATTTTTAAACTGATTAAGGTCGTCGCAATATTGAATAGCACAGCCAAAAACATCCACCCATACAAAATCAAAAATATAAGCCTGACGTGCAGTAAGAGATTTGGTATAGATTGCTATTGAGTTCAATTTATTTAGTACGATCGCTAAACATTTGTTTAAACGTTTTATTGAAATGAAGATTATCTCTCCGTTTTCCCCAACTATTTTTGAAGAGGCTATTTACCAATTTTGTTTTGATAGATCCTCCGGCCATATCCACCATACTTCGGTGTGTCATTGCAAGTCGCCACATTTTCCAACCGGTATTTTCAGTAAAATCTGTTTCGTTGTTTTTTACGGCAAGCGTTCTGTTGTAATGTAGCATTCCGTGAATATTAATTTTGAGGGGGCAAACCTCTGTGCAGTTTCCACACAAAGAGGAGGCATAACTCAGATGTTTAAATTCTTCAAAATCTTTCATATGTGGCGTAATAACCGAACCGATGGGACCACTATAGGTGGCGCCATAAGCATGACCGCCAATGTTTTTATACACAGGACAAGCATTAAGACAAGAGCCACATCGAATGCAGTACAAACTTTCACGTACATTTGGATCTTTTAGCAGATTGGTTCTTCCATTGTCCAGTAAGATAACATACATTTCTTCAGGGCCGTCAACTTCTCCTTTCCTTTTTCCGCCAGTAAAAATGGTATTGTAAACGGTAACATTTTGTCCGGTTCCGTATGTAGCTAGAAGTGGCCAATATAAATTTAGGTCGTGTATAGAGGGTATCATTTTTTCGATGCCCACTATGGCTATATGAACTTTTGGAAAGGCCGTGGTCAATCGTCCATTCCCTTCATTTTCGGTAACGCAAACACCACCCACATCGGCCAATAGAAAGTTGCCCCCTGTTACGCCAATTTGGGCGCTAGTGTATTTGGCCCTTAAATTTTTTCGGGCAATCAGGGTTAGTTCATTTGGAGTCAAATTCGGTTCAACTCCTAACTTCTCATGAAATAGTTTGGCAACGTCTTCCTTGCTTTTGTGCATGGCAGGTGTTACAATATGGTAGGGGGCTTCGCCGTCTAATTGTTGTATGTACTCCCCTAAATCGGTTTCAACACTTTCAATATTATTTTTTTCAAGAATATCGTTCAAATGGATTTCTTCTGTCACCATACTTTTGCTTTTCACAACCTGGGTTGCTTGGTGCAGTTTGCAAATTTCCAATATGGCATCGTTGGCCTCTTGAGCGTCATTAGCCCAAATAACCTTTCCACCATTTTGGGTGAAGTTTTTTTCAAATTCGGTTAGGTATTTGTCAAGATTTTCAATGGTTTTCCATTTGATATTTTTTGCTTTTTTTCTGGCATGGTCGAGGTTTTCAAACTGCTGTTTACCCTTTATCACGGTATCATTGTATTTGCCAATATTAAACGAAAGTTTCCGTTTATGCTCGGCATCCATCGCTTTGATTTCGCTTTTGTTGAGAAAGATTTTTTTGAGTTCGGTTCCTGACATTGAATTGAAATTATTTACGCAAAAGTAAACTACATTATTCAATAATTTGATAGATATCAATAGTGCCACAACTGCCAAATCGTATTATCAAACCAAAAAGTAACTTCTAAGAAGTTAAAAAAAATTACTAGAAAAAATGGTTTCTGTAAAATTTATGTTACTTTTAATACCTAAAACTTACTAAAAATGGCAGTACAAAACATTATCGAACAACATTTTACAGCAGTTCAAAAAGCAGACATTGATATGCATTTAGATGCATTAGCCGCATTATTTCTTGCCAATAGTCGCAATGCGACTCCGGAGGACAAAGACAAATATGGTAGCATTAATGAAACCAATAAGCTATTGGTAAACAAGGTAAGGAGTACCATGACACCGACCCTGCACTCAGTAGCCCAGATGTAAATTGGGCTGAGTATGATGCCGATTGGGAAGATAGGCGATTTTTGGATTCTCGCACTGCTCGCCTTGAGGGCTTGGCAGAAACCTTAAGGGACACAAAAACGTTTCACGATTACGACAATTATCAAAATGCTTTAGTTGATTACCGTTATACTAAGTACAAAGATGAAACAGACGGAGGCTTAGGGTTTAGCACTAAGCATAATGAATTAAAGCAGTTTTTTCCTAATACAGGCGGAGGTGGAAACCCTGCACCGCCGGTGGCTTAAAACCCATTAAAAACGCCAAAAGTTTAGGTATCGGGACTAAATTTTTAGGTATAATTCTTAAACTTTTGACATTTTGTCCTAAACTTTTAGGTTACAGTACCTAAACTTTTAGCCTCTGCACCCAAAATTTTAGGTCCTTTACCTAAACTTTTGACAACTTGACCTAAAATTTTGATGTTATATAAACAATTGTAATATGACTAATAAAATACCGCTTATGAATAAATAAAAGATTAAAGCATAATAAAAAATATTGCGTTTCAATAATATAATATCGACTGAAATTCTGGTAAAATTTTTAAAATATATATTAGGAAATCTTATGACGCACCCGAAAGGGTGTGTTCCTAAGCATTCCTAATAGGGTTACCAGATCCTCAGTCGAAATGTACAAGGTTCACGCCCGTTTTTTTAGCTCACTCACAAAAAAAAGAAATCTTGTAATTTTTTTTTTACTAAATTTTCAAAACAAAAAAAGGTATACAACATGAAAAAGATAACATTAATGATTCTAACAATGCTAATTGCATTAAATTCCTACTCCCAAGTAAAACCACCATTAGGTGGCAGTCCTAAAGTGGTAATTGGAAAAATTGGAAAACATGCCAATACAAAATGGTTTACCAAAGGACCATAAGATACTGTTGCCAATAAAGCGAATATTAAAAATACAAGAGCAAATACTCCTGTTTTAGGAAACGCATTTGTAAATACTCCTGTGAATTACCCAGAACCAATGGATAATTCCATAGCTATCTCAAAAAGCGAATACATAGTTTCTGTAACCAATAGTGGCATTACGTATGCGGATATCAACGGTAATACATTTTCAGGCACACCCACCAATTGGGCTACTTGGCTAAACGATCCTATTTTGTTTCCTACGGCAGATTTTTTTGACCCTCGTGTTTTGTACGATCCTGTTGAGGATAAATTTATTGTAATATTATTGTATGAAAGACTATCGAGCAATAATCCGCAAATTGTAATTGCAGTATCAGTGGACGGCAATCCCAGCAACGGATTCTTTGTTACAACCATAAGTGGACCTGGACCCGGTTATTGGTATGACTTTCCATATTTGGGTCAGTCAGATAAGGATTTGTTCATTTCGGTATCTCAAATACCTGACAATCAAAATGCATCTATTGGAACCGATATTATTCAACTTGAAAAAACAGAATTATATTTAAATCAAAATTTGAATTTTGTTGTTTATGATGATGTAACTGATTTTTACAATAATAACAATATCCACATATGCCCCTCTACTCATGGCAGCAGAGATTTTAATGGTACGCCAATAGCATATGACGTACAAGGGTTTTATTTAGTTAGCAACTATAATGGCACGGCAGCTACTGCCAGTTTTTCTATTTATGATGTGGTATATGATATTTCACCCGGGTTTACTCCAACACTAAATATATATGGGCAAAATAGCAATATATATGTTGGTAATGCGGTACCTAGTCCACAAAAGGGTAGCACCGAGTCACTTAACTCAAATGACAGTCGTGTACAAAGTTCTTTCTATCTTAACAAGTGGATGCATATTGTTTTTTCTGCGCGAGAAAGTGCAGCGTCAGGTGTTGCTACGGTCTATTATGCAAGACTTAATTTAGGATTAGGATTGTATGATATTACTAAAATTCCGACAGACATAATTAATGGTAACGCTACTTGGCAATGCTATCCCTCCGTCTGCTTTATGGGTGCCAATATTAATGACAAAACGGTTTATATAAATTACCTATATTCAAGTGAAGAGTTTTTCCCCGGGATGCGCTTGGTAGAAATAGATGATATGCTGAATATTAGCAATACCGTTGATACAAAATTGGGTGCCGATTATATAGACTATAATAATGGAACATCTAATAGGTGGGGCGACTATACCGGCATACAACGAGTTTATCAATACAATTCTTGTCCAAAGGCAGTTTTTAATGGCTCGTTTGGATATACAAATCATAAATATAATGAATTTATTGCTGAAAATTTCTGTTGGCCAAATAATATAAATGAGGTTAGTACTGAAAAAGGCATTACACTTTTTCCTAATCCCTTCCATACAGATATTTCGCTTGATGCCAATATAGAGTATGGCAATGCTGAACTAAAGGTATTTGACATAACAGGAAGAGTGGTATTAAGTAAGCAATTTTTTATACATAAGGGTATTAATGCGCTAAACCTTAATCTAAGTCATATTAGTAGTGCACAGCTTTTGATTAAAATTGTAAATAACAATAAAACCATCTACAATGAAATTATTAATAAATACTAGTTTCTTTTTACTGTTTTTTTTATTGCTAAATTACTCAGATGATTTATATGCCATAAAAAAAAGGAAAAAATTACAAACTAAACCTAGGGCAGATACTTTATTTATTAGTAATAAGACGCCGCCTAATCATGTGCATTTTAGTCATTGGGATTCTGTAGAAATGGAGAAGGTATTAAATTATGAACGATTGCGAAGATGGTTTTTTTTGAATAAAAATGAGGTACTTACCGACTCGCAAGTAATATCGTATGACGAAACTGGATTACGTACAGTAGATAGCACTATCGACAGTAAGTACAACGAATATTCTGCCAAAGCTCGAAAGCTGAAAACAATTAATGCCAGTGCTTATGAATATTTTTATCAAAAACTTAAACGCCGCCCATGGGCATATGAGGTAGATTCCATATTAAAAGAATTTGAAAAAAAGTAAAATGTGTTAGCCCCACGGATTTTGGATAAACTCTTCATGGGGCTTTACTTATGGCACTTTTTTTATAACCAAATGAGAATAGATTATTTCCGATTCTACATTTTTTGCAAAAAATATACGTTAAAAGTTAATTGCTAGGATTTTCATTACTAATAAATTTCCCGATAAAGGGCATCTTTGAAAATTCATTTTTTTCAAAACGGAAAATAATAAAATAGCTGTAAGCAATGAATAATATTATACCCAAAAGGATAGTGAGGTAGGTATTATCGATGAAATGACCCGCCACCGTATGAAGAGCATAAATGCCAATCATTAGCAGAAGATATAAAAGTACCTTTTTGACATTATATGGAATGGGATAATATTTCTGTCCCAAAATATAGCTACTAATTACCATAAATAAATAACAAAAAAGCGAAGCCCAGGCGCAAGCGATATAACTGTAAGTGGGTATGAAGTAAAAATTAATACCCAATGTGATGAGGGTTCCGCCTAGGGTAATCCAGGCTCCAATCAATGTCTTGTTTGATATTTTATACCAAATGGATAAATTATAATAAATACCCAAAAGTAATTTAGCCATTAATAAAATGGGAATTACTACCAACCCTTGCGCATATTCGGGACGTACATCCACACGCATAAAGTATTTCCAAATATCGAGAAAAAGCGCCACCCCTAAAAAGCAAAACGAACAAATAATTACAAACAAAGTCATAATACGTGCGTAGGTTTTGGGAGCATCGGTATCGGTGGATTGTTTCAGAAAATAAGGCTCTGCACCCATTCTAAATGCTTGAATAAATAACACAATGAGTATCGCTAATTTATAATTGGCACCATAGATTCCATTTTGAGAATTTCTAAATTCTAAGCTTCCTTCTAATAACTTAGGCAACATGGCTCGGTCAATGCTTTCATTAACCATGCCCCCAAAACCTACTACTATCAAGGGTAGCGAATAGATAATCATTTCTTTCCATAATTTTTTATTGATTGAAAATCGAAATGAGAAAAGTTCTTTATATAACAGCAACAAGGTGAATATGCTCGCCATGGCATTGGCAACAAAGGCATATCCAATTCCATAGTTCGGATTATACCAGCTCAATAACGAAGGAAACGTTCCATTTTTTTGTAACCAAGGGCATAGATGGATAAAAAATAAAACGAAACCAACATTAATTAATATGTTGATTATTTTTAAGGTAACAAATTTAATGGGTCTTTGTTCAAACCGTAATTTCGAAAATGGAATAACGGCCAGCGTATCGAAGGCAACAATAATGGCAAATAGTACCACATACTCAGGATGCTGCGGTACCGACCACAAGGCACTGATCGGACCTCGAAAAAAAATCATTATGGCTGCCAGTGGAATGGTGGTAAACAGCAAGGACGTGGAGGCGGTATTGAAAACACTGCGTTCTTCTACATCTCTGGCAAATCGAAAGTAGGCGGTCTCCATTCCGTAGGTAAAAATGATATTGAAGAACGTGATATAGGCATAAACGGTGGTATATTCGCCATACTGACTGGTACCGAGTACGGTTAGTAAAGGTGTAAGCAGATAATTAATGAAGCGACCAACAATGCTACTTAAACCGTACCACATCGTTTGACCGGCTAATTTTTTAATACTCAAAGTGAAGATTGCTTTTGAAACCGTAAAAGTATAAAAGCATTTGTTTATTGTTTCACAATTTTGCGCTAAGCTTACATCTTTGCTACAAATTGAGGTCGTTAATAATTATTTAGCACCTACTTCTACTAGGTTGTGTACCTTTGTGAAAATATTATATATATGAAGAAAAAACTAGTAATTGCCCTTGTCTGCATTTTTGCACTTGCAGATATGTCAGCACAAGAGACTAAAGTAACCAGTACTGAATTTAATAAGAAAAGTCAACCGGCTATAGCCGCCGATTTTGAAATGTCGGGTCCGATTGCCGAAGGCGCCATCAAAAAGAAAATGAGCGATGCCAAAATAAAGGGAGGAAGCAACAAAAATGGCTTTATTACCTACCAAGAGGTGATTGTTCCGGAATTAAGAGCCGAGAAAATGGACGTATATTTTAAAATTGAAGATAGAAAAACATGTTGTACTGTAATGATGCTAATCTCTAAAGGGTATGAAAATTTTATGAGTAGAGAAACCGATCCTGAAGTGGTAGACAAATCTATGATGTACTTAAGCAATCTGCGAAAGGATATCCTAACTTTTGGCTATAATGACGAAATTGCAAAACAGGAAGAGAAGGTGAAAGATTTAGAGAAGGATTTAAAAAAAGCTACCAAAGAAGCCTCTTCCTTAGCAAAAGACAAATCCAAAGCTGAAGGCAAGGCCGCAGAAAATAGAAATGAGATTGCGAAACTGAAAGCAGATGTGGATAACCAAAATAAAACCTTAGAGTTTGTAAAAGCCAAAACCGGTACCGTAGATCAGATGAACGCCATCAAGAAAGAAATCAGCAAACAAGAAGATGCTGTGAAAAGTGCCACGAAAAAGTATGAGAGCGCTGTAAAAGATGATGCTGATTATAATGAAGATATTCAGAAGGCAACCACTAAAATCAATGAAAACCAAACAGAACAAGTTAAGATAAAAGCAGAAATCGAAAGTGTAAAAGCCAAGATAGCTGAATTAAAAGGAAAACTTGCCGCTTTGTAATACCACTTTGTAATGCACTATAGAAGCCTCCATGAAAGTGGGGGCTTTTTTTAGGATATGCGACTCCAAATTTCTTTTTCCTTTCTACTGAGTAAGTAGTTTTTTAGCGATTGATGGGAAACATTTTCCAAATTGCTATCTTCTTGAAGAATTTCGATAGCTGCTTTTCGGGTGACTGCCATGAGTTCCACATCTTTTATGATATCGGCAATTTTTAAATCTGCCGCTCCGCTTTGTCGGATGCCATCTATTTCGCCGGGACCCCGCAACTGAAGATCTTTTTCAGAAATGGCAAAGCCACTTGTTTCCTGTACCATGGTTTGAATTCTCTCTTTGCCCACTGCAGATAGTTTTGGGCCTGTCAATAAAATACAGTACGATTTATCAGCACCTCTCCCTACACGTCCTCTTAGCTGATGCATTTGCGAAAGACCGAATCGTTCGGCACTTTCAATCAGCATCACACTGGCATTGGGAACATTGACCCCCACTTCAATAACAGTAGTGGCCACTAAAATATGTGCTTTGCCCTTTACAAAGCTTTGCATATTCTGTTCGCGTTCTTCTTGGGTTTGCTTTCCATGCACCATTGCAATTTGGTACAGATGATCAGGAAAGAATTGTTTCACCTGCTCGTAACCTGCGTACAGGTTTTCATAATCTAGTTTTTCACTTTCTGCAATAAGCGGATACACAATATAAATTTGTCTTCCTTGTGCAATTTCATGTTTGATAAAATCCATCACCTTAGCCCTATATATTTCCGGTCGGTGCACTGTGCTTATTGGCTTACGACCCGGGGGCATTTCCTTAATAACCGAAACTTCGAGGTCACCGTAGCTGGTCATGGCTAAAGTGCGTGGAATGGGAGTGGCTGTCATTACCAGGATATGGGGTGGTAAGGTATTTTTGCATAAAGTTTCGCTCGCCGCGCCACGCCAAATCGGTGTTGCTCGTCTATAATGCAAAGACCTAAATTGTGGAAGGAAACATTGTCTTCAATAAGTGCATGTGTGCCAATTAGTATTTTTAAATGGCCACTTTGCAATCTGCTCAGAAGTATTTTTCGATCCTTTGCTTTTGTTTTTCCACTTAAATATCCAATTTCGATGGGCATGGCTGCAAGTAACTCTTGAATTCCGGTAAAATGCTGCATAGCAAGTATTTCGGTAGGGGCCATCAGACAGGCCTGAAAATCATTGTCGATGGCTAAAAGCATGCAGAGCAAGGCTACCATTGTTTTGCCGCTGCCTACATCGCCCTGCAAGAGCCGGTTCATCTGCCGTCCGGTTTGCGTATCTTGCCTGATTTCTTTCAGGACTTTCTTTTGATCGTTTGTAAGTTCAAATGGAATATAGTTTTTGTAAAAGGTATTGAAGGAATTGCCTACTTTTTCAAAGTAATAGCCCTTCACTTTTTTATGATTGAGTTTTAGTTTACAAATTCCAATTTGGTGCAGAAATAGTTCTTCAAATTTTAATCTGTAAATGGCTCTTTGGAGATTCAGTTCATTTTCAGGGAAATGGATATTTTTTAAGGCAAGATATCGATCGCATAATTGAAATTTTTCTACGATTTCATCGGGTAACATTTCTTTAAAATCTTTTGGACCAACAGAGGCCATTATTTGCTGTACCAGTTTTACATAAAACCTGCCGGCCAACCATTTTGAGCGAAGCACTTCAGTACTTGAATAGACAGGTTGAAAAGATGGAAATGTTTCTAAATCTAAATTTTCAATGGCATCTATTTCGGGATGGGTGATGGTCCAAAATCCGTTGAAGCGCACCGCTTTGCCATACACAATAAAATTTTTATGACTTTCCAAAGCTCTTTCAACACTTACAATGCCTTGAAACCAAACCAGGTCCATACCCCCAGTGTCGTCTTTAAAGGTCGCTACCAGTCGTCTCCCTTTTTGATGGCCGACAATTTCAGAATATGTGATTTTACCAATGAGCTGCACCGTAGTTCCCCCCTCAGGAATATCTTTTATTTTTGTAAAACTACTTCGGTCCAAATAGCGAAATGGATAGATTTGAAGCATATCTCCAAACGTGTCTATCTTTAATTCTTTGCGCAGAATGGCTCCTTTGCCGGGACCAACGCCCTTTAGATATTCGATTGGAGTCAGTAATTTATCGCGGTTATTAGTAAACATTTTCTACGTAACTCAAAAGTAAAATAATTATGATTGCTTTTGATTTTTTTTTATGCACTAGAGCTGCTCTTGAGAGCGATACAAGGCTCGTATTGAGTTGCTTGTAAATAGAAATAGGTACAATGGGTTTTGAGCCGGTTTTTATATCCCCCGATGCATCATTGTCAGGTCTCTATTTTTGAAATGGTACAAACATAGCACCTGCCATACAAGGGAATACCCGAGTTTTATAAACGCCATTTTCCAAATAACTTTCAGCCCAGCAAAATTCTCGACCTTTAGTATCGTCATTCTTCATTTGTGGTACATACCAAATTACGAGATCTGTATTTTTAATGGACTCATTATTAATAAATTTTTCAGGGCCCTGTTCAAAATTGTCATTACAACAAGGGCCAATCGTTACCAAATCATTTTCTCCTTCATCTGTCTGGCTGTGTAATTTGGTGACATAGGTGTAGGCATTATCATTGCGACCACCATCCCCAAATTGTCCCCTACTGGGTTCCATAAAATAGCCGGTATTGGTTCCGATATTCAATTTATAAAGGAAACCTTCTTTTGTAATGGAGGATGTTAGTTCTTGCATGGTCCATTTTTCTGAATTCCAAGGTTGCCATTGCTGACCATCCCATTGCGAAAACTGTTGATTGTTTCCCGCGAAATGAATTCTCATAACGGGACGATAAGTGCCATTGTTGCCACAGCCTCTTCCTAAACTTGCCGCAGCAGAGCGAAATCGACCGTCCTCATAAAACTCAAAGCGTTGCAAATAATTGTAATTACAAGGTAAGGGCCATTGTTCGCTACTAAAATTTTGTTCCAATGCAAATCCAACTTTTTTTCCCTGATCTATAATGTCGCTTATACGGGGTTCGCTAACAGCCACCACAGCTGCCTGACTAAACTCCGGACAACCTACCGCATCACTATATCCAAAGCCTTCGGTATTGCTATAGCTTACATGCCAGTCTACCACTTTTGCACTATTGATAATTAATTTATTTTTATAGGTAACCTCCGATATTCTTAATCCATCGCTGGTAGTGATTACATAATTTAATTTCCAGTTGTCTTTTTCTAGGGCAGTGATTGCCTTGCAGTAGCACTCCATAATTTTATCAAATTTCAATTTTTTTTCACTGATTCGTTTTACGACTTGTTCGGGGCCTGTATTGGTCCATCGAATGCCTACAATTTTGTGATCGGTTAAATCAACTATAACCCAAAGGGCTTTATCGCCTTGTGTGAATGTGGGGGCAACACATAAATGCATACTTCGCTCACATTTAGTATGATTTAGGGCTGTCTTGGTATTGGCCATTAGAGCTTCTAACTCTGTGGGCTTATAACCTAAAGCTTTTGAAACTTCTTTGTGATTAATGGCCATTTGTATAGCCAAATCTTTTAGATAGGATGGAATATCAGGTTGCGATTGCGGTAAGGTACTCACACTGATTACTTTTTGAGTTCCCAGGTCTACTAATGCCGTGGTGCTTTCGTTTAGCGCATAATTGTACATTTCTACTTTATACACTTTGCTGTTTTTATTGGCCACCGGAATTTCCTGCGGTCTTGCCGGGTATATATTGAAAATTTCATTTCGAAAGGCCTTTTTACTGTTTTTGTCAAAAATGTTTTCGCAAAATGTTGCATTATGGATGGCAATCGATTGGGCAGCGGATTGAGCACTGTCAATATTTTCAAGTAAAATTATGGGTATGCTTTTTTGTAAGGCCGCTTGAATCAGAGTCATGCGACTTTTTAAAAGAGGTAATTCAGAATCGATACTATCTGTAATTAGTACCGACTCCTTTGCGGCAATTTTATCGGCATCTTTTGTGCTTTTATGTTCTTCTTGACAGGCAAACAACATACTGAAAAAAAATAGGTAGGCTAGGGCAAATCGTATTGGTTTCATGCTGCAAAGGTAGTAGCTGATTCTATTATTTGTTACGAAAGGGGTTCAAGAAATAGGGATTGGTTAAATATGTTGTATCAGTTAGAGTGGATAAAAAACAGATTAAATTCCTCTTCTGACTTTCAGAAATTTCAAAACCCTTGATGTGCGGATGCTTATTCGTATGATTTCTGCCGTCTCCTCTTTGTGGGCCATTGCTGATATTGCGTCCTCCGGCGCTATAGATGTTTAATACTTCATCCAAACTGCTAACACTTCCATCATGCATATAGGGAGCCGTTAAAAGGACATTGCGTAAGGATGGGATTTTGAACTTTCCGTCGTCGTTTAGCTTATTGGAGTGTCGCCTCAATCCGGCATCTTCTATAGGGTATTGATTTCTATTGTCAGTATTGTATAATCCTATGTTTGCATAGATACTGTCTATATTCCGACTGATGTTGGATGTTGTAAAATCGGGTAGGGAATGACATCGGCTACATTGGAGTTCGGCACTAAAAAATAGTTGCATCCCTTCATTTTCTGAGGGGCTTAGGGGCACTTTTTTTGAGTTGCGATACAGATCAAATTTGCTATTTCGGCTATTCAAATTTGTTTATGTATTCAACAATACATTCTTCCACCTGTTTAGCAGAGTATGTTTCTTTTTCTCCATCATATGCCCTCGCAAATAAACTACTGTATAAACTGTCATTTTTGAAGAAGGTCCATAAGGAAGAGGAATCCAAATCCATTCCTAATTCAATGGGATGCTTATTGTAA
The DNA here is from genome assembly GCA_016712665.1 of Bacteroidota bacterium. GTDB lineage: Bacteria > Bacteroidota > Bacteroidia > Chitinophagales > Chitinophagaceae > OLB11. The sequence continues at coordinate 35,492 of JADJQP010000007.1, forward strand.
AGGGGCCTTTTTATTTGTAAACGCAGGGAGATTACATCGGGATTGTCCCAGTCGAAGAAATGGTTTTGAGAAATATTAAGAAGGCTAGGGGCGTTATGCAGCAGGTTATTACCATCGGCTGAAACACTTTTTCGATATCCATCAGTAAATGCGTATTGAGGACTGTGGCAACTAGCGCATGACTTTGAATGATTGAAAGATAGCCGTTTTTCGAAGAACAGGAAATGACCTAATATGGCTTTTGGTGACAGGTACGTATCGGCTTTATTGACACTGCAAGATTGCTGCAGTATTAGGTGGATAATAAGTAAGAGGCCTGTAATCCGCAATTTCATAATTTGCAAAGGTAATTATCGTACCCTTCTAAAATAAAACGGATTCATTCAAATTTAATTTTTATATATGTGTAAAAAATTTACTATATAAAAAGATGAGTAAAAGTTGTGTAATTTCACAACATTAGAATACTTTTGAAGATTGTATTATTTATTAATCACCCCAGCATTATTGGTCTAATATTTGCTGGGATTGCCAAAAATAAAAAAAGTTATCATGAAACAAAAGATTTATTTATTAATTTTTATCACTTTTCTTGCCTTATCAACAACTGGGCAATCTGTATCAGGACTTGTATTTAATGATGCGAACAACAACGCTCTTCAAGATGGGGCCGAAGTTGGATATCCCTATGTAACCGTAAATGCCTATGCGCCAGGGGCAGTAAGTCCAACAGCGAGTGCAAGCACAGATAATAATGGAGTTTATTCCATTACTGGGTTGGTGCCTGCTACGGTATATCGAATCGAATTTGTACCGCCAATCGGGTATCATGATGGTGGATTTGGTGCTGCTACTGGTCACTCTTCGGTGCAGTTTGCACAAACGGGTGCATCCAACGTTAATTATGGTTTGCGTTATGCTAACGAATGCACGGTGGCTTCAAATCCGAGAATGGTGGTTGGACAATGCTGGAATCCGGGTACGCCTGGGTCAAATACCCATGTACTCAAATCCTGGAATTACGCAACCAGAGTTGCTGAGTCCCAACTTACAAATTTTAATTATGGTACTCCCTATGCTGACGGCGATTTATTGTTTGCAGCCAATACAGGAGCCCCCAATGGTATCACTTTTAATTCCAAAAACAAGCAGATTTATTTTACTTCAATGGCTGGTATTCCCGCAGTTTTTCCAGTACCGGCTGTAGGACATTATGGTATGTATGCGGCAGATTATTCAGGTGCTGGGAACCTTTTTCTTAGCCATAAAATCATGGTCGATTTAGCAACAATCGGAATTAATACTACCCCTGTGAATCAAATCTCTACTTTTCCTGATAATTCTGCCGGTACTGCCGGTCTAGGACAAGTGGCTGTAAGCGGGGATGGAAATTTTATTTATGGTGTAAATATGAATGATGCTAGTATTTTTAAACTTGACATTACAAATGTAAACTATGCTTCTTTACCTGTTACAGCACCCACTGCTGCCAATTTAACCTCGTTTCCTATACCTGCCGGCATTCCGAATGCAATTGGGGGTGTTTTTAGGCCTTTTGCTTTGAAATTAAAAGGAAATATTCTTTATATAGGTGGTATTAACGACGGATCTACTTCATTAAACAACGCAAACGTTGAGATGGTTGTATTGGCTATGAACTTGTCAACCAATCTGTTTACAAAAGTCTTCTCTCATAATCTATCTACCTTCACTGCAGGTATTACTCAAAATGGATATGGATATGCAGGCATATTTGGGAAAACTCAAAATTATTGGAGACTAGAACCATCTATTTATGCAGATTTTCAACCATTCTTTCATTCCGTTGAATTTGATGACCAGGGTGCTCTCATTATTGGCATTACAAATAGAACCTTATATACTAGTACAAGTGCGTTCCAAGCTGGCTATTTTGTGAGAGCCGCCAGAAACAATGCCGGAGGGTACACTTTAGAAAATAATGGAATTTCAGGTTCGCAAACATCTGCAGCAAGAGGCGCAGGTACGGGCGGGGCTGCCGGTGATGGACCCGGTAATAGTGATTCACCCAATGCAGACGGACCAGGTGGGAAGTTTTTTTACGAGGTCATGATTCATGATTATCACGCCAATGTATTTACCGGCGGGCTTTATGTATTGCCCGGTTCCGGAGAGTTGGTTGCAGGAGTAATAGACCCGATTGCCTTCTTTGAAGAGGGAGCCAGATATTTGCGAACAAACGATGGTGTTACCATAGCAGGTAAGTCAACACAATCAGGAAAGGGTGGTACTTTAACCGGAACAGAGGCGGTATGCGATGCAAATCCTGTAGAAATTGGAAATCGAGTATGGTTAGATGTAAATGGTAATAGTATTCAAGATGGAGATGAATTAGGAGCGCCAGGGGTTATTTTGGAATTGACTGAATCCGGTAATAATGTCCCCATTGCAACAGCCATCAGTAATAATGATGGAAATTATATTTTTTCTACAAAACCAGGAACCAATACCCCAAACGAAATTTATAATTTGGCACTGGTTAATGGCGCAAACTATAAAGTGAAAATAACGTCGCTAGGAGCGAATCCACTGTTAACTGGGTACTCATTGAATTCGGTAAGCCCTCTTGTAGATGAGCTGCCAAATACTGTGAATACAGGGCTGTCCGTTCGAAACAGTGACGCATACATTGAAACAAGTAACCCAACTGTTCTGCTGAAATTGGGAGCTCCTGGCGAAAATAATTACACATACGATTTTGGATTAAAGCATTGCGTGGCGGATGCAGGAATGGATGTTACCCTTAATTGTACCACCACTTCTGCTACCATTGGTACCCCTGCCAATCTGGGCGATACCTATGCTTGGTTACCAGTTACCGGTCTTAACGATGCCACCATGGCACAACCAACAGCAAGTCCTTCAACCACAACTACTTATACACTAACTGTAAATGGGGCTTGTACCGATGAAGTTTTGGTGACCGTTGATAATGCATTGCCAACACCTACTATTAGTGGTACAGCGGAGGTTTGCAATGGCAGCACTACTACCATAACAGCCAATGGCGGTGTTAGCTATGTATGGAGCAATTTAGCAACCTCAGCATCCATAACTGTGGGAGCAGGTAGTTACACTGTAACAGCAACTTCTGCAAACACCTGTACCGCTACCACCTCTATTGTGGTTGATAATATTCAAGGCACAATAGGAAATTATGTTTGGATGGATTTAAATGGCAACGGAATTAACGATGAAGCAGTATCGGATGGGCTTAATGGTCAGGTGGTGGAATTGTGGAAGGAAACGTTCACCGGAAGTAATGTGTACGTACTCGATCAAACCACAACTACAGCAAATAACGGAGGCAATCCTGGATATTATCAATTTGTAGTGTGCGAAAATGCAAATTATAAGGTAAAATTCCCAACCTCTACTTCAAATCTAAAAATTACCAAGCAAACAATTACTCCGGCAACCGATTTGAATAGTGATGCAAGTAAAGCGGATGGATTTAGTCCGGTATTCGCAATCGATAAAAATGGCAGCGGTGTAGCCAAAGATAATATGACCATTGATGCCGGCTATTTTGAACCTGCTCAATTGGGAAATTATGTTTGGAATGACTTGGATAAGGATGGAGTACAGGATGGGAATGAAGTTGGTGTTGCCGGTATTACGGTCACCTTATGTAATAGTTTAAATAATACCATCTCTAGCACTATTACCGATGCATACGGTTATTATAAATTTCAACCACTAAATCCTGATATTTACAAGGTTAAATTCACTTTGCCGGCTAACTACCAGTTTACCGCAAAAGATGCTGCTGGTAACGACGAAACCGATAGTGACGTTGATCCAGGACTAGGCGTAACAGATAATGTTGTAGTAGTGTCAGGTGATAGTAACATGACCGTTGATGCAGGTATTTATTTTGTGCAGCCTTCTACTGCCAAGGTAGGTAATTTCGTTTGGTACGACTTAAACAAAGATGGGATCCAAAATGTGGGAGAAACTGGAATTAGTGGTGTGACCGTTACTTTATATAATCTTGCAGGTGATATAGTGGCAACTACCATTACGGACGCTGATGGTTTTTACTGCTTTACAGATGTGATTCCGGGTACCTATAGTGTAGGATTCTCTACTCCTCCGGGACTTACTATTAGTCCGAATAACGGTGCTGTGAGCAATCCAAGCAATAGTGATGCGAACCCTTTAACCGGTTTAACGGCCACTTTTGTTGTAGTGGCTGGCGATAATATTCCGTATGTGGATGCAGGTATGTATAATATTTCTCTTGACTTTCCTTTATTAGGAGGATTGGGCGATAGAGTTTGGTATGATGTCAATCAAAATGGTTTGCAAGATGCAAATGAGTCAGGAGTACCTGGTGTTACAGTTACCTTGTATCAGGCAGACGGTGCAACCATTATTTCAACAACTACAACTGATGGTTTTGGATATTATATTTTCAATGCGCTTGCAGCTGGGCAATATGTAGTAGGCTTTAGTAATTTACCGGCTTCATATGTACTTACCACTCAAAATGTGGGTGCAGATAGTACAATTAATAGCGATGCAAATATTGGAACCGGAAAAACTTCAGTGATTTCATTAGGTGCCGGTCAATATAATATGACCTATGACGCAGGAATTTATAATACCAATCCGTTAAACAATAATAGTATTGGCGATTTCGTTTGGAATGATTTAGATAAGGACGGCATTCAAGATGCAGGTGAACCAGGTGTACCGGGTGTAACGGTTACACTTTATGATAATTTAAATAATGTCATTTCAACAACCTCCACTGATGGAAACGGATTCTACCTCTTCCCTGATTTGCCAAATGGAGTATTTTATGTGGGCTTCAGTAATTTACCTCCCGGATATATCTTCAGTACAGCTGGGCAAGGCACACCGGCAACTGACAGTGATCCAAATGTAAGTACCGGCCTCACTACTACAGTAACTCTTGTCGGAAATACACATATTACCGATTTAGATGCCGGTATTAATTTAGGAAATACTAAAATAGGAAAGGGTAGTTTAGGAGATTTGGTTTGGTATGATATGAATAATAATGGATTACAAGATCCCGGAGAAGCAGGTGTTGCCGGAGTAACTGTGACACTTTACGAAAGTGATGGCGTTACGGTAATCAGCACCACTACTACCAATGCTTTGGGAGAATATATTTTTACCGGACTAGATGCTGGAGGCTATGTGGTTGGATTTACGAACTTACCGGTTGGATTTACTATTAGTGCGAAAGATGCGGACGCTCAAGGTATTAATGGCGAATTAAATAGTGACGTAAATGTAGGCACTCAAAAAACCGATGTGGTGACATTGGGTACTGGCGAAGATAAGTTAAGTGTTGACATGGGACTTGTACCACCTGTAGGAAGTGCTGCCTTGGGAGATTTCGTGTGGTTCGACTTAAATAACGATGGCCTTCAAACACTTGGTGAACCAGGAGTACAAGGCATTGCGGTAACCTTGTATAATGGTGCAGGTACCATAATTTCCACCAGTACCACAGATGCCAATGGTGAGTATCACTTTGTTGGCCTCACTCCAGATTCATATTATGTTGAATTCTCGAACTTGCCTGCTGGATACAACTATACCAGCTATAATATAGATTTAGCGGGAATAAATGGCAGCTCAAATAGTGATGCAGATCCTGTAACCGGATTGACACAAACTGTAACGCTGTTAGCAGGTGATAATAATTTAAATTTGGATGCGGGAATTGTATCTGTAACAGTAGCCAGTGTTGGTGATTATGTTTGGTTCGATACCAATCAGGATGGAATTCAGGATGGTGCTGAGTCAGGAGTTGGTGGAATATTGGTAACATTGATTGATAATTTGAGCAATCCGGTTGCAAGCACCATCACAAAACCTGATGGAAGTTATATTTTTACCAATGTGATACCTGGCACCTACACAATTAGCTTTAGCAATATTCCTGCAGGTATGGTATTTACTATACAAGAGGTAAATCCGGTTTCTAATACCGGTAGTAATGCAAATCAAGAAACAGGCATCACCCCAAGCTTTACGGTATTACCAGGAACGCATAACCCAACCATAGATGCAGGGCTGACCAATCCAATTTTGGCCGGTTTAGGAAATTATGTTTGGCATGATGTGAATGAAAATGGATTGCAAGATGCCGGGGAACCGGGAATTGCAGGAGTGATAGTAACCTTATATGAGTCAGATGGCATCACTGTTGTAGCCACCGCATCTACTGACGGAAGCGGTGCCTATACCTTTACAAATTTGCCGGCTGGCACATTCATTGTTGGGTTTAGCGATTTGCCTGAGGGTTCCACACGAACACAAATTGTGGGTGCCATAAATGATGCGCTTAATAGCGATTTGAAAGTGGGAGGTAAGACAGATCCGGTTACATTAGCTGCCGGTACGTACAATCCAAATATTGATGCCGGTATCTATTTTGGAATTCCATTATCTGCTCAGCAATTAGTTGCTACAGTAGCTGTTTTGGATGGCAAAGAGGTTTGTGATGTCAATTGGTTTACTACTGTGGAATCCAATACCAAAAACTTTGCTATAGAAAGAAGTACCGATGGTAAAAATTTCTCAGCAGTTGGGAATACGCTTGCGAGTGGCAACACAATTGGAAAAACCGATTACCACTTTATGGATAATATTTCTGATATCTCTACTGTTTCATTGATTTATTATCGTGTGAAATTGTATGATATTGATAATAGTTACCGATATTCAAATGTAATTACGGCACGGCCAACCAATGCAGATGATATTTTGGTGTATCCGACCTTGTTTTCAAATAGTATTTCTATTGAATACACTGCGGCAGATCAGTCATCTATTGATATTATAATGACGGATGCTGCGGGTAAAACAATCATCAAGAAGAATTATGCTGTGGAAAAGGGTTTTAATAGAATTAAAGTAGATAACTTAGACGGTGTAGCAGTTGGCAATTACTATCTTAATATCCTCAATCAAGATTTTGGTGAAAAGTATATGATTAAGATTCAGAAGAAATAACTATTGACTAGTAGATATGGTTGTATGGGAGAACATGAAAATGTTCTCACATTTTTTGTCTTGCTTTTCAAAAACTAATGAGCTGGTGTTGTGTTTGAATGTAATCTGGTAGATACTGACGTTTTGGAGATATGGGAAGATTCCATTTGTATAAATGGTAAACGCTATGGTCAAATCATTTAGTACTGAAGCAAATCTATGAAAGCTGAATGGATTCAAAGCCAAATAGTCGGCCGCAGGTTGTCTTATTTTTAATATCAATCTTTTAAATGAAACCGATAAATTTTCGATTCCCAAAATGAAATTGGTATCGTACTTTATTGCAAATTATTATTTCATTCTCTTTACAAAACCATCAACTAATTTACCGTCTTTAGTAGCAACCATTTGTCTTCATTTTTATTATATCCAAACTTATAAACTGATTCGAGCTTTTCAGTCTGCGCAGATAGGTTATAATTAAATTCAATGCCATGAATTAGTAAATTGCCAAATTTATCAGATCGTATTCTGCGAGCTTTGTCCATTCCTCGTGGCCCAAGGCCATCTAATGAAAGCTCTTTTTTTGATTTGCCAAGGAATGTGCCCTCTTTTGATAATTCTATTGAAAATATTTCAGAGGAACGAGCGTGCCCGAAATAAAGTGCCTTATGGCCGGTGATACCTCCTACAAAAAGTCCCATCGCGTCAAATCCATTTAATTGATCCAATATTTCACCACTTTTTGGATCGAGTACATAAATGCTTCCATTTTCCTCATCTTGCGTACTGCCACCCACACTAGATGCATACAATTTTTTTCCATGACAATCATAATACAAGCCGAGAATGCCAAAAGAGTTCACACCAGCTACTGAATCAATTTTTGGAAGTTTTGCAAATAATTCCATTCTTCCAGTTTGCTGATTAATTTTATAAATTTGATGTATCGTGGCTAGTGTATTTTCTAAATTATTCACAAAGGGTATAGGAGCTGTAAATGCATTTCCATTTTCATCAGTCGTAATAGCTCCCATATGACCGAATTGTGCCCAACTTGGTTCCTGCCATTTTCTAATAAGTGTGTCATTGCTTGCCTTTCCGGACTCAATAAGTACAATCCCCTTGATTCGGTTATCTGAGGATGTAAAGGCAGATTTTAAAGGGTCAAAGCCAATTTTAGAAATGAACGCAGCCGGTTTTCGACAGGATTCGATACCAATCCGTGCGATTTCATCTTCAGTCATTTTTTCTTGGCATGCGCCCAAAAAAAGAACCATTACAATTGCTAGTCTAGGGTAGTTCATTAGAAAGCGATCTTTTAATTTTTATAACAAATATACTAACAGGAATTGCAATGCAAAGCGTATCGGTTTTGTGAATGTAATTCGTTTCTATAATTTTAAGTGAATGAATGTAGAACAATTTTATTTTCTTTGCAAGGTGAAACAAATCATTCCCAACTTTTTTATCGTAATTTCATGTGTATTGTCAACTCCGGCCAAGTGCCAAGGGTTTCAGCCTTTTGCTGATTCAATAATTTATTACCAATTGGTTTCAATCGAAAATGAAAGCAAAATGCCGCTTCGCAAAGAGACATTCATCCATTCAATGGACCAAAAAGCCAAAGAAAAAAATACTTTCCGTTGGGATCGGATAATGAATCAATGGACTCCGGAGTATAGGTATCGCTTTATCTATCGTGATGCCGAATTACTTGTAGAGAAATTTGCCATTGAAAATCAAAAGAATGAAATTCTAATTGCCAGAAATATTGCGCAAATTGATACAAACGGGTTCATTGTTGGGACGGAAATGTTCAAGGTAGATCGTTATTCAGGTAAAAGTGAGCGACAAAGTGCTCAAAAATTTGAATATAAAGGTGACACCATTACTAATTGGCAACTTTTTGTGCAAGGAACCACTTTTTTTAAATCAAAAGAAGTGAAGTATCTCTATCAAAGGCAAAAGTGGATCCAAATTGAAAAGTTGTTTCACGAACTACATGGCCAGTTAATCGAAAGAAATTATGAATATTCAGTTCTAAACGGACTGCCAATTCAAATGATTATACGAAATGCGAAGGCTGAAATCATACAGAAGGATAGTTTTGTGTACAAGAACTTGTTGCTTTTGAATTGCTTCTCAGAGATCTTTGACCGAGTCGATAAGTCATCCGCATCACAACATTCAGCAAAATCCTATTTTTACAATGAAACCGGTCAATTATATGCTGCCTCTATAATTCGTTTGAACTCTAAAAAGAAGGCGATGAATCATTCCGGTAATACCATTACCACTTATTATTCAAATAGAAAGCCCAATGGAACCCCAGGAATAGGTCGGAGTATTGACCCTTCTGATTTCTGATTTTACACCATTATGTAGTATTAACCTATCGTTAACTCTCATATATTATAGTCATTTGTAATGTGTATATGATTCGTTTATATCCACTAGTTTGAATCAACTTGATAACAAATAAGTCACAGACAGATTTGTGATTTGTAATAATTTATTATACCTTCGCATGGCCTTATTTTTGTTAAGTTATTTACTTAATAAATGTAAGGCATATGATTTACCTAAATAAAACACTTAAAACACAAAAAATGAGAAAAATTTTTACCTTCCTTGTAGTGGTTATTTTACTCTTTTCCGGCACGCAGATTTTTGCGCAAGGAAATGGAGCGACTATAACAGCTGAAGAGTCAAGATGTGTGGCCACCGGCATCATTACCGCTACTGGAGCGCAGGGTACCGGACCCTTCCTGTACGACTTCGTTTCCTATCCTGTTGATTATGCCTACACAGGCCCTTCAGCTTCAAATGTGATAACGGCACTAAATCCGGGCAATTACACCTTGCGAATCATTGATCAAGGTGCCGGAAATTCCTTTACGGATTATTCGGTAGTAGTACCAGGGACTTATATTGAGCCCGATTATAACCCAACAGCTACTGATATTACAAATTGTTACAACGGAACCAACGGCTCGATTCAAGGAACCCTAATTGACGGACGTGCTCCTTTTAGTTACGAAATCATAGCAGGGCCAATGGGTGTTGGTACCATGAATAATACCGGTACCTTTACCGGTCTCGGACCTGGAACCTATTCAGTGAGAGGATATGACAGTTGTGGAAATTTCCAAACAAGACAGGTTACCATCAACAATTTTTTCTGGGGTGTTTCTGCACCTGTGGTTACAAAATTAGGATGCGGTCAGTACTCATTTGATGCAATTACTATTTCACCAGCTTTAGTAGGACAAACCTATCGTGTAAAAGATGCCAATGGAAATGTTTTATCAAATAGTCCGACACTCCCAATTGCATTTTCACATCCAGATGCGACCATTGCAAATGCGACCGTTTGTGCAGTGGATGCTTGCGGAACAGAATCTTGTACCAATTTTACCATCAGCGACTGGTCCATTGCTAGTGCCGTGACCACCTATACCGTATGTAACCAGTTTACAACAGAATCAATTACAATTAACGGTACACCTATTGGTCCACTTACCTACGGATTTATTCGCGGCACAGGGGACACAGTGTGGTCACTTACCCCTCCGCCTTTCACATTTGGACCTCAATTAGTACCAGAATATTTCTGGGGTCAAGAAATTGTGAAAGATGGTTGCGGAGTAATTAAATCACAACCAAATTATTATGAAGATTTCATGCAATTTTGGGGCGATATGTATTCAGGGTATACCTCATGTACCGAGGTTTCTTTAACTGCAAACCCTTCTTGGCGCTATATTGCACCGGTAACTTATAGTTTGAACGGTGGGCTCCCTCAAGCTGGAAATACTTTTACCGGTATTACTGCTGAAGGTATTTATACAATTACAATGACGGATGCCTGCGGTACTACCAAAAGTGTCACTAGTGTAGTAGGTTTCTCTTGGAATATTGCTGGATATGGCGAACCTTATTGCGATTTAGGATTGTTTAAGAACTCTGTTTCAATAAATAGAAGGATGAAAACTCCTATTGTCTATGAACAATGGGATGCGACCTATACTACGCTAATCTCAACACAGAATTATACCGACCCCAATAATATGTATAATTCTAATTATGATTTTAATGATTGGTATTCTTCCCTGGACTTTATGAATGCCGCGCCAAATACGACCTACAATTATGTAGCTACGGATGCTTGCGGAAGAAAGGACACGGTTACTATTGCCAATGGAGCAAATGGACACGTTGCAAATACCTTAAATGGAACGGTGGTACCCCTTTGTGTGAACAAAGGAAATATCATTGCCAACTATAATTATGATGGACCTTCTTGGAACTCTGTGTTGGTTTCCTTATGGAATATTAATACACCTGGTAGTCCAATCACTCTTGATTTGAATACTGGTGGCGCAATAGGAAGTTATACATGGACCAATATTGATACCGGTACCTATGTAATAAAAATGAAACCACAGTACTGCCTTGAAGAAACATTTGATACTGTAAAAATTAATAAGTACAATTTACCAAAACTTCGAAAATCGATTGCCTTTTCTTGTCCAGGGAGTAATGTGAATATTGTAGGTTCTGTTAAGGGCGGTTTGGCTCCCTATACATATGAAATTATCCAAACCTTTCCTGTAGACAATCCCCAACCTCCTCAAGCTAGTAATCTATTTACACTTGCTGGCACATACACCCTAGTGAGAATGCGGGTGGTGGATGCTTGTGGCAATACCTCTCTTCAGGATATCGCAGTTCGACCTCCTGCACAGCCAACTATGAAGGTAAATTCAAATTTACCGGTATGTAATCTTACGGCTTTACTACTATATGTAGATTCTACGATTCCCAACCGAGTATACGAATGGAGAAATCCGGCTAATGCAATCATTAGTACTAGTGCCTCTGTGTCACTTACCGGTCTTTCACCAATTACCGATACTGGTTTATACACTTGCAAAGTTACTATTCCAGGAACCTGCTTTGATGTAACCACCACATTTAGACTAAGAGCAAAAGATTTTGGTTGTTATGCAAAATTGGGTAATTACGTATGGTTGGATGCAGATAAAGATGGTGTTCAAGATGCAAATGAAGTAGGGGTTGCAGGTATTACGGTAACATTATACAATGCAGCGAACGATGTAGTTTCTGCAACAGTAACCGATGCCTATGGTTATTACTTATTTGATAATTTAAATCCAGATACATACCATGTTGGCTTTACCTTGCCTGCTAACTATGTATTCTCTCCAAAAGATCAAGGCGGTAATGATGCAACGGATTCAGATCCTAACTTATTAACTGGCTTGACAGGCGATTATATCTTAGCAGTTGGTGATAGCAATATGACTGTAGACGCAGGTATTTATTTCATCGAACCGGTAAAAGCAAGTTTAGGAGACTTCGTATGGAATGATGCCAATGCAAATGGTATTCAAGATCCGGGTGAAGTTGGAATTGCTGGCGTAACAGTAACCCTTAAAGATGCTTTAGGAAACCCAATTGCTACAACCGTTACAGATGCAAGTGGACATTATTACTTTACAGATTTAGATCCAGGTACATATAGTGTTGCATTTACCAAACCTATTGGATATGTATTTAGTCCTCAAAATCAAGGCGTGAATGATGCCGCAGATAGTGACGTGGATCCGGTTATGGGTATGACTTCAAATGTTACCCTTAGTAGCTGGTGAAAATAATTTAACGCTTGATGCCGGTTTATATGCGCAAGCTCCAAATTTAGCTTCATTAGGAAACTTTGTTTGGAATGATGCTGATAACGACGGTATTCAAGATGCTGCCGAAGCTGGTGTTGCTGGTGTAACCGTTACCTTGTACGCTGGAGATGGTGTAACCGTAATCGCAACCACCACCACCGATGAGTTTGGCTATTATATATTTAATAATTTGACTCCTGGCGATTATGTAGTTGGATTTACTGACCTTCCTTTAGGATATGTATTCTCACCATCAAATGCAGGAAATGATGCAATGGATTCTGATCCGGATGGAGTTTCTGGAAAAACAGGTGTCATTAATTTATCTGCAGGTGAAAAAGATATGACCATCGACGCAGGTATTCATAACCCTGCTCTACCTATTGGTGCCCTTGGCAATTTTGTTTGGTTTGATTATGATAAAGATGGCATCCAGGATGCAGGTGAAAATGGTGTTCCAGGTGTAACCGTAACATTATATGATGGATTGAATAACGTTTTAGCAATTACGGCTACGGACGCTTCAGGCCACTACTTATTTAACAACCTTGGTGCTGGCAACTATATTGTAGGATTTTCAAATATACCTGCTGGTTACAAAGTTACCACAACCAATCAAGGTGTAGATGATGCTGTAGATTCTGATCCGAACGTAGAAACCGTTTTAACGGATGTTATTGCCTTAGCCCTTGGAGAAGTAAACTTAACGGTTGATGCAGGTATTGTTGAAGCCGGCGGTAAGAGCGGTTCGGCATCTTTGGGTGATAGAGTTTGGAATGACGCAAATAATAATGGCATTCAAGATCCAGGTGAGCTAGGTGTGGAAGGCGTAACCGTAACTCTTTATGAAGCAGATGGAATCACTGTTATCAGTACCTTAGTAACGGATGCCTTGGGTAATTATTTGTTTACCGGCTTGGATGCTGGTTCTTATAGAGTTGGATTTAGTAACCTGCCAGCAGGATTCACCTTTAGCGCTGCAAATCAAGGTGCGGACGATGAATTAGATGGCGATGCTGACGCTGGTACCGGTGGACTTACGCCAATTTATACGCTTGCAGAGGGTGAAGATGATTTAACTGTAGATGCTGGTATCCATCAGGCCCCAGGATTGGCAAGTTTAGGAAATTATGTTTGGAATGATCTTAACCTTGATGGTATCCAAGATGCCAATGAGCCAGGCGTACCGGGTGTAACTGTTACCTTGTTTGCCAGTGATGGTACTCAATTGGCGGTTACTACCACAAACGCAGCGGGCGGATACCAATTTACAGGTTTAGCTCCAGGTTCTTACTATGTTGAGTTTACAAATTTACCTGCTGGCTATGAATTTACCGATAAGGATGCCGCTGCCAATGGTCAAGATGCTGAAGATAGTGATGCCGATCCAATTACGGGTGCTACCGAATGGGTTACCTTAGTGGCCGGTCAAAACTATCCTGATTTAGATGCCGGTATATTTACTGAAAAAGCTGGTTTAGGAAATTTTGTTTGGAACGATTATGACAATGATGGTATACAAGATCCAGGTGAACCAGGTATTCCGGGTATTGCCGTTACCTTATGTGCTGCCGATGGTGTAACACCTGTTGCTACTGCCATCACCGATGCAAATGGTCAATACAGTTTCGTGAATTTAGAACCAGGTACATACTATGTAGGATTTAGCAATATTCCAGCAGGTTCTAATTTTAGTGGACAAAATTTGGGAGGTGATGATGCTCTTGACAGTGATGTGAATCCTGCAACCGGTAAAACGGGAGCCATTACATTAGAAGCTGGTGAATACAACCCAACGGTTGATGCTGGCGTACATGTACCTCAAGGAGCTGGTTTGGGTAACTATGTTTGGATTGACGCAAATAGCGACGGTATTCAAAATGCAAATGAAATCGGTGTACCGGGTGTAACGGTTACCTTGTTTAACGCTGCAGGAAATGCCATTCAAAATACAATCACCGACCAAAATGGGTTCTATACATTCCCTAATTTGGCTCCAGGAACATACAGCGTAGGATTTAGTACCTTACCTCCAAACTTGGCGTTTACCCTTTCTGATATAGGTGCAAATGATTCAAATGACAACGACGTGGTGAATATTACGTCATTACCAAACGGCTTGCCTTCATTTGGTCAAACGGCGCAGGTAACCATTGTTGCCGGAGAGTATAACCCAACAATTGACGCAGGTCTTAAAGTACAATTCCCATTAGGAATCACTTCTATTCAGGCTTCAGCTACTTTATCAGGAAGTACTGCTACGGTAAATTGGACAACTGCTGACGAGAAAGATGTGAAGAACTTTGAAATTGAAAGAAGTATTGATAACAGATCGTTCTCGAAAATTCAATCGAAATCTGCTAAAGGAAACACCATTGGAAATACAAATTACAGTATCAATGATGATATCCAAGAACTAATGAAGGAAATCAATGTGTATTACAGAGTGAAAGTATATGACGTAGATGGTCAGTTCATTTACTCCAATACCGTTGTGGTGAATCCTACACAGACTTCCGTTGAAGATGTAGTTCTATTCCCAACTCCATTTACTAGTGAAATTACCGTAGGATATAATGCAACGGTTGATTCTGAATTGGAAATTGAAATTACAGATATGGTAGGAAGCGTTGTCAAAAAACAAACGCATTCTGTTACAGTTGGACAAAACCAATTGTTGATTAATGAGCTTGGCGCTCTTTCTACTGGTAACTATTTTGTGAAAGTTGTTGACTTAAATATCAACAAGACATTCGTGAAAAAAGTAACAAAGAAGTAATTCTAGATTAGTTATTGCAAAAGAGCCATTCCGAAAGGATGGCTCTTTTGTTTTGCGTACTAATTTTGATTTACAACAAATAATAATTTGCCATTCAGAAAATTTAAACTAAATTTGCAGTAGAAATGAGCGAAAGGGAACTATTTAGTTCCCTTCTTCTTTTTTAGAAATCAATTCAAGAAGGATAGATGACACCACAACAACAAATAGCAGATTTTATAGATCAGATTCTGGAAGGGAGCGATTGCTTTTTAGTGGAGTATAAAGTGAAGCCTACAAATAATTACAAGATTTTCATTGATAGCGATTCTGGTTTTACATTAGAGAAAGCCATTTCAATCAATAGAAGAATTAGAAAACAGGTGGAAGAAGCAGCACTTTATCCCGAAGGCGATTATTCCTTGGAAGTTTCCAGCCCAGGCGTAGATACTCCCTTGAAAATGAGGCGGCAGTTTGTGAAAAATATTGGACGAAAGTTAGAAATAGAATTACTGAATGAAGAGGCGAAAGGAATTGTTGGAAGGTTAGTTGAGGTGGGCGAATCACACTTGGTTGTTGAAGAGGTTGCTGGTAAACCAAGTAAAAAAGCGGTTGAGGCATCATCCAAAATTAGCATTCCATTGGCGGAAATTAAAAGTGCCTTGGTTTTGATAGAATTTTAAAATTAATAAAACAAAAAATAAAACTTAAATTAAAAAAACATGGCTAGTATCAATTTAATAGACTCATTTGCCGAGTTTAAAGATGCTGAAGACATTGATCGTCCCACGCTCATAAAGGTTATTGAAGATGTGTTTAAGACGCTCATCCGTAAAAAATATTATTCAGATGAAAACTTTGATGTCATTGTAAATGATCAAACAGGGGATCTTGAAATTTTTCAACGTCGAGAAGTAGTTGATGATGCAGATATTATGAATGATGATACGCAGATCGAATTGACAGAAGCAAAGAAATTGGATGACAGTTACGATGTTGGCGATGAAGTATATGAAGAAGTAAAAATGGAATCCTTTGGACGTAGAGCCATTTTAGCCGCTAAGCAAACACTTGCCTCTCGAATCAGTGAGCTTAAAAAGAATATTCTATTAGACAAATATAAAGAACGTGAAAATGAAATCATCACAGGTGAGGTTTATCAAGTTTGGAAAAAAGAAATCATGTTACTTGATGATGAAGGGAATGAACTCATCTTACCAAAGTCCGAACAAATTCCATCTGACTATTTCAAGAAGGGCGAAACCGTAAGAGCTGTTGTTAAAAAAGTAGAACTGAGAGGTAGTGGCGTGGTGATTATTCTATCTAGAACCCATCCAACCTTTTTGGCAAAGTTGCTCGAAATTGAAGTACCCGAAATTATGGATGGTCTCATCAGTATCAAGAAAATTGTTCGTGAACCGGGAGAAAGAGCAAAAGTTGCTGTTGAAAGCTATGACGACCGTATAGATCCTGTTGGCGCCTGTGTAGGTATGAAAGGAAGCCGCATACATGGTATCGTTCGTGAATTAAAAAATGAAAATATTGATATCATAAATTTCACGCAGAATATTCAATTGCTTTTGCAACGCTCATTAACCCCTGCAAAAATAACTACCATGAATATTGACGATGAAAATAAATATGCCGAAATATTTATGAAGGCCGATCAAGTCTCTCTTGCTATCGGAAAACGAGGCGTGAATATCAAATTAGCACAGGAATTAACCGGGTATAATATTGATGTCTTTCGTGATGATTTGGAAGAAGGTGGTGAATTCGATATTGATCTAGATGAATTTACAGACGAAATTGACGCATGGGTAATTGACGAATTGAAAAAAGTAGGATGTGATACGGCACGTAGTGTCCTCAATTTAACGGATGAAGAATTAATTAGACGAGCAGACCTGGAGGTGGAGACCATTAAAGAGGTAAAAGAGATTCTTCAAAGAGAATTTGATGTGGAAGAAAATGAAAAGTAAAACAAAAAAAACCACCTATCTTTACTCAATGGTTAGGAACCGAAATCTATCAGTAAAGAATTAGGAAAATGTAGATTCAATAAATAAAAAAGGCCTGATTTTTTAATAAGAAAAGGCTAAAGCTAAAATAGAAAATGTCAGAAAGTACCAATACAATACGTCTCATGAAAGCCGCCAAGGAATTTAACGTTGGTAAGGATAACCTCGTTAAATTTTTAGTCAATGCAGGCTTCACAGTGGATAATAAGCCCGATCCTGTGCTTTCCAATGACATGTATAATGCATTAATTTCGGAATTTGATTCGGAACGAGCTGCCAAGAAAAAGAGTGAAAATGTGGTGCTCTCCAAAATGCACTCAGACGAACACAAACCAAAAGTTGAGAAAAAAGAAGAAATCATTTCTTTGAAAAAGAAGAAATGGTAAAGGTGAAAGAAGTCGGAAAAATTGATTTAGAGCCAACACCAAAAGTAGTTGCCAAAAAATCAAAAGAAACAGAAGAAAAACTTGCCAAAAACGATCAGACAGAAGCAAAACCTGAGGAAGAAGAAGTTGAAAAACCGGCAAAGAAAACGAAGAAGGAAATTGTAACGGAAAAAGTAAAAATTGAAGCACCTGAACTAGAAGGAACGAAGGTAGTTGGCAAAATTGACATCGATAAACCTTCAAAAGGAAAGAAGAAGGTTGCCACCGAAACGCCCCATGTTCCTGACCCGGGGCCAATAGTTGTTGAGAACAATGAGGAAGTGATAGAAGCTCCAGCGCAGGAAGCTGAAACCGTTCAAAAGGAAGAGGAAGTGGTATTACATACCATCAAGCGCGAAACGCTTTCCGGACCTAAAATTATTGGTCGAATCGAATTGCCAAAGGAACAGGTTAAGGACAATAAACCAAAAGAACAAAAGAAAAAACGCAAGCGAATTCCTTTAGATAATAAAGGACAAGCCGGAACATCAAGCGCAGGTGGAAGTGGTACAGAGGGACAAGGCACTACCTCGAGACCTTTTTCACCACGACCGGCCGATCAGAGAGGAAACTTTAGACGAGACAATACAAGAACCGGCACCGGAGCATATAAGCGTCCTGATGATAAACCCATCGACCAGAACGAAATTCAAGATAAGATTAAAGAAACGCTGGCCAAACTCGGAAATACAACCCGCGGTAAAAGCTTAAAAGCAAAATATCGAAGAAATAAACGAGAAGAAATGGCTGAAAAAAGAGCCATTAAGGAAGGAGAAGAACAGGATAGTAAACTACAACTAACAGAATTTATCTCTGTTAGTGAGTTGGCTAGTTTGATGGACGTCAATTTTACCGATGTTATTAGCAAATGTATGAGTTTAGGCATAATGGTTTCAATAAACCAACGCCTCGATGCAGAAGTTATTGAATTGGTTGCAAGTGAGTTTGGTTACGAAGTGGAGTTTATCAATTTGGAACAAGAGGCCGAACAAGAGGCTGAAATTATTGATGATGTTGAAGATCTGGAACCTCGCGCGCCAATTGTTACCATAATGGGTCATGTGGATCATGGTAAAACATCCTTGCTTGACTATATTCGAAGTGCAAATGTAGTAGCAGGTGAAGCCGGCGGTATTACACAACATATTGGCGCTTATGAGGTGACTCTCGAAAATGGGAAAGAAATCACCTTCCTTGATACCCCGGGTCACGAAGCATTTACCGCCATGCGTGCAAGAGGTGCCAAGGTTACAGATATTGCCGTAATTCTAGTTTCTGCAGATGATGCGGTAATGCCTCAAACAAAGGAAGCCATCAGCCATTCGCAAGCAGCCGGTGTTCCTATGATTTTTGCTATTAATAAAATTGATAAAGACGGCGCCAATCCCGACAGAATACGTGAGCAGTTATCTGCCATGAATATCTTGGTGGAAGAGTGGGGTGGTAAATACCAATCACAGGAAATTTCCGCTAAATCCGGTCTGAATATCGATTTGTTATTAGAAAAGATTTTGTTGGAAGCCGAAATATTGGACCTAAAAGCAAATAAAAATAGATTTGCTAATGGAACAGTAGTGGAAGCATCCCTAGATAAAGGTAGAGGTTTCGTCTCCACTATCTTAGTACAAAGCGGCACCCTGAATGTAGGAGATATGATAGTGGCAGGATCTATATATGGTCGTGTAAAGGCCATGACAGACGAAAGAGGAAAGAAAAAATCAAAAGCAGGTCCTTCCACTCCGGTACAAATTTTGGGACTGAACGGTGCCCCACAAAGTGGAGAGAAGTTTAAAGTGTATGAAGATGAAGTGGAAGCCAAAGATGTGGCCAACCACCGTGCCCAAATTTTGCGCGAACAAGGAATGCGAACCAAGAAGCATATTACACTTGATGAAATTGGAAGACGTTTGGCACTTGGTAATTTCAAACAACTGAATGTTATTATTAAAGGAGACGTAGATGGCTCGGTAGAAGCATTAAGTGATTCACTGCAAAGATTGTCAACCGATGAAATTGCAGTATCTGTTGTACATAAAGCCGTTGGACAAATTACCGAATCGGATGTATTGCTAGCCACTGCATCAGATGCTATTATACTCGGCTTCCAGGTTCGACCTTCATCACAAGCTGCCAAACTTGCTGAGAACGAGAATATTGAAATACGTTATTATTCTATAATTTATGACGCCATTGATGAAATCAAAAGCGCCATGGAAGGTCTACTTGAACCAAAAATTGAGAAGAAGGCTGTTTGTAACATTGAGGTACGTGAGGTCTTCAAAATTACAGGTGTGGGCGCCATCGCAGGTTGCTATGTTTTAGAAGGAAAAATTAAACGAGATACTAAAGTCAATATTGTAAGAGACGGTATTGTAATTTTTACGGGTGAACTAGCTTCTCTGAAAAGATATAAAGATGATGTAAAAGAAGTGCTTTCAGGTACTGAATGCGGTATCGGCATTAAAAATTACAACGATCTGAAGGAAGGCGATATTATTGAAGGTTATGAAGAAATTGAAGTAAAACGTACACTGTAGTTTTAACCACCATTTCTTTTTTGCAACTCAATGTGTAAAAAAATTGAGGTGTTATCTACTCCTCGTTTTTACGGGCAATTAGCATATAATGATCAAAGAAAAATTCATGTTTTAGCAGCTCTGTTCCCAAAAGCGAGCATCCCCTTTTCGTGAGCATTTTTTGGTATTCATCCAGGTCGTATTGATGCGGATGTAAAATGTCGCCAGGTAGTAGTCTAAATATTTTTTTGAATACCGAATGATTATGGGCATCTATAGTGACTATTATATGTGTGTCCTTTTTTGCAAAAGAAACCAAGTTTTCAAAACTTTTCTCAATATCCAACACATGATTAATGGCATTCATGCAAAAAATGATTTCAAATTTGTTTTGGGTCTCAAAATCTTCAAGACCTGCATTGACAAACTGAACACTTGGGTACATTTGCTTAGCAAAATGTGGTAGATCTACTTCGTAATGATTGATAAGCGGGTCAAAGGCTACTGTTTCGTTTTGTGGAAAAACCATAAACATGCCGGCAGGGCCACAACCGGCATCCAATATTTTGTCTGAAGGTGCAATGGAAAAATATTGTGCACAAATTTTTAGAAGGTCATTCCAATAGGCTTTTTTCCATGTTAAATAAGCGGGGACGTCCTTACCCTTTAAATAGTTTTGCCACCATTTTCTTTCTGCGAATTGAGCAGCAGCCCATCTCCATTTTTTATTCATTTCGTGTCAATTATTCTAAGTAGTAAGGGGTGCCTTGTACTCAATTTGGTAAATATAAATCAATTAGCTGTACAGAAATACCATCGTAAGCATAACTTTGTGCAAACCTAATTATTTTTTCTATGAAATTTTCTGTCGGCGATCCTGTGTACGTAATTAGTGCCAAAGAAGAAGGGGTTATTTTAGAGATTATTGACAAGGAAACTGCAAAAATTAGAGTGGGCACTGCCGTATTTCATGCTTTTTTTGAAGATTTGGAACATCCCTACTTGAGATGGTTTCTCAAGGAGCAACAACAGCAAAAAGGCAAGAAGGTTTTTATTGAGAATATTCAAACGGACAAATTGTATCAGCGACAAAGTACTTTGTCCCCGGGTGTCTATTTGATATGCTTTCCGCAGTATCAATTGGAAGGTATGGAGGAACGAGTTGAAAAGATAAAATTGTTATTATACAATGAAACAAATCATACCTATACATTTTCCTACAAGGCAAAGAACAAGGCCGGAATACTTTTTGAATTGGAAAATACTCTATTTGCCCATTCTGAATTTTACATCCATGATTTGTCCTTCGAAATTTTTGCCAATAGCCCGGTTTTTGCATATAAATTTACGAATGATGCAGACCCACGGCTTGTGTACGAATCGGAATTGGTGCTCAAACCCAAAAAAATATACGCGCACCTAGAGGCAATCAAATATGAGAATCGTCCCTTTTTTTCAATCTTACTTTTTGAAAAAATAGAGGCAAAACCGGCAGAAATAGTGCGGATCGATACCTTACATCTTACGAAACCTTCTCATGAAAAAGCGCACCATTTTGACTTTCGAGCGCTCGCTCAAAAATCGCGCTATGAAATTGATCTACATATCGAAAAATTGGTTGAAAATAGTAGCCATCTTTCTTCCTCCGACAAATTGCAGATTCAGTTACGAGAGTTTGAACAGTCACTAGACTTAGCAATGATTACCCATCAGCGTTCCGTGATATTTATTCATGGTGTTGGTAAAGGCGTTTTGAAAGCTGAAATACATAAAATTTTATCCTCAAAAATACAACGAAATAAAATTCACGCATTCACCAACAACTATGATACCCGATATGGATATGGTGCGACTGAGGTTTTCTTGTAAAGCCCTCCATTGATTTGACAACACGGGCAGCCTATTTTGGGTCATTATATTCAATTTTTCTTTAATGTATTAGAGATTTCTAATCCCAATTTGTCCCCATTTGTGCTGATTTTAGAGAATTTTTGTGATTCTGCCGGAATAAGCAAACCAAATGCTTCCATTACTACGTCTATCTTGGTAATGTAGGTAATGGATTGTTCGTAAAATTAAATTCGAATTATCTGCACGAATCAAAAAAAAGTATTATTTTTAAACCTTATTTTCGAATATATATGAAAAAATTATTTTCTGTAATTATTGCACTCGCTTTCATGGTAGGTTTTTCCAATACAGCCAAAGCGACCCATGCCGCAGGTGGTGAACTTGTGTATGAATTAATACCGGGTCAAACAAACCAGTACAAGTTTATTTTTAAATTTTACCGCGATTGTAGTGGATCGCCTGCTCCTGGCTCATTTACACTTTGTTACCAAAACAACTGTGGAGTGCTAAATCAGAGTGCAACCATGAATTTATTTGTTCCTCAAGGTGGCGTGTTACCCAATGGTAATATTCAAGGAGCACCTGTTTCAACAGGCTGCCCAGGTTATAATAATACATGTACTGGAGGAGTCTTACCCGGATACCAAGAATGGTGGTATTCTGTAGATATTACTTTACCCACTCAATGTAATTATTGGAGGTTTTGGACAACACTTTGTTGCAGAAATGGATCTATTCTAAATTTGTATAACCCTGGTTCGCAAAATATTTTTATTGAAGCTACACTGGATAACACCAACGGAAAAAATATTAATAGTTCGCCCTATTTTTCCAACCCACCCATTCCATTTATGTGTATCAACCTTCCGTATATTTATAATAATGGGGCCATTGATCCTGATAATGATTCTCTAGTTTTTGAGGCAATTAAACCCAGAACAAATGCTGCAGGATGCGGTACCTATAATCCACAAGACATATTGGCTACAACAGCCCCGCTGTCAATATTTAATCTCCCATCTGATCCGCTTCCAACCGGTAATACCTTTACTGTAAATCCTCAAACTGGAGCAACCTCTTTTACAGCTATTGCCACTGGTCAGTACATAATTACGATCAAAGTGAGTGAATACCGACAAAGAGTTTTGATAGACTTTATACTACGCGATATTCAAATTGTGGTAAAGAATTGCAATACACCTACACCACAAAGTTTAGTAGATACAACAACGCTTACCGATGGTAGTATGATTAATGGAATTATTCAAGGTTGTGCCGGTGATTCACTTAAATTTTGTTTTGACTTGTTTTCCACCAATCCAATCGCTGTGCTCGTAGCAACCGATAATGGTGCGGTAGCAACACCAGGTGCGAATATCGTTTATTCAGGTACTTATACTGATTCTATGAAAGGTTGCTTTACTTGGGGAACCAGCGTATTAGATACCGGTTTACATGTGTTAACGATTACCATTAAAGATTCAAGTTGCCAGCCTCCCGGCTTCCTTTTGACAGGTGTATTTTCAATTCCAATCAATATCAATCCTATTACACAGGCGTTTGGTGATACCACCATGTGTAATGGCGGAGCTGCACAGTTGCAAGTATATGGAGGTTCTCAATTTATTTGGACAGTGCTGCCCGGAGGTTCACCAATTGGCTCATTATCTTGTACCAATTGCGATAATCCAATTGCCACACCTACAGTAACTACTTCGTACGTCGTCACGAGTAACCTAGCTTCGATATGCAATAAAAATATTGATACGGTCGTCGTCCAGGTGGCCCCCATACCGATACTAACTGTTACACCAAACAGTACCACCTGCGTCAATGCTGATTTTCAGTTGAATGCCTCAGCCATGCCAATTGGTCCTACCTATGCCTTTAACTGGACACCTGCGACGTATTTAAATAATCCATCTATACCCAATCCAGTAGCTCAACAGCCGCAAAATACCATTACATATACTGTAACCGTAATTCCGGATAATTTAGTGGCTTGTCAGGCTACTGCCACAGTTACCTTGACAGTATTACAAGGGTTTGATATTTTAAACAATGATACTACCATTTGCTATGGTGATGGCGTTCAAATTAATGCAACTGGGGCGCCTGAGTATACCTATACCTGGACTCCTACTACCTATGTAAGTAATCCGGCAATTTTTAATCCGTTAATTACACCTTTGCCAATTGCGCCTGCCAATTTATTTGGAGTGTTTCCATATACATTGACAGCAAGCTACAACGGATGTCCTGATTCTAGTCAAAGTATCACCATTACCGTTGAGCCAATTCCGGTTGTTAATGCAGGTCCCGATTTAGAAATGTGTAATAATGATACCCTGCATTTACATGGCACAGTTGACCCTGTTGCATTTGGTAATTATACCTACAGCTGGGCCCCTATTTCTGATTTGGATTTTCCAAATGTATTAGATGTAGTATTTGACGGACATGCGAGTACGATTTTTACCTTAACTGCTACCACGCCTGCAGGATGTACTGCAAGTGATCAGGCAATTGTTGATGTAATCAGTGGCGCTTTCCTAACTATTGATGGTGATCGAACGATCTGCCCAGGAGAAAGCGTGCAACTCAATGTTTATGCAAATCTAGGAACGGGTGTGTACGACTGGACTCCAAAGGAATTTATCGTTCAGGACATGAATGATAAGATTATTGTGAAACCAATTTCAACAACGGAATTCTATGTAACTGGCGTGAACCTCAAGGGTTGTTTAGATACCATCAGCGCTATTGTAGTGGTGAATCCGGACGCGGTACTTGACGCCGGCGATAATCAAACCATATTCCCTGGTGAAAGTGCCCAGCTATACGCAAGTGGTAATTGCAGTTTCTTTGCATGGAGTCCGCCATTTGGCTTGAGTGCCACCGATATTAAAAATCCAATGGCATCGCCATCTGTAACCACAAGATATTTTGTTACTGCCCGTACAGAGGCTGGTTGTGATATGATCGACTCAGTGGATGTATTAGTAAGTCCTGAAAGTATCATTGAGTTACCAAATGCATTCAGTCCGGGTTCTGGTACAAGTATTAACGACGAATTGCGTATCATGGTGCGTGGTATTGTTTCATTGAATTCCTTTAAAATCTTTAACCGTTGGGGTGAGGAGGTATTCAGTACCACCGATATCACAAAAGGTTGGAATGGACAATACAAAGGAAAGCCACAACCACTTGGTGCTTATGTTTATGTAGTAGATGCAGTTAGCCAAACCGGTAAACGCTTCACCAAAAAAGGAAATGTTACCTTATTCAGGTAAACAGTAAATAGTAATTTTTAAAGGAGTGCTTTTCGGCACTCCTTTTTTTTATAAAAATTTATGGAACTTTTAGGAAGTGATATTGTTTCATAAAAAAATCCAACTTACATTTGCAACATAGATCATTTGTAAAATTTATTTTATGCCTAAAAAAATAATCCCATCATCAGGAGATAAATCAAAGTTTGTCATTCACACCATTATTTTCCTTATCGCAAATGTTGCCTTGTGGTTGTATTGGTATTATGTGCAAGGTGCAAAAGATACTTGGGTGTATCCATGGGGTATATGGATTACCGCCACTTGGGGATTGTCGTTAATCGGTCATTGGTCAGCAGTGTATACAAATTATGAAGATGCCGGTGTCAAAGAATATTTAAGACAAAAGAATAACTAACTTTTTTATTTTAATAGGAATCCCAAAATTGTTTTTTTCGTTTTGGGATTTTTTTTTACCTTTAAGTTATGAAAAATATGAAGATTGTTTTTGGTACCGCTTGTATCGTTTTGTTTTCCTTTGTGGCTATAGTATTTAGTTCATGTAAGGAAAAAGCAGTGAAGTATAATGACACTACGTTAATAAGACCCTGCGATGGTGTCATTTGTTTTAACGGAGCCTCTTGCTCGGATGGTGAGTGTGTATGTCCTTTAGGATATGAGGGAAAGAAGTGTGAAATTAAATGGAGCGATAAGTTTACAGGAAGCTATATGGCCACTGATGATTGTTACACCGGTCCAAATGTTACATACGATGTCATAATTACCCCAAATCCGGATTATCCATACAAAATGCGTTTATTTAATTTGGGTGTGGTTTGCCCTTCCAAAATTGTAGAGGCTCAAATTAATCCCGAAAAGACTTCCTTTGTGATTCCGCTGCAAAATACCTGTAACAATATTTATTTAAGTGGCTATGGCAACGCAAACGGTGAGTTTATTAATATCTATTTGGCATCTAGAGATACGATGGCACACACTGGTACGCAATGCAGTATTATCCTTGCAAAGCAACCGTAGTACAGCAATTCAAATTTAACTTAATTATATAGTTTTAGGTAGCCTACAAACAAAGCATTCCATTAAATTTGCACTTCACATTTTTGATTTCAAATGAAGAATATTTCTACTATTTTTAGTTCATTGGCACTGTTGGGTGTCATCGTACTTTTTGCTATGAAAATGAACGAGAAGAAGGCCGTAAAGCCTAAGGTAATTACGAAGGACGCAGCCGGAAAGGAAGTGGTGTTGGCTGCTGGAAAAATTGCCTATGTCGATATCGATACGTTGGAGGCCCACTACGATTATTTTAAGAAAAAGAAGGTGGAGTTTGAAGTACGTCAAAAGAACATTGACGCGGATTTAGAAAAAATGGCAAACTCTTTGCGGAATGAAGTGGTGGCCTTCCAGAAAAAAGCTCAAAATGGAGAGCTGACAGAAGCACAAGGCCAAGCGGCTCAACAGGAATTACTGAAGAAGGAGCAAGAATTGGAGCTAAAAAGACAAAATTTAGGTGCGAAGTATATGAAGGATCAAGATGCCTTCAACAAAGAAATTCATGATAATCTACATGATTATATCGAAATTTTTAATGAAGAGAAAGGTTATGATTATATTCTTTCCTATTCAAAAGAAAGTTCGATTCTTTTTGCTAATAAAGAATTGGATGTAACACAAGAAATTATTGACGGGATGAATAATGCATCCTCAAAGTCAAAGAAAGCATCAAAATAGTATACATTTCTTACACATTTTATGAGAAAAAATATCGTTGCCGGAAACTGGAAAATGAATCTGTCTATTGCTGAAGCATCAAATTTGGTGGAGACGATTATCGATGCGGCGCCAGCATTACGTGAAAATCATGTGGTGGTATTTTGCACGCCATTTACCCATTTGCAAACTATCGCAAAAATTATTGACAGTAAGGGGCATTCACAATTTGCATTGGGTGCGCAAAATTGCAATGATCAAATCGCAGGGGCCTTCACCGGCGAAATTTCTGTGAACATGCTCAAGGAAATGGGCGTGACCTATGTCATCATAGGCCATTCAGAACGACGACAACTTTTTGGAGAAAGCAGTGATTTTTTGAAGAAAAAGGTGGATACTTTGATTGCAGCAAATATGCAAATATTGTTTTGTTGCGGTGAACCGCTTGAAATCAGAAATGCCGGTGAGCAAAATCAGTACGTACAGAAACAACTTAGCGACAGCCTATTTCATCTGGATGCAGCTCAGATGAAAAATCATATTACCATAGCTTATGAGCCAATCTGGGCAATTGGAACAGGTGTAACGGCCTCTACCCAGCAAGCCCAGGATATGCATGCACATATCAGACATGTATTAAGCGAAACGTATGATAGCCAGTTGGCTGCAGATATTTCCATTTTATATGGCGGAAGTTGCAATGCTCAAAATGCAGAAGATTTATTTGCGAATGAGGATGTGGATGGTGGACTGATTGGCGGGGCCGCCTTAAAATCAGAAACGTTTTTACCGATTATTTCGGCAATGCATTAACATAATATAATTTCCTTGATAAAATTCTCCTCCAGATGCTGATTTATTTTTTCAATCAGCAAGGTTTTATTATAGGATAGTTCGTTTCGCAAGGGTGCTACATCTGTATAAATATACAATTTTGCTCCTTAACAATTAAATCCCTGGTGTGTTTCGCCACAGTGATTCCCATTAATTTCTCCCCAGTCTAATTTTATTTTTTCGGCTAAATACCTTTCTTTCCATCGGCTTTGTTCCAACATCTTGTTCAGGGCTTCCTTCATCGAGTACAATGCCATAATAATTTTATTATATAGAGAAAACAAATTTCTTCACATCCGATTCTTTAATGGTATGGTCGCATAAAATAACCAATCGTTCAATTACATTTCTAAGTTCTCTAATATTACCAGTCCAGTTGTGATTTTTCAATTCGTTTAATGCGGCATCATTGATATTAAGCATTTTCATACTATATTCTGTGCAGATTTGTTCAAGAAAATATTTTGAAAGCAAGGGAATATCATCTCTGCGCGCATTCAGGGAGGGTACATGAATTTGAATTACATTGAGTCGATGATACAAATCAATTCTAAAATTGTTTTGTTCAATCTCCTTCACCAAATCTTTGTTGGTAGCGGCAATAACCCGCACATTTACATCAATATCTTTCTCTCCACCTACTCGGTTAATTTTTCCCTCTTGCAATGCCCGCAAAACCTTGGCTTGTGCGCTTAAACTCATATCACCTATTTCATCTAAAAACAAGGTACCGCCGTCTGCTTGTTCAAATTTTCCGATACGTTGTTTAATAGCAGATGTAAACGATCCCTTTTCATGTCCGAACAATTCGCTGTCAATCAGTTCGGAAGGTATGGCTGCACAATTTACTTCTATCAGGGGCTTCGAATTTCGATTGCTTTTTTCGTGTACCCAACGAGCCACCAATTCTTTTCCACTACCGTTTTCGCCGGTTATCAAAATTCTTGCATCAGTAGGGGCTACCCGGTCAATCGTTTTTTTTATTAATTGAATACCTTCACTTTCGCCGATGATTTCTTTAAGTCCGTTTACTTTTCTTTTAAGTTAGTGGTTTCAGTCACTAGCGACCCTTTGTCGATGGCATTACGAATCGTAATTAAAAGTCGATTTAAGTCAGGTGGTTTTGAAATATAATCAAAAGCGCCTTTTTTAACGGCTTCTACAGCATCTTCGGTTGTGCCATGCCCCGATATCATTATGATGGGAACTTCAAGTCCTTCTTGAATCAGCTTGTCGAGCATTTCCAAACCAGTCATGCGAGGCATCTTGATATCGCAGAGGATACAATCATACTTTTTAGATTTAACAAGGTTATATCCCTCTAAACCGTCAGTGGCCTCTTCCACTTTATATCCTTCTACTACAAGAATATCTTGGAGCGCTTTTCTGATACTTTTTTCGTCATCTACGACCAAAATTGAAGACATGTAAACTACTATTTAATATATAAAACGTTAAAGATAAACAGGAATTGATATTTTTTACTAATTGTTGCCAAGCCCCGTATGCTATTATTTTGTTTTTTGTGTTCAAAATAAAATGGCTAAAAATTAGCGCTGGTTATCACGCCATTCATAAACCCAACTACTTTGAATCATTTCCAAATGGCCTTCGGTACTTTGTTCACGTGTACCTACAAAACCATCTATTGCCAACACCCACTCTAGTAAATCAGTAAATCGTATCCGATATATTTTTGATTCACCAAAATCATCACCAAATTTTTCATAAAGTTTTAGTGCTATATCTTCGTAATCATTCCAATGTATGGGGGGTTCGTATGACATTCTATGGGTATTGTTTTTTTACTATGTTATTCACCATGAATAAGTGTTTGATCGGGAATGGTAATATCAAGAGTGCCACTTCCATCAAATAATATGCATTGGCATGATAATCTTGAATTGATTCGTGGGTTGCGTGCACGATCTATAAAGTCTTCTTCTTTGTCGCTTAATTCCTCTATATGATGCTCACCCGAATTCAAATAGATATGACAGGTACTGCAGGCGCATACCCCGCCACAATTATGATGTAAATGAATGTTGTTTTTTAGAGCAACTTCCAAAATACTGTCATCCGGAAGACAATTTTCTACCGTTAAGGGTTCGAGTCCTTTTTGTTCAAATTTAAAATTTATCGTATACATTCAGTTTAGCAAGCTTTGAATTTAGCAAAATGCAAATTTAGTGTTTAATGTTTGAATTTACGAAGTGTAAAAATCTATAGGAAGGAATAATTGCTTATTACCTTTTTGAAAGGGACAAATGAGGGGATCCTTTTCATTTCAACAACTCCTAAGTAAAATCCGGTTTGTTAATTTCTGGCCTGTCATCATCAACAGGAGGGATAGGGGTTTTGAATGCCTTATAAAAGTAGTAAATGGTAATGAACGTTACCGAACTTAGGGTAACAATAAATATAATGAGTGCGGTGGAATTCATGGTACGTTATTTTTAAAATTTAGAATCGGCATTAATATATCTTCCTTCTCGTTTTCGCTTGTAATAGGCCTTTCGTACAATAAATGCGATAGCAAGCCATAATAAGATCAAGAAAATTCGGGAGGCAACCAATGGAACGGATGAGAAATCAATTACTTTTTTGAAAATATCGGGAAGACTCATAATAAAGACATAACCCAACAATAAAGGCGATATATATTTTATAAGAATCTTCATAATGGATGGTATTTTAATATCTGAACCTTCGTTCATCTCAGCCCATCCCTTATCGATACCCCATACCCAACCAAATAAAATAATTTCCATTAGGGCAAATACAACCAAAGAAACGGTTCCCGCCCAATAATCATACTCGTCAAAGACTCCTTGATTGAAAAATAAAACAGTAGGAAGACCCAATAGCAAAATGCAGACACCGAACGCAAGTGCCGATTTTTCGCGACTCCATCCAAATTCATCTTGAAGGAAGCCCATGCAGGGCGTTCCCATTGCCAGAGAAGAAGTAATGCCGGCAAAGAAAAGTAAACCAAACCACATCACACCTCCTAATATTGACATGATGGGCCCCCACTGCGCAAATAAATAGGGTAAGGTTTTGAATCCCAATCCAAGACCACCACTTTGTGTCATTTCAACAATTTTGTCAATACCAAGATATCCAATTCCGATGGGAATCAATATGCAACTTCCTAATACTACCTCCACAAATTCATTCATCCAACCTGCGCTCATGGCATTTAATGCAATGTCTTCATTTTTACGAACATAAGACGCATAACATTGAATGGAACCCATACCGACGGATAAGGTAAAAAATATTTGTCCGGCAGCCGCTAACCATACTTTTGGCGACCAGATGGTAGAAAAATCAGGAGTCCACAGAAAATTAAGACCCACGGTTCCGTCAAATAGAGCGCCCTGTTCACCGGCTTTTAAAGTGATTCCCTTGATGGCTAAAATAACGCCGAACAAAATCAGTAAAGGCATTCCTACCTTGGCCACCTTCTCCACCCCGCCACTAAGGCCTTTGCTTAAAATCCAAGTATTCAGCGCCAAACATAGTATCCAAAATACAACCGGTTCATAGGAATGAAGGGAAACATAATTTCCAAATACAGTAGCCACCTGATCTTGCGACTGCCCATTGAACGTACCTACTAAGGAATGCCAAACCCACGAAAGGGTCCAACTTTCGATATAACAATAATAAGCAGCTACCGCCAAATTTGTAAAAATGCCGAAAACCCCTACGTATTTCCAAATACGCCCTTTGCTAATAGATCCTAAAATAAAAGGGGTGGAGTGATGTCCATGCTTTCCACCAAATCGACCGGTTGCCCATTCTACATAAAGCAGTGGGATTCCCATCAGCAAAAAACAAGCTAAATAGGGAATGATGAAGGCGCCACCTCCATTTTGAATGGCCTGAACCGGAAAGCGAAGAAAATTACCTAAGCCAACTGCATTTCCAGCCATAGCAAGAATTAATCCGATGCGCGATCCCCATGAGTCCTTATTTGATGACATAATTCTTAATTATATTTTGGTACAATATATAACATTTGTAACAATAGTATTCAGAATATCGAAAATAAGGATTTTTCATCGAAACCGCTGCTACTCTTAGCCAAAAAATTGAATCAAAGCATAAAGCAATTGTACCGATACAATCCTTCTATTCAAGTAGATTGCATATTCAATTGGACTCTTGTTAATTATTTATACACATTCGTTTTCGGCAACCCAAATTTGACAGATTATTTTTTTTTATTTTTTTACCTTTGCGCATGCTTTCAGATTTTCCAGTACAAAATGAAAAAGAAACCCGCGCCGGATTTGGTGAGGGAATACATGCGGTTGCGGCCACAAACCCAAACGTGGTTGCACTTACGGCTGATCTTGCCGGTTCCCTAAAGTTGAATGCATTTATGAAGGATTTTCCTGAGAGATTCATTCAATGCGGCATTGCTGAGGCAAACATGATAGGCATTGCAGCAGGCATGACAATCGGGGGCAAAATTCCCTATACCACTACGTTTGCTAATTTTAGTACCTCACGTGTGTACGATCAAATTCGACAAAGTGTTGCCTATAGTGGAAAAAATGTAAAGATTTGCGCCTCCCATGCCGGTTTAACGCTTGGGGAAGATGGCGCCACACATCAGGTGCTTGAAGATATTGGAATGATGAAAATGCTTCCGGAGATGACGGTGATAGTACCCTGCGATTTTAATCAAACCAAAGCGGCTACTATTGCCATTGCTGACTTTCAAGGACCTGTTTATCTTCGATTTGGACGACCTAAATGGCCGAATTTCACACCCTTAGATATTCCTTTTGAAATCGGAAAGGCACAAGTCATCCACGAGGGAACGGATGTGAGTATTTTTGCCTGCGGCCATATGGTATGGGAAGCGATGAAAGCAGTTGAGTTACTTGAAAAAGAAAATATTAGTTGTGATTTAATCAATATTCATACCATTAAACCCTTAGATACGGAGGCAGTTATTCAATCGATTCGAAAAACCAAATGTATTGTAACGGCTGAAGAGCACCAGATTAATGGGGGCCTGGGTGATAGTATTGCACAGGTGGCGGGGATACGCTGTCCATGTCCACATGAGTACATTGCCGTGAAAGATACGTTTGGTGAAAGTGGCAAGCCGCTTGAATTGCTACAGAAATACGGTTTGAATGCGGATGCTATTGCAGCAGCAGCCAAGAAAGCCATCCAAAGAAAATAAGTACCTTTTTATTTGGGCTGATTTTTACGAAAGCACTATTTACCTATTTTATTCCAATCTAAAAAGTGCCTTTATTGACGGATGATTTATGCTGCTTTATCTATAAAACGATATTTTAACAAAATGAAGCGCTGAATTGCGTAACTTTACGGAACTTGAATGACCCTACTTTTTGAAAAGAAAATTCACCATATTGTTATTATTGCTTGCATTGCTTGGTGCCATGCATACCAAAGCATTTGCTGCACCTGTAGGTGAGGAAAGCGAAACAGATAATAATGTTGAACGAAAGACGGATGCATATATTTCCTACGTTTATGGCAAAATCAGATTTCCGAAAAATGGAAAATTAAATTTTGAAGTATTTAAGGTTGCATTTCGTGGTTACCTAAATATGCTGGCTGCCGGAAAAATTTCAAAAGAGAATGTGCTCTCTGTTTGCGATTTTACTTTATCAAGTAACAAAAAGCGTTTATGGGTTATTGACGTAAAAGCTAAAAAGGTTATGCATCATTCATTAGTAGCACACGGAATGGGTACCGGCGAAGAGTTCGCTACCTGTTTTTCGAATATTAGTGAATCGCATCAGAGCAGTCTGGGCTTTTATGTGACTTCTGATACCTATATCGGAAACAACGGTTACTCGATGCGTCTAGAGGGTATCGATGGAGTTTTTAATTGCAATGCGTTCGAACGAGCGATAGTGGTTCATGGTGCCGATTATGTTAGTGAATCGTTTGCTCGCGAAAATAATCGTTTGGGTAGAAGTCATGGATGTCCTGCGTTGCCTATGGATTTGGCGCCGGCTATTATTGATAATGTCAAAAATGGATCCTGTTTTTTCATTTATCATACGGTGAACAATTACTTGTCGAAATCAAGATGGATCAATTCACCTGTTTGTTGTTTACCATCTGAGGCTGATTGTTTGCCATTAAACGAAATGGAAGGGAAGAACAATCCGCGCTATGTGCGGGTAAAATCATCAGGTAAGGGTATGTCAGACGGACAGCAAGAGATGGCAAAGGCTGAGGTGAAAAAGAAAGTTATTTCTTCCGTGATGATTATCAATGTCGATTCCAGAACGGGCCAAACAGATACTACTTGCGTAAAATAGTGCTAATATTGTAGCAAAAATTGCATTGCAACTATTCATTTTCATATTTTATATTGTTCTAAGCATTCTATTTTTTAGGTATTACAAATTTGATCAGAATACAGGGCTTTCATTTGTAGTTATTGTTGGACTCTTTCTTCTGCGTGTTCTTGCAGGAACCTTAAATTTGTATATCCATTTTTATTCGGTGGTATCCAATGATGTTGGTTTTTATCATTGGCAGTCTGTTAATGAACTAAAGGCAATGCATGAAAATCCATCGCATTTTTTTTATGAGTGGTTACTCAATTGGGGAGATTTTCGTTTGGCATTCGATTTTTCTTCACCCCTCTGCAACATGTTTTGGAAAGATTTGGGAATTCTGGCACATACAAAATATATGACCTTTGCCAATATTCTTTCACTCGAAATCAATATGTGAATGTGGTGATTTTTAATATCCCGTATTTTATTGGACAGCTTTATTTATACAAGACTTTTTACCAAAAGCAACCTGAAAAAAGGGGGCTCTTCTTGTTTGTAATTTTTTTAATACCCTCCGTTTTATTTTGGTGCAGTGGTATTCACAAAGATGGGTGGGTACTTGCCGCATTCGGTATCATCATTTATAGTGTAAACAACTTTTTAATCCATCGAAGCAAAAAGTACTTCCTAACACTACTGGTATCATTATTTTATCTTTTTATTGTACGTTATTTTTACCTTTTGGCATTATTACCGCTGTTGTTTCTCTGGATGTACACCGAACAAAGAAAACAAAAAGTTGTTTACTATTTGAGCGCCTTATTGGTTACGCTGGTCTTATTTTTCAATATACACAAGATTATTCCAAGTGTGAATCCTATGAAAATGATTCAGTCACGACAGGCTGAATTTTTAGGTCATATTGGTTATTCTGATATGAAAACGCCTCGCTTGGAAAATCATTTCCGTAGTTATATCGAAAACTTACCGCTTGCTGTAAATCATGTATTATTGCAACCTACCTATTCTACCACATCGCCCCTGAAGTATAAAATTTCTGCGCTCGACAATTATTGGGTGCTGCTCATTCTGTTAGTTTTGCTGTTCTATTTCAAGCGGAAAAATGGTAAGGAGGCCATGTTTCTGTCGTTGATTTTTTATGCTGTTTCTATTTATTTATTTATCGGATATACGATTCCAAACTGTGGTGCCTTAGTGCGGTATAAAAGTGAATTTACTGTTTTATTGCTTGCTTCCTTGGCCGGCTTTAGTGAAATTCCGGCCCTCAATCATTTTCTAAATCGACTATTATCTCGCGTTGAATAACCCATATTTAAGAATGCAATAAATAGCCCGGAATCCGTCTTTCCATCCAATTTTTTTACCTTCTTCATAGGTACGGCCATAATAGGAAATCCCTACTTCATAAATTCTAATACCTTTTATGCGAGATAGTTTGGCGGTAATTTCCGGTTCAAATCCAAAACGATTTTCCACCAGGGGAATGGCTTGAATAATTTCTCGTTTTGTCATTTTGTAGCAGGTTTCCATATCAGTGAGATTCAGATTGGTACACATATTCGAAAGACGTGTTAGAAACTGATTGCCAATGCTATGCCAATAGAATAGGATACGATGCGGTTTGCCTCCCATAAATCGGGAACCATACACCACATCGGCCACTCCCATTAAAAAGGGCTTTAATAAAATATTATACTCTTCCGGATCATATTCAAGGTCTGCATCCTGAATGATTACCAAATCGCCGGTTGCTTTTTTGATTCCGGTATGGATGGCAGCACCCTTACCTTTATTTTGTTCATGTTTATAATAGGAAATGGCCACATCCGCATTTTCGTCCCGATACCGAAGGATTGCTTCTTCAGTGGCATCCGTAGAACAATCATTTACGATGATGATTTCTTTTTCGATTTGATTGAGCAGATGCACTGCCTTCACTTTATCTAGAATCAAATGAATCGTTTTTGCCTCATTATATGCCGGAATTACAATACTTAATTTCATAAAAATGCTAAAAACAAGATGCTAATATAATCAAATCTATTTCATTACTTTGTAAAAAATATTTTATGGGAAAATTGCAGGAGGAGTTTAATAGCTATCGCGAAAGAACCAACAATATTATTTTAGGGCATCAGAATAAGGTGATCAATCGATTATTTAATTTAGATACCAATACCTATACCCAAGGAGCATTGGATATTAAAACCAAAGAAATGCTTGGCTTGGTGGCTTCAATGGTTTTGAGATGCGACGATTGTATCAAGTACCATGTAGGCAAATGTCATGAGTTAGGTGTATCATCCGAAGAGTTATATGAGGTATTCGCCGTTGCAAATATCGTTGGGGGTACAATTGTTATTCCACATACACGCAGGGCTGCTGAGTACTGGGAAGAATTGCAACATGAATAGGTCCCACTTGCACAATGTTACCCAACCACGGGACGCACATTTCCTTGCGCACCGTTCTTTAGTGGAGCAACTTACTGAACGTCCATATCAAAATTCACTAAATCGACAAACTGATTTAGACGTCTTGAAATATCTTCCTTTGTAATTTCTTGCAGACGTTCGGTACCAAATTTTTCTACCACAAAACTAGCCATTGCAGAGCCAATAATGATAGCTGTTTTCATGTTGTTGTACGAAATATCTTTGGTATGTGCGAGATGTCCAATAAATCCACCTGCAAAGGTATCGCCGGCTCCGGTGGGATCAAAAACTTCTTCAAGAGGCAAAGCAGGTGCAAAAAATACATGTTTCTCATGAAAGAGTAGAGCACCATGTTCACCTTTTTTAATAATAAGATATTTGGGGCCCAGTTCCATAATTTTTTGTGCTGCTTTTACCAATGAATATTCGCCACTCAATTGTCTGGCCTCTCCATCGTTTACCATCAGCAAATCCACCATGCTAATGGTTTTCAATAAATCCTCCATCGCGATATCCATCCAAAAATTCATGGTATCCATGATGATTAATTTGGGGCGGTTAGGTAGTTGTTCGATGATCTTTTTTTGTAGCGAGGGCATTAAGTTGCCTAACATCAGAAATTCGCAATCCTGATACGATTCAGGAACAATCGGATTAAATTTTCCAATACATTCAAATCGGTAATCAAGGTGTCACGCGTGTTCATATCCATATGATAGCGACCGCTCCAAAAAAAAGATTTTTCATTTTGAATGCATTCTACACCCTCAAATTGAACACCTCGTTCTTTCAACGCATTGATCTCGCTATCCGGGAAATCACCTCCAATAATTGAAATTTGTTTGATGGGCTTTGTGAAGTGTGAGGCACTCCAGGCTGCATAAGTGGCCGATCCTCCAATAATACGATCTGTTTTGCCGAAAGGCGTTTCTATGGCATCAAAAGCCATGGTGCCTGCTATTAATAAAGACATGTGGTTTTTTAATTTGTGCGCAAAAGTAATGAAATAGTTCTGATACCGCGAGCATTTTTATTTTGTGTCTCCCTGCTTGGGCATTTTATTAGAGTCCTTTTTTTCGGCTACCTGCATACATTTCATAGCGTACCAGTCGGGCTTCTAAATTGCCATTAAACACCTTTATTTTTGGCAAGGGTTTGAGTCCAACATATTTCAATGCCTCAAGGTTTGCCGTAATCATCCATGCGTCTGTATTTGCGTAATTTCGTTTCAAAGTGTTTCCAATATCGCTATAGAATTCTTCCGTTCGAATACTAATACGCTCGTCATAGGGTGGGTTCATCAATAGTAATAACTTTCCTCAGTTTCTTTTTTTGAGTCAAAAAATCTTCATGTATCACGTCGATATAGTCCTCAAGATACGCATTATGAATATTAATTTTAGCTTTCTTGATGGCGGTGAAATCGATATCATAACCTTTTATTTTAAATGGAAATTCACGAGTCTTTGAAAGGAGCACTTCTTTAATTTTTTCAAATAGTGCATTGTCGTAATCTGCCCATCGCTCGCACGCAAATTCCATTCTATTGATGTTTGCAGGAATATTGCAGGCAATCATGGCGGCCTCAATCAGAATGGTTCCACTTCCGCACATGGGGTCCAGAAAATCGCATTGGCCATTCCAGCCGGCCATTAAAAGAAGACCTGCCGCCAGTACTTCATTAATAGGGGCTATATTGGTATCTGTTTTATATCCTCTCAAATGGAGTGAGGCTCCTGAGCTGTCGAGCGATACGGTGCATTCTGTTTGGTTAATATGGATATTGATTCGCAAGTCGGGCGACTGGGTATCCACACTCGGACGGACTCCTTTTCGTTCCCTAAATTGATCAGCGATTGCATCTTTTGTTTTAAGCGCAATATATTTGGAATGATTAAAGAGTTCCGAAAATACGGTCGCATCAATAGCAAAAGTTTGGGTTTCTTGGAGATAAATACTCCAATCCATTTTATAGATGCCCTGATACAATTCATCCTCATTTCGTGCAGTAAACGTATGAATGGGTTTTAAGATTTTTATGGCAGTTCTACAAGCTAAATTGGCTTTATACATAAAGCCGGTGTCGCCTTCAAAACCAACCATTCGCATTCCTTTTTGAATGTGCAAAGCACCTAGGTCTTTTAATTCTTTTGCAAGTAACTCTTCAAATCCAAACAAGGTTTTGGCAACCATCTTAAAATTAGATCCCATACGTTAACTCGAAATATTTGCTGCAAAATACGATAATCTACTTCAATCAGGTAGAATACCATTCATTTCTGCTAAAGGTACCAGAGACGCTACTCCCGAAAATTGAGGCGTTAGCCATCGGTATTTTAGAGTTTGAATCCAAAAGTGAGCAATACGCTACTATTCGTATTCTTAATCATTGCAGTTTCGACATTTGCATTTTGGCGATTCAGAACATAGGGCAGCTGTGTTACATTTTGCATCGCTCGTACAAAAGCGAAATCCATAAACCAGTTTTTTGCTCTGTAACCGGCTCCGGCACTGATATGTAACCGCGATCCACCGATGTTTGAATCTTTATAAGGGCTACCAAAGTATGCAACGCCCGCTCGAAGTGCCACATCTTGTAATTTTGCTTCGGCACCCAAGCGAACATTGATGGCGCTTTTATAGGTATTTTGAATCACGCGGTTAATGGCCTCGCTTTCATTTTCGTATCCCTGTCCAAAATTATATTTCATACTTGCGTAATCAACTAGTTCAACATCGGCTGTAAGAAATCCATACTTATTGAATAATACGGTTGCGCTGGCAATGGCCTTATAGGGTGTGGTTTGCGCATAATTAAAAGAGAGCGCTGTATCTTGTGTATACAAAGAAACCGGATTATTGGTAGGAT
The DNA here is from genome assembly GCA_016712665.1 of Bacteroidota bacterium. GTDB lineage: Bacteria > Bacteroidota > Bacteroidia > Chitinophagales > Chitinophagaceae > OLB11. The sequence continues at coordinate 75,234 of JADJQP010000007.1, forward strand.
TGTTTTGCAATAACAAGCTATCTGTATGCGACTCCATTTCAATACTTGAAATGTCATTAAACTGTAAGTAGGTTGGGGTATGAAGGGCCAATCCGAGTCTGAAATTGTCGGAGGCTTTATAAATAGCACCCACTTTCAGATTGATACCGGTAGCGGTGGTACTTAATCGTTCTGTAAAATACATATATTTAAAGTCATTATTATTATTGCCGGAAATATCTTCCTCGGTAAATCGCAGGGTTCGATCATAGACTATTCTCGGAATACCGAGTGTGGCGCCGATCATTAGCTTTTCCTTATAATTGCCTCCACCGCTGATGACATACTCTTGCATTCCGCCACTTTCTGATACGGTTTTAGTTTGTTTAATTCCATCTGTAAATGGAATATAGGAATACGCTTTATTTGAGTCGATTCCAAAGCCCCTGTCTACCAACCAAGTTTGATAGGCTGCATAAGCAGGGTAGCTCACACTGTTGATTGCCTTGATGCCGCCTAATTGATTAAATTCCTCCGCATATTTTTCAATAAGAGAGTTTTTGTAATTAGTGCCAGAGTATGAATAGTCATTCTTAAAGGTCGTATTGCGGTTCATTCCAAATGCAAAGGATGCTGCTTTCCAGGCGGCTTTTTTGTAAGCATTTCCCTTTTTTGAAGCAGTAAGTACGATACCAAAATGAGAGATATTTAATTTTGAAGTATTGGCTGAACGGCTCGTCCCCAAATAGGTACTATTATTATTATTTATTGTAAAAGAGGGGTAAAGGAAAGTTCGCCTCTTCTGTAAACACCAATACTTGCAGGGTTTATTGACAAGGAAGTGAAATCTCCGCCCACACTACCCATTGCATTTGAAATGGAAGCGGATCTGGCGGAACCGCCATAATTGGTATATCCGTATCGAATGGCATCGAATTCGTCCTGAGCATTGGATTGCAAGGTATAAATCAATAATAGGATGGATGTCCAAAGGTTTCTTTTCATTGTATGGATGTATTTTATTTAAGAATGAAAAAGCACACAACAATATTCTTTTTGAGGTAAGAAATGGAAGTGTGCTTTTTTTATATTTTTTTTTGTCTATCTCCTTCTGCCTCCGCCGCCCATTGGACTGCTACTGCCGGCATTTGACATGCGGGGACTTGACATTGGGGCAGTGGATGTTCTAGGACTGCTCATTCGTGGTGATTCCATTCGTGGTGATTCTATTCGAGGCGTTTCTCTTCTGGTTTCATTTCGTTGCTGATTCATTCGGTTCATTGTATTGTTACGTTCTGTTTCGGCTCTTTGTTGCTCCATTCGTTGCTGATTCATACGATCTTGATTCATTCGATTCATGGAATTGCGACGTTCTGATTCGGCTCTTTGTTGTTCCATTCGTTGTTGATTCATGCGATCTTGATTCATTCTGTTCATGCTTTCATTTCGATCAGATTGCATTCTTTGTTGATTCATGCGTTCTTGATCTCTTCTGTTGGTATTTTCATTTCGATCGAAATCTGCCCGTTGTTGATTCATTCGTTCTTCGTTTCTATTATAATTTCTGTCATTTCGTTCTTGTGGGATTCGTTGTGGGGCGGTTATATCTTCATTTTGTCTGTAATTATTGCGTTCTGTTGCCATTCGTTGACGATTAAACTGATCTGAAGCATTCGGATTGGTATTATTGCGAACGCCTTGGCTTTGTGGTGTATTCACTCTTTCGCGGTTAAATCGGTTGTTATTACCAATTTGCTCTTGCATTTGGGGTTGCGAATTGATCGCATGGGGCGTTCTGATATCGTCGCTTCGTTGTTGTTGTCTTCCCCCAGCATTTCCGCGATCAAAACGATTTTGGACCGCTTGATTTCTAATATCCTCGTTATTGCGAACTGCATTATTCCTAACCTCTTGGTTTCTGATTTCTACATTATTGCGGTTGGCTTCATTTCTTATTGTATTATTTCTGGTTGCACCATTATTTTGGATTACTGTGTTTCCATTTACATTATTTCGCACATTGGTAGCACGGCCATTAAGGGTTCCTGTATTACTATTTCTAAAACCACTTTGATTTTCAAGCAAGGGATTTTTAATCGTATTGGCATTACTCATGTTTCTCATGCCTCCACTATTGATTTCCATTTGTCGATCGCGTCTGGGTGTTACAGAAAGACCACTATTCATGCTAGATCGGGGGCCGTATTTATAGACACTTCTGCTGCCGTTGCTATAACTACCATCATAAAAACCATCCCAGTATCCATTATTATATCCATTATTATATCCATGGTTATATCCGTTATTCCATCCCCATCCATTTCCCCAACCGTTGCCGCATCCCCATCCATTTCCCCAACCGTTGCCATATCCCCATCCGTTATTCCAGCCGTTTCCGCATCCCCAACCATTATTCCAATAGTTGCCCCAACCGTTGTTCCATCCACTATTCCAACCCCATCCGTTGTTCCAATTATTTCCCCAGCCTATGGTAAATCCCCAGCCGCCATTCCATCTATTCCATCCATTATATTGGTACCATGCAGGGTAATTGCATCCCCAGTCCCACCAATACGGATCCAAATAAAAACTACTGAAATAGCCGAAATTCCATGACCAAAACGGGCGATAAAATCGTCTGATACGTGAAGCATAGTAATAATCATCATCATCACCAGCATAATAATCATCTTCCTGGTCATAATCGTAGCTTCGAGAGAAGCGATTACCTTGGTTGGATGTATTATCTTGATAATCATCATCCACATTTGGTTGATTATTTTGATTATTGTTTTGTTGATTATTTTGCTGTCCAGTTTGGTTATTTTGAGAACCGTTGTTGTACACATCGTCATACGACTGTGCAAAAACATTAATTTGAACAAGCATGAAACTTAATAGCAGGGAGAGGATTATTTTTTTCATTTTTCTTGTGATTTAATAATTTTCAATGAATACCGAAATTACAACATTCGACCGTAGATTATTCACATAGTTTATTAGCAAATACACATAAACTAAGATTTAACAAAATTCAAAGTGAAGATACTGTCTGTATCCTCAATTGGTATTACCATAAAAAAAATGCCACAGTATTTTGTGGCATTTTTACAAAGTACTATCAATTCTTTTAGGCTAGTGAAATACTCTTATCAAGATATACATCTTGAATGGTATTGAGTAGTTCTACACCCTCTTTCATTGGTTTTTGAAAGGCTTTTCGGCCACTTATGAGACCCATACCTCCGGCACGTTTGTTCACGACCGCTGTCATCACTGCTTCAGCCATATCGGTTGCACCTTTGCTTTCTCCTCCCGAGTTTATTAAGCCAACGCGTCCCATATAGCAATTTGCTACTTGATAGCGAGTAAGATCGATTGGATGATCTGTGGTCAATTTGTCATAAACTAACTTAGATGTTTTGCCAAAGTTCATGGCATTGTATCCACCGTTATTGGTAGGAAGTTTTTGTTTGATAATATCGGCTTGTATGGTAACGCCCAAATGGTTTGCCTGACCGGTTAGGTCGGCTGCCGCGTGGTAATCAACCCCATCCTTCTTAAACCCACTGTTTCGCAAATAACACCACAACACGGTAGCCATCCCTAATTCATGTGCATATTCAAATGCCTTGGCAACTTCCTGAATTTGGCGGGTACTTTCATCACTTCCATAATATATAGTAGCACCCACAGCAGTTGCCCCCATGTTCCAAGCATCCTTAATGGAGCCAAACATTATTTGATCAAATCCGTTTGGATATTTAAGAAATTCGTTATGATTAATTTTTACAATAAATGGGATTTTATGGGCATATTTACGGGCCACTGCACCTAAAACTCCATAGGTTGAAGCGACTGCATTACAGCCACCTTCCATAGCAAGTTTTACGATGTTTTCAGGGTCAAAATAGATTGGATTTGGTGCAAAAGAAGCCCCGGCACTATGTTCAATGCCCTGATCAACCGGTAAAATCGATACATAACCAGAATTTTTTAATCGACCATTTCCCAAAAGGGTTTGAATACTGCGCAAGGTTTGAATATTTCGGTTGCTACCGGCCCACACTTCATCTACATTTTTTTTAGAGGGGGCATAAAGGCTATCTTTAGATATGGTTTCGCATTTGTGATCGAGGTAATAAGCTGTTTTGTCGCCTAAAAGGTCTAAAATTTTCTGATTTGCCATTTTATATTTTTTTGAGATTTATTAAAAAGTATGCAAAATTACTAAAAAAGTACCCAAAAACCGTATTTTTTGAACAAAAAATGATAAAAACTATCAAAATTCCAGATAATGGCTTCCAAAAGAATAATCGTTTTCAAGGTAAGTAAGTAAGTTTTCAAATTGAATACGATTGTTAAGAAAATCGGTGTTTGAGGTGTCGATGATGACGGTTCGATACTTCTCAGATTTAATCAGTTGAAGATAGGCATCCTGAATATTTAATAGATAGTCATCTTCAATATTTTGTTCGTAGTCGCGGTTGCGTACCGAAATATTATGTTTAAGTTTTTTAAGGGGGGCATCCAAAAAAATGACCAAGTCTGGTTGCGGTAAGGAAGGGTAGATGATATCAAAAAGCGTTTCGTACAATTTGTACTCGTCTTCGGCAAGATTGACCTTGCAAAGAGTTTGCTTTTAATAAATAGATAGTCGGAGAATATATATTCACTAAACAAATCACGATTGCTTAGCATGTTCTTTAACTGCTTATACCGGTCTGCTAAAAAGGAAAGTTCTAAAGGGAATGAGTATTTGTCTTTATCCTTATAAAATTTTGGAAGAAATGGATTGTCTGCAAATTGCTCCAGTACGAGTTTTGCTTGAAACTCCTTTTGCAAGAGTTGCGTGAGTGTGGTTTTTCCTGCACCGATATTTCCTTCAATGGTAATGTACTTGTAGTTCATGAATCAATGGGGTAAAGATAGACTGGGTAACTGAAATTTGAAGCAAGGTATCAGATTGTTTTTTGCGATAATAATAAAATATCGAATTACTTTTGGTACTCATGTCCGTTTTTAGGAGAGATATCATTATTAGTTATGCGTCACAAATAGTGGTGGTATTGTCCAATTTTCTTTGTTCGATACTTGCTGCAAGAATGCTGGGCGCAAAGGGGCAAGGTGATTTGGCGCTTTATTCCAGTTTTACTGGTTTTGTAACCCTTTTAATAGGTATGGGGCTTCCTTCGGCTCTGGTTTATTTTATTGCCAGCAAAAAAATAGAAAAGGGGAAAGTCATTCCATTATTGATTTCCGCTACTATTTTGTGTTTAGTGCTGTTTGTTTTATTCTTTCTGACAGCTAAGGAATTGGATTTTATGCGTATTTTTTTACCAAATTTTATATTGGAAAATACCCTGTGGTCTTACGTTTTAATAGTGCATCTACTGTTATTAATGATGGGGCAATATTTTAATTCGCTTTTACAAGCAGAAGGTCAATTTACTCGGTCAGGAATCATTTCAATTTTGGGGAGTGTTCTCTTATTGATGTTGTATTGGCTTAAGTATAATGGGCAGGTGGGCTCTGGCATTCTGCCGATTTATTGGATTGTAGGCAGTTTGTTTCTGGTATCAGGCATTCAGTATTTTGTTCAGATGGTGCTTATTTTTCGGATAGATAGAAACTATTTTACGTTTCAGCATTTTGCGTTTATTGAGATTCAGTCCCTCCTTGTATTTGCATTGATTGCGTATACAGCCAATCTCGTGCAGTTTCTCAATTACAAAATGGATATATGGTTAATAAATTATTTTCATAGCAACAAGGAAATGATTGGGGTATATGCATTGTCGGCCACCTTGGCTCAAATTGTGTGGCATTTACCGAATGCGCTTCATAATGTTCTATATACCTATGTGTCGTCCAATGGCGATTGGGAATCAAAGCTTCGACGAACTTCCAAGTCCTCTCAGTGGTTGCTCTTATATGGAATAGGAGCTGGAGTGCTTGGTTATATATTATCTAAATGGTTGGTGCCGATGTGGTTTGGTGAAGAATTTGCCCAGGCCCCTCAGCTTATCGGCATCCTGCTGTTTGGGATTATTCCTTTTTGCTATGGAATCGGTATCAGTGCATTTTTTGCTGGCGTTCATAAAGTGTATATTAATATGTATGCTTCTCTAATAGGTCTTATTTTTTGTGTTATTTTAGATATTTGGTGGATACCGGATTATGGAATGGTTGGCGCGGCCTATGCCTCTGTTATTTCCTATCTGGCTTCAACGGTTTTTCTGTTTATACAATTTAAACGAACCCAGAGAGTAGCGGGGAAATAATGTTACCTTTTTATAGATAGAGGCACAAACGCAACATTTTCTGAATCATTCAAATCGTTAGCATCCATGTCCACGATGGCTCCCTCTACATTGATGCCATGCATTTCATATTGCAATTGATTCATAAAGTCAAGGATGTCTGTTTTATGTATGTTACTTCTTTGCAAAACAGCCTCCGATAATTCAATAACGATTAGCGGTCTGTATTTGTGAATGGTTTGTTCTAGACCGTGCAAGGCATACAACTCGGCCCCTTCAATATCTAATTTGATAAGATCTATTTTTGTGAGTTCTACTTGTTTGAAATAATCATCGCCTTTAATGGCTGGAACCATTTCTATTTCACCTGTTTCTTCATCATGATCATGGATACTTGACATGCCAAGATTCGCACTTGAAGAAATTTTTAGGGGCAGGGTCGCATTTTTGTTGAACAATGCCAATTTCTCGACCCGGATATTATCAAACGTGTTTAAACGAATATTATTTTGCAGTTGATGATTGACATTCATTGCCGGTTCAAAAGCAAAGACCTTTCCAGATGGGGCAACAAGTTTGGCTGCTATCAAGGTATAAGCGCCGATATTGGCACCTATATCTACAAAAACGGCTCCCGGGCGCAAATTCTTTTTTAGAAATAATATTCCGGGTTTGTCATAATACCCAAGAAGAAATATTTGTTGTTGAATAAAGTCATCTAATTTTAGTTGTATACGAATGTCCTGATCGTAAAGGGACATTACTTCTTTATTTTTAAACAAGTCATACTTTTCGAAAAGTCGTTTATACAATCCGTAATAATGGGGTTTTATAAAGGAACATTTAAAAAGATACTTAAAAAATAGTGCGATCATACTTCAGGAGAAATTCAATATTACAATTTTGTTGAAATTATTTGCTTCTTTTCTTCATTGATGGCAATGCAACTATCTTCCAACATAGGAAGTTCTTGGTCGAAATATTGATTCAATAGAATTCTGAACAAGTTTTGAGTGCTTTTCATTTTAGATAGGTTGGCATAATTTGAATCCGGCAGATGGATGGCTAAAAAGTTATTAAATTTCAAAGGAATTTCGCTATCCTGCAGATATTCTCTATAGCCATGATCGCTCATTATGATTATGATTGAGTTGGGTTCCTGTTTCTGCAAATGGGAGGCCATTTTGTCGATGAGGGTATTGGTATATTTAATATAGTTGATAAACAAGCTTTCGTTATTGGCCTTGGCAGCTTTCGCGCGATTCAGAAAATGGCCGGCACTATCGGTGTAGTAAGGTTCGTGCGGCATGATGATATGCGAGTAGGTAAAATGTGGATGGGTTGGTTTTAGTTCAAAAAATCTGTTGATAGTGGCATTGTTTTGGTTATACTGGTTTAATACCGTTTGTTCCTCAGCAAATTTCATTTTGAATTTTCCTTTGGCAAAGCGCCATAGAAAGTCTTTTTGAAGTCGCTTGGGTAGGGTTTCATTGAAGTGAATTTGTTCCGCACTTTTAAATTTTGGATTATTATTTAGAACTGCCTGATTGCCCAGTTCAAAAATAGCATTGTTGTAAATCCGGTATTTATTTTTTATAAGAAATTGGGTGAATTGATTGTCATTTATTTGCTCTAGCTGATGCAATACGTTGTAGTATTGATTGAGTGGTACCTGATGCAAATAGGAAATGTACTGCATATTCAATAAGGCATTGATTGAAAAGTATGTTTGAAAATAGTTGCTATTGATAGAGTCAAAAACGACATACTTTTTATTTTTCAATTTCTGCTTTATATCGTTGTTATCAAAATTGAAATATTTTTCCAAAGAGCGAAACCCCGGGTAGCCATCCCATAATATTAAGTGAATGGATGGGGTTGCGGCACACTTGTTTTCTTTGAAATTAATGGTGGAAAGTTGGTATGTATCGGGCTTGGAAACTGCTAGCGTAACCAATATTCCTTGGGTGATGCAAAGTGCGAGTAATAATGCATTTGCGTAAGAGAAAAGTTGTTTTTCCAACTTGGGAAATTTTCGCAATAACAGAAGTGTGGCAATAGGTAGCAACAAAATGGTCAAACAAAAAATGGTGTAAGCTTCTGTTGGAAAGACAGCGACAAATCGACATTTAATATCTCCATAAAAGAAATAGACTGTGCCACCATACAATACCCAAACTGCGTTTTTATTTGGTTGCCTTTTAACTATATTCAACAAACAATAGCAGCCGCCAATACCACCATACAGGCAGAGATATGGGATGGCCATTTTATGTAAATGCAAAAACGATCCATGTTCAGTATAGCCCACTAAAAAGAAAAAGAGGGGTAGCAGGAAAAGAAAAATCGGATATTTTAAGTAAGCCTTCACGATTTAGGATATTTCTTTTCTTTTCAGTAAAAAGAGGGTACGACTTTTTTGAGTAAGTTGGGTTTCTTCAAGAATTTCAAATTTGTTTTGCATCCATTTTTTGAAATCAGCAATCTGATATTGGGTGAAGATGTCCTTTCGGTGCTGAAGCAATTGAATGACCTTCGGATCGGTTTTGTCCACAAATTCAATAATGACATATTTACTGAAGGAATAAAGAAAATCTGCTATTTGCTGTAAAGAAATATTATGCCCAATGGCCAAGTGATGAATAAGTGCCAAGGCCAAGGTAACATCCGGTTTTACGCGTTGAAAGAAGGAGTCTCTTTCGGTGTTATGCCAACCGATAGCAGGGCTAGGTGCACTAAGATCTATTATGAGTGGGAGTATATTTTGAATTCCTTCTGCCTTGCAGGTTTGATATAATTTTTCGATGCAATTTCTGTCTTCATCCACTGCAAATATCTGCTTGGTTGAATTTTTATAGAGCATCGAGAATACACCATCATTTGCGCCCAAATCTAAAAGAGTTTGAAATTCGATTTGTTTGAGATAATGAGCCACCAATTTTTTTTTCTCCTCCAGATACTGCGTGCTTAAAATGGTTTCGTCGTAATAATTATCCCAAGTTGTTTTATCGCTTGCGCATTCCAAAGAACCTACAAAACTTTTAAGCCCATTTAAAAGAGTAAGCATTTTTGCTTTCGAGAAATCGGGTTGGGGGCGCGTGTGGTTTGATTTTTGATTGCTTACTTTGTTTTGCAAGAAGATGTGCAGGTTGACGTGCAGATTAAATCGAGCCGAAAAGGGGAGCATCGATTTGCAGACGGCAATGGGTATGCCATTGGGGTAGGCAATCAGCAATTTATTCAAGGAGCGATTGCAATATTTCATTAATAGCATAGGAGCCAAAAAGCATTCACAAAATTGCCGATAGGCCACCCAACTTTCTTTTTCATGATATAGTTCAAAAGATAAGGTATCTATAAAAATAGGTTTACCCCGATCAAATTGAATATTGAAGGTATTGGCATCCTTAAGAATCATACCAAAGGAAATGGCTTCCAATGTAGTGTCGAGCGTACAGAGGGCTGCATCTTTCAACATTTCGAAGCTCCATTCATACGCGTAATTCACAAGGGGAATTTGCCGTGGCTTTATTATTTTATAGGTGTTTGATTGCAGCGGTATGGAACTGACTTCCTCATGTGGAATCAGTAATTGTTTGCCGACAAGATGTTCATATAAACCGCTTTCCAATAATTGTTGAAATTGCTTTTGGTAATCGAAATGAATGATTCGGTGCACCTCATTATTGTACATAAAAACATAACCACTGGGGTCTTTATAGGATGAGGGTAGGGCCTGCATAAATACGGCTTGTTATTTTTTAGGATTTGGTTCCGTCTCGTCTTTTTCTGAAGGTTTTGTAAAAAATGATTTTATTTTGTACCAACCATTTTTGAAGAAAAACACGGCACCTAATACCCCGGCCACCAGCATTTGGATAATCATGCTGCTACTTCCGGGATCAATGTATAGTAGATATGTACTCATAGAACGCTTGCAAAAGTAGTAATAATGAGGCGTAATTTGATGATTTTTTTAGAGGGAACACAGCTTATTCGTTCAAGAGATCTTGATAAAATGCCATACTATTCATCTTTCTACTTAAATTTGCAGTCATGATTTTTGAAAGGAATATAATAATTACGGGAGGTGCAGGTTTTATCGGATCGCATGTAGTTCGATTGTTTGTAACTAAGTATCCGAACTATCGGATCGTGAATATTGACGATTTAACCTACGCAGGCAATCTCGAAAACCTGCTTGATATTGAAGCCGCTGAAAATTATTTTTTTGAAAAGGCCAATATATGCGATGCGGTTCGGATGCGTCAAATTTTTGAAGAATACTCAATTGATGCGGTTATTCATCTAGCTGCCGAATCGCATGTAGATCGTTCCATCAGCAATCCCCTGTCTTTTGTTCAAACAAATATTGTGGGTACCGCCAATTTGCTACATATTGCCAAGGAGGCATGGCAGAATGCTTTTGATGGCAAATTGTTTTATCATGTATCTACCGATGAAGTATATGGTTCATTGGGAGATACCGGCTTGTTCACTGAAGAAACTGCCTATGATCCGAGAAGTCCGTACAGTGCCAGTAAAGCAGCCAGCGACCATTTGGTGCGATCTTTTTTTCATACCTATCATTTTCCTGCGGTTATCAGCAACTGTTCCAATAATTATGGGCCCAATCATTTTCCGGAGAAGTTGATTCCTCTTTCAATCAATAATATTTTGAATAACAAACCACTACCCATTTATGGAAAGGGTGAAAATGTTCGAGATTGGTTGTATGTGGTCGATCACGCTTCAGCGATTGATACCATTTATCATCAGGCCGCAATAGGTGAAACCTACAATATCGGGGGGCACAATGAATGGAAGAATATTGATTTGATTCGGTTGCTTTGTAAATTGATGGACGAAAAATTGGGTAGAACAGCCGGAGCCTCTGAACAGCTCATTACGTTTGTAAAGGACAGAGCCGGGCATGATTTACGGTATGCCATTGATTCTAGTAAAATACAGAGAGAGTTGGGTTGGACGCCATCCGTAACTTTCGAAGAAGGACTTAGCAAAACCATTGACTGGTATCTTGCCAATCCGCTTTGGTTGGAACATGTAACAAGTGGCGATTATTTGACATATTATAACAAACAATATCACTAATCAACTAAATAGTGGATACTTGATAATCTAAAAGGTATTCGTTTTTCTTTAGTACCATTAAGCAGCACAATTAAAATAATATGAAAGGAATCATTTTAGCAGGAGGCTCTGGCACCAGACTTTATCCAATCACCAAAGCAATTTCAAAACAATTGATGCCGATTTACGACAAGCCGATGATATATTATCCGCTTTCGGTACTGATGATGGCAGGTATCAACGATGTTTTGATTATTACCACTCCCGAAGACAATGCTCAGTTTCAACGATTGCTTCAAGATGGAAGTGATATTGGCTGTAGTATCAGTTATGCAGTGCAGGAAGTACCCAATGGATTAGCACAAGCATTTGTAATAGGAGAGCAATTTATTGGAAAAGATAAAGTAGCGCTGGTATTAGGAGATAATATTTTTTATGGATATGGTCTTGGACGGCAATTGCAAACACTGAATAATGTAGAAGGCGGTTATGTATTTGCTTACCCGTATCAGACCCTGAGCGGTATGGAGTAGTGTCTTTTGACGAAAATGCAAAGGCCATTTCCATTGAAGAAAAACCCATTCATCCCAAATCGCATTATGCTGTGCCTGGATTGTATTTTTATGATAATAGTGTGGTAGAAATTGCTAAAACTTACTTCCTTCTGAAAGGGGTGAATATGAAATTACAGACGTCAATAAAATATACCTTCAACAAAACAGGCTGCATGTTTCGGTACTTGACCGAACGACTGCCTGGCTTGATACCGGTACGTTTGATAGTTTGCATGATGCCAGTGAGTATGTGCGTGTAATTGAAAAAAGGCAAGGTACCAAAATTGGATGTATAGAAGAGGTTGCTTATAGAATGGGCTTTATTTCAAAAGAAAAATTAGAGGAGCTTGCACATAGTTTAAAGAAGAGTGGGTATGGTGAATATTTATTAAGTATTCTGGATTAAGAGCTAATTAAGTGCCTACAAAAGTTTTAAACAATGAGATTACTTGGATTGTATTTTGTTGTAGTCGTAATCATTTCTTGTTCTAGCAATCAAGGAACCCTTGAAGACTATGCTAATTTTCCAGTAAAATTTGCCAAGCAGAAAATTATCTATCCCAATAATGACTTTACAGTATGTATTCCAAAGAATTGGAATTGGAAAGTTGAGGATTATACTAATGACCATATTATTTTGGGGATAGGTGCCGGATCAGAACCTGATAAGGACGGGTTTATAGATTTCATCACCATTCAAAAGGTTAAATGCTTTGGAGGAAAAAATGATTTAAAGTCTGAGTACGATTACTTGCTGAATCTAACCAAACAACAATCGAATGGTATGAAAATTGTTGAAACCGGAGAAACGGATATGCTACATCAGACGGCCTATTTTTTTCATTCAAAATCTGAAACCAATACATACGGAGAATCGGAAATGATATGTTTTGTTTTGGAGGGAGACCTTGAAGGAACTTTTTATTATTTAAATGCAGGAGCTTCACAAACGAAGAATTTTAAAAGGAATATGGCCATACTTCTGCATTCGCTGAAGACCTTTGAAATACATAAAACGAAATCCTAAAGGATTCAGAGCGGTATTTGGACAAAAAAGGGGGAGCTAGGCATAAAGGGTGCCTTGGGCTTGCTATCTAGTGCAGGAATTGTCAATAGTATGATGCCGATTTCATATCAGTAATAGCCCAATACTGCTTGCACTAAACTGCAATTGTCTTGTTATTTATCGGTTCACAACTCAAATAGTAATATGACTATTTATTATTGTTGGAATTGCTGTAAAAGTTGACAAGCGCCGATTTTCAAGGAAGCAATTGCCGGGATTAAAACCCCAAAATAGTTTTCCAGAATGGATATTGTTTCAGAATTCACTTTACTCTTTGAGCTTTATTTTCAAATTGCCTATATTCGCCCCATAAAATACAGCGTTTATGGAAACGAATTATTATGCACATCCCACAGCAGTAGTTGACGAAGGATGTACTATTGGCAATGGTGTAAAAATTTGGCACTTTAGTCACATCATGCCTCAATGCATTATTGGCGACCATTGCAATATTGGTCAAAACGTTGTCATTTCACCTGAAGTAGTGTTGGGCAAAAATGTAAAAATTCAGAATAATGTTTCCATCTATACCGGCGTTACCTGTGGTGATGATGTGTTTTTAGGACCCTCCTGTGTTTTTACCAATGTGACCAACCCACGAAGTGGTGTGAACAGACGCGGTCAATACGATAAAACACATGTTGGCACCGGAGCATCCATTGGTGCGAATGCTACAATTGTTTGTGGTCACGATATCGGACAATTTGCCTTTGTTGGCGCTGGTGCTGTGGTAACAAAGAATGTTCCGGATTATGCGCTTATTGTTGGAAACCCTGCAAAACAAATTGGGTGGATGAGTGAATATGGACACCGATTACATTTTGACGAAGGGGGTAAGGCTATCTGTGAAGAAAGCGGACAATGCTATGAGTTTAGCAATGGCGTTGTGAAAAGAATTTCTTAATTCATTACGGGGCACCCTTTGAATTTATTTAAATAAAAAGCAATTGGTCTTCTAAAAAAATATCTTTTTTTCTGGGATAATTGTCTACTAAAAACTGAAGCGTTTCTTGAATATTATTTGCTTCGATGGAAATATCCGCCGTTGGTTTTTGATACCATTCAGAAATATGATCTGAAAAATGCTCATCAATTGCATCTAAAATGCAAACCCCTAATTTGGCCAATGCCGCGGCATTACACTGCTGCTCATAGTGATTTTTTATGGGAATGCTCATCAGTTTTTTTCGAAGAAATAGGGCTTCGGCCGGTGTTTCAAATCCGCCACCAGTTATGAGACCGTGACAGGAGGAAAGGCTTTCGTTGAATAATTTTTGATAAATGGGAAAGTAGGTAATGTTCTTTTCTTTGTAGATATCTTTAACGGAAGAAAGATACCAATGAAATTCAATATCCGGAAGTTTTTCAAAGGTCTCTTGCAGGCACACTTTTTGAAAGGCAGGCAAATAAACCGTTATATGTTTTTGATCTACATTTTTGGCGCATCTAATTTCTTTTTTAATAATTGGGGGGAAAATAAAGTCGTCGTAAGCTCTAAAGTGTAGTCCCATATATTTTGATGATTTTGAATAATTTTTTAGAATCAATTCCCCTACATGATTTCTTTTTGCCGGTCTAGGTGTGTTTCCGCTTTTGAAACTGGCCTGATGTCCCAGTTGAACTGAATGTATTTTTTGTATGGAACAGGCCAAGGAGGTAATGCACTCAAAGTCGTTTATGATGATGTCGTAATTTTTTAAGGGTAAATCCATTGCTTCTTTAAAAATGGATAGCGGTTTAATTTTCTTAAGGGTATCCATATGATCAATGCCGCCACATTTACTATAATATAAACTAACACCCTTGCTTCGATATTTAACCGGAAAAGGAAAATCGATGGTAGAATTATTGCCACTTACAAAGTAGTCAACCTCTCCTAAATTAGTTAGGTAGGGGTGCAACTCTGCTGCTCTGCTTAAGTGACCATTTCCGGTGGCCTGGATGGCATAGAATATTTTCATACGGTATTTTTTTCGATTAAAAGGCCAATATTTTGTTTAGTAAACTATATGACGTGTCTAGTTCAATCTCAATTTCCTCAGAAATAATTTCTTGGTTGTTGGAGTGCTTGTAAATTTTCCAGGTATCCATATTATTTTCCAAAGCGGTTAAATTTTCAACCCAGTCTCCGCTGTTTAAGTAATGAACTTCTCCTTTTTCATTGGTGATGATGCGATTTTGTTGTTTATGAATATGTCCACATATTACATAATCAAATCCCTGCGTTATGGCTAAATCAGCTGCTGTTGTTTCGAAATTGTTGATCCAGGAAACCGCTTTTTTTACACTGTCTTTTATTTTTTTAGAGAAACTCATCTTCTCTTTTCCGGCTTTTTCCAATAGCCAATTAATGGCTCGGTTTAGAAGAATTAGCAAATCATAGCCTTTACCCCCTAGCTTTGCGATGATTTTGGCAGATCCATTGGTGGTGGTGTCAAAAATATCTCCATGAAATATCCAGGCCCTTTTGTTTCCTAATTCCAAAATATACTTATCTACTAATTTAATATTTCCAAATTCTAAATCAGTATATTTTCGCAGCAAGTCATCATGGTTCCCGGTAATGTAAATAACCTCTACACCATTGTTAGCCATTTTGAGAATCCTTCTTATAACATTCATGTGAGCTTTAGGGAAATAGCGTTTGCTAAAATTCCATATATCAATAATGTCACCATTTAGAATCAGTTTTTTGGGTTGTATTGTCTTTAAATAGGACAAGAGTTCCTCGGCGTGGCAGCCATATGTACCTAAATGGACATCGCTGATTATCACAACATCGAGTGCTCGTTTTTGATTCATCTTGATACTGCAAAGATGGGAAGGGTATGTGACGTCAATCTAATCACACCATTATCTAATTGTAACGGACTGTTATCAAGTTGTGTCGTAACTATACATAGATAAGGGGGTGCTTTTGATTTAATACACTTAGTCTGTATCAAGCCAGTGGTTTCCTATTTTTTTTGCCAATCAAATAGAGTACCATAAAGGGCCTAAATTGTAGACTAGAAAAAGTATCGTTTTTTATTCCTTATAACTTCTTTTCAGTCACTAGATAATAGGCCAATTTTATCATTTCGATTTGTTTTGCTAAATGGCCATCTTGTGCTTCAATATTTATATACGGAATTTTATTTTTATGGCAATAGATGGATAGGGAGCCGTCATCATCGGCCTCTATATTCTGTAAGGCAACATTCTGGTCTAGGTTTTTGAAAAAATCATAATCGAGGGAGTCAATAACAATAAAAAAGTCGTCAATATCCTCATTGCTTGAAATAAATACTTTTGAAGCAAGCCGGGGGTTTTTGTAGTTTAATATGGAATAATTTGCTTCTGAATTATTATGAATAGCGATTGTGTAAGCTCTTTTTGAGGAGTCGACAAAATAGGCCAATAAACTATCTGCAAATTGTTTGATTTTAATAGGAAGCTCTTTTGGGTACTTTAAATAATTACTGTTTAAGGTATTGGCAATTCCCTTTTCTGTAAAAATTTTATTGGGATCAATAGAAAAAACCTTAGATCCAATTTGATACTTCAAATACCGATCATTGTTCTGATGCAGCTCCATTAAGTTGATATTTAGTTCGCTTGTCCAGCTGTGAAATGCTTTTACGGCCGTGTTTTCGTCGTCGTGAAGGGCGATGAAATTCAAAGCCCCTGGTTTCGTTATCGTCTGTATGAGAATACATGTTTGTTGTCCAAGCGAAAAGGTGATGCGGTTTTCGGTATCAAACGAAATCAACCCCAAACACATGGCTACAAGAATGGCGAATGGGGTACCTTTCATGCGTTTAGTAATTATTTATGAGATTTTCGGAAGAGGTAATACATCAGCAAGCCCACCGCAAAACCAACAATCCAATTAGCGGTGCATTGATATCATTATTAATGACACTGATCATGACACCGAGATAACTGATTATGAAAAAAGATTGGAATATAGGGATAGCCTTTTATTTTGTAAGGCTTTTCACTGAGCAGTGAAATGTTCTTTCTTCGTAAATAGAAAATGGAGCTCACCAATGCGATAAAGCTTATGGAGTCGAAGAACATGATGACATTTACTATTTTATCAAATTCAGTAGAAAGAAATAGTGTTAGGATAATCAGGCCTGTAAAAAGTAGAAGGGATGCTCGGGGGACCTGCGTTTTTTCGTGCATTTTTGCAAAGGAGCTGGGCATTAGTTTTTCTTGAGCCATGGCATAATACACACGCGGGTTGCTAAGCATACAAACGTTCACATAGCCCATCACACAAAAAAACATCAATAGTGAAAAGGCAATGCCGGCTTTTTGTCCAAGCATTTGTTGAATAATTAACGCGCCTGGGGTTTTGGTGGCGGCAAGGCTTGAAAATCCTAGTGATCGGATGTAGGAGATATTGATTGTGATATATAAAATAAGGATGATAAGAAATCCGCCAATGATTGCCTTTGGAATATTTTTATTTCCATCTTTGATATCAGCTCCAAAGTTTACGGTTTGCTGATAACCGCCGTAGGTAAAAAGACGGATTTAAAGCACATCGAAAAGGCGAGGAGTGAAAAGGACTTAAAGCTAGTATGAGAATCAAGAATGGGATGAGTGTCATTAATAAAAAATGGGGAGATGATTACCAAGAGAATCATGGCAATTTTTAACAGCATCAAAATGTTTTGCATGGTAGCGCTCATTCTAAGTCCCAACCAGTTGACACTGAAAAGTATGAGAATAATGACAATGCAGAATAATTTTTTGTAGATATCGGACATTTCTGAAGTATTTTTAATAAAAACTGCAAAAAGATATTCGCTACCTGCCAATGCAACTGCTGCCGTGCTTGCCGCATTGGAAATGAGGGTGGCCCAATTTATGGAAAAAGCAGTGGCGGGATTGAAGGTGATGGCCATAATATTATAAAATCCGCCATGGCAAGGATATCGGCTACCAATTTCGGCGAACGTGAGTGCCCCAAAAAGGCTCACCATACCTGCAAAAATCCATGCTGCAAAGAAGATGAGTTGATTTCCTGCATCATTAGCTACTGAGGCCGGAGTGCGAAAAATGCCCATCCCAATTACCAGACTAATTACAATCATGGTGAGGTCAAATCTTGTGAGTGTTTGTTTCATACTATAAAGAATGAAACAAAATACAGTATTTTAGACAAAAAGGGTAAAGAATGGACAGCTTATTATGCACCTTAGGTTTCGTCCACCTGTAATTGAAATGGAGGTTTGCTTTTTCGATGGTGCCTCCCTTGCATTTTCGGATCCATCGTATTTTTCAATCAGGTGGTAAAGTGCTAGGTCGCTTCCGTAACTCCAAATAGATAAGTCACTATTTGATTAGGTCGTCTAAACCTTTACTTGATGGTAATATGCTATGAATACACTATGTCGGATTCATCTTCTATAGGAACCGTCTATGGAATTTCTAGTTTCATTTGTACTCAATTACCCTATATTTGCAGCTTCAAATTAATTACACAATTACTTTTTAATGGATAAAAATACGGTTATTGGATTTGGATTGTTGATGTTGATGTTGATTGGCTACATTTTTTACAATCAAAATGGTCAAACCCAACTTCAAAAGCAACATATTGCGGATTCTATCGCAAAGGCGAAGCTTGCCCCCATCCCCACAAATTCATCAAAAGACACTACGCTTATTGCCGGGAAAAGTGCACTCGATACAAATGCCGTGGCCGTTGAGACGCCTGAAGTGCTTTCTACTATTGAAAATGATGATATTATTATCACCTTCACCAATAAAGGGGGGTATGCTACCAAGGCTGAATTAAAGAAATTCAAGACGTATGATCACAAACCTTTGATATTATTTGAGGGAGATAATAATGTAGTAGATTACGGTTTTAAATCGGCCTTTGGTGGTATTGTTCACAGCAAAACCCAGTCCTTTAAGGGAGAACTTTCTGGTGATAAGAAGGCGATTTCCTTTGTCTCCAATGATATGGTGCTTACGTATAAATTGGAACCAAGCGGTTATATGCTAAGCGTACAAGCCAAATTGTCGGGATGTGATCGTTCGCAAAATATTTCGATGCAGTGGAAATCACAGTCCTTGCTTACAGAGAAGGATATAGAGAGCCAAAAACTGTATACCCAAATTTGTTATAATCTGGAGAAAGAAGGTTATGACTATTTTACCATCAAGGAAAAGAAAACACATGATTTGCAGGAAGCGGTGAAATGGCTCAGTTTCAAACAACACTACTTTAATACCACTTTGATAACAGACAGTCCAATGATTCTTTCAGCAAAGGTGCATGTGGCACCATCTGAAGGGGATACGGCCTTGCATCTTCTTTCAAACTTTGATGCAAACATGGTTGTAGCACCAAGAGATGTGATCAGCTACAAAATGTTTTTAGGTCCTAACGACTATAAATTATTGAAGAGTTATGGTAAAGATTTGGAAGAAATTATTCCATTGAGCTATGGCATTTTTGGCTTCGTAAAGTATATCAATATTTGGCTCATTCTACCCATTTTTAATTTTTTAGCCAAAATTGTATCCAGCTATGGTATGGTGATTTTGTTTTTAACTATCATTATTCGGCTTTTGATGTCACCATTTACCTATAAGAGCTATGTATCGAGTGCAAAAATGAAAGCCTTGAAACCAGAATTGGATGAGCTGCGCGAAAAATTAGGTGATGACAAACAAGCGTTTGGGGTAGAACAAATGAAGCTTTATCGGCAGGCGGGTGTCAATCCTTTGGGAGGGTGTTTACCAGCCTTATTGCAATTGCCGGTCTTTTTCGCATTGTTATCGTTCTTCCCGCATGCGATTGAGCTTCGGCAATCGAAATTTTTATGGGCAAAAGATTTATCTACCTATGATTCTATTTTAAATTTACCCTTTAGCATTCCTTTTTACGGCGACCATGTTAGTTTGTTCACTATTGGATTTGTGGTTACCAGTTTAATACTAGCTTTATATAGTATGAATATGACTGCAGATCAAAGTAATCCTATGATGAAATATTTGCCTTTCATTATGCCGGTTATGTTTTTGGGTATTTTTAATAAACTTCCTGCCTCCCTTACCTTTTATTATTTTGTTTCAAATGTCATTACCATCGCATTGCAATTTGTGATTCAGAACTATATTATAGATCCCGAAAAAATTCACGCACAAATTCAAGCCAAGAAAAAGGAACCTGCAAAGGAGAATAAATTAATGGCACGAATGGCTGAAATGCAAAAGCAACAACAAGAGCGAAATAAGAATTTAGGAAAGAAGTAATAGTATAGCCATAGGTAAAATAGTATCCATTAAACTAGAAAAAGGCTTTGTGATTTTTGGCTACTTCGCCTTAAAAATGCTACGAAATAATCATATATATCGCTGATGTAGAGCGATTAGCATTCTGTAAAGGCCATACTCCGATTGAAAGAAACTGAATATCCGTGACTTCATGATTTTCACTTATGTTCCCAATGCTTCGATCGGGACAGGCTATCACAGCGAAGTGGAGCACCGCATACGGTCCATTTTCAGAATGGAAAGTCGGGAAGGAACAAGTCAAGGCGTTCGAAATTAACCCAAACCTGCCTGAACGCCTCAGCGGGCAAGAAATATATGGGCTTGGCGGAAAACAAGTACCTGGCGAGGAGCTCGCACCGATTTATTTTTCTACGGTTTACTTCATTATTTTTTTAAGTCAAATTTCTAAGGCCATCGTACTTTGAATGAAAATCGTACAATTATAAAAATACAGGCTGTAACTATGCCGGTTAATTTGGTATATATTGAATGGCCTCTTTTGGAGCCTTTTTACGGATTGTCAGAAGTAGTACTATTTTAAAGTCTTCATAACGATGTCTTTCACATCCTTCATGTGGATTCTTTCCTGAGCCATACTATCACGATATCTGATGGTAACTGTAGAATCTTCTTTTGTCTGATGATCTATGGTAACACAAAAAGGCGTGCCTAAGGCATCCATACGTCTGTAGCGTTTGCCAATACTGTCTTTTTCTTCGTAATAACACAAAAAATGCTCTCTACATTCAAACAGCAGATCTTTTGCTAATTCAGCAAGACCATCTTTTTTCATCAGTGGTAAAATGGCCAATTTAATGGGGGCTAACTTAGGTGGAAATTTCAACACCACTCTGCTATCTTGTTTTTCGTCGGTGCTCAAATCCTCCTCTGTATAGGCTTCGCTCAACACCATCAAAATAGTGCGGTCGAGACCAATAGACGTTTCAATAACATAGGGAATATAGTTGCCATAGGGTTTTCCGGTACTTTCATCAATATCATTGTCGAAGTATACCATTTTCTTTTTGCTGTATTCCTGATGTTGCCTTAAGTCAAAATCAGTACGGGAGTGAATGCCTTCTACCTCCTTGAAGCCCATTGGAAAATGGTATTCGATATCACATGCTGCATCTGCATAGTGGGCTAATTTTACATGATCGTGAAAACGATACCGATCTTTTGAAATACCCAATTCGAGGTGCCATTGCATTCGCGTTTGTTTCCAATGTTCATACCATTGTTGTTGGGTACCGGGGCGCACAAAAAACTGCATTTCCATTTGTTCAAATTCACGCATTCTAAAAATAAAACCGCGTGCAACGATTTCGTTTCTAAAAGCTTTTCCGATTTGTGCAATGCCGAACGGAATTTTCATTCTGCCGGTTTTTTGCACATTTAAAAAATTTACAAAAATACCTTATGCGGTTTCAGGACGTAGATAAATAGTATCTGATTCTTCGGCTACAGAACCCAATTGGGTTGCAAACATCAAATTAAACTGGCGAACCTCAGTCCAATTGCAAGTACCGCTAATGGGGCATTTGATTTGATGAGTATCGATTAGATTTTTCAATCCTACAAAATCATCTTGAGCCAATAAGGCTTCCATTTCCGAAATCAGCGCATTGTCGCTTTCTTCCTGAATGCCAAGTTCCCTGTTTTTTTCAACATGCGCTTCAATTAGATGGTCGACTCTATATCTTTTTTTGCTGTCCTTATTATCAATCATAGGGTCGCTGAAATTATCCACATGTCCGCTTGCTTTCCAGATGCTTGGGTGCATAAAAATGGCGGAGTCGAGGCCTACAATATTTTCGTTTTGGTATACCATACTACGCCACCAAGCGTCTTTAATATTTTTTTTCAGTTCGACGCCCCATTGTCCGTAATCGTATACTGCCGAGAGTCCATCATAAATTTCGCTGCTTTGAAATATAAAACCATACTCTTTGCAATGCGAAATGATTGCTGCTAAATTGTTTTGTTCTGCTGCCATAAGGGGACAAATTTAAAGGGATAATTTGGTAATTGGGTATTTTCATTCATTAAAAAAACTGCTTTCAATTTCTCGAAAGCAGTTTTTTTGGATCTGATAGTATCCTATTACTTTATAAACTTGAAGCTTGTGTTTTCAGATTTGCAATACAATTTTAGCAGATACATTCCCCTGGTGTACTGATCTGTATGAATCACGTTCCTTCCTTTTGATAGAGGACCTTTTTCGATGATTCTGCCATTCAAATCAGAGAGTACAAACTGAAAATCATCGCCATTAAAAATGTCAATTCGAAGTTCATTTTGACTAGTGAAGTAGTCAATATTATAATTCTCTGTTTTTGTAAAAATATCATATCCTACACCTCCACCAGTTGTTTTTGCCTTGGGGATAAATCTAAAAACTCTTCCAGCAGGTGGATTGCCCGTAACACCCGGAGGGCTCAAAAAATTTAAGTTGGTTGCAGAATCCAGTTGTGGATTCGAAATATTTCCCGATAGACTATAAGCCTTTCTGCAGTCTAAATTTGGTGAATTTAAGTCAAGTGAGTCAAATATACCAAACCATGCGCCTGGCCCACCATCATATAAATCGGCTAAGGGCGAAACCAAATTACTATTGCCGTAGTGTACCTCAATTATATCGGATGTTTCATACAACCATAATTGAAAATCGATAGAATCTGCAAGATTTCCATTGTCAATGGGGTTATAAAAGCCGGCATTTTTCCACTCAATTTTTCCAATTCGGTTGGGTGCCGTTCCCGTCATTAAATAGGAAATAGGAGAAAAGCTACCATTTCCTGAGGTGTCTTTGTCTTGAAGATCGCTGCCGTGCGCGACAATTGCATTAAAATAGGGTTTGTTAAACGGGTCGGGAGTGGTAGACACCATTGCACCGGATCCTGAAACGGTTACCTGATTTACACTATCCTTAAAAAATCGGAAATAAAACCCGAGGTTCACTACCAAGTCGGTATCGTCCCACCATGCACCATTATTGACAGACACAGGAGAGGAGAGCAAATTGAAGGGCATGCTGTACGTTGAATCTTTGTAATATTTGTATTGCGCATTGGCTTGGAGACTAACAATGATTCCAATGATAAAAAGTAGTTTTTTCATAATAAAAATTTTTGCAAAAATACGTAATTGCAAAATATGGTATTCACTTCGTTAAGAAAGTTTATTAAATTTTTCAGCTCAGAAATAATTGCTAATTTTGCGTCTCATCTTAAAAACCAAAAAATTGTCATGCAAGAATTAATTAATAAACTGATCAGCGAGGTAGGTTTAAACGCTGAGCAAGCACAAAAAACCGTAGACACCGTAATGACCTTTGTGAAATCAAAATTGCCGGCGGCTCTTTCTGGAAATATCGATGCGATGTTTTCGGGTGCACAGGGTGAAATGAAACAAGAGAGTTACAAAGAAAAGGCAGAAGATTTTGCGGAAGCTACCAAAGAAAAGTTGGAAGATTTGGCAGGGCAAGCCAAAGAAAAATTAGGCGAAGCGGCTGAAAAAGCAGAAGATTTTGCTGAACAAGCTAAGGAGAAGTTGAGCGAAGTGGCAGACAAAGCCGAAGATCTTGCCAAGGACGCTTTTGATAAACTCAAAGGTATGTTTGGCGGTAGCGACAAAAAGGACTAAGTTTCAAAAGACAAAGATTCAGGACCAACCGATATCGGTTGGTCTTTTTTTATTTTGCAAGCTGAAACCTGGTTTCGAATTTCTACCTTTACCACCTATGATTGAAACGTCTGCCAAACGATTACTTATTCCTGTTTTTCTTACTGTGTTTATCGACCTCTTAGGTGCTACATTGGTGTTACCGATTCTAGCGCCCTTGTTTCTGGACTTAAAAAATGGCATTAGTCCCATCGATTTTACGCAAATAACAGA
Organism: Bacteroidota bacterium; assembly: GCA_016712665.1. GTDB lineage: Bacteria > Bacteroidota > Bacteroidia > Chitinophagales > Chitinophagaceae > OLB11. Next base: position 99,368 of record JADJQP010000007.1, read on the forward strand.
TATGCAAACCCAAATTCCGTTAATACTTAAGCAGCGGACTTTTTTATTTGGTTTGCTGATTGCCGCCTTTCCGTTAGCACAATTTTTTGGTGCCCCATTATTAGGAGCCTGGGCTGATAATGTGGGAAGAAAAAAGGTGTTGCTGCTTTCATTAGCAGGCACCTTGCTGGGATATATTTTATTTGCCATTGGTATTCATTATCATATGATTTGGTTATTGTTTGTAGCACGTATTTTAGATGGGTTTACCGGTGGCAATATTTCAATAGCTTTTTCAGCAATCAGTGATATCAGTACACCTGAAACCAAAACCAAGAATTTTGGGCTTATCGGCATGGCATTTGGTCTCGGATTTATTATTGGGCCTTATATCGGCGGTAAATTGTCCGATCCGAATTTGGTAAGCTGGTTCAATTTCGAAACGCCTTTTTGGTTTGCGGCCATACTTTGTATAGTCAATATTATTTTGGTAATTATCTACTTTTTTGAAACACTTAAATCCTTTTCAACAAAGCCACTGAACGTATTGCAAGGGTTTCATAATATCGCCACTGTATTTCATCGCATCGAATTACGCAGCATTTTTTTGGTGGTCTTTTTGCTCACCTTTGGGTTCAGCATTTTTACACAATTTCTTCAAGTATACCTGATTCAAAAATTTAGTTTCACACAATCCGGTATTGGTGATTACTTTGCATATATTGGAATCTGTATAGCAATTACGCAAGGGTTTATCACACGAAAACTTGCTGGAAAAATTTCACCACAGCAAGCGGTTTCTATTTTTACATTTACGCTTTCCCTGGCCTTGATGCTGGTGTTAGCGCCGCAACAATCAATATATCTTTATTTGGTATCGCCATTCATTGCCGTAAGCCAAGGTATTTTGTCTCCCAATTTGCAAACGATTGTTTCGAACAGTGGCGGCGAGACTGAGCAAGGTGAAATACTTGGAATTAATCAATCGGTGCAATCATTAGCGCAAGGTATACCGCCCATAGTGGCAGGCATCGTGGTTAGTATCAATATGTATTTGCCCATAATTTTATCTTCTATTTTTACTTGTTTGGCTTGGCTTACCTTTGTACTTTTATGTAAAAAAATACGCACTCCCAAAATCTAAAAGTAATTATGGCTCGACCGACACCAATTAAACTCGCAAAATTGCCTACAAGGGCTCCCAAGAGTTTAGATAAAGACAAAATTAAGAATATTACCAAAGGATATCTCGATGAGATAAACACTTTGCAAAATTTGATGTATGCGGAGTCAAAACACTCCTTGCTGGTAATCATTCAGGGCATGGATGCAAGTGGTAAAGATGGGTTAATCAGAGATGTTTTTACCAATGTGAATCCATTGGGCATACAAGTGAAATCGTGGAAAGCGCCTACGGCGGAGGAGTTGGCACACGATTTTTTGTGGCGGATTCATCAGCATACACCAGCAAAAGGTATGATACAGTTGCATAATAGGTCACATTATGAAGATATACTCATTACAAGAGTACATCAGTGGATTGATGACAATACCGCAAAAAAACGTATTCAATCAATTTCTAATTTTGAGAATCATCTTTTCGAAAACAACCAAACTACCATTCTCAAATTTTATCTTCATATTTCGCATGAGGAGCAATTGTTGCGACTGAATGAGCGGATGCAGATACCTGAAAAAATGTGGAAGTATAATGAAAATGATTTAAAGGAATCGGAGCTGTGGGATGATTATATGAAATATTACGAGGAGGCGATTACGCTTTGTAATAGACCGGAATGGATCATCGTGCCCTCCGACCAAAACTGGTACAAAAATTATGTGGTGGCCGAAACCCTTTTGAAAACCCTCAAATCCTTTAAAATGGAATTTCCAGGGATGAAAAAAGGATAAAAAAGTTTGAATAAATAAGATTGCGTATTATCTTTAGGGTTCACAAAAAACACTAACTATGAGTTTTATTTCAGAATTTAAGGAATTTGCCATGAAAGGCAATGTTATGGATTTAGCCGTCGGCGTTATTATCGGTGGCGCATTTGGAAAAATCATTTCGTCTCTAGTAGACGATGTGCTGATGCCTATAATAGGTACTTTGGTAGGAAATGATTTTGAAAAATTGTCCACGACCATTAACGGGGCCACTGTAAAATACGGGATGTTTATTCAAAATGTAGTTAACTTTATTATTATTGCATTCGTAATTTTTATGATGATTAAGGCCATGAATAAAATGAAAAAGGCAGAAGAAGCTGCTCCACCTGCTGGCCCATCACCAACCGATGCGCTTTTGATGGAAATAAGAGATGCTCTAAAGAAATAATAACTTGTTAAAGTATGTAATACTGCAAATGCCACCAAAATATTGGTGGCATTTTTGCATCCTAAAAACACTATATCATGAAGAAAATTGCAACAGCAATTATTGCACTTATGTCTGTTCTTAATTTGCAAGCACAGGTCGACAAAAAATCAGATGACTTACAAAAGGATTTAAAACGAAAGGTAGAAGCAAAAGATGAGGGTTGGAAAAAAGGGGGCCTTATCAATATCGGTATTAACCAAGGCATTTTGGAAAACTGGGCTGCTGGTGGCGAAAGACTTTCATTTGCTGCCAATGGTCAATTTAATGGATTTTTGGCTCGAATCAAAAGTAATACCATATTTGAAAATACCTTAGATTTATACTACGGTTTAAACTATGTAGCGTCCAATAATTTTGTTCCACGTAAACTTGACGATAGAATTGATTTTTCAAGCAGGTATGGCATGCAACCCAAAAATTGGACGGTGGCCAAAAGTAAATTCAAAAAGCATACCTATTTCACAGGTCTTTTTAGGTTTCAATCGCAATTTACAGAAGGATACAATTATGAAACACCGGGATGGCAGTTGAACCCTACTTCGGAATTTTTATCACCGGCTTTTTTCACCCTTGCGCTTGGAGCAGAGTATAGACCCAATGATAATTTTTCCATATTTATTTCCCCTATTGCAGCAAAAGCGACATTTGTTAAATCAAAATATACCACACTTGCTTCAGCCTTTGGTGTAGAAAAAGGCAAAACCAGTCGATTGGAAGTAGGTGCGTACCTAACTGCAAAGTATAGAACCTCCATCACCAAAAATATTAACTATAGTACCCGAATCGATTTGTTTTCAAATTATTTAGCCAAGAATTCAGTGCTCAGCAATGGCATTCTTAAAAAAGATAATCCAGGAAATATTGATATATTATGGGATAACTTTTTTGCCATGAAAATCAGCAAATTTATCGGAGCCGGACTTGGATTCACCTTCTTCTATGATAATGATCAACCCGGCCAGAAAAGCAAAAAGACGACCGATGCAAACGGCAATACTACCATGGGTTATGGACCTTTAGGCTGGATTCAAATGAAACAAACCCTTAATATTGGCTTTAGCTACAAACTATAGAGCACAAGCAAAAAATAATCTTAATTTCGCAACTCCCTTTGTAAATAGAAGGGAGTTGTTTTTTATGAATGGAACGAAATCGCTATTTCCTGAAGTATATCCTAAAGTGCTTGTGCAATTGGGGTACTTACTATTGATTAGTCAGTTGATACGGATTGCTTTTTTAGGGATTCATTTCCAATATTTTTCTGTCAATTCTCTGTCTGAGTATTTCGAAATTTTTTATTACAGTCTTCGTTTCGATTTGTCGAGTATTGTAACCGTTAATTTTCTATATCTTGCCTTAGCACTTTGTCCCTTTACCAAAACAAGTAGCAGGCTGATAAAAAGACTACTTAGCTTTCTTTTTGTGCTATCGAATGGTGTGGCCTTTATTTTTGACATAGCCGATATTGGTTATTTCCCCTATGTAAGAAGGCGAATGACTGCCGAGGTCTTTCATCTCATCGAAAAAAAATCGGACTTTCTCGATTTGCTGCCTAATTATCTGCAAAAATTCTGGTACGTAAGCATTTTGATTGTGGTGCTCATGGTTTTCTTACTTTTCATAGCCAAAAGAATCGCTGCCATAAGCAATAGCCAAGGGCTTACTATTCGAAATGCGGTTCTCTACCTATTGTGCATGGGTGGGGCGGTGATTACCGTCAGAGGTGGTTTGCAGCTAAGGCCAATCACATTAAGCAATGCAGTAGTAATTGATGAAAGCGAAAATATTCCCCTCATTCTCAATACGCCCTTTTCTATTTTGAAAACCTTGGAAAGCGAAAAGCTTGAAGATTTGACCTTTTTTACAAATGAAGAATTGAAAACCTATTTTAATCCCATCAAGAACTATGGAGCAGGTCCTCATGGTGAAAGGCAGATATTCAAGAATCAGAATGTGGTGGTTATTATTCTCGAAAGTTTTGGCAAGGGATTTACAGGTATAGGGGGAAGAAAAAGTTTTACGCCCTTTTTGGATAGTTTAATGGAAGTTAGCCGAACCTTCGATTTTGCCTTTGCCAATGCGTATCGCAGTGCAGATGGGATTCCTGCTATTTTGTCAAGCATCCCTTACTTTATGAACGATCCTTTTCCACTTTCTCCGTACGCAACCAATCAAATTGACGCCTTGCCATCATTATTAAAACAAAAGGGGTATGCCACTTCGTTCTTTCATGGAGGCACCAATGGTACCATGAGTTTTGATTCGTATTGCAAAAATGCCGGCTTCGATAAATATTTTGGAAGAAAGGAATATGGCAATGATGATGATTATGACGGGACATGGGGTATTTGGGATGAGCACTTTTTGCAATATTTTTCGCAAACCTTGTCAACGGAAAAAGAGCCGTTTTTTTCTACTGTGTTTACCTTGAGTTCGCACGAGCCTTTTGCCATTCCAAAAAAAGACCGGAATCAGCCCTTTGCCAAACTCAAGGGAATTGAAAGAGGAGTGGCCTATGCAGATAGGGCTTTGCAATTGTTTTTTCAAACCGCCTCCAAAACAAGTTGGTTTGACAATACGCTTTTGTGATTACAGCCGATCATAATTTTTTGGCGTACAACGATTCATTGGGTTATTACAATCAAGGATTGGGACTGTTTTCTATACCTGTATTATTTTATTCGCCCAAAGATGCTTCCCTTAAGGGACTTGATCACAATCTGATGCAACAACTGGATATTATGCCCTCCATATTGGATTATATGAATTATGATAAACCCTTTTTCAGTTTTGGAAAAAGTGTTTTCGATAGTACCACAACTTCTTTCAGTTATGCCTCCATCAATAATCAATACTACATGTTGAATGCACCGTATTTGATAACGGCTCAATTTGATAAGGTGACCGGCTATTATGACTATAGATCCGACAGTACCCTACGAACGAATCTTATTGCAAGTGGGGATTCTAGCTTTTTACAGAATAAGAATAAGTACCATGCCTTTCTGCAACTGCTTCACCATAGTATCATTCACAACGAGCAGTCGTTTCAAACCTATCAGAAGGCAAATCGTCAGTAAGAAATACTAGTTAACGATACTTTATAGGAAAATACTAAGTTGCAATAAGATTTGAAAGTATAAAATATTGTAGCTTTGCAAAAATTTTTATATGTCTACAACAACAAAATCAAACATCGATTTAAGTCTTCCTTACAAAGTTGCTGATATCAGTCTAGCTGAATGGGGTAGAAAGGAAATTCGTTTAGCTGAGGCTGAAATGCCCGGCCTAATGTCTATCAGAGAAGAATTTGGCGCTACACAACCTTTAAAAGGAGCACGTATAGCCGGCTGTCTTCATATGACCATTCAAACTGCTGTATTAATTGAAACCTTAACTGCTCTTGGTGCAGAGGTTCGATGGAGTTCCTGCAATATATTTTCTACACAAGATCATGCAGCAGCAGCTATTGCAGCAGCGGGCATTGGTGTTTTTGCCTGGAAAGGTCAAACGCAAGCAGAGGCCGACTGGTGTATTGAGCAAACCTTATTTTTTGGTAGCGAAGAGCGCCCCCTAAACATGATTTTAGACGATGGAGGCGATTTAACCAATATGGTGTTTGATCAATATACAGAGTTGATTCAGCATATTAAAGGCTTAAGCGAAGAAACTACTACCGGAGTGCATCGTTTATATGAGAGAATGGAAAAAGGTACCTTGCCTATTCCGGCCATTAATGTAAATGACTCTGTAACCAAATCAAAATTTGATAATAAATACGGCTGTCAAGAATCATTGGTGGATGCTATCAGAAGAGCAACCGACGTGATGATGGCCGGTAAGGTAGCCGTTGTTGGTGGATATGGAGATGTAGGTAAAGGAAGTGCTCAATCCCTTCGTGGAGCCGGTGCTAGAGTAATTGTAACGGAAATTGATCCGATTTGTGCGTTACAAGCTGCCATGGACGGGTTTGAAGTAAAGAAAATGGAAGATGCGGTAAAAGAAGCAGACATCGTGGTTACAGCTAGTGGTTGTAGAGATTTAATTTCTGAAAAGCATTTTAAATTGATGAAAGATAAAGCCATTGTTTGCAATATTGGTCATTTTGATATTGAAATTGATATGGCTTGGTTGAATACCAATTACGGTTCTACCAAAGATACCATTAAACCACAGGTAGATTTATACAATATTGATGGCAAGGATATTATTATCCTGGCTGAAGGCCGTTTGGTAAACCTAGGTTGTGCAACCGGTCATCCTAGTTTTGTGATGAGTAATTCATTTACCAACCAAACCTTAGCTCAAATCGAACTTTGGACCAATCATAGCAGTTATGAAAACAAAGTGTATGTATTGCCTAAGCATTTGGATGAAAAAGTGGCTCGATTGCACCTTGCCAAAATTGGGGTGGAGCTTGAAACTTTAACTGATGCACAAAGCGCCTATTTGGGAATTCCTAAGGAAGGTCCATTTAAAAGTGATATGTATCGCTACTAATCGATACTATATTTAATATAAAGCCGTTCCGAAAGGGACGGTTTTTTTGTGCAGTGTTTGGTAAGATTGGATATATTGCCACAAACGTATTACTTTTGAATGATGAAAAAATATGCGCTCATTGTGGCCGCGGGAGCTGGGACAAGGATGCAATCAGAGGTGCCAAAACAGTTTTTGCCTTTGAACGGAAGGCCTTTGTTTTATTACTCTGTTCAAACATTTTTTGGAAAGCTTCGCCGATATCGAAATTGTTTTGATATTTCCGAAGAAGTATCAATATAACGAATCGGAAATGCTCCAGTATTTTGACGACCGTTCCCGAATCAAAATAGTACGAGGGGGAGATACCCGGTTTGAGTCGGTAAAGAATGGTTTGGCTGAGGTAGGAGAGGGCATCGTTTTTATTCACGATGCCGTCAGGCCTTTTATCAACAAAGAGTTGCTTACAGATTTGTTACGTGTTGCGTCCGACAAAGGAAACGCCATACCTTTTACAGAAGTGGTAGATAGTTTGCGGTTTGTAGACAAAGAACAAAATTGCAGTATCGATAGAAGTTTGTATAAAGCAATTCAAACGCCACAGGTTTTTAATGCGCAATTGATTCAATCGGCTTTTGAACAAGCATACGATCCTCTATTTACAGATGATGCTTCGGTATTGGAAAAACAGGGTGAAAAAATTAATTTGGTGGCCGGCTTGCGCGAAAATATCAAAATCACACAAGCCATTGATTTGAAAATAGCAGAAATAATACTGAAGGATTGGGTCTGAAAGGAAAAACCCAAGAAAATTATCTGCTCGAAACGCCTACAATATTCAATTTCTTGGTGTAAAATCCATCTCTAATAGAGTCGGTAGTGGCTTTGGTAAACGGTATTTGCTTCATGGTTCGAATGGCACGAGTAGAAATAATTCCCAATACATCTTCTCCTTTCAAATTGGTAAAATTCGGCTTTATTTGATCGTAGGTAATACCACCTTGCGCAGTAGTAGCATCGATATACGTTTTTAAAGTTTGTCCGCCTGCTAAAACCATCAAATCCGGTGTGTCTACCCGACGACTAATATAGGCAGGTGGCACCCCCAATTCGCTAAATAGCGACAAATAAAAATCGGTATTTTTCATGGTAGCTGTTACCGCGCCGCCATCAGATCCCAATACATTTCTGATTAGAGGAACATCTTTGTACTGATAGGTTGTATCCAAGGTGTTGGTATTGATTTCTTCATACCAAAAACATAAAGTGATATCATAGAATACGGCATTGGCTGGTGCATTCCATGCAAAATTGTACAGTTCGAAAGGAACTGCAAAATCTAATTGTTGGGTGTTGATGAATGGGTTTTGAAATCGCAGCTGAGCCGTGTCAATAATGTTGGTTTCTCCTTCAATTTCTTTTCCGGAACTTAGATTTTTTATTTTGATTCGATAGGTTCGGCTACTATTCAAAGGTTTTTTTACTTTGTAGGCATAATTGGGAGTTGTAGCAAATATCCCGCTATCTTTTTGATATCCCTCGAGGTTTAAGTCAACGCGTGTTAGCGGAATGGTATTCACTACGGTGCCATTGCTAATCTCCTCCATTTTTACTTCCAAATTATTATAATAGATGGAGTCGGAATTTTGAGCCAAAAGAAGATTGTCTTGCTTTTCATCATAATATCCTTTAGTAATTTTGACATAATGGGCGGTATCTGACTGCGATAACAAGGTAAAAACTGCCGTAATATCTTTGTAATCAGCTCCAACACTGAAATCTTTATTACAAGCAGTAAACAAAAAAAGGCTGGCAATAAACAGAAAGGGGATTTTATTCATGGTGAGCAAATCTAAGCATTTTTTGAATATTTCAACATTCAAGAAGAGGATAATGTACTTTTGCGAAAAATTACTTGATATCAATGAATATTGTTAGCATACTGAAAGCTTCTATCCAAAAAGCGGTGGAGGCACTATATGATAAAAAGGTGTCCCTAGAGGAACTTTCTATTAATGAAACCAAAGCGGAGTTTTCGGGCGATTATACGTTAGTAACCTTTTCGCTTACCAAATTATTACAAAAAAAGCCGGATGAAATTGCCCATGAGTTAGGAAGTTATTTGTTGGCGAACGATCCTTTAGTAACAGACTTTGAAGTGATTAAAGGCTTTTTGAATGTAACCATTCATAGCGATTATTTTATTGAGTTTCTCGCCGGTAACTATTCCAATTCACAGTATGGCAAAAGCGATTGGGCTCATGAAAAAATAATGGTAGAATATTCGTCGCCCAACACAAACAAGCCTTTGCATTTTGGTCATTTGCGAAATATTTTTCTGGGACATGCCGTTGCAGCCATATTAAAAAATGTCGGCAATGAAGTAGTCAAAGTAAATTTAATTAACGATAGGGGTATTCATATTTGCAAGAGTATGATAGCCTGGCAATTATTTGCCAATGGCATTACCCCCGAGCAGGCACATGTAAAAGGCGATCATTTTGTTGGGGATTATTATGTGAAATTTAATGATGAGTATAAATTGCAGGTTGCCACTTTGATTGCGGATGGTATGAATGAGGAACTTGCCAAAAAAGAGGCGCCCATTATGCTGGCAGCGCAAGATATGTTACGTAAATGGGAGGCAGGCGATGAAGCCACGCTGACACTTTGGAAAACCATGAATAGTTGGGTATATGCAGGTTTCGACGTGAGCTATAAAAAGCTAGGTATTACCTTCGAACATATTTATTATGAAAGTCAAACCTACTTATCCGGCAAATCGATTGTTGAAAAGGCATTGGCGAATCAATTATTATTTCAAAAGGAAGATCAATCGGTATGGATTGATTTAACGGATGCGGGTCTTGACCAAAAGCTATTATTGCGTGGTGACGGCACCTCAGTATATATGACCCAGGATATTGGTACGGCCATGCTCAAATACAATGATTATCACACCGATAAATCGGTGTATGTGATAGGCGACGAGCAAAATTATCATATGCAGGTGTTGAAGTTAATCATGCAAAAAATGAAAGAGCCATGTGCAGATGGTATTCAACATTTGAGTTATGGAATGGTGGAACTTCCCACCGGCAAAATGAAAAGCAGGGAAGGCACTGTAGTGGATGCCGATGATATGGTAGATGAGATGGTGGGTATTGCTAAAAAAAATACTGAAGAATTGGGTAAAGTAGATGGATTCAGCAGTGAAGAACTTCTGCAACTTTACAATACCTTGGGTTTGGGGGCTTTGAAATTTTATTTACTTCGTGTAGATCCTAAAAAGAAAATGATATTTAATCCGGAGGAGAGCATTGACTTTCACGGGTTTACCGGACCTTTTGTACAGTATAGTCATGCACGTATCAGTTCCATTTTACGCAAAGCAACTGTTGAGGATTTAACATTGGACGTGAAACCTGCCATAAGCCGTACCGAAAAGAACCTTCTTAAATTACTGGAACAATATCCCGCCATTCTTTTTCAGGCTGCAAAAGAAATGAATCCTTCCATTGTATGCAATGCTGTGTATCAGGTGGCCAAAGAGTTCAATGCTTTTTTGGTAGATCATTCGGTGTTAAAAGCAGCGGATGCCAATACCATGAAACAGCGCTTGCAAATATGCTTGTTGTGCAAGCATGTAATTGCACATGGTTTGCATTTATTGGGGATTGCTGCGCCTGAAAGAATGTAGGGTAGCCTGATTTTGAATTTGGGATGAGAATTTTGGAAAATGGATATAGAAATGAACGTCAGAATCCCGAGGGGGAGACTCTGCGGGGAACAAAGGCCGGTTAATAATTAAACCAAGAACTAATTTATATGAAACAGCTATCAATTATTCTACTGGCGTTAATTGCTATTTCATGCAATAAGAAAAGGTGCTATAAATGCGTATTGATAGAGCCCTACTATAATTTGGCTGGGCAGTATGACGGTTCGAAAACAACAACCTCTGAACGATGCGGAATGAGTGAAGCTGAGAGGTGGAAATATGAAAATGAAAATACAAAAACTGTTGTACTCTCACCCTCCCAAACTTTTGAATATACAATGAAATGTTCGTTGAAATCAAAATGAGGCACTAGTTGTTCGAGATGTTTGCCCTAGCTGTTCGAGATGTTCGGCTCTGTGCCACTGTCCATATATATTCTTGCGCCCGATGGAGCATTTACAAACAAATACCTGAATCAAACTGTATCACCAAGTCCTCGGATTATTTGTGCTGTTCAGGCAGTTACCATTTCGTATTATTAATCACAAAGTGTATTTAATGTACAAGAACTGTATTAAATTTGATACATAAGATTATTGGGAGATGAATTTAAAACAAACTACGGCGCTTCCATACGGGGACTTTGTGGGGAGCATAGAATTAATTTAGGGTAAGCCATGCCAACGAAATTTTTTGAACTAACATTTAGCGATGAGAATAAAGAGTATAGGGATCTAATTTGCGAAAATATTGGACCGGGAGTGGGCTATTTTATTAATAAGTATAACCAATTTTTCAACAAATTGAAATTTCCATTTGGAAGGTTTATTAGGATAAGGGTAAGACGGTATGACTCTGAATTTACGATAGAAAATCCAACAAGGGGATTGTATTGGGCGTTAAATGTTTTCTATACAAATTTTGATATGGAAGGCTTTTTTAGAAAATCCAATGACGAAAAAAAGGAGGAAATAATAAAAATAATGATGAAAACTTCAAAGGCAGTTTGTGAAAAGTTTAATTTTGATTATGCAACATTTGATGAGTGCTTTCAGCAAATTTTTGAATCAGATTACAAAAAATATCATAAACGTGTAAGTAAGATATTTGTACCCCCCTCCAAACATATTAAGGCTTGGTTTCAGCATGAAATCGAATTGTCTCACACTGATATTTTTTTGATGGTGGAAAATAAAAGTAACAAGGATCTCTTTAAGATTCCAATTTACTTGGATAATGATTTTGGAGACATTGCATTCAGCTATTTAAATGGCGAAACAAATTGGATAGACAATCGTTACCTAGAGGTAAAAAATGAAACGAAGGAAGTGATTCATATTATTGATACTGAAAGTCACTCCTTCAAAGTGAAATTTGCACCCCAAAAAGGGTGGTCTGAAAAGTACCTTTCAATAAAGCTACAACAGGAATTGTCCAAAACTCATGATGAATGGAAATCACTAAATACTGAAATCAATGCCGAATTTCGAAAATTGCAGGAACAATTCTGGGTAGACCATTCAAGATAAGGTTGGGGCACAATGATAATTATAATCGCCAGCGGGAGCTCGTTTTTCAAAGTATTTCGTTCGTTGTATCATTGCGATTTATTTTATTTTCGTTGTAGCCATCGCATGAGAAATTTATCATACACAGCATAGTGTACGTTTTCTGTATCTCCATTTTTATACACCATTTCTTTTTCTATCAATGATTCAAGACTTCGTTTTACAATAGCAGAACTTCCTAAATTGTATTTGTGTATAAAATGTCTTGTGTATGGTTGTGTTACTCTTTCTTCCAATGCCAGGGCGTTTAGCAAGTGCCATTGTGTGGGAGTCAGTAAATTTCTATACTGAAAAAAATTACCTTTCATTTCATAAAAAATGGAAAGTATTACCTGATTAATGTTTTCGCGTGTTACTGTTTTTTGTTTTTGCTCAAATATATCATGGCACAGTCGCTGTGTATAGTACGTATAGCCATTTGTAAAATCTAATATGTACTCAATAGCATCGTCTTGTATTTTGTATGTATCGTTTAAAAACATTTTTGTGATAAAATCATGATACACTTTTCTCTCTATTGGTTCTAGGTGTAAATTGCTGCAGCTTCCATAAAATGGACGTTTGGCACTATTAAATATTTCGTGCATCATAGTTTGGTTGCTACCGCAAAAAATAAACGTAACATTTTGTAACTGTTGCATTACAGTGCGTAGGATTGCCTCTATATTTTTTTCAGGGTAAGTCAATATTTGCTGAAATTCGTCTAAGGCTATGACTATTTTTATATTTTGCTGATCTAAGAATGTAAGCAATTGAGGAATCGTTTTTTCTAATTGTTTGGGTTGTGCAATATCTAGTGAAAGCTCCGGCGCACCTGTTAATTCATCTACACTTAGCGTAGGTCGAAACAATTTAATATATTCCCAAAAGGATTTTCCTATGCCTTTTTTTTCTGGAAATATAGTATAAATACTTTTTGCTAATTGGTTTGTGAGGTCTTTGAGGTTTTGCGTAGCATAGATGTCTACATAAATACATTTTTGATTTCTTTTTTTGCTTAGTAGATGAAATACATGATGTATCAATGCCGATTTGCCCAATCTTCGTAAGGCAAATAAGGTAGTATGCTTCTGTTGTGCAATATTAGAAAGGAGCATGTTTGTTTCTACTTCTCTATCACAAAAATATTCAGCACCTAAATATCTATTTATTCCAAATGGATTCGTTGGTTTTTCCATATCACAAATATACTATACAATTTGCATTATACAAAATGTATAACGCAAATTGTATAACGAATTTTGTGTAATTATTTTTGTTTTTAAAAATGGATTCCTTCCTATTATGCATCCGAGCAACACAAATTGTATTTAGGTTTTACTTAATATTGTTTATGATTTTGCCAACCCCGTTTGCGGCAGGAATGTGGTGAGGCCATTTCGGGCTGGCTTCCTGTGCATGCAAAAGGTGTCCAACCTACCTTCTTTCGCCTCATTCTTTCGCTAGTGTTCGTGTACATTCTTGCGTGCGATGCGAAAACGCTTCCTTCAGAAAGTTGCAGCGTCCTGAGGCGAAGGCTCTGCGTGAACAGAATTTCTATAATGGCATGCTTTCAATCGGTTCAGAGAACCATTTTTATCTTACCTACGGGAAGCCGCAGTTCCATACATCCCGAAGAGCCAAGAACTTTATGCAAAGAAGAATTTATGAACGCATCTCCTAATCATAGAGCTGAAACATAATAGGAAGCGCATAATTTACTTCAACTATAGTGCCGTCCTGCATACCCGGTTTCCAGTGTGGCATTGCTTTAATTACTCTGATAGCCTCGGCGTCAAGTGATTCATGTTTACGCTCTCGTACTTTTACGTTGTCTATCGTTCCATCCGTCTTGATCTGAAAGTTTACTACAACTTTTCCCTCAAGGTTTTTATTCATTGCTTCTTTCGGGTATTTTAGATTTTGACTTATGAAGGTAAGCATGGCATTTTCTCCACCCGGAAATTCAGGCATCACCTCATAGTCTGTATGGGCAATTACTTCACCCTTTGAATTGTAGCATTTTCCATCAATTAATTTTCCTTTTTCAAAAATATCGGTTCGCTTTCGTTGACCGAGTTTGTAATATGAAACTATTTTCACATACCCATCTTTGTCTAAATCTAACTCAGATTGTACCTGTCCGCTTTCATAGTAGTTTACTTCCTTGACAAAGACTTTTTGCTTAATGGTTCTTTCACTTTTCTTTTGACCACTTATATAAAATAGAGTGGTACTGTAGTTTGCAGAGTCTATTGGTTTTTTGGGGTGAATCCTAAAAAAGACAGCCTCATTTCTATTGTCGGTTTTGAATTCATGCTTGTCAAAAAATAGGGTGTCTTGCGTTTTTGCCACCGTAGAAATTACTAAAAAGAGAAAGGTGCAGAGAAGTTTGATGTTCATATTTTACAAATTGGGGGTATCAAAAAATGGGTTTTAGTCAGTCAAATATAGGTACTCCTAAATCATTTGCAGCTTCTTAATTATCCTACTGGTGTTATAGGTGCATTGCGTTTGGTAAAGGCAATTTGAAAGCCGAAAATATATTCAAAAAAGGTCGTTGAAAGGTACTTACTTAACGCCCCTGTATATAATTATTCAATTCGGTTTTGGAACTACTAAATGAAAATACATTATTTACCTTAAAATAGTTTCGAGGTTCGGTACAGTGATCGTACGCGTATTTGGCAAATTCTAATTTAGATCCTTCAAAACTGAATAGTTTGCAGATGGTACTGATTTGCATCGTGTTCAAACAATTGGTGGAGGCAATTTGTTTTGCCAAATCTAAGCGGGTTTCGTCAAATCCTTCATTTTTTAAGGTATTGCGAACCTCTTCAAAATCTCTGTTGTTCATGGCATAAGAATTCATACACCCTTGCCCCATATTGGCATTGTTATCATAATAATGATTCGATACATCCTGTCTTCGTGGATTGCCATTATTTCGGTTTTGATAATTTGCATTATTGTCTACCTGCACATTCATATTGACACCACCTCCGTTTAATTGGATGCCCACACCGCCATTACCGGAATTTCCCATTGCATTAAAACCCGGTCCAGAAATGATGATACCCGGTTGTCCATATCGATATACGGTACAATTATTGGGTCGAATCATATTTTGCTGTGCAGGCACAAAGGAGAAAAAGCGCAACATTTGCTTGCCATTTTTATCCTTTTTAATTTTATAGGTAACATCCTGCGGAATACCGTCAGCATCGGTTAGCATCAACATATTTTTTGAAATATCCTTTAAGGATTGATCCTCAAATACGATTTTGCAATTGTAATAGGGCTGCGGTAATTCCTCTAGTCTGATATTGGTTTGGGCCACATCATTTTGTCGTTCACCATTCAAAATCAGAAAGAACTTGTGGCCATCTTCCGAAAAAATAGTCAGGTTAGCCGTTGGCAAAAATTGTGCCCCTGCCTGAATTGAAAACAAAAGGCTACATGCAAAAAGGATTATACGTGTCATAGTCTCTTTTTTTGGATAACAAAAGTAAGATAAAACGGAAATATATCAGTTAAATTTAAGCTCCTACAAAGGTTGCCTTTCTTTTTTCGAGAAATGCAGTAACTCCTTCTTTCATGTCGGCAGTGGCGAAACATTCACCAAACAGTCGTACTTCAGTTTCAAAACCATCAGCACTTCCGGCCTTGTTTACACAGGCTATTACCTTCGCTAACGCTAAAGGAGCTTTGGAATTAATGATGTTGAGAATTTCTTTGGTTCGTTCAATCAGAGATTCGGCTGTTGTAACATGATTTACCAAGCCCATTTGCAAGGCCTCGTTGGCATCTACCAAATGGGAGGTCATGCACCATTCCATTGCTTTACCCTTTCCCACCAATGCGGTTAATCGTTGTGTACCACCATAGCCGGGTATCAAGCCTAAGTTTACCTCTGGTTGCCCGAACTTTGCATTTTCGGCAGCTATTCTAAAATGACAACTCATGGCGAGTTCACAACCGCCACCCAAGGCAAACCCATTAACAGCTGCTACGATGGGCTTGGGGCAATTTTCGATTTTGTCAAACACCAAGGTTTGCCCTCTACGTGCCAAATCAGAACCTTCGGCAATACCCATTGTGGTAAATTCGCTGATATCAGCACCGGCAACAAATGCTTTTGCTCCCGCTCCAGTAATAATCGCACTGCGTATTTCCTTGTTTTCTACAAGCATATCAATAGCATTACCTAATTCCTCAATCACATCTTTGTTTAATGCGTTCAATTTGTCCGGTCTGTTGATGGTGATGGTGGCAATTCCTTCTTGATGCTCAAATAGTAATGTTTTAAATTCCATGTTTGTTTTTTTTATCGTAAGATTTAATGTTTGTTTTTTTTAGTATTTGATGGAAGGAGCTGATTTTTGCAAATCTGCAATATGATGAGACTTTGACCATGGCGGCCATGGTTCCATTGGGTATTTTTAGGCTTCATTGGCTCTTTTTTCATTCACTACTTCCTTAATATAAGCTGCTATTTCATGGGTAGAAGTACCCGGACTAAATAAGCGACCCACGCCCAATTCATTTAATTTTTGCATATCTTCACTAGGAATAATTCCTCCTCCGGTTACTAGAATATGTTCTAATTGTTGCTCTTTGAGAAGGCTCATGATGGCCGGAAACACTGTATTGTGCGCTCCAGATAAAATGCTGACACCAATAGCATCCACATCCTCCTGCATGGCTGCGGCCACCACCATTTCGGGCGTTTGACGCAACCCGGTGTATATGACCTCCATTCCGGCATCTCGTAAGGTGGCAGCTATTACCTTGGCTCCTCTGTCGTGACCATCCAGTCCTACCTTTGCTATTAACACTCTTATGGGTCTTGTTGACATGCTTTGAAAAACTTGCGCAAACCTACTAATAAATGGTCATAAAAAGCAGATTTACCTGACAAGTTTTGACAGAAAGTTGGTGCTTATTGGCCTTTTTTGCCAACCAATTGACAATAAATCGGGTCTTTTTATTATTCAAAGAACTTGATGTAACTTTACGGTTGGTTTACCAACCATTTTTAAACAAAAAGCGTTCACCATGACAAAGTTTTACTTGCCGCTGTCTTTTTTATTTGGCACCTTGCTATTGCTTTCCAATCCAGTACAGGCTGACGATCATTCGCATCTGAAGTTTGTGGAAAATAAAAACCAATGGACCGAAGAGGTCAAGTTTAAAACCGACTTGAATGGCGGACACGTTTATTTCTCCAATAATAGCTTTCAGTATGTGTACTACAGCATGGCAGACCTTGAGCGAGTACATGAATTAAAACACGAAGTGGGCAATGCTGCCTATGATGCTAAAATAAAGTGTTATGCGTATAATGTTCATTTTGTGAACGCCAATGACAGACCCAACATTACTAGTGAGAATAAATTACCCTATTATGAAAATTACTTTATTGGGAATGATCCCAAAAAATGGGCAGGAAATGTAGGTGTTTATGAAAATATCCGGTACCAAAATTTATATGAAGGCATTGATTTGAAAGCGTATAGTATCTCCAAATCGTTTAAGTATGATATATTGGTACATCCCAATGCAGATATTTCGCCCTTGAAATTGCGATATGAAGGCGTTCGCCCCACTTTGCTCGCGAATGGCAATTTGAAAATGGATATTGGATTCAATACGATGGAGGAAACCGCTCCCTATTGCTATCAAATGATACATGGTAAAAAGGTGGAGGTGAAGTGTAACTATGTGTTGAGCCAAAATGGCGATTTGAGTTTTGCTTTTCCAAATGGGTATAATACATCCTACGAATTGGTTATTGACCCGGTGTTGGTATTTGCCACTTACAGTTCATCTACAGCCATGACCTTTGGGTTCAGTGCTACCTACGATTTGTCCGGAAGTTTATATGCCGGCGGTGAGTGCTTTGGAGTTGGGTGGAATTTTACGGTAGGTGCTTTTCAAACCACTTATGGTGGTGGGGTAGATGCCGGAATTAATAAGTATACTCCAAATGGTAGCGGAATTGTTTATGCTACGTATTATGGTGGTAGCGGCTCTGATTTGCCCAATAATATGGTGGTAAATGCCAATAATCAATTAGCCATGACAGGTGCCACCACCTCAAGCAATTTGCCGGTGACTATAGGTTGCTACGATAATACCTTAGGAGGGCAAACAGACGCCTATGTGGCACATTTTAATAGTGCAGGTACGGCTCTTATCGGAGCAACCTATATTGGTGGAAGTGCCATTGATGGTGCCAATTCTACTCAATTGAGTCCTAATTATGGTGATGGCAACAGAGGTGAGATTTATTTTGATGTAAACGATGATATCGTAGTGGCTGTAAGCACCACTTCTGCCGATTTTCCTACCACTCCGGGGGCCTACCAGTCGGTGTTAGGGGGCCAACAAGATGGTTGCTTTTTTAAACTGAATAATACCTGTAGCAATCTCTTGTTTAGTACGTATATCGGGGGTTCCGGTATGGATGCTGCTTTTTCTATTGCGAAAACAAGTATTGGAAACTGGGTTATTTGCGGCGGTACTACCAGTGCGAATTTTCCCACTACTCCAGGCTCTATTACCCCTGCACCACAGGGTGGTACCGATGCCTTTGTAACAGTGTTTAATAATGCTGCCACCGGTGTAGTAGCATCTACCTATATTGGCACCAATACCTACGATCATGCTTTTAAAGTGCAGGTAGATCCGAATGATACTATTTATGTTTGTGGACAAACCAACGGCGTCAATTTTCCGGTTTCTCCGGGTGTTTACAGCAATCCCGGAAGTACCATTTTTATACAGAAATTAGACCCTAATTTAAATGCACTGATATTGAGTACCAGAATTGGTCAGCAAAGCAATTTGGTACCCACCGCCTTTTTGAAAGATAATTGTGGGAATGTTTATTTTGCCGGGTTTCAGGCTGGACCCGGACTACCGCTCACTGCTAATGCATTTCAAGTAGCGCAGGGTGGTTTTTGGTTGAGTGTACTCACCGGCGACTTCTCAATGCTGGTGTATGCCACCTATATGGGGGCTGCCGGCGATCATGTAGACGGAGGTACCAGTAGGTTTGATCCACAAGGTATCGTGTATCATTCTGTATGTACAGCTAGTGC
Organism: Bacteroidota bacterium; assembly: GCA_016712665.1. Taxonomy (GTDB): domain Bacteria; phylum Bacteroidota; class Bacteroidia; order Chitinophagales; family Chitinophagaceae; genus OLB11. The sequence goes on from JADJQP010000007.1 coordinate 118,580, forward strand.
CAATCAGTATCAAAGTCCCGGATGCTACTCGCCCACCAATATGGCAGGAAGCTGGGATGTGGCTAGTTTTAAATTCAATTTTGAATTGTCTGGTGTAACGGCCGGTCTTAATATTAGCCCCAACGATTCAGGCTGTGCACCGTATCCGGTTACATTTATTAATAACTCACAATTTGGGTTAAATTATATGTGGTATTTTGGGGATGGAGACTCCTCTAATTTGGTAGCTCCTACACATACCTATTTGGCAGCTGGTGTTTATAATGTGATGTTGGTGGCCTATAATCCAAATGGATGCATTAGCAGTGATACAGCGTATACCCAAATAAAAGTAATTGCAGGGGTAGATGCTACATTTACCACCAACGTGGTTTTAGATTGTGTTGACGATACGGTACATGTTAGTTTGATTGATACCAGTCAGAATGCCTTGTTTGCGTGGAATTTTGGCAATGGCGGTTTAGCTACCGGCCATACCAATACCATGTTTTATAATAATCAGGGAATCTATACCATTACCTGCACGGCCAGCAATGGATTTTGTTTTGATACAATGCAAACGGTTGTGAATCTCTTGCATCCTATTGATGCAGTATTTGGTATTAACGACTCCATTTGTTTAGGACAAATTACCGTGGCCTCAAGTAACTCAGTACCACAAGGATTTATTATTCATACCTGGGATTTTGGCGATGGAACCATTGTCAATAATGGAACACCGATTCAGCCACATACCTATACAGCACCGGGTTATTATACCATCAAATTATTGATAACCGATACATTGGGTTGTACGGACAGTGCCTTCCAAAATGTATTTGTAGATCAGCCGGCTTATGTAAATTTTACTGCCTCCGATAGTAATGTATGCGTGGGGCAACCTATATTTTTTAATGATACAGTGGCTCCACATACCTTATGGTTTGAGTGGAATATGGATGATGGTACCAATATGCTCAATGTGCATGACCCACAGTATTCATGGCAAAAGGGTGGTACGTATAATGTGAAACTCATAGGTCATTATTTGATTTGCCCTGCTGATTCTGTGGTGAAACCAATCATTGTAAATGAGTATCCCAGTTTGAGTTTAGGAAAAGACACTGCTATTTGTCCGGGAATTACCGGCTCATTGTTGCTTACCGATCTCAATAATCCAACCGCACTATACCAATGGAGTACGGGCGAAACCGGCAATGGAATTACGGTAACCCAGCCGGGAAGATATTGGGTAAAGGCTAGCAATGGGGATTGCAGCACGGTTGATAGCATATGGATTAAGCGTGATTGTTACCTCAATATTCCGAATGCTTTTTCACCGGATGGAGATGGGCTCAATGATTATTTTCTTCCGCGAGAATTATTGAGTAGTGGCTTGAAAAGTTTCACCATGAATATTTACAATCGCTGGGGCGAAAATATTTTCACTACGTCCAGTTTGGATGGTCGTGGATGGGATGGCAGGTATAATGGTGTGCCTCAGCTTATGGGTGTGTACGTTTACGTAATTGATGCAGCGTTTATCAACGATGTAAAAAAGACCTTTAAGGGGAATGTGACGTTGGTGAGGTAGAATTACAAGTTAATCACAGATAATACTCGAGTATTCAGATTGATTACGATGATTTTGGGTGTAGACACAAATGTGGCGTCAGAGTTTTCGATATTCTCATATTTTTCTAACAATACAAATACCTCATTGGTTTTATAAGAATAACTTACACTTTGTATTTCTGTATTTTTACATAATTTCAGCAGTTTTGTATGTAGGTTAGAAGAAAGATTGAATGCCTTCAAGTATCCATCATTGACATAAACGAATTCGGTTTTTGAAATCCAACATAAATGGTAAACGCCATATTTTGTGATATAAGGTAAGTAGGGAACAGTGGAACTTGTTTTATTGCTCACATTATTAATTTGGAAACCTGTGGCAGGGATATTATCTGTAATGGATAAAAATAAATTATCTTCATTCTGCCAGTCGAATCCATATCTAATACTAAATGTGAGCGTATCTCTCTTTTTAGTATTAATATCAAACACAATATCTGTACCCTTATGCGTAACGCTGTCAGCTTCCGTGCACATTATTTTATCTCCTGAAAAATTCCAAAAACAATTCCATCCTGCTCTAATAATTTTTGTGAGGCTGTCCCCGTTTGAATTGATAGTCCATAAATGATAATTTTCTTCATTGTAGAATAAGACATGCCCAGTATTGTTTACTTGCGGATTTCCCGATTTTGTAATGGTGTCCAACAAAACTTTAGAAGTGAGCGTATGCCGGTCTAAACGATATAATTTGGTATTAAACATTCCATCTTTACCTTTATAAAAAAATTCACTAGGATTATTCGGGTTTATATGCAGCCAATCAATATAATTATTCGAAAAAATAAAGTGGGGAAACTGGTTGGTAGGTACGGGCACAAAAATTCCATCACAAGAATCTGTCAAATCAAAAGGACTGTATCGGGGCTAGGTGGGTTTTTCTTACAATTGGTAAGGGAAAGCAATATGATTAGTAAGCAGCAGTATTTAAAAAAATTCATCATGAAAAAAAATGCCCTTCAACGAAGAGTGCGATTTTACTCAAAGATAGTAAATTATCTACCAATGTTTCCTTTCATCTATTTCTATCGTTCTATTTTTTTTGTATGTTCAACGCCTATCTGACACCGAATTGTGGGTTGTAATGCCTGCGATACGTGATAAGTCTATTACGTTTATTGCCGACAAATTGGCTAATCTTAGCAATTCAACAAGCTATCGTCCCCGATAACAATTCAATCCACTTTCTAGCATTGACTATTTCCTCAACATGGCCACCTTTTGATTCTGTAAAATTTTGACATATTTTATTAAAAACATTGGTATTACATTTGCTTCTTAATGAGTACTCAAAAATATCTTTATTCCACTTTGCTGCTACTGTTATGCATTGGATGTATGTCCACCAAAAAGTTGAATAAAATTTATCAGGAAGAAAAGAAACTGGAGAAGCCCCCTGTGAATATTGCAATAAAGGAGGTAAAGCTGACACCGGTTCGAAAGGATAATTTTAGAACCACTCCCAATAAATTCATTGATATTCTTCACGCTGATATTAATGTAAAATTTAACTGGGGCTTACATCAATGTATTGGAACCGAAACGATTTTATTGAAGCCCTATTTTTATGAAACAGATTCTATTTTACTGGATGCCAAAAGTATGATTTTTGACGGTATCAAAATTGAGGATATGCAACAAAATCCTATACAATATTTGGTAAGCTACGATAAAAAAATATTGAATCTCAAATTGGAGCGGAAACTAAAAGCAAGCGATACCGTGTTGCTTACCATACATTATATTGCTAAGCCCGACGAAAATGAAAAGGGCGCCGGTAAGGCTATCAGAGATGATAAAGGACTTTACTTTATCAATACCGACCATTCGGAAACGCATAAGCCGATGCAGGTATGGACTCAGGGCGAAACAGAATCTAATTCCTGTTGGTTTCCGACCATAGATAAACCCAATGAGAAATTTACATCCACACTTACTATTCAAACCACAAAAGATTTTACAACTTTGTCGAATGGTGAATTGGTTTCCTCAGTAATTGAGGATAATGTGAAAACAGAAGTTTGGAAGAATGTACTCCCAATGCCTGCCTACTTAACCATGATGGCTGTCGGGAATTTTACCATTACAAAAGACCTTTGGACACTACCTGCCGATCCCAATAATACCGATTCCAATTATGTAGCGCCCAGCAAGGAAGTGAGTTACTATTTAGAGCCGGAGTATGAACCGTACGCACGAGGTATTTTCGCCAATACTATTGAAATGTTGCAGTTTTTTTCAGATCGATTGGGAGTGTTGTATCCCTGGAATAAATACGCACAGGTAGTTGTACGAGATTTTGTATCCGGTGCCATGGAAAATACCAGTGCTACCTTACATGGCGATTTTGTACAAAAAAATGCTAGAGAATTGGTGGAAAACAACAATGAGGGTATTATCTCGCATGAGCTGTTTCATCAATGGTTTGGCGATTTGGTTACCTGCGAATCGTGGAGTCATGTATCGCTTAATGAAGGATTTGCATCTTATGGTGAGCAACTATGGATTGAGCATAAATATGGAAGAGATGCCGGCTTGAAAAAGTGCTTCCAAAGCATGGAGCGGTATATTAAGTACGCGTCCGATAATGAGGATATGCCTATTATCAATTACAACTATAAAGACAAGGATGACATGTTTAATGCCATCACCTATCAAAAAGGGGCTCGGGTGTTGCACTTATTACGAACGGAATTGGGAGATGATGCCTTTTTTTTAGCACTCAAAAAGTATCTCAATCATCATGCCTTTGGAAATGCCGAAATAGATGATTTGCGAAAGGAATTTGAATTGGTAAGCGGTAAAGACCTTCGGCCGTTTTTTCAGCAGTGGTATTTGCGCGGTGGACATCCCATTATTGAAATCCGTTACGACTATAACGATAGTACCAAATTGCTGGGGGTCTATATAGAGCAAAAGCAAGCAGCTGAAATTGGATTGTATACATTTCCATTGAAGTTTAAGGTAACACAAGGAGCTCAAACAAAGAATTTTGTTTTCAATATTGAGAAAAGAAAGGAATCGTTTTTTGTTCAGAAGTTTGATGAAAGCGTCAACACCTTTCCCAATGTTATAGTGGATCCGGAGGCTGTATTCATCGGTGAAATTATTGACAATAGGCCCTTTTTTAATCAGATACTCACCTACAATACTGCCGGGAGTTATGTCGAAAAAATGCGCTCCCTGAGTGCATTAAGTGTTTTGCAAAAGCAATTAGACACGGTTCAATTTACGATATTATCTGCTATTAATGACCCTGACGATGATATTCGTTTAAAAGCCTTGCAATGGGTAGATTGGAATAATGCAGACAACTATAGCAAAACAAAAGATATTTTGATTTATCAAACAAAAAATGATGCGAGTGCTGCAGTGCGAGCCGAGGCAACCAAAATTTTGGGAAATAAAAAAGATCCATTATTACTCAATTATTTTGTAGAACTTACCAATGATTCTTCTTATTCTGTAGCCGGAAACGCTCTCGAAGCCGTGTATGCTATTTTGCCTGATGAGGGTTTTCGTTTGGCTGCCAAACTGGACAAAGATGTGAAAGGAAAATTATTTGAGCAGGTTTGCCATATTTATAGTCAAATGGGTGATCAGTTTTCATTGAATTTTTTCAAAGAAAATGTCATGAAATTTCACAAAGGAAATCGAGCGAAACTCATTGAGAAGTACACCTTATTACTTCTAAAATTGAATATTTCTTCGGCAATTAATGAAGCCGTTGAAATTTTTAAGGTACGTGCTACCGGCGATATCAGTGGGCAAGTTCGCTATACAGCCATGAAAGCCTTAAAAGAAATTATCAATCATAAAATATTTGCTAGTAAGCAAACCAGCGATCAAGCGCAAATGCAACCGTTGCTAGATGAAGCAAATGATTTAAATAACGAACTACAACAAATCATGGTGGCTGAACAGGAAAGCGATGTAAAAAATCTGTTGAAGATTAATGGACTGTATACAGAAACTCCGGAGTAATGTATTAATTGGCGATATGCACTTTGTAAGCCTTTCTACCACTGGTTGTCAGTAGGTTTAATACATAAACCCCATTTGGAAATGCCGATACATCCAGCTTTTTGATCCCTCGAATTTCTTTTTCCTGCCAAAGCAATTCGCCAAGCAGATTTCTGATTTCAAAAGTATAGATGCCCGAGGTTCCCACGATGTTTAGAATGCCCTGAGCCGGATTCGGATATATTTTTAGGTTGTCCGTTTGTATCGATTGATTTGTTACCTCATTTGGAGCACACATGATGGCATTGAGTTTTTGCCAGATGGTATCGTTCATTTGAATCGGTACAATACCAGCGCCGGGCGCATCTCCCATACGAATCCAAACTATATTTTGACTTGGTGCAATATTCACCACCTGTCCATTTTTTCCTAGGCCTGCATACATATCAACTGGTGCACTTGGACAAAGCGGACCGGGTATAACCAATTGCGAACCGGGTACCATGAAGGAGCTTTTTCCGTTGAGCCACCATAAGTAGCCATAGGAGAGATTGAGTGCTTGTGAGGTTTGAATCATTGCGTGATAATAGGTGGTATCGGTCATTACAGGCACCCCATTCCAGTTTCCTTTTGCCAACATCAGTAGTCCAAACCTGGCCATACTTCGAGGTTTACTATAAAATACATTGTTGAAACCTGAGGGTACATAAAGGCCATTGATTCCAGTAAGGGGTTTTATTTTTTGCTGAAAATAGTTGTTGAGATTGGTGCCGCTTGCCGATTCAATCACACTGTCGAGCAGGGTATAGGGTGCGTTGTGATAAGCCCACCGGGTATTGGCATTGGCAAGATACTGCAAACAGGTATCAATAGTGCAGGAATTGTCGGGTACCCCATCATCTAAACCAGTGGTCATGGTTAGTTGATTTTTGATGGTGATGGACCGTTCTTTTGGAATCGGCGCAATCGTCCAACCATTTCCTAAATAGTTAGAGGTGGTGTCTTCAATACTTAGCAGATTCTCTTGTTGTGCTATTCCCACCAAAAATGCAGTCAGCGTTTTACCAGCGGAGGCCCAATACCACACACTATCTACCGTAAAATTTCCAAAATATTTTTCAAATACAATTTTTCCGTCCTTTAGTAAAATAAAGGCCTTGCTATTATTTGCTGCCAAATAATCATAAAGCGTATCAACCTTATCGGTACACCATCCCAGCGATGCGGCAGAAAGGGTATCCCATGAATTGCCCAACACAGGCGGAAAATAAAGGGTTTGCGCGCGCGAATAAAGCGTAAGTCCTACGAGAAATGCTATAATAAAGAAGGATTTTTTCATTGTATGTATAGGTTTGGTGCAGTTTGACTTCAGGGAATTCAAGTGCTTACATGCTACACAAGCATCTTTAATACCCATTTTGACCCTAAAGGTACAGAATTTCAATATTGCCATTCATCCTTTTTTCACAATAAATTATCACTTGGTTTAGTACTTTTACCACTTAATATTATTTGCATGCATATTCCTTTTATCAGCAAGAAGGCCGAAGATCCTTCAAAACCTAAAGTAAAGAAGTCGTTTTTACGAGAGTGGCTCGATGCAGCCGTTTTTGCAATTGTGGCGGCAACCATCATCCGAACCTTTTTTATTGAGGCGTATACCATTCCAACCCCCTCAATGGAGAAGTCCCTTTTGGTGAACGATTATTTATTTGTAAGTAAAATGCATTATGGTGCTCGTTTGCCTATGACTCCACTTGCCATTCCCTTTGTGCATCATACCATGCCTATTATAGGAGGAAAATCGTATAGCGAAGCCATTAAGGCGCCTTATAAGCGACTATGGGGTTTTAGTGACATTGAACGAAACGATGATGTAGTGTTTAACTGGCCGGCAGATAAGGAAAACAACAGACCCGTAGATAAAAAAGAAAATTATATCAAACGTTGCGTTGGATTGCCCGGTGATAGTTTGGAAGTAAGAGACCGTGTCATTTATATCAATGGGCAGCCGGGTTATAAACCGAAATATTCGCAATTTGTATATCAAGTATTTATGAATCCAACAGGGTATGATTTGGGTACTGAGGTACAAGAAGATTTGAATATTTATAATATTACCGATCAAAATAATAACCCGATTCCCAATGTATATAGCCTAACGGATGAGGATGTGGCGAATTTGCAAAAGATGCCTAATGTGGTGGTAAGATTAGCTGATACCGTTGGTGGTCGCAGTAAAAAAGGCGAAGCGCAATGGGATTGTTTTCCTAAAGATACTGCCAATTTTAAATGGAATCAAGACAACTATGGCACCATTTGGATTCCTAAAAAGGGTGTGACCATTAATCTCACGAAAGAAAATATTGCTTTGTATCGTACCGTGATTACCGAGTATGAAGGTCATACCTTGGCTGAAAATCAGTATCCCTTTTTAATTGATGGAAAACCTTCCACCACCTATACGTTTAAAATGAACTATTATTGGCTCATGGGTGATAATCGACACAACTCCTTAGATTCACGATTTTGGGGCTATGTACCCGAAGATCATGTAGTGGGAAAGGCTTGGTTTATTTGGATGAGTTATGATAAAAATGGGATTCGCTGGAAACGTCTTTTCAGAAGTGTGAAGGCATTGGAGGATTAGGCTACTCCTCCTCCTTCGGTATCACAATGGTCTTAAACAATTCATCCATTTTTGAAACATATTCTAACGTGTCATCCAAGTAATATTGAATTACGGGTATTTTTCGTACTTGATTTTTGATTCTTGCGGCCAACTGTTTTCTCAAATTCCAATCAAGATCTTTAATGTGCTGCAGCATTTTTTCGGGTTGGGGAATTTGAAAAAAACTGAGGTAAATCCTTGCTTCCATAAGGTCGGGTGTCACTTTTACTTTTGAAATCGAAATCATGCCATTCTGAATCACATTCAAACCTTCTCGTTGAAAAATATCGTTCATCTCTTGCTGAATAACGTTACCAATTTGCCGTTGTCTTTTACTTTCTTCCATACGATTCCGTTTTAAGCTGTAAATTTACAAATTAATTTTCGAATGAAAGCGATTCGCAGCATTTTACCATATCTCAGGGGCAAGTGGAATTGGGTGGCACTGTATACCCTGTCTCATTTCTTATCGGTGCTTTTTTCTACGGTTTCGCTGGTAATGATTATTCCATTCTTGAATATGCTTTTTGAAAAGGATATGGACGTAACGCAAAATCCCGGTTTCCATTTAACAAAAGAAGGGATCACTGAATTTTTTAAGTTTCAACTATCAGATTTTATTGCTTCACATGATAACAATAAGGTTTATGGCCTCATTTTTATTTGTATCATCCTAATTAGTGCTACTTTTCTTAAAAATTTATTCCTCTACCTAGCAAAGTATATTTTGCATCCCTTGCGAAATGGAATTGTATTACATATCAGAAGGAATCTATTTGAAAAAATTACACAGCTACCCATAGGTTTTTTTACAAATGAAAAAAAAGGGGATATCCTTTCACGTATGACCAATGATGTAGCGGCCGTTGAGATGTCGGTAATAAGTACTATGGAATTGCTATTCAGTACACCCATTACTGTATTGTTTTATTTTACTTTATTATTCATTTTAAGTGCGAAATTGTTTTTGTTCCTTATGATTTTATTGCCCATCGCAGGTTTGTTAATTGGACGAGTGAGTAAAAGCTTGAAAAAGAATACCAAGTTTACGCAAGAGCGACTGAGTAATTTGCTTTCCATCATTGAGGAAACTTTGGGAGGATTGCGAATCATCAAAGCGTTTGGTGCTGAAAGAAATCGGTCGCAGGTTTTTTCTGAGGAAAATGAAAAGCTGCAACAAATTAATAATTCCATTGCTTCGCGACGTGAATTGGCATCGCCCATGTCGGAATTTTTAGGAATTTTTATTTTGGGAATTATCATTTGGTTTGGAGGCAATATGGCGCTTAGTACGCCCAAGCAAATTGAACCCGGAACCTTTATCATGTTCATTTCTTCTTTTTATTTTTTGATTAGTCCACTGAAGGCGCTATCGCAAATATTTTACAATTTGAATCAAGGCAAGGCTGGTCTTGAACGAATACAAATGATTTTGGACGCCGAAAATAAGATTGTAAATACAGAACATGCCAAACCCATCTTGCATTTTGAACATTCAATAGAATTCAAGAATGTTACGTTTTCCTACGAGGGTAAAAATATTTTGAATCAAATTAATTTGCAAATTGAGAAAGGAAAGACGATTGCCATTGTAGGTGCATCGGGTGCTGGTAAAAGTACCTTGGTAGATTTGATACCTCGTTTTCATGATGTAGATTTCGGTAGCATATTGATAGATGGAGTTGATATTAAGGAGTATAAAATTGAGGACGTTCGAAAATTGATGGGAATTGTTTCACAAGAGCCCATTTTATTCAATGACAGTTTACAGAACAATATTGCATTGGGACAAGATTTTTCGGATGATACAAAGATATGGGAGGCAACAAAAGTTGCGAATGCCCTTGATTTTGTTGAAAACAAATCTGAAAAGTTATTGACCACAGTAGGAGACCGAGGTTCAAAATTGAGTGGCGGAGAAAAACAACGAATCACTATAGCAAGAGCCATTTACAAAAATCCACCCATACTTATTTTAGATGAGGCGACCTCCTCATTGGATACGGTCAGTGAGCGACTGGTACAGGATGCCATCAATAACTTAATGAAGAATCGCACGTCGATTGTAATTGCGCATAGACTTTCCACAGTACAAAATGCGGATGAAATAATTGTACTTGAAAAAGGTGAAATCAAAGAGAGAGGCACCCACCAATCACTAATTGCAGCCAATGGAATTTATAAGAAGCTGGTAGATATGCAGCAGGTTTTGCAGTAGTACTACTAACGAAGCGTCTGAATCTTTCGTCTAATGATTTGTATGAAAATTTTAAAAATTGTATCTTGTTTTGCCTTTTTCTTAGGCATCATTCTATGTTCTGTATTATATCAAAGTTGCAAACCGATTCGAAATTGTAATGTGCTGAAAGATATTTACGGCAGCTATTTTAACCGTGTTACAGACTCCACATTATCGGATAGTAGCAGTGTAAAGGCAGCTGAGTTTGGAATTGCAGTCGCTTTCCGTCAAAATAGCTATCAGTGCAAGAATGAAAATAATTTTTCTTTCATAAGCAAAGCATATGCCTATAAACCGAGCCTTCAATACTATAATTTAGATACCATTACATCGATCAGTATCACAAGCGATCAAGATTTTGATGCGAGTCATGCTGCTGGTTCTTTATTAAATGACTGCTTCATAATACCTGACCTCGATTCAATAAATATTTCAAATGCGTATTATGATAATGCCTTTGGGTTTAATGTATTATTGAATAAAATACCAAGTGCTGAAAAGTACCATCAGTTTACTGTGAAAGCCACAGTACAGAGTAGCAACAAAGTATTTACCTATACCTACGGTGTCATTAAAATAGTACAGTAATGCAGAAAATCACCATCCTATTTATATTTATTTTTTGTTCAGTGATGCACACATTGGACACTAAAGCCCAGGCAGTAAAGTCGAAGTACCTATATAAAAAGCTACAAATTGCAGCTGAATATCAAATTGGCAACTTTGTTTCCTTTGGAAGTGGATCCATCGATACTCGTACCAAGTATGGGCAGGGGGCAGAGCTCAGTATTAAATATCGCGTATCAAAAAACCTTTCATTTAATCTTGGCTTCCATGTCAGGTCTTATTTACTCGATATTGAAAGGTACAAGAGTAGTTTGCAAGCGCTCTATTTTGTAAATGGTGCGTATATTTCTATTGCTCATTATCAAAGCCCTAGCCTGCAAGAATTGACGCAGTTTGGATTTGGGCCTTCTATTGGACGTATTTTTAGATTGCATAGAATTCGTTTTGAACCGTATTTTAAACTGAATACCACTTTTTCTACCTATGGCTTTGATTCAAGAGTTTATGTGAGAAATATCACAACAGATGAATTTAGAATTTACAATGTCAATGGAAAAAGAAATCAAGTATCCGCATTCCCTGCCCTAGGACTTCACTTTGATGTGGCATGTACTCGGTTGCTTTCAGCAACGCTAGGTTTGGAGTCTGGATATAGTATTGGATCTCAATATTTTTCTACTTCTTATGCCGATGGAAGTAGTCATATACAAAATCAAAATACTAAAATCACGACACCTAAATCCTATTTTCTTGCGGGTTTTGGAATTGTTTTGCGACCATTCAATCGCATCAAACCATCAGAATCAGAATACTCTGATGAAGCATATTTGAAGAAGTTTGAGAGGAATAGATAGGCATTTCATGTCTTTTTCAATCGCTTCGAATCCATAGTATGGTCACGCAATTTCATGATAATCTAAATCTTTATGAAAGCTTTCTTTGAGTAATGATGCGGCTATAAATGCAATGCTGCAACAGATAATACCCGTAATCAATGCGCTATTCAATTTAGTAGTGCCGGCGGTTTGCAGAAAGGTATAGAAGAATGAAATAGGCACCAAAGAGGCTCTGATGAAATTGGGAACCGACGTGGTAACCGTTGCGCGAATATTGGTTCCAAATTGCTCCGATGCGGTAGTAATCAAAACGGCCCAATATCCTGCCGCAAAACCCAATACGGCAAATAGAATATAAAAGGATTGTACAGAGGCTTCGTCCATAAAAAAGTAGGCAATTACCATTAATAAGGTGGCCATCACAAAGTACTGCAACACCCGTTTTCTACTTTTGAGTAATTGACTCAAAACGCCGGACAGCATATCCCCTAGGGTAACACCGGCATAGCAATACATGATGGATTTTGCAGGTGTAATTTCACCTTGAATATGTAGCTCGCGTCCTAACTCAGGACTTAAGGTAATTAAAATACCTATCACATACCATATCGGTAATCCTACCAATATACATTTAAGATAGGTGAGAAGTCGTTTTTTATCCAAAAATATCATGGACAAACTACCCCGTTTGTGTTTCGATAGTTCGGTGCTTTTATACATCCCCGATTCATACATACTCACCCGCATCAGCAAAAGCATGAGGCCCAATATACCACCCACTATATAGCAAGTGGTCCAAGGTACCTTCATCACAGCCAGTAAGCCTGCCAGCATGGCACCGGATACCCCAACCGTAGCTACAATAGTGGTACCCCATCCACGTTTGTCTTTATGTAATATTTCAGAAACTAGGGTAATGCCTGCACCTAATTCACCGGCAAGTCCCACACCGGCTACAAATCGTAGAATGCCATATTGGGTAATGTTGCTTACATACGCATTGAGGATATTGGCAATAGAGTATAATATGATGGAGCCAAACAATACGGAAAGCCTACCTTTTTTATCACCCAATACACCCCACATCAATCCCCCTACCAACATACCGATCATTTGAATGTTTAGTAAGTATAAGCCACTTTTTTCAAGGGCCTCGTTTGCCACCCCAATGGCTAATAGACTAGGTTTGCGTACCACACTAAAGAGTACAAGGTCGTAAATGTCAACAAAATACCCTAATGCAGCTACCAAAATGGGAATGCTTAAAACTTTCGAATGCGTATTCATTAGTACTAATGTGAATATTTTTTAATTTGAAAATTTGAAAATACTCAAAAGACCGGATTATTCATACATATCGTCCGCTTGCTCGCCTTGTTTTTTTCCTGAAAGGGCAAATTTGATAATAACAGGTAAGGTGGTAACCAAAATAATCACCACTACTATAATTTCCAATCTGGTTTTTATCCATGGAAATTGCTTGCTCAGAAAAAAGCCAGCCAGCATCATCGAAAAAACCCACAGGAATGATCCGATAAAATTATATAAGGTAAATTTCTTGTAATCCATTTTTACCACACCGGCTACTATTGGTACAAAGGTTCGTATGATGGGTAAAAATCTGGCAGCAATGATGGTAAGGGCTCCATTTTTTTCGTAAAATTTTTGAGCAGACATTAAATGCTTTTTTTTGAAGAAAAAGGTATCACGTCGAGAGTAAATAAAAGGACCTGATTTTTTGCCAAACCAATAACCCACAAAATTACCCAGCACACCGGCTAAGGCAATCATCACCATAATGAAAAAATAGTGTACATCAAAGAATTCGGCTGCCAGTTCTTCAGCATATATTCCGGCAACAAAAAGCAGGGAATCGCCCGGCAAGAAAAACCCAACAAATAAACCGGTTTCGGCAAATATCACAAAGAGCAACAGATAAAGACCGCCCATTTTGATATACCATTCAGGATTCAGTAGGGTTTCTTTTAAGGTTTCAAGCATTGTCTGATTTTGAGGGCACAAATATAGTTTTAATATTATATATAGCAATCTTAATAATTTCGATTCAAAACCTTTCCCTGCAAAATATAAAGACGCCTTCTTATTTTTTTATATATTTAGAGCTTAAAATATCATTCATGGAAAAACAGAATACGGTACCCACTAATTACGGCGCGCTCAGTACGCTGGTAACGGTTTTTTTCTTTTGGGGTTTCATAGCGGCCGGCAACGGGGTCTTTATTCCTTTTTGCAAGCACTATTTTGATTTAGACCAGTTTCAATCGCAGCTCATAGACTTTGCGTTTTATGGCGCCTACTATTTGGGGGCCTTGGGCTTATTTGTGTATTCAAATTTTACCAATCGCGATTTGGTAGCACAATGGGGGTACAAAAAAAGTATCGTGTATGGCCTGGTATTTTCTGCCTTGGGTGCCATTGCCATGATAGTAGCCGTAAATGGAAACACCTTTGTGGGAATGCTAATTGGTTTCTTTATTGTAGCCCTAGGTTTTTCATTGCAGCAAACTGCCGCAAACCCTTTTGCACTCTTATTAGGCGATCCTTCTACAGGCAGTAATCGTATCAATTTGGGAGGGAGTATCAATTCCTTTGGAACCTTTATTGGACCAATTATTGTTGCCTTAGCCTTATTTGGTGTTACCAAGGCCACAGACGATCAGGTGAATAGTCTTAGCTTGGATAAGGTGTCCATTCTGTATGGATTTGTTTGCGTGCTGTTTTTAGGGGCAGCGGCATTGTTTTTTCAGCAAAAAGTTCCGAGTGGCGGAAGTACTGGAAACCACTGAGAAGGCTAACAAGGCTTTGATGGCGATGTTGATTTTGACCATTTTGTTAGTGATTGTTTTTGTTCCGGTATTTATGAGTTATACCAAAGAAGTGGACGATGTTTTGCTCAAGAAGGAAATTGAAATGACCAGAATCAAATGGCTATTCTTAGGATTGGTGTTTATTATTGGAATGCTTTTGTTTTCTTATTTTTCTGCACGCAAAAATAATGAAGGATGGGGTGCCATGAAGTATCCACAATTAATTTTAGGGATGTTGGCCATTTTTATTTACGTAGGGGTAGAGGTAGCCATTGGAAGTAACTTGAGTGAGCTACTGAAGCAACCACAATTTGGGGATTAGAGTCATCGCAGGCTGCTCCCTATGTTTCTATGTATTGGGGTAGTTTAATGATTTGCAGATGGGCCGGCGCTATTAATGTGTTCAAACCGGGCAAATCGCTCAAGAATCTATTGCTACTCATTATTCCCATGTTGGCCTTTGGGGTACTTATTTTAATCAATACCATTGCCCAAAACGATATGCAACCTTGTACTGGTATTTTGTTTGTGTGTTGATTTTAGTGGCTGCGTTTTATATAACACAAGATAAGCCTGCAAAAACATTGCTGATTTTTAGCTTGCTAGGAATCATGGCCATGATGGTGGGTATTTTTACAGAAGGTAAAGTCGCAACCTATGCATTTTTAAGTGGTGGATTATTTTGCAGTGTGATGTGGCCGTGTATATTTTCCTTGTCTACAGCCGGTTTGGGGAAATACACTACACAGGGTTCAGCCTTTTTGATTATGATGATTTTGGGAGGTGCCATTATTCCACCCATACAAGGAAAACTGGCTGACTTTTTACAAAGCAATACAGAAGTAGTGGGTTTTGGCATTCACAATTCCTATTGGATTACCGTTGCTTGCTTTGCCTATTTGGCATTGTTTGCATTTTTAGTTAAAGGCATTTTACATAAACAGGGTATTGATTATGACGCAAGCACTGAGGCTGGGCATTGATATTGGAGGTACGAATACGGCCTATGGATTGGTAAATGAATCGGGAGTTATTGTTGCACAGGGGAGTATTTCTTCTCGAGGACATGAGAGCCCGGAAGCCTTTGTACGCGCATTATACCAACAGATGAAGGAGGCACTTCCGTCTTCCTCGTTCGAAAATATTACTTCTATTGGTGTGGGAGCCCCCAATGGCAATTATTATACTGGCAATATTGAATTTGCACCCAATCTGGAATGGAAGGGAATCATTCCCTTAGCCTCTTTGTTGCAAACACAGTTTTCCATTCCGGTAAGGGTGAGCAATGACGCTAATGCTGCTGCGATGGGTGAAATGATGTATGGCGTTGCAAAAGGAATGCGCGATTTTATTATGGTAACCTTGGGCACAGGAGTAGGCAGTGGGTTTGTGGCCAACGGCGAATTGATTTACGGTCATGATGGATTTGCCGGCGAACTGGGACATGTGATAGCAGTTAGAGATGGGCGCTTGTGCGGTTGCGGCAGAAAAGGTTGCTTAGAAGCGTATACTTCAGCGACAGGCATTGTAGCAACGGCAAATGAAATGATTCACGCCAATACAAGTCCTAGTATTTTAGCGAATGTCGCAATCACAGATTCAAAGCAACTATTTGAGGCCGCTCAAAAAGGGGATGCATTGGCAATATCGATATTTGATTATACCGGAAAAATACTAGGTCAAACCCTTGCCGATGCAGTAGCCATTACCAGTCCGGAAGCCATTATTTTATTTGGTGGTTTGGCGCGAGCTGGTCATTTTATTTTAGATCCGATAAAATTTTATTTTGAAGAAAATGTACTCATCATTTACAAAAGCAAAGTAAAAATACTGACCTCCCAATTAGCAGAAAGTGATGCCGCCATTTTAGGCGCTGCGGCGTTGTAGAGTTTGTGAATTTATTTAAAGGCGGTCCAGATACGGCTCTCTTTATTAAAGATCCAAACAAGTCCATTTGCAAATGAGAAATTAAATCGGTCTTCTAGTTTTGTATTCGGTGGAAATTGCTTATACCCTGTCATGAAGCCTTTGACATTGTAAAACTCAACTCGTTCCTTGTCTATATTCAATAACAGAAATTGTTTGTTTGGCAATCCTGTATAAATGGCAGTGGTGGAATTGTATTCATCTGATAAACCCGGTTGGTCATTTAACTCATTGGAACTGGTATTTTGAAGATGCAATTTCATGGTTTGGTCAAACATTCCGGTACTCATTAGATATACAGAAAATTCCATATTATTTTCTGCACTTAGAAAATACACCTTATTCGAACTGGGGTCATAGGCACCCACACTATTGGCATCGGGCTGATTGAGGCCATCATATAAAATTTTTGTACCAGTTGGAATTCCCTTGCTATCCAACTCATATTGCCGCCATCCATAGCTATCATATCCATTGCATTGTACAGCATTCACCTTTGGATTATACCAAAAGTTTTTTAGGTCAACCATACATTCAAGAGTAATGTCCGACAGTATTTTTCCAGAAGCATCTGTTACCAATAAGGGATAGATTTCATTGCCAGCCATTCCCAAATAATATTTTTTCAGTTTTGGATGCCACACCACGCCGGCACCATTGGCGCCACCCTCACGCGCCACTTTAATTTCCATTGTTTTTTCAGCACTCCTTGAGCATGAACGAGATTGGTAGCATGCAACAAACATAGTATTACAATAAGCGAAATGATTTTTTTCATGATGTTATTTTTTTGATTAGAGTTTGTTTATTTTTTCCTGTAAGGGTGCAGCATTTTTACTATTAAGCGATTTTAACTCATTTGCCATCTGCTGTGCCTTCTGTTTATTATTTTGTGAAATATATAAATAACCCAAATAAAAGCGCGCATTTTCATTGGAAGGGGTTAAGGAGATCGCCTTTAAAAAATGGGTTTCTGCTTCTGTATTTTTACCCAGTTTATAATAACTATAACCCAGTTCAACATAGGCAGCCGTATAGGTATTTTCTTGTTCGATGGCTTTGGTTAAATACGAAACGGCCTCTGCATATTTTTGTTGACTATTTAGGCAATACCCAATTCCAAAGCATGCCTTTCGTTCGTTTGGTTTCAATGTCAATGTTTTTTGATACCATTCCATCGCTTTTATCATATCTTTTTTATTATCTCGATAGATTTCGGCAATGCCATTATAAGGGACATGCGATTTTGGATCTAATTCCATTGCTTTATTAAAATAACCGATTGCCACCTCATCTTGTTTTAGTTTTGAATTGGCAAAGCCCAATTCCAGATAGGTATTCAAGTAATCATCTTTATAAAGTTTTGAATAGGTCAACGATTTAATGGCGTCTTCATATTTTTTGAGTGCGTTTTCGGTATATCCTCTTCGGTACCAATACACATAGTCTGAATCAACAGCTTTTTGATTGCTGTGTTCAATAAATTTACTAAGCGCTAATTCGTGTTTATCTTGTGAGTAATAGCAGTAGCCAATTCGTTTGTTGATATTAGAGTAATCAGGTTTTAA
This sequence comes from Bacteroidota bacterium, assembly GCA_016712665.1. GTDB lineage: Bacteria > Bacteroidota > Bacteroidia > Chitinophagales > Chitinophagaceae > OLB11. Next base: position 136,792 of record JADJQP010000007.1, read on the forward strand.
GCTTTTGCATTTTTCATAGTTGGCTCTTGCTGAGTCGTATTGTGCATTCTTTTCAAATGCATATCCCAATTCGAAATACAATTTTGCTATGGTACTCATTTCTTTTCGTACCGAACGAAGTGCAGTGATAGCTGCTGTGTAATTTTGCAGATCGTTATAGCACCATCCTATCTCATATTGCGCTTGATAGTAGCTGGGATTTAGCTTTAGTGCCTCTTGAAATTTTACCAATGCCTCTTTGGTCTTTTTATTTTTTTTTAGGGTAAGTCCTTGTTCGTATATTTCTGCAGCGTTTTGAGAAAATACTTGTGCAGGAAAAAGGAATAGGCAAAAGAAGAATATTCTGGTCATCTTTTTTTTTACAAAGTTACCCATTTTCTTTTTCGTATGAAATACCCTATTTTGGGTATTTTTAGGGAATGCCCTCGCTATTTGCCAAACTAGAAACCTGCCTACTTGTGCCAGCCTTGTGACACCGAGCCGCTATACTTGAATTTTTTTTAGTCTCTTTTAGTTGTGCTATATTTGCAACCTAAAATAACATTTAAACAATGAGTAACGGATATTTTTACTTCCCACAGCCTACTAACGAACCTGTATTGCAATTTGCCCCAAAGTCAGCCGAAAAATTGGCCCTTAAGAATGCTTTGGCAAAGGCAAAAAAAGTGAAATTGGATATTCCCATGTATATTGGATCGGAGGAAGTACGAACGGGGAAGAAGCAAGAAATCAGACCGCCACATGAAACCAAACATGTTTTAGGACATTTTCATGCCGGTGATGCGTCTCATATGAAAGCCGCAATTAAGGCCTCATTGAGTGCTCGTGAACAATGGGCTCACACGCCCTGGGTGCAACGTGCCAGTATTTTTTTAAAAGCGGCTGATTTGTTGGCAACAAAATATCGTTATGATATGCTTGCGGCTACCATGCTCGGACAAAGTAAAAATGCCTTTCAAGCGGAAATTGATAGTACATGTGAATTGATTGATTTTTTACGATTTAATGTGCACTTTTTGAGTGATATTTATAGTCAACAACCGATATCCGGAGCAGGAATGTATAATAGGGTAGAGTATCGTGCATTAGAAGGTTTTGTATTGGCGGTTACCCCCTTTAATTTTACGGCTATTGGCGGTAATTTACCTACTTCGGCAGCCATGTGTGGCAATGTGGTTGTTTGGAAACCTGCCAATACACAAATTTACTCTGCAAACCTGTTTATGAAAATACTCAAGGAGGCCGGTTTGCCGGATGGTGTTATTAATTTGGTGTATGTAAGTGGACCTGTAGTGGGCGAAGTATGTTTTGCGCACCCCGATTTTGCCGGTGTTCACTTTACAGGTAGCACAGGAGTATTTCAAGGGATGTGGAAAAGCATCGGCGAAAATATTGCCAAGTACAAAACCTATCCACGTATCGTAGGCGAAACAGGCGGCAAAGATTTTGTGTTGGTGCACCCATCTGCAAATGAAGATGCTGTGGTGGCAGCCTTAGCTCGTGGCGCCTTCGAATATCAAGGCCAAAAATGTAGTGCTGCTTCTCGGGCCTATTTGCCTGATAATTTGTCTGCCGGCATTAAAAAGAAATTGGTAGCAGCGGTGAAGTCTATGAAGATGGGAACGACCGAAGATTTTACCAATTTTGTAAATGCGGTGATTGACGAAAAATCATTCAACAATATTAAGAATTATATTGATGCTGCGAAGAAAGATAAATCATGTAAAATATTAGTAGGTGGTAAATGCGACAAATCGAAGGGTTGGTTTGTAGAGCCTACCATAATCGAAACAAGCGATCCTAAATATAAAACCATGTGTGAAGAAATATTTGGACCGGTACTTACTATTTATACTTTCAAAGGAACCGACTTTGAAAAAGTTTGCGACCTTGTAGATTCCACCTCCGAGTATGCATTAACTGGTGCGGTATTTAGTCAAGACCGATATGCATTGGAAAAGGCGATGAAAAAATTAACCCATAGCGCTGGAAATTTTTATATCAATGACAAACCATCGGGCGCAGTAGTAGGTCAGCAACCTTTTGGTGGTGGCCGTGCCAGTGGTACCAATGATAAGGCAGGATCTATGTTGAATTTATACAGATGGTTAAGCGCTCGTACCATAAAAGAGACATATAACCCGCCGGTGGATTATAAATATCCATTTATGCTGGAGAAATAGGGGAGCGACACAATTATTTAATATGTCAAACGATTTTTTGTCAAGTGCTATTCAACAATTTGAGTATTACAAAATGCTTGGCGAAAAAACATTTGCGCAACTCGACGATGAAAACTTTTTTTGGCAATACAACGCCGACAGCAATAGCATTGCCAGTATTGTCAAACATTTATCAGGTAATATGCGCTCCCGCTGGACCGATTTTTTAACCACCGATGGAGAGAAGGAATGGAGAAACAGAGATGCTGAATTTGAAAATGATATTCAAACGAAGAGTGCTTTACTTGCAGTGTGGAATGCCGGATGGGATTGCTTATTTGCGGCCCTTCAATCAATAACAGCATCCGATTTACAACGTATTATTTTTATTCGAAATGAGGGCCACAGCGTTGCCGAAGCCATTCATAGACAATTGGCACATTATTCGTACCATATCGGGCAAATTGTTTTTATTGGAAAAATGCGCTGTTCCAATTCCTGGCTTTCTTTGTCTATACCGAAAGGAAACTCTGAAGCCTTTAATAAAGATAAATTTTCGGTTCCAAAAAAATAACCCTACTTAATAATTTTAGTTACAGACTTTTGTTTGCTGGTTTGTATTATTAAAAAGTAAACACCACTGCTCAGGTTTGGCAACGTAATCGTTTTTGAATAGAATGGCGTACGTACTAATTGTTTACCTTGTAAATCTACCAATTCAATCGAGAGGACAGGAGTGAGGGACTCAATATTGATTTCATTTCCATGCAATGGATTGGGGTATACTTTTAAACCTATTTCCATTGTGGAGTTGACGATGTCGGTTGGCGAACAATTGTTGCTTGTATCAATTGTAGGTGCAAAAAACTTGGCCATATTGGTGGTGCGAAGCCAGTAATTGCTTATTGAATGCCCCACTACGTTAGGATCTCCAATTTGTGCCACACAATCGGCGTTGTTTAATGTGCTGTCAAAAAATACATTCGGAAGTGGAATTTGAGCGCCGTTCAAAGTGGATATCATATTTTGGATTCCCTTTGAGCCGTATACTTTAGGTCTATTAATCAACCATGCGCAATTGGCGGGAAATTGAGTAAAGCAGTAAGCCTCTCCCTCTAATAGTCGATCGTAGGTGTATGGAACTACCAAATCGTTCGGTTGATGAAACAGATAGAGGACAGGAGCTTGGTTATAACTATGGTTGGTGAACAGATCATTCATAAGGGCCCCATAAAAATTTCCCACCCCTTTTATGGTATAGGGTACCGTGGAGGGGTTGCCGTTTCCTGAAATACTTCCCAAATCAGGTCTTTGCAGATTCATGGAGGCGATGGAGGTATCAAAACCCGGCGTTTGAATACATTGATTTTCATACAATGCATTGGGAGGCATAACCGCAGCAAGTGCGTTACACTGGGCTGGCTTTTCACTATTTTCGTCTAAAAATGCGGTAGCCATTGCAATAAATCCACCGGCGCTTTCTCCCACAACAAACACATTTCTAGGGTCAATTTTGTATAGAGCAGCATTATTTATTAAATATCGAATCGCTGATTTCGCATCTTGCATACCCCGATAGCTTGCCCGAAACCACTCAGCGGTATCCTGCATATTCAGGCAATTCCAGGGGATTCCAAAAAAGCGAAACATTACAGTTTATATAAGAGTTGGTTTGAAACATCCCCAATCGATAATTAATAGACGCTGTTGTAAATCCTCGTTTTGCGAAATCGCGCATAATAGCGGGTGGCACATCGATATCTTTATTGCCTGCCAAAAATGCACCACCATGAATGGCAATTAGTAAAGGTCGGCCACAACTGGGCGGGGTGTCGTTAATGGGTGTGGCGATATTCATATTCAGGGCACGCATGTTTCCTGCAAAATCAGGTTGCGTGTCATAAATCACATTATTTGTTTGTTGAATGCTGTATAGAGTATCAACCCATTTCTGTGCGAATCCGTTTTCAAATACAAAGAGGCATATAAGGGTAAGGAGTAAAAAAGGATATTTCATGTAGGTATGTTTTCGGTGCAAAGATACGGTAAAGTCGTATTCAAAAAAATGCTGTCCTTATTAATCCTTCCTCAACAATTCGGCAGTATCTTTACTATGAATGATTCTAAAATTAGTACTTCAATTTTTAATTGGCTTAGGTGTGGGTATTTATGGATATCTGATGCCCGGTTATATCAATTTAAGTGTATTGCAATTGAGTACCAATAAACTGAAACGGGAATTGGATATGGCCATTCTTTTGATTGCTGTGGTAGAAATTCCCTACTGTGTATTATGCATGTCTGGTATGCAATGGCTTATGCAACAGGAATGGCTTATGAAAACCATTAGTTGGATGATTGTTGGTGTTCTTTTTTTGATGGTGATACTTACCCTAATCGACTCAAAAAAAGAAAGTAAAAAAAATGCAGTTGATGCTGCCGTAATTAGTAAAGGACAATATCGGAAACTATTCTTTTTTGTCATTTTTAACCCCTTTCAATTGTCTGCCTGGGCTATTTGGGGCGCTTATTTTATTGAAAAGACATGGTTTGACTGGTCACTATTTTCCATAAGTATTTTTAGCATTGGAGCAAGCCTGGGTGTTTATATTATTTTGAAAGTGTATGAATTTATGGGAAGACAGTTGGTGGAATTTTTTGCCTTGCAGAAGAAATATATCAGCTATGTGGTAGCAGGTATATTGTTTATTTTGGCATTGGTGCAGT
>JADJQP010000008.1 GCA_016712665.1 Bacteroidota bacterium
TATATATCAATGCCAACATCATTCGGTGCTTTGTATTGCTCAACGAATCCAACACCATTTTTACCTCCTCCTTGCTCAATACATTCGGCAATACCTTTTCGCGTTTGGGTCTATGTATTAATTCCACATCAATGCTTCGGTGCTCAATCGTTGAAAAAAACTTTTTTACACCGCTCACTATTTGGTTTTGATAGGATGCCGATAATTTTCGTTCCAAAATGAACTCATTGTTAAATCGAATCAAATCATCATTATCCAAATCTTCTACCGCCTTGTTATTGTAAAATGACAAGAAGGTTTTCAACGCATCGGCATATACCTCCACCGATTGATCGCTCATTCGTCTCGAACGCATCCATAGAATGAAATCTTCAATTTTTTTAGCATGTAGCGGATTCAGTATAAACCGGGGCTCTAGTTTAAATCGTTCCCGGTAGGCATCTGTATCCGGTAAATGCCAGGCCATCAATTTGTAACTCCATCGCGCTCCTTCAAGCTTTTTGATGCGCTCTATGAGTTCTATACTTTTTTCAAAATAGACGGCAATTCTCTTTTCTTTTCTGTAGGTTACTATTTGTGCTTTCCATTTCATATTGAATTGTTTTTTTTAGTTTATACTGGTTCCATAAGTCCACTTGCTATTGTTTTTTTTTGTTTTAAAAATTGGCGAATCGAATAATAGCATATTCAAACTTATTTCAAATTTTCAATATGCACAATAGATAACTTACAAACAGGGTTACTTAGTTTATAAACAGGGTGGTTTAGGCCATAACTGTATTTTTTGGATGACAGATTTTATCGTTTTTTTTATACCATAACGCGGTAGCTAACCACACGAAATAGATTTACAATTGCCATTTTTAGCATCGCTCTGATGCGATTTTGTTAGGTACTCAATTCAGCAAGAATGTCTATTTTCTCAGCGTAGTAAGCGCTTGGGTGAAATAGTACATAGTAATAAATTCACTACAATGCATGTGGTCTAAATGTCGCATTGACTATTGTGGCACATAAGAATTGGTGGACCTTACGTCTGTAGTCACTTTATTTTGTAAAATACTATTTGGCCGGTTTTGAAATTCTGTATTTCGTCTTCACTCGTTGAAATAAGTTCAGAGTAGCCGTCTAAGGTAAAATGGTACGAATCCTGCTTATTATAAACAACCTTGCCCTCGCCGGTTATTTTTCCTTTATAACGTAGCAAGTAATTTTCATCAGGATAGATTATGATTTCTGTCCCTTTTTTATCGGAATAGGTTCCGGTCGATTTTTTTTTGTAAAGCCAAAATGAAAGCGTAGGAATCAAATAAAGAAATACTATGGAAATTACTATCAAAACAATGCCGTACATCCGAAGCTTTTTTTTGAGTAGAAACATACATCCGAACCCTAGAATCAAGTACAAAACGGTTATTGCGTATTCTTCCATAATTGCTATAATGTGTTATATGCAGTATTGCAAACTGCTCAACTAATTTACATAAAAGGGCTATATTTTTTTGTTGTTAAGTTCCCTAACTCTTTTGAAACAAGCTACAACGAAGATATGGCATTAAAAAGAGTTTTTTTTACATTGATTTTATATTTTTCTCCGTAAAATTTCCAACCCTCCTTTCGATAGTTTTGACTATTATTCTATTTTACTATTAATTTTAGCAAATTGATATTTTGAATGCGATTCCATTGCCTGACTTTTTCTTCATCAACATCGAAAATTTTGTATATTTGTTTAATAGGTATTTATTGTTATAAATCAATTTTTATGCGTTTAAAAACATCCATTCTTGTACTCTTGTTTTTTGCCATATTTGCGAATGCAAACGGACAGAATTTTATTAATGGTTCCTTTGAAACATGGGGTAATGCCAATACCTGTGAAATTAATAACAGTCCGGATGGATGGATAGACTACTCCACAGGATGTTCTGAACTGGATGAAGCTAATTTTCCGCTATGTCCTTCCACCATTCCGGCAAATGCCTCTAATGGAAATATTTATGCGCGAGCTTGTGCCGGGCCCGATTGGCAAGGTGGTGAAGGTGTGTATCAAAATATTTCAGGCTTAAATATTGGACAAGTATATACGTTCACTTTCGACTATGCCGGTTCTAATTTGTATGGCGGAACAGATAGTTGTCGATGGAAGGTTTTTATAGATGATGTGAATATCGACCAAACTCCATTTTTCTCTTCTTCAAAAAATACATGGTCTATTTATTTAGTCAATTTTGTAGCTACGCAGACAACACATAAGATTGGAGTAAGAGCTTATTTTATTAATCCGAGTGTGACAGGCAGTGGAAGTGCAGGGCTCGACAATTTAATCTTAACCGGTTCCGGCGAAGAAACCGGACTAGCTGCAACTCTTCAGAATAGCAACATTGAAATGTATCCTACCCTAATGGATCAGCATCTGCGCATCAAAACCAAAGATGATGATGAGCTTGAGATATTGCTGTATGATGTGAACGCAAACCTTCGAATGCGTGCGAAAAGTATCGGAGATAGAACCCTGAATGTGGACGATTTACTTCCCGGAATTTATTTTTGCATTGTAATGCAAAAGGGAGTTGCTGTGGCACGACAAACTGTAATCAAAAAGTGATACACGACTTAAAACGTTGTGGGAAATTACGTGAGCGCAAATAGATACGGTATCAACATTGGATGTTTTGGCTCCAAATTGCAATATGAGTATTAAAATGTACTGTTACCTACGATTATTTAATTTTTTTCTTGAACTAGGAAATGGTTTTATTTTCTTTCGCAAATTCGTTGCGTATCCCTTGCAGCAGTTGCTGTTTTCTGACCAGTTTCTCATTTCGTTGGATAGCTGCCAATGCACAGCTTCTCATAATATTGATAACAGATGCCCCTGTCACTTCATATTGATTGGCAATTGCTTCAAGGTCAATATCTGAATCAAGGGTAAGGGTACCCGAAAATGCATTTTTCCAAAGTTGATAACGTTGTTTTGGACCGGGAATTGTAAAATGGATTATTGACTGGAATCGTCGTAAGAATGCTTCATCCATATTTGCCTTCATGGTAGAAGATGCGATTACCAGACCTGGATAATCTTCAATGCATTGACGCAGGTAGGTGATTTGTGCGTTGGAAAATCTATCTTTTGCATCCGGGATTTCTGTTCGCTTGCCAAATAAGGCATCTGCTTCATCAAATAGTAGAATCCAGTTGCGTTCTTGCGCTTTTTTGAAAAGAGCGGAAATGTTTTTTTTCGTTTCACTAAAATATTTTGAAACAATAAGAAGGGTATTGATTTTATACACCGTTCTGCCTGCGGTTTTGCCCAGTAGGGTGGTGGTAAGCGTTTTGCCGCAACCCGGGGGACCGTAGAAAAGGGCACGGTAGCCAGGTTTTATGGATTTTGAAAGCCCCCAATCATTCAGCAGGGTATCTTCATATTGCATCCAACTGTTGATTTCCATTACCTGATCGAGTATGTTTTCATCAAGCACTACATCATTCCAATCGAATGGCGTGCTAATTTTTTGTGCCGTAAACAATAAATTAGTTTCATCCGGAATTTCTTTTCCGCTTACGAAATATTGATACCATTTATTGTTGAGTCCAAGAGTCGCACTTAGTATAGGTGCACCGGGTTCCGTCTCATTTACTAGCAGTACGTCGTCTTTCCGAAGAATATGATTGCTTGACAATATCTCCATTGCTTCTGTTCGCAGGGCTGAATGGACACTACCAAGCAGAAAACATAAGGTTTGGCCCGTTGGTAAAAAGCCGGAGTGCTTCGATATACATACACCGCCGAATTCTGAAAATCCTCTATCGTACAACTGATTTTTTGTAAAGAAAACATCCAACACTTCAGGCCTAAAGTGTGGCGCTATTGCCAATGCAAGGCCAAGTCTTGCATATAAATTGAGGTCCCAGCATTTGATGGCTTGTGCATACGCGCTGTCTGAATCGTTCAAATCGGGGCAAGGTATCTCTAACCAATTCTGTTCATGCCCCTCTTGCATGAAATAGCTTTTGAGTACCTGGTCAATGACTGCAGACAATCAGTCCATTTCGTTCTGGAGTACTGTTATATTATTGGTTGGGTTCATGATATATTATTATTAAAGTTGAATTTGTTATAAAGAAATATTGCTCGACAACAAGGTCACATGTGTTTGCTTTTGATTCTCCTAAATAGCCGTCAATTAGGCATTATGCGAGAAAATAATTGAAGGATTAATTTAAATTTGCGATCATGCTGTATAAAGAGAATTTAAATTGAATTTTTAAAGGTGAATCTTTCTTTGTTGCAGGTTTTGGATGAGATGGATTATTCTTATATTTTTTCACATTTAATGGCAAGAAATCGAGGAAATTTCCATTTTGTTGGATATAATTGACTTAGTGTTTTGGAAGGAAGGGGCTCCTCATCTTCTCTTCTGAATAATTGACAACCTCGTTGAATATTCCCAATAAAATGGCCAAAAATAAGGTGGGGGGGGTAATAATGGCCACAAATAATTAATTTCGTTGCTCAAGTACCTTTTCTATTCTGGGCGTCCATAAAGTCATATTTGAAATTGCTAACGAAAATGTTTTACTATTTTTAGGAAACTCTTCAATTGAGGAATGCAAAATTAAATATTGACAATTACCATTCCTTGTATTTGCCTCATAAATAGACTTACTTCAGTTATGTGCAAACATTTCGCAATTTTCGGTTGCGCCCAATAAATCATAACATTTGTGTTTTGTTGTAGCTAATTCAAATCGTTGGAATAATAATTTCATCCATACTAATATCTTCATGGTTCTCCTTGTGCCATCCTACAAATTTTATCCCATTCAAAGCCGTCTATTGTTTTTTGTTTTCCGCCTTTCATTTTGTTTGATTTTTTTTCGTAAGAGGTTTACCAAATCACTGGCGACATGAAAGAAAGGATGCTCCGTTTTGTATTCTTCGATCATATGAATATTATTTTCAAGTGATTTCCCAACGGCTATTTTTGCATCCTCACGACCGAAATTTGTAATAGTAAATCTAGACACAGGGGTATAATCAAAATTTGAATATTCAATTATAGTAGCCCCTGAATTCTGAAAGTGCAATACCTTGTCAATTAGTTTAGGTAGGCAAATAATTAAATCTCCTTTCGTTGCCTTATTCTTTAACATTAAAGTCATTTCCTCGTCATCTACCCAACTTAAATCTCTTGTAAATATTAATGTTCTACCACTTTCACTTATCCACTATACATGTAATCTCTTATCTCTCTTTTTAGTTCTTTTGCCTCTCTGTGCTAATTCTTTAATGCTCGATGTTCATTTGATGTTTAATTAAATTATTAATTGCATCGAGTTTTAGCTTATCAACTCTATATTCAGCGAGATTATTTTTTTCTGTCGCAATTGAACACTCGGTGGTCGCTTTTTTGTTTATGGTCAGGTATATCATTAGGAATGGCTCCTGTAATGAGTAATGGAAAAGTTGGAATGCTGTTCCCCCAAGACGCGCCAAGTTCAAATAAAACATATTCCGATTCATCTACACTTTTACTAATTAATCCCAATACGATTTCTGCATTTTTTACTTCTTCCTTTAAAGTTTCAAAAATATTGCTTCCAACGGATAGGGCATGCGGTGGAAGTGAAGTACATCTTATATCGTGATTTTCTATTATAAAGGCACATTTGATTAATTTAACAAATAGATCAGCAATAGGATTGTCTTTATGTCTGTGACTGATAAAAATTTTTTGACTATTTTTAGCTGGTTTTTTTCTTTTTAAAAAATCAAACATTGGAATTTTAGATATTTTTTTTTATTATTTTGCTTTTCATTTTATGATTGCAAGATACTAATTTTGATACTTAACTTGTACTTTTTTTCGCCGAGATTGTGCTATTTCTTGGATATTACTTTTAGTTTTTGTCGTCGGAAAGGCCTTGTGGAGAGTCAACGGACCGCTTTATATGATTTTTAAAAGAATTAGGTCTTATGTTGCAGAAATCCCTTGTAAAATTCCGGGAAAATTACTGAATGAGAAATGAACACAATGATAGGAATGCCAATTTGTGCCTATAGCTACTACATGGCTGCCACCGACATGTTACCGGTAGTACAAACAAATTGTAATTATCTACCAAACTTTGCACTTTGAAAATTATCTTTGTGTCTTCGTATGAGTAAGCAATCATTTTTTTCAGGGGGTAAAAAATTAGGCATTTTAGGTGGCGGACAGTTGGGAAAAATGTTGTTGCAATGCAGCAATGTTTGGGATATTCATACCAAAGTGCTGGATCCTGACGCCGAAGCCGCCTCTCGATATACTTGTACAGAGTTTGTGCAAGGTAGCTTGCAGGATTTCGACACCGTTTATCAGTTTGGGAAAGACTGTGATGTGCTAACCATCGAAATTGAACATGTGAATGTAGAAGCCTTAAAAAAACTGGAAAGCGAAGGCGTTTCCGTGCATCCGAAGCCGGCTTCGTTGGAAACCATTCAAGACAAGGGCCTGCAAAAGATTTTTTTTACGGCCAATCAATTACCTACCTCCGATTTCCTGCTTTTTGAAAATAAGATGGAAGTACTCGATGCTTTACAGAGAGGCACTATTAAAATTCCGTTTGTCCAAAAAACAAGAAAGGCAGGCTATGATGGCAGGGGCGTACTTATTGTAAATGAGGAGAAGGATCTCGAACAGCTTTTTGATACCCCTTCTCTGGTGGAAGATAAGGTGGAACTGCTTCATGAAATTGCTGTAATTGCCGTGCGAAATGAACAGGGTGAAATCAAATGTTTTGATCCGGTACTAATGGATTTTCATGCCGGTGCCAATATGCTCGACCTATTATTATTTCCCGCACCCCTTGAAGACGACCTCTGCCAGCAGGCAAAAGCAATAGCCCAAACGCTTATTGAGAAATTCGAAATTTGTGGCTTACTGGCCGTAGAATTTCTCATCAATCCCCAAGGAAAAATCTTTATTAATGAGGTAGCGCCGCGACCACACAATAGTGGACACCAAACAATAGAAAGTTGCTATTCGTCTCAGTATCAACAACATATAAGAGGTATTTTAAGTTTGCCTTTAGGTAGTACCGAGCTAATTTTGCCATCTGCCATGGTCAATTTGCTGGGCGCCGAAGGGCATACCGGTCCGGTGAAATACGAAGGATTAGAGGACTGCCTGAGCAAGGAAGGTGTGGCTGTTCACCTATACGGAAAAAAAATCAGTAAACCTTTTCGGAAAATGGGACATGTTACCGTCACCAACAAAGATATTAATCAAGCCAAAAATATAGCCACATGGGTAAGACAAACATTGCAAGTAAAAAGCCACTAGTTGGAATCATTATGGGGAGCGACAGCGACTGGAAAGTAATGAAAGACGCAGCCGATTTCCTGAAGCTATATGAAATCCCGTTTGAGTGCACCATAGTATCTGCACATCGCACGCCCAAACGGATGATGCAATATGCAAGCGATGCACATGTAAAAGGTCTTAAAGTGATTATTGCTGGAGCGGGTGGGGCAGCCCATTTACCCGGAATGATAGCTAGTATTTCGCCACTACCTGTAATAGGGGTTCCGGTAAAATCAAGTAATTCCATCGATGGCTGGGATTCTATTTTATCTATTTTACAAATGCCGAATGGGGTACCCGTTGCAACCGTAGCATTGAATGCCAGTAAAAATGCCGCCATCTTGGCCATGCAAATTTTAGCCAGCTCTGATGCCAAACTGCTAAAGCAATGCATTGCCTACAAACAAAGTCTGGAGGATGAGGTGATGAAAAAGGTGAAAACGTTTAAGGCTGAGTAAAGAAGGACGGTCTCCGATAGTGAACAGGGACCACATCCAAAACGACCATTGAAACCCGATCGCATTTTTGTAGGCCTTGCTTCATTATTTTTTTTAAGCTAAATTTATAAGGCTGTGGTACTATGAATGAAAATCGTAAAATGATGAAGTAGGCAGTCTGACTCGTTGGTGCTAAGCAACAGATAAGCTATGCATAATTCTATGCCAACTCAATCAATGTAATTTCAGGTAACATACCCACTCGTCCCGGATATCCTAAAAAGCCAAAGCCTCTATTGATATACAGATATTGCTCGCCCTGCTGATAGAGGCCTGCCCACTGCTTGTAAATATATTGCACCGGACTCCATTTAAGCCATGGAATATCCACTCCAAACTGAAATCCATGGGTATGTCCACTTAGGGTCAAATCGACATCCGTATACTTGGTATTGATTTCACCGTCCCAATGAGACGGATCGTGACTCAGTAATATTTTAAAAGGCATCGATTCAGCCCCTATATAGGCTTTTTTCATATCGCCATAGGTATGAAATCGATTTTTGAAACTGGTATTTTGAACTCCAATCAAGCCGATTTGCGCACCATTTCGTTCCAGAGCAATATTTTCATCCAATAATAAGCGCCATCCCAATTTGGCATGTATTTTTTTGAGCAGTTCCAAATTTTCAGCCTTGTCTGCCTCACTTTTCCAATCCACATAATCGCCATAATCATGGTTGCCAAATATGGAGTAAACACCCATAGGCGCACTTATTTGCTTAAAGGTGTCCATATATTCATACATCTCATCACTTCGGTTGTTTACCAAATCGCCTGTAAAGAAAACCACATCAGGCTTTTGCGCATTAATCATATCGATTCCCTTTTGTACCGCTGCTGTATTGGTAAAGCTACCTGAATGGATATCTGAAATATGAATGATTTTGAGTCCTCGAAAGGCTGCCGGTAAATTCCCAAAGGTTAATTTGAGTTTTTTCAGATTATAATTATAACGGTTACTCATACCATACAGCATGGTGCTAAATAAGGTACCGCCCACCAATAGGGCCATGGAGTTGATAAATTGCGAACGACTCATTCCATTTTGTACCAGCTGGGGGGTATGCTGGTTTCCGTATAGCAAGGCAGCCACATGAAAGCCCACCCGACGGAGATCGTCTAAAAATAGGATCAAGGCAATCATTATTTTGGTAATCAGAATGCCCATGGCAAAACTAACCATGAAATTTCGTAAAATCTTATTGAATTCCGGTTGTCGCATCATCGGCATCATCACAAACATCGAAAACCAGGCGATGGTGATGGCAATATAGATACCGTAAATGATATACCGTGTGTTGGGTTTCAATGCCCTGGTGGCAAATTTTATGGCAGAGAAGGTATAATACTCCACCATGGCTACTACTACCAATAGAATCACTAAACTCAAACCCTGAAATCGTCGCATAAATATTTGAAAAAATTAAAATTGAATAAAGCCCCTGATTTGATTTTTAACTGCTTGAATGGTGCTTTCTTTAACAAAGGCATCATTATCTAATTCCTGGGAAATGCCGGAAATCGGCAATTTTTCATGGTATACATTCATTTTCATATAATGACACATATTGGTCATACTGTCGATCCCCTAAGGTTACCGGCTCTGCCATTGGCAACCCCTACTAATAGAACTTTTTTGTAATACCAACTTTGTTTGATATCGCTTAGGTCCATCATCAATTTAAAAATACCCGGAAACGAGCCATTGTATTCAGGCATAATGAAAATAAATTTTTTGGTGGGAATCAGTATTTCCTGCTCCGTTTTGTCGAAATGCGGATCGCGCTGTAGGGAGGTAAAATGTTCAAGCGAATAAAGTTGGGCCTCTATAGATTCTTCAGCAAAAAATGCCTGATACTGCCGGGCTACTTTTAACGTATTACTGCCTACTCGATTGGTAGTAGAGATAATTGTGTACATAATTCTGCAAAAGTAAGGGCAATTGCTCTTATAAAAAGTATCATTTGCCATTGATTGATAATAAAATTCTATAAGATGCTGTTACGTATGATAAGTGGTAATATTTACATTACCTTTCTTTTTTGAGTTCAATAATTTCAAGATTTTTGAGTCGATCATTATCTACATCAAACCGAACCAAGGTGCTTACTTTGTGCCAGCCCTGTTTACCACAAGCTCCCGGATTGATATGCAATAAATTATAGTGATTATCGGGTACTACCTTTAAAATATGCGAATGTCCGGAGATAAAAAGGTGCGGCCGATATTTTTCAATCAGGGGTTTCGATTCTTTATTGTAAGAAGGCGGATAGCCGCCGATATGCGTCATCAGCACCGGTACATTTTCAATCTGAAAAAATAAAAAATCAGGATATCGGGCCCTTAGCTCATGCCCATCAATATTTCCGGTGATGAAGCGGGTAGGTTTCCATTTTTCGAGGGTATCCGCCACTTCGATACTGCCGATATCGCCTGCATGCCATATTTCGTCAACCTCTGCAAAATGCTCCCTTACCTGAGGTGGCAGATAAGAGTGGGTATCTGAAAGCAAACCGATTTTTGTCATAGAAAAAAGGAATTTATTGCACCACCACCAGATGATAGTTCTTTTTACCTTTCTGTACCAAAATATACTTATTGTTGAGTAGGTCCTTGCTCTCCACCAGATAGTCAATATCAGAAATTTTAGATTTATTGATACTTACTCCGCCACTTTGCGTCATTTCTTTTGCCTTTCCTTTTGATTCAAAAATTTTGGTTTCGCTCAATAGGGCAATCAATGAAATACCGCTTTGTATTTTTTCTGCGGCGATTTCAAAAAGTGGAACTCCATCCATCACGTCTAAGAGTTCTTGCTCCGACAAATTTTTTAAGGCATCGGCTGTGTTTTCACTGAATAAAATTTGCGAAGCATTCAAAGCAAATTCATAATCCTGTTGCCCATGTACCATACATGTCAGTTCCTGCGCAAGTCGTTTTTGCAATAAGCGCAGATGTGGGGCTTCAGAATGAGTGCCAATGAGGGTTTCAATAGCTGTTTCATCTAAAAAGGTAAATACTTTTATATAGCGAACAGCGTCTGCATCACTGGCATTTAGCCAAAACTGATAAAATTTATAGGGCGATGTCTTCTGCTTGTCTAACCAGATATTTCCCGATTCTGTTTTGCCAAATTTGCCTCCATCCGCTTTTTTTAATAGGGGGGCCGTTAATGCAAAAACTTCATTGCCCGATTTTTTTCGAATGAGTTCGGTACCAGTCACAATATTGCCCCATTGGTCTGAACCACCCATTTGCAGTTTTACATTTTTGCTTTGATTGAGATGGTAAAAATCGTATCCCTGCACCAATTGATACGAAAATTCGGTAAAAGACATTCCGGATTCGAGCCTGTTTTGCACAGAATCTTTACTCATCATATAGTTTACAGTAATATACTTTCCGACATCCCGAATAAAATCGAGAAAGTTGAAATCCTTAAACCAATCGTAATTATTTACCATTTCGGCACAGTTGGGTAGACTGCTATCAAAATTTAAAAATCGGGTCAATTGTTTTAGTCTGGGCCTCTATATTATACTGAATTTGCTCAATGGCCAGCATATTTCTTTCCTGCGATTTTCCGGAGGGGTCGCCTACCATGCCGGTAGCACCGCCAACCAATACGATGGGTTTATGACCGGCCTTTTGAAGATGCATCAGTAAGATGATTGGTACCAAATTGCCAATATGCAATGAATCGGCAGTGGGGTCAAAACCGATATAGCCGGTAGTCATTTCCTTTGACAGTTGCTCTTCTGTTCCGGGTATCATATCCTGAAGTAATCCTCGCCAATTCAGTTCTTCGGTAAAATTTGTCATGGTATGCTAATAATAAAATGTGTTGTATTTCTGGATGCAAATATGGGCATAAAATTACAAGTTATCCCTATTCACTATGGAAAATAGTCAAAACAATTTTAGTACTTAGATATTATATTTGAGGTTTTAGAAATCACGTTTTTAGATTTTTTGGAAAAGGAAAATGAAAGAATGTTGAAAATAGGTCCTAATCTCAAAGCCGCCAATGCCAACTCTAAACTGTAAACAACATACTCCAAACTAAATTCCCATGTTATTCAACTCGTTTGAGTTTTTTAGTGTTCTTTCCGCTGGTTTTACTGGTATACTATCTCATTCCCAAAAATGCGGTGGTGTATATGATGTTGCTTGCGAGTGCCTTGTTTTATAGTTTTTTCATTCCTGCCTATTTACTTATTTTACTTCTTGTTATTCTGGTCGATTATTTCAGTGCCCTCGGTATCGAGAAATATCCCGATAAACGAAACCTGCTTCTGGCTCTGAGTATTATCAGCAATCTGGGTATTCTATTTGTTTTTAAATATTATAACTTTTTTGTTAGCACCTCCAATGACTTTTTTGGCACCGATTGGATTTTGCTGAAGATTATTTTGCCCATCGGTTTGAGTTTCCATACCTTTCAATCGCTAAGCTATGTTATTGAAATTTATAAAGGAAGATATAAGGCAGAGCGGCATCCTGCGTATTTTGCCCTTTATGTGATGTATTTTCCTCAATTGGTTGCGGGACCCATCGAAACGCCCCAAAAATTATTGCCGCAATTGCGTAAAGCGCCCAACCTTGATTGGGAAAATATTTGGTCGGGCCTTCGATTGCTTTTATGGGGTTTATTTAAAAAGGTGGTGATTGCTGATAGAATTTCCTTTTATGTAAATGGTATTTTTGAGCATACATCCGATTATAACAGTGCGCAGGTTGCCTTGGGCGTTTTCTTTTTTACCATACAAATTTATTGCGATTTCAGCGGATACAGCGATATGGCAGTAGGCATCTCAAAATGTTTCGGAATAGACCTGATGTTTAATTTCAACCGGCCTTTACTGGCCCGCAATATCAAAGATTTATGGTCGCGCTGGCATATTTCATTGTATCAGTGGTTTATGCAGTACATCTACATTCCATTGGGGGGTAGCCGAAAGGGCGTGGCGATGATGTGTTTTAATGTACTATTGATTTTTTTGGTAAGTGGATTCTGGCATGGGGCCGGATTCAATTTCATCTTATGGGGCTTGCTCAATGGAATTTTTATTTTGCTGTATCTCTTGGTTAATACGTTTATTGTTGCTGATAAACCCATTCTGCCGGCCGTGCTTAGCATCGCCCTTACCTTTGGTATTGTGGCACTTATTTTTGTCTTGTTCCGAAGCAAGGATCTTTCGCAAGCCCAGGCTATTTATTCGAGTTTGTGGCATTTTAAAGGTCCTTGGATTATTACCGGCACCTTCGATCAGTTTCCTTTTGGTACCATGAACCTCAGCTTTGTTTTCCTAATGATTGTATGCATGTTTCTACTAGAGGCGAAGGTAGCACCTAATTTATCGTACTTTGTTTCCAATCCGAAAACCGATTTTTTATTTTGTACGATATTGGTTTTATTGATATTTTTTACTGGTGTGTTTACCAAACAAAACTTTATATATTTTCAATTTTAAATGAAGGCGAAACTTAAATTATTTTTATTCTTACTCCTTGTCCTGACGCTTTTGTATGGGAGTAGCAGGGTATTAAATGTAGGTTACCGAAAACTCTACCAACCAACGTACGAAACGCTTTCCCGAATATTTGAAGATACGCAATCGTTCAATACCTTGTTGATTGGAAATAGCAAGGTGGAGTTTGGAATCAATCCTTTTTATATTGATCGTATCGCCCAATTAAACACCATCAATTTTGGCTATGCCGCCACCAATTTTCCAACGCATCTTTTATTGTTACAAGCTTATTTGAAAAAGCACCCGGCGCCAAAATATCTTTTGTTAGGTATTGAAAATAATATGTTTTTTACCGACGAAGATCATTGTAATAAACTGCCTCTTTATGATTATTTGAATCGACAAGAAGTTGTCGAGTATTTTGAAAGTTTGCAATTACCTTACAAATTGCCGAAATATATTCCCTTTTCGAAATTCGTTTTTATGGACGATTACAGTCGTTTTGGTATCCTAAGCGCGTTTAGGGGTAAAGGACTCTTTCAGTCAGCGGATATTTATCATTACAAAGGGTTTTATATCGGTAAAAAAAATCGGGCACCCATTCCCTTTATTCCGCAAAGTACAGCGGACACCGCATTAACCTTACATGCCAAGGCCCTGGCAACCTTTGAACAAATTGTATCGATCTGTAAAAAGCAGGGAATTACCTTATTGCTTCTTTTTCCACCACGTCCGCACGACAAAGGTAAACCGATACCAATTTCAAATAGGGCTGTAGATCAATATTTGGTAAAAAAACAACGCAATAACTCGTTCTTGGTTTTGCGAAATGATAGCATTGCCTCCTTTGAGCCCACCCATTTTGTAGATGCCAGCCATCTCAATTATGAGGGCTCCGTCAAGTACTCAAGCCTTCTTGGAACGTATCTTTTTAACTTGCAGCAAGCAAAACCGCAATAAGGCCCAGTACCCAAATTTCCAACTCTTTTTTCTTCGAATAGAAGCCAATTTTCGCCTAGTATTTATCAACAATTGCTATTGTATAATTTGTTTCCACATTTGACCAGAATCAAGTTAAATTGAGTATTTTTGTTAATTACGAACAATAATATCTCATACGTATCGTTAATAGCGGTATAAAAAAGACGAAACTATATGTTAAAAAAGTATCTGTTGCTTGTTGTTGCCTTTTCGGCATGGTCGAGCATGGCGCAACAACGAAAATACGTCAATGAATTTTTGAACTTGGGCGTAGGTGCTAGAGGAATGGGTATGGCCGGGGCGCAGGTTGCCACTGTTGACGATGTTACTTCCGCATTTTGGAACCCTGCTGGGTTACGTTATGTGAAAAACGATTTCCAAATTGGATTGATGCATTCCGAGTACTTTAGTAGTATTGCCAAGTATGATTATTTGGGAGCCGCACTTCCGATGAAAAACAAAAAAGGTGTTTTGGCCGTTTCTTTAATTCGCTTCGCTATTGATGACATACCCTATACGCTCAATCTGATTCAACCAGACGGTACCGTTGATTACTCCAAAATCAAAGCAATTTCAGCACTGATTATGCCGGCTTAATTTCGTATGCACAAAAGTTACACATCAAGCGCTTTGCCGATCGCGAAGATATCGATATTAGTGTGGGTGGCAACTTGAAAATCATTCATAGAAATATTGGAACCTTGGCGAATGCCTGGGGTGGTGGTATCGATCTAGGGCTGCAAGGACGCGTAGGGAAATGGCGATTTGGTGCCGCATTCAAGGATATTACCACTACCTATACCTTATGGTCGTTTAGCTTCACCGATAAAGAAAACAGGTATTGGCACAAACAGGAAATGAAATTGTATCGAAAAGTACCGAAGTGAATACCCCACGTATCATTTTGGGTGCCGGACGCCATTTCCCCATCGATAAAAAAATGAACCTACTGGTGGAAGCGAATTTGGATATGACCACTGATGGTAAACGATATGGCAATCTTGTAAACGCTGGTCCACTAAGTATCGATCCACGCTTAGGTCTTGAATTGGGATATAACAATCTGTTTTATTTGCGCGGTGGATTGGGTAATTTTCAAAGAGTGTTAAACGACAACGATAGCACCAATACCCAAAAAAGAACCTTGTTTCAACCTACCCTTGGGGTGGGCGTTAAATTAAAAAGCCTGACCATTGATTACTCGTTTTCCAGTTTAAACCTTCAGGGCAGCCCCCTTTACAGTCATTTCGTATCTCTAAAACTAGCCCTAAACAAGAAGGGAAGCACCTTTGGCATTGCCAATACAGACGTGGATGACCGGGCAAAAGAGATTAATAAAAATTTAAACAATAAAAAATAATCTATGATGAATGTATTTCGCCGGCTATTATTCTTATTGGTTGTCTTTTCTTCCTTGAATTCCATTGCTCAGATTTATGGTAATGAGTGGATTCAATATAATCAAAACTATTATAAATTTCAGGTACACAAAGATAGTGTCTATCGAATTCCTATAGCATCACTACTTGCCTTAGGTATGCCCAATAATGTGCAGGGAGCTAATCTACAATTGTTCAGAGATGGTCAGGAAGAAGCAATCTTTGTAAGTACTGCCGGAGCGCTCAGCGCCAACGATTATATAGAATTTTATGGACGAAAAGCTAATGGAAAAGTGGATGCCCCCCTTTATAAGGACATCAATTGGCAACTCAATCCCAATCAAAATTCAATATCAGACACTGCCTATTATTTTGTTACCTTCAATAATTTAAATACCAATAAACGCTTTACCCTACAATCAAATAACCTTGCAAACCCTCCTTTGAAGGAAACCTATTTTTGGGATAAAATGCAAATGCAATATCGAGAGGCATTTAGCGGTGGGCCCTCTTACATAGGGCAGTTTAGCAATCCAGTACTCTACCAATTCTCCTCTCAATATGAGCAGGGTGAGGGATTTAGTAAGAAAATGACCACCGTCAAAGATTCAATTACCTTCACGTGCTTGTTTCCGTATACCATTGCAGGTGGCCCCTTTGCTAGTATGAATACAACCGTAGTAGGCAATTCCTATTTAACCGACCATTGGTTGAAAATTCATGTCAACGGAAATGAAATTGCCGATGAACATTATGGGACTTTCGATTTTAAAAGAATCACTAAGGCCTTTCCAATGAGTTATATCACGCCGCAAAACAAAATGGTGTTTCGGTATACGCCTTTGAATGCTGGTCAAAATTATCCCGATCGGTTTGGAATTTCCTATATCGAATTTCGCTACCCGCGTTTATTTAATTTCAATAATGCATCTTCCTTTTATTTTGAATTAGATCCTAAACCCTCTGATTACTATCTTGAAATTACCAATTTTAATTACAATAATGTATCCCCACGATTATATGATTTAACTTCAGAAAAATATCTGGTAGGTGATATTGCCACACCCGGAATGGTAAAATTTTTAATACCAGCCTCCAATGTCGTGAAATCTCTGGTATTACAAACCAACGGTATGGCAACGTATGGTACCGTTAGCAATCTTCAAAATGTAACCTTTAAGAACTATACCTTGGCGGCCAATCAAGGCGACTACCTTATTTTGTCACATAAAAAATATATGGATGACGGAAATGGGAATGATTATGTAAAAAATTATAAAGATTATCGGAGCTCTGCCGCAGGTGGCTCGTATCAGGCCATCGTGGCGGATGTGAGTGATGTGTACAATGAATTTGGTTATGGCTATGACCTCAGTACCCTGGGGATGAAAAATTTCCTGCATTATGCCGCAAAAAGCCCATCATGGAATGTGGCACCAAAACACACTTTGATTATTGGAAAGGGAATAGCTTATTCACAATATCTCACGTATAAAACGGCGCCATTTTCGACCTACCCGTTTTATGCCGTTCCTTCTTACGGTCATCCTTGCTCTGATGTATTATTGACTGATTTTGATATGAATAATAAATGCCAAATGTCAATTGGCAGGTTGCCGGTTATGAATCCAAGCGAAATTAGAGACTATCTTCAAAAGGTACAGGATCATGAATTTGAATTGAATAAGCCATTGGTTCAGGTGAGCGATTCTACCATGTGGCGTAAAAGGGTAATGCATCTAGCAGGTACCAAAGACGCTGCTGAACAGGCCTCTATTGTAGCGTACTTAAATATTCAATCCGCTATTATGTCTAATCCCAATTTTGGTGCTAATGTATCCTTGCTTAAAAAGGGGAGTACCCAATCCGTAGAATTAGCCAATAGTAAAATTGTAGATGATTTATTCAATAGTGGTGTTTCATTGATTCAGTTTTTCGGCCACTCTTCGTCCACCACTCTCGATTACAATTTAGATTTTCCGGATAATTATGTCAATTATAAGCGATACAATACTTTTATAGCAAATGGATGCAGTGCCGGTGATATGTTTATATTGCAAGGAGGCAAGTCGCTGGGCGAACGTTTTGTGTTTGCTCCTAATAAAGGTTCCATTGCATTTATTGCCAGCGATAATACCGGATATACCAATTTCTTGTCCATCTATACCGATTCGCTCTATCATCGCTTTTCAAATACCAAGTACGGTGCTACTTTAGGTGAACAAATGCAAGATAATGTGAGTTCCCTGATGTCAACTCCTTCTCTATACAACAATGGAGCCTTCAGAACGCATGCCGAGCAAATTGGTTTGAATGGCGACCCGGCCACACGAATGTTTTCCTTTGCCAAACCAGATTACGCTGTAGAAGAGAAGGGTGTTAATTTCAAACAGCTGAATTTAACCACTGCTATTGATTCACTTGATATCGAAATTCTGGTGCATAATTTAGGCAGATACACTGCAGATTCGCTTGAACTTTCGGTAACCAGAACCTTGCCCAATAATGCTACAGAATTGGTTCTTAATAAAAAGTACGCAGGTATTGCCAATACAGATACGGTTCGGATAAAAGTACCCACCTATGGTGATTTGGCATTGGGGCTGAATTCATTGGATATTACTATTGATAATGGATCTGTTATTGACGAAACTTCAGAGCTCAATAATAACATAAAGCGATTATTTACCATTTATAACGATGATTTGGTGCCGGTATACCCTTACAATTTATCAATTGTTACCAGTCAAGGTGTTACTCTCAAAGGCTCTACCATCAATGCTTTTGCCGATTCCAGAAAATACCTCATCCAACTAGATACCACCAACAAATTTGACAGTCCGTTATTAATGACTAATAGCATCGAAAGTACGGGTGGGGTCGTTAAATGGCAACCCAATATAACGCTGCGCGATAGTACCGTGTATTATTGGCGTACAGCCATGGATACCCTTTATGGCAATAGTTTCCATAGATGGAGTAATAGTTCGTTTATTTTTATCAATCAAGGAATGGCAGGTTGGAACCAGTCGCATTTTTATCAGTTAGAGGATGATGCCTATTCAGGCGTTTTTCTGGATTCTGTATCTCGCTTAATTCGTTTCGATGATTTGAATAAGCAATTAACCGTTCAAACCGTAAATCTACGAGGACCTTCACCTTATGATTATTTTTCGGCAGATTATCTTGTAAAAGTAAATGGAGGCAATTTGTCTGTTTCAGGATGTATTGCCAATGGGGCACCGGTAGGTAACTTGCAATTCTTTGTAATTGATAGCATTTCCGGTAAGGCCTGGACTAATACGAAAAATCCTGTCACAGGACGTGGACGATTTGGTAGCATTCCTCCTTGTATTTACAAACCTAACGGAATCGATTTTGAAGATCCATTCTTTGAATTTGAAGTATCAACCACGGCATTCAGAAATACAGTCAGTGCCTTTTTTGATTCCATACCAGTGGGTAGTTATGTGCTAATGCGAAATCGTATGTGTGTCGGGTCGCCTTGTGGTGTAAAAAATACTCGCTTTATTAAACATTGGATGGCAGATACCTTAGTAAATGGAAGCGGCAATTCATTATATCATACGGTAAAAAACTTCGGCTTTACCCAAATCGACTCGTGTACCAAAAACAGACCTTTTTCATTCTTTATGCGAAAAGGAAGTCCAAATTCGGTAGTGCAAAATGTTGGTATGGATAGTACCGTGAAATTAATTGCTGTGTACGATTTCAAATCCACAATTTTTAATGGTACCATTTCGACCAATAAAATTGGACCTGCTAAAAATTGGACCCAATTCTTTAGAGAAGGAAAAACCTTGGATGCAGCCGCAGGTGATACGGTGGCCGTAGATATCATAGGAGTGGATAAAAATAATGTTGAAACCGTGCTTGCTACAGTACTTGAAGATACCTCCCTTTCTTTTATTGATGCCAATCAATATCCATACCTGAAACTGCGACTCAATACCAGCGATAATGTGTTTGCCACTGCCGAACAAATAAAATACTTGCGGGTGCATTTTCAACCGGTAGCGGAGGCCGCATTAAATGCCAATAGACATTTTATTTTTAAGGATACCATTGGGCAGGGACAAAATCAAACCCTTTCACTGGCCATCGAAAATCTTACCGATATCCCCATGGATAGTATGTTGGTTCACTTTAAGGTGATCGACAAAAATAAAAATGTAACCACCATTGCATCCAAACGATTTAAGCCACTTCCTATTCTGGACTCTATACATGTAGATGTAAACTTCAATTCAAATAATTTTTCGGGTGACAATATCTTATATGTAGAGGCCAATCCGAATGGCGATCAGTTAGAACAATTTCATCCAAATAATATTGGGTTCAAACCCTTTTATGTAGTTCCCGATAGCAAGAATCCCGTGATTGATGTAACTTTTGATGGGGTACATATTTTTGATGAAGATATTGTGTCTGCAAAACCAACCATTCATATCACCTTAAAAGACGAGAATAAATACCTTGCTCTTGACGATACCTCATTGATCTCTGTGTTTATTAAATACCCGGGTGAAAATCAAAACGTAGAACATTATATTCCTTTTGATGGCAATGTGCTGAAGTTTATTCCGGCGAGCAATATTGGAGACGGATCCAAAAACAAAGCGTCAGTGGAATATCGTCCCAATTTTACTATTGATGGAAACGATTATGTTTTGACTGTAAAAGCGAAAGATAAATCTGGCAATGCTTCCGGTAACAATTCGTACAAAGTTCGATTTAGAGTCATTAATAAACCCTCTATTTCTTCGCTTATCAATTATCCGAATCCATTTACCACCTCTACCCAGTTTATTTTTACCATCACGGGTTCCCAATTGCCTTCTAATCTGAAAATTCAAATTTTGGCACCTACCGGAAAAGTAGTACGTGAAATTTTGAAATCTGAATTGGGAAATTTGCATATCGGAAGAAATATTACCGAATTCAAATGGAAAGGCGATGACCAATATGGACAGCCTCTGGCCAATGGAGTATATCTGTATCGTTTTATCACCAACTTAAATGGTACCAAAATGGACCACTACGATAATGGTTTGAATGATGCAGATAAGTGGATTGAGAAAGGTTACGGCAAACTGTATATTATGCGATAAGCTAGTTCTTCAGTTTTTTGATCATTTTTAGTAGCATGGAATCCTTCTTTGAAATGGTAAAATAAGGACAAACCGTCGGTCTGAAATTGCTAAAAAATGTATTAACCGAAGCAATCATACTTCCTTCGAAGTCAAAACGCTTTTTGCCAAGTACTGAACATACTTGAATGGCTGTATGCATTAAGTAACTCATCGCTCCACTGCCATAAAATGCTGCATCTGTGCCACCCGCAAGGTAGTAGGCAACCTCGTCATCATAGCAAAGAAATAGGGCTGCATGTACATTTTTATTCGGGTCCACTGCAAACATCAATTTTCCACATTGCTGCTTGTTACAGTATTTCCAGGTCTTTTCAAATTCAGCCAAAGGGGTAATTGTTTTCAATTGTTGCTTTTGAAAGGTCTTTTGATGAAGTTGAAAGAATAGCTGTATATCATCTTTTTCCACTATCTGTAACGATTGGGTGGCCTTTTTGATTTGTCGCTTAAGCGAAGGCTTATAGCCATTTTGTACAGCCTCCATATCGGTAATGGACAAAATATTGGTGATTTTTTCTTCTGTTAGAAAAGAGTCAAAGGTAAGCTCTTTATCTAAGTCGGGATGTAGGTCGATATGAAGCTCATGAAAGTTTGGCAAGCGCTGCAATGCCTTTGAAACAAGTCGTTGTTGTATGTCGACGGAAGGTACTTTGCCTGGAAAAAGAAACCCACTATACGGGGTCAAGAACCCATTTCGAATGATTTTAAATTGGAGTTTTTTTTCAGTATGGTAGACAAAAAATAATGAGGCGTTTCCTTCATCTACATAGATAACATCCCAGCTTCCGCCCAACATCTGTAACCAGCCGGGAGTAAAAAAAAGAGCAACGGCATGTTTGTTACAATAGTTTACATATAGTTCTTTACTGCTCAATTAAATTTTAATGCTTTGGTGGGAGAAATGGTTCGTATGATATATATAGGAATGAGTAATAAGGATAAACAAATCAGAATGGTTCCTACAATAATACTGGCAACGGTACTGGGTTCCAAATAAATAGGTACTTTGTTGACATAGTATACTGCTTCGTCTAATGAAATAATTCCGAAATGAGCCTGTAATAGGCATAGGCCCACTCCTAGAAGGGCGCCCATTAGTACACCGGCTGAAATAATATAGAAGCTAGTATACATAAAAATATTGCGAATGCCGGCATTAGGCATGCCCAACGATTTTAAAATTCCAATCATTTGAGTTCGTTCCATAATGAGAATCAAAAGCGCTGTAATCATATTAATAACCGCAATAATAAGCATAATCAGTACAATAATGAGTTCGTTCATCTTCATCATTTCTAACCACGAAAAGATGTTCGCAAATCGTTTCTCAATAGGGTAGGTCTGCAAGGGCGCATCAATGAAATTTTCAAAAATATTTTTTTCTACAACCTGTGTCGTTGTATGATCATGTAGGTATATTTCATAACCCTGAATTTTTTGGCTGCTGTCGTTGTTGATATGATTGATCAGTCGACCATCGCATAAAATAAAATGATTGTCATAGTCTTCTAAACCAGTTTGGTAGATGCCAACAATACGAACTTTCCGGGCCTTTGGCTGGTATTCGTTTTTATGTAAAAAATAGATAATAACGCGGTCGTTGACCGTAAGCTGTAACTTATCGGCTGTTGTTTTCGAAAGGATGATTTGTTCTGCAAATTTGCCTTTTTCGAAAGAAATTTTTTTTCCTTCTATCAAATATTCTGGCGATAACAATTTGCTTTCTGCATTGTCTAGGCCCTTGAGCAAAATGCTTTCCATGCTTTCCTCGGTTTTGAGAAGGCAGCTTTGAATGCTATAGGTGTGAACGCTTTTTACCTCTTTCAAGGCAGCTAGTTTTTTTATAAGTGTGCTATCGGTGTCAAATTTTTCATCATTTAAAATATGACTTGGGTCCGGTAAAAAATTGGTGATATGAATTTCGCCCCAGCAGTCATAAAATTTTTCGCTAATTACTTTCTGATATCCTTTCGTGATGGCGGTACCTACAATCATTACACCCGTGCTGAGCGCAATAGCGATAATGGCAATTTTTACAATGAAGGAAGAGAAGGATTTTTTTTGTTGAAATGCAATCTTGTTCGCTATGAAAAAGGATATATTCATTGGGTTGCCCAAATGTAATATTTTTTAGTCAATTTCATGAACAGCCTGCCTACAATAGCATAAAAAAAGGCTGCCCTTTTGAGACAGCCTTTTTTATATTTTTAAATCAATTTAGCGCTTTGGCGTTTGTACAGAGGGATTCAATTTAATGGTTTTGTCTGTATTATTCGCAGCAATTACATTCCCTTTTATGGTAATCTCATATCGTTCCTTGTCACTTTTAGCATTCGATTTAATATATACCGTCTTATTGAAAGATCCAATTCTATCCTTGGTATTATACTTCACTTTGATGCTACCTTTTTGACCGGGCATAATGGGCTCTTTGGTCCAATCCGGGGTGGTGCAACCGCATGAAGCGGAACATTGTTGAATAATTAATGGTTCTTTACCTACATTGGTAAAAGTAAATTCAATTTGACCTTCTGGCCCTTCTGCGATATTTCCAAAATCGTGTGTTTCTTCCACAAACTTAAAAATGGGTGCATTGGGGCTCATATTTTGTGCATTCGTAAGGAAGGCAGGAAACATGCAAAAGAATAAAATACTAAGGTTTTTCATGGATAAAAGTATCGAGATTGTAATTTAAAATACTAAACTAGTGTTTCATCATGCTGTTGTCATTAGCCGGTACCGATCCATCAGGTGCTTTTTCTACAGTTCCGGTAATTTTTAAGATTTTAGTACCCACGTTTGAATTCACTGTGATGGTTTTCGTAAATGGACCAGGACGACCTTGTGTATTGTAGGTAGCGGTAATTTTTGAAGACGCTTTTGGTAAAATAGGTTCTTTAGACCAATTAGGGGTAGTGCAACCGCAACTTGCTTGAACGGTGGTTAATACGATTGGTTCTTTACCGATGTTTTTAAAATCAAAATCAAAAGATACTGCCGGACCTTCAGGAATGGTATTGAAGTTATGTTCTTCCACCGTAAATTTCATGTGTGCATCTGGGTTTTGGTCAGAAGTTGGAGCTGCTTGTGGAGTAGCACTAGTGGTAGTAGTAACTGCAGCTTTGGTAGGAGCAGTAGTAGTAGTGGTAGCTTTTTGAGCAGTGGTAGTAGTGGTTGTCGTTTTTTGAGCATACATAGCTGTAGACAACAAAGCAAAAGTGCCAAATAATAAAATTGATTTTTTCATGATGTTATTTTTTTAATTGTTTAATCAAAAGTATATTTTTTTTTTAATTCTCTGATAATTGCATAGTTAAGTCGTGGTTAACTTTGGGGGCTTTAACAAGCCATTTCTAAATATAAATATTTTGTGAATAGATTCATTTGACGTTGTATTTTTGTTTTCTAATTACAATTAAATACCTTTCGATATGGGAATGGAACAGAACAATCAAATGACAGAAAAGATTTCGTTTGAAGATTTTAAGTCAGAAATATTGAATGACTATCGCTTGGCCTGCATGAGCCGAGAGGCGAGTCTTTTAGGTCGCAAGGAGGTATTGACCGGCAAGGCAAAATTTGGAATTTTTGGAGACGGCAAGGAAGTGGCGCAGATTGCCATGTCGAAGGTATTTCAGGATGGAGATTTTAGATCGGGCTATTATCGCGATCAAACCTTTATGTTTGCTAGCGGGATGAGTAATGTGCAAAGCTTTTTTGCGCAATTATATGCCAACCCCGATGTTATTGAAGAACCAAGTAGCGCCGGGCGCCAAATGAATGGGCACTATGGAACCCGTTTTTTGGATGAAAACGGGAATTGGAAAAATCTGAAGAATAGTAAAAATAGCAGTTCTGATATTTCACCTACTGCAGGACAAATGGTGCGTGGTTTGGGTTTGGCGTTTGCCTCCAAATTATACAGAAATCAGCCGGCACTTCGACAAAGCACCGAGTTTTCGGAAAATGGAAATGAGGTATGTTTTGTAACCATTGGTGATGCGTCTACCAGCGAAGGATTGTTTTGGGAAACGGTGAATGCAGCCACCGTCTTACAAGTTCCTCTGGAAATATTTTGCTGGGACGACGGTTATGGAATTTCGGTTCCGCGAAAATTTCAAACCGGTAAAAATTCTATATCGGATGCATTGGCAGGGTTTCAGCACGACGATGAATCCGGCGGCCTCGAAATTTACAAAGTGAAAGGTTGGGATTACCCAAGTTTGTGCGAAACCTTCAAAAGAGGCATTGAGAAAGTTAGAGAAACGCATATACCTGCCTTGTTTCATGTACAAGAAATCACACAACCGCAAGGGCATTCAACCTCAGGCTCGCATGAAAGATACAAAAGCAAGGAGCGACTTGAGTGGGAGAAGGAAATGGACTGTATCAAAAAAATGAAAGAGTTTATTATTGAAAATGCCATTGCTGAAAGTGCAGAACTTGCTGTCATTGAGGAGGCATGCAAGCAGGAAGTACAGGATGCAAAAAAGACAGCCTGGACAAATTTTTTAACCCCGATACAAATGCAAATTGCCGGTGCTGCCCATTTGTTTAATGAACTGATTGCTGAAGGCAATCCGCAAAGCGAAACCATTCGCAGCATTACGCAGCAACTGCAGGCCATTAGAGAACCCTTACGAAGAGATGTGATGAAATCCCTTGCAAGAGTTTTGCAATATGCAACGGGTAGCACGGCATCACATAATCTTCAACAATTTTATCAACAACTAAAGGATGATGCTCATGAAAAATACTCTTCTGTGTTACATTCCGTTTCTCCCAAAAGTGTAGCAAATGTGCAGGAAGTGAAACCTATTTATGATGCGGTACCTGTGCAGTTGAATGGTTTTGAAATCCTCAATAAATTTTTTGATCATACCTTAACTACCAACCCTTTGGTATTTGCCTTTGGCGAAGATGTGGGAAATATTGGTGATGTGAATCAGGGCTTTGCAGGATTGCAACAGAAACATGGCAAATGGCGTGTTTTTGATACAGGTATTAGAGAGGCAAGTATCATGGGACAAGGCATTGGAATGGCGATGCGTGGACTTCGACCAATTGCCGAAATTCAATATCTAGATTATCTTTTATATGGATTGCAGCCCTTAGTGATGATGTGGCTACTTTGCAGTATCGAACCAAAGGCGGGCAAAAATGCCCCTTAATAGTACGTACCAGAGGACACCGTCTTGAAGGAGTTTGGCATAGTGGTTCGCCAATGGGAATGATTGTGAATGCGTTACGTGGTATTCATGTTTGTGTGCCCCGAAATATGGTTCAGGCCGTAGGTATGTATCATACCTTGTTGCAAATCAGATGAGCCGGCCGTTGTGGTGGAATGCTTAAATGGATATCGTCTCAAAGAGAATGTTCCGTCTAACCTGAATTCTATGACGGTGCCTTTAGGCGTTCCAGATATTATTGAAACCGGCGATGACGTTACCATTGTTTCTTATGGCTCTACCTTGCGAATTATTCAGGACGCCATGCGCGAATATTTGCAACCTGCCGGTATTTCCTGCGAGCTTATTGATGTACAAACTTTATTACCATTTGATATTAATCATAGCATCATCGAATCGCTAAAAAAAACCAATCGTATCGTATTTATCGATGAAGATGTGCCCGGTGGCGCATCCGCCTATATGTTTCAGCAAGTAATGGAGTTGCAAGGCGGTTACCGTTGGCTTGATGTGGCTCCTCGAACTATTAGTGCGCAGGCACACCGTCCGGCATACGGAAGCGATGGGGATTATTTCTCAAAACCGAATGCAGAAGATATAGCGGCAGTTATAAAAGAAATGATGAATGAATAAAATACTCGTTTTTTTTGTACTCGTTTTTTTAATGGCATGTGGTATCTCAGATGAAAAGCGAATCGTAGCCAAGTGGCAGAGCGACGATGTTTGGTATGAATATTTAGATAATAATACCTATAATTCCGGTCGAGGCTATTTAACTATGATTAAAGGATTTAAATACAGCATTGATATCGAAAAGAAAGAACTGACTATGTATACAGACGATCCCAATCAAACCTATTATTTGCAATACCAATATAAAGGAAATGATACCTTGCTTCTCAACAATGTATTGAATAGTACCACCTCGAAATAAAGTATTGGAAATAGGAACCGGTAGTGTGTATCAGGCCAGCATCCTCGCCGAAATGGGGGCAGCGGTTTTTACCATTGAAAGGCAAAAGAAATTATATGATAAGAATATCACTTCGTATCCCTTTCTGTCAAAATATAAAAATATCAAATTCTTTTATGGCGATGGATACAAGGGATTGCCCACCTTTGGTCCCTTTGATAAAATTCTCATTACAGCCAGGCGCCTTTGTGCCCAAGGACTTAATCGATCAACTCAAGCCAAATGGCATCTTGGTACTTCCTTTAGGAAATGACGACAAGCAGACGATGACTCGTATTACAAAGCAAGCAGACGGTAGCTTGTATGAAGAACCATTTGATGATTTTATTTTTGTTCCCATGCTAAAAGGGAAGGTAGAAAATTAAAACCCTAACAAATCAATTTCAAATATTAGGTTTGAATTCGCCGGTATGGAACCGGAAGCCTTATTGCCGTATGCCAAGCTGGGTGGTAAATATATTTTGATACTGCCACCAATCCCAATGAGTGGTAAGGCTTGTTGCCATCCTACTATCAAATTCGATAAAGTAAATACGGCACTGTTCGACTGATCAAAAACAGTTCCATTCAATAAAGTTACCTTTATAGGCAATTCGGATATTGTCGCAAGTAGTTGGTTTGGATCCATATACACTATCTGTAACAATATAAAAAAGCCACGTGAATCTTCTTTCGTAACAATGCTATTGGCGGTGAGGTAGTCTCGCAAACTAATGACCTCCGACTCGGTAGCTTTTGTAGTGTTTTCAGGACAATTTTCCTTTTTCTTACAGGCTGATACAAAGGCAAGAGCTGATAATAGCAGAATGAATAATTTTTTTCATGTCACAAATGTATTGAAAACTTTTAAAAATTCACAAGCTCCGTCGGAAATACCTTTAGGTGCTAAAAGTAGGGTTTACATTGGTAATTATTGAATGGTGATGCTACCATGGTAAGGTTCGGGTTGGTCCATCAAAAGCAGGTGGGGTCCATCGATTTTAGTAGTATATTTGTTGGATGGAATCTACCGCAGAAGTAATTATCAACAGTGCCACCTTCAATCCCAAGGTAAAAACCTATATTTTTTTGGTAGTATTATTTTTTTTAGTAGTCTCCTTCATCGGGCTTGTCATTGTGCCCTTCTGGTTGTTGGGACTTGGTCAGTGGCTCAGCAATAAATATTTCCATACCCTTACTTGCGATTTGTCAAACAAAACGCTCAAATTTTCAAAGGGGTTTATTTTACATATTGAAAAAACAATCCCTTTAGAAAATATCCAAGATTTGTCGTTCATCGGTGGACCCTTTCTACGATACTTCGGGCTCACCATGATAAAAGTGGAAACGGCCGGTGGTGGGCATCACAATAGCAATATGATGAGTATGCTTGGTATTAATGATGCCGTGCAGTTTAAGAATCAAATTTTAGAACAACGCGAAAGAGTGATCAACGAAAAGTATAGTCGTTCCAGCACTACTTCAACCGCGGGCACCGATATTCAACTATTGCAGGAAATAAAAAATGTACTGATTGAAATTAAAGAAGAACTCAAAAAGTAGTATTGCATCACTATTCTATTCAATTTACAATTATACTATATGAAGAAAGCCATCATTCTATTCATCGTTTTCATTTTTGCTGAAAAAATTATTGCGCAAGATAATATTACCTATCAGCAACCCCCAAAAGAAATATTGGATTTGGTAAACGTACAACCAGCACCTAATGTTATGATGGATACTCGCAAAGAGTTTATGGTGTTGCGTTATCGAAATATGTATAAAACCCTGGATGATTTGAATCAAGAAGAAATTCGCTTGGGGGGACTGCGGGTCAATCCGGTGCTCAATATTAGCAGTACGGTCAGTTATTCAAATAATATCAAGGTGCAAAAAATTAAGGGAGGAAATCCTATTCAGGTAAGCGGCCTCCCTGAGAATCCTAAACTCACTAATTTTAGCTGGTCTCTTAACGAGCAAAAAATGGCCTTTACCCATACCACTAAATTGGGTGTAGAACTTTGGGTTTTGGATATTGCCTCAGCCACCGCAAAAAAAGTTACAGATGCTATTTTGAATGCCAATACCGGTAATCCTTTTAGTTGGTATAAAGATAACGAGCATTTGTTGGTAAAAATGTTACCTGCTAATCGGACAGCGCTTTTAGACCCTAAAAAGACTTTGCCACTTGGTCCCACAGTAGCAGTTAGTAGTGGAAGCAAATCGCAAAATAGAACCTATCAAGACTTATTGAAAAATCCAATGGATGAAACCAATTTTGAAACCATTGTTTCCGCAGAATTATATAAGGTACAACTCAACGGCGATAAATCACTGGTATTTCCAAAAGATATGTATGTGGGAGAGTCCTTTTCACCCGATGGAAATTATATCATGTTAACCACCGTTAAAAAGCCTTTCTCATATATTGTACCGTATTCTAGGTTTCCGCTGACTACTGTTGTTTATGACGTACAGGGGAAGCTCATAAAGACTATTAATGAAGTGCCGCTGACCGAGGTGATGCCAAAGGGCTTTATGGCTGTGCGAAAAGGGAAACGGTCGCTAGGATGGCGTAGCGACGAAGCTGCCAGTTGGTGTTATGCTGTGGCACTCGATGAGGGCGATTTTGCAAACAAAGTCGATTTCAGAGATGAAGTTTTTATTTGGAGAGCTCCTTTTGATAAGGAACCGATTAGTATTATCAAAACCCAGCAACGATTTGCAGGGATTGATTGGGGGGCTGAAAACATCGCCATTGCCTATGATAGTTGGTACGATACCCGAAATACAAAAACCTATTTATTCAATCCCTCAAATCCTTCGCAAGCACCCAAAATTATTTTTGATCGCAATGAGCAGGATGTATACGCAGACCCCGGTAATTTTGAAACTAAGAAAAATCAGTATGGACGTTATGTTATTGCAATGGAAAATGGAAATGCCTATTTGCTGGGAAATGGATTTACCAAAGAAGGTCAGTTCCCCTTCATTGATGCTTATGATTTTAAAACGCTGCGATCTAAACGATTGTATCAATCCGCTTATACCGACAAAAAAGAAAATTTGCTCTCCATCGAAGATTTTAAAAATGGGATCGCGCTCGTTCAAATTGAATCAAAAAGCGATTTCCCGAATTATTATTTTAGAAACTATAGCAAAAAGAACACCTTAACGCAAATTACCCATTTTCCGAATCCCTTTGAAAATATTAAGGATATTTATAAAGAGGTGATAAAATATAAACGAAAGGATGGGGTAGAGCTGAATGGTACTTTGTATTTGCCAAAGGGGTACGACAAAATAAAAAGGAAAAGCTTCCCTTGCTGATATGGGCCTATCCTGAAGAGTTTAAGGACAAGGCCAGTGCCGGTCAAAATAAATCGAATTCCGAATGATTTTACCTTTCCTTATTATGGTTCTTTTGTATATTGGGTTACTAGAGGGTATGCTGTGTTAGACGATGCTTCTTTTCCCATTGTAGGAGAAGGTAAGGAAGAGCCCAATGATACCTTTATTCCGCAATTGGTATCAAACGCCGAAGCCGCCATTGATGCCGTAGATCAGTTGGGATATATCAATCGAAATAAAGTGGCTGTGGGTGGGCATTCCCTATGGTGCGTTTATGACCGCCAATTTATTAACCTACTCCAACTTGTTTGCGTGTGGTATCGCACGAAGCGGTGCCTATAATAGAACCCTTACTCCGTTTGGGTTTCAGAGCGAACAACGCAATTATTGGGATGCTCCGGATGTCTATAATAAAATGTCTCCGTTTATGAATGCCGATAAAATGAAAACGCCCTTATTATTGGTTCACGGTGAGGCAGATAATAATCCAGGTACGTTTACATTGCAAACCGAACGATACTTTCAAGCTTTGAAAGGCTTGGGAGCCCCTGCTAAAATGTTGCTCCTACCCAAGGAAAGTCA
Organism: Bacteroidota bacterium; assembly: GCA_016712665.1. Lineage (GTDB taxonomy): Bacteria > Bacteroidota > Bacteroidia > Chitinophagales > Chitinophagaceae > OLB11. The sequence continues at coordinate 30,932 of JADJQP010000008.1, forward strand.
CGGCTATGTGGCTATCGAAAATATTTTGCATTTATTGTGGGAGCAAGACCAGTTTTTAGAGAAAAATTTGAAAGGGAAATAACTTCTATTCCATTAAACTTACAGTAGTACTAACTACTACAGCAAGTACGATTTCTCTTTGCTTTGCAACATTCCTTCTTTTTACATACTTCTCCTATACTGCCCACCCACTTCAAACAAACCATTTGTAATTTGCCCTAATGAACAATATTTCACGGCATCCATCAAGCCTTCAAAGATGTTTTCATTTTTAATGGCCAAATGTTGTAGGTTTTTAATTTGTTCTTCGCCTTTAGCACCGCTTCTTTCCCAAAGATTTTGCACCGTTCTAATTTGTGCTTCTTTTTCTTCAGTAGTAGAGCGAATAACTTCTTGAGGTAAAACAGTTGGACTTCCTTTGCTACTTAAGAATGTATTGACACCAATAATAGGGAACTCACCAGTATGTTTCAGTGTTTCATAGTACAAACTTTCTTCTTGTATTTTGCTACGTTGATACATGGTTTCCATGGCACCTAAAACACCACCACGTTCACTAATTTTATCGAACTCACTCAATACAGCTTCTTCTACTAAATCAGTCAATTCTTCAATAATGAAACTTCCTTGTAATGGGTTTTCGTTTTTAGCTAAACCCAACTCACGATTAATAATTAATTGAATAGCCATTGCACGACGCACACTTTCTTCAGTAGGTGTTGTTATAGCTTCATCGTAAGCATTTGTATGTAACGAATTACAGTTGTCATAAATCGCATACAAAGCTTGCAATGTTGTACGAATATCATTAAAGTCAATTTCTTGCGCATGCAAACTTCTACCTGATGTTTGAATATGGTATTTCAACATCTGGCTACGCTCATTTCCACCATATTTTAATTTCATAGCTTTTGACCAAATACGACGAGCAACACGTCCAATAACTGAATATTCAGGGTCAATACCATTGCTAAAGAAGAAGGATAAATTTGGTGCAAAATCATCAATATGCATGCCGCGACTTAAATAATACTCTACAAACGTAAAGCCATTGCTTAAGGTAAAAGCTAATTGCGAAATAGGATTGGCGCCAGCTTCTGCAATGTGATAACCACTAATACTTACACTATAAAAATTTCGTACACCTTCGTTGATGAAATATTGTTGTACATCACCCATTAATCGTAATGAAAATTCGGTTGAAAAAATGCAAGTATTTTGTGCTTGATCTTCTTTTAATATATCTGCTTGAACGGTTCCTCGAACTTGTTTTAATGTGTCGGCTTTTATTTTTGCATACACATCTTGTGGCAACACATCGTCACCACGAACACCCAATAGCATTAAACCTAAACCTGTATTTCCTTCAGGCAATTCACCACCATTTTCAGTAGCTGAATTATCAAAATATTTCGGACGAAGATGTTCACGACCTTTATAGATTTCTTGAATTTTGGATTCCACCTGAGCCTCTAAACCATTTGCCTTGATGTAAATTTCGCATTGTTGATCTATGGCAGCATTCATAAAAAAGGCAGCAATAATAGAGGCTGGACCGTTGATGGTCATACTGACGGAGGTTTTAGGGTCCGCCAAATTGAAACCGGAATATAATTTTTTGGCATCATCTAAAACAACACACATTTACACCGCTATTTCCAACTTTCCCATAAATATCAGGTCGATGATGTGGGTCATTTCCATATAAAGTTACGCTATCAAAAGCAGTACTTAAACGTGCAGCTGGTAAACCTTTGCTCACATAATGGAAACGTTTGTTTGTACGTTCAGGTGCACCTTCGCCAGCAAACATACGTGTCGGGTCTTCGCCTTCGCGTTTGAATGGATAAATGCCGGCTGTATAAGGAAATGCACCGGGGAAATTTTCTTGTAAAGCCCACTGTACAATTTCGCCCCAAGCTTCAACTTTTGGAACCGCCACTTTGGGTATTTGCGAATGCGATAACCTTTCAGAATGTGTTTTTATTTTTATTTCTTTGTCACGAACTTTAAATACAAAATATTCGTTTTGATAATTTGCTTTGGTTTCCTTCCAACTGTCTAAAAGTGCTTTATTTTTTGGATCGAAATGCAAAAGCAATTTCCCTTCTACTTCTTGCAATTCTTTTATTAAGCGGTCGGCATCCGTTATTTTTTGTGATTGAATGGTATCGATGGTTTTATGGATAGCAAATAATTGTTGTGCAAAATTGCTTTGCGACCGAGCCCATTTGTCATAGGCTCTGTTATTTTCAGTAATTTCACTTAAATATCTAGTTCGTGAGGGAGGAATGATAAAGATTTTTTCACTCATTTCATCGTGTGCCATGAAAGAAGTTTCCAAACTTTTATTGCCAGTTTTCGCAACAATTTTTTGCATCAAGGCTTTGTAAAGGCTATTGGCACCCGGATCGTTAAATTGGGAGGCAATACTTCCATAAACCGGCATGGTATCAGCATCCTGATCAAATAATTTGTGATTTCGTTGGTATTGTTTTTTTACATCCCGTAAGGCATCCATACTGCCTCGCTTATCAAATTTATTGATGGCTATAATATCGGCAAAGTCCAACATATCAATTTTTTCTAATTGTGTGGCCGCCCCATATTCGGGTGTCATTACATATAAGCACACATCGCTGTGTTCTGTGATTTCGGTATCGCTTTGCCCGATGCCACTGGTTTCTATAATAATCAAACTAAATCCGCTAGCTTTTAGTATATCCACCGCATCTTGTACATGCTTGCTTAATGCCAAATTACTTTGTCGCGTAGCCATAGAACGCATGTAAACACGTTCGTTTTTGATGGCATTCATCCGAATGCGATCGCCTAGCAAGGCACCCCCGGTTTTTCTTTTGGATGGGTCTACCGAAATAATACCAATCGTTTTATCGGGAAAATCAACAATAAAGCGACGAACCAATTCATCTACCAAGCTACTTTTGCCAGCACCACCGGTACCGGTAATTCCCAAAACAGGAGTCGGTAATGCTTTTGCAGCAATGGTTTCGCGTACTTTTTGCAGCATCGATTGAGTTTCAATAGAATCGCTAAAATTTTCGGCAGCGCTAATACAACGAGCAATACTCTTAAAATCGCCTTCTTGTAGATGATTTACTTCCCCATTCAAGTGAGCCCCGGTAGCAAAATCACTTTTTTGAATTAAATCATCAATCATCCCTTGCAATCCCATCGCTCTGCCATCATCCGGACTATATATTTTAGTGATTCCGTGGGCTTCCAGTTCTTTGATTTCCTCCGGTAAAGTAGCCCCACCACCACCAGCAAATATTTTAATATGGCTGCAACCCTTTTCACGTAGAAGGTCATACATATATTTTAAGTACTCAACATGTCCACCTTGATAAGAGGTCATGGCTACGGCATTGGCATCCTCCTGAATAGCCGTATCAACCACTTCCTGCACACTTCTGTCGTGTCCGAGATGGATTACTTCTACACCACTTGCCTGCATTACACGACGCATCACATTGATACTCGCATCGTGTCCATCAAAAAGGGAGGCAGCTGTTACAATTCTGATTTTATGTTTGGGTTGATAACTCATATATTCGTTTACTATTTGAAAAATGAATGTTGAATCAAGGTTTGATTCTGTATTCAGTGTACAAATATAAAAAAATATGCGGTTAATTAAGTAGGGAAAAGTGCAGGTAAATCTTCACTTTATAGCTGCACTGCCGGTTGCTTTTGATAATAGAGTGTATCACGAAATAAAATCATCATAAATTGCCCTGCGATCTCATCAGTTTGAACAATGAACCACTCAACAGGGAAGTAATACGGTTCGGAAAACTGCCGAAAATGCGCGGAATCGAAATGTATTACCTGCAATTGGTTATATAGGATAAGTAGGTGGCATCAAGCTGTGTCTCGTGGGTTAAGAAGCTTCTAGAATTCTTACATAATTTTAAAACACAATTTAAAACTGGCGCTCAGTTGGGGATAAAAACCGGTGGCTGTTTCACCATAACGATTATCAAACATCTCCATTTTAGTTTAGGAAGCATTGGAACTGAAAGGCTTGTATTTTAAGCCGATTCCGATATTAAAGTCATAACCAATCCGTCTTGAGTGATTTTGCAATCCGCCAATTAAAGCACCGGTCATATTGTATTTTTTTAAGTGAAGGATTTCCAATTGCTCGTAATTCATTTTGTAAATCCACATTTCGACATCTTTTTCGACTTGTTTATAGCTGAATTGCAGGCCGGCATACCGTTGCACTTTCTTTTTGAAATGGATATCATAGTATCGTATTTCGGGAACCACTCGAAAGCCACTTGTATTGGAGACCACCCGGTTGTTAGAAAAATAGAAGGTATTGAAAATATAGGCGCCCTCTATTTGAATCCCAAGATTGGGTATCGGTCGAAATTCTGTTGCTAGGGAAACTGCTTGGTCGGGTTCAATCAAGCTAAGTGGAGAAATTTTGATACTCCATTGGGCAGCATCTGTTTCGGACTGGTTATTATTGTATTGTGCCATTGAAAATTGATAGCCTACACAACAAATCAATGAGAGGAAATACTTTATCATTAGTTTTTTACGCTACCCAGTTTTACAATATTTTTTTCATCGCTAATATCATAGTAAGCAACACCATTTGTAAGCATGCAAATCAGTAAATTGCCTGCGGGGATTACATCCACAAATGATTCGCCACTTACTATATTTACTACTTGAGGGTCATACCTATTGGTGATATCAAATACACGCAAACCCGTACCATTATCGCAAACAAATAAATAATTTCCCTTCATACCCAGTCCCATTGGATTGGTAAGATTTATTGATTTTTTAAAAATCGGATGGGATATATTGGTGATATTATAAACCTGTAGTTGATTAATTGAGGACCCGCATCTATTGCCGCCATGTATGGTGAGGTAGGCAACGGAATCGTTGGCAACAATGGGGTCACAACCGGTAAGATGTGATACATTGGATTCAAACTCCGGCGATTCAGGATTGGCAATGGTATAAATATACATGGCTGTGCTGGAGGCAATAAACAGTTTGTTTTCAAAGGGGAAGATGGCTTCGATATCAAACCCGACTTGAATTTTATTTTTATACAGAGGGGTATTATTGTTACTGATATCAAATACACTTAGATAGGTACCATCTACGGTATACAGATAATTTCCAACGATAGTAAATCGGGCCAGTGAACCGCCTTGTCCGGTACTGCCACTGCCATTGTTTAGGGCACTTTCTTTGGAACAGGCAGTAGTCATTACAAGGAGTACTGCAAAGATTAAAAGGATGTTTTTCATTATCTTTTACATTTTGGGTTGCTTAACATTTTTTGACTCCATCCGATTACCATTCCCTTAGCGGGGTCTACACATTCAAAAAAGACACCATCTACCGGAGGATATTCCTGATTGGTGCCGGGAAATACGTTTTCAAGCCGTGACACAACTTGTATGGCGTTCATATTTGAAATATTGATGCCTACCAGATCTCTGTGGTTATCAGTGTATAGAATATTATTCTTGATGGATATTTCACTGCAACCCTTCACTTTAATGAAACCAATTTTTTGAGGATTTGACGGGTCGCTGCTATTAATAATATGAATTCCTTCGCCATTTTCCATTTGGAACGTATAGTTCTGGTATAGGTATATTTTTCCCGCATTGCTAGTTGGTTTCGTAGGCTCACTCTTTATTTCTGTAAGATCACCTAAGGAGCCATATACAGGCGCATAGCCTAATATTTCAGTATTATTTTTTTTCATACAGGATACTATTCCAAACAAAAGGACTGTGACCAGGGATGTACAAATTATTAGGGGAATGTTGCTTTTGCTGTTCATAAGATACTTCTTTTTTTGCGAGTACCTATATGACGGATAGCCTTATTATTTCGTTAGTGCCGGGTTCCTGTATTTTGGAAATCCTTACAATTTTAAGGTACGTTTTAAATCTCTTTGGGCATCCTTTTCTTTTATACTATCGCGTTTGTCATGGGTTTTCTTACCTTTTGCCAAGGCGATATCGATTTTGGCATAGCCATTTTCACTCATAAATATTTTGAGGGGAATAATGGTATATCCTTTTTCTTTGGTTTTGGTGCTGATTTTGTGCAACTCCCTTTTGGTTAGTAATAATTTTCTTTCTCTAACCGGATTATGATTATTGGCAGTTCCGTAATTATATTCTGCAATATGGAGACTACGAATCCACAATTCACCTTGATGTAATACACAAAAACTATCATTAAAATTGGCTTTCCCTTGCCGTAGCGATTTGATTTCCGTACCAAGCAGCACCATACCGGCCGTGAATTTTTGCTCAATTGAAAAGTGAAAGGTGGCCGAACGATTAGAAATTTCTTTCATGGTGTAAAGGTACTATGCCGGATGATGAAATCGTTGAAATATTGTGCTAAAATGCAAATTTAATACTACCGAAAATTCCAAACCGACGGTAGTAGGCGTCATTGGTGGGAGTACGGTAGGGTAGTAGTCGCCAAACAAAATCTACACGAAGAATCTTAAAGATATTTTCTATCCCGGTACCCAACTCTAGGTATGGGCTTTTTGCCAAGGATTGAAAATAGTAACCTTTGTTAAAATTGAGAAGCTGATTGGCTTCAGACAAATCGCCATAGACTCCTTTGATATTATAAAATGTTCGCACCTTCATTTTCTTGACATAAGGAATGTACTTGAAAAAAAGGCTCCCTAAAGAGTGTTCGATAATGGCACCTGCATAAAGGTCGCTAATATACTCATAGCGATACATCATACTGAATGAGTGGAATTATAATAATTAAATTCATTACCAGGATGTACTTCTAAAATAGGATAGGGCTGGGTCCCAAAAATTTTCCCCGCAAAAATATTATAGTAAATGGAGCCTGCCCGTTTTAGTTTCAGATTATCTGAAATGGTTAGTCTTAATTTAGTGTACGACGAGTTGCTTCCTAGTACATTCTTGAGGCCAACTCCGATATAGGTCTTAATAATAGGGTAACTGGTACCTAAACTGGTTCGGTAGTAGTTCCCTTCAATAAATTCTTCCCTATACGCAAACCGGCATTCCAGGCCAATTTCGGTACTGTTGATGGTGGTACTGGGCAGTCCATCGGTTTTGTAAAAAATACCCAAATGCGGTAAGGGGGCATAAGGAGTGAATTGCTTGTTTTCGAAAGAAAGCATGGTGCTGAATCCATTAAAAAAGCTATTATAGAATTCGATTCTTTTTTTATTGGTAAAGGCAAGTTTCCATGGAACATTTGCCTTTCGTCCGATGGTGCTAAAGATATTATCGAGCGATCCCGCATCGTCGTATTGACTTACAGAATTATCGATATCATGTTTGTATTCTGCGTAAATAAATCTTCAGGGATGTCTTTTTAACAGCCATAGCATACTGGCATTGTATTTTATCCGTTGGTCTAAGGTGCCATAGGCTATATACCCTTTAAGGTAAATATTTTTAAATAATTTTGGTGTGGTACCCAATGAAACCCGAAAACGGGGTCCTTCCACTGTATTTTTACTATACAGATTATAAATAGGGCCAATTTCTAAAGGTCCAACTTCCTTAATACCGGTTCCTAGAAGGTAAAACAAGGTATAATATTTTTTGTAAATCGGCAAGCTCTGAATGGTATCTATCATTTTGTAAATAGATTTTTCATTCTTTGTCAATGAATCATGTCGCACCTGATTCCAGTAATCTTCATTCCGATTAAGCGCCTCTTCTTCAATTTCTGTATTGGCTTTGTTTTTCTTAGTTTCAATGAACTTTTCAATTTCCGCATTATTGACAACAATATTTTTATAAGTAGTAGTCTTTCTCCCTAAAAAACCAGCCACCTTATCTCCATGTGGGGGCAAAAAATCAACATAAAATTTATCTTTGGTTAAAAACCATAAGGTGTCTTCGAGACAGGTGAATTCCTGCATCATCGTTACTTTGTTGACCCAGTTGATATTCTGCTCCTTGGTAACAATCATGTTCATTTTCTGTACGGCAAAATCGGTATCATGTATCCAAAAATCGCCATTAAAGGTATGTTCTCCGGACCGTTTGGGCATAAAGGCCACTTGATAACATAATTTATTATGCACCCACTGCGTATCTGTAATTTCATATTTATAAAATGACGCAGCATCGTTGGCAATGGGGCTAACAAAACCTACGTTAAAAATAGGAATGACATTGTCATAGAAATTAATATTTTGATACATTGAACCCAGCATCTGCGAGACACTTTGATTTTTGTAACCCGATATTCGGGAACCTTTTATGACCTCCTTGGTTTTCTTTGGTTTTTTTTGGTAATAATAATCTGATAAGGTTTCAGTGAGAAATAAGGGCAAAAAGGGTCTGTCTTCACTAGTAGAATCAATATAATTCTGTACAAAACTGAATTTTTTTAGAATAGGGGAAATCTTGAACGATTTCTTGGGGATTTTGTTAATATCCATCTCCAGTTTATTGTATACTTCATAGCTGTAATTGTCTGCTTTATCGTAATTGTTTAGGGGCTTGTTTTTGATAACCTTCTTTACGAGGGTAAGTCCCGGATTTTTATCATATTTAAAAACTACATTTTTTATTTGTACAGAGCCCCTTTCCAATTCAAACTTAAAAACTTGCTTATTTACCTCTTTACTGATTCTAATCATTTTCTTTGAATAACCAAGATTGCTGATTACTAATGTGTCTGAGGGTAAATCGGTCAGTACAAATTTAAATTTACCATCAATATCGGCCCGCATACCAACTCCGGTATTTTTAAATTGAAGGGTGGCAAATGATAAAGGTTCCGACGTTGTATAGTCGGTAATAAGGCCCTCGAGTAAATAGCCTTTGGGAGTTTTTTTTATGGGGGGCATGCTGTCCACAGGCAAGCGCATCCCTTCACCGAATGCCGTGTCAACGGGTACTACGATACTTGTGTCTACCGCAATTTGCGAATATAATTTTTGGTGGGTGCAGAAACCGAACCAGCAAAATATGGCTAGTATCCGCAACCACGATAGATATTTCGAAAGTATTATGATGGAAACGTTATTAGTTGTCATTGCAGTTATTAGAAGTCGGTAGCAAGCGAAACATGCAAAATTGGTTTTTTACCTCCATCTATATTCCATGCCAAATCGGTTCGAATAAAATAGCCTAAAAATTTAGTCCTCAGTCCAAGCCCATACCCCCAACCAAAATTGTTTTTACCATTATCAATAAAGACGATAACAGGTGAGTTGTTGCTGCTAACAATATTACTGGATTGAATATTTTCTGCATCCGGTAGTAAACCTCTCCATGATGAACCAATATCAGTGAAGGCAACCAATTGTAAATTGCGTAAAAAACCTGATTTTACGGGCCTTTTAAAAAGTGTATTCCATATCGGGAATCTGATTTCTTCATTGACCACCATATAACTGTTTCCATTTCGAAAGCCTTGGCGATATCCGCGCATATTGGTGGTTAAGCTCTGAAATGCATAATTTTGGGTATAATCAATCGCGGTATTTTCGTCCTGTTTGGGATTGAGGTCATTGTCCACACCACCTAATAGGTATAATACCTTGGCGTTGCCTCCGCTAAATGCGCCTGCTATTCGAGAAGCTAAAATCAGATTTTTATATAGGGTTAAATAGTTTCGGGCATCATATCCGAAGTTGTAAAAGCCTTTAGATTTTTCATTAAATTTATACTGATATTCTGCGTAAAATTTCGCACGACTCCCTTTCCATATATTCAAAATAGGTGACACTGTATTATCATATACGTATTCAGCTCTACTAACAACCCAAAATTGTTTTTCGTCTGGTACGCCTATACTGTATTTGTCTTTCGCTTGAATCCGTATTCTATCATAACGAATCCCTAGTTGCATTCGGATGCTTTTCAACATATCTAAAGGATAGTTGATATCACCCTGTAAATAATCTAACCCCACACGACCACTGACAGGGTAAGGGGAATAATAGGGGGGGAGGTTGTTTCGCAAATCGTACTGATTGGTAATGGCATGATGGTAGTATAGCATTCCCCAGTCTGTCCGTTTTCTAAAATTATTAAATTGAAAAAAATAATCCAACCCAGTAAAATCAACCCCTAATCTGGCGCCGGCTCTGATTTTGTAATCTTCCATGAGGTCTGTTAAAGTGGAGGTTATAAAGCCGGAAATAGGAGGATTTTGATAAACGCCCCCTGAGAAATCAAATGGCTGATATCTAGTAAAAAGTAGGGTATTATCTAAACTGGATTGCAAAAAGTCTAGATAAAAGGAGGGCTGATAATTTTTTGGTTTAATGATGGATTGGGCCACATCAAATAACTGATATCCTTTAGAGAATGTAGCATTGGATAGAAATACCTTATCTAATTGAGACACAGAGGAGGTGTCGTCATCATAGGGAGTTCGATAGCTGATGAACGCGTCTTGTTTCTTTTCACTAGCTGTTTTTGTTTTCGTAGCGGCAGCCTCAAATTCAGGTGAGGCAATATATTTCTCCTGTGCCACTTTACTATTTTCAAAAGGGGTACGTTGTACTACCAATTCCGTTCCTTCTCTGTATACATCTACAACTGTAGACGATTGGTGAATATATTCTTGCTTTACCAAGGTTTTTTCCAAAGGTAAAAAAGACCTAACGCTAAAGGTATCCGGCAATGTCTGTCTTTTTTCAATATGAACAATTTGTCGAATCTGTTTGCCGTCCTCCTCGGTTAGGTAGGCATATTCATCGAGGCCCCACTGCATTGGATATTTGATTTCTGTACTGGTTTCACTCAGTTTAACCAAGTTGGTACCTCTGGATGGATCGTAGAGATACAGATTGAATTGTGCATTAAATCGATCGCTCTTTGCATCTTCACCAATATAGTTTGAGGTTCTATTGGAGAGGAACAGCACACCGGTAAATACACCATTTTGTACAAAGATGGGTTGTTTATCGTCAAACAAATCATTAGTAATGGGCTCAAATCGATTATTGCGGATGGTTAATCGATACAAATCACTTTGACCTTTTTTGATGGCGGTTACAGCCAAACTATTTTCATCGCTCATAAAACACATACCGGTTATTCGGTCAATTTTATTACCACTGATAACCCTATTTTCCATCTTTGATTTTCCGGCAGTGAAAATTCGAATATTAATCAGGTTTTTCTTCTGGTAGAGAATCGCTAATTTTCTGCCACTGGGGCTCCACGACAGCAATGGATAATCTGGATCAGCTAACTCAATGCTTGCCCTAATGCCACCAGCAATAATTTCACTCGTTTTTCCATATTTCAGATCTCGCACAAACACTTTAAACTGCCCTTCCGATTTTTCTACGTATGCAAGATCCCGCCCAACGGGCGATACAGCCATTTGACTATAAATGGCATCCGACTTTGTTTTAATTTTAGCCAGAATAGCGGTGTTTTCAATTTGTATGGCGGGGGCTACCTTAGCACAATCCGTTTTTGTGTAAAAATTTTGCCAATCTGCGATGATTTCGGTGTATGGTTTTCTGATAACCATTTCAAGCGCATTGTTGACACTTTTTCGATAACGGGTCAAATAGAGCAAATTTGAAATGTAATTTTCACCATATACCGTGGCGATGAAATTCCAAAAAGAATGTCCGACTAAACTGGGTTTACTTAGTGCCGCGTCCGTAATTTTATTTTTGGCTGCCAAATTGATCAAATATTGCAATTCTGCGGTTTTTTCAGCGCTCCAGTCATCGGCAATATACGTCACATATCCAAGAGTATACCACTCCGGTAAATTCATTTTGACAGCGTTTTTAACCACATCTTTGATATTATCTCCGAAAAGCATATTGTCTTTAATAACTGCAGCAATACCTTTGGTGATTTGTTTCTTGAGTTGGTTATGGTCACCGTTAAAATAGACCGGAATATTATCTCCTATTACATCAATTTTACCGCCATTAGCCAAATTCAGCGCGTCATTTTTTCGACCGATATTGGTTTGTTTATATTCACCAAATGAATTATAGATAATGATATTCAGTTTTTTGTGAAGTCTACCGCCCATCATGTACACAATATGCGAAAGTTCCTGTTCGGCTACATTAAGTGCATAAACGGCATGCGCATTGCCCTTGTCGAAATAAAAGGTTCTAAAGTGGGTACTATCATAATACTTCCATGCAAACGTGCGGTATTGCACTCGATTTTGGCCAAAAGGTTCCCAGGAAGCCTGTGAAAATAATTTTGACGCCGGCAAAATCAAGAGAAACAGTGAAATAAAAAAATACTTCTTAGTCATCAAAGCTCGGTCAGTTAATAATAAAAATAAAGGTACAAAGAATACAGCAATAATTCAGACTTGGAACCTCATAAATTCTTTTGACATGCATTGCCCATATTGGTTTAACGAAATTAAAAATAAGAAATTGTCGATACACCTGGCCTAGCGGGTATCTGTCATTTGGGTAGCTTGCAATCAGCAAGAAGTTGGGGAAAGCGTTTGATTTACCAATTCACAAATGCTTTGTTGAAAATATCATCTGCCAACTGATCCGAAATGGTTGCTATCAGCGCATTTTCAACATTTTGAATATTCTGATCGGCATTGAAATCGGCAAAGCGACTAAATGACTGGCTGAAATTATTTTTTCATTTTTTCGATTGATAAATTGAATAGAAACGGTAATGGTCAACCGATTTTTAGCACTGATATCGGTGCCGGTAATGGAGGCCACTGTTACACTATAATCTGTGATTTCGCCTTGTACATCATAGTCTGTATTGTCTGAATTGATTTGAGAAAGCGAGGTTTGTGATAAAATTCTCTGTCTCAATTTTTCAGTAAAACTGGCAGCTAAAGAAGGAACAATATTTCGCGCTTTATTTTCAATGAAATGCACATTGATGGTTTTACCTTCAATAGCTGCTCCGGTAAAGCTATACACATTGCATGATTGGGTGTATCCACTCAAGATGAGAAGGCAGGAGGCTGCCAAAAGTGATAATTTATTCCTCAATATCATATTCCTTAATTTTACGATAGAGCGTTCGTTCTGAAATGCCCAATTCTGAGGCGGCATCCCTTCGTCTGCTTCTGTGTTTCTTTAGCGCCCTTACTATAAAATCTTTTTCGTTTTCTGCAAGATTGAGCGATTCTTCTATAGAATGAATATCATGCATTTTTTGAGAATCGGCATTGGTTAAAATAATGGGTTGTTGGCTTGAATTCATAGCCTTTTGCATATCATTGGTATAGGGCATTAAGTGGGTATCACTTGATGGCACAGAATCACCTTGGTAACTGCTTGCCAGAAGGGGATTTTTTACAATTTCAAAAAACATTTTCTTGAGCTCATTTACGTCCTTTTTCATATCAAAAAAGAGTTTGTAGAGAATCTCTCTTTCATTGGCGAAATCGTTGTTGGCATTAATGGGTTGAGAGCTTAGCATCGGCATCATTTCATTACTGTGTATGGGGAGAAACATTTTGAATTCTTCCTCATTGATTTCCCGATTTTGCGAAAGAACGGAAATCTGTTCTGCGATATTTTTCAATTCGCGAATATTACCAGGCCATCTATAGTTTATTAATAAATTTTTGGCATCGGGTGTCAATTGTATGGGACTGGTTTTGTACTTGCTGGCGAAATCTACGCAGAATTTTCGAAATAGGGTGGAGATATCAGCCTTTCTTTCTCGTAGAGCGGCCACTCTAATAGGGACCGTACTTAAACGATAATATAGATCCTCTCTAAATCTACCTGCATTTACTAAATTTAGTAAGTCCTTATTGGTGGCGGCTATCACTCGAACATCTGTTTTTTGGACTTTAGACGAACCTACTCTAATGTACTCGCCTGTTTCCAGCACACGTAGTAACCTTGCCTGAGTGCCTAAGGGAAGTTCGCCAATTTCATCTAAAAATAAGGTGCCACTATTCACGGTTTCAAAATAGCCTTTTCTACTTTCGGTGGCACTTGTAAACGATCCCTTTTCATGACCAAAAAGTTCACTATCTATGGTTCCTTCAGGAATGGCACCGCAGTTTATCGCTATAAAACTATTGTGCTTTCGAGCACTTTGTGCATGAATAATTTGCGAAAAAACTTCCTTCCCAACGCCACTCTCACCTTGAATCAAAACGGTTAAATCGGTATTGGCAACTTGGGCGGCTACACTGAGTGCATAATTGAGGGAGGGGTCATTTCCAATGATACTGAATCTATTTTTGAGCGACTGTAATTCGTGATCTGAAAGCATAATTGTAAAAAATGAGTGACAAAGTTACAGCTAAACTTGCATTTTTGGCATGAATATATGTTATAAAAGTCCAAAAGAATTGGCTCCTATAAAGGGGGGCCTTATTTTTCAAAGCTTCAATAAGATACACCATCGGTATTTTTTTTGGTCTAGGTGTTTCACCCGGTACTTTTTAGGAGCTATTTCATGCAACTCCTGAAAGCAATGGTAAGGTGAATAATCAAATTCCTCAATTGAAAGAAGGTTAAGCCCATTTTTAAGAAGACTATTGAGTATAGAACTCAAGGAATGATTCCATGAAATGGTTTCATTGCTGATCGGGGCATTGGTATCTGCATAGGTGCCCGTTTCTTGTTCCACTATTGCCTCCATATTAAAATAGGAATATTGGATACGTTGAAACTGGGTATCAAACATCCACAAAACGGGGTGGAAATCTGCCATAATAAAGCGAGCTCCGGGTTTCAGAAAATGCGAGATAACTTGGCCCCATTGATTGATATCCGGTAGCCAGCCAACGGTTCCGTAACTTGTAAAAATCATATCAAATGGTTCATGAAGGACTTCGGGTAAACGGTACACATCACTGCAAATAAAGGTGGCATCGCTATTGCATTGCCGTGCCAAATCGTTTGCCAATGCAATGGCCTTTTCTGAAAAATCGACACCGGTTACTTGAGCGCCCATTCTGGAAAGAGCAATACTATCTTGTCCAAAATGACATTGGAGGTGTAAAATACGCAGTCCGCTCACATCGCCTAAAATAGACAACTCAATGTCGTTAAGTGAGGTTTTACCGGCAATAAAAGCGGCGACATCGTAAAATTTAGAATCATAATGATGGATTGCTTTTTGATTCCAAGCATTTTTATTTTTTTCTAGGTAATTGTCCATTTGGGTGCTCTTTCTTTTGTTGCCGGAAACTACCAGCTATTGAATCGGTAAACCGCTCTCGGCTAGAAACGTTTCCCACTTGGCAAGATTACCATTTTTTAATACGCGTGGAAATTTATTCATGGCTCCAAATTTTCCGGTTTTATGCATAAACTCCAAAAAGGTATTACCAGGTAGTATCTCAATAAAAAGATAGGGGAGAGCTGCCACTCGTTCTACTGCATAATCGTCATTGGTTTTGCACAATACAGCGTCTATTTTTTCAAGAATTAATTGTTTATCGACCGTTTCATCACAACCTATATACCATCTATAGGCAAATTTTCCTTCATGTACAAAACCTGCCACGGCAAATTCTGTAATATGAATGGATAAGGATTTTTGGACTTCGTCAATGGCCTTGTTCATATTGTCGATGCTTAGATGCTCTCCGCACAAACTCAAAAATTGTTTGGTTCGACCCACAATAATGATTTCGGAATTTTTTACAGAGGTGAATTTTACAACATCACCAATGATATAACGCCAGGCACCGGCGCAGGTCGAAAGCACCACTGCATATTCTTTGTTTTCAATTACCTCGTGCACCATGTACGCAGAAGCATTTGGAAGAATTTCACCGTCCTCGTCAAAGTTCTCCTCATTGAACGGAACAAATTCGTAAAAAATACTATTGTTTAAAATTAATTTGATTCCTTTTGTATTGGGCCGAGCCTGAAACCCAAAAGATCCTTCAGAGGCCATATACGTTTCAATATAGGTAATGGGTCGGCCTAATAAATATTTAAAATTTTCCTGATAGGGCTCAAAGGACACGCCACCGTGAATATACAGTGATAAGTTTGGCCAAATATCATGAATATTATTTACTTTGTGATAAGCAATAATTTCTTCAAATACAATTTGAACCCATGCCGGAACACCGCAAACAATGCCAACATTCCATGTGGGAGCTTTTCTGACAATAAGTTTGATACGGTCTTCCCAACGGGGTCGCTTAGAAATACTTTGACCTGGTTTGTAGAACAAAAAGGATAGCCATCTGGGCATTTTTTTGGCACTGATACCACTCATATCACCCTCATAGTAGTCACCCTTTTCAAAAAGTGAAGTAGTGCCACCTAACATCAAAATCCCCTTGTCGAAAACACCCGAAGGCAATTTGAAATTTTGCATTGAAAAAAACTGTTTCATTCCCGCTTTTTTCACCGATTTAATCATATCATCTGTTACAGGAATATGCTTACTCGAACTTTCGGAGGTTCCGGAGCTTAATGCAAAATATTTAACCTTTCCGGGCCAACAAATATTTTCCTCACCCTGTTGGCAAAATTTCCACCATTGCGAATACATTTGATTGTAATTGTGAAAAGGAACCGTATTTTTAAAAACTTCATAATTCTTATCCGTCTCGCTAATGCTCGCAAACCGATAATGTTTGCCAAATTGTGTATTACGGGCTTTTCGCAAGAGTCTTTTCAAAACTTGCAATTGATAACTTCTAGCTGTGCCGGTGACAATCGTAAAATTTTGTCGAATACGTAGTGACCGGTTAATAAGGTGTCCCAGTAGAGCCAAGGTTGTTAATTTTGATGTATGAGATGCAAAGAAACAATTTTTATTTAAACAAATGGAGCCATTGAAATGGGGCGCAATTTTTTTTCGGTACCGAATGTTTATTTTTCCATTCGCATTTGAGGGAAGAACAATACATCCTGTATACTAACCTGATTGGTCATTAGCATGGCTAGGCGATCGATACCAAAGCCAATACCTGAGCAGGGGGGCATACCATATTCTAAAGCTCGTAAAAAATCCTGATCAACAAACATCGCCTCGTCATCACCACGTTCCATCAGTTTTGCCTGTTCCTCAAATCGTTCGCGTTGATCAATGGGGTCATTCAATTCGGAATAGGCATTGGCCAACTCTTTTCCGTTTACTATTAGTTCAAATCGCTCTACCAATCCTGGTTTGCTTCGATGTTTTTTGGTTAGTGGACTCATTTCAATTGGGTAGTCAATAATGAAGGTGGGTTGAATATAGTTTCCTTCACATTTTTCGCCAAATAGTTCATCCAGCATTTTAGCCCGGCCCATAGAGGGTTCGGTATGAATATGTAGGGTTTTACAGGTATTTCTGATTTCTTCCTCAGTCATCTCGCTTACATCAATGCCTGTATGTTCTTTGATGGCATCATAGATGGAAATTCTTTTGTATGGGGCCTTAAATTCAATTTCTCGATCACCCACGTTCAGTTTGGTTTGTCCGTTGGTTGCCAACGCTACTTGCTCCAACATTTGTTCCGTAGTTTCCATCATCCAGAAATAATCTTTATAGGCTACATAAAATTCCAGAATGGTAAACTCCGGATTATGCGTTCTGTCCATGCCTTCATTGCGGAAGTTGCGACTAAATTCGTATACAAAATCAAAGCCACCTACTATCAATCGTTTCAGATATAATTCGTTGGCAATACGCAAGTACAAGGGCATATCCAGTGCATTGTGGTGCGTGATAAAGGGCCTTGCTGCTGCACCGCCGGGTATACTTTGCAAGACAGGGGTTTCCACCTCCAACGCATTTAATTGGTTAAGATACTCCCTGATGCAATTGGTCATTTTGGTTCGTTTGATAAACGTTTCTTTCACACCCGGATTTACAATTAAATCGGCATATCGTTGGCGATACCTGAACTCCGGGTCGGTCACTTCATCAAAGGCCTCCCCATCTTTCTCTTTTACGATGGGCAATGGCCTGAGCGCTTTTGATAGAAGGGTTAGCTCTTTTACATGAATAGAGGTTTCGCCAGTTTTTGTTGTAAAAACATATCCTTTAATGCCAATAAAATCGCCGATATCTATCAGTTTTTTCCAAACTGTGTCATATAAGGTTTTGTCGTCGCCGGTACAAATATCATCTCGTTTGATATATAATTGAATCCGTCCGGCCCCATCCTGTATCACACAAAAATTGGCTTTGCCCATATCTCGCACACTCATAATTCGTCCGGCTAAACTGATATCTGCAAAGTCGGCAGCATTTTCATCCCCTCTGAAATGTTCCTTAATAAAAACACTGCTATGTGTGATGGGGAATAAGGCAGCGGGATAGGCTTCAATTCCTAATTTGTTAAGTTCCTGAAGTTTTTCTCTTCTGATGATTTCTTGTTCAGATAATTGCATGTTGCTTTCAATTAAGGGCTGCAAATGTAATTAATATTTAGGCATTTCATAAACTTCAGACCGGTCTGTGGGTAAATTATAGGCAGGGTGAAAGGCGAACCGGTGCAGTTGAATCTCTCCATTTTAGTGAATGGATTTTTTGAAAAGGAATGGAAGCTACCCTTTCGAAGAGGATAAAATCAAAAAGCTATTGGAAGAAATTATTTTTACCCGACTTTTGTTGCTATTTTGCGCTTATTAGAAAACCAATATTAAATCATTCGAAATGACCAAGGAGGTATTTGATGTGTTAATTGTTGGGTCAGGGCCAGCGGGTTGCGGTTGTGCGCTCACATTATATCGCAAAGGTTTAAAAATCGCACTTATTGACAAGGAAGATTTTCCGAGGGACAAAGTTTGTGGAGATGCAATACCCGGTCCTTTTTTCAAGACCCTTGATAAAATAAACCCACATTGGGGGCAATTGATGCGTGAGTTGGTTGAAAAGAGTGAAATTAGAGCCTCACGTGCGATCTTTTCGAACGGCAAATCATTTACCATTAATTGGAAAACGTACAGCTATAATTCGCCGCGATTTCACTTTGATGATTATTTGAGGCAAATGACGATTGCCGAAACCGACACCAAAGTACTGCCACCGGATCGTTTGAAACAAATTAGAGATGAGGGCAATTGCTTGGTTTGTACGTTCGCAAGTGGTCGTACCTACGCGGCACGGTTGGTAATTGGTGCAGATGGTGCCAATTCTGTTGCCAAACGATTTATTCCAAATCAAGCCACAGGCGATCAAATGCTGGCTGCTTCGGTAAGAGCCTATGTAAGCGGTATTGAGGGGCTGGAACCTGCTACTAATGAGTGTTTTTATTTAAAACAGTACCTGCCCGGTTATCTTTGGATTTTTCCGCTAGCTGATGGTACGGCCAATATTGGTTTTGGTATGGAAATGAAACAAGGTGTTGACCAAGAGCGCGTGAATTTGAAGACTTTATTTGTAAACATTTTAAAAGAGGAACCCTTACTAGCTTCCCGTTGTAAAAATATGGAATTTCTCAGCCCTATCAAAGGATTTGGATTGCCCATGTATCATAGGGATATTCAGATATCGGGCAATAGAGTGTTACTTTGTGGTGATGCGGCCTCATTGATTGATCCACTTTCAGGACATGGAATTGACTATGCATTTATTAGTGGGCACCTTGCTGCCTTACAGGCTATTGCGTGTTTTACAAACAACAACTTTACAGATTCGTTTCTTTCAGCTTACGACCAGGCCGTTTATAAAACCATAGGGCCCGATTTACGTAAGAGTAAAAATTTGGCGCAATGTATCGGCCGATTTCCTTTTCTTTTGGATTGGTTTTCAAAATGGGCTCAAAATAAACGGCTGCTCAATTGGTTTGTGAAAATCGGCCGGATATAGCCGATGAGAGCATCTTGTTTACAAAAAAATTGCATTTCACCCGGCACGATTACCCACCGCTTAACGTTTTAGGATTTTTAACATAAATGAAACATTTTTCGATATGATAAAATGCTTGGTAAAGAGTACATTTGTACAAAACACTCATAACACCCATTTTTCTTATGGTTTTATTACAGAAATTTCGCCTTTCCGTGCTTGCATTGCTTGTGTTGGTGTCAACCGCTAAAGCACAAAATACAAACATCGAAACGGTTTCTAAGGTGGATCCTATTGAATTCATCCAAAATTATTTACCAATCAATACAGTAGCCAAGCCGGTATTAACGGTTTCGGATGATGTAGTAAAAAGTAGAATGATTAGCCGTACCGCAAAACCGAAAGAAAATTTTGGTGAAGGCATGCTGAATTGGGTTAAGGATAAATATGCGGATGTGTTGGAAGTACTTCCAAATCAAATTTCGAATGTGATGCTGTACCGGTTTATTGATGAGTGGTATGGAGTAAAATACAGAATGGGCGGGACTTCCAAAAAAGGAATTGATTGCAGTGCTTTCGTACAAACGCTCTATCAGTATGTTTTTGGTTTTAACCTACTTCGCACGGCTGGTATGCAATTTGGCGAATCACAATACATTAAAAGCATCAGTGATTTACGCGAAGGTGATTTGGTATTCTTTAGAATCAATACCTCTAGAATTTCGCATGTAGGCGTTTATTTAAAAAACAATTTTTTTGTTCATTCTGCAAGCAGCAAGGGCGTTTCTATAGCTAATTTGACAAATGATTATTGGCATAAATACTTTGCAGGTGGCGGCAGGGTATTAAACTAATTTTGAATATTATTTCTATGTAAAACGCCTTTTTTGGGCGTTTTTTTTATAGAATCTACAAATCGTATTCAGTAAGTAAGGGGGCAATAATTTTGCAAAATATGGTACGGAAGTATGCAAACAAATGCATTTGGTGCATTAATGCCTCTTGAAAAGCAAATTTGTCTCAAATTGTCGTATATTTGCTCACTCATTTTATAAGTGATAATAGGATATTATGTTTAATTTAGTGCTATTTGGACCACCAGGCAGTGGTAAAGGAACCCAGTCCGGTTTCATCATCGATCGTTACCAATTAATCCATATTTCAACCGGAGATATTTTGCGGAAGGAAGTGGGAAGTGAAACCCCCTTGGGGCTGGAGGCAAAAAAGTATATGGACCAAGGAATGCTGGTACACGACGAGGTGGTTATTGGTATGATTGGGAGTAAATTGGATGAAAACCAACATGTCAATGGTTTTATTTTTGATGGGTTTCCACGAACCGTTGCGCAAGCCGAGGCATTAGATAATTTACTTGATTTTAAAGGAAATCCAATTAATATAGTTTTAAGTCTTCAAGTGGGCGAAGAGTCATTAAAGCAACGATTACTTTCTCGTGGTGAAGTGTCCGGAAGAAGTGATGATAACGAAGAAGTTATTGTAAAACGAATTAAAGAGTATCATGCCAAAACAGCTCCTGTAGCTGAATATTACAAAACGAAGGAAAAACTTGTAGACATTAAAGGTGAAGGATCGGTGGAAGAGGTATTTACCCTTTTGTCGGCGCAAATCGATGCCATCATTGAAGCTTAGTTAGCTGATTCTACGCGATTAAGCGCAACATTATGCAACACGATAATTTTATAGACTACATCCGCATCTTTTGCAAATCCGGCAAAGGAGGTGCGGGAGCCATTCATTTTTTACGTGAAAAGTATCGACCCAATGGTGGTCCGGATGGAGGCAATGGTGGCAGAGGGGGGCATATCATTCTAAAAGGGAATAAAAATCTGTGGACTTTATTGCATCTGAGATATCACAAAAATCTTATCGCTGAGGACGGCGGTAGAGGTGGTAAAGGCAATATGAGTGGAGCCTATGGAAAGGATATTATCATTGAAGTGCCCTTAGGAACCGTTGGGAAAAATGAAGAGACCGGTGAAGTAGAAGTAAAAATATTGGAACATGGCCAGGAAGTAATTTGGATTCCGGGCGGAAGAGGTGGATTGGGAAATGGAAATTTTGCAACCCCAACCAATCAGGCACCTGATTATGCACAGCCAGGTGAAATGGGCATTGAGGTAACCAAAATTGTAGAATTAAAAATTCTGGCAGATGTCGGACTGGTTGGTTTTCCCAATGCCGGTAAGTCTACCTTGCTTTCGGTAATCAGTGCGGCCAAACCCAAAATTGCTGATTATGCATTTACCACCATTACACCCAATCTTGGTATTGTTGAATACAAAAATGGGAAATCGTTTTGCGTGGCAGATCTTCCGGGCATCATTGAAGGGGCTGCAGAAGGAAAAGGACTGGGACATCGGTTTTTACGACATATTGAACGAAATCCCGTTTTGCTGATGATTATTCCAGCTGATAGTAATCATCATTATAAGGAATACCAAATCCTTTCGAATGAGTTGGGAGAGTATAATGCGGAGCTTCTAGATAAACAAATGTTGATTGCTATTAGCAAATCGGACATGCTTGACAAGCAATTGAAGGAGGAAATTCAAAAAGAGTTTCCCAAAAATATCAAGTTGCACTTTTTTTCTGCCATTACCCAAGAAGGTATTGCCGGCCTGAAGGATATGTTGTGGAAGATGCTTAATGATCCGATTTCAGAATAAACAATTCAATACGCAGGTAAGGTACGGTAGGTTCTGATTGAATACTATAGCGATTCTCCTTCGGAAAATTACATTCGAACGGCTCTTTTTTTTGAGTACTGAATATTCCCATCTTTTTGTTGAAACACTTTGTAAAAACAACTTACCTTCGCAGCCAATAAAAAAAAATTCATGGCTCTTCAAGTAGGAATCGTTGGCTTACCCAATGTAGGAAAATCAACCCTTTTTAACGCCGTTAGCAATAATGCAAAGGCACAAGCTTCCAATTACAGATTTTGTACCATTGATCCCAATGTAGGTCAAGTGGATGTGCCGGATCAGCGATTGAATAAATTGGCTGAATTGGTATTGCCGGATCGTATTGTCCCTACTACCATTGAGTTTGTTGATATTGCCGGACTGGTAAAAGGAGCTAGTAAGGGCGAAGGATTGGGCAATAAATTTCTCGCTAATATTCGAGAAGTGGATGCCATAGTGCATGTGGTACGTTGTTTTGAAGATGAAAATATATTACGAGAGGAAGGGGCGATTAATCCTATTTCAGATAAAGAAATTATCGATACCGAATTGCAATTAAAGGATCTAGACAGTCTAGAAAAAAAGTTTCAAAAAACAGAACGGGCCTCCAAAACAGGTGATGTAAAGGCAAAGGTAGATGTGGTAGTTCTTTCAAAGTGTATGAAACATTTGGAAGAGGGAAAAAACCTTCGGCAGTTAGGTTTGTCTGAAGTGGAAATAGAATCTATCGCCGATTTATGTCTGCTTACCATCAAGCCGGTGCTGTATGTAGCCAATGTGGACGAAAATTCTTTACATTCCGGTAATCAGTATTCGAAAGCACTTGAGGAAAATGTGCATGGAGAGGGGAGTACCGTTATTGTAATGAATAATAGTATAGAGGCACAAATTTCAGAGATGGAGAATGAAGAGGATAAGGCAATGTTTCTGGACGAATACAAATTGACAGAACCCGCACTAAATCGCTTAATACGAAGCGCTTACGGTTTATTAAACTTAATTACTTATTTTACAGCAGGCGTGCAGGAAGTACGTGCCTGGACCATACAAATTGGTTGGAAGGCACCGCAAGCCGCAAGTGTGATTCATACTGATTTTGAGAAGGGTTTTATTAAAGCAGAAGTAATTGCCTATACCGATTTTGTGACCTTGGGTTCTGAGAGTGCATGTAAAGAAGCCGGAAAATTGCGAATTGAAGGGAAGGAATATATTGTGAAAGACGGTGATATTATGCACTTTAGATTTAATGTGTAAAATATTGGAAATTAATTTTACTTTTTAATTCTGTTAACATATATTTACAGCATAAAACAATTAGAATATGAGAAAATTATTTTTTGGCGCTGTTTTAACCTTAGCTACAGCATGCACTGTGAGTACAAATGCGCAGGTAAGTTACGAGTTAGGATGCAGCCTTGGAGCTAGTACTTATTTGGGTGATTTGCAACCAAAAGCTTATACCTATTCCCAACCTGGAGCAACTACCGGTGGATTAATCCGATATAATATGAACGGCTATTTTGCTGTTCGAGGATTTGCAAACTATGCTCGTTTATATGGTAGTGATGCAAAATCATTGGATGCCGGAATGATACGCAGAAATTTAAGTTTCCGCAGTGATGTGGTTGAGTTTGGTGGTGTTATGGAATGGAATGTTATACCTTTCGACAGAATGGACCCACAAAATAAAAGATTTGGAAAGCGATTTAAATTCACCCCGTACTTCTTTGGTGGTGTAAATATTTTTCATTTTAATCCACAAGCTTTATATAAAAATGAATGGGTGGATTTGCAACCATTGCAAACCGAAGGACAGTCTTATACAAGAACCAATGTAGCCATTCCTTTTGGTATGGGTTTCAAATGGCATGTAGGCAGACATGTAATTCTTCAATGGGAAATTGGATTCAGAAAAACGTTTACAGATTATTTAGATGACGTAAGTTCTTCTTATCCTGATTTAAATAAATTGGCCTTAACCGATCCAACTGCAGCTGATTTATCATTTCGCGGTGATGAATTACCTGAAAACCCACAACTTCTGCCAGCTCCAGGATCTGCAAGAGGTTTGTCTTCCAACATGGATTGGTATACCGTAAATAATTTTTCTGTTATTAAGAAATTTAAACTAAGAAATCGTAACTGGTAATCGTTTTTACATTGCAAAAAAGGGCTTTTCAATTTGGAAAGCCCTTTTTTTATGTCGATGATTGCCTGTATATTGAAGCAGATTCACTCTTATTTCAGCAACAAAATGGTTTTCTACTCACCTAATATTAATGTTTGAAGATTGTACCAAATACCATTTTTACGCATGGCAACGTAGTATTGTCCTTTTGGGTATTGTCCTCGATAAAAATAGGAGTACTTGGCATTACCGATTCTTCTTTCGGTATCGTCTTCAATAAGGGTAGTCAGTATGTTGTGACTTGAATCGGTAATAAATATTCCGATGGTTGTGATGCTTTCGATTCGTACACTTACAGAAGAATCCACTTCGAGCGGATACTTAATAATGCGAGGCGTATTGACATAGAAGGTTCGGGCAGGAATAGGGATACCCTTAACGGTACTTACATAAGCCACTAATCTATTTTCAACCACTGTATCGGCATTGGTATCGTATATATTTGCTATTGGATTATTGTCGGTAAAGCACCATAGGGCTTGCTGTGCCGTATTGAGATAGCATTTGTATTTTTCAAAGATTCCGGCAAGATTTGAAATCACCGCATCATGTTTTTTTGTTATTACAAACGTGTCTGCGGGTGATGGTGAAGCATTGCTTTTTTCGGAACACAGGGCATTCAATGCAAACTCTTTTGTTTGTTGACCACCAACAGATACAATCATGGTTTCGGTACTAATCAGGTCTTGATTTGCTTTGGTCTGATTAATGAACTGATAGGCCGCTTCTACTTTGAGATCAATTTTTTCACTAGATTTATTCTTGATGGAGAGGAGGAGGCACTTTCCGGTATGTGAGGATCCTTGCGGATTGGCAACGGATTTATTGCCGGTGATGGTTACGGAAATGCGGTTTGTTTTTATTGCCTCCAGCAAGTTGATAGTGGCGGCCTTTGCACAAATTGGGAAAAGAAGTCCGGTTACTATAAATAGGGGTTTGCTTAACATGCTTACGTTTTTTTGTATCAACGAAATTACAACGCATAAAATTGCTATTGAAGAAACAATATTATCATAATTCTATTTGAAAATTGTTTTCAGTATAACCAACTCCATATTCAATCATATACCAAGGACACTATTACTGTAAACTTCTAATAAGCAACCGTACAGTAAGAAATCGATTTAAAATAATCCGTGCACTTCCGCTTCAATTAAATTGATGACTTTAGCTAAATCATCTTTATTTTCATCAAAATTTACCTTATCGATATCAATCACAAGAAGTTTTCCATCATCGTATTTATCGATCCAACTATTATAGTATTCGTTCAATCGCTTGAGGTAATCGATCCGTATGTTTTCTTCATATTCCCGACCTCTTTTTTGAATTTGTCCTACTAGAGTGGGGACACTGGCTTTCAGATAGATTAGTAAATCGGGAGGGTTTACCATCCCTTTAAGCGTTTCAAAGAATTGCTTATAATTTTCAAAATCTCGTTTACTCATAAGACCCATCTCATGCAAATTGGGGGCAAATATATAAGCGTCCTCAAAATGGTTCGGTCCTGGATTACTACCTGATTTCCATTTTGAATGTCGACAAGTTGCCGTAATCTGCTATTGAGAAAATATATTTGGAGGTTAAAACTCCAACGATGCATGTCATTATAAAAATCGTTTAAATAAGGATTGCTTTCAACATCCTCAAAATGGGGTGCCCAATTAAAATGCTTGGCAAGTTTTTTTGTTAGAGTGGTTTTGCCGGCTCCAATATTACCTGCTATTGCAATATGTTTAATTTGTTTTTTCTTGGCCATAACAACGATCTTGATAATTAATTTTACGGGAATGCTAAAGTATAGTTTCTGAACTAATAATTTGAATCATTAACAATAAAAGTTTATGCCGATTTTTTTTCGTGCTTCATCCAAGGTTTTAGAGGCGCTTTCCCTTCCCTTTTCCTTTCCCATACGCATTAGTTTATGCAGATAAGGTAGGTCATTTTGTATTGCAATGGTTTTCTCTCGTATGGGTGAAATAAATTGAATTATATCGTTTGCCAATTGCATTTTTAAATCCCCATATCGAATGGAACATTCATTAAAATCTTTAGTGAATGAATCTACAGTGGCCGGTTTACTGACTAGTTTCATGAGAGCGAATAAGTTCTCAATATAGTCTGGCATCTGACTATTGGGTTCGGTAGGTCCTTGGTCTGATTTGGCTTTTTTTACTTTTTTTAGAATCTGTTCATCCGAATCGCATAAATAGATGGTTGCATTTTCATTTTCACTTTTGCTCATTTTTCCATTTCCATCGAGGCTCGGAATTTTTACCAATTCCGTTCCAAAATTAAATGCGAGTGGTTCGGGAAACGTGTCACCATATCGATGATTAAAACGCTGCGCAAAATTTCGTGACATTTCAAGATGCTGTTCTTGGTCTTTACCTACCGGTACATATTGTCCTTTGTGAATTAGAATATCGGCACTCATAAGGGTAGGGTAGGTTAACAAACCCGCATTTACATTATCGGGTTGGTTTCGTGCTTTTTCTTTAAAGGAAGCGGTTTTTTCTA
Organism: Bacteroidota bacterium; assembly: GCA_016712665.1. GTDB lineage: Bacteria > Bacteroidota > Bacteroidia > Chitinophagales > Chitinophagaceae > OLB11. The sequence continues at coordinate 58,072 of JADJQP010000008.1, forward strand.
ACTCACCCTTATAAGCCAACATATTTAGGATTAAATACAGTTCCGGAATTTCAGGAATATCGCTTTGAACATACAAGGTTACTTTTTCAGGGTCTAGTCCACAAGCAATATTTTCTGCAAGTACTTTGTAAACATTTTTTTTCAATCCAGCAGGATCTGGATGCGTGGTAAGTGAGTGATAGTCGGCCACAAAAAAGTAACAGGGGTACTCATCCTGCATTTTTACATAATTTTTCATTGCTCCAAAATAGTTTCCTAGATGTAAATTGCCAGTGGATCGAATGCCACTAACTACAATTTCTTTTTTCATACGGGTTTGTTCTTTTTATGAAAGTATGGAAGTGCGAAAGTATTGATTAAAAAGCAGAATGGCAAAGAGGATAGCTACGGATTCGAGGTTCTTTTTTTGCGGCTTGCTAAAAGAATATGTGTAATGGCAAACCCCACAAAACCTGCCACCAGGGCTAGCACGGTACCTCCCACAAAAAATTCCTTGCCGGTATTCAGTACTTCTTCCCATTTAAGATTGCGAAAATCAATTTTCCAATTAGGGTTTTGGTAAATAAGTTTACCGGTTGCCAGACTGGCAGCCCAGATAATGGGTGGAAAAATACTGATATTTGCAGCTACGATAAAAAGGGTTTTATTCATTTTCATTAGGATGGCAAGAGGAATCCCTACCAATAGCTGAAAGCCCCAAATAGGTATAATACCCATAAAAATGCCAAAACCAACCGAAGACGATCGTACGAGGGTGGTTTCATGTGGGTCAAATAGCAATTCTTTCAACCCATTTTTAATACCCTTTTCTTTTAATGGTCTGAGAACTAAATCTCTGGGTTTAATGTATAGAAAGGCAATTAGCACCAGAAAGGTATTCAACACACTAATTCTAAAAAAATCCTTGAAGGGCCTGAAGTGTGTAACCCCGCTCTTCTTTACTTGGGTAAAATACTTTTATCGGTACGGCTATTATGGGAATATTTTGCCAAGCACTTCTTACAATAATTTCAATTTCAAACTCATATTTTCGCGTAAAAAATCGAGTGTTTGTATACTTGTAAATGGGGTATAAGCGAAAACCGCTTTGTGTATCAGGCATCACCTTGCCGGTGTCTATTTTAAACCAAAAATTTGAAAATTTATTTCCAAAGGTGCTTTTTCCGGGCACATTGTGATGCGATAAATTTCTAGATCCGATTAGCAAGGCATCTAAATGGTCTTCAAGTACCTCAAAAAAATGAATACAATCGTCAGGATAATGTTGCCCATCGGTATCAATGGTGATGGCATAGTCATATCCTTCCGCAATGGCGTATGTAAAGCCCTTTCTGAGTGCATAACCTTTCCCTTTATTTTTGCCATAGCTCACTATTTGTACAGGTTCTTCCTTTATGATTTCGAGCGTTTGGTCTGTGCTGCCATCATTGATGACAATCACATGACTGGTTTGCAGAAGCGACTGCCGAATTACTTCAGCAATAGTCTGCTGATTATTATAAGTAGGTAGTAGAATGCAAGCCTTATATTTATTAAATACATGCTCTAGAATTGGCTGCTGATATGTGTTATTTTGTTTCAATTATTTTTTTTCAATATAGCTACCGCTGCATTTTAAAAAGAGGAACGTATCCTGTTTCAAGACCGTTGAAACATTTAGAGTATGGTCCGCTTCATCTTTCCAAGTCAACTCAAATCGAGCGGCTGTATTCTCTACGGTGGAAAATAGTTTGAGATATTTGGTAGACTTACTATTACGCAGTACCCATTTTTTTGAAAAGGTTACCTCCAATAGCTCTTTTATCATCTCCATCATGCAGACGCCGGGTACTACAGGGTGGCCCGGGAAATGGCCTTTCAAAATAGCATGATTGGCATTTATGGTGATGTCTGCAATGATTTTGTTTTCCTCATTGGATAAATGGTTAATATGGAAAAAATCATTCAGTAACATGAAGCCGTTTTAATAAAATGGTGAAGCGGACAGTGTGATGTTCGACAAAAATACGTTCGGGCATTGAATTTTTGTCTGTGTAATTTTGAGTAATCGTAATAATTTTTTTCTTTTTCCCGAAATTTTCTATGAGAGGTATTTCCCTTTCATTGCGTTTACGTTGATATACCACTATGCCTTTTCTTTTTAAGGGAAACGAATATTTTTCAAGTGGTTCTGCAGGCAATTGTACCGTACTTCGACTGGTACTAGTTGCATTTTCTTTGAATATTCCTCGTAGTAAAATCATTCCGATGTCTTTGGCAAGCGAAATTTTTACCGCCTTTTTATTGAGATTATGCGCTATGGAATGAAAGGTATAGGATTCATCATAAAAACTCATATCAAAAAATGTCATTCCTATTTCGTTTACAAAGGCCACACGGATGCTGCTGTCTTCTTGCCTCTTAAAAATGAGAATTCCACTCAAATGCTTTCCAATTACATCTATGGAGGCTTGATATTTTTCCGATTCAAACTTAGGACGTAGTTCTTTTGCAAATGTATTGGTGCTTACCCTTTGAGCGCTAAGTGAAAAAACACACACAAGGAATAAACTACTTAACACTAAAAAGCGCATCAGATAAATTTTTGTTCAACATAGGTTGAGTAAACGTCATAAGACTATTGTCTCCATTGCATTCCACAAGATTTAAACGGAGTACATGAAAATCTTTTTTGTCAAGGAACACTTCAATATGCGCAAATATCTTCTTCATGGTAGCAGTAATCGGCTTCATTTTCAACAAATATTCTTTCGGACCTTCCAATGCATCAACCATAAAGTCCTTATTACCGTATATCGTGCCACGCATGCAGTCGAGCATAATATTATTGATGGATTGCATCATTTTATTACTCTTGGTATTGTAACTGCTTGTTTTTTGATCATCTTTGATGGTCATAGCATTTTGATTCAATACCATCAGATAATAGTACGGCGAGGAGTATTCAATACGAACCTTATTTCCTTTTTTGTAATAGAACTTCCCTTTTGATTGAATTTTATCTTTTAATAAACTCAAATTTTTTATTTGTGTGAAATTACTTTCAATGCTTTCAACCTTTTGCGAAGCCAGCGCAAATTGTGATTTAAAGGGAAGAAGGTCTTTTACAGGAGAAAAACCACTCGGTTGTGCAAGAAGTACCTGGCCAAAAAGCAAACAAATTATAAGTATTAGGTTAGGCTTCATTAGGGCATTTTAGAGTCACAAATGTAAAACCTTCCGTCAAACAATAATCTATATATTGTGTTAATACCTCTACGGTTATTTCGCATCGATCATGAAGCAATATAATGGAATTGGAACGGGTGTTTTTGATCAGTTTCTGTAAAAGCATTTCACTGGATTTTGCGACGGTGTCCATTGAACGAAGGTTCCAGCCCATGCTGAGCATGTTTGTTTTTTGAATGGCCTTTGCTAAATTGGGATTGGTAACCCCGTACGGGTGGCCTAAAAATTTGGGGCTTCACACCTGTCACTGCTTGAATGCTCTTATTGGTATCTTCAATTTCTTTTTGCATATCCGTACTACTCCTTAAATCAAAATTCCAGCTATGATTAAAACTGTGATTTCCAATTTGATGGCCATCTTGATACATTTCTTTTAGAAGTTGTTCGTTTCCTTCAATATTTTTTCCAATTACAAAAAAATGGGCCTTCACATTTTTATTTCGCAAAATCTGTAAGGTTGTTGCAGTATGTACCGGGTGAATGCCGTCATCAAAAGTGAGACAGATTTTCTTTGTATGGTGATGTATTGGTGCTTCCGGCAAAAATTCAGATACTGAATGAATGGACTTTATATAAAAATTCCACTGTATAAAGATGGAACCCAATACCAATAGATGAATATAAACAACAAAAAGTAAAACTAGCAGCCAGACAGATGCCTGCTCGCGAACTATAAAAAACAGCAGCGTTAGGGTGATGATAAGGAAGGCAATGCTGACTATTTTGAATTTCATAGTGCTCTCAAAAGGATGAATGAATGAGATTGATTCTTATAGTGATTGTAGATGAGAACATTTTTTGGTTTGTGATCTTTATTTTTTCCATCACTTGGAATGCTCGCAGTATAACAAAGGTTGCAGGCCAATGCGAATGCAAATGAACTGGCGGTAGGGTATTCTCCACTCCATTTTTTGAAATCAATAAAAGTGGAATGCGTTAGGGGATTCATATTTTGTCGGATAATGGAATCATATCTCGCATCTCCATTGGTTCCAATCAGGCAGTAATCAATATCTTCAAGAGAAAGGGAATTCTGTTGTAAAAATTCGTGCAAAGCGGACGATATATTTTCTGTATGACATATTTTTAAATCCACAAGTTCTGCATAGGAGCGTTCTGTTTTTTGGGCACTTATTACAAAAAGATGGGCCCCTTCGCCGGCAATACTCCCTTTTGCATCCGTGTCGTAGGTTTCGTTTTCATTTTTGTACGAACCAAATCGAGAAATTATATCGAATGTATGATTGGTCATTTCATCAATTCCGCCGGTAAGAACCTGTAACTGCTCGTTTTCGGCAAGCCATAGCATACTTTCCTGCAGCGCAAATTCAAAGGAAAGTCCTCGTTGTACATACGTAAAATTATGTCCGTGACAGGTAAGCAATAGGGCAATTTGTCCACTCACCGTATTATGTGTCGATTGAATAAATGATGTAGGGGTTAATAAGCTTTCATTTTGCGAAATCATCTTTTGTAAAAATGCCTCTGTATCTGCCAAACAGCCGTATCCTGTTCCGGTAATGATTATATCAGGACTGCTTATTTCGGCGTCAAGCAGTGCATTTTTAGCAGCGGCAATACCCATTTTTACCACTTTACTCATCCGTCTAAGTTGTATGGGTGGCAAAAGGTTTTTATAGTCAGGCTCAATAGCCAACATCCGGCTGCCAGCGGCTTTGATAAACTCCAGATTCGAACCTCTTGAAGAAGCATTTGTGTTGTCACACACCCGGTACCGTTAATATATATTTTAGGTCTATTCAATGATTACGTTGTTTTACTGAAAATTAATGAACTGCAATTGCCACCAAAACCAAAGGAATTACTCATTACATGATGTATTTCTTTACCCTGGATGAGTTTCGTATTAACTTCAAAGGAAAAATCGTTCATAGGGGTGGTCAAACGCAAGGAAGGGTACACGGTATTGTGTTGTAATGAAAGACAACAATACACCGCTTCGATGCCACCACAAGCACCCAAGGTATGGCCGGTATTAGCTTTTGTTGAACTCACCAATGGAACATGGTCTGCAAAAAGTCTTTCAATGGCAATTCCTTCACTTGAATCATTGTTTGCCGTACCGGTACCATGCGCGTTGATATAGTCAATTTGATGTGGAGCCAAGCCACTCATTTGAAGGGCTTGTTCCATGGCCAGAAAATTTCCTATTCCCTCTGCCGATGAAGCCGTTTGATGAAAGGCATCATTAGCATTGGCATAGCCACTTACTGCAGCTATAGGTTTTAGATTTAACTGCTTCTTTATCGCATCGCTTACCAACACTACATAGCCTGCGCCCTCACCGAGATTTAAGCCCTTTCGATGGGCATCAAAGGGTTTACAGGGTTCTGAATCCACTATCATAAGGGTATTAAATCCGTTTAAAGTAAAGCGGCACAAGGCATCCGTACCACCTGCTATTACCATATCCAGTTTGTTGTGCTTAATCAAGCGACAACCTTGCATAATGGCATTTGCAGAAGAGGAGCATGCAGTGCTTAAAGTGGCTACATAGTTTTTGACATTCAATTTTTCGGCTACAAGTTCAGTGATGGCCCCACATTCATGATTGACTACATCACTAAGATGGCCACTTGAGGGGTCTTTAAGGAAGTCGCTATAAAAATTTTCACTGAGGTCCATTCCTCCAATGGTATTACCTGAAAGAAATCCCACTCGAAGATTTTCAAAAGCCGGTTCTTCAATTTGCTGTTTTAATTGGGTTAATGCCTCCTCACTTGCAATAGCTGAAAGATAGGCAGCCCTTGGTAAATTAGGTTTCATTTTGGCCATCCCAGCCAATTCTTCATTTGATTTTTTGATTTCGCATACCAACAAAGAATCCCGATGAATAGTACTTAAGAATGTAGTTTTCCCAACGCCGCTATTTCCTGCTAATAAGGATTCAAAGTTTTCAGTTGCATTATCTCCAATGGCCGATATAGCTCCCATGCCACAAATCCATACCTTATTGTTCATATATAAAAAGTTCAAAAAATTGTACAAATGTAAGTATTCGCACTGAGATGTAACTCCATGCGAACTAAATTATCTGTGGATCACGGGATTCAATATTTTGGAGTAGAGCCATTCGCCATGCAATTCCATTTAGGTAATATGGAAGCCTCTGCAAATCGTGCAAAATAAACGATGTTTCAAATAGAAGTCGCTGCCCAGGAACGCAACTGACCCATTTACCAATTGATGCCATGAAAGTTTACTTCTTCGTGTATAGTACTATCATCCGATCCATCAGGTGCTGCTGAATGCAGCTGATCTTCGAAGAAGGTGGTTTACATCATCTAAAAATAAAATGAAAGATTATGATTTATAAAAAAATAGTAGTTATTTGGCATTATGAGCAACGTATCCACTCTGGCAAACACCCTAATTCCCTCCGAAATCATTAAACTTGGAAATGAGATTAGTGAGAAAATACGACAAGGAAATAGTATCTACAATTTCACGATTGGTGATTTTGACCCAAGCATTTTTCCAATACCTTCCTTACTTGAGGAAGAAATCATTAAAGCGTATCAGAATAAAAAAACAAATTATCCTCCTGCAAGTGGTATTTCCGAACTACGAAATGAAGTTGCTGCATTTATTAAACGTAGAATGCTGCTTGATTATGATCCTTCTTCTATTTTAATATCCGGAGGAGGACGTCCTTTGATATATGCTGCTTATCTTACCATTTGTGATGAAGGAGAAAAAATTATCTACCCGGTACCATCCTGGAATAATAATCATTACACTCATTTTGTAAACGGGAAGCATATTTGTATTGAAACAAGTGTTGACAACAATTTTTTGCCAACAGCAGAAGAGTTAATTCCGCATTTTAAGGAGGCAACCTTGCTCGCGCTCTGTTCACCACTTAATCCTACCGGGACTTTATTTAGCAAGGAGCAATTGACAAAAATTTGCGAGGCCGTTATAGAAGAAAATAAAGGCAGAACTTCACAGCAGAAGCCACTTTACATATTGTTTGACCAAATATACTGGACATTAACCTATGGTGATGCGGTGCATTATGATCCGGTTAGTTTGTTTCCCGAATTAACAAATTATACCATTTTTGTCGATGGAATCAGCAAGGCGTTTTGTGCCACAGGTGTTCGAGTAGGTTGGGCGTTTGGTCCTTTAAAGATTATTGACAAAATGAAAAGGATATTAAGTCATATCGGGGCATGGAGTCCGATGGCTGAACAGGTTGCCACTGCAAAATTCCTACGAAATGAGAGTGCTGTCGATGAATTTTTGCTAGGCACACGAAATAAAATTGAGGTGCGTTTACGATTAATATATGAAGGGATTATGGAATTAAAAAATGAAGGATTTCCCATTGATGCAATCTCACCAACTGCTGCCATGTACTTAGCTATAAAATTTCCGCTAAAGAATAAAAGGGATGATCAGGGTGAACTCATAGTCCATACAGCAACGATTACATCTTTCTTATTAAATAGTGCCTCACTTGCCCTTGTGCCCTTTTCGGCGTTTGGTGCCAACAAAGAAAGTGAATGGTATCGATTAAGTGTGGGCACCTGTCCTTTAGAAGAAATACCAATAATGTTAAAAAATTGCGATCTGCCCTTGAATTGCTCTCCTAATAAACAATAGTACTATGAGTTTGATACAAAATATTGGAATAATGACCTCTGGTGGCGATTCATCCGGTATGAATGCCGCTATTAGAGCGATCGTTCGCACAGCGATTCATAATGGCATCAAACCAATGGGTATTATGAGTGGATATCAGGGAATGATTGATGGCCAAATTTCGGAATTAATAACTACCGATGTATCCAACATTATTCAAAAGGGAGGAACTATACTCAAAACGGCGCGCAATAAAGAATTTATGACTGAGGAGGATATGAAAAAAGCTTACGACCAATTGCAAAAGAATGGTATTCAGTCTTTAGTGCTTATTGGAGGCGATGGCACGGTTTAGAGGTGCGGTTGAATTTTTAGTCGATTTCAAATCCCTGCTATTGGATTACCAGGCACCATTGACAATGATCTTACCGGTACTGATTTTACCATTGGTTTTGATACCGCAGTTAATACTGCCGTCTGGGCTATCGACAAAATTCGGGATACGGCCACTTCGCACGACCGACTATTCATTATTGAAGTGATGGCCGCGATGCGGGATATATTGCATTGCATAGTGGAATTGCCTGTGGAGCTGAGCATATTTTTATTCCTGAACAAAAGGAATCCATTCAAAATTTTATTGAGGCTGTATCTAACGATCAATTACGAAAAAAACGTACCAATATAATTGTGGTAGCTGAAGGAGATGAGTTTGGAGGTGCGGCGGAATTGTCAAAAATTTTAAAGGAACGATTACCTAATTTGGAACTTCGAGTTACCATATTGGGGCATATACAAAGGGGGGGGGCACCGAGCTGTTTTGACAGAATTTTGGCAAGTAGACTTGGCTATGCTGCCGTACAGGCCCTAATTCAGGGCAGAACCCAGGAGATGGTAGGTCTCGTGAATAATGAAATTGCTTATACGCCCTTTTCGGCTTGCGTTAAGTTGCAAAAGCCTATTTCAAACGATTTGCTTGAAATGATTCAGGTACTCTCAAAGTAGAATTTTTTACCATGACATTCAGAAGGGTATTGACCTTTAGAAAGTAGATTCAATTCAATTATTATCTTGATCGTATTCAACAAAAAAGGCCTTCATAATGAAGACCTTTTTTGTTGAATAAATTGAAAAATTAATTAGTTATCGTTGACTCTGCTTCCCGGCATAACATCGGCATCCGGAGCGCCACCATCTTCATTCTCATCTGTATTAATTTCAAGTTTTTTGTTTCGATTTTCATTTCCAGATTTGTCAATATATTCTGGTTTATTTTGATCATAAATAATTCTCATATTGTCTAATTCACCAATAACTCTGAATTCGGTTCTTCTATTGTATTGACGACCGGTAGGGTTGTCCTTACCATTAATTTTGTTTGGTTTAATAGGGTTTTTCATTCCTTCACCACGTGCAATCATTCGGCCTCTGTCAATTCCTTTAGAACCCATGTAACTCATAACAGCTTGTGCACGTTTTACTGATAATTCGTCATTGTATGATTCCTCACCTTTGCTATCCGTATACGATCTGATTTCAACGCTTAATGAGGGATTATCTGAAAGGAACCGAACCATTGAATCTAATGCAGCATATGAATCCGGTTGAAATTCACCTTTGTCAAAATTGTAATAAACATTATTTACATGGAATTCAAAATCCTTAGTTATTTTTCTCATATAAATAGTAACAACTGTAGTATCATCAGGATCCATGGTTGATTTGCCTGTTGTGCTCACCATAGTTCTGCCTGAAACATACTCCATTTTATCGGCGGTAATACTATAGTTTTTGCCCATTGGAGTATAAAACAAGAAGCTTCCTTCTTTGGAGAATGCGGTATCTTTTAAATTACCTGTTGCTTCATCTTTCATTTTAACTACAACTTTTTCAATCGGTTGGTTGCTAACTTCATCGAGTACAATACCTTTTACATAAAAATTTGGTTCTTTAATGACTCTCCAAATATCATCGCAACAAGTTGGATTTTGTAGGTACATACTTCCAAGTCTGTTTGAAACAAGATATGCATTATCTTTCTTTCCAGGATCTTGGATATAATATAAATCATCAGCGGATGAATTTATAGGGAATCCTAAATTCTCGACCTTAGTATAGCGTGATGGACTTGCTGCCTCAGCTGAGAAGATATCATATCCACCTAAATTTGGCCAACCCTGAGACGAAAAATATAATTTTTGTTTTTTACTATCAAAGTATGGTGTTCCTTCATTTGCATAGGTATTTATTTTTTTGCCACAATTCTGCGGACGGCGATAGGTTTTTCTGATGGTATCGTATACTGAGTACCAGATATCGTTTTGACCGGCACCTTGTAATTTTCTATCGGACACAAAAAATAGAACTTCTTTTTTGCCAACCATTCCACAAAAGGGTTGTGTGTTGTTTGATTCTGGATCATTAATGTAATGGTCCAATTCGTATGGCCCAGACCATGTTCCTTTCTTTACACTAAACGTATCGCAATAAATTTTACATTTGATAACTAAACTATCTTCCTTACATTTTGTAAAGTAAAAACGATTTTTACCTGGGCTCCATGACCCGTTTCCAATGTGATACTTTGTATCATTATATTTTCCGTCTTCAAATTTCATTTTTACCTCAAAACTATCTTTGATTCTAGTTCGGTCATATTCTTTTGGAGCCCACATGAAACGTGAAACCCAATCTTTTCTCTTAATTTCTTTTGGATTAATAATTACGTTTTGATCCATTGTTGAAAATAGGAGAGCGGTATCACCTAAAGGAAAAGGGAATATTCTGTATTAACAGTATTCACGTTTGGACCGGCATTTTTTACAAAGGCTCTTCCTGGATCTTCTAATGAGGCTATTGCCATTTCGCAACCTTTAATTTGCATATTAGCAAAAACTTTCATTTTTTATTTTTCCCCTTGTAGTTATCTCGGTAGAAGGTGAATCTTTCAATTGCCTTTATGTACTCACCGTTTTGTTTTCTCATTAAACCTTCTTTAAAAGGGAGCTCTCTGTAAATATCGGGGGCTAATGCAAAGGCTTCAGCGAAATAATTTGCAGCTGGTGGATAATCTTTCAAAAACATACAACATTCACCCAACATATATGTGATATATGGATTTCGGGGTTGTTCCTTTTTTAATTGAAGGTAATACTCTAACGCCGTATAAATACTGCGTTCTTTGTATAAAATATTTGCATATTTTAATTTCTTTTTAAAAGGCAATTTGGAAATTGGATCATCTTTTGGACCTGCCTTTACAATTACTGAACTCACGCAAAACAATGCGGTAATCAACGATAAAATCAATAGTTTTCTTCTCATTTCTTTGAAATGTTTATATATAAGCGTAAATATATATGGAATTATTTAAAAAAGGAAACCTTGTGGATTTTTTTTTTAAAATCTTGAACAAGGGAACGCTAGTCTCTTTGCAAAATCTATTGGATTGGGCATTACATATCGTAGTGCCACTTCAAATCCACCATTGCCATTGGATGCAACTTTAAGATCAGACATGTTGTAATCATATGCAAAACCTACTCTGAATCCTTTAAATTCAAAGCCTGCCGTAACGATGGTTGCGTCACCAAAGCGATAGTACCCTCCAGCAAAAACACCAGTAGCTACGGATTGAATATCCGGTTCGCCAACAATGTATAAAAATTCGGTACCAGCGATCATTTCAGTGGCTGCCGTTTGGGTTTGATACATAAATGCAGGACGCACATGAAGTCTTTCACCAGCTTGCAATACAGCCCCGATTTGTGCATTGATTCGCATACCTAATCCCACTTCATTATTTGCTTTTTTCAATAGCGATTCATTTGGTTGGTTTAAATTATGACCGGCAACACCAATTTGATACGAAAATTTTTCACCTACCATATGCGAAAAATTCAATCCTGCATTTGCAGTAAAATATTTTACTTTAGGATTTAATTGCTCGCCCGTTGTGCCAGGTTGAAATCCACCATTTTTAAACTCATCTTGCCAATACAAGCGAGATAAATCAATACTTTTTTGTGTATATCCTCCCTGTAAACCAACAGAAAGAGACATCTTTGATTCTTCTCCTAAAAATTTATGGTATGCTAACGACGCTAAAGTGGACAAGTTAGCCAAGTTGCCATCACCAGAACGGTCGTTGTAAATGCTTACACCTCCTGCTAAGTAGTCGTCAACTGCTACATCCTTTTTAAGAGCACCATCAATGGATCCTCCAAACGTTACATAAGGAGTGGTTACGCTTGACCATTGGTTTCTAAAAATACCGGTTACACGATACATTCCATTGACATATCCTGTTAAAGCCGGATTTAAAATCATTGGAGCACCATTAAATTGCGAAAAATGCATGTCTTGTGCTTGTACTGAAAAAGCGCCAACCGTTAAAGTCAATGCCACTGCTAATTTTCGAGAGAATGTATTTATTTTCATGTTGTTTAACATTTTATCTAATTAAAGTTATGTTTCCTTGTTTGTTTATTCTTTTTCCTGTGGAGGTAGTTGCATCTAACACGTATACATATACACCCAAAGGTTGCGGTTTGCCTTTATACTGCCCGTTCCAGCCCTTATTAATATCGCTGGTGCTAAAAACCAATTCACCCCATCTATTGTAAACCCTAAAAAAGTTTAAGGTTGCCAATCCACGTACAATAATTCTTAGCTCGTCATTGATACTCGTTCCGGCACCCGGACTAAAAGCATTAGGCAAATCTAATATAGATTCGGGAGAAATCCTAATCGTTACAGAATCTATTGCCTCACATCCATACTCAGTGGTTGCTACAACATAATACTGTGTAGTAACCGGCGGTGTGGCTATTGGATTTTTTATTTTATTATCTGATAAAACGCAGCTGGAGTCCAAGTGAAAAAAGAGCAGTTTCCGGAGGCATATAACTGTGCCGTTTCGCCCGGATAGAGGGTTTGATCATCCCCTGCATCCAATAAGGCATCCGATACTACTTGAATTCTAACAATATCTGTATCAGTACATCCGTAAATATTAGAGGAGTAAACGGTATAATCAATATTTGAAATAGGGGTCGAAATCGGGTTACTGATAAATCCATTGTCGAGATAGGTATCGGGTAACCAGACATAACTTAATCCACCACTGGCCTGGTATTGTACACTGTTTCGTGGACAAATAGTGCTTTCTGTTGGAGTGATGGTTGCAAATTCAACTGAATGTACCGTTATTGACAGCATATCACTGTCCTTGCAGCCTATCGGGGTACTAACCGTTAATTCATAGAAACCGGACTGATGTCCATTGAAGACTGTATTTTTTGTATTGCCACTGGTCAATCCAAAGGTGGGGTCCCATGAATAGGTATAAAATGGATAATTGGCAGGTGTTACAATTGGATTGAGTTGCAAGGTGTCCTAATCACATATTTCTCTGTCTGGGCGAACATCCACAGTCGGGTTAGGTTGTACGTCAATATTAAATGACTTAACCATTGGGATACAACCTGGGTACGTAGCAGTAACCGTGTACGTTATAGACGTGTCGGGAGAGGAAAGAGGGTCTTCAATAGTGGCATTATTCAAGTAGGTTGGAGGGGTCCAATTGTAAGTAAATAAGGGATCTCCTGTCACATTAATTTGTACCTGACCACCTTCGCAAATGCTGGTATCGCCATTATGAAGAATAATATCATTGGGCAAAACGTTAATAATCATAGTGTCCGCGCCACTGCATCCTACTGCTTGTGGTTCTACATTTAGAATTAGATTATAAGTACCCAAGGCGGTAAATGTACCGACCGGATTTTGAATATTTGGGTTGCTTAAAAAGCCGACCCCTGTACCACTCCAAGTATAGGTATAGACCTGAGCAGGGGAGATGGTAGGGTTGAATTGTATGACCATGTCTTTACATATGGTGGTGTCATTCCCAATAGCAACATTCGGGGGCTGATTGATTTCAATATCGATGGTATCACAAGTTGGAAGGCAACCGGCTAATGGTAATGAAGCACATACCACATAGCTTGTGTTTACATTAGGACTTACCGTTGGCTCTTTAATATTTGGATTGTTGATATTGGTAATGGGTGTCCAGGCATAAGATAAAGAATCGTCTCCAAATACCAAAATGTGCACGCTGTCTTCGGCACAAATTGCCGTATCAGGGGTAATAATATGCATTACAATTGAATCATGAATAAATAAACTGATTGAATCTACAATATTGTTGGAACAAGCTGCATATGCATAAATTTTGATTTCTTCAATACCTTCGTTAATTCCGTCTTGAAGAGCGGCAAGCGCCAAAAAGGCTACACTATCTCCTGCAGGAATGGTTACCTGACCAAATGGAGGACCACCGGGGATTGCGTTGGCACTGTAATCGATTGGGTAGGTGGCGGTACCACCAACAGAATAATTAAAGGTATATGGAAAAGGGGTGGCAGCAGATCGTTGTATTTTAATAAATCCGGCAGCACAACCTTCTACAATGTATGGATAAGGGGTACTTAAGGTGGAGAGGGCGGTTAAGGTAATGGAATTGGAGGAAAGACTACCTGCCTTTAAAAATACACCTGAATCTAACGCCTGATCAGAAGCATCACAAACAGCAATTTTGAGATGGTAGGTTGAACAAGGTACTGTTACGGCATAAGCCGTAAAAACAGAAGTAAACCCTGGATACATTACAGTGGTGCCTGCGCCATTGCATATGAAAAAAGTAGCCATTTGCGCAGCCGTTAAGGTTGCACAAGGTGCCGTTGCATTATAGCATATGGTGTTTGTATTACAGCAATTTCCACCGGGAGTGGGCAAATTAACTGTATTTACCCCCACCGGACAGTCAGTGGTAGTGGGCACAATAGCAATATTTTTACTATTATTGGCAAAAGGTCCGGTAATGCCTGGCCCATTAATAAAAAATCCAAATACATCATTAAAAGAACTACAGGTAAAATCAGGGTATTCACATGACCCAAACACATAATCAAATTTTACAGTGTCTCCTAAGGGAATAAAATCAAATTCTAATACACAGGCATCTCTACTTGGAAACCCTGCTAAAACCGCCAAATCAGCGTCAGCATAATTGGAGAGATGTGAAGTTGTATTGACGCCCGCCGGGGCATTTACACCAACTCCAGGTGCCCCGTTTTGCGCAGTTCCTGAGGTTAACACGATACCACTGTCAATTCCTAAGTTACTGACATTTGGAGGCGTAACCCAAAATTTTCCCTGTGCTACGGGTTCACAATTGTTAAATACCGCATTGGTTACGGTTACACCTGGCCCAGCCAACATTTGCGCAAGGTCATTGGCTGTTTAGCTTCCTGCAACCGTCATTTGAGCGGTCGCGTTTTGAATTCCAAAGAATACAGCTAAAAGAAAGAGAAGGTATTTCAGTGTATTTTTCTTAGTATTCAAAAATGTCGATTGTAGCGTCATAATAAAGTTCAAATTTAGCTATTTTTTTTCTTATCTGCAATTTATTTTCAAAGTAGTTTAGCTATTATTTTAGTTCAAAAAAAGAGCATAAATCCACTTTCAAAGAATTATTTTTTCGTCAAATTGATGTAGGTTTGTGGCACTTACAAATAATGGCAAAGCAAAAAACGAATCCCCAACAAAAAAATTCAAAAAAGAACTCCGGTGGAGAAGGATCTAAAATAAGCCCTCTCTCCATCATCAAAGACGGACGGTACAAGAAAATAGTTGGTTTGCTCTTCCTTTTATTTTGTATTTTTCTATGTGTTTCCTTTTATTCTTATTTTTTTACCTGGAAATTAGATCAGGACAAAGTATTTAATCAGAATAACCTCTGGCATTTTTTGTCTGATAATTCACACAAAGTGCTGAATAGTGCAGGTAAATTGGGAGCCTATTTTTCTCACCAACTCATTTTTAACGGATTTGGTCTTGCCACCTGGTTTCTGGTTCCTTTATTCGCCATTTTGGGACTCAATTTGATGCTTTCAAAACGTGTGTATCCAACTCTGAAGGCATTTTTCTTCAGTGGGATTTCGATACTACTGATGGCACCCATATTGGCTTACTTTTTTTCAAATCAGAAGTTTCCCTTTTCCTATGGGGGAGCTTTTGGAAATAAAATTATCACGAACCTAAATGGGATAGCCGGCGAAATGGGAACTCTTTTCATCATTATAGGGTTGACTTTGATTTTTATTATTATTTTCTTTAATCCGATTTTTCATTTACCCGTTTGGCATAATATTTTTAAGCGATCTTTTAATGAGGAACCTTCTAACTCACTGGAGCAGGTATCCGTTCAGGAGCGGCCCGAAATATTTTCGCAACATGAGGCTTCCGTTTTTGTTGATCAATCGTCCGTAACTACCGCGCCTGTTATAGAAGAGCCTACCTGGCAACCCCTTGAAGTGGAACCTTCAACGGAACCGACTCACATTGTAGAGGAGTTGGAAATAATTGAGGAGAAATCACCTGCAAAGGATAAATATTCAGATTCAGATTTGACCCTCGAGGTAGTAAAAAAAGAGGAAGAAACCATTCATGTGGAAAGCGGAAATACCTCCATAGCCGGTAACGAGCCCTACGATCCTGCATTGGAGTTGCGTAATTATAAATTTCCTACTCTTGATTTATTGGAACAACGAAATGTGGAAGAAATTTCAGTAGATAAGAATGAGTTGGAGCAAAACAAAAATCAGATTATTAATACCCTTAAAAGTTTTGGAATTGCCATTGCGAAAATTTCTGCCACCGTTGGTCCCACTGTGACTCTATATGAGATTGTACCGGCTGAGGGAGTTCGTATCTCCAAAATTAGAAACCTTGAAGATGATATCGCCCTAAGTCTTTCCGCCCTGGGTATTCGTATTATTGCCCCCATTCCAGGTAAAGGGACCATTGGTATAGAAGTGCCCAATCTCAAAAAGCAAATCGTGTCGATGCGCGCGCTTATTTCCTCCGATAAGTTTATTAATAATGATTTTAGTTTACCCATTGCAATAGGAAAGAAAATTGATAATGAAAATTATATTGTTGACTTAGCCAAAATGCCCCATCTATTAATGGCAGGTGCCACCGGTCAAGGTAAATCAGTTGGCATTAATACCATCTTAGTTTCATTGCTGTACAAGAAACATCCTTCACAATTAAAATTTGTGATGGTTGACCCTAAGAAGGTAGAGCTTTCGATATATAGAGTAATCGAAAAACATTTCCTAGCGAAGCTTCCGAACGAAGAAGATGCCATTATTACCGATACCAAAAAAGTAATTAACACCTTAAATGCCTTATGCATTGAAATGGATAATCGCTATGACCTTTAAAGAATGCAGGTGTTAGAAACATCAAAGAATACAATGCAAAATTTATTCAACGGAGATTGAATCCTCAAAAAGGGCACAAGTATTTGCCATTTATTGTGTTGGTGGTGGATGAATTTGCAGATTTGATTATGACCGCAGGGAAAGAGGTGGAAATGCCTATCGCTCGTATTGCACAGTTGGCAAGAGCAGTGGGCATTCATCTGATTATTGCAACGCAACGGCCATCGGTAAATGTAATTACCGGTACTATCAAAGCAAATTTCCCAGCTCGTATCGCTTTTAAGGTTTCAGCAAAAGTAGATTCCAGAACCATTTTAGATTCCGGTGGTGCTGATCAGTTGATTGGCCAAGGTGATATGTTGATTTCTAATGGAAGTGAAATTGTTCGATTACAATGTGCTTTTGTAGATACTCCAGAAGTAGAACGTATTGTAGAATTTATTGGAAATCAACAAGGTTATCCATCTGCCTTTGAATTGCCAGAGTATGAAGGTGCTGATGGGGGCGATTTAAGCAATGGAAATTCCAAATCCTTGACGAATGTCGATGATATGTTTGAGCAATGTGCTCGATTGGTAGTGAGTTCCGGAAGTGGCTCTACCTCTATGCTTCAACGAAGATTTAATTTAGGGTATAACCGTGCCGGGCGCATTATGGATCAATTGGAGGCGGCTGGTGTAGTAGGAGCCAGTACAGGTGGTAAGCCTCGTGAACTCATGGTGCATACAGAAACGGAATTGGATGAAATTTTACGGGCTGTATTGAAATATTAAAATTCTTTTTCCTGTTTTCTCTTTCGCACAAAAGTAATCAAATAAAGCATTGGCAATCTTTACAAAATAAAGAAAGGTTTTTTCTGTTTGTAATAAATGATATAGGCTAAAATTTGACAAAGGCATTTTTTTTTAAAGTAATCTTTTGAAAAAATTCCTTTATAATATTGGAGAATTCATCCACGCAAAACGGGTTTTGTTTTTCTTTGAAACCAAACATATTTTTTACTGTCAACGGTCATTTTCAACAATCGAAAATTTGAGATTTCGTGCAATCGATTCCTAGAAAGTCGCTGTGATATTAATTCAGCCACGACGTTTATTTTGCTAATTATTGCCCCGAATTTTTGATCTACTGATTGGTGAAATGCATGTTCCCATTTCAATACCTCAAACGTAATTATTAAATTAAACGTCTACTATTCAACATGAAAAAATAGAGTGCTCAACTAGCTGACATGGAGGAAGTAGTTTCCGAAATATTTATTAATTATTAAAAAACAAAAATTATGAAAAATGTATTATTTAGCATAATGTTATTATTATCTATGGACTTGAAAGCAACTAATTATATCTTCTCAGGGCAATATCCGTATGATTGGACAAGCGCCGCACAATGGAGTCCTTCTTATCCAGGCACAACCATAAATCTGGGAGACACAGTACGAGTTACCAATGGAAATTTTCTGGCCATAAAAAACAATACCACCATAACTATTAACGGTGTGGTGCTGATTGATTCCTTTTATCTTTATAATACACTCCTAATGATGACAAACAATTCACGATTGATAATTGGAACATCAGGAAAAGTACTTTGCAAAAACTATATTGATATGTATAACACATCCAAAATTGAGGTGTACGGTGAACTGTTAGTAAAAGGATCTATGTGGGAGTCTATCCAGATGTATGATACATCCGAAATTCTTATTCATCCATCCGGATTAGTTTATATCGAAGATTCCATCTATAACGGATATGCAGGCAGTACCAGTGCAAAAATAACAGTGAATGGAACACTAGTAAATGATGGTACTATCTATAATGAAGGAACTATTAACGGAACGGGTAGTATTATCACCACAAACAATCAGCTAAATGGAAATATTGTTGGTAATGGCTATGTGGCGCCCGGTTTATCGCCAGGTGAATTGAAAACTGACTTTGATTATACCTTGTCCTCCAATGGAAAATTGAATATGGAAATTGGCGGACCCATACCCGGTACGAATTACGATGTCTTGGGCGGAAATGGCAGTAAAACCCTTTCTGGAACCTTGAATGTCATTTTGTATAATGGCTATCAACCACAATTGGGAGAGGAGTTTACCATCATAAATGGCAGTCAGGTAAATGGCACATTTAGCACCGTAAATTATCCTTTGCTGCCAAATAATTTGACCTGGCAAATCACGTACAATATCAATAATGTAAAACTGAAAGTAATTTTGCCTGCAGGGATAGAGAAAAATACTGAGGATCTCATCTCAGTGTATCCAATACCTGCAACGGATGTTCTCTTTATCAAGGGCTTGCATCATTTTCCATCACAATACAAAATTTTCTCTATGGAGGGACAAGTATTGCAATCGGGTGAAATTCCTGTGGATGGGAAAATCATAATTAATGATGTAAATATTATTTTAGGATATCTTGAAATTATAGAAGACGATAAAAGAATAGTAGTGAAGAAAATTTCATTTTTGAAACAATAACCATTACTAATTTTTGGTGGATTTTGCTACTCAGCAGGATGTATTTAATTCGATAGGAAATTGATAAACGCCCCGATTCGTAATCGGGGCGTTTTCTTTATTGAATAGAATGGATTCTCTATTTTGTAAATCAAACCGTTGATGACCACGAGTAAACGAATAGCAGTATTCTGTTAGTATTCCTTTACTACATTGAAAGAGTTCGAAAAGGAGAATAATTCAGATACATTCATACTCCTTCTCATTTTCCTTTTCATTTTGATTTTCATTCTCTTCAGTGGAGGATAACGGATTCGAACCGATGACCTTCCCGACTGCTCGTCGGACGCTAAAGTAACTGATAAGTGGAGGATAACGGATTCGAACCGATGACCTCTTGCATGCCATGCAAGCGCTCTACCAACTGAGCTAATCCCCATATTTTTTTCGGTATCACACCGTTGACCTTCCCGACTGCTTGTCGGGACGCTCTACCAACTGAGCTAATCCCCATATTTTTATTTCGGTATCACACTGTTGACCTTCCCGACTGCTTGTCGGGACGCTCTACCAAATGCGCTAATCCCCCATATTACCTTCTAAAAAAATAAAGAACGCCGCAAATATAGTTTACTTATTTAAATATTGGTAGTATTTTTGAAAGATGGAACAACCTTCTTTTTTTACCCAGATTTTGCGGTATCTCTATATCAAAAAGCGGGATGCGGATGCACCTGAGTCTACCAATTTGAAATTTATGCATGGGATGAATAGGATTTCGATATTTATGTTTCTTTTTGCCTTGATAGTAATCTTATATCGCGTCTTTTTGAAAGGCTAACTGATACACTATGCCAGCTGCTTTTTCGCTGGCATTTCCTTGTTGCAGCTTGGCTCTGAGTTGTACATAATCTGCCTCCAATGCTGATTTTCTATGAGTATTATTCAAAAGGAGATCCATTTCTTTTTGAATGTTTTCAATAGTGACATCCGATTGAATGAGCTCCACTACGGCACTTTTATCCAAAATTAGGTTTACCAAGGAAATGTATTTCACTTTCACCAATTTCTTGGCAATGGCGTATGAAATGGGATTGGCAATATAACATACCAATTGGGGAACGCCAAATAATGCTGTTTCCAAAGTGGCGGTGCCAGACGTAACGATGGCAATTGCAGCTATTTTTAAAATTGAATAGGTCTGATGCTGCAGGAGAATCACCTTTGAATCGTTCAGATAGGGGGTGTAAACATCTACGGAAAGATTAGGTGCTTGTGCAATAATTATGGTATGCTTATCATAAGGTGCTGCGGCTTGCAACATTATAGGTAGCATCTTGTCAATTTCTTGTTTTCTGCTACCGGGGAGCAAGGCAATGACATTTTGATAGGGTAGGGTATTTTCAGTAAGCAATGCCTCAGCCACCAATTCTACAGTGGGATGTCCTACATAGTCGGCCTCGTAGGCCCATTTTTGATAGAAAGCCTTTTCAAAGGGCAAAATACAAATCATCCTATCCACATACTTTTTTATTTTCTCGATCCGATTCTCTTTCCAGGCCCAAACAGTGGGAGAAATATAGTAAGCTACTTTATAATTGTTCTTTTTGGCCCACTCAGCCATACGCAAATTAAATCCGGGATAGTCAATCAAAAGCAACACATCCGGGTCAAAGGTTTTAATTTGTTTTTTGCAAATTTTAAAATTTCGAAGTATGGTAAAAATGTTTTGCAATACTTCAGCAAACCCCATAAAGGCGAGTTCCTGTATATGCTTTAAAACATTTACTTGCTGAGCGGCTAATTGATCACCTCCCCATCCTACAACCACAGCCGATGCATCTTTTTGTCGCAATTGCTTTATTAAATTGGCCCCATGCATATCGCCACTCGCTTCCCCAGCAATCACAAAATATTTCATTTTAAAAAATATTAAATTTGTAGCTGATGGCTATGATCGCATAGAGCATGATAGCCAAAAAAATTCCCTTTAAAGTAGTATACTTTTTTCGGTTTTTGAAATACGTTATCAAAGGGATGCAGGCAATGAGTCCTAGTGAGATGACTTTTGAATATTGCTTTTATTGGTTTTAACCAAATATATAAAATCACTTAGGGACACGTTTTGCGGTACGTACTTGAATACATACAAGAGTAAAACTCCGAGGATGGGCACTACTATGCCGGCCAGCAATCCCAACAGAAAACTATCTTTGTTCATCATAAAAAAGGATACAAAAGGATTTCGGAAAATAATTAATAGCTAATACCAATATGTATTTGAAGCATATGATTTTTCCAAATTTCTACATTGGTTAATGCATTCAAATTATCTAAACCTACAACATACCGCGCTCCTAAATTCACCCTCAATACCGGTGCCTTGCCTCCAAGTTGAACCCAAACACCTCCCACAGCGCTGTAATTATTTTTTTTGATAACGTCGAGACCGCTTTTGACAATATGATGTTGGCTCACCACATTTACATTTGCATCAAACTGAGGCCCCAATTGAATCCACAGCCATTGCGCCGGTTTTATATTCAGTAAAAGAGGTATGGATATGGTGCTAAAGCGATACGATTCGATGGTGAGACTGTCGTCAAAATTCTTTATATACTGTTTATAAAATCCATTGAAACTGCTGTCGGTAATTAGATGATTCTGCGACCACACGGCTTCAATTTGTATCCCTACACGTCGTTTATTAACATGAATAAAGAATCCTGCATGCGGATCGCTATTGAAGGTGTTTTTTAGTCCAATTCCTTCTACTTTATTGAGATTGACACCGGCCTTGGCACCAATTCCTAAATCAATTCCAAATTTTTGTTTGGCACTAGTAAGGAGGGCGGAACCCATCAACAAGCAAATAATAAAAATCTTTCTCATAATAAATAATTTGCAAGGCTACCAATTGGTGCTTTGAAAAAACAACCGAATTTTGATTTCATTCGCATTTCATATTGTAAAAATAATAATAAATACGATAATATCGCGTCAATTATTAAATAGTCACAAGTTTTCCCTTGCTTTGCTTTGCACGGTAATGTGAATTACATTTGCATTTCGAAAAATTAATTTTTGCTGTTATGATTTTATCTGATAAAAGAATTCTTGAGGAGATGGCGAAAGATTCCATCAAAATTGTACCATACAAACGTGAATGTCTCGGTAGTAATTCTTACGATGTGCATTTGGGGAAGAACCTTGCCGTATATGTAGACAAGGAACTAGATGCGAAAAAACACAATACTATTGCCCATTTTGAAATTCCGGAAGAGGGCTTTGTATTGCAGCCCGGCGATTTTTACTTGGGTGTTACGGAGGAATATACCGAAACGCATGAGCATGTGCCTTTTTTGGAAGGTAAATCAAGCACCGGTCGTTTGGGAATTGATATCCATGCTACTGCAGGAAAAGGAGATGTTGGATTTTGTGGAAACTGGACCCTTGAAATTTCGGTTAAATTGCCGGTACGAGTATATGCAGGCATGCCTATCGGTCAACTTATCTATTTTCCTGTTGACGGTGAAATTGAGGTAAAATACAATAATAAAGTTGGTGCAAAATACAGCGGACAACCCAATAAACCAGTTGAAAGCATGATGTGGAAGAATACCTTTTAATCTAAGGTTTTTTTGCAAGCATTTGCTGCCACTGCCACGCTGTTTGCATCATATCTTCGGTGGAGTACTTGATTTGCCAATTGAGTAATTGTTTGGCTTTTTCATTATTCGCATAAATTGCCATTACATCCCCGTCACGTCGTGGACCGATTTCGTAGTTGAGACGAACACCACTTATTTTTTCAAAGGTTTGGATAATTTCCATAACCGAAATTCCGTTTCCTGTTCCCAGGTTTAATATTTCGTATGGAGCATTCACTTGATGTTGCAATAAATGTTCAAGCGCCTTAGTGTGCGCATTCGCAATATCCATCACGTGTATATAATCTCTGATGCAAAATCCATCTCTAGTATTATAATCATTTCCCCATACATACATTTTTTCGAGTAATCCAATAGCAGTTTGTGTAATGAGCGGTACTAAATTATTTGGTTTTTCAATAGGACTTTCACCAATTAAAGCAGAATGGTGGGCGCCGACCGGATTAAAATACCGCAACAAAATTGATTTGCAAAAGGCATTTTTTTTTGAAAAGTCTTTGATGATTTGTTCACCCATTTGTTTGGATGCTGCATACGCACACTGTGGCTCGGAAAGAGGTGTATCTTCGGTAACCGGCAACTGCTCCACATTTCCGTATACCGAACAAGAGGACGAAAATACAAAGGTTTCAATTTGAAATTCTTCAACACATTTGAGAAGATTTATCAACGAATACAAATTGTTTTCATAATATCTTAAAGGAAATTGTACACTTTCAGGAACCGACTTAAAGGCGGCAAAATGAATAATTCCCGCAATGTTCTCATTTTTGATGAAAACCTGTCGCGTATCTTCATAATGGCACAGGTCAACCGAATAATTTTTGATTTTTTGATGGCTTATTTTTTCGATTCCATCAAGTGCCAAAGGAGAGGATCTTGAAAAATTATCTATACTTATAACTTCAAATTGATTTTCTAATAAATCCACGATTGTATGCGAACCAATATATCCGGTACCTCCGGTAACCAATATTTTTTTCTTTAGGCTATTTTCGGTCATTCTAATATTTTTTCCATGGTATAGGCACGTGAGCCTTTAATTAAGAGGGCAGTGTTTTCAATTTTCTGGCTTTTGTACCAGTTGCCAGCTTCAACGGCAGTTTCAAAATAAAGGTAGGGATGAGGCACATTCTGAAAATCACCACCCACTAAAATCACCTGATTCCAATTGGTATCTTGCAATTGTTTAATGATTTGTTGGTGTTCCACAAGGCTATCTTCCCCTAATTCTTTCATGCCACCGAGCATCACTATCTTATTTGGATAATCTGACAGCGCAAAATTCTTAATTGCTTCTTGCATACTACTGGGGTTGGCATTGTAGGCATCTAAAATGATGGTTTGACTTCCCTTGGTAATCAGTTGTGATCGGCTATTACTGGGAGCATATTCCTCAATTGCCTTTTTAATGATATCGATGTGAATATTAAAATGACTTGCCACAGCTACCGCTGCCATTACATTTGGAAAATTGTAGGCCCCAACCATTTGTGTTTTAATTAAACATTCTTTATTGGGACTTATAATGGCTACTTCCAGAAAGGGTTCGTTACGATACACTTTTCCTTGTAAATTGGCCTCATTGCTTCCATATGAAATTTGATTTTGAATGCCCATTGCCATTTGTTGCAGATAGTTGTAATCCGTATTAATAAAAATGGTACCCTCACGTTGTCTTAAATAATCATAGAGCTCTCCCTTTCCTTTGCGAACCCCCTCAATACCGCCAAAACCTTCCAGATGAGCTTTGCCACAGTTGTTAATGAGACCATGTGTAGGAAATGCAATTTGGCAATAGGATTCAATTTCTTTTTGATGGTTAGCGCCCATTTCAATAATCGCCATCTGTGCATCCTTTTTAATTTTTAGGAGGGTAAGGGGCACACCAATATGATTGTTTAGATTCCCTTCTGTTGCGTAGGTGCAATAGGTGGTTTTCAAGGCAGTATGCACCAACTCCTTGGTCGTGGTTTTTCCATTGCTTCCGGTGATGGCAATAAACGGAATGGTAAATTGCTCTCGATGAAATCTGGCAAGCGTTTGCAAGCATTCTAAAACATTGTCTACCAGGATGGTTTTTTCGTTCAGATAGTATTTTTGATTGTCAATAACTGCGTAACTGGCACCCATTTCCAAAGCTTTGCCCGCGTATTCATTTCCATCAAATGAATCGCCTTTAAGTGCAAAGAATAAATCGCCTTTTTGAAGTTTACGCGTGTCCGTTTGAACATTGGGATACTGCAAATAAATATCGTAAAGTTCAGAAATTTTCATCTTGTAAATATAAATGGAATTTTGAAAACGCTCTACTTTTCAATTTTAATAGTTTTACCCACTCAAGGACTTCAGTGTTGTTTGATGAGAATTAACTCGGTTGATTTTTTGCGGATCCGTACCGTTTTACTATTGTTTAAATTCTTGGGATTTGGAGGAGTACGTTCGATCCTATCAATCGAATCATTTTTCTCGAGAGAATGGATGTGATTTATGCTTTTTTTCGCAGTTCGAAATTTTGTCCTAAATAGAGTTTTCGTACTTGTTCATCAGAAGCCAATTCTTCGGCTGTGCCCGATTTGAGAATGCTACCATCGTACAGCAAGTAGGCACGGTCCGTGATAGAAAGGGTTTCCTGAACATTATGATCGGTAATTAGGATTCCGATATTTCTGTATTTTAATTGTTCTACAATAATCTGGATATCTTCCACTGCAATAGGGTCAATGCCTGCAAAGGGTTCGTCCAGTAAAATAAATTTTGGATTCACAGCAAGTGCCCGGGCTATTTCGGTACGTCGCCGTTCCCCTCCGCTCAATACATCACCCATGCTTTTTCGCACATGGGTAAGTCGAAATTCCAGAAGCAGCGATTCTAGTTTTTCTTTCTGTGCTTCTTTGCTCAAGGAGGTAATTTCAAGTACCGCGGCAATATTATCTTCTACACTCATTTTTCTGAAAATAGATGCTTCTTGTGGAAGGTACCCAATACCGAGTTTCGCTCGTTCATACATGGGCATTTTGGTAATATCCATTTCATCCAGAAAGACACTACCCTCATCGGGCTTAATCAATCCAACCACCATGTAAAACGTAGTAGTTTTGCCGGCGCCATTGGGGCCTAACAGACCCACTATTTCACCTTGTTGCACTTCAACAGAAACTTGTTTTACCACCGTTCGATTTTGGTATTTTTTTACCAATTCAGTGGTTCTAATTTTTGAAATCACCGTGTAAAAGTAACGGATTGAATCCTAATATTATGCAAAACTTCCAAACGGGAAAAACGGCTATTTCGGTATTTTTTCTAGTCGGATACCCACACTCATCACCTCAGGAAGCGGATTGATCCGCATAATTTGATGTAATGTAATTTCATATTTACCCCCTTTGCTAAAATGTAATGGGGAGGCAATTAGCATGCGATGCTCCCAAATTTCGTTCATTCCCCGTCCTAACCACTTTCCATCCAAATCGGCAAGAGGCACTTCAATTTTAGAAGTAGTGGTGGTGTCTCTATCGGGAAATTTGGTAGTAATATTCAGCCAAATATTCGAATAAGGGTACGCATCTGTATGTCTGATTGTAAAATACATACTATAGTTTGAAAGGGTATCGCTGATTGAAAATTCAAAAGTGGGTTTTTTCTTTTCGTTCCATGCATGGTTTTGAATGGCCACATTCTTTTCAAATACATTTGAAGGCAAGCATCCGCTAAGAAGTGACATAAGCAAGATGCAGATTGGTAGAATTTTCATCAGGTTTGTTTTTCGATTATAATGCATTTAGTAATTGTTCTTTTGCCTGTTCCAATTCATCTTTCATCATGACTACTATTTTTTGCAGATCTACATCATTGGCTTTTGATCCAAGCGTGTTAATTTCTCTGCCAATTTCTTGAAGAATGAAACCCAATTTTTTTCCTTTGACAATTGAATCATCTTTCAGCATCTCCAAAAAATATTCGCAATGGTGTTGTAGTCGGTTTTTCTCCTCTGTTATATCTAATTTTTCAAGATAAAATATGATTTCCTGCTCCAATCTATTTTGATCCACTTTTCCATTTTGATTGAATTCTTGAATGGAGCCATTTAATTTTTCACGGATTCGTTCAATTCTATTTTTTTCATGGGGTGCCACTTGTGCACACAGCTCCTTGATAGACTGAATGTTCTCCAAAACATGTTTAGCAAGCATGTCGCCTTCCTGTCTTCTGTGTTCAATGAGTATGTTGCAAACCTGGTCTACTTGCACAGATATCACTTTCCAATGCTTTTCGTCAAGGGTGTCATTGACCGTAGACACAATTTCAGGCATTCGAATCAGGGAACTGAGAATGTCTTTTTTTTCAAGTTGCAACATGTCTGCAATTTGAATAATGGAGTCGTAATAGTATTTTGCGAGTTCGGTATTGACCGTCATCGGTTTTGAAACACCATGTTGTTTTAAATAAATATTCACCTCTACACTGCCTCGCAGCAGCTGTTTTTGAATCTTATTTCTCAAATCAATTTCATACAACTTCAATAAGGGTGAAATTTTAGTATTGATTTCAAATTGTTTTCCATTTAGCGACCGAATTTCTAGTGAACATAAATAATCATCGATATTAAATTCGACTCTGCCATAACCGGTCATAGAATGTAACATACTGCACGAAATTTAGGGATAAATGTAATTCAATCATCGGATGCAAATAGAAAATATTTTATTTTTCTGCCACCAAAAGAATCAAAATGGATGCAATCAAACATTTTATTTTAGAAAAAAGAGATTCAAATAAATTGCTGTACACTTTTTTTTTGCTTGGTGCTGTCATGAAAAGAAAAAATCAAAAAGGCTTGAAAGTGCTATGAATAGAGAGTTTTATGGGGATAAAAAAAATCGAACGAAGAGATTCATCCGATTTTTTTTTGAATTTATGGGTTAGTAAGCGATATAACCGATACAATAATAGATATTTTTTTTTGTCGATAAAAATTTTTTTCGTTAAAAGTTATTAACTCAATGTTGATAATGAAGGTGTTGCATGCGAACGAAAAACGATTTTAGAAAACCTATATGATGATACACTAACTATACCAGCAAAAAATATGCTGGTAGTAGGGTGTATGACTTAGGGTGAAATATTGGTTTTAAACATTTTTACGGCGATTGCAATTAATATGATGCCAAAAAATTTTCGAATTACCAACAGTCCTGAAGGGCCTAATATTTTTTCAATCCATCGCAAACTTACAAGTGCTATGAAAATGAGAATGAGATTGATTAGTATAGCAATTAAAATATTATACTCATGAAAGAGCGATTTGATTGACATAATAGTAGTAAGTGTTCCTGAACCTGCAATGATTGGAAAGGCAATAGGAACGATAGAACCTACTTTGTGATTTGTGTCTCCCTTAAAAAAGTCCCAGCCCAAAACCATCTCTAATCCTAAGATAAATAGCACAATAGAGCCGGCGACGGCAAATGATTTAATATCCAATCCTAATAGTTCTAGAAAGTACTTTCCTGTAAATAGAAAGACAATCATAAGTGCGCCGGATACTAGGGTGGCCCTGCTTGCACTAATATAACCCATTTTGTTTTTTAATGAAATTAAAATGGGAATGGAGCCCAAAATATCAATAACTGCAAACAAAGCAAAACTGGCAGAAATGATTTCTTTAAGCGAAACGTTCGAAATGCTGAATTCATCCATACCACGAAGGTAGTTTATTCAATTCAGTGTGTATATTTACACTTCAATTTTTTTTTATGATGACATATGATTATTCTGTAGCCGAACGATTTATGCGCTATGTTCAAATAGACACACAAAGTGACCCCAATAGCACTCCCTTTCCAAGTACTGAAAAACAAAAAAACTTGGCAACCGTTTTAACACAGGAGCTCAGAGACATGGGTATCGTTGATGTGGAAATGGATGCACATGGTTATGTATATGCAACTATTGAAAGGAACACCGCAAAGGATGTTCCCGTTATTTGTTTTTGTGCTCACATGGATACCGCTCCTGATGCGAGTGGTACCAATGTGAAACCTTTATTGCATGCAAATTATCAAGGTCAAGATATCGTATTGCCCGACGATCCGACACAGGTTATTACCACCACTTCACATCCTTATCTGCAGCAACGTATCGGTGATGATATAATTACCGCCTCAGGGCTCACCTTGTTGGGTGCAGATGACAAAGCTGGAGTCGCCATTATTATGGATTTCGCAAAGTATGTAATCAACCATCCGGAAGTTCCACACGGCAATATTAGAATTTTGTTTACACCAGATGAAGAAGTTGGTCGTGGTGTTGAAAAAATTGATATGATTAAACTAGGTGCTGATTATGGTTATACCCTTGATGGTGGAGAACGGGGTGCCCTTGAAGCAGAGTCATTTAGCGCTGATGGTGCCACAGTAGTGATTCATGGTATCAGTGCGCATCCAGGATATGCAAAGGGGCAAGATGCTCAATTCCATGAAAATAGCAGCGCAATTTATTGAGGCCTTGCCAAAAGATAGTTGGAGTCCGGAAACAACTGAAAATCGCGAAGGTTATATCCATCCAGTAAGTGTTGAAGGAGCCCTTGAAAAGACCACCATCCGGTTTATTATTCGTGATTTTGAAACGGCCAAGTTGCAGATTCATGAAAATCGATTGGAGAATATTTTGAAAGAGGTGATAGCAATACATATAGGAGCCAGTTATGAATTTACAGCGTATGAACAATACCGCAACATGATGGATATCATTAAAGACTGTTCCTTTATTATGAAGTATGCCGAGGAGGCAATGCAACGCGCGGGTATTGACGCTTTGCCCCATATAATACGGGGAGGTACAGACGGTTCGCGCCTTTCATTCATGGGCATGCCGTGCCCAAATATTTTTACGGGTGAAATGGCTATTCATTCAAAACATGAGTATGTCAGTGTGCAGGATATGCAACGAGCGGTAGATACCCTGGTGCATCTGGCACAAATTTGGGAAGAGAAGGCATAGTATTCGTTATTTTTTTATTTATTTTTTTGAAACATTGCAAAATATTATTCCAATCTTATCTAATGAAGCCTTAAGGCCCTGGTTCGATAAGATTGCGCTTGTGCATGAATGTGTTGCACAAGTGCAAAAAGATTTGGGAAGTTATGGTATTCAATTAGAATATAGCGGCGTTGCGGCAAATGCCTACGAGGAACTGTTTGTTCAATTGCAGCCTCAGATTTCTTCTCTTTTGCATTCAAGCACTCAATTGATGGAAATACTTTATCGGGTAGATGTAAGTGAAGTTCAAGTGCAAAAAGCAGTCGAATCAAACGAGGGCCTCGATTTTACCTTAACAAGATTGATTTTATGGCGTGAACTTCAAAAGGTGGTTACCAGATTTTTACTTCAATCTGATAATGCCACTGTTTCTGAGTTTGACTAAGTAGTACTAAATTGTCCAATTACTTAGGGAGCCAAAGTCGTTCTGAACATTGTACTACATTCTATTATTTCAAAAATATTTTGCCGCTTGAAACCTTTCTGCCTGCCTGAATGGTGTACATATAGATACCTGAGGGCATTTTGTTTCCACGCGCATCGCAGCCATTCCACGTATGACGTTGAAAGCCGGGCGTTTCTATTTTTCCGGAAATGTCTGCCACTGGCTGACCTTGCAGATTCATGATGTTGATGGACACAAATTGGGTGGTATTCAATTTGTAGTCGATATGAAGGAAGTCATCGGTGGGATTGGGATAAATTTTGATTGTGCTTACGGTTTGATCCCGATCTGTATTTGAAGTAGGGGCAAACAATGGGTCATTCTGGAGGAGCGAATCAATATTTATATTTTCATCTCCGGGTTGATATAAAGTATATAAGTAGCTATCAAAAAGCATTTCATCGAAGGTATTAGTACCCGGTAAAACAGGGCTATTATGATCAGGAGTATGTGGATTGTTAATGGTATTGTCAAAAATGTGCGATGCATACAGATGATATCCTGCCGGCACTTTTACCATTTTTTTGAATGTGTATTGCATTTGCCAATGAAAATCCCATTCGTTAATTCGAATTAAGGGTAGGGTATCATTGTTGTTATAAGCATAATTAAGGATAGACGTACAGGTTTTATGCGAATGTGGAAACGCACCGTACAACGATACATTTACCGGTAGTCCATTGTTACCGGGTGGATACTTTTGCCCTACCGTTACACTTGCATTGGCAGGGACAAAGAAATTCCAATTTTGAAGAACAGTTTCAAAATACATATCGCGAATGCCGGATTCACCTATCGGATAAAAGTATATACGTAGTTGTGAGCTATCCTGTTGCCCTGCTGTACCTTCTTGTACATGAATCTGGAAAGACATTTTTGAACCTGCTTTTAATCTAAATCCAAATTTGGCGGGAGCAATACCAGGTAGCACGGTTGGGCCCATGCCGGGTGCATAATCTCCAATTCCAATTTGACCTTGTTGATTAAAACAATTCCCTGAAAAGTCATCTACAGCGTTTCCCGTTGTGTCGATTGTAATTACGGCGTGATGAATGATGGGTGCATTTCCGGGTACAAATTCAAACGCCCTAATATAGCGGTCCTGCAATAGACCGATGGGTACATTCATACAGTAGTAATGATCCGATGCAGTAGCCGTGCTGATAAATTTTGGTAAATTAAGTATTAAATCAGGAGTGCCGCCTAATTGTGTAGCATTATAAATTGGAAGGGGTGGCGCTAGGGTGGTATCGCCTGCCAGCATTCCATTATTGATCCAATCAATCAAAAGTGTTTTATCGGACTGGCTTACAATCCGTTCATGAACATAATTTTTGTAGAGGGGGTCAGCAGGCCATGGTGGCATATGATTGGACTGTACCGCAGATACGATGGAACTACCCCAAGGTAAAACGTCACTATAAGATGTCAGTGGAAATCCGATACTGCCGCTGCGGTGACAATCATTACAATTTTCAATAAAAACAGGAACTACATCTTTGTAGGTTGTTTGAGCATTTGCTGTAGATCGGTTAAAGAGCAAAACGCTGAGGAAGCAAATGGTAATTAAAATCGAATTTTTCATAGTATTTGTAGTTAGAAATTGTATTGAATTGGATTACAGGATTGTCTGTCGGAAGAATGTTCGAAACAAATGTATTTAAAAGATTTTAAATAGTTTCATCTATGGTATGAAAATAGTGTCAACACAGACGGTTTATTTACGTGATGTTACCCTGTTGCAAATTGGTAATAATGTATTGGTGTCGGACTGCCATCATAATCCGTCTATTAAAATGGATACCCAATTGCGATATTCCAAATACCGTCACGATACCTTAATTTATTAAATGAAAATCCATAATTATCGGGTTCTTGTGGATTTTTGATGGGGTATCCCAGATCCAATCGAAGCACAAAAAACGAAAAATCAAAACGGAGACCTGCACCTGCAGAAATGGCCAAATCGCGCCCAAAGTAATTAATGTCAAATTCACCACCTTGGATATCCTTACTTTTATTAAACAGCCAGATATTTCCCATATCGGCAAACAGAGCGCCCTTTATATTAATAACACCTGAAAATAGTTTCAGCAAATTCATTCGGTATTCGGTATTTACCTCAAATTTCAAGTCACCGGTTCGATCAATATATGTGGAGTTTTGTGTGGTGTCAGTAGATCGTCCCGGTCCTAATGTCCGTGCACGCCAACCCCTATTGCTAAAGGCACCTCCTGCAGAATATCGTTTGATATAAGGCAATACTTCACTAGCACCCACTGGTACGCCTATGCCTATCATAGCTCTGCTCGCCCATTCACTTTTATTGTTTCGTATATATCTACGTAAATCAGCCTCCAATTTTAGATATTGCGCAATCGGTTGAATATTTTATTGGAAATTTCATGGTAGAGGTAATTAACGCCTCTGAGTATGGCACCGGCTTCTTCAAAAGAAATTCGCAACGCAGTACTATTTTTCAGTTGATTGGTCGGATTGCTTTTAAAATCAAATGTGACGTTTTCGCCGTAAATGGTATTATCAGAAAAAATATTTTTAAGATAATTATTATTCTCAATTTTAGTCTTGAATGTATTACTTAAGAGTTTTTCCGGTACTTTGGTGATGGTAAGAAAGGAAGGATTGAGTCGCCATTGCTTTTTGTTAGTTTCCTTCCAGGTATAGCCAAAACTACCGGTCGCATTGGTCACGGTATAGTTTTGAATACGTTGTATCAATGTATAATTCAATGAAAAAATGGTATACGGGATAGTCTTTTTATTAAAAATATTTTGCTTAAAGGGAAGTATAAATTTGGGAAAGGTAAATTCGGACGTTACACTAGCATTGCTACCAGAAAGATATAACCTCTTGGTGTCGTATAGTAAGGCATCATTTCGAAATTCAGTAGAGTAGGACCCCCTTAGTAGCACTTGATTGGCTCCATTAAACAAATTTCTATTTCGGTAAATGATACTACCTCCAAATCCTAGAAAATAATCACCGTCACTCGTGCTGATATCTCCCAATAGGGTAGCGTCCATTTTAGCGGTGGTATTTAATACGATATAGCAATTCAGTAAACCCGGCTCACCCGGAATTTTCTCAAAACGAATATTTACAAATTGAAATACCCCCAGTTGGTTTAAACGGTTGATGGTGGCTTCTTGGTCGGTGGTATTGAAATCGGCACCGGGTTGTATAAAGATATTTCGGGTAATTACTTTTCGATTAAGGGGAAGCGTTCGATATTTGAAATGGATATTATCGAGCATATTATTGGTTTCGGGCACATTTTTATCCCTAGCATAGGTATCATTAATTTCAACAAAGATATTTTTATATTTATAGGTTTGGACATAGGAACTGTCCTTGGTTTTTTCTAATTTAATAGTAATATTAATGGTAGTGTTTTCTTTTATTTCTGAAACAAAATTTTGCGATTGAGTAAAGGGATCTTCCATTAAATTAATGATGGTTTTCCGATCTGTGGTATCAATGATAAAACTGATATTGTCCATTTTGAAGTCGTAGAGTCCGCTATTTCTAAAAATTTTGTATAGCCGTTCTTTTTCTAAACCACAGCTAAAATTAGTAAAGGGTAGGCCTTTGCGAATAAAGCTGTTGGTATTATTGGTATTAATTAGAAATCGTAAATTTGCGTCTTCTGTTTCGGTAGTAACTTTGTCAATAATATAGTTTTTTCCAGCGTTGATGGTATACTTGATATCATTGATTTTTGGGTCTTTTGTAGGAACAATTTCACTTTCTACGGTGGCATAAAAATACCCTTGATTAATCATGAATTGTTTCATATTGATTTCGGATTTCCGAACTAAAATGGTATCAATCAAGCTGGGAGCCTCTATTTTATGCTTTAATATTTTATCATTCAGTGAATCTTTTTTATATTTTGAAAATTTATTATTGTATTTCCAAAGTTTAAATTTGGGCATTATTTCCAAATCAAGCAAATGGGTATTGGGTTTGGGTTGGGCATATGCCATTACGGCACTTTCAAATTCGCCTTTATATTTTATTGGCTTTTGCGTTTTGAGTTGTAAACTGTTTTTTCCCACCAAAATTTGATTTTCGGTTAGGTGTTTGGTATAGTTACACGCACTAAAAAAGATTCCCAACAGTTGGAGCAGAATAAAATACAGTATGTGGTTTTTCGTTTTTGACACTATCTTTATCCCCTATATGATTTCGAAAGCGCAAGTTAAACATATTCGCTCATTAGATAGCAAAAAAATGCGCTATGACTGTAAACAATTCATTGTGGAAGGTAGTAAAATGGTGCAGGAATTAGTAAAGTCGAATTTTCAAATAGTGGCGATTTATGGTACCAAAGTCTGGCGAGAAGAATATCTCACTTCAAACGAAGCTGCAGTCGAATATTTTGAAATTACCGATGCGGATCTGAGACGTATCAGTAATTTTACCACCCCGAATGAGGTACTGGCCATTGTGCAACTTCCCGATTTGCCACTGGCACACGAAGGGGGCATTACCCTTGCTTTAGATAATATTCAAGACCCCGGTAACTTGGGTAGTATCATCCGGATTGCGGATTGGTATGGCGTTTCAAGTGTTGTTTGCAATACAAAATCTGTTGATTTCTTTAATCATAAAGTGTTGCAAGCTAGTATGGGTAGTATTTTTAATGTGCCTTGTATGACAATTGATTTACGAGATTATTTTTTATCACAAAAGGAACGAGAAACGTATGCCTGTGTTTTGAATGGCGACGATATTCATACGTGTCCTAAAATAAGCGAAGGGATTCTTGTAATAGGTAATGAATCCAATGGAGTGAGTGCTGAACTTCTTGAATTATGTTCGCACCGAATCACGATTCCTAAAAAAGGCAGGGCCGAGAGTTTAAATGCTGCTGTTGCTGCTGGAATTGTGTGTGATGTCTTAATATAAAAATTACTGCTTCGGTTATTAAAAAGTTATTCTATTTTTGCGCGATAAACCACCACTTGTCATTCAATGTCGAAATGAACATGGAGCGCTTCGCAAAAAATTAAAAACGTTATCTAATGAAATTAACAATGAACAAAACCAATTTTTTCAGTTTGAAAACCATCTTCAGCAAATTACTATTGCTGCTTCTAATTTTTACCAGCATCGAATCCTTTGCGCGTTGGAATATGGGCATGTTGCGTGTAAGAGAGGAAAGGGGAAGAAGTATTTCTGTTTCTGTAGATGGTCGTCGTTTTAACAAAATTGGCCGCACGGTTACCATTCCCAATTTGGCACCCGGAAGGCATTTGATTAAAGTGTTTGCTTATAATAGCAATGGGTATGGCTATCGAAATGGACTGATGCTGTATCAAGGTAGTATTACCGTTAAGCAAGGGGCTATCTATTATTGTTCCGTTTTTGAACAAGGAATGGATGTTGAAGAAAATTGCTGCATTGACGACTATGGCCATTGGAATAATAATGATAATTGGGACAATTGGGATGAAGAGAATCATGCGTGGAATAATAACCACAACTGGGCTGCCATCGATCAACATAACAATCCAGACCGAAATAATTTTGAAGATAATAGTTGGGAAAATTACAATGGAGGACTTTCCATTGGGCGCTATAACCAAATGATTGAACAAGTTCGAAAAATAAATTTCGAATCCTCAAAAGTTAACTTGCTCAATTCTATGTTGCGAAATACAAGAATAACCGTAGCGCAATATATTGGCTTCATGCGCGAACTTACCTTTGAAAGTACTCGATTGCAATTTGCAAAGGATAATTTTAGCAAACTTGTAGACAAGCGAAATGCGTTTATGGTGAATGATGTCTTCGTATTTCAAAGTAGTAAAGACGAGTTTCTTGAATTTATGGATAGACAAAATAGGCGGTAAGACGGCTCGCTAAAATTTGTCAAAAAAAAAAGGTCGAAACAAAATTTCGACCTTTTTTTGCTTTATTACAGCTATATGTTAAGCCACGGCCTTATTCACCAATTCTGCTGCCTCACTCAAAAGGGTAGCGCTTTGTACTTTTAGCCCTGAATTTTCTATTAATTCTTTTGCCTCAACCGCATTGGTTCCTTGCAGTCTCACTATCACCGGAACGGATATTTCACCTATGGCTTTGTAGGCATCCACAACACCTTGAGCGACGCGGTCACATCGTACAATTCCGCCAAAAATATTAATCAAAATGGCCTTTACATTTGGGTCTTTCAAAATCAGCCTGAATCCTGCCTCAACAGTAGTGGCGTTAGCACCACCGCCCACATCAAGGAAGTTGGCCGGTTCACCACCGCTCAATTTAATCATATCCATGGTGGCCATGGCAAGACCAGCCCCATTTACCATACAACCAACATTTCCATCTAATTTTACATAATTTAAATTGCTTTCACTGGCTTCTACTTCGGTAGGATCTTCTTCGGTTTTATCTCGTAGGGCTTCTAAATCCTTGTGTCGAATCAATGCATTGTCTTCAAGATTCATTTTGCAGTCTACTGCCATTATTTTATCATCACTGGTTTTGAAAAGCGGATTAATTTCCAACATATCACAATCCAAAGCTGTGAAAGCTTGGTAAAGACTGGTTACAAATTTCACACAGTTTTTAAATGCTTCGCCATTTAAGCCGAGGTTAAATGCAATTTTTCGAGCCTGAAAGGGCTGCAAGGAGGATCCGGGAGCCACCCACTCCTTAAATATTTTTTCTGGAGTATTATGTGCTACATCTTCGATATTCATACCGCCTTCTGTGCTATACATAAAAACATACTGACGCTTGGTACGGTCTAACAAAATGGACAGGTAAAACTCTTTAGTAGGACTCGCACCTTCGTAGTAGGCATCCTCAGCCATAAATATTTTACTTACTTTTTTTCCTTCTGCTCCGGTTTGTAATGTTACAAGGGTATTCCCAAGCATATTACCGGCGACGGTCTGTGCCAATTCTGCACTTTTTACTACCTGTACACCATGCTGCTCAGGATTTTCGATAAAGGTGCCTTTTCCTCTTCCACCTGCATGTATTTGGGCCTTAACTACCACAAATTTGCATTGGGTTTTAGCGCTGATTTCATTATATGCAGCCACGGCTTCCTCCGTTGAAAAACAAACCATCCCATTTTGCACAGGAACATTGTATTTTTTCAGTAATTCTTTTGCTTGATATTCGTGTAAATTCATGTATTTTGAAAATAATTTTTCGCAAATTTAGATTTTGTATTGGATAAATAAGGATGTTCTTTGTTTTTTTTCAAAGAAAGATGCGATATGGAAAATTGTCATTCATCTTCCCTTGTAAATCGGGCTATGTATATGAGATATAATTGTCTATATTTGCCACATTGAATGGATAGTAATTATTTGATATTTGTTTTTGGTGCGTTTATAGTGTCCTTGTTGACACAATATTTAGTCATTGATTTATCACATAAAAAGGGCATTTTTATTGATGATCATACAAGCGATTTGCCGCAAAAACTGCATAATGAGCCAACACCTCGTATTGGAGGTTTGGGGATTTTTGTTGCCATTTTATTTATGATTAAGGATATGGAAATTGGATTATACATTATCTTGTGTATCATACCGGCCTTCTTAGCGGGATTTCTTGAAGATTTGTTTGCAAAAATTTCTCCTTGGCGAAGGCTCTTAATAATGAGTATATCAGGTGTGATGGCTATTTATCTTATTGAATGCGTGGTGGTGGATTTTAGTTTTATTACCGTTCCCTACTTTGTGGGTGTCATCATTACGATGGTAGCCATTTTGGGGTTAATTAACGGTACCAATATGATAGATGGATTTAATGGCTTATCGTCCGGAGTTTGCTTTATCATATTTAGCACCTATGCTGCAATTAGTTACCATATCGGTGACACCGTAATGCTGTATATTAACTTGGTTTGTATGGCTTCTCTTTTGGGATTTCTGTTTTTTAATTTCCCAAAGGGTCGGATTTTTCTGGGCGATGGCGGGGCCTACAGTTTAGGATTTTTATTGGCAGTAATCTCAATAATGTTGGTGAAGCGACATTCTGATTCCTCCAAAATAGATGAGTATATATCACCGTGGTTTGCACTAGTGAGTCTTATTTATCCGGTATGGGAGGTAATTTTTTCATTTACCAGACGTACGCTGGTTCATCGATTATCGCCTTTGTATCCGGATTCGAAGCATGTGCATCAGCTCATTTTTAGAAATATTACAAAACAAAACAACCCCTTAACCACACTTGTCATTTATCCAATTGTAATTATTTTTAATGTGGTCGCCATTGTTTTTTACAATAATACAATGGCATTGTTTATTATTTCACTTGTGTTTGTGGTGCTTTATTCCATGTTTTATTTTTATTATTCGAGAAAGGAGATACCCCCTCAAAAATCAGTTGAATAAAAGCAAATTAATTGTACATTTGCACGCTCAAAATTGAAAGAATGTACGATCAACTTATCAGGAAAGAACAAAAATTAGCTGTAATTGGACTAGGATACGTCGGGTTGCCCATTGCACTTGAATTTGCCAGGAAAATAGATGTTATTGGTTTCGACATCAATGCGAAACGGGTGGAAATGATGAAAAATCAGATTGATCCCAGCAATGAATTGGAAAGTACTGCTTTCGAGGGTTGCTGTATTGAATTTACGGATTCATTGGAAAAATTGAAGGAAGCTGTCTTCTATGTAGTGGCGGTGCCTACTCCTGTAGACGAGCACAATGTACCTGATTTGACGCCCGTGTTGAGAGCGTCCGAAACCATCGGAAAAGTACTGAAGAAGGGCGATTATGTGGTATTTGAATCAACAGTGTATCCGGGATGCACCGAAGAGGATTGTTTACCGGTTATCGAACGGATTTCCGGTCTTAAATGCTATACAGATTTCAAAATTGGTTACTCACCCGAGCGAATTAATCCGGGGGATAAGGAACATACGTTGCAGAATGTGGTAAAAGTAGTTTCGGGTTGCGATTCCGAATCTGCTGAAGAAATTGCTAAAACGTATGAACTCGTAGTAGCTGCCGGCGTACATCGTGCCAGTTCCATTAAGGTGGCTGAGGCAGCAAAAATTATAGAAAATACCCAGCGAGATTTGAATATTGCCCTAATGAACGAGTTGTCCATTATTTTTGATAAGTTGGGTATCAATACGTATGAGGTATTGGAGGCAGCCGGTACCAAATGGAATTTTCTAAAATTCTTCCCGGGTTTGGTGGGCGGCCACTGTATTGGTGTAGATCCCTATTATCTTACCTATAAATCTGAACAGCTTGGCTATAAATCACGTGTAATTCTTTCTGGAAGAATTATTAACGATGAAATGGCGAGTTATGTGGCCAAAAAAGCCATACAATCGATTATTAAAAAAGGAGTGGATGTATCAAAAGCCAAAATACTGGTGAAGGGGATTACTTTCAAAGAAAATGTATCGGATATCAGAAATTCAAAGGTGGTAGATCTTGTAAATAGTTTAAAGGAATTTAGTGTCCATGTTGATATTGAAGATCCCCATGCTGACCATGAGGAGATGATCCATGAGTACGGATTTGGGCTTACCCAAAACATTGGAAGCGATTATAATGCTGTAATTGTCGCCGTAAACCATAGGGAGTATGAGAATTATGACAAGTCTTATTTTGAAGGAATTATGGCAAAGGATGGCATATTGCTGGACCTTAAAGGAGTTTACCGAGGTAAATTTACAGGTCTAAACTATTGGTCTTTATAGAGAATTCGGTAGATTCCTTCGAATAAACATTTTATTAGGAAAATAACTGTTTGATAACAAACAAAAAGCAGTACATTTACGTCTAAATATTTAAACAGTAATTTATGAAGAAGATATTTTCAATAGTGGCTTTTTGTTGTATTGCTTTTGTAGCTAGTGCTCAGGTAAATGGTGCGCTGCCTTCGGAAAAAGTCAAAAAGGAAATTGCCATTCTTAAAGGTGCAGACTTAGGTCTTACTGATGTTCAAATTAGCCGTCTTACAGTTGTTTTAATGGGCGAAGAGTCAAACTACCTGAGAATGGAAAAGGCTCTTGAAGGGAATAAAGCACAATTGGAACTTCGAATGAAGGATCTGCACGTGAATAAAATCAGCAATATTAAGGGCACCATGACTGAGGCCCAAGCTGAGAAGTTTGATGCCAAAAAGCTGAGCGATAAGTTCTAGAATTTCTTTTTTACCGTTATTGATATCCCGAAATCGTTATAGGAAAACCTTAACGCATTCTATTACCTAAAACGATACTTTTGGTATTACTTTTGCGTTATATAGAAAAATTGGTCATAAAATTAACTACTAAAACAACATTTTAATTATGAGACAGCTTAAAATTGCAACCCAGATAACCAACAGAGATAGTCAAGCTGTTGAAAAATATTTACAGGATATTAGCCGATTACCCATGATTAATGCAGAAGAAGAAACGGTGCTAGCACAGAAAATTCGGGGTGGTGATACAACTGTGGCCAAAGCTGCATTAGAGAAAATGGTAAAATCAAACTTACGATTTGTGGTTTCTGTGGCTAAACAATATCAGCATCAGGGACTTACACTCAGCGATTTAATAAATGAAGGAAATCTAGGACTGATAAAAGCAGCCCAAAGATTTGATGAAACCAAAGGATTTAAATTCATCTCCTATGCTGTATGGTGGATTCGTCAATCTATTTTGCAAGCTTTAGCAGAGCAAGGGCGATTGGTTAGACTTCCTCAAAACAAAATTGGTACCTATAATAAAGCAAATAAAGCGATGATGGCCTTTGAACAAGAAAACGAACGGGAACCTTCTGTAGAAGAGTTGGCTGGGATTCTTGAAATGTCAGAAAACGATATCGCTAGTATTATCGTCACCAATGTACGACATACCTCTTTGGATGCACCAATGCATGAATCAGAAGACCTAAGTATGGGAGATTTGCTGACTGGTGCAAACGATACGGATGAAACTGTAATTCAAGATAGTTTACGAGAAGAAATACGAAGAATATTAAAGTCATTGAGTCCACGTGAGTCAGAAATTGTAACAGCCTATTTTGGTCTTGAAGGAAACGAAGGACCTACAATTGAGCAAATTGGCGAAAAGTATGATTTAACTAAGGAACGAATTAGACAAATTAAGGAGCGCGCCATCAAGCGCCTTCAAAAAACAAGATATAGTAAATCACTAAAATCGTATTTGGGATAAAAATTTGGTTTTTTGTTTTTGGTTTGGTTATACACCTAGGGAATACGTTCTGTATTCCCTAGTTTTTTTTATATACCAATCTGCGTAAAGTTCGTACATAACCTCAGATACTGCCGTGTACAATGATTTTTTTGCAATTTTCATTAGCCCAGCTTAATGTAGGTTTTGCGAATACTTTTCCACTTTATTGTGAATAACAATTGGCGCAGTCCGTTACGGAATAAATATATTTGTACACGTTCATTAAAAGTAAAAGTAGCATTTAACATGGCAGATCAGAAGCAGGGCACATATGACGAGAGTTCCATAAAATCCTTAGATTGGCGGGAGCATATACGGTTGCGGCCGGGTATGTATATTGGTAAATTGGGCGACGGTAGTAGTGTCGATGATGGAATTTATGTTTTGCTAAAAGAAATTATCGATAATTGTATTGATGAATTTACGATGGGTTATGGGAAGCAGGTTGAATTGGAAGTAAAGGACGGATCGGTTCGTATACGAGACTATGGTAGAGGAATTCCCTTGGGTAAGGTCATAGATGCTGTGAGTAAGATTAATACCGGTGCCAAATATGACAGTAATGTGTTTCAAAAATCTGTGGGGCTCAATGGGGTTGGTACGAAAGCAGTAAATGCCTTGAGTAGTTGCTTTATAGTAAAAAGTTATCGGGAGGGAAAGGTAAAAGAGGTGGAGTTTTCAAGAGGTTCTATCATCCATGACCGAAAGGAAGCAAGTACCGTTGAAAGCAATGGTACTGAAATCCTATTTACCCCCGATGATACCATTTTTAAGCACTATAAGTACATTGATGAATACATTGAGAACCAAATATGGAATTATTGCTATCTCAATGCAGGATTAGTGATTCAGTATAATAAGAAGCGCTTTGTTTCGAAAAATGGGTTGTTGGATTTGCTCGAACGAAAAACCAATCCTGACGAAATTCGATATCCGATTATCCATCTAAAAGGTCAGGATGTAGAGTTGGCACTTACACATAGCAATGATTATGGCGAAGAGATATACTCTTTTGTAAATGGACAACATACCACTCAAGGTGGCACCCATCAACAGGCCTTTCGAGAAGCTTATGTAAAAACAATACGCGATTTTTTTAAGAAGGAATACGACACAAGTGATATTAGACAGAGTATTGTAGCAGCGATTAGCGTGAGGGTGGTGGAGCCGGTTTTTGAAAGTCAAACCAAAACCAAACTCGGAAGCATTAATATGGACGAGAAGGGGCCCACAGTGAAAGCCTTTATGTTAGATTTTCTTTCACGGGAACTTGATAATTATTTACATAGAAATCCAGCTACAGCCGAAGCCATTAAAAAACGAATTGAACAAAGCGAACATGAACGGAAGGAACTGAGTGGGATCAAAAAAATAGCCAATGAGCGTGCCAAAAAAGCCAATCTACACAATAAAAAATTACGTGATTGCAAAATACATTTGGATGATGTGGCAGAAGGGAAAAATAAAATTGAATATGAAAGCAAAAAACTTGAATCTACTATTTTTATAACAGAGGGCGATAGTGCTAGTGGATCCATCACCAAATCAAGAAATGTAGAAACACAAGCAGTATTTAGTCTTAAAGGAAAACCTTTAAATTGCTTTGGTATGAGTAAAAAAATTGTGTATGAAAATGAGGAAATGAACTTATTGCAACACGCACTGAATATTGAACAAAGTATAGAAGATCTTAGGTATAATAATATTGTTATAGCCACAGATGCAGATGTTGATGGAATGCATATTCGGCTATTAATTATGACCTTCTTTCTTCAGTTTTTCCCTGATCTGGTGCGCAACGGGCATGTATATATTTTAGAGACACCCTTATTTAGGGTTCGAGATAAAAAGGAAACTATTTATTGCTATAGCGAACAGGAAAAACAAGAGGCAGTACGAAAATTAAGTGGTAAACCTGAGATTACTCGCTTTAAGGGCCTTGGGGAAATTTCGCCAAATGAGTTTGCAGGTTTTATCGGTGAGGATATGCGTAAAGAGCCAGTATTGCTGGCCGGAGAAGCTCATATTCAAAAAATTCTGGAATATTATATGGGTAAAAATACCATGCAGCGACAGGAATTTATTATCAATAATCTGCGTATTGAACTGGATACTGTAGATGAAATATTAAACTAAAGAAACATTCATGATACATATAATTGTTGGGGATGAAGCTGCCAAAAATTTAAGAGCAGCCTTTGATTTGGACGAGAATCTGAAAGGTGAGGTAATCGTATTAAAAGATACATTGGGAATTGGAAATATTCTTTCAACACCTGAAATAGGGCATGACG
The DNA here is from genome assembly GCA_016712665.1 of Bacteroidota bacterium. Taxonomy (GTDB): domain Bacteria; phylum Bacteroidota; class Bacteroidia; order Chitinophagales; family Chitinophagaceae; genus OLB11. The sequence goes on from JADJQP010000008.1 coordinate 102,328, forward strand.
AAATCAGAACAGAAACCTGGCGAACGATTATTCCCGGATTTGAGCAGGTGGTCGCAGAGGAGTCTACCCTCAAGGACGGCATGTCAAATGCCATGCTACACGAAGAACCTATGTGCTTTTGGATGGCGCCCTGTGTGAGTGATGTGTGCGCCTACTATTGGTTACTACCATATTTTAAAATGATGCCGGGTGTACTGCATACAATCAACATAATTGGTTTGCCTTTTTTAAATGAAAAGGGGCAGATGTTTTATCCCGCCAATTTTTCAGAGGTCCCACCAAAAGAATTTATTAAAACAAAGCGTTTATTGAAGGAGGTTTCTGTTTCGGAGTTTGAAGTGGAAGGGGATGAGTGGAACAGATTGCAACAAGAGAATACATGGGTTCGCATCTACGAAGGTGGAAAGAAAATTTCATCAAAAGATATTTCGTATTTTGATGCTATTATCAAAACTTTGGTAGGTGCTGAAAAGCAGAAGGGTAATAAGGTAGTTCAGGAAGCCATGAAGAAAATCACCCAAAGTGTAAGCAGTCATTTTATTGAATATCGCCTTCGTCAATTATTGCATCAAGGGGCCTTTGTTTTTACAGGAAACATTGATGGGCCGCTGAAAGAACTTGAGATTTCGAAATTGGGTTCTGAAGTAGATGTAGCGAGTGAAGCGCCGTAGCTTTCGAGAAAGGTTTTTTAGTTTTTAATGATTTTTTTCCAGATCCTTTGACCATTTATTTCAATACCAACATGATATAATCCTGTTTGCAGGTTCGAAATATCAAATTGCGTTTTGGAAGCTGTTTCAAATTTTTCCTCATAAATAAGTCTTCCCGAAATGTCAACGATTTGGAGGGCCGCCACTTGATTTTCAATTGGATTTTTGTAATAAATGGAAATCATCCCAGTACTTGGATTGGGATAAATGGCAATTGAATATTTAGAAACATCATAGTTGGCTGCATTGATGGTTAGTACTTGTTTGAAGTAATGCAAGCCACCAAATTTATTGCCCACTACCATCTCATAAAAACCGTCCCCATCGATATCGGCTACTGCAGGTACCGCTCTCGCAGCCGTTTTGATATGTGAGTAATTCGAATCAATACGTGTGAAATTCCCAAAATTGTTTTTGAAATTTTCATCAAAACGTTGAATGGTGCCGTCAATATTGCCAATTAACAAGTATACATTTTGGGTATTGTCCACTTTTCCAATAAATGGCGCACAATAGCCATGGAAATTGACAGGAGCACCGGCTATGAAATTGCCAATTGAATCATTAATTAATGCCATCTTTTTTTGATTAACTGCCGTACTCGTGTCCTGGAAATAAGCCAATGATCCAATTTGATTTCCAACTAATAAATCTGTTTTTCCATCCTGATTAAAATCAAACACTACCGGAAAACTATAATTACCTACCGTTACATTATTGATGCTGTCTGTAAAAAATAAGAAATTAGGCATAGCTGCATTTGTCGGTGCAAAATTTTTATACACCGCAACCGAGCCATTTGCATTTCCGAGTATTAGGTCGTCCACTCCATCACCTGTCATATCGCCAAAGGTGGGAAAAATTCCATTGTAATTTTTTTGACTTATATTCAAAAAATCTTTATTGACCAACTCAAATGAAGTATTGCCTGCTGTACTAGTATTTTTGTAGTAGGCAAGTTTGCTTTGCAACTGAGAGGTCACATTATTTAAGTAGCCTTCTGTTCCAATAAAAAGGTCCGGTTTGCCATCTTTATTGTAATCAAAAAAGGTAGGATAGCTAAAGCTTCCAACATCAATCATATCGGGTGTTAAGAGCGTATCATGTTGAAAAACGAAATTGGGCGACATATCGGTTCCAAGGTTTTTGTAAAACGCTATCGCATTATAATTAGCCGTGCTAAGGTTATCGCTGTGCGATGAAAATAACAAATCATGGTCCCCGTCATTGTCTATATCCCAATGGCTGGGTGCCGGCCATGTAGGTAATTGAAGCTGATGGCCATTTTTATTATATAAGGTATCCTCCGCATTAATAATATCTGAGCCATTGTTGTAACAGAGCTGTGCATCATTAAATGAAATATTTCCGCCCATTAAGTCAAAGTCATCGTCGCCATCAATATCCAAGTGCAAAATGCAATTGCCGGTATGTCTTGTTTTTTTATGTTGGCCTTCTACACCTTTACAAGCAACATTCATTACTACCGATCGGTTGAGGTTTTGATAAAATTTACCCCAGCAATTTTCAAATAATTCCATTCGAATACTGTCGCATGGCAATCCATCTTCAACCCTGCGGTTTTTATACAATGCAGGTTGTAAACCTAAAACATCAAATGAAACAATATCTAAATCGCCATCCTTGTCAATATCCACAATACTGGGAATATCGTTTGGCTGAACATACACATTCACTGGGCCATTAAATCCCGGAAAAAATAGGTTTTTGAAAAAGGTGAATTTCAGTTCGTTATTTTGGTAATAACCGGTATGTACAGCCACTCCAAAGAGACCCTTTTCATATAAATCGGGAATGCCATCGCAATTATAGTCCTTTAGCAAAAGGTAGTAGTTTACCGCCGGAAAATTTTTCTCATACTTGGGATCATAGGCATATTTTATTTGTCCGGCTGTGCCTGTATTAATAAAGGTTTTAATCACTTCATTATTTTGATCGTAGAGTACCACGTCTTTTTTTCCATCATTATTAATATCGGCATGATTTACTTGAACCGAATTGATTCCACCACACCATGCGGACAGCAAATTGTTTCCATATTGGTTTACTTCAGCATCCTGAAAGGGCATATATACATTGCCTTGAAATTGGGCAAAACTACTTTGATTGGAGAGCAATGAGATTCCAATAATTGAAAGCAATAAAAGGTGGTGATATCTAAAATTCATAGCACTAAGATACAATTTTATATACTAAGGACTCGATTTTAAGACAGAAAGTTTGCTTGTGCGCGCCCATTTTTTATTCATTGGATGAGGATCCATTCAGTAAGGTTTCAATGGGAAGTCTATTGGTGAAGGATCGAGATAAAGTCAATTCATCTGCATATTCGAGTTCGCCTCCAAAGGCAACTCCACGAGATAATGTGGTAATTTTAACGGCATGGGTTCCCATTTTTTTGGCAATATAATAGGTGGTGGTATCGCCCTCAATAGTTGGGCTCAATGCCATAATCAATTCCACAACCTCGTCCGTTTCGATTCGAGATAATAAGGAGCTAATTTGCAATTGATCTGGTCCAACACCATCTAAGGGCGAAATCATGCCACCGAGAACATGATAGGTGCCGTTAAATTGTTGGGTAGCTTCAATAGCCATCACATCTCGAATGTTTTCCACCACACAAATTTGATTTTTCTTTCTGGAATAATTCGTACAGATTTTACAAAGTTCCTCGTCAGCAACATTGTGACATTTTTTGCAAAACTTGATATCTCTTCGCATCTTAAGAAGGGATTCACTTAAGTTGCTTACTTGTTGAAGGTCCTTTTTTAAAAGATGGAGTATCAGTCGTAAAGCCGTTTTTTTACCAATTCCCGGTAGTTTGGAAAACTCGGTAACGGCATTTTCAAGCAGTGAGGAAGAAAAAATCATTCTGTAAAAATACGTGTAAGCTACTTGCTAAAAAAAATAATATCCTTCTTAATTTAAACAATTGACAAATAGGAAAGGCCTTTTTTTCTTATTAACCAACTCCCTTTTTATTCTTATCGGGTCTTTTTTGATGGTATAATTGTGAAGGTCAATTAGCTCGCTACAGTTACTTTGTGCACATCGCAATCTGTAGTTTTCAAATAGGATGGAAATGCGACAATAGTCTTCTTCTCTAAAGAAACCACCGTTGTAATTTTGTAGTATTTCGCGTCTGTTTCGTGACATATTACTTTTTGAACTTTCTGGGTTTGTAATAATTCAAATTATTTCCGCATCCGCAACCTTTCTTGGCTCTACAGCTACTTAAAAATAAACTAAAAACAAATAAACAAGTTAGCGAAATAAGTAGTTTTTTTGCCATTGATAGTACTTGGAGTTGTAAAGTTAATTCATTTCATTCATAGTTGAACAAGCAAAAGAAAATATTAATTTGTCCGCTTGACTGGGGCTTAGGGCATGCCACCCGATGTATGCCAATCATCGCCTATCTACTTGAAAAAGGGAATGAGGTACTTATAGCAGGGAATCACTCTACAAATGCGTTGCTAGCTGCTGAATTTCCTAAACTTACCTATTTGCATATACAAGGGTATGACATCGAGTATGCAAAGACAAAGTGGTTTTTACCTTTTAAAATTGCTTGGCAGATTCCAAAAATATTGAATGCGATTCGTCGCGAGCATGGCTGGTTACAAAAGGTAATCGCTGAATATAATATAGATTTGGTGATTTCAGACAATCGATATGGGCTCCATTCAAAAGAAGTTCGATGTGTGTTTATCACGCATCAAATTTTCATTCAGATACCGCAATCACCTATTATTGAAAAATATATTCAGCGGATGAATGAATGGTTTTGTCGTAAATTTTCGGCAATATGGGTCCCAGATTATGAACAAAATGGAATGGCCGGAAACTTATCAAGTCGGAGCACACCCCTCGATAAGATGATTTATATTGGCAACCTCTCACGTTTTGATAGTAGCAACCAGCATGAAAAAAAGTTTGAATTATTGGTGGTGCTTTCAGGTCCGGAGCCACAAAGAGGTATTGCCGAAAACATTATTTTCAAGCAATTACTGAATACTCAAATTCGAACCCTATTGGTACGGGGAAGGAGGGATGCACCTCCGTTGGCACCTCACCGTGAACATCTGCTTATTCAAAATTTTTTAAATAGAAGGGACCTTGAAATGGTGATGCAGACTGCCGAAATCGCTTTGTGTAGAAGCGGCTATTCCAGTATCATGGATTTAATTAAATTAAATAAGCATGCCGTTTTGATACCAACACCTGGTCAAACCGAGCAGGAGTATTTGGCGCAGTATCTTGCTGGCAAAGGATGGTTTATCAACAGTCAGCAGAATACACTTTGTTTAGAAAAAGTGCTTCACCAATTTCGTTCCACTGCATTTCATTCATTTCCAGAATATGATTTTGAACTGTATAAGCGAGTTATTGATGAAGAATTGGCGATACTTGTCTTAAGTAGTATTCTCTCTAGAAAACGATAATCCAAAGGTCAATATCAATAATTGTAAAACATATTGTAACTTGCATTGCTTTTTTTTCAAAAGCAGGTGTCATGAAAAATATCTTCATTTTTGTTTGTTTAATTGCGGTCGGCCTGGTTACTAAGGCGCAAACATATCCGTATTGCAAAGCCGGACTTTTTTCAGAACAAACATACTATAGCGACATCAGTATTACGCATGATTTGAATGTCGTTTACGGTTCAAATCTTACGTTTCAGGGGAATCCGATCGATCTTGCATTGGATCTTCATTATCCTAATTTAATAATTGATCCACTTCCTTTACGCCCTACTATAATTTTATTGCATGGGGGCGGTTTCACAAGCGGCAGTAAAAGTGATATGACCAATTATTGCGTGAAGCTTGCTCGTGCCGGTTATGTGGCTGTATCTGTGGATTATCGATTGGGATGGGATGCCATTGGAGGTGGCGGTTCTTGCAACGGAAATATTCCTCAGTTAAAATATGCCATCTATCGAGCTATACAGGACGTCAATGCGTCGATCCGATTTCTTATAGAAAAGGCAAGTGATTATAGAATTGATACTAGTAGTATTTTTTTAGTTGGACAAAGTGAGGGTGGGATGACTGCCATCCATTGCGCCTATATGAATCAGGTGGAGGCAGATACCTTGTTAGCCGGTGCCTCTGCCGATTTAGGAAAAATAGATAGTGCTACCAATACCTATTTTCATACCTATCACCTTAAGGGAATTGTGAATTGGTGTGGAACTGCGCTGGATACTAATATGATAGCGATTGATCAGCCAACCCTTACTGTCCATACATGGTTTATTTGATTCTATAATGCCGGTTGAGTTTGGTAGGTATTTTAATTGCCAGAATATTAATAATCTTTACCCAATCTTATACGGTCCTAAATCGGTATATAAACGAATGAAGAATATAGGCATTTGTTCTGAAGCCAATTTTGATGCGAATGGTGCCCATTGCTTTTTTCCGTCTCTTGAAGAAACGGTTTATATACCTGCTAAATTTACTTGTTTTATCAAAAATCTACTTTGTGGCAATTGCATTACGGAGTCTAAGGTGAGTTACAATCAGAAATCCTGTGTGGAAGCAGCTCCGGTTGGTGCAAAAGACATATCAGAGCCATATGAATGGCAGCTATTTCCAAACCCTGCAGAGAAGGACATTCAGTTACATGTTTCATTTCGTACCACACAGTGCATTTCCATTGAATTGTTGGACATTACCGGAAAAAAACTGGCCACATTATTTTCGGGCACAGTAGGGCCGGGTGCTTTTAGCGAGCAGATGACCTTTCCTGAGGGTATTTGTAAAGGTTTTTATTTGGTAAGAATAAACAGCGAAAATTACCACATCAACAAAAAGATTTTTATCCAATAAATTTCTTGACCTGAAGAATATCCTTACATTCTTTTAGCAATTCTTGCATCGATTTTTTATAGATCGGGTGTATAAAGCTCGGTGCCAATTCGTTTAAAGGAACGAGTACGAACTTTCGTTCTTGCAATAACGGATGTGGTATGATAAGGCCATCCTCGTTTACGATGTCCTGATTGTAAAATAAAATATCAATATCAATAATTCTTGAATCCCATTTGACCGTTCGCCTGCGGCCCATCCTTTTTTCAATGGACAAGCATTCGGTTAAGAGGTTTTGTGGGCTCAAAGAAGTATACAAAAATAATACTTGATTCAGGTAAGGCGTTTGCCCGGTATTCCCCCATGAAGCGGTTTCGTAAATGGCTGATTTGCGGGCTATTTTTCCAATACGGTTTTCAATTTCATGAATGCATGTAATTAGGTAGTTTTCTCTGTCACCCATATTACCACCTATAATAAGATATATGCCATTCATACATTTGTGGGTGTTTTATTAAAATCTAAAGCTATTTTTGCGACAAATATCAACAAAAACATGAAACAATTTTTTAAAATATTATTTGCTTGCCTTTGCGCGCTGATTCTGTTCTTTCTGGTGATCTTTTTTTCGTTTATGGGAGTGATAGCAGGTGCTTCAGGTGGCGAAAAGACAGATGTGCAAAAAAACTCGGTTTTGGTCCTTGATATGAATGAACCGATTGGTGAACAAACAATCAAGAATACACTCGGTGAATTGACCGGCGAAGCAACCAGTAGTTTGGGTTTGAACGATATTTTAGCTTCTATCAAGGAAGCCAAAACGGATGATAAAATCAAGGGGATTTACGTGAAATTAGGAATGAGTCAAAATGGTTGGGCCACCTTGCAAGAAGTAAAAAATGCATTGCTTGATTTTAAAACATCTAAGAAATTTGTTATAGCGTATGGAGAAATTTGTGACCAAAAATCTTACTATGTGGCGGCTGCAGGCGATCAGATTTATATCAATCCGGTTGGCGGCATTGAGTTTAATGGACTCAGCATCACGGGTACTTTTTTCAAAGGTACGATCGATAAATTAGACATTAAGACTGAAGCCTTTCATTGCGGAAAATATAAGGGGCCTATGAGCCTTACAAACTGGAAAAGTTTTCGGAACCCAATCGATATCAACTAAGTGTAATATTAAACGATTTTTATAGTGAGTTCTTGAAAACCGTTTCGTTGAAAACCGGTATTGATACCGCTACTTTGGCAAAAATGGCCAATGAAGGAGTTGTCAAATTTCCGCAAGATGCGTTGAAGAATAAATTTATTGACGCTACCATTTTTGGAGATTCTGTAGAAAGTATACTTCGTGAAAAACTGGCCATTAAGGCAAAAGACAAAATCAACATGATTTCTGCCGATGACTACGCCGGCAGTATTGTTTCTAAAAGCAAGGCAAAGGACAAAATAGCTATTTTGTATGCGAATGGAACCATAAATGATGGAGAAGGGGATGAGGATATCCATTCAAAGACCTTTATAAAAGAAATCCGGAAAATTGCAAAAGATGATGATATTAAAGGAGTGGTTTTACGTATTAATTCGCCAGGTGGTAGCGCCTTAGCGAGCGAAATTATTTATCATGAATTGCTGCAATTAAAGAAGAATAAACCGGTAATAGTGAGCATGGGCAATTATGCCGCCAGTGGAGGATATTATATTGCATGTGCTGCAGACAGTATTTTTGCGGATGAAAATACATTAACTGGGTCGATTGGTGTTGTAGGAGTGATGATGAATTTTGGAGATATGATGAAAAATAAATTAGGCGTTACTACGGATGTTGTAAAGACCAGCACCTATGCCGACTTTCCAGCATTGACGCGACCAATGACTGATTTGGAGCGAAATTGGATACAAGGTTATTTAGATACCATCTATACCACTTTTAAATCGCGAGTAGCACTTGCCCGAAATATTAGTATGGAAGAGGTAGAGGAATTGGCACAAGGGCATGTTTACAGTGGTACATTGGCTAAAAAAATCAAGTTGATTGATGGATTTGGAAATGTAAATCGTGCGATGGCAAGTGTTGCTACCACACTCAAATTGAAGGAGTATGAAATTGAAGAATTTCCCAAACCAATCGATAAGTTTGAGGAAGTATTGAATTCCCTTTCCGGAAAGAAAAAAGAAGATGCAATAATGAGAAAAGTATTGGGAGAGGAGTATGTAGTGTATAAGGAAATACAAAAATTACGTAGCCGACAAAATCATATACAAGCTATTTTGCCCTGGCAATTGGAAATAAAATAAGGCATTTTGATTTAGCCTTTTTCCATTTATCTTTGGGCGATGATGAATACAAGCAAAGCAATTATTACCCTCATACGGTTGCCCAATTTGGTTTTCATCTTTCTAACGCAGTTGCTGGCGTATTATTTCATTATTCAACCTGCTGTAGTAGATACAGGAAAGGCGCCCACATTGCCTCCTTTTTATGTACTGCTATTAAGTTTCAGTACGGTTTTGATTGCAACCGCCGGTTACATGATTAATGATTATTTTGATATTGGCATTGATGCCATTAATAAACCGGGAAGGGTAACTATTGAAAAGATATTTAAACGCCGTACCATCATATTTTGGCATGTGCTTTTAAATATAATTGGATTGGCGCTGGCCTCTTATATAGCCTTTCAATTCCTGTTGTTGCGATTTGCCCTGATTCAATTGCTTTGCATCTTACTATTGGTATTTTATTCCACTACTTTTAAGCGAAAATTAATTATTGGCAATTTTGTCATTTCGATATTAAGCGCCCTTACCTTAGTGACTATGGCCTTTTATGAGCCAAATTTCGAATTGTTTAATGTTCATTTTCAACATAGCAAATTGCTATGGATGTACGTATGTTTTTCTTTTTTAATCACTTTTATTAGAGAAATTATTAAGGATATTGAGGATGTAAAAGGCGACACGGTGCAAAACTGTCAAACCATTCCTTTAGTATGGGGCATTTTGACTGCAAAAAAGATCACATACTTTTTTATCTTACTGTTGGCTGTATTGTTATTGGTGATGAATATTCATTTTTTTTCGTTTAATAAAACCTTGGTTTTTTTTCTGAGTGTAAGTGTTTTGCCATTTATTATTTTTATTTCCGGAAAAATTGTCCGAGCTACCAATTCTATTGAATTTCACCAAATCAGCACCTATATAAAAGTGGTGACCCTATTTGGTATTTTATCTATGATATTAATATAAAAAAATGAAGGAACCTTTAATTTTAGCTTCGCAATCGCCCCGCCGAAAACAATTACTGGAACTGGCAGAAATACATTTTGAAGTAATTGTTAAGGAAACCGAAGAAAGCTTTCCACCGGGTTTACCTATAGAAGAGGTGCCCATGTATATTGCCAGACAAAAGGCATCCATCATTCAGCAGGAGTATCCATCCCGAAAAATTCTAGCTGCCGATACCATAGTAGTGCTTGACCATGAAATAATCGGAAAGCCAAAAGACAGGAAAGATGCCATTCAAATTCTCGAAAAATTGTCAGGTAAAACGCACCGGGTAATAACCGGAGTTGTATTACTGGAAGGCAATCAGGAACGTTCTTTTTCGGATAGTACAGCCGTATGCTTTAAAGAACTCACCCAAACACAAATTGAGTATTATGTAGATACGTTTAAGCCTTTTGACAAGGCTGGGGCCTATGCTATACAGGAATGGATAGGAGCCATTGCTATTGAAAGTATTCATGGCTGCTTCTATAACGTTATGGGATTGCCAATTAGTAAAGTAATACCAATTCTATAACAAAAAATACGAACAAATAAATACTTTCCTATATACTAGTTGTAACTTTGCATTCCATTATTTTGCTTAGAATACAATATGGCTATAACAAATTTTGACACCAATTCAATAGGTCTCGCTGCGAATAATATCTTTGGACTTCCTAGTACCGAAGAGAATGCAAATCTTATTTTACTTCCCATTCCCTGGGAGGTAACGGTATCGTACAGAAATGGGACTGCCAAAGGACCCGAAAAAATTTTAGAGGCTTCATATCAAATTGATCTGTTTGATATTGATTCGCCTAATTTTTGGCAAGAAGGATATTTTATGCCTGAACTTGACAAAACCATCGTAAAAAAGAATGATTATTTACGGCATTGTGCCGAACTGATTATTTCCAATCTGAGTGATGGGGGAGAGACTTGCGACAATGGGCAGTTGCAAAAGAAATTAGATGAAATCAATAGTAGTTGCCGCGAGTTGAATGAATGGATATTTAACAAAGCCAATGAGTATTATGCAAAGGGGAAAACCGTAGCATTGATTGGTGGCGATCATAGCACACCACTTGGTTTGATGAAGGCTGTTGGAAAGCAGTTTGGAGCCTTTGGAATATTACAAATTGATGCTCATGCCGACTTGCGTGAGGCGTATGAAGGCTTTACCTATTCCCACGCATCTATCATGTATAATGTGCTCAAGGAGGTTCCTGAAATGACAAAACTGGTGCAACTGGGAGTGCGCGATTTTTGTGATGAAGAATATCTTTTGATACAAAAAGAAAATACTCGAATCAAAACATATTTTGATTCTCATATTAAAAGCAGACAATATGATGGTGAAACCTGGAAAAGTATATGCGACGATATCATCGAGCAATTGCCCGATCAGGTATATATTAGTTTCGATATAGATGGCCTGGATCCGAAATTGTGTAAAAATACCGGAACGCCCGTACAAGGAGGCTTTGAAGCGGAACAAATGCAATATTTGTTTAATCGCATGGTGGAGAAAGGCAAACGAATTTTGGCCTTTGATTTAAATGAAGTGAGTTGTGGCGAAGATTCGCTGGATGCCACCGATGCCAGTGTGGGTGCCCGAATTTTATATCGAATGTGCAATTTGCTGATGAAATCAAAAGCCAATGCTTAGGCATTTTTATTTTAGATTGCTACCTCCTCAGCTTGGAAAGCGTTATGCCCAATGCAGATCTATTCATATTATGGCGGGCATTTTAATGTTTATTTACGCCTTGTTTTTTGTTGAAAATTTTTCACAAAACTGGATGCAGTTTTTGGCAATGGCCCCTCCGGCTATCGTAATCATTGTGTTGGCTATTTTTAAGAAGAATCTCATTGTAGATTCGCAAAACAATCGAGTGTTTCGAATATTGGAAGCCGGAATTCTGTTTATGGCTGCCATCGGTTTTTTACAAAAAAATCAAATGCCTCCTAGTATTCTATATGGTTTGTTTGCCGTTTTTCTTTTATTGATATTGTATATTGAAAATCGGATGTTTAGCTCTCAATACATTGATGTGACCGAAAGTGGCGTTTCGGTGGCCCTACCTACTCATGATAAAAAAATGGAATGGGATCGAATTCGAAATATAGTTGTAAAGGGAAATTATTTTACATTGGAAGAAAAGGAGGGCGTCATTCGACAATATCCTATAGTCAATAGTTTAACTGAGGATGAGTTTGTACAATTTAATTACTTTTGTGATACCTATTTACGACGTTCCTAATTCGGTACTTAAATTGAACATCCCTTATGCCACTAACCCAATCACCTTTTTTATTGTACTCTGATGGTCAGGGAAATATTTTTGAAGATACCACTCTTTATGCCTTGGGGCGCACCGGTTGGGATGCGGTACCTGTAGATGTAGACAACTGGATTGAACTACCCGATGGGGGCAATTTGTATGAACTGCCGGGGCGTAGGGGTATTGGCTTAGATGTAGAAACCAATGAACTCAGACTTTGCGACAAGGGGATTGCTGTTGCGGCCTTTATTCCTCCGGCATATACCGGGTTTTATATGGCTGCTTTTGAAACCCATGCAGAGGCGCCAACCCTTCCTTTATTTTGTTATACTGCAGCTGCTTGGTACAATAATAAATTTTATGTAACCGGTACCCGTATTGAGCCGGATATCAGACAAGAAAAAAGCGGGTATGATGCTGAAAAGATTCAAGCGGGTGTCGCAAAGTTTACCAAAGCGTATCCTGATAATCGATTGGTAAAACATTTGGCTGATACCTGTTGCAATACCTATGAATGTCCTGCCGCACGCAATTTTTTTCTAGGAAGATGGGAATGTCCCATACCTTCTTCACCGGCTTGCAATGCAAATTGTTTAGGCTGTATCTCATTTCAACCCGAGGAAGAGAGTATTGTTTCATCACATGACCGATTGGTGTTTAAACCTACGGTTGAAGAAATTGTAGAGTATACCGTTCCTCATTTAGAAACGGCTCCGTATCCCATTATCAGTTGGGGACAAGGTTGTGAAGGAGAACCTCTGTTGATGTGGGAAACGATTCGTGACAGTATTGTCGAAATACGCAAGCATACCCAGAAGGGCAGCATCAATATCAATACGAATGGCAGCAACCCGGTGGCGGTGAAAAAGCTGATGGAGGTGGGTCTCAATAGCATACGTGTCAGTTTAAATTCTTTTCGAGATGAGTACTACACGCCCTCTTACAGACCCAATAATTACCAATTGCAAGATTTAATAGAATCTTTGAAAACGGTTACTGATATGGGTGGATGGGCATCAATCAATTACTTTGTTTTTCCGGGTGTTACAGATAGTGTGGCTGAGGTTGATGCTTTGTTGAAAGCTATTGAGTATACCAAATTAAATATGATACAGTGGCGTAATTTCAATATTGATCCGGATTGGTATTTGGGAAATTTAGGGGTAACCGACACCGGCGCTTGTTATGGTATGGCCCAAATGTTGCAAATTGTTCGAGAGGAATTTCCGCAAATAAAATTTGGGTATTTTAATCCGCCCATAGAACGAATACGAGGAAATTTTGAGGAGGCGTTTGCCCACTAGGCACAGCGAAATATTTTGTTAAAAGAATAGCTGTATGCGATTGCGTTGTATCTTTGGAAAAATTTTATAACATGCTTGTTCGTTTCATTTTTTACTCCTTTGTATTCTACATAGTGATAAAAATTTTGCGTATGTTCCTCGATCCTGTTACGAGCCATCGAAAGGAACCGATGGTAAAAAACAACGCCTCCGGAAATGGACCAGCATCAACTCCCAAAAAGCCGATAGTAGGGGAGTATATCGAATACGAAGAAATTAAGTAAGGTCAAGGTCTTGGGCTGTACACCCGTTAGGGCAGACTATCCTGCAGTTTTATTTTTAAAAATATCTTCTTCTATGGTCATGCCTTCGCTAAGGTGAATGGTTTGGATACCCACTTTTTGCGCACCTTCAATATGTTGAATGCTATCGTCGATAAAGAGGGTTTCAGCGGCTTGTAAATTATTTTCAATAAGGATTTTTTCAAAAATCTCGGGTGAGGGTTTGCGCATTCCCACCCGGTGTGATAGATATATTTTGTCGAAGAAGACCGCCATGGTTGGATAACCACATGTTTGCTGTAATCGTTTATTGAATTCGGCCTCATGAATTGCGTTGGTATTGCTTAATAAAAACGTGTTGAAGTGTAATTGCAACTGTTGTAATATTTGCAGTCGTCGCAATGGGAAATCGAGTAGCATGGCATTCCAGGCGCTTACGAAATCGCTTTCATGAATGGTATCGGGACAATGTTTTTGAATTTCACTGACAAAATCATTTTGGGAAATCACGCCCGTTTCGAGTTTGTCAAACAAATCATTTTGTTTCATTTTCGAATACATTTCTTCAAAGTCGGCAATACCCAATTTTTTAAAGGCTAGTACACTTAGGTTATAGTCGATATTGAGAATTACGCCACCAAGGTCAAAAATGATATTTTTTATTCCGTCCATTATTTATGTAAATATTTTTCAAAAAAACAACATTATTTCCTACTTTTGCGCTCCAAAAGAAAATTAATTTCTTTTTGGACCTATAGCTCAGTTGGTTAGAGCACCTGACTCATAATCAGGTGGTCCTAGGTTCAAATCCTAGTGGGTCCACTTTACAGTTTTATCAAGATATCAATAATCACGCTACATACAGCGTGATTATTGCGTTATATGGAATTAGGGTAAGCAAATTTAACAAGCAAAAAGTAACAAAAAGTAACAATAAACTACATAAATGTTTTGTCAAATGCTTAACCCGCTGCTTAACCTAAAAACATATAACAATGAACATATCCATTTTATCAGCCATACGAGCTGACAAGCCACGAAAAGACGGCACCTGCGTAATAGTGATTCGAATACTTTTTAATAGAAAAGTAATTACGACTGAAAGTATTGGCAAATATATTCAGCCACACTATTGGGATGATATTCGGCGATGCGTAAAACGTTCCCACCCAAATGCAGTAGTGATCAACGCTGCTATTATTAATAAAATAGCTGCGTTACAGAAGCTAATGAACAAATTTGAAATAGAAGGCAAAGAGGTTACTCCGGCAGGTATCAAAAATTTGTTAGGTGGTAAAGATCCCGGTGCTGATTTTTACGAGTATTGTATGGGACATATTCCAGTTAAGTATTGCAAGGATGAGCAGTATGGCACTCGGGTGAGTTATTACAGCGAATTGACCAAGCTAAAGAAGTTCGCGCCCACATTGAATTTCTATGATATCAATTGTGTTTTCCTTGAGAAGTACCGAGCCTATATGTTGATGGAATTGAAAAATCAGCACAATACAGCGTGGAAGGCATTGAAATTTATGCGTACAATGTTTAGCGATGCCAAAAGAGAAAAAGTGTTTTTGGGTGAAGATCCTTTTTTGAATTTTGATAGGGGCAAATACCAGCAAGGGCAAAGAAAATTCATGGAAATTGATGACTGCAAGGAAATAATGAAAGTGTTGCAAAGCAATATTCCCGACACTTTGCGCGATGTGGGCTACTATTATTTATTCATGTGTTATACCGGATTTAGATTTACCACGGCCACAAGCGTATTTAATTATGATACTCATGTAGAGAAGGATAAGCGAATCATTATGCCAGGGCAGAAAAAAGGAAACGATACCAATATTTTAATTCACGAATTGCTTCGGCCGGTGCTCGATTATGTTCGTCATCACAAAATAAGCCTCACCAGTCAGCACTTCAATAAGTACTTATCAGTGCTAGGCACATTGGCATGTATTAAAACACCGCTGACTGCTCACGTAGGACGACACACGTTTGGGGGCATATTAGCCCAGCTTGACACGCCTATTGAAGTAGCACAGAAGCTACTAGGGCACAAGGATATGAAAAGTACTGAAATATATTTTCATACGTGACAAAAGTCTTGACAAGGCAATGAAGGGATTTGACAGCTTATAACTTCACCATGCTCACACTTGTTGCCTCGCTGATGGGGGAGTGTAAGTGTTTGTTTCTTCAGTAGGTAATTATTTTGTGCGATGCGCAAAATATCGGACTCTTGAAGGCTTGCAATGTCCGTGATATTGAAATGCGCCTTTGCCTGCAGCTCGAAAGAATTCTTTAGCATGAGTAGCCATTTCTTCCAGAACTTGTTTAGTAAGCCATCAATAGCGAGCCATGACAAGGAAATGGCAACTCGTTTCACGCCATTGGTATCGTAGTTGTGGGAAAATGAAAAGGGCATATCTGTGTAGGCACCAGCAGTTAATTTTTGTGCAAAGAAAATATGGAGTTCAAAGGGATGTGTCACTAGCTCCTTGGCACCACACCAATAGGAGCCAAGCATTTTGGTAGCGCATTTATCCTTCGAAAGAATAAATCCTGATGGCACATCGTAGGCATAGTGTTGGCATAATGGAGAAAGCATCGGTGCAAATTCCGTAGTCATTTGTCCCTCTTCATAGTCCAATTGGTTTTCGCTGTAGGGTTCCCAAATTGAGAGCGTAGCGTTCCAATTGTAATAATAGTTTTCCGCAGCTACGTAAATGAATTGCGTAACTGTAGGAGCGCCTAAGCCAAGTGCTGCAATGTCAGCAAAAGTGTTAACCTCCGCGATGATATCCAAATCTTTAATTTCTTTTACTCGGTCATTGTGGTAGCTGTCGTTTGTATCCCACTTCCATCGTAGTGCTTGACCCCCATAGAAGCTTTCATGTCGCTGTGCTGATTCGAAATAGAGATCTATTTTATTTGTGACATCTTTTATCGCGGTTGTACTGATGGTTTCTTCTTTAAAATTGATAAATACTTTGAAGCCGGCACGAAAAATAATTTTGAGATTAAAGGTATTTTGCAATGCAACTAGAAATTCCACTATGCTCATTGGTGGCATATGGTTGGCTGGTGTGATTTGAGTATTCACATCGAAAGTAAATGGATAATCGTAACGCTCGATAGCGAAGTTATTGAACACAAATAGTTTGTCAAGGTCTGGCGAATCAAAGAAGCTACCATCAACTGTAAACCCATGCTCCGTAAATACTTTACGCACCACGTAAAGTAAGTTGTAAAATGGCACTGTGCGATAATCGGCGTATTCGGGCGCACCTTTTATCTCAGCTACTAATGGGAATCCAGTTTTGTATCGCGCAAAGGTCCATCCGTTAGGGTAAGCACCATCGATGATGATATTGTTTACTGTTTCATCAATAATAAATTCGCCCAGGTAATCATTGCGCGAGGTATCCAAAAAAGTCGGTCATTGCCACTGGCGCAAAAGTGATTCTATCTTCATACTGCGGTTGGTTGCCATCCATCAGGTCTTTGGAAAATTCGCGACTGTCCATAGCAGCATCCCAATTGATGATACCGTCCAAAGCCAAATCCTTCATTGATTTGCCTTTTAATCTTGTGCCAAAGAAACCTTTGATTCCGGACACATTGAAATTATAGCTGCCATCTTTATTATCAAAGCGTCCATTGTGGCTGAGTAGTTTCAGCTTTGCATCTTGTGCGTATAGCACATGGTCGTCATACACATCACATCGCCAATACTCCGGTATATTTATAGCATTGGTATTGAGGTGCTCTGCATAGCCAAGCAATTGCCGGTTATGGTCGGTAAATGGAATGCGAAATGGCAGTGAGAAATCGGAGCCTTCGAGCTTATCATCAAAGCTAGGGAGTAAAAATTCCATATCGATGGTTGTACCTGGTAAAAGTTGGAGTTCCTTCGGAACGCCAACTGTATTATAAACTTTGATGCTTATCATGGCTCAAAGGTTCGCAATTCGGGTTGATTTAAAAGGACAGATAACATTTTAGGCTATACCGCCGAATGTGAAAATTAATTTGCAACTAGCACAAAGACATCCTGCGCAAAAATCAAATAACTTATAACATTTTCCTCATTTGCCAATAACGAACTATTTGTCGAATCGTTAGTGTCATTCTGGCAATGTTTACTTCGGTATGTTGACAGCTGGCGTTGCTCTGATAATTAGTTTTTGGTTTTGACAACTCGAATTTCATTTCATATTCGTAAAGTGTTATATCTGAGGTTACTATTACTGCGTACTTTATTTTCTCGTCCATTTTATTTGCCACTATTATTCCCTTTACCTTTTATCTTTCGCTAAATTTTTCTTTATCCACCCCATATAGCGAAGAAGCTGTCCTAATGCTTTGTCTGCGCCTCTAGATAATTTGAGTTCAAAACTATAAAATTTCCTTCTTCATCTATTGTTAAATGTCTATCGGCCCAACGTCGGTAGGAAACTCTTTTTCCATCTCTGCCGTTCTCGTCCACATATAATTTTAATTTGGAGTCCTTAACAGTGTGAAGATTACGAATTAAAAAATCTCGAAGATTTGTCTATTGGAAATAAAAAACGAACCAACCTCCTGCGGCATTGTTTCTTCAGTTTCGTCAATCTCACTGATAACTTGTCGAATTGAAAGTGCACCGAATTCATTTTGGAAAATTTCCCAAATACCGTGCTCATCAGGATTATATCTTACAACTTGTCCACGACCTGTCGAATAAAAGGTCGTATTGAGAATTAGTAAGTCTAGCCTTCTTATTTTCTGGATAGTGCACGTGAAGGTTGGTTAACGCTAAGCACAATTATTTGGGCGTTAATGGTCGAGTCGTTTACATTATCCCATTTTGAGTTTATATACTTTTTTTATTTCTGAATATGTTGCTTTACCATTGAGGCTGTCAATTGCTTCTCTGATCATTTGCCAAATAAAGGGTCTGTTCATTGTTTTGTTTTTAGAAGCTTAATGATTTTTTAATTTATTTTTTATGAAAAAGTTCTTCTTTTATTCTTAAGACAAAAAGAATTGTGAATAATACCGAAAGAATTGTACAAACTATAAATCCCGCTATAGCATTATCATTGTACTCATCAAATTCCCATTTAACAACACTATTGTAGCTTGTGTACATCCCAATATAAGGTGCAGCAGCAAAGAAGAATGATGCAATTAATGCTAAAAAATCAATTCCACCACCGATCGCTTGCCCTATATTATCAAATAAAGAGTCTTTGAAATCTGTATATTTTTCCTTTGCCAAATTTTCTGCGTTTTGCCTTGACTCTGTCTGCCATCTTTCATACTGCTTTGCATTGGGAGCTTGTGATTTTTTTGTATTCTCGGAAGTGTTAATTGGATTTCGAATTTCATCATACAATTTCTTTTTTATTGAATCACTTAATATTTCATAAGCTTCTTGAACAGCTATAAATAATTCCTGAGAGTTGTCTAATTTGCAAATATCAGGATGATACTTTAAAGCTAATTTTCTATAAGCCTTTTATCTCTAGTATATCTGATTTAGGATTCACTCAGTACCCTGTAATAATCTTTTGTCATTATACGTATAAGAATTAAATGCAGTTTCACCGCAATTGATATTACTTGTCGAATGCAGAAGCAATGCCGGGCATAGATAGAAATTCTATATAGCATTTATTCATTATTTAAAGGTAATACCTGCAAGTGATTGACTATTTAAAAAGGTATCAAAAATCATTTCTTTGTATCTATTTATAGCAAGTGACAAATGGTTAAAATTCATAAACCTTGAGGTTAAATCAGGGTTTGAATCTACACCATAGATAGTATCTGCCAACAATTGAAAACCGTTTTCATTACCTCTAGCGGAAATTGTATTTGTTTTTGATTCAAGTGCTAATTCTATATCTCCGTAGTCTCTAAATTGCTTAAGTTCTGGCATGTCTTCAATATAGTCAAGAAGATTCATTATAAATATACCTTTGAACCCTTCTGCTGCTTCATCCCCCATCTTTTCTTCCAATACATCCAAAGTAATAGCTACTGCGGTTAATATTATTTGGAAGTTAACTGTCGGACTCACAATTTGAATATTGTTCGGCAGGAAAAATTTTGGAGATTTCCTAGCGAAGGTCCACAATGCATCAAAATATTTATTTTCATAATTTGTTTATGGTTCCGAAAAATATTACTAATTTAATTCACACTTTTAGTTTCTAATAGTTTCTTAAATCTATAGTGTATTGCTTTCAAAAGTAATAATTTTAATTCTAATAGTATAACAAAAAATGTCGCTTTCTGGAAGTGTTTAACTAGGCAGCAAATACTTCTCCTCTACAATGTCATGAGTATACATGACTGGGAAGGTGACAAATAAATATGATATTCCCCTAAATTACAGTTTCAAACTACCTTCTTTTTTGGCCATATCGTAAAGCTGTTGGGCATTTGAAATGTCTTTTAATACAACATGTGCTCTGATGCTTCCGGAAGAGTTGGAAGTTGAAGTTTTTCCAGTTGTTGATTTATGCGTAAGAGTAGGGCATTGGTAGCTGTCATGTCACTTTTCATGCCTGGTAATCCGTTGGTAAAATTCATTATGCATTTGCATCATACCGCCTTTTGCAAGTGCAGGCAACACACTACTGAGGTTGATAGCAGAAGTATTGCTGTACCACTTCGGTACGATGCTCTTGCCGTTTTGATATTGCGAGCTGTGAAAGAGGTCGTCTATGACCTGCTTATTATTGGCATAGGTATTTTTGCTCAGCACCAGTAGTGGTTCGCCACCTTCTACATTAGCCATGCGCTTACCTGTCTTGTTATTCACCAGGTTTACGCCTCCGCCTTCGTGGCTTGGGCCGTCTATGATTAGTCCTTTTCTACCTGTCGGTACCTCTGGTCCAGCTATGGCTGCTATTTGTATTCCGGTTGCCGCTACCTCTAGGGCTGTCAGCACTGCCGCTACGTAAGGAGCTGCCGCATAGGTACTCCATATTTGGGTAATTCCTAGAGCTGCGTTTACTATGGCTTGCATGTAAGCTGAACGTTTACGTCTGCGTGCTGCCTTTTCTTCATACTCGGCTTTTCGTTTGTCGCTTACAGCATCTATCTTGGCTATTTCTCTGTCGTATTGTGTTTGGCTCAATACTTTTCTGCGTAGTAGGTTTTCAAAGCTCGCTTTTCTATCTTCATTTCGTTTTAGCTCAATGTCGAGTTGGGTTTTATCCCTTTGGTTTTGCAAGTCGTTTATTTGGCTATAAATGCTCGATAGCATTGAGAGCCCATCTAATGCGCCACGCTTCCGGGCTTCTTGTTTGTCTAGTTGATTTTTTTACAGCATTGTCATAGCTCGTCTGCATGTCGTCTATCAACTTCTTTCGTAAACGCTCTACAAGTGCTAGTGAGTTCTCAGCATGTTTGCGAATATTGGTAATGGCTTCTTTGGATGCAGCTAGATTTTCTTTGTGAAAATCAACATTGATTCGCAACCATTTCTTACCTGCTCGCGTTGCAAACTGTTCCAGTTCCTTCTGTTTCAGTTCTTCCAGTTCTAGTGTCTGTGCATGAAAGCCTGTGGCTTCGGCAAGTAGTTCTTCATACTTCTTAAATATGCGAGCTCGTTCTTGTTCGTCGGCTGTCTTTTCATTTTGCTCCAGTTCAAATCGAAGATTGACAATTTTATCTTTGATTCTTTTTAAGTGGTCTTCCAGTGCTTTTTCTCGCGCTATCTGTTTGTCTTTAAGTTTTGCAAGTTCAGTATCATCTTTTCTTTCGCCAGTTCCACCGCCATCGGTGGCACCTTTAATCGCATCCGCCACACCGTAGTTCTCTTTTATTTTTTGTTGAAAATCCGATAAGCTTTTAAATCCATCTTCAATCGCTTTCTTTTTCCCGTCCAAACTTTTCTTGAATCCTTTTTGAAATTCAACAGTTTCTTTATTTGTGAATCCATCTTTACCTATTTTGGCAAGTGCGCCTTGCAAATTTGCTGAACCTTCTAGTGATTCATTAATGCCATTTAATGCACTTTCCACCTCAAACAATTCTTGTCCTAGTTTTGATATTGCCCCTTCACTTGCTTGAATGATGTACTTGCCCATTATGGCTTTTTGAAGTTCCTGGTACTTCTTAGCCAGTCCACCGGCTATGGCCTCTTCGTAGCTCATATTTTGCAATAGTGATGGGTACATTTCTTGCATTTTTGCATAGGCCGCTCTTCTATCTTCTTGCTTTAGATTTACATTATTTACTGCAGCATATAACTGCTGTAGTTGCCCTATTTCTTTACCTGCATTTTGTGCAGCTTCATTCATCATGCCTCCCCAGTCTATGAGGCTCTTTGTTGATTCTTTTACTTTGGTACTAAATGCACTCCATATAGCCGCCGCGGTGGTAAGGACTGTAATTACTATCCCCACAATGCCTGCGGCACTCATGGCCACGCCGTTAAATATTCTAGTGGCGATTGTGGCTATTGTAATTTGCCCGGTCATCAATTGCACTGCAGTGCTATACGCTCTTGTAGCGACTGTCTTTAGCCCTGTTATGATGAGTATAGCTTTGTCCTGAGCGTACATAGCAGTGAGCACTATATAATCCTTTGCATCCACCACCATCTTCGCAATTTTTGCACGGGTATAAATACCAATGGCTCCAGCTAGCAATATTATCATTGTGCGGTTGCGCTCTATCCATTCGGGCAATTGCCTGAGGGATTTTATCATTTCGAGAGTGCCTTCTACTGCACTCTTCAAAAAGTTGATTACACCAGGGCTCGTCACCATTCGGTTAAATTCTTTACCTAACTTTTCGATGGTAGCACCGAGCGTTACATTCTTCAATGCAAATGCGCTTGTAATCTCCGAAGTCTCCTGAACGGCTTCGCCAGCATCTTTCATTTTACCTCGTAGAAATTCGCCATTGTTTCCTATTGCACCCAAGGTGCTTACTACTCTTCCGCCTGCTGCTTCCGCTTCTTTAAATGCTGATGCGATTTCATCAAAGCCACCTTTATTTTTTTCAGACCTTCTGAAAGTTGTATGAGTGCTTCCATTGGAGCTGTGCGAAGTGTTTGTGCAAAATCCTTTACATCCTTGCCTGCGAGCTTTGCAAATTTAGGCACGTCGGAGCCAATTTTTACAAGTACGGTGCTAATGGCTGTACTTGATGTTTCTGCACTTTGCCCAAGCTCTTCAAGTCCTGCCGCCATGCCAATGGTGCTATTGAGTGCAATATGCGCAGTGCCTGCAAGACCGCCAAGTCGCTTCGTAAAGTCAACAATAAACCCACCACTTGCAACACCCGCATTAGCAAGTGAAACAATGGCATTGCCGATTTGCAATGTACGTTCACCGGTAATTTTTCCAGCGCCGTCATACACATTAATAATCTTTCCCAAATTATCAGTAATTGTGGAAGCATCGCCTAGCTCATCGCCTAGGGCAGTTACGAGCATATCGGTACTTTGCACAAATGCTTTTATTTCGGCAGTGGCCACACCTAGTTTCCCTGCTGTAACGGCGTAGTCAAGTAATTGTTGCTGAGCTGTTCGGGTGTCTATTTCTTTAAGTGATTTGTTTAGCTCTTTTACTTCGTCCTTTGTCATTCCCGTTACACGTTGCACATCCGCCAACTTGTCTTCGAGTTTGCCACTTCCGTTGATGATACTTTTAATTTGAGAAGTAATAAATTCAAAGCCAAGGTAGCCCACTGCGAGAATACCAAACTTCATGATTTCGTCTTTTACCTTGTGCAGGGCTGCGCCAAAACCAAATACGCCGTTCTTTACTTCGTATAATCGATTGTTGACAGCATCAATTTGTTTTTGAAGTTCAAAAAACTCTTTAGTCTGCGGTGTGGTTACATTTTTCAGAGCTTGCAATTTGCGCAACTCAGCCATCAATTCCTTTTGGCTGAGTGCAGTCAGTCCCATTTGCTTGCGCATGTTTGCCATCTGATCTTCTACCTTCTTTAGCTCAGCAGATTTGTCGCGGTACTCTTGCGTATTTTTCGCAAGGCTTTTCATCTCAAAGGCAAGGTCGGCGGCTTTTTTGCGAAGGTCGTTGAGTTGCTGTTTGCCTTTGTCGCCGTTGACATTTACAATGAGATTTACAATATCAGTACGTGTAGACATAAGATATAATTTGATTAAAATTCTATCTTATGAACTGTCTTAAAAAGGACAGCCTACATCACTTCCTCCCAAATGCCTGTACCAGATGCAGGAACTAATTTTTGATACTGAAGTACTGATACACCACCTGCCAAGCCTAAGTTGGTAAAATTGATTCTATGGAAGTTAAGCAAAAATGGCATTGAGAATCCCACTGCCGGTACTGTCGAAATTCCGAGTGATACTTCGGGAAGCAATGTTGGCCCGCCGGTATAGTCCCAAGGTGTCGTATCTTGCCAAGTTTCATAGGCGATGATTAAACCGAATGTAGTTACATCAATGGGAATGGTCATTGCAGCATCTTTGAAAAATTGCAAGTACAAATCAATGTATACATCTTGTTGCTCGTATTGATTTAAGAATCCGTATTTCTTTAATGTTTTTTGCATATTCAAGTAGGCAATATGCACATACACCTTTGGTATTTGCCCTTTCATAGGGATTTTTATTCTCGCATAATTGGAGATTAAAGGCCCAAATGCTGGGATGTTTTCATTGAAGCGGTATAGTACAAAATCTTCATCCACAATGGCGAGTGATGCACCTGATGGTGTATAGTCTATGGTGTCGTCTACATTGTAAACTACGGTAGCACCATTATTACTAACTGCAGTAATTGCAAATAAATTGTCATAAAAGTTTTCGAAGGTGCCCCAACCACCGTTGAGTGCAAGGTCGTTGAGTAATACTTCCATATTGGCTCCAAGTCTTTGTAGCTTTCTAACGCCGGTACCTCTGTAGGTTTCATCAGAAACATCATCAATTGCTACTGGCGTCATCCTGATCAGAAGGGTAAACATTGTTAGCGTGGTGTATGGTCCGTAGCTAAATGGAGCAGTTTCATCATTGCATACCGTTCGCGCTTTTACTTTCAGTGCATGGTTGGTACCAGTGGCAGGATTATCAATGATGATATCAGTCTCTCCAGAGTTGCCAGCAAGTGTAATGGTATTGGTAACGCCATCTACAATGTAAAGAATCTCTATTTTATCCCAGTCGGCTTCGAGCTTCCAAACTAGGTGCAGCTTGCCTCCGTATATTTGCGTAGCCAAAAAGTAGAATACTGCAGGGCAGGTGCTACCCTGAGCAACGGTATTTTGCAAAGTAAAATTTTCATCCATCCAAGCGAGCGCCCATTCAAGTGTTAGGTTGTAAAGCTTTGTAATGTCTTTGTACAGTGTTGCAGTTTTGGTGTCGATTTGTACAGGGATTAGTTTGTTACCTAGTGGGCTGTACACTTGCTTGTCTAGAAACATGTCTATTAACCTGTCGGTTGTATTTTTATTAATCCATCCGGTGTTTGCCTTTGTTTTTTGCGAACGAAATGATTTGGCTGTAAATGCTTCGTATTGCATATTAAATGCATTAAGGTAATCGCTGAGCTGCACTATCTCCGCTCTTGATTTTTGCACTTCAATGTCAAAATCTTTTTCACCCAAAAAACTTTGTGTATCGAGTCCGCCCAGGCTATTACGATATAGCAAGTATTGTGCTTCGTACATTGGTCGGTGATCGAGTCTGAATGATACAGTCCGCACCAGTTGATTGGTGTCGTCTCGTACTGCTATAGTAAAGAAAGTACATATACTACCTGGTGCAATATTGCTTACCAAGTCGAGTGTATCATAATCAACCGGCACGCAAAATATTTCCCACTTACTGCCGCTTAGATTTTGCTCTAACATATCATAATCTATCAATGCGCCGAGTTCGTTTTGTGGCGTGATATTGAGTTTTTAAATAGGTGGAATTTACAGCAGGTAGCATAAAGTAGAGCCACTTAGGTTCATCAGTGCGCAAAAGTTGATGTTCGAATGCTTCTATATTATGTAGGGGGGAATGATCAAGGAAAATATTGTTTGAAAAGTATTCATCTCCGTGCCACTGCTCCTTGCTAAGTCCACCCTTTGCCACATAGTATTTGCCTGTGTCTGCAGGGGCTAATATTTGTCCATCATTATCATGCAGTGCATAGCTCAGGTAATATCGTTTAGCTTGTTTTTTGCACTTGTGGAATTTTACATATTGTTTGTTTGGCACATAAAATTCCAATTGCGTATCCAGCACTGCCGACAAATCGATGGTAACAAATCCTTGTGCATCAGGGTATTCGCTAGCATTCCAAACGGCTACAAAATTGTTTGAATGAAATTCGGTTTCTACCATCAAAGCAAATTGCACCCTTGTGCGATTGGTGATATTGTTTGCCGTAAATGGATTTACTTTAAATGACCAAAGGAGCGGGTTTCGGCTCCAGCTCATTTCGTAGGGTGTCTTAATTATTGTAATGGTTGCCATGTTGCAATTCGGTTTTTATTTTTTCGATAGCTTCTTCAGTAAGTCCGTATAGTAGGTCTTGCATTAATCCACTGAGTTTGCCGTATGCGATTTTAGAATAAAACTTTACTGGCTTACGCAAAGGCTTTGCATTACGTACTTTACCGTTGGTGGCCAGCACTACCATATCGCGGTTTTTGGCAGCTGCTCCAATTGGATGACCTTTGCCCACGCCCATGTCTATAAAGCGGCCATAGTCTTTGAATTTGAATTCGGCACTGCCTCCGGAAGTGGTGAGTTTTGATACTTGCGAGCTGATGCTATTTTTTAGATTGCCAGTGTCGTTGGCTCTTTTATCCAAAAAAATTTCCATGGTGTTCTGCACCGAGCGCATATACTCGGTGAGTGCCTTTTGGATATATATTTGTTTGATGTCGCTCATTAATCATTGGTGCCACTGTGAGGGTTGTTGAATTGGATGGTATTCCAGATAACCGTGGTGCCATCAAAGTAGCTCTAGCTGTTTTGACACAACCGTTTGAGGTGGTGATTTTCATTGTAATAATCCAGAAGTATGCACCACCAACCGGGCTAAGCGCCTGGTCCCAAAGGTAGGGAGCTGTGTAGTCGTGGATGTAACTATTCGTAAATACAGGCGTGGTGACTTCGTTTCCAAACTCGTCAAAAATGGTACATGATTTTGTCACCAAAGTAACACCGGGAGGATATACGGTGGTATCGGTTACTATCATCACAGCTTCACCAGTTCCGTTGTCATTGAAACTCCAATTAAATGTCGGTGTGATATTGTCGCATGTAGGATAGATGTTTATTTTTTCAGTATGGTAGGTAAACTCTACCATATAGCCTTTGCGCCCCTCTTTTAATGTGCCGGTGGTAAACTCTGCACTTTCGCAATATGCAAATACGCAGTCGCAGCCTAATTGGTAGCGGTAGCCACTTGGACAGTCGCTATCAGGTACTAATAGTATGATAGGCTCATTGATGAGGCCCGCCATAGATGCGTGTAACGTTTCTTTAGTACCAGGTACAAAACCTTTGTATTTTTTTATAAACTTTTTGCTGCCTTGCTCGCCGATGGACGAGGCTGTTACCTCACCGGTTCTTGGCGATACAATTACTTTTATCCAGTCTTTGCTAATGACAAATTCATGCTCGTAAGGAATTACGATACCATCGGGAAGCGGACATTGTATGGTTTCGAACCAACTTACCGGTGCAAAAAAGAAATGATTTGCAACTCCTGAAGAAGTGTTTCCCGGGTCTAGTAAATGTGATAATCCTGGTGGCATGGTGTGTATATTTAATTATGAAAATTGCGAAATAATTCTTTCGGGGTTGATGAGTGAATTTTTGGTAACGAGAAATTCAAATTCTACTAACCACCCAAATTGCTTATCGAGAAATGGGCCTACATGCGTCATGCTTACATCGCTCATATCCACTTCGCCAAAAGGGCTAGCACAATGAAGTCCGCCTGCACCTACTCTGCTTTGGATTATTAGGTTGATGATATCCCAAGCGGTTTCTTCTGTAGTGGCTTCTGCCAGCTCTACTGCGTCGATATTTGATATGTCTGCACTTTTACAAACTATAAAACCACCGGTATACCTTGCTCTATAATCAAATGCGCCATTGTCCCTTCCTTTGGATTCGTACTTAAATACTATCAGCGTGCAATTGGCGGTGGTTTGTTGTGTTCTTACACCATTGATAGCACTATTGATGCCAATAAAAAAGGAGGCTTCTGCTACTGGTCCGTCTTGCGACTCTGCAGCTACATTGTGCAATATATTTATATGCTTTACGGCCGCTTCGCGAAAAAAAGAATTATATGAGGTAACTGTGAACACTATTTTTCGGGTTGATTTGCGTTATTCTGATCGGCTATCAATTGAAGTTGTATGTCATACAAAAATTCCTTCAGTAACATTTTTCTGATATTGTCACGTGTCCCATTTTTGACACCTGCACCCATGTGAATGCAGTTTGTAAATGCGAGAGCTGGTGGCGTATCACTTTCAGGTCCTTCGCCACTAAATATGAGTGGGAACAGTTTGGCAATGTTTTCTCTGCATCCTATGTACCATAGGAATACGATAATTTTGTTTTTGAAATTTATTTTTTCAAATACGCTCATGTGGGGCTTTACATCGTAGTCAATATAAGGTATTCGTTTGCCATTTACCTTCTTTCGCCAGAGCGTGGCCATAAGAGAATTCAAATATTTTTCTTCCTTCATTTCTTTCAACGAAAAAAAGCAAGCTTCTGCATCTTCGAACTCTCCACAAGTAAGGTCTTCGAAATTATCTGCAGGCCCAAAATAATCCTTTACCTCAGGCATCGGGTTTTTGGTCAGCATTATTTCCTCCGTAATGAATTTTACGAGCGGGATGCCATCTATTGCGCATTGCTCCAGGTCGAGTAGGGGTATCAGGTTTTTCTTGCGGGATCTGTTCATTATAATGCACAAAAACAAATCGGCTTCTTTGAGCTTGCCTGCATAGATTGCTTCGGCAATAAATGACAGTTCTTTTGCGCTCAGCTCGCTCCAGTCGGTTGGAAACTGAACGGTATCAACTGCGGCTTTGTTTTTATAGAGTGTGATTTCCGTCATTAGTTTTCGAGCAAAATATAGGTGTATGAAAAATCTTTAAAGTTTTTACCATTCAATTCGAATGCACAATTTTGAGCATCTTTAATAAACTGCGACCACTGATCGGGATGTATGGTTTGGCAGCCTGCCGAGTTTGTTTTTTTGTATCCGCCTTTGTGTATATTGATGCCAAACATTCCGGTATCAAGGCCTTTGCCATCGCGCAGTACAGTTACTTCGCCTGAGCGTTGGCAAAGTGCCAGGTAATTGCCGCGATGCAAATCAAATTTGTAAGCATCCCAAATGCCAGGTGTGAGGTTGGCAATGCAAGGTGCAAATCGCGAAGGGTCTGTATTTGCATTAAATGGAATTAGTTTTTCGTTGAAAACAATAAACAAGGCATCATCATAAATGCCACGGTCATTTGCATCGGGGTTGCCAAGTGTTTTTTTGTAGTAGCCACGTATGCCAACAAATACCAATGCGGGTATTTCATAATCAGGATGCGCTAAGTTTATCAGCGCTTTCAGTTCCTTCAGTGTCATTTTTGGTTTTGTCATCTTGTTTTCTTTTTAGACGTTTACGTAGATAGATTATTAGTTCTTTTCCAAATTGCAATATCAATATGGCAAGTCGTATCCATTTGCCATTATCGTAGAGCTCGGCCGCTTTAGTCTTTGCTTGCTGGAGTGTCATTGGTTTGATTTTTGCCGAGCGAGGTGATGGGATTATTTTTTAATTTTCCTTTCAGAAATTTCAGCATCGGGGTAATCATATATTTTGATAGTGGGCTATCAGGATAGGCTTGATCTATATTTTCGCAAATTGAATAAAGCTCTATAAAAACCATAAAGCCCATTAAGGCATCTATGAGTATAGTTAAGTCAAATTTGTTTGTGATATCTACCAGTCCAACGAGGTTAACCAGTACCACCACCATTACTACTGTGCCTACATAGCTGCCAATTTTAATGATGGTTTTGCGCAAGCCGGTTGAGGTAGTCGATCGTCCTTGACTCCATGCTTTAAGCAGTCCAGTAACAAGGTCGGCAAAAATGGCTATAACAAGCCAGAATAAAAGCATGGCTGATGGTAAGTACTTGATACTAAACCATGCGAATCCGGTACTTAAAATTACGAGTAGAGGTGATTTGGTAAAAGTGCTGAGCGTGTTCATTTGGGGTGAATTAGAGGTGATTATTGTTTCCGTGTAGGTAGCGCACTACAAACTGTAGCGCGCTACGATACATAGGAATATGAGTTTTAAAAATTTCATTTTTGATATGATGCAAATACTATTTCGTCACCAAAACTTTAAAGGTGGCACTTGCAGGATCCACAGCTCCTGATGAATAATTGTTAAACCTGACCGTGACGGTATTGGCTGCACTTACATATGCGGTGTAGCAAACATTCGCATCCGACTGATTCGGCGAGCCTAGTGTAACAAAATCGTTTAGCTCGGCACCTGTCACAGTAATAGTAAGATTTCTACTAACTTGCGCTGCTGTACTTGGAAAATCGAGCGTTGCACTAGCTGTAAGTGTTTCTCTAGTTGCCCGCATCCATTTAGTACCATTGTGGTAGTATAATGAGCTATCGGCGTCCAAATAGGTCAGCGAGGCTTCCAGGAATCGGACGGGGTACCAACTCGGCCTTACTGTGTCGTGCTTAGGCGCTCTTAACATCGAGTCCACCACCACAGCACCTCTAAAAATGTTTGTGGTAGTCTTGCTACCCACGGTGGTATTGATGGCTTGCGCCTGAGCTGTATTGTTGCAGCTGAACAACGCTACTGTTAAAAGGGTCAGTATCCCCAAGAAGAATGATTTTTTCATTTCTGTTTTTTTTGTTTTAATTAAGAATTCAAATGTCTATCAGTACTTGTATTTTAAAAAGGACAGCCTACATCAAAAAACTGCCGCCCAATTCTTCGTTTACATTGTCGTCTTTCGTGTCCGCTTCGGCTTGCATTTTTTCGTACCAAGGAATGTACTGGGTAGGGTTTGCCATTTCGTCTAAAAAGTCAGTGGCACGTTTGAGCCACGTATGGCCAATATTGTAGAGGCTATTGGCAAGTGTCCGCATCTGTACATCTGTGGCAGCCATTTTTTTACTTACATCGCCCATACTGCTGTCGGTTCTGTCATTGAGTACTGTCACGCCATTATTGTCAATGCTCAGGGCATAGTCGCTCATGCCTTCCTTCATTGCGAGGTAAACCATGGCACGTTGAATGTGCTTTACAAGTATTTTGTCGTTGGCTAGTATAGCCAATTATTGCAGTTGCTAATTTGACTTGCAAATCATCGTAGATGTCTGGCAGAATGGTTGGTCTGATGATATTTTCCTGCACATATAAGAGTGCAGCTCGCAGCTTCATAAATGTTTGGCGTGGATGTTTTACGCCGGTATAAAAATTTCCGTATTCACTACCTGAGCGAATAAAAAGTGTTCGGTATTCTTTAAACTCATCGCTGGCTGTCCAGAGTGGATAGTCGGCTTGGTTGGTCTCTAGGAAAAGCAATAGGTCTTCTATGAAATCGAGGCCTCTTTCCAAGAGCGCTTCTTTTAAATTTGCAGTTTGGTACTTGTATGCTCCGGGCAATTCTTCGGTACCTGTTCGCCTTGCGCCTGCATCGCTAAGGGTGACTTCTGACATAGGTACAAACAAACTCATGGCAAGAGATGCCAATGGTTCTTGTATGGCAGTTATGAGTGCGGCTTGTTGTGGAGTAGGAGAGCCTGTATTGTGAGCAGTATCAAGAACTCCGTATTGTGTAAGTCCAATAATTGGAATGATATACTTTTTTTCTGCAGCTTTGATACTCATTTTTACCGAGTCATAATTCACATTTGAATTTGATTCTGAGTTGGCTTTTAGCTCGGTACTATTTTTTATTAGCATAATGTAAAAGTTTAAGAGGTTTTGCAACTGTTTCTTTACCAGTGTCTAAGGTTGTCATTTCAATATCTTCATGTCTAAAGATTAGTTCCTTTGGCCAGCCATTATAGCGAGCGATTATCCGCAGTGGTGCAAGGGTCATATGTCGGTCAAGGTTGAGTAACATGTCATGCGCTGTCTTTGCCTCGCGAATATTGCTACCACCTTGGTTACTACTATACACGCCACCAGGTTTGCCGGCACCTATCATGTTGGGATTCATTTCTAATGCAAAAAGTAATTCACTGTTGGCGGTGCCGCTAGCCAATAGATCCTTATCGATATTGCTCTTGTGTTCTATGGGTGTAATTTTGATGCGCTCGTATTCTCGTCCTTCCACATCTGAAGTAAAAAAAGTGATCAGTGACTTATGAGCGTTGTCGGTTCCTGATAAAAAGTCGTCCATAGACTTTAATAGCAATTCTTTTTCCTTTTGCTTTTCTGCAGGTGTCATTTCTCCCCATTTCTTTCCGGCATTGCTCACTCGTTTTTGTAAGTACGTTTCAGGAATTTCAATATGATACTTGATGTTGAAAGCATTATTATACATCGTTTTCAGCATGTTCGGAATTTGGGTGGCTATTTCTATCCATCCACTTTGGCGAACTGCATCCCAATGAGGCAGTTGGTAATATGTTTTATTGGGTGATGGATAATTGACTGGCAGTATTACGCTGCTCTCTTTCTTCTCAGCATACATCTTCAAGCCATCCATAGGGAAGTACGGGTCTAGCGCATAGCGTTTTTTTACAAATTTGTCATCCACCTTATCGGGTGTAGCCTCTGATGTGTAGGTTGCTAGCCGACCGGTCAATTCTTTTTTGCTATCAAACTTTGCAAGCTGGTCCTTGCTTGCTCCCCACATTTTAGACAGATACACAATATTGATATTGCCTTTACTGTCCATTTGTTTAAATCGGCAATCGCATGATTCCTGGTGTATTAGTCTGGCAATTTTCGTTCTGTCTTTCGTGAAAATCAATTCAGGAAAACAGTTTGCAAAATATACGTAGTCTTGGTTGAGCTCGGCGTAAAAACGAGGGATATCATTGTTCAAAAAAAGGCATCCACGTCAGGGTAGTCGCCTGGTTGCGCCTTTCACAAATGCTCCATCAACCAATTTACCATACACGACACCACCGCCCCACAAACTTTTGGCTTTGATGTTTAGCGAGCTTTGCATGGGGCTACCCTGTGCAATTTGCTCCACCACACTTTGAGGAAATCTGTTGTCCTCTCCCCATGGAAATATATCGAGGTTGGTTTGCATCTTCTCCACCAATGGAGCTGCGCTGGCTTCTGATGCTCCACCGGTAGCACTCCCAAAAAACACCGTAGCCTTGGCGTTGGATATATAATTGATAGATGCTGATATATTATGTACGCTCATAAGAGTGGGATATTATTTACAGAAAATAGGGTGTAAATGTGCATTTTGCGGATGTCGCCATTTTCGAGACGGATGTTTCGGGTTGCATGTTCGCTGTGGTTTTGGCTCTTCCTTTCTGTGCCACGCTCCTGAGCTGCTGCAGCTTTATGTAAATGATTTTGTTCGTGCCTTACAATTCGCCCTGCTCTTATGCGAATGATTTTACCACCGGTCTGCCTGGCTCTGTCGGCAGTTACCCATGCCAATGGATGAAAATTACCATCTTCCAATATGTCCAATGCTTCTGAGAGTGTAAGTTTTGTCATTGCATAGCAAACTTACACTCGACTATAACACTCAAAAAGGACACGCGAAGCACCAAACAAAACCACCATGCCACTTGCCTTTTTTTGCTCCTTTTTTTCGCGAAAAAAAGGAGAATTTTTATAAAAAAAGAGCATACATAGTACGCTCTTAATTGTGGTTCTTAGTGCCTATAAAGGCTTATTTTTCATCTTCCAATGGTGGCAGGGGTGGGGAGCTGTGCAAAATTTTGTCCGCTATTTCAGCCGCTAATGTCGAAATGGGTTTCATGCCCATTTTTACAAAGTGTCGGTAAAATTTTTCAAATAAATAGCCGTTGTAGTACTGCTCACATGAAAGGCTTTGCAATTGGTTTAATGTTTCGTTTTGCACTATGGTTTTATAGTCGGGGTGTTTATAGCTTGTTAGCATGGTAATAAATTTAAAGGGTTAAGGGTTCTATTTGTCTGTTCTCTTTGCATATCAAATTGCACCATTTTAGTAGTTCATCCAATCGGGGTGCGTGGTCTTCTTCTTCTGTAAATGCATCATCCATTGCAAGGAAAAGCAATACTTTTTGGTTTGGGTGCGCTTCCATTAATGCGCTTACTTCAATCTCCATTTCTTTGAGAGTCATATATTAAAATTTTTGAGGTAAAAAAATAGCGCACCCAATCGAATGGGTGCGCTTTTTGGTTTAGGAAAGTGATAAAACGGATTCCAAAATTTTGTTATCAAATTGGCGTTGGCTCTCAAATGTTTTCTTCAAGTCCTTGTGCAGTACCTCGTTAAAAGCATTGTATCCAATCCATAAATTCGGGTCATAGTCAAGAATTAAGCACTCATTTTTTATGGTGTCAATTACTTGTTGCGCTAATTTGCTCGGCTCGGGGTTTTTATCGGATTTCTCAAATTTGAATACATTGGTATCCATGCAAACCACTTGTACAAACTTGCTTAAATCGTGAATTGGGGCTTCTGCAAGTACATCAAATTTGCGTTTGATGTCGTAGTACTCATTGTTCAAAAAAAGTGCTACCATGTCATTAATTTGAGGAATTACAATGTTTTCAATCTGTCCTCTGTGCTTCACTTTGAAACCTACTTTTGTCTCTGCCACGTGCAAACCATTTGAACAAACTTTGCGAAAAAAACCAAATCTTCCGCTTGGGGCGGTGCTACCATCATAACCATTTGTAAATCTGAGCATAGGCAAAATTTTGTCGGCTCCGCTTTTCACATTTACAATGTAGTTTTCATCTTGCAAAATATAGTCAACTGCAAAACTGCGGTTTCCTCTATTAATGCTCTGCGTTTGGTAATTGATGTCGGCTTCAATCAATGCTCTTTCCACTTCAAGGAAAAAATTTTCATTTGGTAGATGGGCGTATTTGTTGGAAACAACATTTACAATCTGCCCCTCTGAAAGAATGGCGTTTTCTAGTCCAATCCTTGTTGGCATTCCTGTAAGGTCTGCCAATTTTACGACTTCGCTTTTTACGAAAATGTCGTGTTTTACTAATCTGTCTAAATACATAAAATTTGTACAAGTTTTTAGCGAGGTTGTGCCCCTCTTTTTGTTTAATTAATACCTAAATATACAACAAATGTTTTGAAAAAACAAAGCATTTTAGTACTATTATTTACAAATATATCTTTATTATTTTGCTGTAAAAATCTCTATTCATCTGTGTTTCAAAACAAACTACAAACCAAAATTTATAAAATTTGGGTTGTAGTTGCTGTAAGCCGACACCCACGCCATGCGCTCGGGGAGTGCGCACGTTAAAGGCATAGGATATATGAGCGCGCGCCCTTATGAAGCACACGTTGGAGTTTCTCCTACGAGTACCAATTACCATGTATGCATGTCTATCATGCTTCATGATAGTCTTGCAGACATCACCATGTAATTGTGCGTATGCCTTTAGGCTAGCAGTATTACATGGTGTCTATTAGGCGGCCTGTTTGAATCGAAATGAATGAAGCGAAGTCAGCCACGTGCTGGAGTGCCGAGTAACGGAGCGACGGCGTGGCGTAACGAAGGCTGAATGAATGAGATTGATACAAGCCCAGTGCGCAGGAGGATGCCATCTACAAAATATTCCAAAAAAAGAATGACACACATGTGTGTCATTCCTAAAGCATTTAGCTGTTCTAAATGATACCTTCATCTCTAAAGCTAAAATAGGACTCAGCAGTTAGAATGATGTGATCAGCTACATTGATATCAAGTAATTTTAATCCATTCGTGATACGCTCTGTTAAGGCCTTATCTTGTGCGCTTGGATTTAAGTTACCTGAAGGGTGGTTGTGTGCCAGGATAATGTTAACAGCTAAACTCTCCAATGCTATTTTAGCAACCATTCTGGTGTCAACTACAGTGCCGGCTATACCACCTTGACTAATCTTTGCGAAGCCAATGGTGTAGTTGCCTTGGTTGAGTAGTAGAATAAAGAAGCTTTCATAAATTTCGATATCATCTGAATAGAATCGCTTAATGAATTCGTAAGCCTGGCGTGAGGATGTAATACGTTGTTTTGGAAATTCTGAATGTTCCTTCTTCAGGCTGAATAATGGGATGTTCGCTGTGTTTGTCATGAGCTATTTTTTTGTTTGCCTCGTGACCTGTTGCGAACAGATATAATTTCAAAGGAGGAATTGGAATAACATGCCTCATGTTTATGCCGAGAAAATCCTTTTAAATTCTATCCGCAACGGAATTTTGCAAACGAAAAATGTCGCATCGTAGCCCAAAGAGCAAATTTAGCATAAAAGCCCCACTTTTGCATAAAACATGTTATATGCAGTTTAAAATCATTTCAACTTCCTTCTACAATTTTAATTTTCATCTTCGCTTAACTCATACAAGGCATAAACCAGCTGGTCTATTTCTTTATCGGTTTTTCTATCAGGGTTTTTTAAATCCAATGCTTTTTGGCTTCGCTTGTAAAGTAAGTTTCCCATTCTGCTTCTTCGCTTAGCGACAATTTAATTTTCTTTTTTCCTAACTCTTTTATGAAATCAGCATACGAAAGCAAGTACCAATTGTGTATTTTGTTAGAGATTTCCTCAATGCAAATTTTCTTTGCAAATTCCTTGCAACTTACATGATAGGTCTAATAATTCTCTTTTAGTTGATATAATTAAATCTACCTTATTTGAAAAATGGTTTTGACATATTTTCTTGCTATTTGAGATTGGTAGGTTTCTAATTGCCTCTGGGTAAACATGTAGATTACTGCTTAAATTAATTTGAAATAGAAATTCACTAATTTGGAATTTATAAGAGCAATAAGATATTTTAAATCAACCTCATTTGATAATTGAAGTTGCCTATCAGAACCTTTAACTCCCCTTTGTTCAACATTGATTAAGTTTTTCCATAGAATTAAAACACTCATTGTGTCATTCACATAGAAGTGTTCATCGTCATATGTTGCCATTATCCCCTCTGTTGTAGAAATATTTCTAACAAGAAGTTTTTCGTTTTCAAAAAGTTGCGGAAATTTTGGTCTATGCATCTCACTTGGGATATAGTCCATCTATCTATTATCCCAAATTAAAGAATACCTATTAACATTTTTCCCCTCTATGTATTTTCTGCATGTTGGCTTGTCACAATTAGAACTTAGTAGCCTATCCTTTGATGCTCCGGTTATTGAATTGTGAGGCACTGCGCCAATTACAGCGTAACAAAATCCTCCAATAAATAGGAGTTATTTCTTATTTTCATAATTAAACTAACTCCACCCGCATCTAATTCAGCCCGAAATGTCTTATTGGGTAAATTATTAAAGATTGACTTATCAATTATAGATTTAATACCTCCGATAAATTCTATTTCATTAGCAGGTTTTGAACAAATTATTGTTTTACTTGGCAACTGATTTTTAACAATAATAATCGCAGTTTCCACAGCGACCCCTTTAAAACGTCAATATTAGAGAGATCTGCAATTTCAATTAAGTTCACTTCATTAAGAAACCAATTTCTTGTAATGAAGAATAGTTTTGATTAAAAAATGAGGAAGGAAAATAAACGATAAGAAACCATTTGGTTTGAGTATTTGCAAAAGCCAATTCATTGAAAACAATATAGAGATCAAATCGTCCAAATGTTCTAGAGTATTTTGAGTTTTTAGATATGAAATAATCCCGTTGAACTTTTCAATATTCTCGGCCCTTACATACGGCGGATTCCCAATTACCACATCAAAGCCCCATTGGCAAACACTTCTGGAAATTCATTATGCCAATTAAATGCTTTATCACCTGCTACTGTTGGATCATCAATTAAGGAGTTTCCACATTTAATGTTGTTACTTTAGGTTAGATAGTTTACGGCCTTGTTTTGCAGTACGAAGCCATAAAGACAATTTCGCAATCTCAATACTTTCTTCGTTAATGTCTACCCATAAATATTTTTTCCAAAATGGTAATATCAGTATCAAACAAGCGCAAAGGAGAATTGGTTAGCTCGGCAATAATATCATCAACAAATTTATGTTCCTGTACTAAAAAAGTTAACCGCCTGGTTTAAGAAAGCACCGCTGCCACAAGCAGGATCCAGTATTTTTAATGTCAACAACCAGTCTTTGTAATGGTTTAAGGTGGTGTATAGTTCAATGCCTTTCGCATTTAGTTTTCCATCTGTTTTTTGAAGTTCAAAAATGGCAATGTCATGATCTAATTCCAGCTCCGTTTTTTATCCGAACACAATTTCCCAATGGTGCTTTCAACGATGTACTTGGTAATGTATTTGGGTGTATAAAACACGCCATCCTTTTTACGCTTGCCCTTGGTTTTATCGGCTACTTCGCCTTTGAGCTCCGCTTCAACTTCTTCAATTTCGCTAAGCGAATGTTCAAAAATATGTCCGAGAATATTTACATCAACATCCGTGTTGAAATCGTATTTCGAGAGTTTTAATAAATCATCTTTCAGCACAGCATCATCCACAATTAATGTGTCTAATACTTCATCAGGCGCAAATATTTCTCCGCCAAATTCTGGAATAAGCATTCTTCCTTTTTGGTCTTTCTTTCAATAAATAAATTGTTAAAAAACAAAGCAACTAAATGGTACAATGGTTTAGGGGTGTCGAAAGCATCATTCTTTAAGTCATTCCATTTCTCTACAATTTGTACAATGGAGTTAGTAGATACTAACCCTTTGTCTTCGCAAAAGCACAAACAATACTTTATCTAAGAACTTCTGTGATTTTTAAAGAGCAATAGTTTATCGTATTGTGGATTATTCTTTATCACATTTTGGAAGAACTATTTTTAAATGAAGAATAGTCTTTGTATAAACTCTTGGTAATATTCTCTTCGTGAAACTTGGTTTCTTGTCGTAATAATTTGGGAATATTTTTATCAAGCAAACCTTCTTTGCGGAGATAGAGGTAAAATCGTTTAAAGGTTTCTTTATCTAGATTATACAAATCAAATTCTTCATAATCTCTTGCATCATCTAAATAAAATCGTAGTTTGTGGAAATTTGAGGAGATTACATAACTGCAATCTTTGTGGTTGTTCTTATAACTGAACGCTTGGTCTTTTTAACAGCATCCAAGTTTTAGTTTTATTGTCCTTTAATTCTATCACCCCAACCACATTCTCCCTTGAAAAATAGCACCATCTTTTTTTTGAATTGGCTTCGTTTTCTTTTCGGTTTTGAATGTTAAATGGTTTGTTCTGGAAAAACTGAATAACCCAACACGGCTCGAAAATATCTTTTATAAATCCTTCTTGGTACTGCTCTTCCTGCAACTTTGATGTTGGTAATTTTATTGGCGCTATATACTTCTTTAAAACGCAAATAGGCCTGTTCAACAACTTCTTGATCGAGGAAGCCTAAATGTTTTCGAATGATTGATTCTTGGAAATAATGACATTAGTCGTGGTTTGTTATTAAATCGCATACAACGTTCTGGCAGCGAGCGCAGATAGCGGAGTTAAAGGAACGAAAACTTTTGGTTAGACAAAACATACTGAGAACAATAATC
>JADJQP010000009.1 GCA_016712665.1 Bacteroidota bacterium
TATTAGGCGATAGCGATAAAGAGGGCTTATTTTGAAACGGGGTGATACCCTTGCCAAAGCATTTAAAAAAGCGATTACGGAGACTTTAGCGATGGTTTTCGCAATGCTTTTCAACACGAACCCTATCTCATATTATCGCAGAACGAACCCAAAGGAATATGTAGAAATTGACAGACGCGCTTTATCAGCTTTGCTTTCAGGTACTCCCAAGCAAATAACAACCCTCATTCAAATGCTGAAAATGGTTTGTTCAGCCGTTTTTATGTTCTATGTAATGAATATGAAATTGATTTGGAAAGATGTGTTGCCTCTAAAACAGAGAACGGTTTTAGATGTGCATTTTGAAAGGCTGGGCAATGAGTTTTACAGTTTGTACCAAACTTTGCAAGCCAACCCCGATGTACACTTTTTCTTTGACCCCATCACAGCAATTGCAGTTCAATCAATTCTTTGAGAAAATGCAAACCCTGTGTCAATATCCAAGAAGGAAATTTATCAGTTCAGTAAGGCGTTTGGGCTTAATTGCCTTTCGTATAATGATGATTTTTCAAGTACTCCGAATTATGGAAGATGGAAGCATAGAGAACAAAACCTTTGTTGTACTGATACCGACTTTCAAAACACATTGGATATGATTACCATTCTGTGCACTTCAGCAGTTATGTATATTCTCAAATGGCCCAGGAAACCTACAAACTGACAAAGCACAAGAAAGAGCAGTTTTTAGAAAACCTGCCTTACCACTTCAACCGCCAAACCTATGTAGCCACAGCCCTAAGTTTGGGCATTACCGACAAGTCAGCACAACGCTACATCAAAGGTTTAAAGATGCTGATATAATCAGTACGATGGTCACGACCAGTACACCAACCTAACGCCAAAAATACTCAATAGTTCCTATTTGAGGATTTAAGGAGATGAAGCGGTAAACCGCCTTTCCTCAAATCCTCATTCCCACTTTCTCAAAACTTTTAACGTACTACTTTTAGTAACTCTTTGCTTTTGTTTTCTTATATTTGCCAATATTTGTCAGACAATATTATTATAGCATCACAGTTTGGTGAACGAGAATTAAGAACGAAGCAAAATTTGTTGCTGCGACAGCTTGCCTCAACAGGATGTGGACAATTCTATTATTAGCAAAGTGGGAACGAGGCGACAGGCAATTAAAGAAGAGCAAATCATTATTAGCCCAAATACTCAAAGCTGATGTAGGAAGAATTGCAAACTCTCTATTTAGCAGACCAATTAAATGAAATAATTAAAAACGACCCATTAGGTAAAGGCAATGGACATAATAATTAACAAATAAAATTACTGAATCAAATTCAAAAGTATGCAGCAAATTCAATTAAATATCATTCCGTTTCGCCAGTTGCAAGTAAAGGCACTTTCTCATTCTATGGTGAGAAACAAAGAGGCTTTGCACCTATATATTGGGGTAAAATTATGGAAACCTTCCCCGAAGGCAGAGAAGCAAAGCACAGGATTAAAAATTACTACTGATTTCCAAGCACCACGAGAAGGGGCAATTACCACAGAAATAAAGTTTGCTGATGCTATAAACTTTTCACTCCACTATTTCCGCCATTTGGTATTTAATTATTTCAAAAGTATTGAAGGTGCAATTGTGTTTCCGAATTATGTAGATGATATTGAAGTATGGTTTAAAGACCCATTGCACAAAAAACAAAGTATATCAGCTATACAATAATTTCACAATCAAAGTTCAGTTCAACCAAGTTACGCAAACGGTTATGAATTTGTAGTGGCATACAATGGCACTTCTAAAATATTGCACAAAAGCATTTCGAAAATAGCAGATTTGATACCACCAAATACAACCTTGTCAATTGTAACGGCACAGTGTATAAGTATGAGAAGATGCCAGAAGATTTAAGGCAGAACCAAGAAACACTGTACCCAATTTTAAGCAATACACTAAAGAAAGAATTTATCATTGAAAAAGAGGAACTGAAAAAAGAAAACCGTTTCCCAGTCTACTTAAAGCATTTAGAGAACTTCTATAATACCTATCTCAATACAGATGCTTTTAAAGCAATGTTCAAGCTCAACAAAGATGGTTTCTACAAAGTACCCAACAACAAAGTATTTGAAACACATCCCAACTCAAACCTGCTGGAGTTCAAAGGAGGTAAAACAGAAGTAAACCCAGGCTATGGTATTTGGAAATACAAACCATTAAAAGCATTTACCGAAGACCACGTTAAACTGTTTTCATTTATCACAAAGACGATGGCGAATATATAAAAGACACTCTCTACGACTACTTTATAAACGGTTGGCATAAGCCTGTAAAGAAGGTAGAAAACATATAGCAAACCTTCAAAACTACATCAATCAAACTCTTAGCATTGAGATAAGTCAAAAGAATAGTATTTGAAAACAAGAAACTATTTTTGAAGAAGTAGCCGAGCAATTAAAGGAGTTTAACGATACCAGTTCAAGATTTGTGGCCTATACATTAGCCCAATATCAAAAACCAGAAAAAGACCACCCACAGCACTTTGCTTATTACAAAATCAAAGAACTGTTATTGAACAAAGGCATATCCTCACAGGTGCTTTACAAAGAGCATTTAAGCAAAGAAGATTTCTACTACTTCATACCTAATATTTATGTGGCTTTATTGGCTAAAATAGGCGGTATTCCGTGGCGTTTGGCAAGAGTAAAGGAAGATGAAATAATAATAGGTGTAGGAGCATTTAAACCACAAGGTTCAGCACACAGGTTTGTAGGCAGTGCCTTTTGTTTCAGCAATGAAGGTGTATTTGAAAACTTCGACTGTTTTAGAGAAGATGAAACAGATTTATTGGCAGGATCAATAAGCAATGCAGTTGAGAAATTCATAGAGAAGAACCAAACAGCCAAAAGAGTAATCATTCATTTTTACAAAGAAATATCCGATAAGAAGGAATTACAGCCCATCCTTAAAATGTTGGACAATTTGGGTGAAAAGGATTTGCCAGTAATTGTAGTAACCATCAATAAAACCGATAGCAAAGAGTTATTAGGTTTTGATTTGGGCAGTCTGGGTAGAATGCCTCGTAGTGGTAGATATGTAAAAGTTGGTTACAATTCTTATTTACTATTCAACAATACACGATATGCAGAGGATAGCAAGCTATTCCCGAAAGATTACCATTTCCCAATCAAGGTTTCAATAACAGCCACAAAAGAAGAATTGGTAGAAGATGTAGAAGTAGTAAGAGAATTGATAGACCAAGTGTATCAGTTCAGCCGAATGTATTGGAAA
This sequence comes from Bacteroidota bacterium, assembly GCA_016712665.1. GTDB lineage: Bacteria > Bacteroidota > Bacteroidia > Chitinophagales > Chitinophagaceae > OLB11. Next base: position 3,278 of record JADJQP010000009.1, read on the forward strand.
AGCATCAGCCAACAGAATTTACCAGTAACAACTTTGTACCCGGAAATGGTGGCAAGAATTTACCCCCACTTTGAAAACGAAAATTTACCAGAATTTGGGAAAAGTAATTTGTGGTTTTTGTAATTACTGATATATTCTAAATTAATTCAAAATTGGGGAAGAGCTTTGTAAAATGAAATTATTACTCATAGAAGACGAACAAGAATTGGCAAATAGCATTCAAACCTATTTGACAGGCAACAGTTTTGTTTGTGAATGGGCTAATAATGCAAAAACAGCTATTGACAAAATTTCAACCTACGATTACGACTGCATTTTACTTGATTTGATGTTGCCTGACGGCAACGGTTTTGAAATATTAAAAGAACTAAAAAGACAAAACAAAACCGAAGGCGTAATTATTATCTCGGCAAAAGAAACATTAGAAACAAGAATAGAAGGTTTCAATTTGGGTGCAGATGATTACCTAACAAAACCCTTTCATTTATCCGAATTATTGGTAAGAATACAAGCCCTTATTAGGCGAAAAAACTTTAAAGGCAACAATCTTGTTGCTTTCAATGAAATTGAAATTGATATACTTTCCAAAACAGTAAGAGTAAGCACCAAGAAAATTGACATCACAAAAAAGGAAATTGATTTGCTGTTGTATTTAATTGGAAATGAAAACAGAGTGCTTTCAAAAAGTGCCATAGCCGAGCATCTTTCAGGCGATATGGCTGATATGCTGGATAATCACGATTTTGTTTATGCTCACATCAAAAACCTAAAAAACAAATTGAAAGTTGCAGGTTGCAGCGATTACATAAAAACAGTTTACGGATTAGGCTACAAGTGGCAGAATGACTAAAAAACTATTACATAAAACATCAAAGGTTTATTTGCTTTTTTCAGTGATGCTTTTAATCGTGACCGCACCTTTGTTCTATTATATTACAGAGAGATTATACATTGAAGAAACGGACGAGACACTTATACTGCATAAAAATGAATTTGTAAAATATTCATTGCCTACCTTAAAAAACGCTGATATTCAAAATTGGAATAAATACAATAGAAATATTAAAATTGAGCCCTTTAAAAATTCTGATAAAGACACTATATTTTATAACTCTTACTATGATGCTTTAGACGCTGAAATAGAACCATACCGTGAGCTTAATGCTTCTATTCTCATAGAGGGAAATCCATATACGTATTCAGCACGAATTAACTTAGTGGAAAAAGAGGATTTAATGAAGAGCATAGCAATACTTTTTTTGGTTATCATTTCACTATTACTTGTTGGCTTATTTGTAATCACAAAAAGATTATCCATCAATCTTTGGAAACCATTTTATGAAACCTTAAATCAAATTGAAAAATTTGAAATTGATAAATCCAATCACCCAAAATTTACAGAAACAAATATTGAAGAATTTAATCGTTTAAATAACAGCATTGAAAAATTGATTACGAAGAATACTTCAATCTACCATAGTCAAAGAGAATTTATTGAAAATGCTGCTCACGAACTGCAAACGCCTTTGGCAGTCTTTCAGGCAAAAATTGATACACTTATCCAAAACGCTGATTTCACACAGGAACAATATAAAATGCTTAGTTCCTTGAACGATAGCGTTTCACGTCTAAATCGTTTGAACAAAAACCTATTGTTGCTATCTAAGATGGAAAACGACATTTACAACGAGAAGCAAACAATTAATTTGAATGAGGCAATTGAAAAACACATTGACTTTTTTACCGAACAGGCAAAAGCAAAAACCCTAATTATAAAAACAGAGATGAAAGAAGCTGTTGCAGTAAAATCAAATCCAGTTTTAGCGGAAATACTTATCAGCAATCTGTTTTTAAATGCTATCAGACATAATGTAAGTGATGGTCAGGTTTTAGTTACTCTGTCAAATCATTCTCTTACATTTTCAAACACAGGTCAATCGCAAACCTTAGTTGCAGATAAACTGTTCAACCGCTTTTCTAAATTCAATCCATCCGAACAGGGTAATGGTTTGGGTTTGGCTATCATCAAGAAAATTGCAGACCAGAATAACTGGAAGACTTCCTACTCATTTGCAAACAATTTTCATTCTTTTTCGGTGGCTTTCTAAAAATTCTAATTTTCTTCTAAATCGGGTTGCAACTTTGTCCTGTAAATTTTAAACAAATAAATAAACAAGACAATGAAAAAATTAGCATTAATGACGGTTGCAGCGATGATTACATCACTCACCTTCGCACAAAAATTAAAGGAAAAAGATGTACCTGCTCCTGTAAAAAATGCATTTCAAAAGAATTTTCCCCAAGCAAAAGTAGAAAAGTGGGAAAAAGAAGGGGTCAATTTTGAAGCAGAATTTGAGTTGAACAAATCGGAACAATCGGTTTTATTTGATGCACAAGGCAACTTGTTGGAAACCGAAGTTGAGATTGAATTAAACCAATTGCCCAAAGGTGTTTTAGAATATGTAAAAGCTAACTACAAAAGACAGAAAGTAAAAGACACTGCTAAAATTACCGATGCGAAAGGCACAGTAACATACGAAGCAGAAATCAAGGGAAAGGATCTTCTTTTTGATAGTAACGGGAAATTTATCAAAGAAATTAAAAACTAAATTTAATAACTGACAATGCAAGCCAAAATTAATTTCAATAGTAATCTTAGTTACATTTTTAACTTCTAATGCCTTTAGTCAAAACAAAGGCGTTACCATATCTGGTTTAATCAAAGACAAAGCGAATAAATCCGCTTTGTCTTATGTAAATGTAGTATTGAAAACCGAAAAGGATAGTGCCTTTGTAACAGGAACAGTAAGTAACGAAGAAGGACGTTTTACGCTTTCTAATGTAAAACCAAACAACTATTACTTTGAAATTTCTTTTATTGGTTATGTTACTAAAAGGCAATCTATTTATGTTGGAAGCCTCTCGGAATTTTTGGATGTTGCCACTATAGATTTAGAAGAAGATATTAAAAAACTAACTGAAGTTGTTGTTGTAGCAAAGCAAGATGAAGTAGGCGGTAAAATGGATAAAAAGACTTTTAAAGTTGAAGATAACATCAGTCAAAGTGGAGGTTCAGTTTTACAAACAATGCAAAATTTGCCAGGCGTAACAGTTCAAGATGGAAAGGTGCAATTAAGAGGTAACGATAAAGTAACCGTGTTAATTGATGGCAAACAAACTGCATTAACTGGTTTTGGTAGTCAATCGGGTTTAGATAACATACCTTCTTCGGCAATAGAAAAAATTGAAATCATTAACAATCCTTCCTCCAAATATGATGCAAATGGAAATGCGGGCATCATCAATATTGTAATGAAGAAAAACAAACAAGAAGGATTTAATGGTAAAGTTGGTTTCACAACTGGATTAGGCTCGTTGTGGGTTAGGCAAGAAAACCTGCCAACCATTAGACCACAATATCAATTTACACCTAAAATAAATCCATCCATTTCGCTTAATTATAGAAAAAAGAAGGTCAACGTATTTTTTCAAGCAGACAATCTTTATACTCAAACTTTAAACAAGAATGAATTTGTGACAAGAACATATGATGATGGAACTATTATTAATCAGCAATTAAAAAGAAATCGGAATACCAATTTTTTTACTTCAAAGACAGGTTTTGATTGGAGTATAAATCAAAACAACACACTTACTATTTCAGCATTATACGGTAGTGAAAAAATAATTGATAGAGGCGACCAACCTTTTTTTAATGCAGACAATACAGTAAGAAAAAGGTTGTGGCAGTTTTTGGAGGACGAACTAAAAACAACGGTAATGGCAACTGCTGCCTATCAGCATAAATTTAAACAAGCAGGGCATTTATTGAATATTGGTTTTAATTATACATTTCATAGAGAAGATGAAAAATATTTTTATGACAACTATTTACCAACAACAACCGGAACAGATGCTTTTAAATTATTATCAGACGAGCAAGTTTATGATTTCAATTTTGACTACATAAAACCTTTGAAATATGGTAGAATTGAAACAGGTGTAAAACTTCGTAATAGAAATATCCCAACTAATATGCAATTTATTCCTGGAGTAAATTCTGTTTTAGACACCAGTGCAGGTGGCTGGGCAACCTACAAAGAATTAATACCTGCCATTTATGGAAACTATATCTTTGAAAACAAAAAATGGGAAGCAGAATTAGGTTTGAGAATAGAATATGTGAAAATTCAATATGATGTAAATCCCAATCACAATACATATAAAAGTGATGGATATAATTATACACAGCCATTTCCTAATGCAAGATTAGCATACAAAATAAATGACCGCAACAAAATTTCATTCTTCTATAATCGCAGAGTGGACAGGCCAAATGAAGTGGACATAAGAATATTTCCTAAATACGATGATGCAGAAATTATTAAAGTTGGAAATCCTGCTCTACGACCACAGTTTACAAATTCATTTGAACTTGGTTATAAAACAAGTTGGAACAAAGGGTATTTTTATTCTGCCGCTTACCACCGATTTGCGGACGGAACTATTACTCGTATTTCGAGCATTGCTCCAAACAGCAATTTGATATACGCAATATTTCAAAATGCAGGTAGAAGTTATAATACAGGTTTAGAAATTGTTTTGACACAGGAAGTTGCAAAGTGGTATGCCTTTAATATAAACCTGAATGGATACCACAATCAAATCAATGCTTTTAGTGTTGAAAATAAATATCCTGTTCCAAATACGTTTAATGCCGACAAACAAGACTTGGCATTAAAAAGAGTTTGCAAAAGGGGAAAGGCGAATTATTTCTTAACGCAACAGATATTTTAAACACGATGATTATCAAAAAAGAAATTCAGGGACAAGGTTTCAAATACATTAGCACAGATTATTACGAGACACAAGTTATAAGACTTGGCTACAACTACAAATTCTGACACACAGGTGTAAAGACCTCTCTAAGTCTGACCTGAATTATATAAATAGGTGGTATCTGACATAGTTTAAATATCTCACAAATGATCAAGGAACTATTCGTTTTAATGGTGAAATGTCAACATTATCAATTGGTCAACAAGCTGTTGACCAATTAGGAAATCATACAAATGCTGAATCAGATCAACAGGCAGTGATTTTATCTTTTTACCAGAAATTAAGAGGAAAAATATGCTCTGTTCATTACTCTTGAACAACCAATAAAAATGAACAACCTCTTTAGCCAATGTATACTAACTTTCACTTTTAGTTTACATCTAGCAACCCAATGTTAACTAAAATATGATACGATTAGATACGATTATATACGATATGAGATACGATCCAAAAGCATCAATCAATAAACCCCACCAGTTTCTTAGCCGCGTCATCCTTGGTGATTTTGATGTACTTGAGAAACTGGGTCTCAGTCTTGTGCCCTGTGATCTTCATTATCTCTAATATTGGGGCTCCTGACAGGTACAGGTTTGTGGCAAAGCTGCGGCGGGCAGTATGGGTGGAAACCATCTCCCATTTTTCGCAAGTGACCGCGGTTCTCTTACCGCCATGCGTGGTTTGGTATTTCACTGTTTCGTTAATTTCTGCCAATTGGGCAATTTCTTTCAGATCGCGGTTCAATGGCTGGTTCTCTTTGGATTTGGGAACCTTAGGGTATCTGCTAAGGATTTCCTTCACCCTTTTGGATAGAGGAATAATCACCGGAGACTTCGTCTTCTCAGGGATGATGCGTACCATGTCTCCTTCCAAATCCAGGTCATGGAGTTGGGACCAATCTCCAAAACGAAGTCCAGTGCTGCAAGCAATAACGAAAAGGTCGCGACTGACAGCCAGATTTGCATACTTGCCTGTCAAATCAAGGTTGTAAATTCGTTCAATCTCGTCGCGGCTGAGGTAGATGTTGTGAACTTCTTCGGTAGGCATTTTGAATTTCTTGTAGGCACGGTTGTGGTGCAGCCCATCATACTCGGCACTGGCCATCACTGCTTTAACATTTTTTATATGCTTACCAATGTTGTTTGGGGAGTGGTTCAACACGTTTGTGCAGAATTTCAGCACGCGTATATAGAAGTCGTCATTTACGTGTTCAAAGCCAATTTTGTTAAGCTCTTCGCCCAACATTTGTGTCATTACCGCCAAAGTTTGCTTATAGCTCGATGCTGTCGAGTTTCGGTTGGCGAGCTTCCCATCTGCTTCCAACTCAGCAATCAATCGACTGATGCGGTTTTGCCAATAACCAAGAAACAACCCAACACGGGTTGCAGGATCCTGGAATTTGTCTTTTAAAGCTACTTCAAATTCATACTTTGTCGGGGCTCTGTCAAGCTCAGCCTCCATGTCCTCAAACAGTTTCTTGACCTTTGCCTGGAACTTCATTAGCTTCCAGGTTTATGTGATTACTCCTCAGGATAGCTCTTGCTCTTCTTAACACTTTGGTTTACCTGATCCCAGGAATCTGTATTTACGGAGATTCCAGGCGAATAGCGCACGAGCAGGTTGTTCCATCGAACGTGGATTCTGAGAGCCGATGTCTTTGCATCGGGTTGGATTGGATAGAAGGTAAAGGTTGCCAATGACTTTTCAAATTCAAATATCCAAAATTGTGCCAAACTGTGGACGTCGGAATTGTGGACGGAATAGGACGTTAGGTTCGGAATCTTTTTGGACCTCTCTGAACATTGAATCAGCTGAAACCCTTGTGAGAGTAAACAAAAACGCCTCTGAGTTGTTCAGAGGCGTTCAATGCTTTTAGCGTTTAGAGGTCGGAAGCGGATTCGAACCGCTGTAAAAGGTTTTGCAGACCTGTGCCTAGCCACTCGGCCATCCGACCAATGAAGGTGCGAATATACTGAAGTTTACTCTTTATTATACATTTGTTTTTGAAGATTTTTTTTCCATCTGCAGATTTAAGGTACTTTTCCGGCTTTCTTGCTGAGACAATGTCTTATGGGATTCTTGTTAATGCAGTTTACAAGGCATATAGGCTTTAATATATTCACTCCCACCGCTTTTATGCTCTAAAACCCATCTCTCAAGGTTATTTGTTATTCCAACCTACAAATCCATGTTCTTCTAATTGCTTAAACATGTAATACTATAACATTAATATAAACCTAATTGCAACAATTAAGTCTCTATTACAGACCAAATCAAGCCGGAAACAAGAAACACATGGCAATGCAGGTTATTTCTTAAATTGAGGATGGAATCGGCCCCAGTTATCTTTCTGCTTTATCAATTTCCAACGATTTATATACCAATAATTTACTGATATAAAATCCGCGGATCAAGTAAATATGTTCATGAATTGCTATAATACTTTGCCATTGATTTAAAGTTAAACTAAAACAATCAAATTGCCCTATCAAACTTTCTAACGATACTTTCAGACTTTATTTTTTTAACCTTTAAATCCGACTTTAGGTTTCGGAGAATTACAAAATTTTCATTTTTAATAGTTATAAATGATCCATGTGGCACCCACTAGTCTCTTAGAATTATTAATTTATACTTAAAACACACATGAAATGGACTATTTGTGTTATATTTCCAGCAAAAAAGTATTTTGTGGACAACAATCAAAGATTAGGAATCAGGCGAAGGAATTAAATATTGTTCACCAAATACAAGTTAATTTTGGATCAAGCAGGTAAAAATATCAGTCCAGATAGAAGAGGATTTCTACCCTTTCCTAGATCGTCAAAACTAAAAGCTTTGACTTCCGTGTTTTTATCCGATTAAAACGGTCAATGGGAAGCGCACAGATTACTTATTACTTCTACATGATGCACCTATTAAGTCAAGACCAAGACTTTAAAAACTAAGTGCTAATGAAGAGTTTGGATGGAAAATACAAGCCTGTAAAATACTAGCTGCGAAATAGTCATGACCACCCAAACGTCAAACATAATTGAATCACCAAAACTGAAAGGCAGACCTTGCCCTATCTCAATTGAGACCTTGATTAGAGTGGAATTTCGCATGGATCTCCGGTCGAATTGGTTAAAATATATAGAGTTAACTCTGTTTAATAAACAATACAGAACATTTACTTTTTTTTTCTACTTATACAACAATGCATGAATTCAAACTGTCTCAATTCTAACAATTATAAAATATTCAATTGAATGAATAAATTGAAGCTATTCAGAGTTTTCAGCGCTTGGACCCTAAGGTGCTGTTTAGTCGCAGGTTCTATAACCGTCCCTTCAAAGTTGTTTTGTCAAGGCACTATAATTGATAGTTTAGCTATTATCAAAAACACAATAATTTATACACATCAACAATCAGGTTCTTGGGGAATGCGTGAACTATCTAATATCACACAAATCAATGATTCGATTGTTTTAGGTTTATTTTCAAAAAAAAATCTACCTAATAACTTATATTCATTTAAGAAGGGTAAAATCCACACTGGGAGCTAGAACTTTCGGATTGGGGTAGGTACGGAGAAACAGTTGAAGGAGCATTTAAGGCGGCGGGTTCGATTTTCATTTTAACATTCACGAAAGACTCTTTTTTTATCTTAGAAATTGTAAATATTCGAAAAATGTAGTCTTAATGAAATTGCAAGCTATCCATTACATGCCTTGCAGTGGAGGCATCAGGTCACTTTTGACACTAACAATTCAACTTGGATGCTACATTTGGGTTATTATGACAAAAATGCACATTTTGTTGATAGTGTGAAAGTAATTAGAATAAAAGATCATGATGTCAAGACAATATACACATATAAAACACCAATAGGAGATTTTCCCGAACCGTTTGCTGCAGCTATAAATAAGGATCAAATAATATTTACCTTTAATTCTGATACTTTATTTGTTTTATTTGATGATTCACTGCATTTAATACCTATCTCAGTTGGAGCAATCTATTACATAACCCACTTTGATTCCATTGATAAAAAAAAGAGTTTTTGCATTTATTTTACATAATACTTTTAACTTTTCAAAAACTTTCACTTTGGATGACAACACTAAAAATATACAATACACAGATCATTTAAGCACTAGGGATATAAGTGATCCGGGTACAATTGACCCATACAATAATCACTGGTATATCAAGGCAAATGGTGATAGTTCAAATATTTATAAATTTTCGGATACATTCGCAAAATCCACTCTAAAAACAATGATTTTTAAGCAAAAGAAACTAATCGAACTACCCCATTTCGTTAATAATTACCTGATAATTAATTCGCTTTATGGAGATACATTTATTTCAAGTGCTATTAATCCAATCGGGAAATCATTTGATAGTTTGATTCTTGACGGACCCATTGGAAAAATAATTCCCTGCGAATGCGGACATTTGGTAATCACAAGAAAACACTCAAATCAAATATTTGGAATAAGTTATTTACCAAAATCATTATTTCTAATAGATAGCTCGGGAGTGAGAACCAAAATTCTTGATCTCTCCAATTGTCCGATTTTAGTATTGGATAATTTTCCAAGAATATATTCCCAGTTGAATGCTTTTGTTTATTTCAATTTGGGTGAATTTGGAAATTTTCATTACGCGTCTTTAGGTCTCGACTCAATTTGCAAATCAAACACATCAAATAACTCGAGTAGATATATCATTTATCCTAATCCCAGCTCCGAAAGATTATATTCAAATAAGGATGTCTCTAAATTAAATGTTTTCAATTCAGTTGGGCAAAAAATGTCAATACACATTAAAATAGATGATAGCAATAGAAAATATTTGGATTTGGTAAACTACTCTAAAGGCATCTATTTTGTCGGATTTGAAAACACTTATATCAAATATTTTATACTTCAGAATTAAATATAAAATCTACGTAAAGACACAGTGCTAGTTCCTAGTAGGAAGTAAATTCGAACCGCTGTAAAAGGTTTTGCAGACCTGTGCCTAGCCACTCGGCCATCCGACCAATGAAGGTGCGAATATACTGAAGTTTACTCTTTATTATACATTTGTTTTTGAAGAAACTTTTCTTTTACGGCTGATTTGACTGTAAGCAATCAAGCCCAATACCAATCCTATCCCATCTGCAACCCAATCCGCCCATTCTCCGCTTCTGTATTGCAACAAATACTCTTGAATCAATTCTATGGCACCGCCATATAAAAACATGAGCAACAAGGCTAAATATGGCTTGTTGCCCCCATAGTTCATGTATACATATATCCATGCGCCATATAATAGGCTGTGTACCCATTTATCTAGTCCTAAAATTCCTTGCCAACCCACTTCTGGAACAGCGCTGCCCGGCAATACACATAACCCTAAAATAAAAATTCCCAACACAAGTGTTGGGAATGTATAAGCTTTGTGGTTCAATTTCATTTTATCCCACCATGGAGGCATAGTCGGCGGGTGACATTAAGCCATCCAACTGTGAAGCATCGCTAATGCGAACTTTCACCATCCAACCCTCACCGTAAGCGTCGTTATTTACCAACTCAGGTGAATTCTCCAATGCAGCGTTGATCTCAACAACCTCACCGGAAACAGGCATGTACAAGTCACTCACGGTTTTTACTGCTTCTACAGTACCAAAAACTTCGTTTTGTGCAATGGTTTCGCCTTGTGATTGAATGTCTACAAATACGATATCGCCAAGCTCACCTTGAGCAAAATCAGTAATGCCAATAATGGCCATGTCGCCTTCCACCTTAATCCACTCGTGGTCTTTGGTGTACTTTAAATTTTCTGGGAAATTCATATGGATGTATTTTCTTTTTTCTGTGATTTTTTATCCCAAATCAATTTTAACAATTGGGAAAGTTTTTCTGTTAGTTCTCCTCTGCTTACTATAAAGTCCAAAAAGCCGTGTTCCAATAAAAATTCGCTGCTTTGAAATCCTTTGGGCAGGTCTTTGCCAATGGTTTCTCTAATTACACGTGGGCCTGCAAATCCGATTAAAGCTTCAGGTTCAGCTATGTTAAAATCGCCAAGCATAGCAAAAGAAGCTGTTACCCCTCCAGTTGTTGGATTGGTCATTAAAGATATATAAGGAATACCCTCTTTGTTCAACAAGGCAAGTTTTGCGCTGGTTTTAGCCATCTGCATCAGGCTAAATGCCGCTTCCATCATTCGGGCACCACCACTTTTAGAAATCATTAAAAATGGCAAGCGGTGTTCCAAAGCGTAATCTATTGCTCTTGCAATTTTTTCACCTACTACAGAGCCCATAGAACCCCCAATAAAGGCAAAATCCATACATGCAACCACCAAACCTTGTCCGTTTATCTTTCCATGTGCAGTTCTAACAGCATCGGTAAGTCCAGTTTTGCGCTGTGCAGCCTTAATCCTGTCTGTATAGGCCGCTGTATCTGTAAATTCAAGTGGGTCGCCACTGCTGAGTGTGGCATCTAACTCCGTATATTTATTGTTATCAAAAAGTATTTCAAAATACTCTCTAGATCCTATGCGGTCGTGATAATGGCAACTGGGACATACATAGCGTGCATTGATCCAATCTTTTGTAGGAACAACTGTCTTGCACCGTGCGCATTTCTCCCACAAACCGTCAGGCGTCGCTTTCTTGTCCTTGGTTTTAGTAAGTATACCCGAAAACTTGCGCTGGTACCACTTGGAACTTTCGCTGCTCAGGTCATCCTCTTCGTATTCCATACTACGGCAATGATACGAAAAATCTTAGGCAATGGTAACAGAATTGTCCAAATAAACGTCTTGAATGGCGTTTAACAAGGCAATTCCTTCATTCATCGGTTTTTGAAACGCTTTACGGCCAGAAATCAATCCTGATCCGCCTGCACGCTTGTTGACTACCGCGGTAGTTACTGCTTCTGCCAAATCGCCAGCACCTTTACTTTCACCGCCACTGTTAATTAAACCTGCACGGCCCATGTAGCAGTTGGCCACTTGATAACGGCACAAATCAATAGGATGGTCGGTAGTTAGTTCACTATACACCTTAGGATGGGTTTTGCCAAAATTGATGGCTGTATAACCACCGTTGTTGGTTGGCAATTTTTGTTTAATGATATCGGCCTGAATGGTTACACCCAAATGGTTTGCTTGTCCAGTAATATCTGCAGCTGCGTGGTAATCTACACCGTCTTTTTTGAAACCATTGTTGCGCAAATAGCACCACAAAATAGTTCCCATTCCCAATTCATGTGCCATCTCAAAAGCAGCTGAAACTTCTTGAATTTGGCGTGCACTTTCTTCTGAACCAAAATAAATGGTTGCACCCACTGCAGTAGCACCCATGTTCCAAGCCTCTTGAATAGATCCGTACATGATTTGGTCGAATTTATTGGGGTAGGTTAGAATCTCATTGTGGTTGATTTTAACAATAAATGGAATTTTGTGGGCATACTTTCTAGCACATGAAGCCAACACACCGTAAGTTGAAGCCACTGCATTGCAACCGCCTTCTATCGCCAATTTAATGATATTTTCAGGATCAAAAAAGATGGGATTGGGAGCAAATGATGCACCACCACTGTGTTCAATTCCTTGATCCACAGGAAGGATACTCATGTAGCCGGTATTGGCCAAACGACCATGACCATAGATATGTTGTAGGCTTCTTAAAACCTGAGGATTGCGGTTAGAACCAGCGAAAATTCGGTCTACAAAATCAGGACCGGGTTGGTGTATAAGGTCTTTGCTTATGGTGTTGCAAGTGTGGTTCAGCAGGCTTTCAGCATCGCTGCCTAGGAGTTGTTGGATATTCGTAGAACTCATATTTTGATTTATTCGAGGTGCAAAGGTAATGTTTTTATAAAAGAGACGAAAACCCAACCAAAAATCCTTGTTTTGGGTTGATTTGATTGACTTTTGTCGGTTCTGTTTTACCTTCGAAGCGCATGATTGCTGTAAAACCTATAGAAGGAAACCTTGATCTTGAAAAAGCTTTCGAAATTCGGCGCAGGGTGTTTGTCATTGAACAGGCCGTTGATCCGACAGAAGAATATGATGAACATGAAGTACAGTGTACCCATTTTTTGGCATTGTTCAACAATGTACCGGCAGGCACTGCTAGAATTAGGCATACCGACCATGGCATAAAACTGGAAAGGTTTGCTGTTTTGCAAGAATACAGAGGCAAGGATGTTGGAAAATCCTTGGTACTGGCTTGTTTGGCCCATCCAGATTTGCGTGTACCCGGAACATATGTTTACATGCATGCTCAGGAACATGCTTTAGATTTTTATGCCCGATTTGGTTTTGAAACTGAGGGTGAAAGGTTTTGGGAATGCAATATTCCGCACTTTACAATGAGTAAAACAATTTAAATCGACCTACTTAATGGGTGTGGAAGGTATCTTCCTCTTCGCCAATTTGCTGTCTCCACATGGCAAAATAGAGTCCCTTTTCCTCTAACAACTCGGCATGTGTGCCGTGCTCAATAATTTTTCCTTTTTCCAACACATAAATATGATCTGCATGCAAAATGGTGCTGAGACGGTGGGCAATAATCACATTTATCCGATCTCGTTGTTGAGAAACCTCTCGAACTGTTTGCGTAATTTCACGTTCTGTTAGAGAATCCAAAGCACTTGTAGCCTCGTCAAATACCATAAGACAGGGATTTCTGAGCAGTGCACGTGCAATGGAAATTCGTTGTTTTTCGCCTCCTGAAACTTTAATACCGCCTTCTCCAATTTGGGTGTCAAGTCCCTTATCTGCCCTTTGCATTAAGCTCTGCGCCGCTGCTTTGTGCAGCACATCTAGCAACTCTTCATCGCTAGCGCTTGGCTTCACAAACAACAAGTTATCGCGTATTGTGCCTGAAAACAATTGGCTCTCTTGAGACACCAACCCCAATTGGTTGCGAATTTCCGATGGCTCTACCATTGCGGAATTAATGCCATTAAAAAACAGCTCACCTGAAGCTGGTTTATATAGTCCCACCAACAATTTCACCAAGGTAGATTTACCTGAACCCGATGGACCTACAAATGCAACGGTTTGGCCCAGTTTTAATTGAAAATTAATATTGCTTAGTGCATTCCGCGTAGCACTCTTGTGTTTAAAATCAACATGCTCAAATGCAATGCTTTCTATTCTGCCTAAGGCTACTGGATGTTCTGGTTTGGCTTCAGAAGGCAGCAACATCAATTCGTGGTACTTTTCTAAAGATATTTGTGCCTCACGCCAGGTTTGAATAAAGGTACCCAACTCTTGCAAAGGATTAAAAATAAAAAATGTATAAAACAGAAATTGAATATACATACCCGGAGAAATACGCGCAGTAAATACCATCCAACTTTAAAAAAAGCAACAAACAATTTCGCATTAAATTCACCAAAGTACCTTGTACAAAACCCAAGGTGCGCACCTTTTTTACTTTCTTGAGTTCCAAACCCAATATGCGCAATGTATTGTTCGATATTCGGCGAATTTCTTGCGTTACCAATCCCAAGCTTTTCACCAACTCAATATTCCTTAAACTTTCTGTTGTGGTTCCCGCCAAAGCAGAAGTCGCTTTTACAATATCTTTCTGAATGATTTTAATGCGTGTGCTCAATAATGAACTGGTCGCCCCTACTACTGCCATCGCACTTAAAAATACTGGTGCTATGAGCCAATGCACAGTAAAGGAAGCAAAAAAACAAAAATAACACCCACCAAACTCGTGTACATTAAATTTATGGTAAGTGTAATCACCCTCTCACTGTCGGTGCGCACTTTCTGCAATATATTCAAGGTTTCACCACTGCGGCTGTCCTCAAATGTTTCATAGGGCAAATCCAGTGTGTGCTTTATCCCATCCATAAAAATCTGGGCACCACTTTTTTGAATGGCTACGTTTAAAAAATAATCCTGAAAGTTCTTCGCAATCCTGCTCACCATAGCCACACCAATTCCAATGGACAGCCAAAATCCAACCCCTTTTAGAAAATTTTCACCTGTAAAATTTTGGTATTTTGTAAGGTATTGGTCCAGTATATTCCTGCCAACCCATGGGTCAAGCATAGAGAACACCTGATTGATGGTGGCCAGAGCAAGGGCAATAAAAATAAGTCTAGACTGGGGTTTAAGGTATTTCCAAAGGATTTTCAAAGCTCTTTATTTGTTGCAACAATTGTTCCAAGATTATTTGTATGACATTGGGTCAGTTTTGCTTTTTAATGGCAGCAAAAAATACTGCCACAGCTGAACAAATAATCAAACCCAACGATTCACGTGCCCTTTCAGTATTTTCATTCAACATGGTTTCACCTATGCCTTCCCAATGAACTGGCCATTGAAAAAATGCCCAAATTCCACATCCCACAGCTGTTAAAAAATAGACAATATTTGGCAATGGTTTCAATAAAACTGAAACGCCCAATACAGCCATAAATCCATATACAGCAATCCATAAGTAAGGGTCTGGATCATTATACTGCACAATTGCAAATGCAACAAACAGAAGAATAAAAAAACCCACAATCCACTTCAATCCCTTTTTCATTTTGTGGTATTTTCCAATCACATAAAATAAGGTTTTGCAGCATATTTTTATGATGCATCTGGGGGCAAAAAGCTTTCAGGACCGTAAGCAAAATTGCCCACAACAATGTCCTCATCTCCATCGCCATCCAAATCACCTGCATCCATAGTTAACCACCTGCCATTGTCAAATCCGTCAATTTTTAAAGGTTTAAAATTAAATCCACCTTGGTTCTGAAAATACACCAATGCTTCTTCTGGCTGTGTAATGTAATCTGCAAAAAAACTAATGGTAACCATATCCAAATCTCCATCCAAATCATAATCCCGCATGAGTGCTTTATAACATCCATGTATGGGATAAAAATAGGATTGTTTGAATTTATTATTCCCTTCATTTACATAAATATAAACACCATGGAATGGTTTTAATGCGATTGAATAATCGGCATTGTCACCGCAGGTGTAAACAATATCTTTCTTACCATCCCCATTTACATCAAGCACATCAAAAGAGGATGATCCATTTACTGGAGAAAATGACAGTAAAACTTGTTCGGTATACTTTCCATTTCCATCATTGTGAAACATGGAAATACTTTCTTTTCCTTGGGTAAACATGGTAAGAATATCCTTTTTACCATCACCATCCCAATCCAGTACCATGGTTTTTAAACCACCAGGAATTCCTTTTAGAATATTCTCTGATTTCTTATCTCCATTTTTCAACCAATACAACTTGCCCTCTAAATGCCCAAATCCATTTACCAGTAAATCGTTTGAACCATTTCCATCTACATCTAAATTGGTAATTTGCACTGGCCTTGGCAAGTCGGCCAACATTTCAATAGAACGAGAAGGCAGGGCACTCCCATTGGTAAGCAAACGCAACAATTTGCCTTCCTTTTTATTGGAGGGCATTACGCTTCCCATGCAGGTTACCAGCCATTCGGACCCCGAAGTGAAATCAACATAGGCAGGTGCACTGGGCAAACCCAGCACCCAAAGGGGTTCTAGTTTTTCGTTAAACGCCCCAATTCGGCTATGGTCACCGCCTGCACCCAAAATCAATTTTTTTAATTTGGGTTGTATAGAAACAAAGGTGGTTAATGGCGCATCAGTAGGTGGAAGGTTGGGCAATTTGGGCCTAAATACTGGCGTTACTTCACCAATATTTGCAGATCTGGACTGAGACGGAAGCGTTTCTGGCGCTTTTTTCTCAAAATAACTGATGATTTCTTTAAACCTATAGTATGGAATTAAAGGTTTGCTGGGATAATAGTCTTTAGGGGCAAATGGGTCCTTTTTTTCATTAGGCAACTCTGCACCTTCATATTCAAAAATTCCCATTTTTGCAGCCATAACAGGTAATACCAATCCAGTCCAAGTTAAACGGGGCAAGGACTCAGGTGGTACAAACTCATGGCAAGATGAGCACACCTCTTTTACAAACTTTTCAGTTGAGTCAGCAACTTCATTATCGGCATTGTCACCGTCTTTGCCTCCACTTCCGCAGGAAACAAATTGCAGCGCGGCTGTGCCCAGGCCAAGAATTAAAATTACTGACAGCCCAAGTTTTTTAAACTTCCACATACGTTCAGCAAAATAAACCTAAAAAATTAAGCTTCGCTTTCTCTTAGACGGATTATTTTATTCAAAAACTCCAACAATTTCTGAATTCCTTGTTTCAGCCCAAATTCTTTGCCCACCATTTCATTGGCATGTTGAACCATACTTTTTCGCAACTCTTTGCTTTCAAATAATGCTGAAAATGCTTCCAAAAAATCTTCCGGTGTATTGGCAACAATCACCTCCTTGCCATTTTGCGCTGGAATACCTTCTATACCTACTGATGTAGAAATGACCACATTGCCCAATGCCATGGCTTCTATAGTTTTCATTCGCAACCCACTACCAGATTGCAAGGGCACCACAGTTGTGTGAAATTCTTGTTGAAACGCCTTAGCATCATCTACTTCTCCGTGGTTGATGACCCCTTCAGCCGCATATTGTGGATCATTTGCTTGCAATCCCTTACCTGCGATGTGAAATTCTGCCTCAGGAAATTTTTTCTTAATACCAGGAAAAATCTCTGAAATAAACCATTTTACACCTTCTTGATTTGGAATCCACTCCATGGAACCAATATGGCAAAATGCATATTCATTCTCCACTTCCCGTTCTCCCAAATTTTCTATGTGAATTCCTGCAGGAAAATAAAAATGGTTTGCCTTTGGATGAATTTCTTTGAAAACCTCCATGTCTGTGCGTGTAATGGCCAGTATGTTTTGAACAGATTGAATTGCCTTCAATTCATATTTTTTTATACCTGCCGACAAATATTTCAAATATTTCCTTTTCGCTATATTTTTATGTGTTTCAGACAGTTTTTCCCAAATTAAAAACTCTACATTGTGTTGCCTCAACACCACAGGGTTGGCAGGTTTATGCTTAAGTCCATTCCATAGTGGGTAAGCGTACAAACCTTCAATTATGATAACATCAAATTGGGAATGATTCAATAATTTTTCCAATTCAATGCTTGCATTATTATTTACAAACCGACTTATATTGTAATTTTCACCTGATATAAAACTTTTAAATGCACCAAAAATGCTCAAAGAAGTGTCTATTTCAAAAGCGATAACCTTACAAAAATCAAATGCTTTTTTAATGACCGATTCGGATTGAAAATGTTTCTTGGTGTTGTAAGTAAAAAACGCAACATCGGCTTCCTGTGCAGCAAGTTCTTTAAGCATCCCATAGGTGGCAATAGCGCCTCCATCGTGCAAAGGCCATGGCACCCTGCTGCCAAGTACCAAAATTTTCATGTTATTTTCTCTTTATTGTCTGCAACATCATTTTGGGCTGCGGCAATCAAAATGGCTGATTTTTTTTTGAAAAGTTGTTTGATTTTTTTCACAATCCAAGCAGTTGCAGAAAAATTAAATACAGTGCTGTCTTTGGTGGCTTTATAAGTAATAAACAAGCCAATTGGCAGCAGCACCAAGGAGCTCATCCACATCCCTACCCAAATTGGAACTATTCCTTCTTTGCCTATTTTTTCAACCACCATATTAATGGCATAAAACAGCACAAAAAGCACCACAGAAATCACCAATGGCATTCCAATACCGCCTTTGCGGATAATGGCACCCAGTGGAGCAGAAATCAAAAACAACAACACAATAATGACACTCAAACTGAATTTTTTATGCCATTCAACATAATACGGCGCAATTTCATCTTTGTCGTATTTTCTGTTGCTAATAATTCCATCCACAGTGCCCTTTAGTCCGCGACAATTGTTGATTGCCGCCGATAATATTTGGCGGGAAAATGCCGGGGTAAAATTGGCCAGCATATCCGTTTTTGTTTTTACTTTAAATGTGGAATCGGGCACTGAAACTTTCGCACCCTCTTTATTTCCAAACACCCCTTTTAAATGAATGTAACGCCGCATGTAGGAAACATTTTCACGCGTCATACGGGCATCTTTCCTTTTTGAAGAATCGATTTCTTTATTCAATTCAGCCAGCTTCATTAGCCTATAATCTCCTTTATAAGCGTCCCTTTCGGTGAATTTCAAATCCAGGCTGTTTAAATCTATAATCATGCGTTGTTTGCTAAAACGCATCAAGTTAAAAGGCGCACTTTTTTGGTACTCTTCCATGCCCGTCATTTCTTCATACCGCACCCCATTATTGAGGGTGAAATTCAAAATGCGTTTGTTTTCTGAAAGCACCATTTTGCCGTCCTTAGCGCGGATTACATTCAATCTTTTGCTATCGTCTTCTTTATACTCATAAATAAGGATATCCTTAACCGTTTCATTGTCCGGCATTTTATCTCCAATTCTAATGGCAAAGCCTTCAATTTCTTTATAAAAAACCCCTTTGTCTATATTAAATGCAAGTTTCTTTTGCCTCAAATCCCAGAGCATGGCTTTGGCTTCTAGATTCGCTTTGGGAATTACCACATTCATAAAAAAGAAATTGGTAACTCCCAAAATAAGCATGAGAATAAAAACCGGCATTAAAATGCGGCGCAACGACATTCCATTGGCCTTCATGGCAACCAATTCAAAACTCTCCGACAAATTACCAAAGGTCATCAATCCTGCTACCATAATGGTTAACGGAAGAGCCATCGGCACCAAGTCGGCAAGCGAATAAAAAATAAGCTTGCCAAGAATACCAGGTGCCAAACCTTTACCCACCAATTCATCGATGTATTTCCAAAGAAACTGCATCAAAAACAAAAACATGCTCAGCACAAAGGTTACCAAAAATGGTCCTATATATGCCCTTAACACCAGCACGTCTACCCTCTTCAGGATTCTAGGCAGTTTAAAATAGTTTTTCATCAATACATCACACCAGATAAGGTACTGTTATGCGGGCTTATACCCCCAAAAACCTTACCAATGATTCGGCAAAAATAAGCCAAACTATGACATAGGCGTGTTTATCTGTAAAACAGAAATTCTCCAGGGTTAATTCCTGTGTTGAAACGGTGCACTACGGCTCCATTTCCATGAAGCACGATTACTTCTCCTTTTGAAACATAATCCTTGGCATCAGAAACATAAAGGTTACCCGAAAAAGGGTCTACGGCCAATCCATAGTAATTGGCACCCTTTTCAACAAACAAGGGTACTGTGGGCGCCTCTAAAGCAGAAATTGGCATGCCAAAAACCCCATTTCCCAGAAAAAACACGCTGTCTTTGTGCAATGACATGGCTATTTTCTGCGAATATCCACCGGACCCTACTGGCATCTGATTTTCTATTCTCCGGGTTTCAACGTTTATTTTATACAGCATAGACTTACCGGAATCCGAAGCCAACAGCCATAATTTGCCATTCTTGTCTGTTGCCATCCAACCCGCACCGCTGCGCACCAAAGTGCTGTCTTCTATAGCCGTTTTGTTAGAATTCAACCAATACACAGCACCTCTTTTTGAGGCAACTGCAATGCCTTTGGCAGTGAGGCACAATTGCTCGGTCCATCCATTAACTTGAATGTGCGATTGCGCATTTGTTTTTAAATTCACAATATGAATTCTATTGTCATACAATTCACTCACAACAGCAGTCTCACCATCTATCACCACATATCTTGGTGATTTCAATCCCTTTATTTCCGATTTAAATTTAAATGTGTTTCTATCAATACAAACCAATTTACCTGAATTGTTCATTACCAGCCATACACCATTATCACCTACATAACCACTTTGCAACACATCGCCCAAGGCTCCATTGTTTTGGGCTTTATATACCCCTTGGTACAACTTGTTGCTATCTGGAATAAACACGTCAAAATCCGCATTTCCCCATTGAAAATTCCCTTCACACAACACCAATGCTTTGGTAGCATTTGTGGTAGGAATAGAATCACAACATGCTTTTTTTTCAGGTTTGCATGAGGCAAGATAAACCAAGCCCAATAAGGACAATTTCAAGTACTTATACATACTAGTTTTGCACCATTACACGCATAATCCCAGTGCCATTTTCGGTAGAAAACCGAACAATATACATGCCATTGGCACAATCAGAAACATCCATTTTTACTTCCGTATTTTGCTCAGAATTGAGGGTTTTCACTATAGTTCCGTTTGGTGAAAAAACCACCAGTTTATTTATCGGATTTGTAGATCTAAATGTAATGCTCTCTTGGGCCGGATTTGGATATGCCATTATCGATAATGTGTTCACATTTGAAATATTTTCCAACAAATCAAATTCCACATCATCAATGGCAAAAAATGCGGGTGTGTTGATACCCCATTCACTGGTGTCGCTGCTTTTTAATTGAAACATTATTGAATCTGTCTCTTTTACAAAATGAACAACTTTCCAAGAATTCAATATATAATCATTGGCATTGTTGCTTGACCTAAAATCCGCCAAATACACAATTTGACTGTCGACAAAAACACCTTTATTATATTGCATCATTTTACAATACAGATAATCACTATCGTTGCCAGTGCGTCCTCCAAACTTTTTGGCAAATGCATCGCCCAATTTCATGGAATTGTATGCTGCAGTGGTATTGGTAATTTTTAATTTTGAAATTCCCTCTTTACTATTTCTACTGCGATACAAATACGACCCGTTTTGTCCTATTGCAAAAGTATTCGAGTTGTTATATCCTTTATAGGCTTTTACACAATACAGGTGCCTTCCAAAATCAGTGCTCATGGTGGCAGAATCATATTTTCTGCTTATTGCCCAACCGCTGGACCAGAAGCCACCAAATGAGGTATCCCAAAATGTAGGCATAATTAAATTTCCTCCACTAAACGAAAAATTAAATTCCTTTTCTCCGTTAAATCCATTGAGAACTTTGCCACTGTCTAAAGTCACGTTTTCGAAGGTTTCCACCTGTGCATTTGTTGTTCCAACTATTGCAAACAATATTGCAATTGTCATGGTATATTTATTCATATTTTTATTTTAATTGTACACATTATAGACCTACCTGGCATTGGTTTTCCAGGCATAATATAGTAAGATTTTCAACCCAAATTCTGAACATTCAATTCCAATGTTGTGAACACTTTGAATATGAAAATGGATTTAGAAAGGTTGGTATGAAAAACACGGAAATCATGTAGAAAATCGGAATTGTCGGTGGTACTAAACCGCTTCCCTGTATGCTGTGCAGTTAAAGCAAGATTCCAAGATTGGAAATGCCATGCAATTGCAGCACTTCCATTTAATTTTGGAATAAAAATGCGTTGGTGAAATGGATCACCCGAATTTTGTTGCATATTGCTCTCTGTAAATTCTGCATAGCCCAAAAGTCGCAATTGATGCTTCCCTATTTGCTGCATGATTTCGGTAGACAATTGCAGGCCTTTGTATTTTCCCAAATGGTAATTTACCGCCTGCCACTGCGCCCCAGCTGGCACCCAAATAATAGGATGTTCTAAAATTCGATGGTAAAAAGCAGCATTGATTTCAACACTTCTTTTCACATTACCCTGCTTGTATTTTACATTGAATTCAACCTCTTTTCCTGATTCCGATTTTAGACTTGTATTGCCATTATTCAACCAAAACAAATCATTGAGTGCTGGCCGTCTAAATGTGGTTCTATATGCACTGTTTATTGTAAAATTATTAAACAAACGATACCCAGCTGAAAACGCATACACCATCATTTTCTCATGCCATTCCATGCGTCCATTTCCGGTCATCAACCACCTGTTCTTGTTCCAAATAAATGCCACAAATTGCGCTGGATAGATTTTTTTGCGCATGCCTCCATAAGCATTTGCGAATGCATTTACCGACTGCATATCCGCACCGGCCAACCATTTTAAGTTATAAATAATGCCACTGAACTCTGTTTGCAAATGCAAAGTTCTAGAACTGCTGGTATCATGGATTCTCGCTGAGGTATCCAAAAACCGAATTTCATCTCTAATAAATGCTGCTCTAGAAATCCATTGGAATTGGTCAAACTTGTACTTGCTTTCTGCCAATATCCTCAGGTTTCTGTCCCATTGCTGACCATTGCCATTTCCAGAAAAAATATTGGTACCCAGGCTGCGGTAATTCGTAGCATACTCCCCAATTCCTTTTAAATGAAAACGACCCAGTTGGGTTCCTGAAATCACCCTTTGTGTAATGGATTGAACCTTCGCGTTTTTCTCTATTTGTTTCAATTGAGTAGCCTCATCTGGCACCCTAAATACATATTGGTTATTGCCCCCATACCAAGAAGTTATGCTTCTAATATATCCTTTGTGAATGACTTTGCTGCCATCAATTGCGCCTTGATACAATTGCTGCGGGTTAAAACCAATTTGGGCATGGATGCCATTGCTATCTGGAATGAGGTTATTGACCAAAATGGCTCCACCCACATTACCGCTGCCGTAAAAAGAAGAAGCATTGCCAGTAAGCAATCCAACTTGGTCATTGCCAAAAGCTGAAAAGGTATTCAAATCAGTCATCCCCAGCATCGGATTGGCTACTGGAATTCCATTCCAAAGCACTTGAGTTTGTTGTGGATCAGCGCCGCGTATGCTAATTGTGGCCAATCCGTTTGCCCCATATTGCTTTAAATAAACACCAGAAGCCGCTAAACTTTGTGCCAAACTCAAGCCAGAAGTTGGGCTTTTAAATTGATGGTTAAAACCCCCGGTTGATGCAAATTCTTGGCGCACCACTTTTACACGCGCAGTATCCAGCCTAGGCATAGAATCCTTGACAGGTGAAAAAAGGGGCAATATGGCCAAAACTGCGTGTATCATGTTGTTGGCACAAATGCAATTGGGAATAGATGAAGTAGGAAAACCTAATCCACTCTGCCTTTCTTCCCGAAAGCAATTTGTGTTGCAATTGACGCGGCAGGTCTTCTGACTTTCTTCGTTTGATTCACCTTCCCGTTTGCAAAACAAACAGTGGTATTGAGTAAGAATCAAAACTGGTTTGCAAAGCAAACCGAAGATTTACAGCTGCGGGTACAGTCCCGGAATTTCACCGGAGTTCCCTTTTCATCCTAAATAGAAGAAACCAAAGTTTCTCAGTTTCGGACACCGAATCGGAGGCAAAAATAGTTTTTTTGTTCAACTTTCAAAGGATAAAAATGAAACATTCTGTGTTGAGTTACCCACAAAAGATTTTATCGGTATTTGTAAATTTCCATCGAGGCCTGTGAACATACATTTTCAAAACAGCATACATTTGCACTTATGAGAAATTTACTTCTTATGGGTTTGCTGGCATACAGCAGTCTGGTATTGGGGCAAACCAAATCCTGGACATTAGAGCAATGCATTCAATATGCCATTGACAATAACCTAGACGTGAAACTATCCCAATTAACTGCAGAGCAAAGTAAAATCACCCACGATCAGTCTAAATTATACATGGTTCCAGATTTGAATTCCAATCTGGGTCAGTATTACCAATCGGGAAGAAGCATTGACCGCTACACCAATACCTTCGTAAAAAAAGGAATTTACAGCGGCAACTATGGACTTTCTAGCGGTCTTACACTTTTTGCCGGAGGAAGCATAAGAAACAATATAGAATATACCCGATATCTGTGGATGGCATCTGAGCAAGATGTAAAATCGGTAGAACAAAATATAAGTTTAAATGTGGCCAACTTGTTTTTGCAAATTGCCCAAGCCAAAGAACTTATTGAAAGCAGCAAACAAAACATTGCCAATACAAAAGCCCAGTTAGAAAGGGCTGAAATACAATTTGCTGCCGGATCTATTAACGAAGGCCAAGTGCTAAATTTAAAAGCCCAAATGGCCAACGATGAAACCAATATGGTGAATGCCGAAAATCAAGAAGCCAATGCTTTGGTGTCGCTAAAAATGTTACTACGCCTGCCATTAGAAGAGAACTTTACCATTGCGTTGCCAACATTGGGGTCCCAATCCATTCAAGAATATCCCGAAACTTTGGTGAATCTATATACATCTGCGGCAAGTAGAAGGCCCGATATATTGGCTGCCGACCTTAGGGTTCAAGGTTCTACGTATTATAAAAAATACACCAAAGGATCACTATACCCAACTTTATCTTTGGGCCTCAATTTAAATTCTGTATATTCTTCCAACGCAAGCACTTTAGAAAGTGTGACCCAAGGAGCTTTGATGCCAATTGGAATTGTAAAAAATACCAATGAAATAGTTGAAGCGCCTCTTTTAAAATACAATTATTCCAGTCCCAGTTATACCAATCAATTAAAAAGCAATTTCGGCCAATCTGTTGGCTTAAACCTTTCCATTCCAGTATTTAACCGTTTTTCAGTCCGCAACAATTACAAGTTTGCCAGTCTTGATTTAGAAAGAACCATTTTAACTTCGGAGAGAACCAAACAAAACTTATATAATGAAGTTGCAGGTGTGTTTACAGCATACAATGCTGCAATGAAAAAATACAAAGCCGCAGCCTTATCTGAAGATGCTCAAAAGAAAAATTTAGACTTCATTCAAAAAAGATTTGATGGAGGCCAAGGAAGTGCTACTGACCTTCAAATTGCCAAAGCCAATTATGTTGCAGCCAATGCCAATTTTGTATCAGCAAAATATGAATATGTATTTAGAAAACTCATATTGGATTTTTATATGGGTAAAAAATTAGAAATAAATTAATAGTGAATAAAAAAAATAAAAGGATCTGGATTATTGGAGGCTTGGTTCTTGGTGTAATCTTGCTTGCAGTTTTTGCAAAAAAGGGCGAAAATGCCACTTTGGTTGCCACTGAAATTGCAGTAAAAAGAAACATTACTGAAATTGTAAGTGTAAATGGGAAAATCCAGCCCGAAAGTGAAGTAAAAATAAGCCCAGATGTCAGTGGTGAAATCATTGAAATGGCGGTAAAAGAGGGGGATAGCGTGGTTGCAGGACAATTGTTATTGCGCATCAATCCAGATATTTACCAAACACAAATGAACCAACTGCAAGCCAATTTAGACAATGGCTTGGCAGGCTTATCTAGTCAAGAAGCCCAGAAGGAAAGCGTTAAAGCCGCCCTCATACAAGCTGAGAGCAATTATTTGAGGATAAAAAAACTTTACGAGCAGAAAGTTTCTAGCGAACAGGAATATGAACAAGCCCGGTTGCAATTTGAGACTGCAAAAGCCAATATGGGTGCTGCCGATAAAAATATATTGGCAGCCAAATACAGTGTACAAAGTTTAAGAGCAAGTTTGGATCAAGGAAGAAAAAACATGGGCAGAACCAGCATTTTTGCACCTGCCAGTGGTATTGTTACCAATCTAAATTCTGAGAAAGGTGAACGTGTTGTTGGAACAGCTCAAATGGCCGGTACCGAAATTATGCGGGTGAGCAATTTGAACAGCATGGAGGTAGAGGTAAATGTGAATGAAAACGATATAGTCAGAATAAAAAATGGCGATAGTGCCAACATTAAAGTTTCTGCCTGGCCCAATAGAATTTTCAAAGGAATTGTAACTGAAATTGCCAATTCAGCCCGATTTGAGGCAGCATCTGCAATTACTGATCAAGCCACCAATTATGTGGTTAAAGTGCGCATTCTTGCTTCAAGTTATTCTGATTTGGGCGAAGGAAGAAAACAGCCGTTTCGCAGCGGAATGACAGCCACTGTAGATATACAAACAGCAACCAAAAACAATGTGCTGTGTATTCCTATTTCTGCGGTCACCACGCGCGAACCCACGCAAAAATCTGACAGTAAGGTAGCGGTAAAAGACAAAAAAGAAATTGAAAAAAATAAAGGCGAAATTACCAGAACCTGGGTATTTATTTTAGAAAATGGCAAAGCAAAATCCATAGAAGTAACTACAGGAATTCAAGACATCAACTATTTTGAATTGCTAACAGGATTAAAAGAAGGCGATGAAGTGATTTCCGCGCCAGGAATGGCTATAGCCAAAAGATTGAATGACGGTGATAAGGTAAAAAAAGTAGATAAAGATAAAGTTTTTGAAAAATAATTTTATTAGAATTTAAGGGCCAAACTGCTCACCAACATTTGGTTGTTTCTTGTAGACACTCCATTGTCTAGTAAAAACATTTTTTGTTTGCCCCAAAACCCCCTTCCTTCCACACGGAACAAAGCATTATTGCCTATTTCAAGTGAATAATTCAGTGTAAAACTCTGTACTTGAAATCCTGAATTATTGGTCATATTTTTCACAACAATTTCTTCGGGATCCGCATACATGTCATATTTAACTGCAACTGAATGTTTGGGCAAAAAACGCCATTTTAATTGCAAAGCTGCACTCCCCCATTTGCCTGCTTTTGCATTATTCATGCTATCCAAATGGGTTTCATTTCCTGCAGTAAGGCAAAACGAAGCAGATACTTTTCCATCTCGGTTGTAATCTCCGTTAATATTTCCAAAATATCGGGTTCTTAAATTGGGCATGGAATCATACCTCGAATCCCCGGCATATGCAGCAAAACTAAATGCCCATTTGGCATTCGGTTTAAACTCAACACTGCTGCCCAAAGCGGGTTTGTCATTGATTTTTCTAATGCGCTGCCATCCATTTAAAAAATACCAAATAAAATTCCATTTTTGATTGATTTTATGGCTGCTTCTAAATCCGCTTAAATAATATGGACTGTTTTCACTCCCCAGTGATCGGGTATAGATAATTTGATCATAAGAAATAGCGGTTTCATTGGTATATGGCGAACCAAAAACCCCAAAATCCAACCACCAATTTCTCTTTTTTAGTGGCTTAATTCCAGCATAACCTTCGTACACATGTTGCCAGAAAGCCGGTTCGGCAGCATAATTCATCTCCATAAAGCTGCCAATTGCTGGTGTGAATGAGGCCCTGCTTCTGGAATTTTCAAAACTAAAATTCACAAAGGCCAGATTCAACCCCAACTCATTGTGTTTTGCAGCAGCATATAAATAAGGCAAAGTAGGGTCTTTCGGTTTGGAAAATGTATAATTAAAATAGGCATCTAAATAGGCGTTTATTTGCAATTTGGTTGCAGAATCGGCGCCAGAATAAATCACAAATTGTGAATGGGATTTACCAAAATAAATGAACAACAAAAGCCATGCATATTTCTTCCATTTCATTTGGCGAAAATAACAGTAAAGTGGAAATAATTATCCTATTTTAAACGTGCGCATACTCATGCCGCCGTATTCTACCGATTGGTACAATGTTTCAATAGGCTCTAAGCCACCTGCCAAGCCCATAACATACATCAATGGGGCATAGTGGTCTGGTGTAGGCACAGAAAGTTTTCCAGCAGAGGTGGTGTCGTATTTTGTTAAGGCTTTCCAATTGCAATCCAATATGCAATTGCCCACCCAGGTATCGAACTCTACTGCCCAATCAAAAGGTGTTGTATTTCCATCTGCAAATCTTGGAAAACTCATTTGCAAGTTGTGCACCACATTGCCACTGCCTACAATCAAAACGCCTTTTTCACGCAGAGATTGAAGCTTTGCGGCCAATTCAAAATGGTAATCCATAGATTTATAATAATCTATACTCATTTGAAAAACTGGAATATCTGCATTGGGAAACACATGTTTCAAAACTGTCCAGGCACCATGGTCCAAGCCCCAGTCTTGAGTTAATGCACTTCCTTCTATCAATTGTTGCGCCTCACTGGCTTTTTCGGGAGAACCTTTAGCGGGGTATTGCACATCAAACAACTCTTGAGGAAATCCTCCAAAATCATGTATTGTAGGCGGATTTTCTGCACTGTTGATAAACGTGCCTTTGGTAAGCCAGTGCGCCGATACACATAAAACTGCTTTGGGTTTATTTGTAGACACCAAATTATTTCCCAAATTATTTAAAGCACGGGTGAAATCATTTTCCCGCAATGCATTCATGGGGTCGCCATGGCCAATAAATACCAAGGGTTGTTTAGGGGTGCTTTCACCCTCGTGAATTGCCTTATGAAAATCTTGGATGTTCATTTATTTGTTCAAACAAATTTAACACTATTTACCGATTTAACAACAACATCAATTCGCCTACCACCTCTTTGTGTTTGCTCCAAATTAAAAAGTGGTCACCCTCTTCTATCGCAATGGTTTTTACACTAGCCATTGTAAGTTTTTCCTTTACATATTTTTGATTGCCAAAAGGAGCCATCCAATCTTTGGTTCCATGGAATTCAGTTACTGCACAATTTATTTTTTTATAATCTGGCTCCATTTTCTGAACCTCAGTGGGCAGTGGTTGCATTTCTTGGGTTGAATTGAGCAACATTTTGGGCATCATCCATTTCACCAGCCAAAATTTTGAATAATGTTGCATAAATCTTTTAACGGTAATGCCTGCTTCAACTTCTGGAGAAATAGTAGGTGAAATTAAAAACAAACCGGCAATTTCGTTTGGCCTTATGGTGGCGGTTTTCACTGCGATGGGACCTCCGTATGAATGTCCCATTACAACAACTTTGGATTTGTTTTTTCGGTGATCTATAAAATAGGCCACCACCTCTGCTTGGTCGATTAATTGGGCAAATCCTTCACGATTACTTTGTCCATAACCAGGCCTGTCAAAAGCAAGCAATCTGTACTTATGTGCCAAATTAGAATCCCCTAAATAGTCTTTTAAATCAGTCCAACTGCCTGGGGAGCCATGCACAATCACCACCAAACGACCGGTATCTGGACCGCTTGCAACAAAATGCACTTTTACACCATTAATGACTACTGTGGAATCGGTATAAGGTATTTTTCTGTCTTGAAAATATTTTTTTACTTCCAAATCGGTCATCCCCATAGGTACAAAATGGAATGCCAGCGGCAGAAAATACAGTATGACCAAAACGGGAATACAAATTTTCCAAAAGAGTCGGATTCTGCCTTTTTTATTGCGCCACACAATGCAAATTAAACAGTTTTCTTTGAAACCATAATTTTCATGCAATTCAGGTGAAAAACAACCAAGTTATTTGTCCCTCCTCTTTTTGCAATACAATTTCTTTGAAAAAGAAACTGATGAATAACTACTTTAAATTTATAGAGTAGAATTACTTGTTTAAAACAAAGCGTAGAAAATCGATTTCAAAAACGATTAAGTCTTTAATTTGCAGAAATGAATCATTGGCTAATAAAATCTGAGCCACATAAATACCCTTGGGAGCAGTTTGTGAAAGATAAAAAAACCCACTGGGATGGGGTGCGCAATTACGCTGCCAGAAACAACTTACGCGACATGAAGGTAGGTGACCTGCTTATGTTTTACCACAGCAATGAGGGCAAAGAGGTAGTGGGAATTGCAGAAGTAATTGGAGAAAGTTATCAGGACCCCACAACGGATGATTCAAATTGGGTAGTGGTAGATGTGAAGCCTGTAAAAAAACTAAAACGACCCGTTACACTTAGTGAGATGAAAGCCGACAAGAGATTGGACAAAATGGAATTGATAAGAATTTCAAGGCTTTCTGTTTCAAAATTAACAAAAGACGAGTTTGATATCATACTTTCGCTGTCGGAATCATGATTGAGCCACGTGTTTTGCTTTCACACAAGCGCATTGAACTCATTATTCGCAGGTTTGCCCTGCAAATAGGTGAAAACCATGGCAACATGGAAAAATGTGCAGTCATAGGTTTACAGCCGAGGGGCGTGGAATTGTCGCGAAGGTTGCAATCCACCATTCAAGAATTGTATCCCCAAAATGCCATAAAATACGGTGAACTGGACAACAGTTTTTTTAGGGACGACATAGGCAGGGGTGATCTAATAGTGCCCAGCCCCACCAAATTGGATTTCTCTACAGAAGGTTTGCATATTATTTTGGTAGACGATGTACTTTTTACCGGCCGCAGCGTTAGGGCGGGAATTGACGCATTGATGAATTATGGCCGCCCAGCGAGTGTAGAGCTTATGGTACTCATCGACCGTAGATTTAACAGGGAACTGCCCATAGCAGCAGATTATGCCGGTGCTATTGTAGACAGCCGCAGCACTGGAGAACATGTAAAAGTAGAATGGAAGGAACACGACAATAAAGTTTGGCTTTTGAGCAAATAACCATGACACAGGCAGCCACTATGAAACACCTCCTTGGAATCAAAGGGCTTTCAGAAGAAAGCATGAGATTGATTTTCCAAACAGCAGACAATTTTAAACAGTTATTAAACAGCCCTGTAAAGAAAACCCCTTCTTTAAGAGATATTACAGTTGCCAATTTGTTTTTTGAAAACAGCACCCGAACCAGGGTGTCATTTGAACTCGCTGAAAAACGACTTTCTGCCGATGTTCTCAATTTTTCCAGCAGCAGCAGCAGTGTTAAAAAAGGCGAAACTCTAATTGACACCGTAAACAATATTTTAAGCATGAAGGTGGACATGATAGTCATGCGCCATCCAGCACCTGGAGCTTGTTTGTTTCTTGCCCGCCATGTAAATGCACAAATTATTAATGCAGGCGACGGCACCCATGAGCACCCTACCCAAGCCTTGTTGGATGCATTTTCCATTCGAGAAAAGTTGGGTGATGTGGCAGGCAAAAAAGTGGTAATTGTGGGCGACATTCTACATTCACGGGTGGCATTAAGCAATATTTTCTGCCTAAAAGCCCTTGGTGCCGAAGTAATGGTTTGTGGGCCACCAACATTAATCCCAAGGTATATATCAAATTTGGGAATTAAGGTTGAACACAACCTGGAAAAAGCCTTGAATTGGTGCGATGTGGCCAATATGCTTCGCATACAATTGGAACGCCAGGACATTCAGTATTTTCCTTCTCTCAGAGAATATAGCATGCAGTATGGACTTAGCATGGATGTGCTGAACCGGTTAAATAAAGAAATAGTTGTTATGCACCCAGGTCCTATCAATCGTGGTGTTGAAATCAGCAGTGAAGTAGCTGATTCTTCGCATAGTATTATCCTTCAACAAGTAGAAAATGGAGTGGCTGTGCGCATGGCCGTATTGTACTTATTGGCACAATATCGCTTACAGGGAAACACAACTGCATAAATTTTGACAAACACATTCAGATTTGCGCAATGGGCTGCTGAATTAATGTAGAAAACTTGTTCATGATGCCCAAAATAGGAATGTAATTTCGCCTTGTTGAATCAGACCGATAAAATAACCAATCCAGTTTTAGTAACCCACAGCAGAGGGGGAATTACAGAGAGTTTTCACCGTGGTGTAATATGTGTTGTAAATGAACATGGAAACATTATCGCATCACTGGGAGATGTTAAACAAATTTGTTTTCCGAGGTCTGCTTTAAAATATTTTCAGCATATTCCATTAATTACTTGGGGCTTTCGAGCATTTTGGCTTTACATTGAAAGATTTGGCCCTAATGTGTGGTTCGCATAATGGAGAAGACATGCACGTTGAAGGGGCAAATCATATATTATCCAAAATTGGTTTGAATGTTTCTAACCTGGGTTGCGGCTCCCAAGCACCCACCCATAAATCCGATTATGTAAAAATCATTCGCAATGGGCAAGAACCTACCGCTATTCACAACAACTGCAGCGGCAAACACGGTGGCTTTTTGGCATACTGTGTTTTTAATGGCTTGAGCACATCTGATTATTTTAATTTAGACCATCCATTGCATCAAGAAATTCGGAAAATTTCAGCAATGATGCATGAAATGGAACCAGAAGAATTAATACCCGGTATTGATGGTTGTAGTGCCCCCATCTTTGGCATGCCCGTGTACAACCAAGCAATTGCATATAAAAATTTAATGGCCCCTGAAAAATTCGGAACCGCAATTGCCAAAGCTTGTCACATGATCACTGAAGCCATTGCTACTTATCCCGAACTCATTGCAGGTACAAAACGCTATTGCACGGACTTAATCAGTGTTACCAGCGGTAAAGTCATTGGGAAAACGGGTGCAGACGGAGTTTACAGCATAGGAATCCCAAGCAAAAAATGGGGTGTTTGCATCAAAATTGATGATGGCAAAATGGGACCACAGTACAATGTAGCTCAAAGCTTGTTGGAAACATTGAATTTGGTTTCTGAAGAGGAAGCCTCTAAATTGCAAGGATATTTGGAATCTGAAATACGCAACTGGGCAGGCTTAACAACTGGAAAAACCCAGGTTACAACCATAGTTCAAAACCTAAACTTAAACACAACAGCATGAATGTATTCTTTGTTGAAAGTGATTTGCCCGATTTAAATGCAGAGTTCCTGCAACTTCTGCCCAGGCACAGAAAAGCAGTAGACCGTCTTTTTACCGAAGGCAAACTTTTAATGTATGCAGTAAACGACGACAGAACCAAATGGTGGTGTACGGTAAAGGCCGATGATGAATTTAAAGCCATGGAAATATTGGGAGAAATGCCTCTAATTAAGTTTCTAAGCCCACCATTCACAACCTTATGCTGTACAATGGCAGTGAGCAGCTCATGCCAGGTATTAGTTTAAACTAAGGCTTACTTTTTAATTCTATAAGGGGACATTCCATGTCCAAATCATTTCTTTTTCAATATCTTCGCCTTGTGAGAAATAGCGTTTTAGTACTTGTTTTATTCATCACTGGCCTGCAATCATCTTTTGCACAATCCCCATGGTATGAACCCAATTCATACGGCGATATTACCTTGCAAATGAATGAAACCCGGGGTTTTTATTCCACAAAAGACCATGGCAACCGATGGCTGAATTATTCTAACCGATATTTCCTTCGTGGCTCCATTGATTCTATCAGAAGAATGAGTGCCAATGCAGATACCCTTATTCAAATTACACTATATATTCCAAGTGCTTGGGATTTTAATTCGCGTTGGTTGCGTATTGACAATCCAGAATTTGTACAGAACAATTTTCAAGCCCCATCAAAAAAATCAATTTTAAAAGGAATTTACGACTATCAATCTCTTTTTTACACTTTTAATGAAGGTCAGTCCTGGCTTTCAATTAATCCAGTAATCAATGTTCAGGCAGGCCCTAAATCCCAATGGGGACATTCATACTGCAAAATACCCGTGGAATAGAAATGCGTGGTACATTTGGCTAAGGTGGGCTTTACTCTCGCATTACGGAAAACCAATGGTTTGCTAAGAATACGTAAGACCTTGGGGAGACAGTTTGGGTGCTGTACCTGGAGTGGGCTGGTGGAGAAAGTTTGACAGCACTGGTTTTGATTATTTCAGTGTAAAAGGATACATCAATACCAATTTGGTGAAGAACCATACTAATGCAGCCTTTGGCCACGATAAATTGTTTATCGGCAATGGTTATAGAAGTTTAATTCTAAGTGACTTTGCAAAAGAGTATTTGTTCTTAAGGCTCAATTCTCACATTGGCCCATTTCACTACCAAAACATATTTGCACAGCTGCACAACAAATTAACGCTGCCTGGTCCCTTGCCGGGGAATAGTTTGGTGCCCAAAAAATACATGGCCATTCACCGTGCTTCGGTGCTGATTAAAAAACGTGTTGAAATTGGGGTAACAGAAATGGTGGTATTTGATAGGGCGTCTTGGGTGACGGCGGGTTTGAGGTAGGTTACCTAAATCCTGTAATTTTCTATAGGGCTGTGGAAAGCAATTTGGGTAGCCGAGATAATGCATTAATTGCTTTTGATGCAAAGGCATACATTTTAAAAAATGGCATCATTTATGGCCAATTTTTAATTGATGAATTTAGAATCAGTGAAATCAAATCAAATAAAGGATGGTGGGCAAATAAATTCGGATGGCAATTGGGTGCTAAATCTACACTAAATATCAAAAAATAACCCGCTGTTTTTACAAGGCGAAATAAATGCGGTAAAACCATTCACATATTCCCATTATCGCAGCAGTCAAAGTTGGAACCATTATGGCCAACCCCTTGCCCACCCGCTTGGTGCCAACTTCAGAGAGATGCTTTTCAGGTCCATTTTTCAACCCGCACGCTTGCCTAAATTAAGATTCACCACCACCATTATTTCAACAAAAAAAGGTGAAGACAGCGCATACTATACCGGCAAAAATTATGGAGGTAATATTTACAAATCCAACGATACCAGAATAATGGATTATGGGAATAAATTGTTACAGGGAAATACAAGTAACATTCAAAATATTAGACTCGAATTGAGCTACCAATTTAAACACAATTTGTTCTTTGATTTTGGATTTCAAAAACGCATTCAAAGCGGCTGGAACAAACAGGAAGGCACTTGGGTGAATTTAGGTATTCGCTTAAATATTGAGCCCCTAAATGCGATGTATTGATGCATTTCATCTTCTATACATAAATTGTATTTATTATTTTATACAAATAAAAAAATGCCCCTAAAATAGGGGCATTTTCAAATACAACAAAACCCAAATTATTGAATTACCAATTTCTTAGAAATGGCAATGGCTTCTCCTGTAATTGAAGTTCCTGTAGTGCGTATGATATACACTCCTTTTGAGAACTCAGCTACTTGTAGGTCAAAAATCATTTTCTCATCTGCTATATTTTCGCCTTCAAAAACGCTTTTAATGAGTTGGCCTTCTATATTATAAATTCCAATTTTGTAGTTGCCTTTTAGTGCAGATTCTATGGTGAATTCTGCAGATGCAGGGTTGGGATAAAAATCAAATGCGGTTTCAACATCTTCAGCAGCATTGGCATCTGGATTATACGCAGCAGATCCACATGCGCCAAGAGTTGCACCCAAATTCAAATAATAAGCCACACTACTTGTACTCACACATTTATTCGAATTGTTATAACAAGTGATACTTTATTCAGTTTTGCACCACAACGAACATCTTTGTAATTGACAACTACCGTATCTCTTTTATTACATCCGTAACCATCTGTAACACTTACCCAGTAGGTAGTAGCCACGGTAGGGCAAACCGATTGTGAAGAAGCAGTAGAACCATTGGACCAAGAATAGGTATAACTGCCACTGCCACCGGTAACAGTTGGAGCCAATGTAGCGCAAGTTGGATTGGCGCCACGATATACCATTTTATCGGAACCCAATGAGGCCGTTAATGTAGTATAATAACAACGGGGGAAAACGTACAATTTGGTACATCCACCGCGAATATTTCCCGCACCTTCCATGCCCCTGCACCAGATAGAATCGGGCAATCCATTGGTAATAATTGAAAGAGAACCACAAACAGCCCGAACTGCACCACATGTTGGTTGAATACAGGCCCAAATTTTATTCCATTGTGGAGACAAATAATACAAAACCGAGGCATCATATGCAACAGAATATTTACTATTGTCTATGAGTTTCTACCCACAATGTATCCCCATTCATAGGGCTCTTTAAAAACAATTTGTCCATGGTATCTACCGTGGCATTTTGACTCAGTAAAAGGCAAAATTGGTGGTCATTTGGTCAGCTCCATAACGGGTGCTTGATTTGCCACCACCCGCACAAAACGTGATGTCAATTTTGTACTTGTTGTTGCCCAAATTGGTGACCCCATTCAGCGTAAAGAAGACAGATCGCAGGCGCCAAGAACACCTGAACTAAGGAATGCAGCACCAGCCAGCATACCTTTAATGGTTGATTTTAATTTCATACGATTGATTTTATTCGACTTCAAATCAAAATCTCTACATCCAATAAATATGAGGAAATGATTATTTGGCGCTTCAACCCATCTATACGGTAAGAGCCAATGATTAGGGCGGGCTACAAGCTAAAATACATTTTGTTGGCGTTTACATGCTCTAAATGATGCTTTACCCTTTCTGCATGCGTGTCGGTAATAAAAATCTGACCAAAATAATCGTTTGCCACCAACTCCATCAATTTCCCTGCCCGTTGGGCGTCTATTTTTTCAAAAATATCATCCAACAACAACAAGGGTTTGTGTCCGGTTTTCTCTAAAAAAAACCTGTATTGTGCCAATTTCATTGCAATAACAAAACTCTTTATTTGGCCTTGTGAACCCATTTTCTTTAATGGAAACCCGTTAATATTTAAATCCAAATCATCTTTATGAATTCCGCTGCTGGTGCGCATCAAAATCCTGTCACGTTCTCTATTATCGTCCAATATTTCCGAGAATTCTTTTTCATGCAATTCAGATAAATATTCAATATTTACTTGCTCATTGTTTCCAGATAGAAAAGAATAAAATTCATAAAACCAGGGCATGAAATCAGCAATAAATTGCTTGCGTGTTGCAAATATTTTACCCGCACTGGGTATCAATCGGGCATCAAAACTTTCGAGTACATCTGGATCCACATAGCGTCCTTCACATTTTTTTAGAAAGGCATTTCTTTGGTCTTGAATTTTTTTGTAAAATGACAAATTTTCCAAGTATTCACGGTTGGTTTGACAAAGGGTATAGTCCATAAACCGCCTGCGGTCTTCACTCCCATCCAAAACCAGCGAAATATCATAGGGTGTAATAAATACAGATTGAA
This sequence comes from Bacteroidota bacterium, assembly GCA_016712665.1. Taxonomy (GTDB): domain Bacteria; phylum Bacteroidota; class Bacteroidia; order Chitinophagales; family Chitinophagaceae; genus OLB11. The sequence continues at coordinate 40,458 of JADJQP010000009.1, forward strand.
TAAGGCCAATATGGTCTAGTAAACGGCTGTATGTTTTGCCATTTTTTTTCACCGTTTTTTTACTTTTATCTGTAAAAGAAATGAGGATGTCGTATTCAGACTCGTCGACAAACCAACCATGCAATGAAAAAAATGCGGCCCCAGTGCGTATCAATTGTTGGTCAATTCCGTTGAAAAAACTCTTGGTATTCGACAAATAATAGATGGCATCCAAAATATTCGTCTTGCCGCTTCCATTGAGCCCTGTGATGGCATTAATCTGAGGGCCAAATTCGAAACTTTGTTCGGTATGGTTCTTAAAATCAAAAACTTGTAGGCGCCCCAAATGCATTTTGCAAAAATACTTGACACTTTGATTGAAACGCTTATCTTCGTATTGAATATGAAAAAATATTTCGCTTTATCCCTTCTGGCGATCATATTATACTCCTGCTCAGGTGACAAGAAACCTGCGGCCAAGCCTTATAAATTAGACCGCAATAACTATGTAAAATTGGTAAAAGCCAATAAAATGATGTATGATTCTGTGCGTTATGATGGCAAATTGGTGGAAACTTTTTATTACTTGCCCGACACCGGAAAGATAAGATTATACTACGATAGCAAAGGCACATTGGTGAGTTCAGAAAAATACAATGAACACGGCCAAAGGGTGTTGCAAGAATTCTTTTATGAATCTGGTCAGAGGTCTCAGATGTATCCTATTGCAACATTTGATGATTTTAACCCCAATGGTTCAAGACATGGTTACTGTGAAGAATACTATGAAGATGGAAAGTTGAAATCAGTAAGTGAATACAAAAAGGGCCAGATGCTTTGGCAATTGGAATACACCAAAGAAGGTGCAAGCATGGATACCACCTTGTACGAATATGTGGAGCCCAAAATTGACCCCGAAAAACCGGAACCGGCTCCCAAAGTAAAAATTGAAAAAATCAAGACGGCAACTACTCCCAATTAAGGAATAGGCATAATATCCCCTTTTTTGTCCACACCCCAAGCCTTATCCGGCTTTGGAAATTAACTTCGAAAACTGTTTCTATACACTTTATGCCGCAGTTTTACACTCACATGTTCATACCCAATATTCCCTGCTAGATGGGGCTGCCAACATCAAAAGTTTGGCAAAAAAGCCAAAGCAGATGGGATGCCCGCATTGGCCATTACCGACCATGGCAACATGTTTGGTGCATTTGAGTTTTACCAAGCAGTTACCAAAGAAGGCCTTAAACCCATTATCGGTTGTGAGTTTTATATGGTTGCCGATAGGCACATAAAATCATTTAGTGGCGGACAAAAAGACCGCAGGTTTCACCAATTGTTACTCGCCCAAAACCAGCAAGGCTATCAAAATTTGAGCAAACTGTGTTCCTTGGGTTATTTGGAAGGATATTACAGTAAATTTCCGCGAATAGATAAAGAATTGTTGAAGAAATACAAAGAAGGATTAATTGCTACTTCTTGCTGTATTGGTGCAGAAATTCCTCAAGCAATTATTTGGAAAGGTGCTGCGGCAGCTGAAGAATTGCTCAAAGAATGGCATGGTTTATTTGGTGATAATTTTTATATAGAATTGCAAAGGCACAATATCGAAAATATCGATGGAACTGGAATAAGCCAAGAGGATGTAAACCAAACCCTGATTGGATTTGCACGCAAGTACAACATTCCAATTATTGCTACCAACGATTCACATTATACCGATAAAAAGGATGCCAATGCACATGATATTTTGTTGTGCATCAATACAGGTGAATTTCAAAGTACCCCAAAAGCCACCAACGAAGAAAGTGGACGTGGATTCCGATTTGGATTTCCAAATGATGAATTTTTCTTTAAAACCACTGAGGAAATGTCTGCGCTTTTTGCAGATATTCCTGAAGCTTTAGACAATACCAACAAACTCATTGATACCATTCAAACTCCAGAGTTGAGCAGAGACATTATTCTGCCCAATTATGCACTGCCACAGGGGTTCTCTGATCAGAATGAATATTTACGGCATTTGTCCTATGAGGGCTGTAAAAAACGCTACGGAGGTGCTATACCAACCGATGTGGGTGAAAGGCTTGAATTTGAGTTGCAAACCATCCTCAATAGTGGATATGCGGGTTACTTTTTAATTGTGCAGGATTTTACCACAGCTTCCAGAGATATGGGCGTGTGGGTGGGTCCAGGAAGGGGATCCGCGGCGGGCAGTTTAATTGCATATTCTTTGGGAATTACCAATGTAGACCCCGTTAAATACGATTTGCTTTTTGAGAGGTTTCTCAATCCAGAAAGGGTGAGCATGCCCGATATTGATATTGACTTTGATGATCAAGGTCGGGATAAGGTTATTGATTATGTAGCCAAAAAATACGGCGAACGCAGAATTGCCCAAATCGTTACCTACGGCACCATGGCGGCCAAAAGCTCTATCCGTGATGTGGGCAGGGTACTTCAATACCCGCTGTCTTCAACCGATAGAATGGCCAAACTTATTCCTGGAAGTTTTGGGCTGGATGTGCTGTTGCACAAAAATCCCGATGAATTGGCGAAAGATGATACAAACAACCTTAAGCCAGAAGAAATAGAAAACATTAGGGAACTGCAAAATATATACAACAGCAAAGGACCCTGCAGCCCAAGTGCTTAAAGATGCCGAAAAATTAGAGGGCAGTGTAAGAAGTACAGGTGTTCATGCTTGTGGAATTATCATCGCACCAGAGGATATCGACAATTTGGTGCCTGTAAGTAAAAGCAAAGACTCTGCTTACATGCAAGTGCAATATGATGTAAATCAAATTGAAAAAGCGGGCTTGCTTAAAATGGACTTTTTGGGTTTGAGTACCCTAACCATCATGAAAGATGCCATTCGGTTGATTGAAGAAACCACAGGAACTGTAATTGATGTGACCAAATACCCTTAGATGATGTAAAAACTTATGAATTTTTTCAACGTGGAGAAACCAATGGTATTTTCCAATTTGAAAGTCCAGGAATGCAAAAATATTTGCGCGATTTACAGCCCACACAATTTGGTGATTTAATTGCGATGAATGCCTTATTCCGCCCAGGACCACTGAAATATATTCCCGATTTTATTGATAGAAAACATGGCAGAAAACCTGTGGTTTACGACTTGGCAGAATGCGAGGAATATTTAAAAGAAACTTACGGTATTACTGTTTATCAAGAACAGGTAATGTTGTTGAGTCAAAAATTGGCAGGATTTTCTAAAGGAAAAGCAGACGTATTGCGAAAAGCAATGGGTAAAAAGAACAAGCAAATGATTGATGAATTGAAAGCGGAATTCATCTCCGGTGCGCTTGAACGCGGTCATGCCATTGCGCCTTTGGAAAAAATCTATAGCGACTGGGAAGAATTTGCACAATATGCGTTCAACAAATCCCATTCTACTTGTTATGCTGTAATTGCAGTTCAAACAGCCTATTTAAAAGCAAATTACCCTGCACAGTTTATGGCGGCTGTGTTAAAAAGCAATATGGGTGATATTAAAAAATCACCTTTACATGGAAGAATGCAGGCGCATGGACACCAAAGTATTGGGTCCAGATGTAAATGAAAGTAGAAGTGCATTTACGGTTACACCCAGAAACGAAATCAGGTTTGGATTGAATGCGGTAAAGGGTGTTGGAGAAAATGCAGTAGAAGAAATTCTCGCAGAAAGGGATAAAAACGGTCCATTTAAAAGCATTTTTGACCTTACAGCAAGGGTGAATTTAAGGGCAGTAAACAAAAAAAATCTGGAATCCATGGCAAGGGCTGGGGCTTTCGACTTTGATGAAAGGTACCACCGTGCACAATACTTTAGCATAGAAGAGGATAAAAATGGAATTGATTTGGCCATACGCCATGGTCAAAAAGTGCAAGCTGATAAAATTAGCGGGCAAACATCCATGTTTGGACACCAAAGTTCTGATGGAAACTCCAACTCAGAATCGGAGCCCTCTTTGCCCCAAGTAGAACGCATGACCCTGCTCGATGAATTGCGAGCTGAGGAAGAAATGGTGGGTGTATTTCTTAGCAAACACCCCTTGGATACCTATCGTTTTGAATATGAAATGATCTCCAGCCACCCATTAAAAGACTTGGCAGAATTGCAAAACCTCAAGGAAAATCATGCATTTCAGGTAATGGGAATCATTACTTCGGTAAATGAAAGATTAAGTCAAAAAGGTGAGCCATTTGGGCGTTTCACCATGCTGGATTACTCTGGATCCTTTGAATTTGCAATGTTTGGAAAAGAATATTTGGAATACAAATCCATGCTTACCAAAGATTATATTTTGGTGATAAAAGGCAAATTTGAATACAACCAGCGCAATGATAGAACCTATTGCAGGTTCCAACAATTGTCTTTGGCTTCAGATATTAAATCGGATACATTGGTAAAAAGTTTACAGGTAGATTTAAGCATGACAGATATTGAACAAGGTGCTGATTTAATTTTAACCAATATTTTAAATCAATATCCAGGAAAATGTGTGGTATGGGTAAACCTGATAGATTCTGTTGAAAAAATGGATGTAAAAATGGTTACCCGAAATGGACTTGAATTTGGCCAAGAAGTGCTGCAAATGTTGGATGAATTAAATATTAAATACACCCCCAGATTGGACGACAAATGGAAGGTTTTACTCAATTAAAAATGTTTGTTTCAGGATTTACAATAGCACGAAATGTAGTTAGGCAGATTATCCTATCAAGAAGCCATTTATTCGTTTTGCCTTTGTGCGACGAATTTATTGTTGCCGTAGGGGCCAGCGATGATGCAACATTGACTTATATTCAAAGTTTTGATGACCCAAAAATTAAAATTATTGAAACCGTTTGGAATGATGAATTAAGGGTGGGTGGTAAAGTATTGGCCGACGAAACCAACAAAGCCAAAGCAGCAGTAAACCCAAAAGCTGATTGGTTATTTTATATTCAGGCTGATGAATGTTTGCACGAAAAATATATTGAAAAATTGCGCAAATCATGTTTGAAAACCTCAGTAACAAGTATTGATGGTTTGCTATTTGACTATACCCATTTCTACGGCAGTTATGATTATATAGGCGATTCTAGAGAGTGGTACCGGCATGAAATTAGAATTATCCGCAACAATCCCGATATTTATAGTTACAGAGATGCGCAAGGATTTAGAAAAGGCAATGATCTTAAATTAAATGTAAAAAAAACAGGTGCATCCATTTACCATTATGGTTGGGTAAAACACCCTAAAGAACAACAAATTAAACAAAAGCAATTTCACCGGCTTTGGCATGATGATAATAAATTGCAAAACATGTTGCAAAGTGCAGATGAATTCGACTATGGCCATATAGATTCACTTGCAGCCTTTGAGGGCAGCCATCCAGAAGTGATGCAAAATAGAATTAAAAACCAAAATTGGGTATTTGACCATGATATTTCCAAGAAAAACTTCAATCTAAAAACCAAATTATTGCATTGGATAGAGAAAAATTTGGGATGGCGAATTGGTGAATATAAAAATTATAAAATTGTGCGATAATATCACTTAGATCAGCCAAAGCCGAATACACAACCCTTTTAGAATTAAATAAAACAACAAGCAGCACAAAACCATTAAATTGCAACGTTGAACAAAGAGGTAGACATATTGGTAATTGGTGGTGGTGCTGCTGGATTCTTCTCAGCCATTCATGCAAAAGCAACAAAACCCAAAGCCAGTGTAGTGATTTTAGAAAAAAGCAACAAATTGCTCTCTAAAGTTTTGGTAAGCGGTGGCGGTCGTTGCAACGTTAGTCACAACCAACCTGACCTTACAGAATTGTTAAAGGCATATCCTAGAGGCAAGTCTCTTTTAAAATGGGTTTTGCGAAAATGGGGAGTGGTCAATACTGTGCGGTGGTTTGAATCGCATCATGTTTCCCTCAAAACTGAGGAAGATGGACGTATGTTTCCCAGCACCAACGATTCATCAACAATTGCCAATGCCCTTTTGGATGCAGCGCAAAACTTGGGAATAGAAATTATTACTGGTAATGGATTGGAATCCTTACGGCCTCATGAAAATGAATTTATGGTTCAAACCAAAGAATTTGAATTTGCTGCGAAATCTGTAATTATTGCCTGCGGTGGTTTTCCCAAAATAGAACAGTATCATTTCATCAGCAATTTGGGCATACAAATAGAACCCCCGGTTCCTTCGTTATTTACTTTCAATATCCCCGACACACAATTGCATGATTTGAAGGGTGTAAGCACCCCCTGGGGCCGTGTGAAAGTTTCTGGACTTGATGGTTGGTTTGAAGGGCCCATACTGATTACCCATTGGGGCCTTTCTGGACCTGCAATATTAAAAGCTTCTGCATTTCTAGCCCGAGAATTGCACAGTGCCGCATATAAATACACTGTGTTAACTGACTGGACGGGCATGGGAGAAGAAGCCGCAAGAGAGCACTACATTTCTTATTTGTTAATGCATTCGGCACGTCAAATTTCCAATGCAAATCCATTTGAATTTCCCAGAAAATTATGGGAATTTCTATTGGACAGGGCTGAAATAAAACCCGATAAATTGTGTAGGGATTTGTCGAAATCTGAAAAAAACAAACTGCTCGAAGTTTGCGTGAGAAGTGAATATAAAGCGAATGGCAAAACCACATTTAAAGAAGAATTTGTAACAGCAGGTGGAGTTGCACTTTCCGAAATCGATGCCAATACCATGCAATCCAAAAAAATACCAAATCTGTATTTTGCAGGAGAAATAATTGATATGGATGGTATTACTGGAGGATACAATTTTCAAGCAGCCTGGGCTACAGGATACATTGCAGGAAGCAGCTCAGTGAAAAGATAAATGGGGAATGAATTGCTGAAAAAACAGAAAGTCATTCTTTTTTAAAACCCAATAAAACTAAATTTGCAGTTCATGCGATACAGGCAGGTACTCTATTCAAACTATCACAGCACCCAAAGTGGACGAGCATCCAACGTTGATGCAGCAGCACTTTTGATCGCGAGAAAAGGCAATTTTAAGGGAAATCCGCCATTATTGACAACACCAATCCCCCAAGCGGCCATATTCGATATGGGCTGTGGCAGCGGCAGTTTGCTCAAAGCCTTACAAGAGTCTGGCTTTCAAAACGCAACTGGTATGGATATCAGTCCAGAACAAGTGGCAATTGCCAAGCAAATGGGCGTTGAAAATGTGGTTGAAGGCGATGCGCTATTGCATGTTGCCCATTCAGAAAATAGCTTTGACCTGTTGCTGGGCATGGACATCATTGAACATTTCACAAAAGATGAGTTGGTGGATTTGTTGCAAAACATCCGCAAAAGCCTAAAACCAGGTGGTAAGGCAATATTTCGAACTCCCAATTTGGATGCTTTTATTAGCTCTGCATTTGCAAACGGCGATTTCACACATGAAAATTACATGAATGCTTCATCAGCCCAACAAGTATGCTTGGCCTGTGGATTTAAAAATGTAAAAGTGTTGCCAGGAGTAATGAAAATAGAAAATCCTGTTAAAGAAATATTGCGCAAATTCGCTGCTACTGTGGTGAATTTCCGATTCAAATTGTACTTATTTGCTACCGCTAGAAGCAGTAAAAACGTACTTTGGAGTCCAAATATGGTTATTATTGCCCAAAACTAAACAACCAAATATTCTAACTTAAATGAACCCAATTGTACTAATTACAGGCACCAGCAGCGGCATAGGCGAGGCTTGTGCACGCATGTTTGCACAAAATGGATACGACATTATTTTAAATGCCAGAAGAATAGAACGACTTCAAAATTTAAAAGACCAATTAGAAAAAGATTATAAAATCAATTGTTTGCTTTTGCCTTTTGATGTTCGCAAAAAAGAAGAAGTGAATGCATCCATTTCAGCAATACCTTATGATTGGCAAAACATTTCTGTTTTGGTGAATAATGCCGGATTGGCCGCAGGTCTTTCTCGTTTTTACGAGGGAGATTCTGATGATTGGGATACCATGATAGATACCAATGTAAAAGGCTTGCTTTATGTTACACGGGCGGTTGTGCCACTCATGATTTCAAGAAATCACGGGCATATCATCAATATTGGAAGTATAGCTGGCAAGGAAATTTATGACAAAGGCAATATCTATTGCTCTACCAAGCATGCAGTAGACGCACTTAATAGGTCCATGCGGTTAGAACTTAGTGAATCTGGAATTCGTGTAACGGCTGTAAATCCAGGTGCTGTGGAAACGGAATTTTCAATTGTTCGCTTCCATGGCGATACAGAACGGGCCAAACAAGTTTACAAAGGATTTGAGAACTTAATTGCAAATGATATTGCTGATGCCGTTTACTGGGCCGCCAGTCGACCTTCGCATGTAAATATTAATGATATTATTATCATGCCAACGGCCCAACCCATGGCCGGTTTTATTCACAAAAAATTAGACTAATGGCAAAGAACAACAAATCAAGAGACGGCATCGTTTATTCTACCAATCCTGATTATAATTTTAATGGAGAATCTGAACAGGAAGAAGATGATGTAGAAGCGAAAGACCAGACTTTATATGTGCGCCGTGAAGTGCGCAATGGCAAGCCAGTTGTGGTCATTAAAGAGTTTAAAGGCAAACTTGAAGACTTAAAGAATTTAGAAAAACAGCTCAAAAATCATTGTGGAGTTGGGGGCAGCAATAAAGACGGTGATATTTTAATTCAAGGAGAAAATAAAGATAAAATCATTTTATTTCTTCAAAAGCTGGGTTATAAAACCAAAGGTTAAAAAAATTCAGGACTGGTTCTTGCATAAAAAATGCAGCATAAAACTGCTGCCCATTTAATTTAATTCATTTAAAACAAGTATCGCGCTTCTGCCCGTCCTACGTGGATAAACCGCACATCACCTGTTTTTCTTCCTTCGTATCCAATAATCATTTGAATATTTTTTGAAGCATTAAAACGCAAATCAATTGTTCCTCTATAATTCCTACCGGCACTAAAACCTTGCAACACATCATACGCCAACACCGTGCCTATATTTCTAAAATAATTTGCCTGCAAAATAGAGGTTTTCAACTCCAAAATTCCACCTTTACCTACTGCCTTGTTCCACTGAATTCCGGCCTCATTTAAACGGGCTATTTCTCCCAAGAGGTCGTTGTAATCTTGATATTTACCAAACACCCCAATCTAAAGCGGGAACTGGGCTGCCAAGCCAAATATGGCTCTATAGAATGCAATATATAATCGAAGTTATTGCCAGGTACGAATTCAGAATTGTATTTGCTATTCTTGCGTTCCACCTGTAACCTGGTTTGCCAATTCTGCGAAATATTTCCCCTAAAAAACAATTGTTGGCCCAGAGAATTTCGAAAATCAAAACCGTTGGTAAAATACAATTTCGACACCCTTTTTTGTACATTGTATTGCCACAAATATTTACCGTTTTGGGATTCAAATTCCAATAAATTTTCGGATAAAGGTATTGTTGGATAAAATCCAAGTGTTCTTTGTAGACTCTACAAATGGCAATAGCCGGTTTAACCACTCCCCTGCTGTGGATTTACCAGTATAATTCCAAGTAATTCTATTTTGGATTTTGCCCCATTTTTTTGTTTGGAAATACTGCGGTAGGTAAAATATATTGCCATTAAATTCCGTACCCTGAGCTGAAATATAATTTCCAGTAGGCACCAATAATCTCACGTATTTGGCCTGATCTTTAAAAGGAGTTTCTTGAAACTCATTTACCTCTTTGATTCCGTTGGAATTAAAATCAACCCAAACATAATACCCTTGGCCAGCGGGAACTTCAAAATAACTAAATTGGCGCTGTTGTTCCCTGCCAGAAATGGATTGGTAAAACAGGTTGCCATTAAAAGCCTTTAGCAGTTTTGAGAATTGGTATTCCATCCTTCCAGCAATATGTTTCTCATCGCGGTACAGGGTTTTGAAAAGGGTATCCAACAATTCCATATTTCTATAGGAAGCCCCCAATTTTATTACATTGCCTTTCTTGTTTCTGCTGCTCAATTCTGTGGTAATATTCTGCACACTTACGGCATCTTTAAGCGCAAAACCATCCACGTTTTGGTTCACCCTTTGCAGGGCACCAATATTAAGTGCATGGCGGTTTCTGGTGCGTGTGAATGTTCCACCGAGTTCTCGCAATCCATAACTAATGGGCAATTTTTCCATCAGCAGGTTTTCAAATTCGCTTTGCTCATTTTTCGCATATAAACCAAGTTTATTAGATTTCAATTCATAACCCAAATCCAATTGTTTTTTAAGAAATAAATTCGTACTTCCTCCAATATCCCCCTTATTGTAAACCAGCGATGGTTCTAAGTAAACCCCTTTAATATGGGTCCTAAAACCCGAACGAAAATTATATGCAGATCTCCCACTCGATTTTAATAAACCACCGCTTGAATACACGGCAAATTGGCTCCCTCTGCCAACTTCTAATGCTCCATTTACAAATCCAGAATTGCCAGTATTGCTGCCGTTTTCAGGATTATAAAGGCTCCGATTCCACTCCCTTCCAAATTCCACATCGCGATAGCGTTCTACGCTTGTAAAAAAGACCGAAGTTTGTTCCAATTGGCAAGTAGTTTGAAGGTACCATTTCTGAACACTGTCACGCCCACCTAAACTTCGCCTATCACTTAAACTAAAGTGCGCAGCAATTCCATTATTGTCCTTGTCATTGAGTCCAGAAAACAGATTTTATCATTAGAACTCACCGATAAATTGGATTTTATAAGGGTGCCTTTTCTGGGTGTAAAATTCACCCCAGCTTCAGCCATACTCAGCCTATTGGGTGCTTGCAAAGGTGTAATGGGTTCGTAATCTCCTGCAGGCACACCTGAGATTGAACCTACGTATTTATATACTTTACCATTAGATGTGGTTCCAGTAAGGATATAATGCCCTTTTCCAGGTCCCAAATAAGTAAAATTCACCTTATAAAAAGTCTTGTGGGTATCAGGGTTGTTCTACAAAGCGATAAAAACACCAGCACCCGTATCCAATAAAATATAATTGGGCTCATTGACACTAAAATTGCTGATTTTTCTGGCTCCGGGCAAGACTGCCAAATTGGATGCATCGCCAGAAATTTGCAAAATCTCTCTGGCACTTAAACCACTGCTAGAGTCAAATGCTTGGAGGTCTTGCTGTATGGGTTGATTTCTTGCATCTTGCTCATTAAAGACAGACAAGTGGTAGGTGGCCTTTTTTCTGTCGATGGAAATATTGCCACCAGAAACGGTTCGGGTATAAAACCTATCGCTATACTGGAACTCAACAATAATGCGGCTAAAAGCATTGATAATATGCTTAGAAGTAAAAGTAATTTCTCCGATATTGTAGTCAATTACATAATCACTTTGCAGGCCGCGTTCCATTTTTTTCCCATCCAAATACACCACTTCAGTTCCAGAGACAACAATTACAAATTGCTCGCCACGGGTACCAGAAAGGCGGTATGGTCCTTGGAGGCCTTCTACCCCATTAATTTCATTTCTACTGAACCGGCCGCGCGCCAGCCGCCACATCCCACTTTAAAATACCCGATTTCAAGGTATCATTCCCCACCAATTGCAAGCCCCGATTTTTCTTAGCATATTTCATAAACCTGGAATTGGAACTGCTGTTGAAGGCATAATCGCCCAAAAGCACCGAAATATGGGGCATTTTGACCCCCATATAAATCCTGTCAAAATCTTGCAAAGTGGTGGTAGTCCCTTCCGGTTGAAACGGATACTCCTGATCCGTCACAGCGCCTTCAATTTCGATATCCTTTCCCACCTTTCCATACATTCTTAAATTCAAACTGCTGTTCAATACCAAATCTTGTGCATTGCCAAAAGACAATCCCCTAAGCAAAACGCCATCGGTTACAATGGCTCCTCCATCTGTTACACTCTGATTCAACTCAACATTCAATTTGGGTATTTCGCCACTGGTATTGTAAAGGGGTTTTTGGTGTTGTTTCTCATTCAAAAACCACTTGGGAATCGGTTGGTAGAAAACAATTAAAGTATCATATTTTAACGGAGAAGTAATAGAAATGCTATGAAAGCCTGATTTCAATATGAAATCTTTACCCATTTCCAGTTCTTTTTTATGGTGAAAAACATGAATACTCAAAAGGGCCACAGGTTGTGAATCCAAAAAAATAGAATCGGTTACTGGAAACACGCGTTTTTCTTGAACCTGAGCATTGCAATTTTGACCAATGAAACACAGCACTGGAATCAGGTACTTGAAACATTGGATCAAATTGAATTTTGGCAAACTATTTAATTTATAATTACAGGTAATACAACATAAAAGTGCTGCCTTTTTTCAGGTATGCTTGTATAATCTATTACTCCTGAAAATTGCTCAATTATTTTTCTGCTAATTGCAAGCCCCAAGCCCATTCCACTATTTTTGGTAGAAAAATTCGGGCTGAATATTTTCTTGCCCAATTCATCTGAAATTCCTTTACCATTGTCTTCAAAATAAATGGTAATTTTTCCTTCATTTAATTTGCAATACACCTTAATTTCCCCTTTCGCACCTTCTGGAATGGCTTGAATACCATTTTTAAGAATATTTGCAAAAACACGGCCCAATTGATGGGGATCTACATTCACTTTTACCCAGTTGGTTAAGGGATTATAAATGATTGTACAATTCTCTTCTTTCTCAAACAATTGCACCGATTCATCCAAAATATCGTTTAAAACAACAGGCTCCATTTGGGCTTCAGGCATTTTTGCAAAAGCACTGAATTCTTCAGCCATTTTCGACAAAGAATCGATTTGATTGATGAGCAATTCCGTTGTTTTTTTAATCTTGGTCTCAATATTGGGATCGTTTCTTTGAATGGCGTATTGAAGGTGTTGTAGCGACAATTTCATGGGAGTTAGCGGGTTCTTGATTTCATGCGCCACTTGTTTGGCCATTTCCCTCCATGCGCCTTGCCGTTCCCCTTCTGCCAGTTTATTGGAACTCTCTTCGAGTTCATTGATCATTTATTGTACTCGGCAATCAACAATCCAATTTCATCATTGTGTTGCCAAGAAATTGGAGCATTTTTTGCCCCCAACTTCACCAAGCCCATTTGCCTGCGAATCAGGTTCAATGGTTCTGTAATGCGGTGTGCAATTACATAAGCCACCAATGCTGCCAGGGCAAAAACCAATGCAAATAAATTAATTAAAGTTGTAGAATAATTGGATATTTCTCGGTACAAATCCTGGCGGTTTGTAAAATAAGGCAGGTTCAAATACCCTTTTACATTCAAGTCATTATCAAAAATGGTATAGTATGCGGAAATGTAATTTAAATCGCCAATGCCTTCCTCGTGTATAAAGCCAGAAATGGCCTTGGTTCTAAAATCCCTATACACACCTGGATTCATTAAAGAACCAATAATATTTTGATCGTATATCCTGTCATTGCTCGATACCAACAACCTACCACTGGCATCATATACATTGATATCTGTGCTGTAATAATTGCTTAAATCATATACCAAACCCGTTTGGTTTTTATAAAACAATGCATCCAAATTCGCTTGGTTTCCAAATGCATTGGCAATATCATTCGTTTTGTTCCACAGCGACTCCCGTTGACGCAGAGAATAACTGTTTTTGAAATAATTAATGGTTACAAACAATACCACCAAAAAAGTAACAAAAACCACAAGGATTACATACAGTTGCAGTTTACTGCTCAAAAACAAACCGCTTCCAGAATTGAACAAACTCCTGTTGCGCAGCATTTGAACCAACCTCAATCTTGTGAAACCTGTTTTTCCAACAGATAAAGAATACTGCCTGAGCAATACAATTAAGAAATACAGCAAGGCTACCAACAAACAACTCAATACCAATATGGTAAAGGCGGTGAGTTCTTGTAACCAACTCTTCAGGGGTTTGGAAATGAGCAACAAGTTGCCCAAATCATCGGAATAAATAAAATGGCTAAACCCATTCAATTTTTGAAGGTTACTTTGGCCTTTAAAATTAAAATTGTTTGGGTAATTGTATTGACCATACCGCCTACTCAATCGGCTTCCTGAATAAAATGCATAGCTGTATTGGTTTTCTGTAAACAAAGCCTCCAGCGGACTTTTCTGAAACACATCGGAAAGCCTGCCCTGTGATGCACTTAAGCGGGGTTTTAGTAAAACAAAGTAAGTACCGTACCAACTGCCATTATCTGATACCGGAAATTTGCCCAAAAAACTGCCCTTTAATTTCCGTTCATTTACCATACTGAAATTAGAGGTTACGGGCTTGCAGGCATCAGAGCCATACATGGTATTTAGGGTGATATAATCAAAAACATTCTCTTCCCTGTAGCCATTTCCATTTGGATTAAAATCAAATAAAAACAATTCAAAATCTTCGCCATACTCTGTAAAATACAATTGACGCAAGCGTTTTTCAAAATCAGATTTAGAAATATCGGTACAGGTATAATAATCTACAATCCCTTTATCTGCTTGCAATTGGGCTTGGGTTTTGCTCAGCAATGCTGTTGGTTCCCTTTCATTTTGCAACAGCAAGCGGGCAGCCAAAATTTCGCGCAATTCTACTTCCTTTTTATCTACATATACATTAAATATAAAACTTAGCGCAATGCAGGGCAGCAATAGGCGCATTCCAATATACCACAATGGTCTTTTTCCCCTAACCAGGTGTTCAGTTATTAACAAACCTCCTGTGAGCAACAAGAGCAAAATGGAGGTCATTTTCTCATGTGACACAAACAAATAAATGGCCATTGTGAGCACTGGAAACAGATTCAACCATAAGTCACGGGGTTTGCTGCCCAGTAAGTGCAGCATTTGAATAAGGCGCAATAGAATTCCGTATCCCAGAGCCACACCTATCAAACCCAGAACCGTAAATTTGCTGATACGGTGAATTTCATGAAAATCAAAAACGATGGAGCTGTCTCGCACCAAAAAACCCGATTCCAATAGAAAAAAATAACTGAACGCGCAGACCAACAATAACAAAAATATTCTTAAAAAAACTGTATACCATTTTTTCAGAGATACCGCATTTCTTCTCAGCAATTTAAACAGAAAATTCACCCCTACAAATCCCAAGAGTGCATTCACAAGAAGCACCCCCAAATTAGGAAAATACCATGATGAGGCATACACCTCTGGAGCAAATAAAGAGGTATTTTTAATATTCCATAGGGAGATGTTTTTATAAAAAACAAACTCCGCTAAAAGCCATATGGTTAAGCCCAAAACATAGCTCAAATACCAAAATTTGGACTTAAAGAAAATCACAAAAACACCTAGTGTAATAAATACAATTCCCAATAGCACAATCAAATCGAAACCGATGCCGGGTGAAAATTGCTCAATAACAATATAGAACAATGGAGCCCCTCGGCTCATTACAGGCATGCTGCCTTCAACCGGATTGGGGGTAATGCTAAATTTATTGTGTCTTTCTTCTTGAAGGCTATTGCCACTCACAAATTTAAATTCGGGATTGGCAATAATTTCTTTTCCAAAAATCCATTCCTGAGTATCGGAATAATAGGTCCACAACACAATATAGCGCGAGGCATGCTTTTGAATTTGCACCGCATTTCCCCTGCCATAAGATGAAATTACATTGTAGGCATTTGAAGTCCAGAATTTGGCTTTATTATCCTTGAAAACAAAAACATCCACTCCCCCATTGGTTAGGGATTTTACGGCGCCTGTTTCTTGATCAAAATCCTGTAATTTTCTAAGATCGCCCAGCTTAGAATCAACCAAATCTTTAGCGGCATTGATTTTTTCTTGAACCTTAATGGCTTCGCGTTTTAGCACCAATTCAGGTCCCAAATTTTGGTTTCTAACAAGCAAAACCTGCCCAACGAGGATGGTAAAAATACCCCCTAAAATCCATAACACACCGTTGCGCAAAGCTTGATTCATCTATTAATAATAACTGTGTGAATTTAAGTAGCTTTTAACATAATCAGAAACCGCCAATTCAAGTGGGGTAAAGCCGGCAGTATATCCTGCCTGAATTACTTTTTGCATATCTGCTTTGGTAAAATACTGGTATTTTTCTCTAATATCAGCAGGAATTTCTACAAAATCAATTTGGGGTTTTAAATCCAGCGCAGTGAATACAGAAGATGCCAAGTCGTAAAGCTGCGTGCGGTGCCAGTACCCAGATTGTACAAATCAGGATACTTGCGGTTTTCCATAAAATGTATCAGCACATTTAATACATCTTTTACATAGATAAAATCGCGCAATTGCTGCCCATCCTCAAATTCAGGTTTATGGCTGCGAAACAGCTTTACTTTACCCGTTTCCTGTATTTGGTTGTAGGCATGTAGCACCACACTGGCCATGCGGCCTTTGTGGTATTCATTGGGTCCGAATACATTAAAGAATTTAAATCCAGCCCAAAAGGGAGGTGCCATTTCCTGCTGTTGCACCCAAATATCAAAGTGGTGTTTGCTCCAGCCGTAAGGATTTAATGGTTGTAAAAGTTCGAGCTTGCTTGTATCATCTTGAAAACCGAATTCACCTGCACCATATGTTGCAGCAGAGCTGGCATAAATAAATGGTATGGAATGCTTCACGCACAAATTCCACAAAGTTTTGGAACAATCCAGATTCAATCGGTTGAGTACATCCACACTAAACTCCGCGGTATCGGTTCTGGCACCAATGTGCAACACAATCTGCACATCCCTGCCATTCTTCTCTAACCAATCGGGAAAGGTATCTCTGGCGACCAATGCATGGATTTTTTTGTGGTTGAGGTTGTGCATTTTGGCATCGTTTCCAAATTCATCCACAGCCACAAGTTCGCCATAGCCCAATTCCAACAATCTGGCCACTAAAGCAGATCCAATAAAACCAGCGGCACCAGTTACAACAATCATTAGGGTTCAAAGTTAATTATTGGAATGCAGTAAAACTTGATTTCTGCAAATTCAATCCGCCAAAATCATTCCAGTTCTTTATATTGCAGGCTGGATGAAGGGCAATAGCAAACTTACAATTTACATCATCGTGGCAATGTTACTGGGCATTGCCCTAGGCGAATGGGTGCACCATTATTATAAAGATGATGGAACAACCATTGAAACATTTTCAAAAAACATCAAATTGCTCACTACCATTTTCTTGCGTTTGGTGCAAATGATTATCGCACCCCTAGTGTTCTTTACACTGGTTGCCGGCATAGCCAAAATGGGTGATTTGAAAGCGCTGGGCCGAGTTGGCGGTAAAAGCATGATTTGGTTTATTTCTGCCAGCCTCATTTCCTTGTTATTGGGATTGACTTTGGTGAACTTTTTTGAACCTGGTGTCGGGGCCAATAATTTGAGCACAGATGCTGCAAGTGCGGCTGAAATGCTTGAAAAAACCAAGGGTTTCAGCATGAAAAACTTTATAGAGCATGTGTTTCCCAAAAGTGTTATTGAGGCCATGGCCACCAATGAAATTTTGCAACTGGTGGTGTTCTCTATATTTTTTGGAATTGCATTAACCGCATTTGGAGAAAAAGGCAAACCCATTGTAAAAATGTTTGATTTGCTGGGCCATGTAATGTTAAAGGTAGTGGGCTATGTAATGTGGTTTGCTCCTATTGGTGTATTTGGAGGCGTAGCTGCCATTTTCGCAACCAGCGGTAGCAGCATACTCTCGGTTTACGGCAAATATTTAGGGTCATTTTACTTGGGCCTAATTATACTGTGGATTTTGATGTTGGGTGTGGGATATATCATTCTTAGAAAAAGGTTGTTTACCCTGCTCAGGCGCATAGAAAGTCCTCTTTTGATAGCATTTAGCACCACAAGCAGTGAAGCGGTATTCCCCAAGCTTACTGAAGAATTAGAGAGGTTTGGTTGCAAAGACCGCATTGTGTCATTCGTTTTGCCCCTGGGATATTCCTTTAACCTTGATGGCAGTATGATGTACATGACATTTGCAAGTATCTTTATTGCCCAGTTTTATAATGTACCCTTGGACCTGGGACAACAATTGACCATGCTATTGGTGCTCATGCTCACCAGCAAAGGAATAGCAGGAGTGCCTAGAGCCAGTTTGGTGGTAGTAACAGCTACATGTGCCATGTTCAATATTCCCCCTGAAGGCATTGCATTGATTTTGCCCATAGACCACTTTTGTGATATGGGAAGAAGCATGACCAATGTTTTGGGAAATGCATTGGCAACTAGTGCCGTCTCGAAATGGGAAGGCGAACTGGAACACAGTTAAATGGAAGCTTAAAACATGTCGGATTTAGAAAATTTAAACCAACTTTCGAAAGAAGATGCCACACCTGAAGTGTTGTTAAAAACTAAAGAGCAGATTGAAAAAGATCTTGGGCTTTGCGGATTTCAATACGCGGAAGTGGACCAACCCACGGCATTGCCAGAATTGGTGCCAGAACTGTCAGAAAAAATAGAATTTCTCAAAAACTCAGGTTCTTCAGACCTTATGAAAATTGTTTACCGGGTAGATTTAACCGAAAAACAATACAAAAAAGTGGGTTTGATGCCCGGATTGTGGCATGAAAATTTGGCCAAAGCAATAGTACTCAGGGCGTTTCAAAAGGTCATCATCCGAAAAAAATTCAGCAATTAGTCAAAATAAATCGGGTATTGCTTTATTGTTAGCAATAACAGAACTTTGCAGCTTATGGAATTGAAAGACATTGTCTCTGTATCCGGAGTGGCCGGTTTGCACAAAATTATTGGTCGCAATAAAAACGGGTTGATTGTTGAAACCATTGGTGACAATAAAAAATTCGCCACCAACATTCGCCAAAGGGTGAGTATTTTGGCCGACATAGCAATATTTACAGAAGATGGTGAAGCCAAGCTTTGGGAAGTAATTAAGGCAATAAAAGCCCTAGAAGATGAAGGAAAATCTATTCCTGATGCCAAAGCAGACAATGATGTAGCGAAAGCCTTTATGGCCAGCATTCTCCCACAATACGATACCGAAAAAGTGTATGTAAGCGATATGAAAAAACTTTTTGGCTGGTACCATACCATTAAAAGTGTAATCGATTATAGCAAATTGGGCGTAGAGGAAGAAACTGAAACAGAGGCTGCAGAGAAATCTGGAGATTCACCTGTGAAAGAAGCCAAAAAAGTAGCTCCTAAGAAAACCACCAAAACTGCAGCTCCCAAAACTATGGCTGGCGCAAAGGTAAAAACCACTACCCCACGCAAAATGGGCAGTTAATTGGCTGTTTGGGTTTTTGAAATTTGTATTTTTGAAATTTTCCTGAAATAGGAAATACTACTCTTTATTTTATTTCTGAAATTGCGATTTGCGCTAGCAGCAACATGGAATTATTTTTTGATTTGAAATCCCATATTCAGTAAATATTTTCTTTGTACAATTAATCAATTCATAGTACTTTTATGCCGTGCCAAAAAGACAATTTTTACCTCAAGAATTAACCATTCAAACCAAGGAAGATATCCTGCCTTTTTTCCAACAATTGCTCGATAGAGACATTACATCTGCCGAGGAATTCAAACAATTTTTAAAGGATGTAAGTGAAATAGACAGCGCCATTAGCGAAGACATGGCTTGGCGGTATATCCGCATGACTTGTGATACTTCAAACAAAGAGCATGAAGCATCATACCTCACATTTGTTCAAGAAATTCAGCCCCATCTGGCGCCATTTGAAGACCAGATCAACAAGAAAATTGTGGGCTCCCTTTTATAGATTCCTTGAAATCAGATAAAGCATACTTTATTTATTTCCGTTCACTTGAAGGTGCTGTGGAATTGTTTCGCGAAGAGAATATTCCCATTCAAGCCGATTTGCAAACCCTTGCCCAAGAATACAGCGCCATACAAGGTGC
Organism: Bacteroidota bacterium; assembly: GCA_016712665.1. Taxonomy (GTDB): domain Bacteria; phylum Bacteroidota; class Bacteroidia; order Chitinophagales; family Chitinophagaceae; genus OLB11. The sequence continues at coordinate 60,294 of JADJQP010000009.1, forward strand.
CATGGGTGTGGTGATAGATGGGCAAGAATACACCATGCAACAGGCCGGCAATTTCCTTCAAAAACAGACCGTGAGGTAAGAGAAACAGCATGGAAAAAAATGTATGAAAGGCGCAATGTAGAAACCGATAAATTGGAAGCCCTGTTTGATGAAATGGTGCAAAAAAGGCAGCAAATAGCCTTAAATGCTGGCTTTGGCAATTACCGCGATTACATGTTTAAAGCCATGGGCAGGTACGATTATACCAAAGAGGATTGTTTTCAATTTCACAATGCGATAGAAAAAGCAGTAGTGCCATTGATGCGCGAATTGATGGTGCGGAGAAAATCGGAAATGGGCTTGGAACAATTAAAACCCTGGGATACTTCGGTAGACCCATTGGGCAGAGAGCCATTAAAACCCTTTGATGGGGGCGCCGATTTGCTCTCCAAATCCCTTAATTGCCTCAATTCCGTAGACTCATGGTTTTCCGGGTGTTTGGAATACATGAAAAACAACAATTTATTGGATTTGGAAAGCCGCAAAGGCAAAGCACCTGGAGGCTACAATTACCCCCTTGCAGAGAGCAATGTGCCTTTTATTTTTATGAATGCTAGCGGCAATTTGCGCGATGTAGAAACCTTGGTTCACGAAGCCGGACATGCCATACACAGTTTTTTAATGGCCCCACTGGAACTCAATTCTTTCAAAAATACCCCTTCTGAAGTGGCGGAGTTGGCCAGCATGAGCATGGAACTCATATCTATGGATGGATGGAATGCCTATTTTGACAATGAAGCAGAATTGACAAGGGCAAAACTGGAGCAAATTGAAGGCGTGATTAGCACATTGCCATGGATCGCCAATGTAGACGCATTCCAACATTGGGTATATGAAAACCCCAACCACAGCAGGAAAGAAAGAAAAGCAAAATGGCTTGAACTCAGTGCGCGATTTGGAACCGGAATGGTGGACTACACTGGCTACGAAGATGCGCTGGCATATAGTTGGCACAAACAATTGCATATTTTTGAAATTCCGTTTTATTATATAGAATATGGTTTTGCACAATTGGGCGCCATAGGCATGTGGAAACTTTATACTGAAAACCGAACCCAAGGACTGGAATCCTATAAAAAAGCTTTAAAATTGGGCTATACCCAGAGCATACCCGAAGTTTATGCTGCAGCAGGTTTGGAATTTAATTTCTCGGAAAAATATGTAACCGATTTGTTTGATTTTCTACAACGCACCAAAATGAATTTTAAATGAATAAATGGATAAAACCCGCGGTAGTACTGCCCCTGGTTGTATACATATTGGCCAAGTGTTTCATTTATTTTATTGCACTTCAAGGCAATTGCTGGGATGGTTTTGGACCTGAATGCTGGAAAAGGTGGGACAGCGCCCTGTACCTTCAAATATCAGAACAAGGACATACCCTTTTTCACTGCGGTCCCGAGCAAGGTTATGGCGTTGGCGCTACTGAATGGTGTGGCAATTCGGGTTGGGCCACACTCTATCCATTGCTCATTTTTTTGTTGCACAAATTATCCGGATTTTCTGGTGAGATTTCTGGCTTGATTTTAAGCAATGTATTCTTCCTCGGTTACTTGTTGGTAGCGGCAAAACTGATGGAGGTAAATCAATTTAGCATTCGAAATTTCATCCTGATTTCTATTGCTGCATTTTGCCCTGGAAATATTTATTTTCATGCCATTTTCCCCATTAGTTTGGTGGCTTTTCTCATTTCATTGTTGTTTCTTTTTTTAAAGAAAGAAAACTACTTAAGTGCTGGAATTGCAGGTTTTTTCGCTGTGCTCAGCTACAGTACAGGTTTCTTTTTATTGGGTGTGATGGGCATGTACGGGATGTATTTATGGTGGACCAAAAATCCAAAAATATGGCATTTTGCATTTAAAACTTTTGCAATATCGTGTACCGCTATCATTGGGTTATTTGTCTACGATTATTTAGCCACAGGGCACTGGGATGCGCTGTTTAAAGTGCAAGGAAAATATGGTCATGGCATACAAACTCCATGGCGCATGTTTCATGAACATTGGAAATTATTGGTTTCAAAACCATTTACATTATTGCATTGGTCAGAAATACAAAACATGGTCATGATTCTCTATGTTTTGGCTTTAAGTATTTTCACATTTCGCAAAATGCCCAAGCCTTTTCACATATTTCACAGCCTATTTCTGTTTGTTTTTTGGTTCCTGCCTTATTCTATTTCCATTCAAGTTTCACTCTATAGAAATGCTGCAGTATTGGGCGCTGGACATAGTGCTACCAAAGAATTGCCTACCTGGTTAATAGCAGTTATTTTGGCCATATGTATAGCCCTTAGTTACCCCTTGGGAATTTTATTTATTAAAAGTACAATTATATAACTGTACGTTATTTTTGAACCAAAAATTTGCCGTTATTTTTAATGCCATTTTCAGAAACAATTTCATAAAAATAAACGCCATTGGCCAAATCTTCAGTATTGATTTGTGTGGAATTGGTAAATGATTTCTGAAGGTAAATAGCGCCATTTACTCCGTAAATTTTCAATGCACTTCCATTCATGTTTTGGGTATGAAACTGGATGAAGCCAGCCGCAGGATTGGGGAATACCAATACTTTTTGATCTAAATTAGATACAGATAAAGGAAAATTTCTAAATTCCACATCATCTACCAACAAACGGCTGCCATAATGCGAAGCATTGGGTTCTGTTTCGGTAAAAAAGGAAATGGCAACAGAAGTTGGGGTTTCTGCACTTTCATAATTGAGGAATACAGAAACTGGAGTATAGTTGGTTTGGGCAGGAAGGTAAACCCATTGGTCTACAAGGGTGTTGCCTGAGTTTTCATCGATCAAAGAAACATGTGTAGCTGCGGTATCGTTTCCTACAGAAATAAATTTGTACCAAAATGTATAATACGCAGGCCTTAGATTATAGGCTTCTCCACTGGCAAAATAAGAAGTATCGGTGCTCATGTTGTGAACAAGGCCTGCGACGTGGGTAGATTTCCCACACTGGGCATTTCTCAACTCTATGGCGGTATTGCCAGAATGGGCATCTTTAGATGTAAAATAAAAAGCACTGTCAATTTTACAGCGATTCACGGTATCTCCAATCACCACGGGGAGGGGAATAATACTGCCCCAAAACGAAGGATTTCCATCGGAACGTTTCAATTCAAAACCAGGATTCAACAATTGGGCTTGTAGTGACAGCACCATACAACCCATAGTAAAAAGGAGTACTTTTTCATCATGATACAAGGTTAGTAGGTTCAAATCAGGGGCTTGTCAGTCAAATGTAAAAGCCGACAGACAATCGTCATGAATGGGTAAAATGGGGTGGCTTCAAACAATTTAAAAAGCCATCCGCTGACGCGTCTGTTTTTTTTATGTCCCGCACCTGCGCTTGTCCCTCCCGTTGGTCGGGACAGACTGGGTGCTGGGGCATAAAAAAACCCAGCTAACGCTGGGCTTTTTGAATTGTTTGGCGGAGAGGGAGGGATTCGAACCCCCGGAGGTTTAACCCTCAACGGTTTTCAAGACCGCCGCATTCGACCACTCTGCCACCTCTCCTGATTTAAACGGTTCAGTACCGTTGACTTCTTCTGAGTCGACCTCCCGATAGCTATCGGGACTGCCACCTCTCTTGAACGGTGCTTTCTAAAGGATTGCCCCGAACAGGGGTGCAAATGTAAACATATTCTTAAAATATTTGAGGGGCACTGAGAAAATTTTAATTCTTCAAATACTCAAGCACTGCTCATTTTCACACAATTCATTTACATTTGTCAGACATTTGATATTAATTCGAAACCTAAACACCCACCCAATGAAAAAAATTCGGCATCTTCCTTATTGGAATATTGGCTTTCCAAACCATAAAAGCACAGGACCTTATTGTAGAGTATGATTTTATTCATGATAAGTTTGTTTACATAGAAAATGGCAAAACCGTTGTTAAGCCACAAGTAAAGAAGAACAGCGAAATAAAAGTGATGGTTAAAAACCTCAATCCTTTTGTGTTTATAGCACGCTGCAATTGGAGTGAAACTGTGGAAGAAGACAACAGCAGCATGAGTGGCATTGCTGGGCTGTTTACCGGATTTGCCGGCGGCACAGAAATGCTCAGTGGCCTCATATCGGGTTTGAATACGGATGTTTTTACTTTAGCAGCAGACAGAAGCGATGTGAGCATGTTTACCAAATACCAAGCAGCACAAAGCGACATGAAGGCAGCCATGAAAAGCTATAACAATTTGTTTGATATAGAACAATCCTTGGTGCGCACCGAATTCACCACCAAAAAATTAAAAAAGCTGAAATACAATCCTTACATGCCCTCAGATTCTTTGAAGGCGGTAACTCAAATACTGACTTTAAATGCATTAAAAGCCAAAAACCAGCAAGATTATAAGATTTCGGCAACTTCTTTTTTGCAAAAAGCCACAGAAGTGCAGAACAATATGATGTTTGAATTTACCAATTTAAAAACAGCATCCACTAATTTTATTGCAGCTTACAATGCATTTGCGGCATCAAATGGCACCGATTTTTCTGAAGCTGGACTTGATGTCACCATTAAAGATATGTTGGCCAAAGCGACAGAAATGACCGACAAATACACTGGCGATCAAATTCACAATACCATAGAAGATTTGGAATTTCAATACGAATCCATCATCTATACGCCATATGAATATGTGTGTAATTATATGGCCAATGGAGACCATTTAAATCTCGACTTGGATTTTTGGGAAACATCACCTTATTCTCGTTCACAGGAATACTATGCCAGCGGCGGTGATGCGGTTGATACACTCAGAAAAATCCGCACAAAATCTGTAAATATTTTGGTTAGGGGTGATATGAAAATCAATACTGGAGTTGGTTTGGGTTTTCCAACCTATTTCAATAAAAACCAAACCTATTCTAACCGCGACAGTATTATTACTTCAACTCCCGGAAACAATTACGCACCCTGCATTTCCACATTCATTAGTTTTTATCCGTATTCCGGAAAAAATGTGCACTGGGGAGGTTGTTTTGGTGTAGGAATTCCGGTTCAAAATGAAGGCACCAGTAACCTCAACTTCTTTTTAGGAGGAAGCGCAGTTTTGGGTTCAAATAGCAAAGTGGGCATTCATGCAGGCTTAGCCATTGGCCAATTGGACATTTTAAATAATGGCCAAAAAACGGGGGATAATTTGGGAGATATTTATGCGCTGCCTGCAACAAAAAGGCAATTTTCTACGGGTGCATTTTTTGGAATCAGTTTCGCTTTAAATAAATAAAAATATTGGTGTTAAAATTCCCACCTATTTCCATTTTATCAATTTCCTGCTGCTTCAAAATCGGCCAATACAGCCATTGCTTCAAATACAGATTCTACGCCACGAACTTGGGTAATTAGCGCTTTATCGGTTTGTTTCATAGAAAATTTATTGGGAGAATTTGCTACATGTTGCATCATGCGGGCAAAGGCATTAGAGCTGTACACCAAAGCAGCAGAATCGCCAGGAAAATACATCCGCATCTGACCATTATTCAGTGTTATTTTTTCCAATCCCAAACGCTTACCAGCCCATTTCAAGCGCACTGTATCAATTAATTTCAGCACGGATTGGGGCAATTTTCCAAATCTATCGGCCAAGCCGGATGAAAATTGCATGAGTTCCGTTTCATTTTTCACATTGGCCAGCTCGGTATACAGGGAAAGCCTCTCAGCAATATTGGTAACAAAATCACTTGGAATGAGCATTTCAAAATCCGTTTCCACCTGGCATTCGCGGCTGCTAATGTCTTCTGCTTCAGACTCGAACAAGTCGCTAAATTCTTCTTGTTTCAATTCACGCACCGCCTCGTCCAATATTTTGTGGTACATTTCAAAACCCATTTCGCTGATAAATCCACTCTGCTCGCCACCTAGCATATTTCCAGCGCCCCTGATATCCAAATCGCGCATGGCCACTTGAAAACCGCTGCCCAATTCATTAAACTCTTCAATGGTCCTCAATCGTTTTCTGGCATCATCGGTAAGTACACTTAAGGGTGGCGAAAATAAATAACAAAACGCCTTTACATTGCTTCGCCCTACCCTGCCTCTCATTTGATGCAAATCGCTAAGGCCAAACATATGTGCATTGTTGATGATAATGGTATTGGCATTGGTAATATCGAGTCCGCTTTCGATAATGGTGGTGGCCACCAACACATCATACTCCCCTTCAATAAACCGCACCATCACATCTTCCAATTCATGTCCCTCCATTTGCCCATGTGCCACACATACCCTCACACCGGGTGAATCATCTTCAATTAAGCGTGCAATGTCATAAATATCCTTAACCCTACTGTGCACAACAAAGGCCTGTCCGCCGCGGTTAACCTCATACTGCACGGCTTCTGCCAACATTTGTCGATTGAATACATGCAATTCCGTATGCACCGGTTGACGGTTGGGTGGCGGTGTATTAATAATGCTCAAATCCCTTGCCCCCATTAGTGAAAAATGAAGGGTTCGCGGAATGGGAGTTGCCGTAAGTGTGAGTGTATCTACATTTACTTTAAGTGCTTTTAATTTTTCTTTGCTGCCCACTCCAAACTTTTGCTCTTCATCAATTACCAGCAATCCCAAATCTTTAAACTCTACATCCTTACCCAATAAACGGTGGGTACCAATAATCACATCAACTTTCCCTGCCTTTAAATTTTCGAGGGTGGTTTTCTGTTCTTTTGCCGATTTAAATCTATTGAGGTAATCCACATTCACCGGGAACCCAGCAAATCGCTTTTTAAATGTGCGGTAGTGTTGCTGTGCTAGAATGGTAGTAGGCACCAAAACGGCAGCTTGTTTGCTGTCGCATGCGGCTTTAAAAACAGCCCTCATGGCCACTTCCGTTTTTCCAAAACCCACATCTCCGCATACCAAACGGTCCATGGGTTGTTCTTTTTCCATATCCCGTTTTACATCTTCGGTGGCTTTGCTTTGGTCAGGGGTATCTTCATAAAAAAAAGAAGCTTCCATTTCCATTTGCAAATAATTGTCGGGATTAAATTGGAAGCCCTTTTCCGCTTTCCGCCTAGCATAAAGGCTAATGAGTTCTCTCGCAATATCCTTAACTTTCTTTTTGGTAGCTTTCTTTTGCTTATCCCAAGCCGGACTGCCAAGCTTGTGCAATTGCGGCACGGTACCGTCTTTCCCCGTAAACTTGGCAATTTTATGCAGGCTATTTACAGACACATAGAGCAAATCATTGTCTTTGTACACAAGGCGCACTACTTCCTGCGTGGTGCCTTGAATGTCCATTTTTCAAGACCGGCAAACTTTCCTATTCCGTGATCAATATGGGTGACAAAGTCACCGGGTTTTAAGTTTTTTAAATCCCGCAAGGTAAGTGCGGTGCTGCTGCTGTAACGCTGTCGGCTTCGCGGACGGTAGTATTTGTCGAACAACTGGTGTTCGGTAGTAAAAGCAAGTTTTGCATCATCATCTACAAAACCACCACTAAGTCCTTGGTAAATGGGCACAAAATCCACCCCCGCATTTAAATCTGTTAAAATGGTTTGCAGGCGTTCTATTTGGCGGCTGTTCTCGCTAAAAACCAGTGTGTCGATTTGGGCTTTGGCATTTTCTTGTAACCAATTTTTAAGCAAATCAAAATTGCGTTTAAAAACAGGCTGGGGGTGCTGGGCAAAAGAAACCACATTCACCTTATGCGTGGGTCTAATGCTTCCAAAATGTACGCAAAAGTGCGATTCCATTACTTTTTTCACCTGCCCTGGTGTCATCAATTTTGCAGCAGGATCGGGTGGAACAACATCAGCATTTGAATCTAGGGCAGACCTATTGGCGGTGAGGCAGCGTTCCCATCCCAGCCCCAACTCTTCAGTTTGCAATCCGAATTCTGCGGGCCACAAAACTGTGCTGGGTTGCAAGTAATCAAACAAAGAAGTGGTGGTAATTTTTATTTCCGCAGATTGCAGATTGGGCACCAAACTAAAAAATCCAATTTCTGAAACAGACAATTGAGTATTGACATCGAAGCTGCGAATATTTTCTATAAAATCGCCATCCAATTCAATCCTAAACGGGTTTTCATGGGCAAAAGAAAACAAATCTATAATGCCGCCCCTAATGCTAAACTCACCCGGTTCAAAAACAAAATCCTGACGTTCAAAACCATTTTCTTGCAAAAAATCCATTAGAAATCCCACATCCATTTTTTGGCCACGTTGAATTTCATAGGTATTGCTTTCCACTTCGGCTTTTGATGCTACCAATTCTGCCATTGCAGCAAGGTAAGAAACCACAATACGAGAGTTGTTTTTTCTCAAGCTATTGATGGCCTCAATCCGTTCTTGCACAGCCATCGCATTTTCCGATTCCAGTTTGTACGGCTTTAAAAAACTATCAGGAATAAATACAATATGCTCACCTGGGAGCAGATTTTCCAAATCGGTTTTAAAATAAAGTGCCTCTTCTTTATTGGGCATCAGCACTAAGGCAGGAAAGGGATTTAATGAATATAAGGATGCCAGTGCTACAGCTGGTCCAGCGCCACAAACACCTTCCAAATACGCCGGATTTCGGTTGGCATTGGCCAGCATTTCGGCCAATTGTTTTACCCCTGGTACAGTGGCATATCTGTTAAGAATGTCTCTCGTATTCACGCAGCACTATTTCAATTGCAAAGGTAGTTAGAGAAACATTTGCCTGTATGGTATTGTTTGGAGAATAAAAAAAACGGCCCGAGAGCCGTTTTAACTACCAAAACACATTCACGAAAGGGGATTATTGTTTAATAAATTTCGCTGAAAAAGAATTCGCGCCATCTTTCAAACTAAGGATATAAATTCCATTGGGGATATTTGCTACATCTGCAGAATACATGTTATTTGTTTTGATAAAAGACACCACAATTTTTCTTCCGGCAAGGTCATAAATTGCCAAACCATTGGGGTCAAATTTGGCAGTACTTTTAACATACAATTGTTGGTTTGCAGGTACAGGAAAAATTGCAAATTGGGGCTCTTCGGTAAACTTCTCTGCAGCTAAAAATGCTATTTGACAATTCATCCAACTGGCATTTTTGTACACCGCATTTACGACATCGGTAACATGCATGACATCAGCTACCGGATCTGCCTTATAAGCAGTTTGCATGGTTTGGTATGCAACAGTTTGGTGCACAGTTTGGTTGGGAGACCAATCAAAAGAAGCTGTAGACATGACAAACCTTCTATCGCCAATGATATTGCTGTTTGTCTTTTCAGTCCAATATATACCGGGATAATTGGGATCTTCACCATGGGAGTATTGAAAATTCACCACCTGTGAATCCAGTTTAACAGGACTGCCATCAAGAAATTTAGAATTCATCAACCTGAAAAACTCAATTGCAGGTCCTGGATTGCCGAAAGTTGGATGTTGTGAATTGTCGTAGAACATAAAAGAGCCCATTTTGGCTTGTTCTCCCACATTGTAAACCACACCATCGTTATCGCTGTCTTTACCATCAGAATCGGCAAGTGGACCTTCACAAAAAATCACATTCTGCACAGGTGGATTGGTACCAAATCCGTAAGTTCCTTCATCTATAGAATCGCCATTGTAACCAAAACCCACATTGTGAGATGGTGCACAACCCACAACATCATCGGCATAATTGCCCAATTCCACATCCAGCCAAGTCCCTAGTCTGGCATTGTTATAGCTGTTTTTACTGCGGTTAATAAGGTCATATTCCACAAAAACGGTATTGTCAATAATGCCAAACGTATCGGTATTTTGCCAAAGCGGGCATTTTACAGACCATGTCAATTCATTTACTTGTATCAGCAGCGGCTCGCCCGAAGTTTCGGTGTGGCGAATGCTGTCGTTATACACGGTAAATAACGCTTCATCTCCCTTTATTTTTGGGTAATCCCCTTTTTCAGGGTCGTAAAACCCATTGTTATTGGCATCCACCCAAGGGGCCATTTTCAAAGTATCGGTTCCATCAATTTCATAAACTGGCCAAGACTGAATATTTGGATACACATAGCTGATGGTACCGGAATCTGCTACAGCTTTTCGGTGTTTTGCAATTTCAGTGGCTTGTACCGCAAAAACCCTATTGTACTTCTGTTTCCATTCAGCCTTGTACTTTGCATTCTTTCCTAATGGACCCGGAGTAAAATCTTTACCCCTTTGATTATAAGTATTGCAGGCTGTATACACTTTTTGACTGCTGTCGAGTGCTGAAATCCATAGAGCACGGTTAAAAACAGTACTGGCACAGTTTTCAGACAATATTTTATTGCTGGGGTAAGTGTAATTGTAGTGCATGTTTTCTGACCCCACACTCATGGAAATATTATTGGCTGAGGTTAATTCTGCCGGCAAATTATCAACAGTTAAATAATCTTGTGCAGATTTATTGTCGGCCTCGTACAGCACTGGTTCTCCTTTTGGATTATAGGCTATCCAATAAGTGCTGGTTTCATTGACATAAGCCAAATCAACTTGGTTTATCCTGTTCAATACTTTTTTGATCCGCCAAGGTATAAATACGCTTTTGAAATGAAGAAAATTGGGTGATAATGGTGGTTTTATCATTTCCCCAAAATCTCAAGCCACTTTTGGGAAATACATTTCTTAAATCCAAATCACAATTACCATATATATCATTCAAACTTTTCCATGCGCCATCCCAAACACCAATTTCTAGATGAAACGCAGTAAAATCCAAAGAATGCACCATAACATGACCATCAAAAAACCATAAATCCAGCCTTTGATTTGGTTTTCCTTTATGAATGGTATTAATGAGTCCACTCGATAAATTGTAAACAAACACTCCCGTTTCTGTAATTCCAAAAATTTCATCGCCTATAAGTTGAATTTTTAGGCATTTATTGTCTGCCAAACCATCAGATGTCGTAAATATTTGCACTTTATTGTCCGATTCTTTTACAAATCCAGAATTTGTAGCATAAAATATCGTCCCTGGCTTTTCGACAAGGTCTCTTATATTAGTAGTACCTATTTTTTTGCCATCATCAGAGTAAACAAATTCAGAATCCTGATATCTCAATATACCTCTTGGAGTAAACAAATGCATGCTGCCATTGAACAGTTTCATCCTGTATAAACTGTCGGTAGGCAGGTTATTGGTTGTTTTGGAGTACAATTTAATTTTGTCACCAACCATTCTTACAATGCCATTGGATCTGTATTCATAACGAGAAGGAATAAAACTGCCAGAAATGAACCAATTTGTATTGCCCTCAGCAACAAAGTCGGCAATGGGGTACTGAATAAAGTTTGATTTGAACACTGGAGCTAAGTTGGTTTCTTTCACCACCAACTGAGAAAAATAACATTAGAAAAGACACATTGTAACAACAACATAACGGAGAAGTATAGCTTTTTCATAATTCAAAATTCAGCTTTATAATTTTGATTTACAGCATTTTACAGTCAGTCAAATGTCTGAATCCCATCACGAAAATGTCGGTTTAAATTGACGGAAAAACGACCACCTTTTTGTCATTTTTGGCCACCTAAAAAACACCCACCAACCACCCTACGTAAAACGAAAACCAGATTTTGTCAATTGAAAACTTGTTTTTGTCAATAACTTGTGCATATCTTTGAAGTATGGGTATTGCATTTATCATAGTATTCACGCTTGCCGCTTTACTATTATTGCTGCGGGCACTTAAACTACGCCATGGAAAGGCAGTTCCATTGGCATTCAGTTCGTTCTTACTTGCATTTCAGCTGTTTCAGGTGCTTAGTTTCATGGTATCCTCCCAGTTCTTTTTTGGCATTGCAGAGCATTTTGTGCTCTCATCCATGATTGTTGGAGCCACAATTCACCAGTTCAGCAATTCCCGTTCAATGCAATATATATGAATTGAACTTCTACCTTAAAGCCGGCACTTGTTGCCGGCTTTCTTTTTTAAAAAAACAAGCCCCGTTCTTCTTAAGAACAGGGCTTAGGGGAGTAAGTATTCACAGAAGGTCTTTATTGAAACCCAAAAGGGATGTTTAAAATGAAAAAATCTCCCTTTTTCAATGTCATCCTGCAATCTTTACATAACAAAGGTGCTTCATTAAATTCTGTTTCAGTTACAAACATTGTGAAACGCGCTTTTCCATTTGTGAAATGGGAAAATATCTAATTTAGGTTGAGGCCTTATTTGAGCAATATGTGAAATATCACTATTTTTGATATTATCAAATCCCCAAATGAAAACACATCTCAATCCTTTTATTCCTTTGCTCCTAGTTCTGTCCACCTTGTTCACTGCATCAGCATTTGCACAATATACGGCAACCCCTCACTTGCTTAAGGACATCAACACCCTGCCTGCGAATTCCAATTTTGCGAAACCGATTGAATTTAATGGCAAACTCCTCTTTAGCGCAAGAGATTGGCGATATGGTGATGAACTTTGGGTTTCAGACGGAACAGCCAACGGCACAAGCTTGCTCAAGGATATCAATCCAGGGTTTTCCAGTTCCGATATGAGTACACCTGTTAAAATCAGCACAGGTATTGTATTTGCCGCTAGCACTGCAACAAATGGTTATGAATTGTGGATTTCCGATGGCACCAGCAATGGAACAAAATTGATCAAGGATATTGCACCAGGTGGCAAAGATGCCATTGGCGAGGTCAAAATGGAGGTATTGAATAATAAAGTGTTTTTTAAAGCCAACCCCAATGATGGAACTGGTGAAGAACTGTGGGTAACCGATGGCACAGAAAATGTCACACAAATGATTAAAGACATCAATTCTGGTGCACTATGTGCGGGATATTTATGTAGGCAGCGCTGGCGCTACACCTACAACTTTTGTAGAAAACAACAACCTCTTGTACTTCTTTGCCGATTCTTTTACAGTAGGCAGAGAACTTTGGGTTACCGACGGCACCTCAAACAATACCCGCAGAATTGCAGACATTTACCCTGGCCCAAACTCACCTGGCGCTTCGGTGGCAAAATCATTTAAATCCAAAATATACTTTAGGGCAAATTCAGGTGTTGGGGGATTTGAATTGTACGTGTCAGATGGCACCAAATCAGGAACCAAAATTTTAAAAGACATCAACCCGGGCAACACCAGTTCTACTCCCGATTTTTTAACAGAACACAATGGTTACCTCTATTTTACGGCAAATGTTTCAGGCAAGGGCCAGGAAATGTGGAGAACCGATGGTACAGATACCGGCACCCAATTGTTCTATGAATTCATCACAGGCAGTGTTGCTAGCAGTCCCAACAATTTTATTTCTACCCCAAAAGGATTGTTTTTTACCGCCAGAAGCACTGCTCAAGCTAGGGAATTGTATATCACCAATGGCACCACTATTGGTACGGTTCGGCTCTCTGATTTTAATACCAACGGTGACGGTGTTACCACTCAAAATGCATTGGCATATTTCAATGGATCTCTGTTTATAAAAGGCGTTGACAAAAACTTTGTAGATGCCATTTATACCAGCGATGGCACTACCCTTGGTTCTAAATTCTTTAAAAATACCAATACTGCCACTGCCGCTGCTTCCTTAGATTTCATGGGACTATCCGGCACTGATTTTTATTTTTCAGCATATACCGATTCACTGGGAACTGAGCTTTATAAAACGTATGGAACAGCAACTGGTACGAAAATTTTAACCGACCTTGTTGCAGGCGCTGGCTCTTCTAACCCATTTAACATGCTGGAATATAAAGGCCTTCAGTTTTTTATTGGCACCTATGTTTCAGTAAACGGCAGTAGGTATGAGATTTACAGCACAGATGGCACCGAAAACGGCACAAAGCGGTTAAACTCCGCCAATTCCGACACATTTCCTTTCAACGTAACCGAAATGGTTCTTTTTAATGGTGAATTGTATTTCACTGCCGAAAATGATCAATATGGATCAGAAGTTTGGAGAACCGATGGAACTTATGCGGGAACAAAACTCGTAACCGATATCGTTCCAGGTTCCGAATCTTCCGGACCACGACAATATTTGGTTGCCGGTGACAACTTGTTTTTTGGCGCTTTGACCCTAACGGAAGGATTGGAATTGTATGCCATCAATAAAAACACAAAAAAAGCCATATTGGTTAAAGACATCTTTCCAGGTGCAGATAATAGTGACCCCAATAGTTTTTGTGCTTATAAGAACAAATTGTATTTTAATGCTGCTGACAAAATCGACAATTATGAGCTGTGGGAGAGTGATGGGACTAACTTAGGCACCAAATTGGTTAAAGATATTTCTAACTCCACCAACGGATATCCAAATCAACTAATTGTAGTGAATAACCTGCTTGTATTTTCAGCATCCGATTCAAACAGCAACTTTGAATTGTGGCGCAGTGATGGCACGGCAAGTGGAACCTACTTAATTCGGGAAATCAATGGCACGGATGGCGCTTTTCCGCAGCTTCAGACAGTATACAACAACCAACTTTACCTAAGTTGCTATAGCGATACTTTTGGAACTGAATTATGGGTAACAAACGGCACCAAATCTGGCACTTATTTACCAAGGGAAATTTTAGTAGGCAAAGACTATACTTATACTCCCGATTTTGGCTATTTTTATGCTGCTAAAAACCGTGTGTACTATTTGGCAAATGACTCTGTATTTGGTGATGAATTGTATAGCTCCAATGGCAGCACAACAGGCACCCGGATATTGGCAGATATTGCCGCTGGTACTTTGGGTTCAAGCCCTTATAATTTTACCCTATTTAAGCATAGGTTGTATTTTACCGCCGAATATCCAGAATTTGGGAATGAATGGTTGTATGTAGAACCAGAGCTAAACTTGTTCAATACAAAAGATGTAAAAATAATCAACGGCAGTACAAATACCGGATTTGGAGATAGCACCTTATTTGGAGATGTTATTCGCTGGAATCCCAAAACCCAAACATTTGTACTTCGCAATGTAGGTGTGGATACAGCCACTATAACATCCATTAGCATTACCGGACAGTCGGATGCATTTCAGTATAAAATGCCGATTAAAAAATCATTGGGTGAATTGGATACCACACATTTAAAAATAACAGCAGCCCCTACATTAGAAGGCTTAAATACTGCCACCATTTCCATTAGTTGGAAAATTGGGGACGAACCCATGACCTTTACATACAATGTTTCTGTTAACGGGTTACCAAACAACAAAACCACACCTATAACTCCTTCAAGTTTGGTGTTAGAACCCAATCCAGTAGCTAGTAATTCTATAATAACCGCACAATTGCCCGTGAACAGCAGAAACTGGCAATTGACCGATTTGAATGGCAGAATCGTTCAGGAAGGATTGGCATCAGGTGCAGAACTGTCTTTTGTTGCTCCGCAAAATGGCATGTACATTTTTACCGTATTCACCCTTGATGGAAAAACCCAATCCACAAAAATATTGGTGCAATAATGTAGGTTTATGTAAGTGTTCTATTAGGTGTAAGTTGCTTTCTGTTTGCTGAACCATTTGCATTTGCCAAGGAATCAGAATTCAAGCCAAATACTCAAAACACAACAAATCATTCATGAATCAAATTCAATTTTGAAGCATGAAAATTACACTAAGTATTTCTACTCTTTTTATTGCAACCACATTTGCACTCATCATTCAATCATGCGGACAAAACCCCAAACAATCGAATACTACTGCTACAAGTGGAGTGCAAACAACAAGTGCGGATGACTTCGAAGTAACTTTAGACAAATCCTTTTACATGTCGGGCACAGAAATCAATGATTTGTATATCAATGCCACAATTACAAGCGGCACTGTAAAGGAAAATACGGATATAGAGATTGTAAAAAAATCAAATCCCGATGAAAGAGTTACAGGTACCATTTACAGGGTAGATGATATCAATTTCAAAACCATTCATTCTGCATCAGCCGGTAGTCAAGCGGTGCTCTATTTTAAGGTCAATAATGACAAAAAATTCCCGCTGAGCTATACAGGTGATGAATATTATTTGGTAAAAAAAGGCAAGGCAATAGCGCAACAAACCAGCCAAAAATCAAACGGAAAAGCAGAAATTTTGGTGGACGGAAAAGCCTGGTCTTATGACTATTATAAAATATACCATTATACCAAAAACAATGGGGTTAGAAAAAGCCCTGCCAGCATGCTGATCACCTTCACCAAGAAAAATGAGAGGTTAAAAAACACCCCAGAAGAATTGTTGGAAATTATCATTTTTACCGATGCTAAAAATGCCCAAACTTATTCTAAAGAAAAATTGGAAATTACTTTTAACAGCGAATTTGATGGGCAGGAAAAGAATTATTACAGGAACAAAACTTTTACTGAAAACGCCAATGCATCCATCAGCAAATACGAGGAAAACAACGGAAAGGCCAAAGTTTCAGGAAAATATGTTTCTGAGTTGAGAGAGTTCACTTGCAGCACATGTCCCAAAAAGAAAATAGAAATTACATTTGAAGATTTGGACGCAGAATTGTACGACCAATAACCTAAGATTATTTGAAATTACAAGCAACGGTATTTTTCTAAAAACTCTTCTTTTTTCGCCCTACTGATACTGATCAAACTACCGTCTAACATCTCGGCGTAGCCTGCATTCCCCTTAATATATTTAACAACATAATTCAGGTTTACCAAATGGCTGTGGTGAATTCTAAAAAAAATGGTTCCCCCCAATTTTTCTTCCACATCTTTCAAGGTTTTTGCAGTGGTTTTTTTTTCCCAGATTTTAAATAAATATGCGTGTAATTGCTATCACTTTCAAAGCGAATAATATCCTCCGCATTAAAAACTGCAAGGTGTCGCCTATGTTTAAGGCAATTTTATCTTGTGCCTGTTTTTGCGCTGAACTGGTTTAACAATGCTGCAATTTGGTTCTGCATTTTTTCTTGATTGCCAACAATCACTTTTTTCACCGCTGCCACCAGCTCCAAACCATCAATGGGCTTGAGCAAATAATCTACAGCACTTACCTTAAATGCTTTTATGGCAAATTGGTTATAGGCAGTGGTAAAAATTACTTTAAAGTGTATTTCCTTGGTTTCTTCCAATACTTCAAACCCATTTTTAAATGGCATTTCAATATCCAGAAACACCAAATCGGGCTTCAATTCTAAAATAGCGGCAATGCCCTCTCTACTATCAGAGTACAAACCCAACACCTGTACTTCATGTTCAAAATGCTGATGCAATTGAATCTGCAACACTTCTAGTGCATCCTTTTCATCATCAATACAAATTATCTTTATCATACTTCTTTTTCTATTACAGGTAACATAATTTCAATTCGGGTGCCGCAGTGATTTTCGTTGTCGTCCATTAAATCCACTATAGCAACTTTACTTCCTGTTTGCCCCAAAAGGCCCAACCTATCATGGGTAATTTGCATTCCAAAACTTTTAGATTTCAATGCACTTTTGCTGCCCAGTTCTTTGGCTTTGGCCCTTCCTACCCCATTATCGGTAACACATACCTTAAGCAGATTTTTATCCATTTGTTCAAATGAAATATGGATAAAACCCTCCCCTTTTTTGTGCAACAAACCATGCCAAATTGCATTCTCTACATAAGGCTGTAAAATCATGGTGGGTATTTGTATTTTGTCTACCACAAGACCTTCTGAAAATGTAAATTTCACTTCAAATTGGCTGTCAAAGCGCATTTTTCTAAATCCGTATACAACTCCAGCAATTCCAATTCTTCTGATATACTTACACTCTTCTTTTGGCTCTGTTCTAAGATTACACGTATTAACCGGCTAAACTTGGTGAGGTACATGGAAGCCAAAGTGGGTTCGTTTTTCAAAATGTACTTTTGAATGCTGTTCATGGCATTGAACATAAAATGGGGATTCATTTGTGCACGCAATGCCTTCATTTCTGTTTCAGCCAATTTTTGAGAATATTCCGCCCTTAATTGGGCCGCCTTTTTTACTGATTTTACCCTTTGGTTGTATATATAATACACCGTGGCTCCTACCAACAATATTGCACCCAATAAAAACCACCAAGTTTTATAAAATGGAGACCTCACTACCAAAACAATCTCGGTAATATCCGACTTGATTAAATTGCTATTTTCTACCCAAATTTTCAATATATAACGTCCAGGGGCCAATCCCGAATAAGAAAGCAAATAGTTTATTCCCATTTTTTGGGGCAATTTATCAATGCCTACCATTTGATAATAATAAGTATTCTGCTGCCCGTTTGAATACGAAGTACTTCCCACATTTAAGCTAATAAATCCATTGTTATAGGGCCATAAAATTCAGTTGTATTTAAAAAAGGATAACGCAACTCCCCAATTTTAATATTGGATAAAATCAATTTGGGCTTTGTGGTATTAAAACGAAATTCATTCAAGTTTAAAAAACAGTATTTCGACCAATCGGGCACCACCAAAATATTGTTGATGATACACAACTGTCTCTCCAAGCTATTGTTCAGCAATCCCTGATTTCTCCTGATCAAAGCCTTTACCCTTTTTACCGACAAGTCTATACACAACAAGCCGTCTAAAGTGGCCACCCACAAATGGTTCTTGCTGTCTAGCACCAGTCCATTTGCACGGTGGGTTGCTGTACCAAACTCAGGTTTTGTTGAGTGGTTTGATTACATTGGGCTTACCCTGATCCAACCAAAATTCTGAAATGCCACTTTCAAAATCCGTAAACCAAAATGGTTCTTACTGTCACAAATTAAATCTATGGTTTTTCTAATGGGATTGCTGGTTGCAGTTACCTTGCCAGAAAACCTTTTAAACTGCAAGGTGCTTTTATTTAATTGAAACAAGCCATCTGGAGATACACACCAAACATTTCCGAGTTGATCTTCAGCTATCGCAGATACATAAAACAAACCCAATTTATTTAAATCTATGGCTTTTTTAAATGCCGAATCTCTGTTGTGGCGGTAAACAAAAAGTCCATCCTGGGCAGCCGTTAAGAACAAATTCTGTTGTTTGTCTACAAACATATAAATAATGTTATTCTGCGTATTTTCGGGCAAGGTTAAATTTACTTTTGCATAGGTATTTAGGTTTATATTAAATGAAAAAACACCCCTATTGGTACTTAGCCAAAGGTGGTTTGCATCATACTTACACATGGCATACACTTAAAATTAAGTCCAATATTTAATGGGTAATTTTTCTTTTGTTTATTGACAATATCATAGGTCAAAATTCCTGAAAATCTGAAATCCAATAGTACAAATGGTTGTTGGTAGCCACGGTTTGTTCAATTTCAATTCCAAATTCATTTGCTGGATTGGTCACGTGTAGCACATTCAAATGCTGGTTTTGCGCTGCCATTTGATACAAACCCCATAGGTACAAAACCACAGATTTCCTTCCTGGTCCTTTATGGTTCTTTCTACATGTGAAGGGGTATAAGAAAATCGGGAAAGTCAACTTTAATGGGCGAAAAAGTATGGGTAACAGTATTAAAGAGCAGTGTACCTTCCAACAGCAATTCTGTTGGATTCAAAAATTGTAAACTTATAAAAATCCCATCGTTCACCCAGTTTCCTTCATGGTAACTCGGGTATTTATAGTTGGAAAATTGTTTTGTTTTTAAATCAAACCGAAACAAGCCTTTTCCTGAGGAACCCATCCACAAACAATTCCTAATGGTATCTGCTGCCAAATTGTTTAATGAAAGTCCCTTGTCGGCCTTGTGCAATACCGGTTTTAAGTTGGCATTTACCTCATACAATCCGAAGGTGGTAGAAACCCAAATTGTGCCTGCAATAGGCTCAACCATATCGATTACCCGCGGGTAAATACCGTCGATGGGTTCTATAAGATATTTTACAGTTTGTGTTTTCTCATTCCACAATCCCAGTCCTTTTTTCTGGGTTCCATACCACATATTTCCGCTTTTGTCTCTGTAAAAAACCAGGGGTTGGTTGTCGGCGAGTTCTGTTATTGCTTTCTTCGTATAATCGGGCACCAAAAACTGCCGTTTCACGGGATCGAAATACATGATGGCACTGAGGGAACTGCATAATATTAATTTGGTTTTTTTATCATAATAAACGCCATATAGAATGTTGTCCAAATTCCGGCCTTCAATTTTGGGTGCTGCATAATGGGTGAAGTATTTATTGTCGTAGGTGTACAAACCATTTTGAGTGGCAAACCACATTTGGCCTGTAGCATCTTGTGTAGCATTGTACAAAATCTGTACTCAAGCCCACATTTTCACCCAGCTAATTGTACCTAAATTGCCTTACCTCTTGGGCATAGGTAAACGCGAACAACAACAGATTGAAGCATAAGAATAGGGCCCCTAAGCATTGCTCAAAATAATGGGAATCACACTAGGTATCCTAACAGTGCTGCGGTATGCCTTTACACTGCTTTCTGCACCAACAATTCTCTTGATTATCCTACCCAGCATCCGCAAATTCATTTTACACAAGCAAACAAGGGGGGGTGTAAGTTAAGAAAGACAGAAAGGGCTGTGCTGGAATGCAGTAAAAAAATATCAGAAACTTACCATAGTAAGACGGTGAAATTTGAGCAAATGGAACAAAATCTGAGTATTTGGAAATATAGGTTCGGTTTTCAGAAGTTTATTTCTTCTTTTTCGAGGCTTTTGCCTGTGCATTAAAATCCAATGCCATGCATATCCATTTTTCGAAATCTGCATTCGATGCCATACCGCCTTCATCTACTAAAACGTAACCCCACATGGGTCGTTTGGTAAAATCCATGGTTCTACAACCATTTTGTTCTACCGCTGCTTCATGCAATTCACGGGGAATGCGCAACATCATTTCATCTTTGATGATGCCCACACACATTTTTCCGTTGTACATAAACACCAAGCCACCCATCATTTCCTTTTCTTCTACATTTTCTAAAACAGAAAATCGGTTTCGAATTCTTGACGCCAAGGTTTGGTTGTATGCCATTAATTAAAAATGTTTATTAAAACAAAAGTAAAACCTTTTTTCAAAAATGTCCATAACCAGATTTATAAGGAGAAACATTTACATCGAAAAACATCAATAAAAATAACTCTCCTAAAATATTTTATTACAAAAGAAATCCAAGTACCATCCATTTGCGTATATCCCTTCATACAAAATACAAACTACATGGAATACATAAACAAACTTCTCCTAACAGCTTTTGCTGCATTTTTTTCAAATGCCGCATTGGCTCACACTGAATTTGAACACACGGGAAATCTATTGGTAACAGCAAGATTGGATGGCAGCCAATCAATACCAGCTGTAACTACAAACGCCAGCGGTATAGCCTCAGTGTTCATCAATTCAACTATGGATACCGCAAAAATTCAAGTAACAGTAAACGGGCTTTCGGGGGGCATTACTGGCATACATATTCATGAGGGGAAAAAGGGAAGCAGTGGCGCCGTGGTTACGGACTTGGCTACCAAACTGGTTGGCAACACTTCTCAATTATTAATTGCGGGTACTTCACTTACCAAAACTTGGATTTCAAAACTTCTTTCAGGTCAATATTATATAAATATACATACCCTGGCCAATCCTGGGGGTGAAATTCGAGGCCAATTGACTTTAGAAACCGATTGGAGTTTTACAGCTTGGGTAAATGGCGCACAACAAGTGCCATCGGTTACAACCACAGCTTATGGTATGGTAGTTTTTAATTTAAATAAAGACAACAGTACCATAGAATATAAAGGCGTATTTGATGGTTTAAGCGGTGCAGTTACAGGTATCCATTTACACACTGGGGCCAAGGGTTCCACAGGTGGAGTTGTTTTGGATTTATCGGGCAACTATAGCAACAAAGTATTGATGGGAAGTGCCGATCCTAGCAGTTTTCTAGCAGATTTAATGTTGGGAAATATTTATATCAATTTGCATACTGCACTCAATCCGAATGGTGAAATCAGAGGCCAACTTGGAGTAGACAATCATTTGGCTTTTGATGCATGGATGAATGGCGCCAAAGCAGGCACACCAGTTCCCGAAGTAGCACTGGCTTCAGTTAAAATTGCAACAACCCTGGATACCATTTGGTACAATATTGCTTCAAACTTGGATGTAAAGGATACTATAAATGGTTTGCATTTTCACCACAGCATGGGCATACTTGATTTGGATGCTGGTTTGAACGGGAATATGGCTATGGGTATGGTTACGGGTTCAGAACTTACTGCCAAAATTATTCAAGAATTTATGGCAGGCACTATATATTTAGCATTTCATAGCAAAGCTATCCAGCAGTAAAACTCAAGGTGATGTTTTGCCTCTAAAAAGAGAAGGTTTTGTAATGCAATTGAGTGGCTTAAATCAATCTCCAAAAGTAGTCAGCACGGGCACAGGAAATGGCATTGTAACAATTAACAGAGACCATAACAGTGCACACATAATGGCGGCATATGCAAATTTATCTGGCCCAGCTACAGGCATTCACTTTCATTTAGGTGTTGCTGGCAGCAACGGGGGTGTGCTTCGCGATTTAATGGCCAATCACACAGCCAATGGCAATAGCGGTATTGTTGCATTTTATTGGAATAGCAAAAGCAGTCCAGCATTTTCAATGTCTGACGCAATAAAATTTGATAAAGACAGCGTTTATATCAATGTTCATACATCAATTCATCCAAATGGTGAGTTGAGAAGCCAAGCCAACCGTGACTTCAGCGCGGCAGAGTTTGCTGCTTCAATTACATCTATTCAAACTCAAAAAATAAAATTATATCCAAATCCTGCAAATCAAATATTAAATATTGACATGGCAAATGACCAAATTTCCGCTGTTCAAATACTTGATGGTACTGGTCGCCTGGTGCTGAGCAGTAATGATAAAACAATATCCATTTCTGATTTGAACAATGGCATTTACACCGTTATCATTAAAACAGAAAAGCCATATTTAGTAACAATTTCATTAAAATTTAAAGGGGAGGTTTTGTTTTGTTACTTGCAAATGCCGGCCTTAGGGCTGGCATTTGTCATTTATCCACCTCATACCGCTTTAAAAACACATACAAAGCCTCTACTTTGGCCCTCGCCCAGGGTGTTTTGCGCAGAAATTTCAAACTGCTTTTTATGCTTGGATCATGCGTAAAACAATTGATTTGCACCTGTTCCCCCATATACTCCCAACCATAATTTTCTACCATATGCAACAGTATCTGTTCTAAGGTAACACCGTGCAAGGGATCAGGATTTTTGCTGCTCATACTTCGTGCGTTTCAACAATCAAATATAGGTTTGTACAATTGATTATCAAAAGACGACCAAGCACCTCATAATTTTCAAAAAGAATATTACAATTTATAACGCCGCAATTTGAACCTGGTTTGTAAATTGTCTTCCAAGCCATCAACAAATTGAATATCTTTTAATGCAACCCCTACCCCTTTAACATATCCTTGTTGGGATATGGAAGTATACCATTTGTATGTACCCGACAAATTCACATTTATTCTTGAACTATCAGCGGTTAACAGCACATCCGTTGGCGTACCATTGATATTTTGTTTGCCAATTCCGTAAAAATAACGGTACAATTCATTGCATTTATGATACACAGCGGATGCTTCATTAAATGTAAAAAAGATGCCACTGGCATTGTTGGTGGCCATTAATTTATTGCCATCTTCATCAATAATAAATTGGGCAGAATCGGCATAATAGCCTTCAAGTCCAATCACTCCTTCAAACTTTTTAAAACTTCTGCCCCGAATGGTTTTTATTTCAGAAATGTACAATGAATCTTGTTTCATCTCAGAGGTTTCCACACCGTCTTTTACCGTGTAAATATCATAAATCCAATAACTCCCTACCTGCCCTGGCAGATACGCTGAAGCTGAGGTATCTGGTGCTGGGGGATCAATCTTTTTCTTCTTGCAAGCGGCGGTACTCACGATTAATAAAGCAATGCATATATATTTCATGGATTAAAAACGAATGGGGAGAGAAAAACTTGTCATGACAATGTAATGCTGCGCATAATATTAATTTCAATTATATTTTTCCAATAAAAACACCTCACTGCGGGTTCAAAATGTAACATTTTATCAGTATTGCGTTTTTTTATATAATCCGTATGTTGACTAAAAATTCCTTAATTATGTTCCTGTTTCAAATCATCTTTTGCTCGCAAATTGTAGCCCAAAACGCAACACTGAGACTTATAGGAAATAATATTGACAGTTCGCGCGTTTCTAGGGTAGAATTAGAAAATGACAGTTTTTTTATGAGTAAAGAATTTCAGGGCTATTTCCTAGAAATCGACTCATTGAAGCCAGGTGATTACATGGTTTCCTATTTCTCCAAACACGATGTATTGTTGGCACAATTCCCCAATATTCATCTTTCAGATGGTGATGAATTAAACTTGCACGTAGATTCCGAGAAATACAAAACTAGAGAATAACAAAATTACATTTGCTGAATTCAATGTATTTACAGGTTTAAAATCACGATTTCCAGCAAAAATTCCAACAAAAAATGATGTGGGCATTAATATAGGTATGGGTGTTTCTCAAATCATATCGAAGAATGTAAGTTTGATTATAATACTACCAGGACTTGAATGTGGAAATTGGCATATAAAAAGATTCAGGAGTGTTCAACCACCGGCCAGTTGATTACCAATCTGTTTGGTACGCAAGCGCACCCTTAAGATTGGGCGTTCAATACCAATTTAAAAAAGGGAACCATTTAAATCAACCAATAACTTATCGACCATTTGCCCAACTCAGCATCAAATTATAATTTTCCATTTGTTTACCGTTTCACCCAATACGAGGGCAAAGAAACCACATCATATAAATCGGTAAACAGGTATAATGAAATATATGCAACAGCCAAAATCGGTTATTATCCCTTTTTTGTAAACCTTTCTTACTACCCAACCCAATATACCATTGACCCATTTCCGTCACGACCTAAAGTAACCTTGGTTTTGGGATACAAATTGTTCAGAATAAATTTAACTTTGGGTAGGAATTTAACAAAATCAAATTCCCAAATCACCCATTTCAATTACTTCCAATCCACCAAATACACATCAAATACCAAAATGGAATTGCGGGGAATGCCGCCTTGTGATTGGTTGCCATAGGCCAGGAACTCGGAATAATTAATTTTCCCTTACCGCCTTTTTGGTATTTGGGAATGCCCTCGCGCCAGCCTTGTATTACCTGGTTTAGTCCAAATTCTATGGGTTGGCCAGCGTCCGTGCCATCAAATTTTTCACCGTTGAGCAAATAACCGGTATACTCTACTTTTACAATGCTGTTTACCGTGGGTGAACCGCCTGTTCCAGCCATCTACAGTATAAAAAAGTCCGCTGAGGGTGAATTCACCTTTCAGGTTATTTGCAGCCACATATTCTTCAATTTTGGCTCTTTCTTTTTGTCGCGTTTCAAGCTGGCAATAGCAACAAGCAGCACAGGGCCAAATACCATTTGTTCATGTCACAAATATACGGCTTGTGGCTGCAAAATTGGTTTTCGGCATCACATCAGAAAAAGGGCAATAACGCCACCGAGGCCGCAAGGAATGCCGATAGCCAAGGCAAGAACCCTGCTTTTTAGGCTGTTGTACTTTTTGTGAAACAATAAAAACAACAAGGAACAAATGAGGGTGGTAGGCACGGCATACACCACAAACGCAGCGATGTTTAGGGGTTAAAAAAATCGGATAAGGAATGCATTTCTTTGTCTAAAGAGAACAACAAAAAACAAGACAAAAAAACAATAACCGCAATCCATACATAATTCAATGCCTGGGGTTTTGTGTGGAATGTTCCATGCAGCTAAACGCATTTAAAGATCAGAAATTGTCATGGAATTGTATGTTTGAACAGATTGGTCCATGTTCAAAACCACAGCCCAATGGAGATTTCAAACTACAACCGCACTTTGTAACAACACATTTCTTCAATTACCGTCAAGGCAACCCTTCTTTTTGTCCTTAAAAACGGAACCCCAGTGTTACACCAAAACCGGTGTTTTTGTTTGCCATTTTTGTGCTTGTTTTGGAATTGATATTGATCAGTCCCAGTTGTGCATTCAGCAGTACATTTAATCCATTGCCAAGTTCATATCCGGCAAAGAAATTTGCACCCATATCGGTTCTTTTAAAATAGAGCAGGTTATTGCCATCATTTGCTGGTGCAGTTTTAACAAACTGCAGGTCGGCATTTGCAGGTGCGGATGCACCTGTAAATATGGCTTTCCCGCCAATGGCATAGCCCACATAAGGCCCAAACCCAAAACCACATATCCACTTCCCAACATGGGCTTAAAAACCAAGTTCAGCGGCACTTCTACATAACTCATTTTTATTTCGCGCTTAACCACATGGGCAATATTGTTTTGGGTAAAAATAACCTCGCCCTTCGTGCCTTTGGTAATAAATTGAATACCCGGTTGAAAATAGAATTCTGGGGCAATGGGTATTTCATAGTTGATGCCCGCATTAAATCTAAGTACCAAGGAATTTTGCAATGTATTTCCATTGGCATCTTTGCCGTTGATATTTTGAAAATTAAGGCTGCCAAAAACACCGAAAGAGGAACGGCCCAATTGCGATGTAACTTGGGCCTGTGTTGTGTTTCCAGCAAAATATAGCATGCCCCAAAAAAGAATAAAATACCGTTTCATGTAGTTATTTTTAGTATTCATATTAATTGGCCGTTTCTTTTTTAGCCGCATCTTGCATGGCTTTGTTGGCAGTGATCAAAAATTCCACCCTGCGGTTTTGTGCGCGACTTTCTTCGGTGTCGTTGCTAGAGTTGGGAGCTGTTTCTCCATAGCTTTTGTAGATGTTCTTGCATTGGAAATACCTTGAATTGACAATAACTAGAAACAGCGGTGGCGCGGCGCAACGACAGGTTCATATTGTAACTGCTAGTGCCCACATTGTCGGTATGGCCTTGCACTTCTATATCCGTATCGGGGTATTTGTTTAAAATGGTCACCAAATTGTTTAAGCTCACTTTAGAGGCGACGTTCAAATCGGATTTATCAAAGCCAAACATAATATTGTCGTTAAATTCTACAATGATTCCTCGCCCACGCGATACACTTTTGCCCGGGAATGGATTTTTCGATTTCCGCCGCTTGTTTGTCCATTTTATTTCCAATAACTGCACCTGCTGCGCCGCCAACCGTAGCCCCTATTAAAGCGCCTAGGGCTGTATTTCCAGCAGCACGACCAATTACGGCTCGATTACAGCGCCACCGCCAGTACCAATAGCGGCCCCTTTCTTGTTTTGTCCATTTTACAACTTGGGGCCAAAGCCGCTATTGTGGTTAATACTACCATGCCCAAGGCCATATTTCTTGTATATTTCATATTGTTTTAATCGTTGAGAATCAAGGTCCAAAACTAGACCTGCTTCAAAAAGATATGTTATATGAAATTGGGTTTAAGTTGTAGAATTATGATGGTGAAATGATACGGAAAAAGAAGTAAAAATACAGTGGTTTGTTCATTAGGATTAAAGCCCATTCATGTCAGAATATTTCTTAACCCTTTCTATCAGTTTTTTCTATTTTTGCCCGTAATGGTGGTTTTCGACCATAAAACAAGGATGACGTCATACCCACCAGAAAGCAGCTTTTCTTCTGCGGACAACTGAATTTACAAAGCAAGATATTGTAGCATTTTTCTTATGATAAGGCTTGCCCCCAGTTATCAA
>JADJQP010000010.1 GCA_016712665.1 Bacteroidota bacterium
AGAAATAGATTCCACAATTACTGTAGTCTGAAAATAAATAGATAGTATCTCCTATTGAACTTGTCTTAAAATCTTTGATGCGAACCGCCCGATACATCCGCATTTTCCAAAGTGAACTCTGTTCTTTTAAGTATATATTCAAAGAAGTAAATTTGGGGTCGATATTCTTAGCCATAATTTCATCATAATACCTTTTTGTACATCCTACTGTATCAATTACAATTTGAACTCTTTCTTCTGTGCTTATTATTTGAACAATCCCTGCTATATTGCTCTTTTGTATTCGATAATTATTGAAATCATTGAAATCTCCCTTTTCTTTTTTCAAAGAAGGAAAAGGTGGTGGGCAATTGCAGGGAAACAAATTTGCCCCTACAATCCCAACTAACAGTATTGTAAATAAAATTTTCATCTAGCTTGTTTTAGCTGTTGCACCTAGCAGCCCTCGCGTAAGCCTAGTGCAGGAAATCAAAGAATGCCCGTATAATAAAAGTACGTAATTTTACTAGAATTACAAACAATTGAAAAGCTACTCAGGCCAGTATTGTGCTTAAGAGTATTAGAAACAGTCTATTTCCTTTCGCTATTTATTATTTTTATAAACTCTTTCATAGAAGCCTCTAAACTAGTAAAATGGTCGCCTTCAATGTAAATTATTTTCAACTTCGTATTGTTTGATTTTGCATCAAGTTCCTTCTTTCGATCATATAATGCTTCGTCTTTAGTGCCAACAAATGCATAATGATCTATTTGCATTGAATGTATATTCTCTTCTAAAACTCGCATTTTACCTTCCAAAAAGTCCTTCTTGTCATAAGGTATAATATCTTCCCATCCATAAAAATCATGTGAATACGAGCCCCCACTACTCCCACTTTTCGTGATTGGTACATCTTGCTCTAGGGATAGTAGTGAAGAAATTCCTCCACCAATACTATGACCAAAAACATATATTTTAGTACTGTCAGCAAAAGGTTGTTTTGCTATCCATTTTATAGACTCCTTTGCATCATCAACCTCTCCTAAGAACAACTCAAAATTTCCACCATTTCCATTTTCACCTCTATAGCTTGGCGCAAAAACAATATAGCCCAGTTTCGTAAAAACTTCACAACCTAATACATCTTGTTCGCCTAATGCAAAACCACCATGTAAAAATACAAGTATTGGTTTTCGTTTTGTTGAATCAATATTCTTTCTGAGAATTAGCGCTTGCAATTTCATTCCATTTGAAGGGTATTCAATTTTTAGTACATCCCTTGTATTGACTAAGTCTTCGTATACTTGAGGAGCTTTTACATATTTAGTTAATTTGGTATGAAATTTTTCCTTTTTACTTAAATATGAATTATTGACATTTTGTGATTTTGTTTCACAAGAAAAAAGTAAACTGAAAAAGATATTAAAAAAAAACAGTCTTGAAATATTCATGTTACTTGTCATTTTCAATCATAAGATATTTAGAATTTACTTTGAGTTTCCTGAATGCCTAACCATATCGATTGGAATGATCCCGTATCGTGATACAACTATTGCTGATTCATATGGACATCCTCACAAATATAAAAAATTACTTTGAGATCTCTTCTTTTATTCGGGAATCACGTGCAGCAAGGGATTGCTTTTCAATTGAGCTGAGCATTCAATGAATCATACGAATGTAGAATTCCAATTTTTGTGACCGTCTAATTTAGAATAAGACAGAAAGCGCTACTAGAAGAATTTTTGGTTATAGTAGCAGTATTGGCGTAAAAGTAGAAATGTGCAAAGCTAGGTAAATAGTCAGTTGGAACTTTTACCAGTTAGGGGTTACATGAGGAAGGCTACAAGGCAAAAGAATTCAATTCTCATAGCGGCAGGATCCGAGATG
Source organism: Bacteroidota bacterium (assembly GCA_016712665.1). Taxonomy (GTDB): domain Bacteria; phylum Bacteroidota; class Bacteroidia; order Chitinophagales; family Chitinophagaceae; genus OLB11. The sequence goes on from JADJQP010000010.1 coordinate 1,871, forward strand.
GGAAGACTACGGGGAAGAAATCTACAATAGAAAAACACACTACCTTCAATACTGCGGGGGCATTTGTTCTAATCAGTATTTTTTTTACAAATTCTAATAAATCACGAATTTCATGTTAGAATTGCAGACTCGAAAGTACCTTGTCAATTTTAGCTCTATAGGTAGGATTTGCAGTTCCAAATAACCTTAAATTATCTATAGCCGCTTTGAAACTTGGGGATATTTCAATTGCCTTTGAATAGGCATCGAATGCCTCAGCTGAATACTTCTTACCTAACATCTCGTAGCAAATGGCCATATTCATATACGCTTTATCGAACTTTGGTTTTAGTGCAATACATTCGTTGTATTTTTGGATAGCGTTGGGATAATCTCCGATAATTTTATACAACCAAGCGAGATTGAACACATAATACACAAATTTCTTATTGGTTTCGAAGGCTAATTTTGCAAATTCAAAACTCTTCTTCTGCAAATCAGGAGATGTTTTAAATTGCTTATTAAGCTTTAATTGCATAGATTTAAAATAGTAAATCTTTGCTTGACAGATATTCGTTTCCCTACCTTTTTCTTTCAAAAGAGTCAAACTCTTTTCAAACTCTCGGATAACTATATCCAGCTCCTCTATTGTAGATTGAAATGTATCCGTTTCCATTTGGTTAGACAATATGAAATCTCCCTTAAATTGTAGGGCAGCTATATAACTATCATTCACATAATCTCTAATGGATTTGGATAAATTAACAGATTGTAAATCCGTATAGTTCTTCAAAGGTCCTATTCTCTCATCAACCATACTAATAGCTTTAAAATTTATGGAATTCATAAATCTAATTAATTTCAGAGAATCCGTCGCATTAAGCCCATTCGTTAAATTTGCAAATACCCCTCTAAGTACTATCTGCGAATTATCATCAATTCTTGCCCTTGTATATTCCGGTAAATGATTCTTGATAAAATTCAAGTTGACAGGGCAAATTACGAATGGAGTTGTAATTTTACTTGATACAACAGGATTTTGCATATACCCTAATTTTCTGGCATAGTTTGAAACATTTTTTGTCAAATATGTTTTGATTTCAGACAATTCAATTTTATTGTTTTGATTGGCATCTGCAAGGCCTTGCAATCCGGAGGTTAAATAGTATGAAAATATGCCACGACCACCGTCTAAACTTTTATCTTCAATCGATTTCTCATCAGCGTTGCATGCAAGTATTCTAATTTCATTTCCCACCAAACTATTAATCTGTTTATTTAAAAAAATTGAATCTGTTACTACCAATGCCTTACCAGCATGACAGGCATCAATGATCAATACAACAGTAGCTTTCTTTTTACAGATAGTAGCAATATCCATATTTAGGTCTGTCATGCGCAATGCGAACCCCTGAATAATTTGCATTCTTAGAAGGTGAGTTATAGGTCAATAAATAGGCTTCTTTTGTGGCGCTTTGTACATCAACATCTCCATGACCTGCAAAATAAATGTACACTAAATCACCTTCAGTAACAATTTCCTTAAGATTATTTAAATCAGTATGAATATTCTCTTCGGTAGCAGTTTCATCTCTAAGAAAATTAACAAAATCAACATCGTATTCAGCTCGAATCTCTGAATTATTCCACATTTGATAAAAAATATCCGCATCATTTTTAGGGCAACCCAAATTAAGATTTGCATGTTGATACTTTGAAATACCTATAGATAGCACATATACTTTAGGGTTTATTACGTGCATATGAAACTACAGAAATACTTATAAAAAGAACTATTAGAAAAAAGGTATGCCTATATTTATTCATGGTGGTAAAATTCAAAAACTAATTTACAATTTATTAGCAAATTGCGCAATCTTTTTCTCAATAGTCTTCCAATTTCCTTCTGTGCAGACATAGAAATTGATAATCGCAACATTCCCTTTAAATATTACTTCAGTGCAACCAGATCGATTGACATCTTAAAAAAATGGTTATCATACCACACTAATTATAAACAACACAATTTAACATGAATCAGCCCCCCATATCCAGAGTTCATCATTGAAACCCAACATACTTCGGTATGCGCTTCCCCTTATTACGAATCATTGTTTCTAGTAAATACCTAAAATTACCTGAAGACAACAGCACTTTATCACCTTGTACATCGATTATAAGCAGAAAAACACAAAAAGAAATTATTGAAATTGTTCAAATCCTAATCCAAGCAATTAAAAACTTAATTTGAATCCCAGCCATTATTCGCTAATAAATCGATTACTTTTAATCGATAAATCAAATCTCCCTCTTCTTTAGAAATATCTTTAATTATCATTTCCTTCAATTCTCTGGCACTTTTAGGTGTGTGTAATGTAAAACTATAAAATGTTGGCTCGCATTCTATTTCAGTATCTGCCGGCTCAATACACCAAAGGTATTGATCTGTGTTCCTCCATTGAAAAGATGAGGTATTTAAAATAAAGGTGGTATCGTTTACAACTCTTTCATAAACCAACTCTTTCCCAATTGAAAATTTCACTAATTTAAAACGATACTTATGAACGCCATCCATATTTTTCCACGAAAATCCAATAGAACTAGCATCCGTATGTAGGTTATTCCTCGGGCATATTAACGAATCACAAACAGGACCATTCCTCACAATTCCTCCAAAATTTCCTCCCATTTTTACTCCTGAAAATTTATTTTTATGATGGCCTAAACTTATATGATGCTTGATATCATTTAGCATTTGTTCGGATAAACTGCAAGGCTTTGCTTCCAAGGAATTCAAAATACTTGAAAGTTTGTATTTACCTGGTTTTCTAATAAAATACGCCTTACCATTTTCAACAAGTAAGAGTAATTTCAACTCAGGTTTTGTTACTACGATACTATCATTTTGATAATACACCTGATTGGCTTCAATTTTTTCCTTTTTTCCGTTATGAAATACAAACCCTTGCCCTGTGAATTCTGAATTAATTGCAATTGGGTCTTCCTTCCCAAAAAGAAATAAACCAGTCAATAAAAAACATCCAATAAAAAACAAACGTTTCATGCCATCCTAATGTTGATTAATTAATATCGTTTTATAGTTGAAATACTTATTGAAAACAAGAGCTAATCTACGATAAATTTCAAACAATTCAAAAGGAATTACGAAGGACATTATAATTGGAGCCAAATCTAACCGTATCATCTTCGCATCATATAACCATAACAACGACCACGCGAAAAGAAAAATACTTATTGTGGATATGATGATGTACTTAATATGGGACGCATGGCCATAATTTTTATAGTCTTTAATTACCAAAAAAGAGTAACAAGTACATAGAAAAAAAACAAGAAGACCATTCCAAAAAGTGGGCACTTCCGTTATCAATTTCTTTTCATCCAACAACATATCAATAATATTAGCATGTACCACTATACCATGCATATCGGGAAAACTACGACCTGAATATTTAGAATTCATCGGAGTGAATTTCAAATCATCAATATAATTATTGTCCCTCGAAAAACCCCCGAATAATACTATTTTATCTCTTATATCTTCCGGTTTAATACTATCGAATAGCACTACGGGATAATTATCGAATTGGTTAATGTTTCCTTGATAATTAATATATTCAGATACATACAATCTTTTAGATAAGCTATTCCAATGAACAGAATCATAAGTCTTTACAATTAAGGAAGCAAACGAAAAATACTCAATCCCGTTCTTATGATAAAATGGAGTAAACTCACGTATTACATTTGTTTCTTCTTCTGCCGAAAAATTAAAAAAGCCATATTTGCCTTGTTCTATACCCTCGTCCAATATAAAAGGTTGATTATTGATATATGTTTTTTCGTGGATAATTGAATCAATTGCATACCCTCCAATTACATTTGGAGTGAAATTTAGAAATGAAAATAATCTTTTGTCGGTTAGTGTATCTGTCCGTTCACCCTGAAACTTTATATCCACTCCTAGTACTTTTGGTTCATAGGCTTGCAAAGTTTGGAGCTGTTCAAGTATATCAGCTCTACCATATTTGGCTTCTACAATTACAATACCTTTTCTGCTTTCTGGTTCAGCGTAGTGATTATCGTTTGCAGAAGTATCAGGATATTCTTGCTGCTTATGTTTGGAGCTAAATACCATATCATAAATATCAAAATCTTCAAACTCTTGTTTAATAGGTTTGATAAACTCATTTCGTAATGCAATTGCATTGAGGACGTATATTACTCCCAAAAAAACTACTCCAGAAACAATTGCTTCCTTTATAACAATTCCCTTATCGGCTTTTAATAATTTCATAACTTTTTAACATGGCTACTTTACTGTAACGGCAGTTTAAATATACCAACTTATTTACAAAATGCAATATTTCCATTTAGTTTGCAAAATAAGTATTAAACCATTACAGTAATAGGCGCCATTTTTGAGTATAATTTTAACACCATACTCGCCACCATGCATGTACGCAACATAACACAATCTACTTCTTCTGGAGACTCTTAAACGCCATTCCCAAATTTTCAATAACATCCGTTATCAACATACTTTCCAAGCTTTGCGTGTGTAAGGTAATATCAGCTGCTAATCCATGAATATATACACCGAGCAAGGCAGCATGAATGGCTTCATATCCTTGTGCTAAAAAAGAAGCGATGATACCGCTTAGCGCATCTCCCGATCCCCCTTTGGCTAAACCTGCATTTCCTGTCGTATTCTTATAGATTTTACCTTGATAAAAAATATGTGTTCTATGGCTTTTCAGCACAATGATGATTCCAAACTCCTTTGATTTTTGAGTGGCAGTTTGGATGCGATCCTTCTCACTTGCATGTGGACCAAATAGTCGGTCAAATTCTCGTGCATGAGGGGTAATAATGGAACCCGTTGGTGCCTTCAACCACAACGAAGGATGTGTCGAAAAATGGTTCAAGGCATCGGCGTCATAAATTACCGGTAGAGTACAGTGCTTTAGAACTTGTTGCACTACTTTCAAACTTTCGGTGGTAACCCCAATTCCGGGCCCAATGCCAACGGCAGTGTATTTCAAAAAATCAATTTTCTTTTTTGCGGAAAATAATAGCATTGCCTCAGGTATGGCCATTTGGATGACGGAGGCGGCATCACGTGCCACACGTATGGTTAACAAGCCGGCACCGGATCGCAAGCAGGCTCTGGCAGCAATCACAGCCGCACCCATCTTATCAGCCGAACCGGCTACCAATAATACATGTCCATGGTCACCCTTATGCGAATCTGTTACACGGGGATGATAAAGGGAACCAATAAATGCTTTTGTAAGTAATGTCATAAAGTACTATTGAATAGGTATTCTGTTATTGATTAGACTTTAAAATGAATACGTTCATTAAAAAGTCCAGCTTCTGTCTCGTTTAAAATAAAATCTTTTACTGCTACCAGTAACGAAATATTAGAACCGTACAACTCTCTATTAAAATTAATGAGTACCGTCATATCAATATCGCTAATTGGTTGTGCCTGGGCTTCTTTGTAAAACGTATTCAACAATCCGGTATATGCATCATATATTGTATGGTACACTTTCATGAGTTGTAAATGATCAATATCCCCTTTCTCCTGCATCAGTGTAAATAATTTGGTATAAAGAATGGATGTTTGTGATTTACTCTGTAGTAGTAAATTATATTTGAGGTCATGCGTCGATTTGAACATATTGCTAATATTTGTTTCAATATCGTGCAAACATTTGACGGAATGCATGGCACTTCGAATGGAAGCAATATATTGATTCAGTACTGAGTATTGTTTGGGAGCCAAATTGGAGCGTAGTCGCAAGTAAAAAGATTGAATTTCACCTTGCATTTGCTTAATATACTCATATTGATCTTCTATGTTTTTTTTAGGATACCCTTTACTATCAACAAGGGCAACAAACTGGGGATCTAATGGCAATGGGCCCCTATCAATGGCAAGCATAGCCCTGTTAAACTCAAGACTGTAGTATAAAAAATACGCAGCTTCTTTTTGAAAAAGGTCAAGAGCCGATTCGGGTTCCTCAATTCTTGCTTGTCCTACAAAAGAAGTAGCGGAACCATTGGTTTGCTTAAAAAACCGTAGCAGCAAATTGGTAAAAGGTCCTAATACCGGAATGAACAATAACACTCCGGATAAATTGACGAAGGTAGAAAAAGTGACCAGACATATAAGCGGATCCTTGATCTGAAGGGAATCTGTAATAAACAAAACGATAGGCCTTAGGAATGCAAATGCAAAAATAGTGATGATTAAATTAAAAATAATATTTCCCAACACCACACGTTTCTTGGCGGCATTTCCATCTAACGCACTCAGCATGATTTTGACAGTGGTGCCGGTTTCCGATCCAAGGACCACCGCTGCGGCAAATAAAAAATCGACCGCACCAAAATGAAGCGCACTTAATGTCAATGCCATGGTAACCGAACTGGATTGTACCAGTAAGGTAATACCGAAACCTACCAAAAGAAAAAAGATTAAAGGCATAGAGGCATACTTTGCAAAATCAAAATACTGCACATGAACCTCCATGGCCGATTTCATAAAAGCCAAACCAATAAAAAGCAGTCCAAAGCCCAATAAAAAAAATGAAATATACTTTATGGCCATTCTCCTACTCATGGTAAGCAATAAAATACCACCCACAAATATGGCAGGATACGCAATTACTTCTATATCCATATTAAACCCTAAGGTGGCCACAATCCAACTATCTAAGGTGGTTCCCAAATTGGCACCCAAAATAATGGCCATGGCATTTTTTATGGTAAAAATACCTGCCCCTACAAATGCTAAAACCATCATCGTTACCATGGAACTGCTTTGCAATACAGCAGTCACCACAGCTCCACCAAAGGCGGCACCTACATTATTCCTGGCAATTTTCTTTAAAAACAGTTTAAAATTTCTCCCGGATAGGTTCTTAAGAGATTCTTCTATAAGATACATTGCAAACATAAACAAGCCCACCCCTGCCAACAATTTGAATATGGAAAAAATAATACTCATCGATTCTTTAAAGTTACGATGTAATTGTCATTCTGCTTGAAAACAAATAGTAGGAGGACGTATGACAGAAGTGAATTTTCCTTCCGTATGATGATTTGCTACGTAAGGCGCTTTTTATGAGCAAAGATGAGAGGATGGGTAGCCCTCTCTTCGAAGGCTGTGCCTTCGTAAGCCCTAAGTTCTCTATAGGTTTTACCTATTTAAAAAATATCAGAAAAAAAGCAGCAGTCACCAATAGATGACCAAACAAAGAAGTTTTCGCAAAAACATTCCTAAACCTCTCTTCGAAGGCTGTGCCTTCGTAAGCGCTATGTACTCTATAGGTTTTACCTATTTAAAAAATATCAGAAAAAAAGCAGCCGCCTCAGAAAGATGACCAAACAAAGAGGTTTTTCAAAACATTCCTAAACCTCTCTTCGAAGGCTGTGCCTTCGTAAGCCCTATGTTCTCTATGGGTTTTACCTATTTAAGAATATCAGAAAAAAAGCAGCAGTCACCGAAAGATGACCAAACAAAGAAGTTTTCGCAAAAACATTCTTGATTTTAAAGAGCTTACTTAAAGCATATCTATAGCCAAAGGCTATCAAGAACATATTACTTACGAAGGCATAGCCTTCGAAGAGAGCATCCCGAAGGATGACCAAACAAAGAAGGCTTTTCAATAGCATTCGTGCCCTTCAAGAACTTGCTTGAAGCATAATATAGCCAAAGGCTATCAAGAACATAATGCTTGCAAAGGCACAGCCTTCGAAGAGAGCAGCAAAATTACGGATAATTATAGCCAAAGGCTATCAAGAACATATTACTTACGAAGGCATAGCCTTCGAAGAGTGCAATATAATCCTTATGAAGGCATAGCCATCGAGGAGCGGTGGACAACCACGTACAAATTAACCACTAGGGCACAGCTCACAAGGAACATAAAAAAAGAAGATGGAAATTACCTATATTAGTCCTTACCTCGCCAGTAGCACCGTACCCTGCTTTCGGATTCGCTTACCATTGTCGCAAGTACCGTCTACTATCCAAACATAATTGTCTGGAGGGAGTTGAATATTATTTTGAGTACCATCCCATTTCTTGGCAGGATCGGTAGTTTCAAATACCAATTGTCCCCATCGATTGAATATTTTGAAATATTCCAATTTGTTGATATTGAAATTTATTAATCCAAAATTTCTATTGCTCGCAATATCACTCGTTGGGTTGAATGCATTTGGCAAATTAATATCTGTGCACTCTGTTCTGATAATGACCGTATCCTTTGATTCACAACCCGAAGAGTCGTTGGTAACTTTCAAATAATAAAATTGCACATCTCTTGGGGTACAAGTTGGCTTGGCAATAAAGCTTATATCCAAATAAGTCGGCGGTGTCCATGAGTAGGAATACTCCTGCCCCATCGATAATTTTGGTCCACCTAAAATCGTTGAGGCTCCATCTGCAACAAATCGGTCGGGGCCAGCATCAGCAGTAACCCTGCTTACACGCACCAACACCGATGTATCAAAGGCACAAGTTCCTTTGTCATTATAAAACTCTAAATGGGCATTATACCGATAGGTCTCATGAGGATAAATCAAAATAGAAGTAGTATCATACGGCGCAATGGTATTGTATACCGGATCCCACATAATATTATTTAATCCCGGACCATTTGCAACCAATAAAATCGTATCTCTTTGACAAATAAGCGTATCGTTATTGATTTCAATATAAGGCTGAGGCAATACCGTTACCAGTTTACAATCTACCTTCATGGTAGGCAAACCTTCATCAGAGGCATAATATACATTGTAAATACCGGGAGCTGCATATTCAACCGGTGGTGGTGTCATTAAGGTAGAACTGGCAATAGAAGATGTGGTACAACTATTATATGTCAATCGAGACATGGTATTATCCAAATTATTGGCAGTAAAGCAATATACATTGTCCTTATCACGCATCATACGAGTAAGAAATCTCGGTGCATTAAATCCGGCAAAATTGAGTAAATCTGTAGCAACAGGCGCTGCGGTGATACTTCCGGCAAAGGTCAACAAAATCAAGCTATTGGTAGATTCATTGGTAATATAGCCATAATAATTGCCGCAATCTTTGATAATTACAATATCGCGTGGTCCGTTGAGGATGCCACCAAAGTTACCCAAGTTCACTTCTACAAAAGGATTGAGTAATGAATTGCCAAAATCAAGTCTACTAACGGTTTGGGTCAAACGATTCACCACAAATAAACTCCAGTTGCTACCATCAAATACAGGCCAAATACCGGTTGGGAAAGCCAAGGTACCCGGATTGCCTAAATTGGTTAACGGCGGTGCCGGATTGGTTATATTGGCTCCAAAATCGATGCGCAATAAATTGCCGGTAAAACCACTATTGGTAAATGCATACCAATTTCCTGCTTCATTAAACACATACAAATCTTGCGGATTCAGTAACAAGCCGGCCAAATTCCCCAAATCTACAATGGTAGGCGTGTTGGAAAGACTGGTTCCGAAATCGAATCGTACCATTTGCGAATTCACTGCTGTGGCACCACCTACTAAAAAGCCATACCAATTTGCACCGGATTTTACAATTTCAAACCCTTTGGCATTTACCGGAATGGTTCCACCAAAATCGCCTATAACATTTACTGTTGGGGCATTTGACATACTGCTACCAAAATCATATCGCAATAAATTTCGCGGACTATTGGTATTAACCACAAATACAAAATAATTGCTACTGTCGGTTACCATACAAATGGAAGCAGGCGCGTCCATACCAGTACCTGCAGCTATACTGCTACCGGTAGGGATATTATTAAGATATGCTGAACAAAAACCCCAATAATACGTACTAGCCGTGGTATCTGTGGTGGTCAATTGCAATTCATTTTTGATACAAAGGGTGTCGGGACCCTGTATGATTTGCGAAAAGCTTTTTTGACTAAGCAAAACGCTTGTAAAAATCAGAAGAATGGTGCTGAATTGTTTCATTTTTTATCGAGAAGTACCCATTTTAATTCGCTAATATAGTTATTACATTTCAATTGGTAAAATATGAATAGAAAATACTTTATCCTATTTATCCAAATATCTACTGACATAGACCATGATTTTTTCGGAAAGGTTTGTATTTGCTGACATATAGGCGTTCATTTTTATTTCCAGTTGCTCCCGTTTAATTTTGTCGAACAGCTCATTTTTTATCAAAAAATCAATATTTTCGGTATTTACCACAAAGGCGCAACCAGCAGCTACCAATTCAACTGCTTCCTGAAATTTGGCAAAATTAGGTCCAATCAAAACCGGTTTCAAATAAATTGCCGGTTCCAAAATATTATGAATCCCCTTTCCAAAACCACCCCCAACATATACAAAATTTGCATATCTGTATACTTTAGAAAGAATCCCTACAATATCCAATAGAAATATGCGTGCGCTGCCATCACCCGGATTTTGATAGCTACTAATGGGTTCTGCAATCCATGTCGTATCAAAATGACCTACTTCATGCGGGGCTATAAGGACTTTCCAATCGGCGGGCAGTGACGATAAAATACGTTTAAGAACCGGAATGTCGGAATTCCACACACTGCCTGCCACAAATATCGTATCGGTGCTAACAAATTGTTCGATGCTTGGATCCACAAAATCGGCTTGCTTATTTTCAGCTACCCGATCAAAACGGGTGTCGCCGGCAACACTTACCTGCTGAACTCCAATCCCATTTAACAAGATCTTGCTTTGCTCATTTTGCACGAAAATATGTGAAAAAAAGTGGAGCATTTTTCTAGGGAATGCACCCAAAATTCCATTAAAAAACAATTGGTCTTTTCGAAAGATTCCGGCCACCAAAAACAAGGGAATTTTTTGCCTGTGCAATTGCTTCAATAGATGGTACCAAAATTCATATTTGATAATGAAAACCATTTTAGGATTCACCCTTACAATAAAGTCTTGCATAGCCGATGGGGTGTCTAAAGGCAAAAAAGCGATACGCAAATCAGGATATTTTTTCAGTGCATACTCATATCCAGATGGTGAGTAAAATGTAGTGAGGATAGGACTTTCAGGGTAGAGAGTACAGCAAAGAGAAAGGAGCGGCAAGGCCTGTTCAAATTCACCCACCGAGGCGCAATGAAACCAAATGTTTTTTTGCGCAGATACTGAAAAAAGATTTTGTTGCCCCCTTCGACCTTGTATCCATTTCCTCGCTTTTTCATTCCATAGAGAAGCTATCAAAATGGCAAGGTAGTATAAACGAATTCCTATATTATAAATAAATATCAAGGGCTTTTAGTAATAAGTGTCTTCTGACTTTTTCTTATAAATTGGTACCACCCAACCCAATCGAAAACCGGTTAGTATATCATTTCGATTGGCACTTTCTTTTCTTTCTAAATCAAATGTATACTCTCTTCGTACCTTCGTAAAACCCCATACAAAATCGAAGCCTGCATAAATATTGACCAGTTTATTTTTTGAATGGAAATTATATCCGATAAAATCTTCGAAAAAGATTCCATTAGTCAACCGATCATACCCTTTTTTGTATTCATCGCGTAATTGAGGAAAGGAATTATCCCGATCGAAGAAATTAATTCGATACTGCATAAAGCCTAATGAAGCCAGCATCATGGGGCCTGAATTGGCATTGGCCTGCCAAAAGGGAAAATCTTCCTACTTGCACACCCGTCATATACCCACGTTGAAACATTCCTACATTAATGACATCACCTGCAATATTGATGATGCCCAAATCGTTTTTCATATTGTAAAGAAGGCTGTCCTCTTTAAATGTATTGCCGGTAATAAATTCAAATTTAGCGCCTACTATCCAGTTACGAGCCGTTTTATATTTAATACCAAATCCGATGCGATAGCTGGTACCGAAGCGTTTGGCCATGTCGGCCTGTGGAAAATCTACAGCGGCAATCACGTCCAAGTTCCACATATTATTGCCAACAAGTATCTTTTTCTTGACCTCCTTTTTATCATCCGTATTGGCTGTTTGCGCCGACAGCTGGAAGCTCCCCAACACCCCAATCAGAATCACTATAAAAAATTTCTGTAGCTGCATAGTGCAAAGGTAGTTTGAAATACCTGCTCGAAATAGCTTTCAAACCGATTATTTTTAAAAGATTTAAGCCGCAATATAGCGTGAAAATACTATTTTTGCCCCCAATTTTAAGATAAAAATCGAAACTATATAATGACGAATTTGCAAATGGTTGATCTGAAAACTCAGTATCAAAATATAAAAAATGAAATCGATGCCTCCATCCAATCCGTTTTAGACAGCACCGCCTTTATTAATGGACCGCAGGTTAAGGAATTTACTGCCAACCTTGAAACCTATTTAGGGGTAAAACATATAATACCCTGCGCCAACGGTACCGACGCCTTACAAATTGCCATGATGGCCCTCGACTTAAAACCGGGCGACGAAATTATCACCCCATCTTATACCTATTTTGCTACCGTAGAAGTAGTAGGTTTGCTGCAATTGGTGCCTGTTTTTTGTGAAGTAAATAAAGATACCTTTACTATTGATGTGAATGAAATTGAGAAACTGATTACCCCTAAAACGAAAGCAATCGTACCGGTTCATTTGTTTGGACAAAGCGCCGATATGGAGCCCATTTTAGCAATTGCCCAAAAACACAATTTGTTTGTTATTGAAGATAATGCACAGGCCATTGGTGGCTCCTATACCTTTAGTGACGGTACCAAAGTAGCCAACGGTTGTATGGGTACTATTGGAACTACATCCTTTTTTCCATCCAAAAATTTAGGCTGTTATGGAGATGGTGGAGCTATTTTTACCAACGACTCCGAATTGGCTACACGACTTAAAATGGTGGCCAATCATGGACAACGAGAAAAATACATTCATGAAATTATTGGTTGCAATTCAAGACTTGATACCCTACAGGCAGCCATTTTAAATGTAAAATTAAAATACCTTGATGCCTATTGCGATGCGCGACGTAAGGTGGCTGATTATTATGATGCTAAATTTGCCAATCATCCAAAAATAAAAACTCCTTACAGAGCACCCTATTCTCATCATGTGTACCACCAGTATACCATGCAGGTAAACGGTGTAGACCGCAACCTTTTAATGAAAAAATTGCTGGAGCTAGGGATTCCGAGTATGATATACTATCCCATACCGGCGCATAAACAAAAAATGTTTGAACAGGTAGATATCTCCAAAACCAATCTTGACTTAACCAACTGGCTGGTTGAAAATGTGATTTCCTTGCCGATTCATACCGAAATGACCGATGAGCAATTGGAGTATATCAGTTCTAATTTCCTAACCCTTTTAAATACCCTGTAAGCATTTTGAAAATAGCAGTAGTAGGCACAGGATATGTTGGTTTGGTTTCAGGAACTTGCTTCGCTGAATCGGGCAATAAGGTCATTTGTGTAGATATCGATGAAAATAAAGTGGAAAAATTATCCAAGGGTGAAATCGTAATATACGAACCCGGTTTGGAAGTGATTTTTGAAAGAAACCTAAAAGAAAAAAGATTATTTTTTACAACCGACTTACGATATGCAGTCGAAAATTCGGAGTTGATTTTTTTAGCACTCCCCACCCCTCCCGGCGAAGACGGTTCTGCTGATTTAAGTTATGTACTGGGCGTTGCTGAAGACATTGGAAAAATATTAAAAGAAATTAATCAATATAAAGTAGTCATCAATAAAAGCACCGTACCGGTAGGTACCGCCGAAAAAGTTACCGAAAAAATACGCATGCATTATGATGGAGATTTTGACGTGGTGAGCAATCCTGAATTCTTGCGCGAGGGGGTAGCCGTGGAAGATTTTATGAAGCCTGATCGTGTGGTGGTAGGATGCAGTAGCGAGCGCGCCAAAAAACTAATGACCCAATTGTATAGCCCCTTTATCAGGCAAGGCAATCCCATTTATTTTATGGATGAACGAAGTGCTGAAATAACCAAGTATGCTGCAAATTCGTATTTAGCCATGCGGATTACCTTTATGAATGAACTGGCAAATCTGTGCGAAAAAGTAGGAGCCGATGTAGAAACCGTACGTGTAGGAATGGGTAGTGATAACCGAATTGGAAAACGATTTTTATTTCCCGGCATTGGTTATGGAGGCAGTTGCTTTCCGAAAGATGTACAAGCACTGGTGCAAACTGCCCATCAGTATAACTATCCCTATAGCATGCTGAAAGCAGTGATTGAAGTAAACGATCAGCAGAAATTTATTTTGGCCGAAAAAATCATTTCCTATTTTACAAACGATTTAAGCGGAAAGAAAATTGCTATTTGGGGTTTATCGTTTAAACCCAATACGGATGATATCAGAGAGGCTCCGGCATTATTTATAATTCCGCGACTGATACTAGCAGGTGCCACGGTAACTTGCTATGACCCAGAAGGTATGCCGAACACTAAAAATTACTTCAAAAAAAATCATCCGGAAATTATGGAGAACATACATTTTGTGGAAGATGATTATGAGGCACTTCGAGATGTGGATGCGTTGGCAATCTGCACAGAATGGAGTATTTTCAGAACGCCTGATTTTGACAAGATGAAATCTATGATGAAGAGCAAATGCATCTTTGATGGTAGAAACTTGTTTGACTTGGAACAAATGAAAGATGCAGGGTTTTACTATAATTCAATTGGACGAAAAACAATATCATAAATTATGAAGAAGGTACTGGTAACAGGTGGTGCAGGGTTTTTAGGTTCCCATTTATGCGATCGATTTATCAAAGAAGGGTATTATGTAATTGCCATGGATAATCTGATTACTGGCAATATCAAAAATATTGAACATCTGTTCAAGCATCCTAATTTTGAGTATTACCATCATGATGTCAGTAAATTTGTGCATGTGCCCGGCGACCTCGATTACATTTTGCATTTTGCCTCTCCGGCCAGTCCTATCGACTACCTCAAAATGCCCATTCAAACCCTAAAGGTTGGTTCTTTGGGAACGCATAATTTATTGGGTCTTGCCAAAGAAAAAAACGCACGAATGCTCATTGCCTCTACTTCAGAAGTGTACGGCGATCCACTAGTGCATCCACAACCAGAAGAATATTGGGGCAATGTAAACCCGATAGGCCCACGTGGTGTATATGATGAAGCGAAGCGATTTCAAGAAGCCATCACCATGGCCTATCATAACTTTCACGGATTGCAAACACGCATCGTCCGAATATTTAATACCTATGGGCCCAGAATGCGACTCGATGATGGACGTGCATTGCCTGCATTTATGAGTCAAGCACTAAACAAGCAAGACATTACCGTATTTGGTGATGGGAGCCAAACGCGTTCCTTTTGCTATGTAAGCGACCTTGTAGAAGGAATTTATCGCTTGCTACTAAGCGATTATCATTTACCGGTGAATATTGGAAATCCCAATGAAATTTCATTACTTGATTTTGCCAAGGAAATTCAACTCCTCGCGCAAAGCGATTCAAAAATCGTATTTGAACTGCTGCCCCAAGATGACCCCAAGCAACGTCAACCGGATATCACCAAAGCTCAGAATATCCTTGGCTGGAATCCAGTAGTGGATAGAAAAGAAGGATTGAAAACGACCTTTGACTATTTCAAAAAAGAATTGGGAATTTCCTAATAACAAATTTCATTGTCGTGGTACTTGTAAATTTTCTTTCGAAAGACATTGACAATGCTTTTCACTTTACTGATACGTACCGAGTATTTGATACTAATGGAATAATAAAAATCATAATTATTTGGTTCACCTCTTTTTTGACCGGTTACATACGGATTATCCGGATCAATAATATTGGACTTATTATTCAAAATTTTTGCTTCTTCTGCAGCCTCAGGATTTAGATAATTTTCAAACAATTTTGGGTCGATATAGGTTTGACTGACATCATCTAAATAATCGGTAAATAATTGTCTACCCAAAACTTCAATTCCTAAAGAACTCTTCTCGGTAATTTTATAAGTGAGCCCAAAACCAAAGGGGATATTGGTTTGTGTCAATTTATAGGGTTTACGATAGGGATATTCCTTCATCCCTTGCCCTTCGGTGCGGAGTGGTTGCAAATCGACCCAAACATAATCGTCTGCAATTTCATCAAAATAGGACCCTTGGGGGTTAAAACTATACACTCCTAAACCAAGCAACGCATAGGGTTGTAAACTCCAGTGATGCGCTGCCTTTGTATAGGAGAAACATTTCAAGGGATACCACTCCAGAATCATACTTCCTTCAGATATTTTAGATCGAAAATCCAAATTTCTCTTATACCGGCGATACGCATTGTCGGAAGTACTTTTGTAGGCTGCATCCTGGTCGCTTCCTGCTATTTGACCGAAAGTATATTGCAAGCGAAGCCCTACGGCCTCCTTCCTTAAATGAGTAAACGAAAAGCCATAAAAAAAAGTTCGTTTTTTAAATTATTATCATACAAAAATTCTTTCCAACACCACTGTTTCCACCTAAATCGCCAAGATAATTTGATATTCCCAAATACAACGAAAGCCGATTGCTCTTTTTTAGGGGTTGCTTTCGATCGACCTCTTCTTCATAATACGTACTTCCATCATAATACCCTTTGATTTGACTTTTTAGTTGAAATGAAGCCAACACAATAAACAGTATGATTCCTGATTTTCTCAATGTGAAATTTAAAAAGTTAAAATTAATGCTTTGATTCTGTATTGCCCAACATCAAATAGGCCTTGATAAATCCATCAATATCTCCGTCCATTACCGGACCTACATTCCCTACTTCGTAATCGGTGCGGTGGTCTTTTATCATTTTATAGGGATGAAAAACATACGATCGAATTTGTGACCCCCACTCAATTTTCTTTTTACCCGCGTTGGTTTTATTCTTCAGCTCTTCTTGACGTTGCAATTCCTTTTCATATAACTGCGATTTCAGCATCTTTATTGCCTTCTCTCTATTTTCGCCCTGGGTTCGACTTTGCTGACATTCAATGATAATGCCACTTGGAATATGTTTCAAGCGCACTGCCGTTTCTACCTTATTTACATTTTGCCCACCTTTACCGCCGGCTCTAAAAAAATCCCATTCCAGATCGGCCGCATTTACCTCAATTTCAATACTATCATCCACTAGAGGATATACAAATACAGAAGCAAATGAGGTATGTCTTCTGGCATTGGAGTCGAAAGGCGAAATGCGTACCAAACGATGCACCCCACTTTCTGACTTAAGAAGACCGTAAGCAAAAGGCCCTTCAATTTCGATGGTGGCTTGCTTGATTCCCGCGCCATCGCCCCACTGCACATCCAGTTCGCTTACCTTAAATCCACTTTTTTCGCCATACATTCGATACATCCGCAATAGCATTTCGGCCCAATCTTGACTTTCTGTACCGCCGGCCCCTGAATTGATGGTCATTACAGCCGGCATCTCGTCTTCCGGTTGATTAAGAGTGCTCTTAAATTCCAATTCATCAATTTTATCTAAGGCATTTTGGAAGGCCGCTTTCACTTCTTCCTCACCAGCCTCTCCTTGCTTCCAAAAATCAAAAAGAACGGCAAAATCTTCCAATGCTGATTTTACCGAATGATATAAATCAATTTAAAAGGTATTGGTCTTAATTTCTTTGAGAATGGCCGTAGCACGAGTATTATCATCCCAAAACCCTGCTGATAGACTCAATTGCTTATCGTTTTCGATTTTGTGATTTTTATCTTCAATGGAAAGAAAATTGCCCAAAGCTTCGACTCTTGCTGTTAACTCTTTGATTTGTTCAATTGTCATATTCGCAAATGTAATACTTATTGCAAAATGCTTCAAAACCATTTAAAAACCGGTCATTCCCCTTCCTAAAAAACGGGTCAGGCGCGGACTATAATTCTGTGACATGAAAAGCAAATCAATTGTAGGTTCGATTCGGGGCTGAAAGGGATTGGCCTATTCCTTTTTTACAAATAGCAATTTAACCGTTTCGCGTTTGTTTTTTGCGGTCATATAATAAAAACCGGGACTGAAGTCCTTCCAAGGAATTGAAATGATTTTTGGAGTGGCCGTAATGGTTTCGGTTGTTTTATACAGTGCGACTCCTTTCTCATTGGTAAAGGTAATTTTGTAGGTAGCCGTATTGGTGCGGCTCATTTCAAATCGCGCAAATTGATTGGTAGAGTCAGGGATGATGCGAATACTATTATCGGCTTTCGAAACAACCGAAAGGAAAACAAGTAATAACAAAAAGCAATTTCTCATCATAGGAATTCAAATCATCAATCAAAAAATCTCTGGTTTATTTTTTGAACTCCCAAAGGTATAAAAAATTAGTTCTTCAAAAACTTAAAGCTCTCAGTTTTAATATTATTTGTAATAAGCAAGCTATAATATCCGTTTTGGAATTGAGCAAGCGGAATGGAAACGGAATTAAATCCGGATGAAAAATCGTAGGTGTTTTTGTATACCAACCTGCCGGTAATGTCATAAACAGCCATAAAGTAGGTATCGCCGCTATTGGTGTTTAAGGCCACATGCAAGACGTCGCTAGCTGGATTTGGATATACATTTGTCAATTCGCTACTACCGCAAAATACCTGTACATTGGATACGCGACTAAAGCTGTAATTACCATCAATATCCACTATTTTCAATCGATATTGATAATTTCCATTGGGTACATTTTCATCGACATAATCATATTCCGATTCAATATCTGAATTTCCTTTGGCTGCAATTTGCGCGATGGCTTTGAATTCAAAGTCTGATTCTGATTTTCGTTGCAATTCAAAATAGTTGCTATTCACTTCTTTAGACGTTTTCCAATAAAGGTTTGGAATACAGTTAGGCACAGTAATGGTAAAGGCGCTCATCATCACCGGCAAGGGACTATTTAAAAAATCCGGAAACAGAATTTGGTTGCAGTTATTAGAAACAAAAGTAGTGTCGTACACACTTTGTGCAACTTTAGAAACTGAATTGTCTGGCAATACCTGCTGCTCATCAAAAATTTGATTGTTGGTAGGCGTCATATCATAGAAGTTGATACCTCCTCCATCGAGACCAAAACTACCATAATTGCGACTTACGCTTTGTGCAGTAAAGGACCCGGAACCTAAAATATTGCCGTAATTATCGAAGGTTTTGGATTGAACAATGCCACTCTCTCCATTATAGAAAGACGCATTATTAATAAAGGCACAATTAATAGCATCCGTCCCATAAATATGGATATAACCGTAATTATCAGCAGCGCTGCATTCATTTGTAAATGAAAATTTACTATAAAAAGTACATTTATTGACAAAGGTTGCAGTGGCATTTAAGTGGGTGAACCCAATTACCTTCATGATACCGGCATTGTACATAGTACCGTTTACCGTAAAATTGCCACCCGTACAAATAACACCTTCATTGCCTAAAAGGGAACCTCCATCAATGGAAAGGGCTTGCTTACAGATAAGCAATCCTTCATTTAACAAGGTAGATCCGGCAGCAATATCAACTGCTTGCAAAAACTCCATTTGGGCATTTTTATGATTGGCCATTGAGATACCGTTTGAAAAACTTGCGGCATTAAATTGAAAAACCCCATCTGAATCATTGACTATGGAACTATTGCTTCCAAAAGTAACCGGAAAAGTAAGAACAACCATGCCCTTGTTGCTAATCATTCCATTTGCATTTTGAAATACAGATGGCTGAAAAGTGGCACCGTGAGCAATACGAATTTCGGCATCATAATCCATGTTTACAATACTTCCAGTAAAAACACCTGACTCAATGCATAAAACTTGTCCTGAACTTAACGAATACGAATTAGCGCTTCCATTATCAGAAAAGGTGCAAGCATTTGGGCTAGCAACGCTAAACTATTGGTCAATAAAAAAGAAATGTAGCAAAATACCTCATAAATCATCTGTTTTGTAAGGTAAAAGCAATAAAAATCATGCCAAAAAACCATGACAATAGCTAAGTTATTGACTTTCAAGTCTTTAAAAAGCCATTTTTGGAGGCAAAATGAGTACTAATAGTGAAGTAACATTAGGCTTTGATTGGACTCAAAGTAATTATTGTATAGTAGTGCATACCTGATTTCTCTTTAGAGAATCGCTTCTTTGGGAGGGGTGATAAAGGGATTCAGGAATTTGTTGTCGCTTCAAAACATGCGATAGCAACCAAAATCCAAATTGGCTGGCTGTATCATATTCGCCGCAAAGATGTTTAAAATAAAGAGGGGTAGCCTCATGAAGTACAGTGGTAAGCAGTTCATCACGATGTTGCTGCCTATTGTCGCCATTATTCCCTAGCATGAGAAGATCGACGCTTGCCGCCTCCAGTTGATGCGCTGTTAGGATGGACTGAATGGCTTGTAAAATCTCCTCGTCACTAGGATTGTAAAGCGTTTGCACCGCTAAAATAGAAACCTGATCCGCACAGGTCTTTTCAGCACCAAGTACAAAGAAGCCATAACCCTCACCGGCAAGGGTACCCGGCGAATTGGAAAGGAACAAAGCCTTACTATCTGTGATTTCATTTTTCCAATAACCCCATTTTTGTTTAATAAAGAAATGCTCAGGAGTCATTTCGTCAAAACTACCAATCAATACATGCTTTGCTTCATCCGCATCTATCAAAAGCGATGCATCAATGAGGGTATGTTCAAAAGAAAATCCTCGGTGAGCATAGGTAACATTATATGAATTTATTTTTTGATCTAATGCAATCATGCCATTCAGCTGATTGTAGGTAGAGTGAATAAAATGGGTGGGATTGAGAGCGGTTTCATTGTAATCTCTGATAGAATGCAAAAACGCTTCGGTATCAATCATACAACCTTTACCAATGCCAATAATAATGGCATCCATTTCTTTGACCGGCGATTTTCTAAGACAATCAATGGCTGTGGAGAATCCCAATTTCAAAGCCCGACTCATTCTTCGAATTTGTACCGGATTGATAAACCCCTTATAGTCTGGTTCTATACAGGAGAGAATATTTTCATGCGCAGTTTTGACTTCATTACCGTCAAATAGCACGGTTTCATCAAATGTATTTTGAGGAGATATGCACGATGATGATATGATATAGAGTGGCTTCAACGCTTGGATTCCATTTTTGAAAAAATTAAACTGGCATTATTTCCTCCAAAAGCAAAGGAGTTCGACATCACGTTTTGCAATTGCTTTTTTTCATGAAAAAGTTGTGGAATTAAGGCAGAGTCAGGAATTGGATTTGCAAAATTCAGATTGGCATATACGCATTGCTGTTCCAATGCCAATATCGAAAAGATGGCCTCTACAGCTCCTGCAGCTGCTAGGGTATGCCCCGTATAACACTTGGTAGAGCTAAATGATGGCACCGACCCAAAAAGCCGCTTCATCGCATTCGCCTCTGACTCATCATTTGTGAGGGTTGCCGTTCCATGCGCATTGATATAGTGAATGTCATTGGGTTCTAACTGGGCCTTTAATAGAGCTCGCTTCATTACCTGATAAGCGCCCTCGCCCTTTGGATTGGGAGCGGTTGCGTGGAAAGACTCATTAAAATTACAATAGCCTTTCATTTCGGCAATCGGTTTATGATTTCTTTGAAGGCAAGATGTTTCCTTTTCAATCACCAAATAGGCCGCACCTTCGCCCAAGTTTAACCCGTTGCGTGCTTCATCAAAAGGCTTACAAGGTTGCTTATCGATATTCTTGAGCGCATTAAATCCATTGATAGTGAAACGGGTTAATGCATCGGTGCCCCCACAAATTGCGATATCAAGGTGCCCTTGATTAACCAATCGGGTTCCTAATATAATCGCATTAGCTGATGAAGAACATGCGGTACTAATAGTAGTTACATAATCCTTAATTTTAAAATGATCAGCCAATCGGTGGGTACAATCCGCACAATCGATTGTATCTGAAAATTCAGAAAAATCGCCTTCCTCTTCGAGCATTTTAAAATAATATTTTTCCACTTCACACATTCCTCTTACCGTGGTGGCGTTGATAATACCCACTTTTAAACCGGCATGTCGATCGATTCCGGCATTGGCAAGTGCCTCCTGCATGGCGGTAATACCTAGTAATGAGGTTCGGGTATACCCTTTATTACGCGGAAGTTTTAAGGTATCTAATAAGGCTGAGGTACTTATTTTAATTTCACCAAACGGAAATTCGAGTGCATGTGCTGTATCTAAAAAATGAAGGGGTGTGAGCGCATGTGCTTGCGAAGAAAGCGAATCAAAATTAGTTTGCAGGCCTTTGCCTAGGGCCGTATAAAGGCCCATTCCGCTGACCACTATTTTTTGATTCATACCAAACTTATTTGGTTCTGTGATCCGCTATATATTGCACCATGGCATTTACCGATTCCATGGCTTTTCGCCCCTCTCTGGCATCTTCAATTTTAATACCATAGTTTCGTTCAAGCAACACCATTAACTCCAACGAATCGATACTATCGAGACCCAAACCTTCACCAAAAAGAGGTGCATTATCGTCAATTTCATCGGGCGACATGCCTTCAAGGTTCAGCGATTCTATAATTTGGGTTTTTAATGACTGCTTTAAATCTTGTAAATCTTGCATAGGAGTTAAAATTCTTTGTTGGCAAATGTAAAAAAATATTGCAAAATTCTTTGAATTAAATATATTCGTGCCATAAAAAAAAGATGGAACTAGGAATCGGCTCAAGAGTGGAACACCCCAATTTTGGTAGAGGTGTGATTGTAGATTTAGGCACTGACTTTTACAATATCTGGTTTAAAAGTAGCAATGCAGTGCGTAGTATCGGAAAAAATTTTGAAGGATTGCGCATCCTTTCAGCTACTGAAAAGGGAGAAAGTGCCGGCATCGTCAATACCGCCGACTTGGAATTTATGCTACATAAAGTACTGGATGACAGAACGGACATTAGCGAAAAAGTGGAACTCGGCAACAAATGGCATGGGGGTACCCTCATTTTGAAACCCTTTGAAGAAGATATGCAAACAAAAGAAATTCCCATCGAAACCTTCTTTCATAAAATTGTAATGGTACGCGATCGAGTTCGTGTAATGGAACAGCAAATCAACGCTCACAAAGTATTGACCGACTCCGAAAAAGTAGATTTACAACAATACATCACTCGTATTTATGGCTCATTGACCACCTTCAATGTATTATTCAAAAATACCCACGAGCATTTTAAGGGTGCCGGAAAAGAATAAAAACTAATACCTGCTGTAAACGGCTGAACTGTCTTTCGTAAAATAGCGACCATTCAATTCTTTATAAGGATACATCCCCATTAAGGTAATGAAAACAGATGGATTCTGTAATTGCGACTCAAATTGTTGATTGCTTTCCTCATAAATGATAGAATGGGTGCTTCCGGTTTCAAGGGTCGAAATCAACCAAACCTCAAAACTGATACCCCAAGTAAAGAGGAGCTTCTTGTTATCAAGCTTTTCATATGGGATAATCCGTTTACGTTGCGATGTATGGGAAAGCTCACGTACATATTGGACTCTTTGTTTATAAATGGCGCCGGTGGCATTTATTCGGAGCAAACTCAAGATTAGAGTAGCCGACACTACCAAAACGGTATAGGGACGCAAAATGCCATGTTCCATCACGAAATATGAAAATGGCATCCCAACAAAAATAACTAAAATAAGATACTGACTTTCTATGTAAAATTGTGGAATCCCATTTGCATAATTAATGGTAATAACAAACCATACCCCAACTAAAAAGGAGCACATCAGAACAGCATGTAGGATTTTTTTTGAATACAGTAAGAAAATCAACGTAAGAATCGCCAATAACGCCAACAAATAGTAATCGTGAACCAAGTAGGTATAAAAATTTTGAAACGACTTCAATTGAAAATAATTGGGGAAGTGGGTAAAAATATTCTCCAGTCCTTCCATGGATTTCGAATCGTAAAATTATTGAAGAACTGCAACTTCACAACAAATAAAACCAAATACGAAACGAGTATAAGACTCAGAAAGCGAATTTTCTGCTTGTAAAGGAGCATCATAAAAAGTATGCCAAACAACATGATAAATAATAGCAATGGATAGAAATACACAATGGTTATCAGAAAAAATGGACTGACCAGAAAAAACCAGAAGGGAACCTTTTCTTTTTGTAGAATCCATTCCATAAGTGCCAGATAAAAAAGAGTAAACACTGCCCCCTGTACAAACTCGCATTGCACCCAATAAAAGGAATGCCGTACCATCAGGGTACTAAACAATAAAATAACCAATGCCATTTTTTCGTTCTTAAAAAGCACTAAGACCAGTAAAAAAACAGAAAAATAAAAAATGATAAAACTCAGACTGTAGCTAAGCGAAACCACACTTAAAGGCAAATTCAGTTTAGAGGCTAACAACGGAAAAATTTGTGTACCTACCACACCATACCGTCCAATTTGTATGGCAAAAGAATCCTCTTTTAATATGGAGAAAAACTGAAATGCTGCATCACACATCGCCACCCGCTCTTTGTAAAAAATGGTGGCAAAAATCAATAAAACGCTGTAGGTAAGTACCCTTGCAAGCAACACAAATTTCCTACCCGATAATTTTGAAATCCAATGCATCCGTAAGAACATTATTTACGTTTGATGAAATGATTTTGATACATACGTGTTGCATTCGAAATATCTTCTTTTACAATAAAAGCATCAAGGGGTTTCAGTAGCAATTCATCGACAAATGTAGCAGGATGTCCATCTTCATTGCGCAAAACCACTTTTACCCGACGCACCCGTGCTTCAATATTTAATTCAGTATACACCCGAAACCAATGATTCATATTGTCGTTTGAATTTTGTGCATGTACATCCTTGTGAAAAACTACTTGATTCAGGCTATCGTAAAAGTCTACCGTGCAATAAGGCATATGATAGCTATGAGTAGGTATCAAGGTCCACACCGAAAATTCATATTTGGTATCCCCGGGCCGATTCAGCGTTTGATTTAATAAAACCACGCTATCTGCGCCGGCTATTTCGAAAGCGCCTTTACCAAAAAATTTCACATCGCTTTCCTTATCATCAAATCCAATAGCAATGGTGCCCATACCATTTGCTGCAAAAGACTCGATGGGCACTGTATTCAATGAATCGACATACGACTCTTCAAATTGTAGCAACTGCTGCCAGTTGAGATCGTATAATACCAAGCGGCCCCATTCACCCACCCGTTGGCTATGCGAAAGAAGGTATTGTTCTTCACTAGTTAGATAGGCTTCCTTCAATTGTACCATCAAAATTTTTTGGTGATTCAGTGCCTTGGAAAAATACCACTTGTCTGCAAACGGACCACCAATCAAACGCATCAATTGAAAACTCTGTTTCCACGAAGACCTTGACATGAGGGTATTTACAATAGGTAAACGTTTTTGCAATGCCAGGTAAAACAAATCTCCTGAAAATTCGCTGTCTACATCTTTACCTACTTTTTCAGAACCGATACAATAGAAAGGCATACCCAAAATACATTGGTAATTGGTATCGGTACAAATCGGCATATCTTGATCTGGCTCGGTAGTATGAAAAAAGTTTTGATAGTTGCTTGCCGATTCATCTACCCTTTTTTGCACATACTTACTATATCCAAAAATTTCCAGCGTCCAAAACAACAGCACCGTAAACAAACCATAGAAGGCGATGGCCTGCAGGTTTTTCACTTTCAAATCGGCTAAAATCGCCGAAATTATTAATACGCAGGCCATACTCACACAAAAATAGGTAATGAGCGAAATTCGCCCCAGACTTCTAAATTGTTTGATGGCAGGCATATAATCGAGTAAAAATGAAAAGCCATGAACAAAAGGAAACCCGATTGAAAATAAAAAGGACAACAAAGCAATAATCAATAGGTATTTTTCGGGAAGCGTAATTTCATGATAAAAAGTATTTGCTCGTTTTCTAAAAAAATAAAGAATCCCATTTAGCAAAATAAATATCACGTACAGTAAGGGAATCAAACCCATATAAGAATACGCTTCATCTAAATTGGTAGCCACAAATCCGTTAAATACCAATGAAAAAACACGCCCCGGTTGACTATAATCTGAAGTAAAGACATGAGAGAAGGTGGTAATATAATGCAAAATACCCCAAGGCTCTTTCTGCCGGTCAGGTAGAGCGTCGGTGGCGATAAAAACCAGTTTTACCAATATAAAACTGACGGCTACTATACCCAATAAGCTAAGGGAACATTTCAATTTAGATTGGAGGGTTTTATTGGCAAGGACGAAATGGGCTATGGCATAAAAAGCAATCACGAGCATCCCCAATAATAAATGGTACATATGCAAAAACGCCATGAGGAAATTAAGAATCAACATTCCCACGAGATATCGCTTACGAGACCTTGCTTCAAATTGAAATAACCAATAAAGGGTCAGTACCAAATGAAATGTATAACATAAGCCAAAGTGACCGAATATGCGATAAAAATTGGGTGCTAAAAAAGTAATCAACAGAGAAAACAAGGCACTCAAATATCCATTGACTTGCATCCGGATAAAAAATGTACACAAAACAAGGGAGGTACATAAAAGTGTTATGGGTATCAGCAAATTCATGATCGATAACAAATCATTTAGCGAAAAATGAAAGCTTGATTGCAGGTAGGAAAGCGGAAAGGCAAGCAGCGGTTGATTATCAGTAAAACTGATGTGATCGCCCCAGGGATAATTCATTCCATCGAAATGCCAACCTTTGCCATTTAAAACATGGTACAGATAGGTAAAATAATTTTACTTCCGTCCCCGCCACCACTTAAAAAGACATGCCCCGGCGACTTCAATAAAGTTCTAAATAAATACCAGATATAAGCACTAGTGAGCAACACATTGAGGCCAATAGCATAATATTCGCTTTTTTTAAACCGCATTCACAACCTATATTTGCGAACAATATTACCACTTATAATTCAATTAATAAACCCGCACCATGCATTCCTCAATCGCGATAGTGGTACCTGCATATAACCCGCCCGAATTTTGGGACTATCGCTTGGTCGATAAATTTAATGAATTGCGTGAAAAATTACCCGAATATCACTTTAAGTTATACGTGATCAATGACGGATCCAATCCTGAAATTGGTGAAGAGCACTTCGCGTATATCGAAGAATTTTTTCCTACCACTCTTGTACTTCATAATTCGATTAACAGAGGCAAGGGATTTGCGCTGAGACAGGCCATCGCCCGAACCAAGGAAGACTATATCGTATACACGGATATTGATATGCCCTTTACCATCGAATCAATGAAAAGCATTATGGACAATTTGGAATCGTATGACGTGGTGTTTGGCATCAAAAACAAAGAGTACTATAAGCAGCTGTCCTTACAACGTAAATTGGTATCTAAAATATTGCAGATTTTTATCAAGATATTATTTCCACGCTTACCGGTTTCGGATACCCAATGTGGCCTTAAAGGGATGAATTTAAAAGGGAAAGCCATTTTTATGGAAACCAAAATCGATCGCTATTTATTTGATTTGGAATTTATTTTGAATGCCGCTAAAAGCAAACTCAGCTTGAAACCTATTCCTGTCGCTCTTCGTGACGGAATTGAATTTGGCCAAATGAATGCTAAGGTTCTTTTACATGAATTGTTTAATTTGTGGAAAATATTGTGGCGTAAGTAAAAACGGATGAAATTCCGTAATTTTTGAATGAATCATTTGAACTAACTTCGTAACCAAAATTACAAACTTAATTTGAAGCTTTTAAAAATATTTGGTTCTATTTCGTAGTCGTTTTGACCATCACAATCATTGCTAATAAAGCCTACAAAACCTTTTTCTTTAGACCCTGCAGCTTTCACCAATGGAGGCAGTGCGACGGTGCGAGTTATGCATTAAATTATTTTCAAAATAAGGGGGGGGCTTTTACCTCCTCAAGAACATCATAGATATGCAAAAGAAGGAAAAGCAATGAGTGAGCTTCCACTTGTATACTATATCGCAGCAAAACTTTACACCCTTTTTGGTTTCCACGACTACTACATAAGGTTATTACACTTTTCTATTTTCATTCTCGGACTATTGTATTTAATAAAAATAGCTTCAATATATACAAAGGAAATAATACTCCAATTACTTCCCTGCTTTTTTACCCTAAGTTCTCCCCTTCTATTTTTCTATGGAGCTAATTTCTTACCTGATGTTTCTGCCCTCAGTTTCTCCATCGTCGGATTCTATTATTTTATTAAATATAATCGGCAAAAGAAACTAAAATATATTTTTCTTTTTTGCTTTTTCTTTGTTTTGGCAGGCCTACTTAAAATTTCAGCCATTATTCTATTTGTAGCCACTGCAGCCTTTGTTGGTATTAAATCGATTAGTAGTAAAACAGAATATCGCAGTTTAGTGAGTAAGCAAAAGATCACCCTCATTACTCTTTATGCAATTTCCTTTCTGCTACTTTATTCATGGGTGCAGTACGATAAATATATAGCTGAAATCTATCAATTTGGTGGAAATCTATTTGATTTTAGAGGCATTTGGGAATCAGATAAAGAGCATATTATCTATATAGTTACGAGGCTATATGAAAATTGGATGCATGTGGTTATGCCAAAATATATTTGGCTTGCTTTAGCAGGAAGTATCCTTCTCTTAGTTATACATTTCAAATCAGTAGATTCCATGCTTAGAATCGTAATACCCATAACTGCACTTTTAGTAATAACCTATTTACTTTCATTTTTTGCTGTTTTTGATGTACACGATTATTATCTAGTTACCAGTTTTTGTTTACCGATACTTATTTTTATTGCCTTGATAGATTTGATTGAAAAGAAACAATGGATGACTAATTGGAAACGAAAATTAACCATTTCAGGAACTATTATTTTGCTATTGGGATACGCCACCTACAAATCAGGTATTGAACAACATTTTAGGTATTTTACCGACAAATATGGTGAATTTAATCAGGATTACTATTCTGTGGAACCATATCTTAGAAGTATTGGCATAAAGAAAGATGATTTAGTTGTCAGTATCCCTGACCCAAGCCCTAATGTCACCTTATATTTAATGAACCAAATCGGCTTTACCGAATGTTACAATAGTGATAATTATAATATTAATTATTTCGCAAAGAATGAAAAGGCAAAATTTTTGATTGTTGGAGATTCGAGCTATTTTCATAATGAGCTTTATAAACCTTTTTGCGTTGCCGAAAAGAAAGTCGGCTCTTACAAAAGCATTTCCATTTTTAAATTACAAGAATAGATTTCCACTCGGAGACAATCCATCATATTATTTCAGAATCGACATCGTTTTTTTGCGCTAACAAAAAATTTCGAACTGAAAATAATCCATTTTATCTTATTCTTTTTCTCACTTATCTTCGCGTCCTTCATATTATCTTATCATGAACAAAATATTAGTTGCAAATCGGGCTGAAATTGCATTGCGTGTAATGCGAACTGCAAAAAAAATGGGCATTGCCACTGTAGCCGTTTATAGTGAAGCAGACGCCAATATGCCCTTTGTACAATTTGCTGACGAAAGTTATTGTATTGGCCCCGCCTCCTCCTCCCTCTCCTACTTACTGGGCGACAAAATCATTGAAGTAGCCAAACAATGCGGTGCCGATGCCATACATCCTGGATATGGTTTCTTGAGTGAAAATGCTGCATTCAGTCAAGCATGCGCTGATGCTGGTATTACCTTTATTGGACCCACTGCCTACTCCATTAATACAATGGGAAGCAAAATTGCAGCAAAACAAGCGGCTAAAAAGTATGGAGTCCCAATGGTTCCAGGTACCGACAAACCGATTGCGGATATAGCAGAGGCGCAAGAAATAGCCAAGCAAACTGGGTTCCCCTTATTAATAAAAGCCAGTGCAGGTGGTGGTGGCAAGGGAATGCGGGTTGTCAATCATGAATCAGAACTTGAAGAACAATTATTGATGGCAAAAAGCGAAGCCCTCAACTCCTTTAAGGATGACAGCGTTTTTATTGAAAAATATGTAGCCTCACCCAAACATATCGAAATACAATTATTAGCAGATACACATGGAAATTGTGTCTATCTGTTTGAAAGGGAATGTTCTATACAACGACGTCATCAAAAGTTGATCGAAGAGGCTCCCTCATCGTGTTTAACGGAAGATATTCGCAAGGCTATGGGCGAAAGCGCTGTAAGTGTAGCCCGAAGTTGCGATTATCATGGTGCCGGTACAGTGGAGTTTCTGGTAGACGAGGAATTACATTTCTATTTTCTGGAAATGAACACCCGTTTACAGGTAGAGCATTGCGTTTCAGAAATGATCAGTGGTGTCGATTTGGTAGAACAACAAATATTGGTTGCTCGCGGTGAAAAACTGGCCTTTTCACAAGATGACCTCAAAATAAATGGACATGCTATCGAATTACGCATTTGTGCTGAAGACCCTCTCAATAATTTTATGCCGGATACCGGAAGTCTGGATGTATATAGACGCCCCGTTGGTGAAGGAATTCGGATTGATGACGGTTATGAAGAAGGAATGCCCATTCCAATATATTATGACCCAATGATTGGAAAATTAGTGGCTTGGGGCCAAAATCGCACTGAAGCCATTGCCCGTCTAAGCAATGCCATTGACCATTTTAGAATAAATGGTATCGAAACCACCTTACCTTTTGGAAAATGGGCTATCCAACAAGAGGCGTTTGTAAAGGGGCAATTTGATACCGGGTTCATTCCAAAATATTATAAACCTGAATTGCTGGAAGAATATAGCAAAGATGAAATAGAGCTTGCTGCTGCCATTGGAACCATGATATACAAAGAAAAAACAATGGCTCCAAAAGCACTACCCAGCTTAAAAAGCAATTGGAAACTGAGATCTCAACTCCGGTAGTACATTTTTTTGCGGAATATATATATACTTATTAAAAATTTGTTTACCTTAGTGCTTTGATTTAAGCTAGAATATGAAAAAAATCGTTCAATTTGTAATAGCCTTATTGGTAATAGCATCTGCCATATCTTCTTGCAGAAAATATGAAGAAGGACCCAATGTAAGCTTACGTACCAAAGCTGCCAGAGTAACCAATAACTGGAGAATAGAAAGTGCTCAATTGAACGGCACAGAGGTATCATTAGATCCATTGTGGGCCAAACAAAAGCATTATATGTATCGTGATGGCAAGTACATCATTACCATCATCAACCCCATAACCCTTGAAGCCAGAAACCTACAGGGAAATTGGACTTTGTATGATCATGACACGAAAATTGCATTAATTTTGAGAAAATCTATCAATCAATTTATTGAATTTTTCTACTTTGATTTTTTCAGATTCATCCCTTTACAAACATTTAAATACATCGCTTGCGGAGGAACCACTGTTTTAGTAGACTATTCCGTTTATCACCTATCCTATTACTTTCTATTTTCAGAAAATAGCATCACTTTTTCGAAATATACCTTAAGTCCTCACGTAGCCTCTTCTATTTTGAGTTTTATGGTAAGTTTTCCGTTGGGTTTTATGCTCAACAAATTTATCGCTTTCGCTCATAGCGAATTGCGTGGACGCGTACAACTCTTTAGATATGCACTTACTGTTTTTAGCTGCTTTATTTTCAGCATATTTTTTATCAAACTATTTGTCGATTTTTTCTATTTCAATCCATTGGTTTCAAAAATACTTACCATTCTTATAGTAGCTGTGTATAGCTATTTTACGCAACAATATTTTTCATTTAAAGTAAAAGGAAAAAATGTCAACACCGAAATCGAATAGTTGTTTTGACGTACTTTTAACCCTACATGAAAATTACCATATTAGGCAATAACTCTGCCCTTCCTGCATTCGGCAGATACCCAACGGCTCAAATAGTGGACATTCAGCAGGAATTGTTTTTAATGGACTGTGGAGAAGCGGCCCAGATGCGGATGAAACAATATGATATCAGAAGTCATCGAATCAATCATATCTTTATTAGTCATGCCCATGGAGATCATTATTTTGGTTTGGTGGGATTTATTAGTAGTATGTCCTTATTGGGACGTGAAAAAAAATTGCATATCTACTGCAATTCCTTTATCAAAAAAGTAATTGAATTACAAATTCCGTGGAATCTTGGTTTTGAAATTGAGTATCGTTTTTTAGAAGAAAATGAAAAAGGTGTCCTTCTAAGCAATGAAAAATATGAAGTGAGTTGCTTTCCGGTTTATCACAGTGTTCCTACACATGGTTTCCTTTTTGTAGAAAAAAAGCGAAAGCGTATTTTGCTCCCGGAACGAGTACAGCATTTTGAAATACCGAAGTACTATTACTCGAAACTAACAGAAGGATATGACTATATCGACAAAAACAACCGAGTGATTACAAACGAAGAAGTTACCGTGAAAGGGCTTCCTTTTAAACGATATGCTTTTTGTGCGGATACTATCTTTAGTCCCTCGATTTGTGAAGATTTGGTAGCCATTGATTTGCTATATCATGAAGCAACCTATTTGCAAGATCAAATTCAAAAAGCCAAGGAGCGATTTCACAGTACCGCGATGGAGGCCGCAGAAATTGCAAAAATGGCGCAATGTAAAAAACTGATTATCGGACATTTTTCATCGAAATACCGAGACCTCAACCCCTTTTTAGAGCAAGCCAAATCTATTTTTGAAAATACAGAATTGGCTATAGAAGGAAGTGTTTTTGAGATATGATTTTCTACCGCACCAGAATTACATTCCCTTTGAAATTCTTCTTGATATTATTATTGAACTCTGCGTCAATGATATAAACATATGTTGACATCGGTTGTGGTACACCATTATACTTGCCGTCCCATCCTCTGCCGTCAATGGATGTGGTAGTAAAGATATTTTCACCCCAACGGTTGTAGATATCCATCTTAAAGGTCTTTAACCCGGATGATAAAATCTCACGAGGTATAAAATAATCATTCAAACCATCACCATCAGGTGAAAACGCATTCGGAATATTCAAATAACAATCCCGAACCACTTCAATGGTATCAGATACCGAACATTCACCTTTGCTACGTGCCCAATAGGTGCCTGCCTGCGACACTACAATAGAATTGCTACTTTCTCCTGTACTCCAGTCGTACAGCGCTCCGGGGTTGTTGACATCTGCTATTAGTATCGAACCGGTTAACCCAGGACAAATACTGGTATCTCTTCCGATATTAATCTGAGGATAGCTATTCACTTGTATATCCTGCGATACCACTTTATCGGGACAAAAGGTCGATTTAGCCGTGAGGGTTACATTATAGAGGCCACCACTTTCCCAAGTATGGGTAGGATTGCTCACATTATTCAATACATTCCCATCTTTAAAATCCCAACTAAAATTGATAATATTGGGTGATAAGGTATCATAAAAACTCACCTTCTCTCCTACACAAATAACAGAATCGGAAACTACAAAATCAGCGTAGGGATTGTAATCAACAAATAATAATTTTTGGGTACTGTCTACACAACCCAATGTATCGGTTACGGTATGGGTAAGAATAAAAGTACCGGGCGTGGTATATAAATGCTGATTCGGGTTATTGCCGGTTATAGGAGACCCATCGCCCAATTCCATTCATGAACCCAAGTAGGTTGGGTCACAGGAGGACTAATCAATGAAGTACTAAACACGTACCCTAAGCAATGGAATCTAATACCACATTTGGTGGCGGGGTATTATTGGTAATATCAAAGGCCGAAGTAAGCGGATGATTACAATCGATGGTCACATACATCGTATCAGCACATGGAGGATTATTTGCTATTAAACGAATGGGTATAAATTCCTTGATTGAAATACACATAAGGTACAGGATTTTGGAAACTCGAATAGCCCCCATCTCCAAAAAGCCAGTTGTAGGTAACAGCTCCGGTTGAATTATTGGTCAAAAATATTGTATCGTTTTCGCAACCCAAATGAAGATCCACAGTGAAGTCCGCTTTTAATGAAGTGTCGGCTACTACGTCTATAGTATCGCTTCCGATGCAACCTTGCGCATTGGTAACCGTAACATAATACGTACCAGCAGCATTAACCACTCGGGTTTGTCCGGTAGAGGCATCATCCCATAAATACGTAGCAAAACCGGGACCGGCATCTAAGGTAACCGTATTGCCAGAGCATAAAACTCCGGTGGAAGTAATGGTAACTACAGGTGCAGGTGGAGCCACATAATTGTAGGTAGCAGTAGCGGTACAACCTAAATTGGAGGTACAAGTAACGGTGTAAATACCTGTTACGGTTGGAATAATTTTAGCGGTAGTATCACCTGTAGACCATAAGTAGGTATAGGTTGGAACCAAAGGGACATTACCCGATAAATACTCAAAAATATTTTTTCTCAAATTAGAAGCTTCAAGAAATGGAGTATGCCAATTGGTAGTGGTCATACCTCCAAACATCACAATACCTGCCCCCCATGCTTTTTCTGTAAGAATGGCATCTGCAGGATTATTGGTATTATGAATGACGGTAGTACCTCCATTTTGAACATTGGCGTGCGCAAAATAATTTCCGTTATAGGACAATTGAGTAGGCAAATTAGGTCCCAAAACAATTGGATGTAGTGGCAAAGTTATGGTGGCAGGTGGAATAAGATTCATGTAGTTAAGCACTGTTCCACCGAAACCCCAATTTTGGATACCTCCATTATTAGGTGCTGCATTCAGAAATAAGCGCCCTCCCGCATTCACCCAACTTTCAATTAAGGCAATATTTGCATTGATATAATTTGTACATCCAATACCATTTCCATCCCCACCTTCTATAAACACAAACTGGGTACCTGGTACAAATATGAAAGCCGGGTTGGCTGCAAAATTTGCTTGTATCCAATTTCCAACCCCAAAAACCGCATTCATTTCATCCACATTATTGGGTACACCCCAAGGAGTAACATCTGTTATGTAATACTTTGCACCGGGAATAACGCCTCCACCACCACCGGCACCAGTTGCCGTTAAAGTATCTACACAATTAAAAGTAGAAAAAGCAATACTAACTGTAGGAGACGGTTTAATAGTAATATCAACGCCATTATTGGGACCGCCTGCCACCGGTAATGAACTAATGATACGTACTCGATAACCTGTGCCAAAAGGCGTATTGCATGGAATGGTGCAATTGATATTTCCTGCCAAAGCAACACTGGCAAGGGTACCGATAGTGGTAGCTCCCACAAAATTGCCCACATTATTGGACAATTGTACGGTGAACACATTTCCTGCTGCATAGGCGCCGGTAGCGGAATAGCTGACAATTATCTGATCGCAGGCACATAAATTTACATTTGCCAAGGGAGAGGTTGTAATAACCTGAGCTTGGGTAGTGGAGGTATATATCGCACAAAGTAAGGTGAGTACTGCGAACAGTGCCTTCCTTTTCAGTGAAGTAGCAAAGCGTTTCATAGAAAAAATTTAGAAATTTGAGTTAAAGATAAAGATAAAATTCAATTCTGTCAAAAATACAATGTAGCAGAAAATCCAAAAGGGCATTCAATACGAATCTGATTCTTGATAATACA
The DNA here is from genome assembly GCA_016712665.1 of Bacteroidota bacterium. Taxonomy (GTDB): domain Bacteria; phylum Bacteroidota; class Bacteroidia; order Chitinophagales; family Chitinophagaceae; genus OLB11. The sequence continues at coordinate 37,377 of JADJQP010000010.1, forward strand.
TTCTATACTGCCATATGAAGGCATTCTTTACATTCAAATTGAAAACAAGTTGAAAAGCTTCAATAGTAAGAATCAATAAAACGGTTCAAAATCACCTGGCAAATCGACCTCTACCGCACCAGAATTACATTCCCTTTGAAATTCTTCTTGATATTATTATTGAACTCTGCGTCAATGATATAAACATACGTTGACATCGGTTGTGGTACACCATTATACTTGCCGTCCCATCCTCTGCCGTCAATGGATGTGGTAGTAAAGATATTTTCACCCCAACGGTTGTAGATATCCATCTTAAAGGTCTTTAACCCGGATGATAAAATCTCACGAGGTATAAAATAATCATTCAAACCATCACCATCAGGTGAAAACGCATTCGGAATATTCAAATAACAATCCCGCACCACTTCAATGGTATCAGATACCGAACATTCACCTTTGCTGCGTGCCCAATAAGTGCCTGCCTGCGACACTACAATAGAATTGCTACTTTCTCCCGTACTCCAGTCGTACAGCGCTCCGGGGTTGTTGACATCTGCTATTAGTATCGAACCGGTTAACCCAGGACAAATACTGGTATCTCTTCCGATATTTATTTGAGGATAGCTATTCACTTGTATATCCTGCGATACCACTTTATCGGGACAAAAGGTCGATTTTGCTGTGAGGGTTACATTATAGAGGCCACCACTTTCCCAGGTATGGGTAGGATTGCTCACATTATTCAATACATTCCCATCTTTAAAATCCCAACTGAAATTGATAATATTGGGTGATAAGGTATCATAAAAACTCACCTTCTCTCCTACACAAATAACAGAATCGGAAACTACAAAATCAGCGTAGGGATTGTAATCAACAAATAATAATTTTTGGGTACTGTCTACACAACCCAATGTATCGGTTACGGTATGGGTAAGAATAAAAGTACCGGGCGTGGTATATAAATGCTGATTCGGGTTATTGCCGGTTATAGGAGACCCATCGCCCCAATTCCATTCATGAACCCAGGTAGGTTGGGTCACAGGAGGACTAATCAATGAAGTACTGAACACGTACCCTAAGCAAATAGAATCCAATACCACATTTGGTGGCGGGGTATTATTGGTAATATCAAAGGCCGAAGTAAGCGGATGATTACAATCGATGGTCACATACATCGTATCAGCACATGGAGGATTATTTGCTATTAAACGAATGGTATAAATTCCTTGATTGAAATACACATAAGGTACAGGATTTTGGAAACTCGAATAGCCCCCATCTCCAAAAAGCCAGTTGTAGGTAACGGCTCCGGTTGAATTATTGGTCAAAAATATTGTGTCGTTTTCGCAACCCAAATGAAGATCCACAGTGAAGTCCGCTTTTAACGAAGTGTCGGCTACTACATCTATAGTATCGCTTCCGATGCAACCTTGCGCATTGGTAACCGTAACATAATACGTACCAGCAGCATTAACCACTCGGGTTTGTCCGGTAGAAGCGTCATCCCATAAATATGTAGCAAAACCGGGACCGGCGTCTAAGGTAACCGTATTGCCTGAACACAAAACACCGGTGGAAGTAATATTGACAACAGGGGTGGGTGGTGCCACATAATTGTATGTAGCGGTAGCAGTACATCCTAAATTAGACGTACAGGTAACGGTATAAACACCGGTGGCTGTTGGTAAAATTTGTGCTGTGGTTGCACCTGTAGACCATAAGTAGGTATAGGTAGGTGGCGCTGCTACTAGGCCTGACAAATACACCAAAATATTTTTTCGCATATTGATGGCATGTTGATTAGTCAAAGGTGCCACATTATTATGCCAATTGGATGTAGTCATTCCGCCAAACATCACAATACCGGCACCCCAAGCTTTTTCTGTAAGTACTGCAATATTAGGATTTGCTGCATCATGAATTACGGTAGTACCACCATTAACAATATCTGCATGTGCAAAATAGGGACCGGTATATACGCCGGTTGCATCAACTGGAAGGTTGGGTCCCACATTAATTGGATGCAAGAGATTAGTCATAATGGCACCTGGTACATTGTTGGGATTGGTTGGAATCAAATTTTGGTAATTTAAGGTTGTACCCCCAAAGCCCCAATTTTGAATACCGCCGTTATTAGGAGCAGCGTTCAAAAACAATTTTCCTCCGGCATTTACCCAGCTTTCAATTAGTGCAACATTCGCATTCATAAAATTAGTACATGCTGTTCCGTTGGCGTCACTTCCTTCAATAAAAACAAATTGAGTACCTGGTACAAAAATGGCCGCAGCATTTGCTGAAAAATTATCTTGAATCCAATTACCCACTCCAAACACCTGATCCATTTCATTAACATTACTTGGCGAACCCCAAGGTGCAATATCGGTGATATAATATTTATTGCCTGGCACGGCACCACCGGCACCACCGGCGCCTATGGCAGTTAGCGTATCCACACAATTGAAGGTAGAAAAAACAATACTAACGGTTGGAGACGGCTTAATGGTAATATCTACACCATTATTAGGACCTCCCGCTACCGGTTGCGAACTGATAATACGTATACGATAACCTGAACCGAAAGGGGTATTGCATGGAATGGTACAAACAATATTACCTCCAAGAGCCACACTATTCAGAGTGCCTATGGTAACTGCACCAACAAAATTACCTACATTATTGGATAATTGTACACTAAACACATTGCCGGCAGTATAAACGCCGGTGGCAGAATAGCCCACAATAATTTGATCGCAGGCGCATAAATTTACATTTGCCAGGGGCAAAGTGGTAATGACCTGCGCTTGAGATATTTTGGCAGCAAAGGTGCAAACAATACTGAAAGCCAATAACAAAATTCTGCTCGTAAAAAATTGCTTTACATTATTCATAAAAACGAATTAAATATAAGGGTGATATTCCAACAAAAATAGCATAAAAAACTATAATCACTAACATAGACGTAATAAATCTATATATGGTTTGTAGCGCATCGATCAGAATTTTAGCAAGTAAATAGCATCTTACCTTCTAAAAACTGCGACAAAAATGGCTATTATAAAATATTAAATAGCTGACAACTGCACTTTTTGCTGCAATTCTTTCACCTGTTCCCTAATTAGGGTGTCTGTATCCATTAGGTCTTTTACGGTTTGGCAACTATGAATAACAGTAGTATGATCTCTGCCACCAAAATGATCGCCTATGGTTTTGAGAGAATTTTTAGTAAACTGTTTGGCTAAAAACATAGATATTTGACGTGCCTGCACTATTTCCCTCTTTCGGGTTTTGTCTTGCAGTTTATCGTACGAAATATCATAATAATCGCATACCATTTTCTGAATATTGTCTATTGTAATCTCCTTCGATGAGGTTTTTACAATATTGCGCAACACCTTCTTTGCAAGTTCTAAATCAATTTCCTTCTTTACCAATGATGAATTTGCTAATAATGAAATGAGTGCTCCCTCCATTTCTCGTACATTATTTTGTACATTATAGGCGAGGTATTTCACCACCTCATTAGGAAGTTCGAGGCCATCATTCCGCATTTTATGTTCCAAAATGGCCATGCGTGTATCAAAATCAGGAATTTGAATATCGGCACTTAATCCCCATCTAAAACGAGACAGCAAGCGCTCTTGCATCCCATCCAAATCTTTGGGAGGTTTATCACTAGTAAGAATCAACTGCTTGCCATTCTGATGTAAATGATTGAAAATAGAGAAAAAAGCATCCTGCGATTTTACAGCAGGGGCAAAATATTGCACATCATCAATGATCAAAACATCAATTAATTGATAAAAATTAATAAAGTCATTGATTTCATTATTCTTTGAATGCTCAATAAATTGATGAATAAATTTTTCAGCACTTACATACAGCACGGTTTTATTGGGATGCAATCGTTTGGTTTCATTTCCTATTGCATGCACCAAGTGGGTTTTACCAAGACCTGCACCACTATAAATCACCAAAGGATTGAAGGAGGTACCGCCTGGTTTTTGCGCTACTGCTAAACCGGCACTTCGTGCCAAACGGTTACACTCACCCTCCACAAAGGCATCAAACGTATGATTCGGATTCAGCTGTGGATCAATTTGAGAACGCTTCAAACCCGGAATAACGAATGGATTTTTTATGCCATGCTCGCCATGTCCGATGTTAGCATCTACATAATTATTGGAAAGTTGTGCTTGCTGGTGGGTGCTTGCCGGCATTCGAATGGAGGCCGGATTTTTTTTGGTTTGATTCTCCATCAAAATTCGATACTCCAATTTGGCATCTTTGCCCAATTCACGTTTGATGGTTTTAGCAATAAGTTCGACATAATGTTCCTCAAGCCATTCGTAAAAAAATTGGCTGGGTACTTCAATCACCAAAACATTATTCTCCAAAGCCACTGGTTTGATTGGTTCAAACCAAGTTCTATATGATTGCCAACTGATATTATCTTTTATGATTTTTAAACAATTATCCCATATTTTATCAAAAGATTTTATCATGCGTGGTTATACTAATTTTATTGGGTTATACAATTAACTTTACTTTATTTTTTTATGAAGGGAGTGTGAATAAATCATTTTCCTTTCAAGGAACGAAAGTGGTAATTATTTGTTGAAAAAAAATTTTATATCATGTTTTCTGCAAGTTGAATCGCACCAAAATCTGAAACATAGTCGTAGTCGTTTTTATTATCAAAAAAAATATTTATTCGCCCTAAATGAATGCCTGCCCAACCCACTTGATTAATTAATACTTCTTGATTATTTCGATTTTTTAGCTTATGTGGCTCCTCTAAAAACGTGTGCGTATGCCCACCAATTATGAGATGGATGTGCTCACTCTCTTTCGCCAATATTTTGTCGGACACTTTGTTATTCGGGTATTCAAATCCAAGATGCGACAAGCATATGATAAAGTCGCAGCGTTTTCGCTTCTTCAAAAAATAGGCTACTTCATTGGCAGCCTTTATGGGATCTTGGTAGCTAATTTGACCAAATAATTTTTCAGGAACCAATCCATTCAATTCAATACCAACTCCCAAAATACCTATTTTGATTTTTCCTTTCTTAATAATAGTATATGGCTGCATGATGGATTCAAGGGACGTATGTGAAAAATCATAATTACAATTCACAAATGGAAAATCAGCATGCTGCATTTGTGCTACCAATCCATCTATACCATTGTCAAAATCGTGGTTGCCTAAGGTAGCCGCATCATAGCGAAGTAAACTCATCACCTTCATCTCAGGTTCCCCTTTGTAGTAATTGAAATACGGAGTTCCTTGAAAAATATCCCCAGCGTCTAGCAAAATGGTATGTGCTTCCTCATTTCTGATTTTTGAAATCACCCTCTCTCTTGCTACTACCCCACCCAAACCTTGATACTTGCTACCATCCATAGGAAAGGGATCCAGACGACTGTGTACATCATTGGTGTGAAGAATGGTTACGGAATGCTGTTGGCTTTCTTGAGCTAGAGCCTCAAACGGAAATTGTGAAGCCGCCAGGAGAGCGGATGTGGCAGCAGTTTGCTGTAGAAATTTTCTTCGACTGATATTCATTGTAGACAATTTATTCGTGAATGGTATAATGACCGATTGTAGTAATTTTGAAATGCTTTTTGATATAGGCTATCATTACATCTCTTAATAATAGTCCCGTATGCATACACTTGCTCGACTTTAAAAAAGTACACTGATCACCCCCATTGGCTATATAATCATTTGTAGCAATCACATACATCGAATCAGAATGAATAGGCACTCTTCGGATTTCCAGATTCAAATTTCCATTGGTTTTCTCTACCAGAAGGGTATCATTATAATACAATTGATTATCCATACTTTTTTGAAATTGAATCGGCTTTCGAATAGGCCAGCCACCTGCACTGTCCATTAAGGCCACCCATTTCTGTAAAACATCGCCCGTCACAGATAATAGCACTAGTTCATTATCAAATGGAAGCAGTTCAAAAATTTTACCCGTTGTAATAGGCCCTTTGGGTAGTTCAGGTATGCGTATCCCTCCGTAGTTGCATATGGCATTGCAGGCTTTTGCATCCAATTCTAAGGCTTTTTCAAAAAGGGCATCTACTACCAAATTTCCCAAACTACCACCTGGTCGTACCTTAATAAAATCAGTCTCAGCCGTGCCTATCACGGTATTCATTTCTGTATTCAAACCATCCCTGTAGGGTTTTATTAATTGCGCTACTTCAGTGAGGGTATCCGTAAGACCTGCTTCCACTTTGTATCTCTTGGCCTCATTCGAAACCACCGAATAAGGTGTTTTACAAGCACAAAAAACGAGTCCAAGAAGCCAAATGAAATGTGTATAAGTTTTCATGCTGCAAATAATCTGTAAAATAGTAAAAAAAACTAACTTCGCTACTTAATCTTAAATATACAAATTTTATGGCCTCATTTGAAATCATAGGAAAATTAAAAGTAAAAGGAAACACGCAGGTTGTTAGCGACAAATTCTCTAAAAGAGATTTGGTACTCGTAACGGATGACCAATATCCGCAATTTTTTTCATTACAACTTACGCAAGATAAATGCGCCTTGCTAGACCAATATAATGTTGGCGATGATATGAAGATTTCCTTTAACTTAAGAGGCAGAGAATGGACAGCACCCGATGGTGTGGTAAAATATTTCAATACCCTAGAGGCTTGGCGTTTGGAGAGAAGTGCTTCTGCACACGCTGCGGCTGGCAACCACTCAAATCTTTCTCCATCGGCGCCAGAAGAGGTTATTTCTTCAAGTGCAGCCAATGATGATTTGCCATTTTAATATCAATTCCTAATCTTTTGTTTAGTACAATTCCGGCGAGATTTGAAATCTCGCCGGAATTGTTGTGTGGGTATGGTACTAAGGTCATGTTTTAAAGAACAGTGAGCGATCATGCACTGTGGTAATTATAATTTTGTGATAGAGCATTTCAAAAAAACATCTATGGAAGAAAGAAACCTATTATCAATAAACAAAAAACACCAGTAGGTACGTTCTTTTTTGGAACGTAAACAGACCATAAGCCTGCAAATAAAAAAAACAGTATCCCAAACAAAAAACGCTGGCTGGGTTTGAAATCCCGCCAGCGTTTTGTCATGTAAAACCAATTTCTATCTTAAAAAGAGCATTTCTCTATACTTTGGCAATGTCCACAACGCATCATCCACAATTAGTTCCAGTTTATCGGCGTGATAGCGAATGATTTCAAAAAATGGTTTGACTTCATCGCAGTAGGCAACGGCCCGAGCATGCATATCCGTTATTTCATTTGCCTTTTTACGTGTTGCAATCATTTTTTCTACATTATCGCTGATACTGTTGATATGCTTTGAAATAACTTCCACAATTTCAAGTTGCGAACGATAGGCTTCAGGTGATAATCCAATTTCCTTTAATCCCTTGATATTTTCTATAAGGGTATTTTGATAATTAATAGAAGGAGGCAAAATAGAGTTGCTTGCCAAGTACCCCATCAATCGGGCTTCAATCTGAACCTTTTTTACATATTCCTCTAACATAATTTCGTGCCGTGCTTCGGTTTCGATATGTGTGAATATGCCGTGATTTTTAAATAAATCTTTGGTTATTTCTTTTCCAAAAACATCCAAAGCTCTTGGGGTATCTTTAAAATTGCTCAAACCTCTTTGTTCAGCTTCTTTTGCCCAAGCCTCACTATAATTATCTCCTTCAAAACGAATGTTTTTACTTTCGGTAATATACTTTCTGATTACATGCAATATGGCTATTTCCTTTTTCTCGCCTTTTTCAATTAAGGTTTCTACTTCTTTTTTAAAATTGATTAAAGTATCGGCCATAATAGTATTCAAGATGGTCATTGGCCAGGCGCAGTTTGCTGACGACCCTACAGCACGGAATTCAAATTTATTTCCCGTGAATGCAAATGGGCTGGTACGATTTCGATCGGTATTGTCCATTAGCAATTCCGGAATATTTTTATGAATATCCATTTTCAAAATCACTTCATCTTGTTCAGAAAATTTACCGGTAACCCGTTCTTCCACTTCGTTCAATACGTCAGTAAGATACTTACCCACAAATATTGAGATGATTGCCGGTGGTGCTTCATTTGCGCCTAAGCGATGATCGTTATTTGAGGAGGCAATAGAAGCTCTCAACAAATCAGCATGATCATGTACAGCTTTTAATACATTCACAAAAAGGTAAGAAACATTAGATTGGTGCGCGGCGTTTTACCAGGTGCCAATAAATTGATTCCGGTATCGGTTGCCAAGCTCCAGTTGTTGTGCTTTCCACTTCCGTTCACACCAGCAAAAGGTTTTTCGTGCATCAGCACTTTCAACTTATGCCGTTTCGCCACTCTATTCATCACATCCATCAATAAGGAATTGTGGTCTACTGCAATATTCACTTCTTCAAAAATGGGTGCACATTCAAATTGGGATGGAGCTACCTCATTGTGACGGGTACGTAATGGAATTCCCAATTTATAGGCTTCTTGTTCAAAATCTTGCATATAGGCAAAAACTCGTTCAGGAATGGCTCCAAAATAATGGTCGTCTAATTGCTGACCTTTAGCCAGGGGTATGTCCGTAAAGTGTACGTCCAGTTGCTAAAATATCAGGCCTTGCATTGGCTAACGACTCTTCTATTACAAAATATTCTTGCTCCCAACCTAAGGTGGGGGCTACACGTGAAATATTCTTATCAAACAGATGGCAAACGTCGAGCGAGGCTTTGTTTACCAAATCCAAGGCTTTTAACAAAGGTGTTTTGGTGTCGAGAGACTCACCAGAGTAGGATATAAAAATCGTAGGGATGCAAACGGTTTTACCCATTGCTGTTTCTAAGATAAACGCCGGTGAGGTGGGATCCCAGGCGGTATATCCTCGTGCCTCAAATGTGGCTCGAATTCCACCATTCGGAAAACTGGATGCATCCGGTTCTTGCTGCGTCAAAGCATCCCCGTCAAAAATTTCCAATGGAGTACCATCACCTTTTAAGGTAAAAAACGAATCATGCTTTTCGGCTGTGCCGCCGGTAAGTGGTTGAAACCAATGTGTAAAATGAGTAACTCCCTTCTCCATAGCCCAAGCCTTCATGCCATTGGCAATTTGTTCGGCCATTTTACGATCGATTTTGCTACCGGTTTTGATACTATTGGTCAAACTCTTGTACGCCTCATCACTTAAGTACTCCCGCTGCGCTTTTGCGGTAAATACATTGCTCGCAAATAATTGGGTTACTTTTTTATTATCGTAACCTATGATTTCCTTTTCGCCATTTTGTAAATTTTTTATGGCATTGAACCGTAAATTGCTCATTTTTTTATGATTTTGCTGCAAATAAATGAATTATTTTTCACAACAACAACGTTTTTTGACGTTTTTGTCTAAAATAATTTATATTATTATTTTTAACATATGTTATTTGTTCGCTTCGCTTTTATGAATCCATAGGCAAATTATTAAAATGATTTTACAAAATGATCTCATTCCGTAAGGTATTACATTCTATCTGCATCAGTTGCGAGGTAAAAAATTCCCCCCAACGATTTCTTCCTATATTTTTCATCTTTGTATACATTTACTTAATTCTTGCCTTACCTTTAAACCCCTAATCTTTTTATCCAAATGTCTGTGCAAATAGTTGGTGTTGACGCAATAGTTTCCAATGAAACCGATAGGTTAATAATTGATGTGCGCTCTCCCGCTGAATTTCAAAAAGCGCATATTCCCGGAGCTGTCAATTTGCCCCTATTTAGCAATGAGGAGCGTGCCATTGTGGGCACTGCCTACAAGCAAGAATCGCCCGAAAAAGCCATGCTTCTTGGATTAGAGTTTGCAGGAAGAAAAATGCGATTTTATGTGGAGCAAGCCACATTGATTTCACCCGAACGAAAAATTCTGGTACATTGTTGGCGTGGAGGCAAACGTAGTGAAAGCATGGCCTGGCTGCTATCCTTGGCCGGATTTGATGTACACGTTTTAAAAGGTGGTTATAAAAATTATCGACGGTATGTGCGTTCGTTTTTTTGCCTTCAAGAACCAAAATTTATTGTAATAGGAGGACAAACCGGTATTGGCAAAACCTATTTTTTGCATCAACTTGCCTTGATGGGCGAACAAATTATTGACCTCGAAGGTCTTGCAAATCATAAAGGTTCAGCATTTGGCTCCCTCGGCCAGGAACCACAACCCAGCGTAGAACAATTCGAAAATTTACTGTTTGACGCCTATCGAAAACTCGATCAATCAAAACGAATTTTTATCGAAAATGAAAGCCATCTGATAGGAAGCTGTGTCATACCGAGAGAGGTATTTAACCAAATGAAGCAATATTACTATTTCCATATCACCATCCCTTTTTTGGACCGCGTCGACAGATTGGTACAAAATTATGCTATTTACCCTAAAGCGGCTCTGGCCGAGCGTTTTATGAAAATTAAAAACAAACTCGGCGGCGATCAACTCAAAAAAGCACTAGCATTTCTTGATCAAAATGACTTTGGCGCAGCTGCAGTCATTGCATTGAAATTCTACGACAAAACCTATCAGTATGGGTTTGAAAACAACAGTACTCCGCATAAGCTCATTTTAGATTTTGACTATGCTGATACCCAACTAATAGCAAAAGAAATTATTTTCACCTGTAACAAGCTTTCTATTTAATGAAAAACAACGACAACATTAAACTGACCCAATATTCACACGGCGCCGGATGTGGGTGCAAAATATCACCAAAAATATTAGATAGTATATTGCAATCCATGGAAACCAAAGTGCATTTCCCTCAATTGCTGGTTGGCAACGAGGAAAGAGATGATGCCGCGGTATACGACCTTGGTGACGGTACTGCCATTATCAGCACAACCGATTTTTTTATGCCAATAGTGGATGATGCCGCCACCTTTGGAAGTATTGCTTCGGCAAATGCCATCAGTGATATTTATGCTATGGGTGGCACGCCGCTCCTTGCGATCGCCATTTTGGGCTGGCCTATCCAAGTATTGGCTGCTGATGTGGCCAACGCAGTCATCGAAGGAAGCCGTAAAACTTGTCTATCAGCCGGCATTCCCTTAGCAGGCGGACACTCGATCGATTCTCCTGAACCCATTTTTGGACTGGCGGTAACCGGTAGAGTTCCCATAAAACATTTGAAAAAAAACGGTGGCGCTAAAGTGGGTGCTTCCCTTTATTTAACCAAGCCCCTCGGAATTGGCATTTTATCGACTGCTCAAAAACAAAATAAGCTCAAACCGGAACATGGCCAAATGGGGCCCGAGTGGATGCTGCAATTAAATAGTATCGGTGCCGAATTTGGCAAATTGAGTTATGTAAGTGCCATGACCGATGTTACCGGATTTGGCTTGCTGGGGCATCTAAGTGAAATGTGTGAAGCCAGTGACGTATCTGCTGAAATAAAATTTGATACGATTCCTTGGATTGACAAAGAAATACTTGAAGATTCTTTGCAGCAAGGGTGTATACCGGGTGGCACCAATCGAAACTGGGATAGCTATGGTCATAAAATAGCCTTGCAATTTGAAGCCCAAAAAAATATCCTTGCAGATCCACAAACCAGCGGTGGACTCTTGGTAGCAGTAGAACCCTCACATAATGAAGAATTCATTGCATTCTGCAAACAGCATGATCTAGCATTAGAACCATTTGGAACGCTTGTTAGCAAAAAAGAAAAAGTGATCTACATTATCTAGAAAGAAAGCCGTGCCTGAATCCTTAGATAATATTTAACGCGGCAAAACAATTTTTTTTTGAAACTTTATGCAGTTTCGTGGTATGAATTCAACTGCATTTGATTTTGAAACCCATTTCCTTCTTGAAGATGAAGTCGCATTGCTTCGTCCGCTCCAATTGAGTGACTTTGAAAACCTACTGCCCTTTGCCTTGAAGGAACCCGAAATATGGAAATACTCGCTGGTGCCGGCAAGCGGTGCAGAAGCCATGCTGCGCTATATCGAAACAGCTATCGACGCTCGAAATAACAGCAAAGAATATCCATTTATTGTATTTGATAAGAGAACGCAACAATATGCAGGTAGTACTCGATTTTATGATATGCAACTCCCAAATAAATCACTGCAACTGGGTTACACATGGTATGGAAAATCATTTCAAGGCACCGGACTCAACAAACATTGCAAATTTTTGATGCTTTCTTTTGCCTTCGAAAAAATGACTATGGAACGTGTTGAATTTAGAGCGGATAATGAAAATGAACGAAGCAAAGCAGCCATGAAAAGCATCGGATGCACCGTGGAGGGCCTCATCCGAAGCAGCAGTTTTAGAATAGACGGAAGCCGACGCGATAGTATATTACTTAGCATTTTAAAAGAGGAGTGGATGCAAAGTGTACGAGAAAAACTAAGAAGTAAATTGTAGCGTATTTTCTGAGTATGTCCGCTGCCAATTATAAGATTTTCCAATAAATCTTCACAACGCGTCTTCGTTCATCGTCGATTCGATATTTCTTTTTACGATCAGGGAGCTCTTGTCCCTTTCCCTCATGCACTATTTGAATATAGACCTTATCAAAGGGATCAAACATCGGTTTTCGTTGCTCAATAATTTCATCAATTATTTTCCCAATTTCTTTTGCCCGCAAATACGACAAATGCACATTGATATTTTCGCTAGTCATTGGAATTTTCTTCATATACGGAGCCAATGTTTGACGTAGGGGCGAATTCTCTGCAATTGGCACAGCATCAGTGTATCCGTATATAAGAATTTGAACCACTAAGGATTTATAATTTTGTGGTTCGGCCCTCCTAAGGATAGAATCTACCAAGGGATAAAAGGTCTTTAAGGCGATTGGTTTAATATTTTCATCAATTTTAAATTGCCCTTTAGGAAATAGGGAAATGGATTTATAGGATTCAAAATAACGTAGATCAATACGCGATTCATTCAAGTCTTGCACCCAGGGATTCGCATGTACTTCCGATCCAAAACCAAACTGAATATTGTCAATTTTTTGAGGTGGTTTACCGGCCACATTACTTACCAATGAGTGCCTCTTAAAGTCCTTGGAGGTTGTGGTTTCATTTTTTGAAATAGATTTGGCAATCGGAAAACGACTTTCGTGCGTTTCGTAATTTTTTTTACGATGAAATATGTTACAGGAAACACCCGTTATGACTAGTAACAAAAAAGGAAAGCGTGCAATCTACTCCTGTTCTGCAAAATAGACCTGTTCATGCTGTGTTGATTTCTTTGCTTTAGTTGCTTTATGAGGTGCTCCCTTTTTAGGCGCGAACCGATTCTTTGATCTTGGTTCAGCCGCACTTCCTTCTGAAGTAAGCCCCTCATTGTCATCGTTCGCGCGCATTTTGTTTTCTTTGGCAGGCGGCTTCGTAATTTCAGATACTTTCTGTTTCGGTAAACTTTCATTTAGAATTGCGGGGGGCGATACCGGGCTGTTTAGCGAGGAGGAAACGGTAGCTTCTGTGGCTTTGTTAGCGGTGGTATCATTCGGAAAAACGGTTGCGGAGGCGGTAGACATTGCATTCCCTTCGGCCTTGGTTGTATCTGTGTTGTATGTTCGATTAAAAATAACTATTAAAAATGCCAGAAGAAGAAACATACCCAATACTGAAAACGCGATAAAATACGAACTCTTCACGGGATGCTTTTTGAGGGTATTTGGTATGGTTGGCGGCGTGAGTTGGTAGGTATCTGGAGAAATTTTACTTATTCCCATACTTCCCAGTTCTTCTACCAACTGATACGAATCTACATCCTCTTCCTTCTCCACATCTTCGACTTGGTGCTGCTCTAAAGGCTTTCGATAGGCCTTCTCCTCCTGATATTTCTTTTCCAAGAATTGAAATACAGCCTCTTTCAGCAAATCGATGAGTACTTGATTTTGTTGATTGAGATTGTTTACGGTTGTGGGTGCGGGTTCTGGTTCAGAAAGGGGCAGTGCTACTTCCTTTACTTCCTCCTTAATTCCCAAAAAATCATTGATAAAGCCTTGCAGATCTTTATCCGCAATATCAGGTTCCAAAGTTTTTACAAATTCCTTCAGAACACTATTCTTCTCATAAACATCCTTTGCATCCATTATGGCGGTACTTACAGATACAAATTTAGAGTAAGGGCTTCCAAAATAGTGTGAATAGACGTTTATATTTTCCCCACATGGATTGTGAATAAACAAGGTGCTACTTGTGGGTTCAGTCAACCTTCAGCGCTGAACCCAAAGCCCATGGCAAATCAAATCAGTGTGGGAAACAGAAAAAAGGGTGGACCGACCGAATTCATGCACATTTGGTGCATAAAAAAAATTCGTTTTCCCATAATTTAATACCATTTTTGTAGCTGATGGGAAAAATAATTTCAATAGCAAATCAAAAAGGTGGTGTGGGCAAGACAACCACTGCTATTAACCTTGCTTGCAGTCTTGCAGTACTAGATTATAAAACGCTCTTGATTGATTGCGATCCGCAAGCCAACGCTACGACCGGGAATGGATTTGACCTGAAACAAATACAATTTAGTGTCTATGATTGTCTAGTTAATGATACCAGTATTCGGCAAGTTATTCTGGAAACTGAAACTCCAAATCTCTATCTCCTTCCGTCCGACCTTGATTTGGTTGGTGCTGAAATCGAATTGATCAATCATCCAAACCGAGAGCGAAAATTAGCACAGATTTTGGATGAAATTAAAGAGGAGTACCAATTTATCATTATAGATTGTTCTCCTTCTTTGGGATTAATTACCGTAAATGCATTAACAGCAAGTGACAGCGTTATCATCCCAGTACAGTGTGAGTACTTTGCATTAGAAGGTCTGGGCAAATTGCTCAATACCATAAAAATTGTCCAAAACAAGTTGAATAACCAATTGGAAATCGAAGGCATTTTGATGACTATGTATGATGGTCGTCTGCGCTTGTCCAATCAAGTGGTGGAGGAAGTAAAAAATCACTTTGAAGATAGTTTATTTCAAACCATTATCCATCGAAATACCCGACTAGGGGAGGCGCCTAGTCTAGGCAAGCCGGTCTTGCTGTATGACGCTGACTCTACAGGTGCCATGAATTATTTGAATCTTGCAAAAGAAGTGTTGCAACGTAATGATTTAACGAAAATAAAAAATATTGACAAAACCATAGAAATGGAAGAGCATGAGTAATAAGCCAAATACAAAAGCGCAAATTGGGAAAGGCATCGGTGCCTTATTGGGAAATATAAAAGACGAAGTGAATGCATTCAGCAAAAACACTGCATCCGATGAGGTGCTTGTTGGCAGTATTACACGTATCCCCCTTTCATTGATTGAAAAAAATCCGCATCAACCTCGAAGAACTTTTGAAGAAGGTCCCCTTCAGGAATTGGCAGCATCCATTAAATTACACGATATTATACAGCCGATTACGGTGGTAAAACTTCCCAATAAAAAATATCAAATCATTTCTGGCGAACGTCGGTTCAAAGCTGCGCATATTGCCGGTCTGAATGATATTCCTGCGTACGTTCGAGTAGCAAATGATCAGGAAATACTGGAAATGGGACTGCTAGAAAATTTGCAACGCGAAGACTTAAATGCAATTGAAATTGGACTAGGATATAAACGATTGATGAGTGAATGCAACTTTACTCAGGAACAAGTGGCAGAACGGATGAATAAAGAAATAAGTACCGTCACCAATTATATTCGCCTACTTCGACTTCCACCCTCCATTCAGGTGTCTGTAAGAAATAAGCAACTGAGCATGGGGCATGCCCGCGCTTTATTGGGTTTAGAGCATATCGAGCAACAATTATTTGCAGCTAAGGAAATTATTGAAAACGATCTTTCCGTGAGGCGCACAGAGGAAATGATTAAGAATATTTTGCAAAATAAAAGTGCAAAGCCAAATAACAAGAAAGAAACCACCACTCTCCCTCCTGCCTATAAAAAAATTGAAGATCAAATAGCCTCTCACCTATCTACTAAGGTCCTTCTGAATCGAAAAAAAAATGGAAAAGGCACCATCACATTAGAATTTTATAACGACAATGATTTGGAAAGAATTCTTGATAAGATGAGCATCTAAAATGAATTCATTGCTACCCTAATCCGGATTTTACATGCAAAAAAAAATAAGCAAATTTCTTGTTCCCTTTTTGCTTTTCATGATAGCAAACCTTACGTTATCTGCTCAAGAAGACGGCGATGAAATAGATAATACCAAGCAAGAAATCAAAAGTAGTACAGCCCCCTTTCCTGATTCCATTTTTAGGTTTAATGTAAAAAAACCAATTGCAAAAAGAGCGGGAATGTTCTCTGCTATTTTGCCCGGCTTGGGTCAGGTGTATAACAAACAATATTGTAAATTGGGAGTGGTGGTAGCCGCATCAGGAGTCGTAACCGGCTTTATGATTTTTAATACCAAAAAGTACAACCTTTATCAACAAGCTTATTTGGGCCGAATAGACAATGACCCTACTACCACCGATACGTTTGTCAATTACCAAACATCCGATATTGATTTGTTACGCAAAACGTATCGAAAATATGTGGAATACACAGTTATTGCCGGCACGGTGTGTTACCTCATCAATATTTTGGACGCATTCACTTCGGCACATCTCAAATCCTTTGATATGAGCAAAAATATCAGCATGAGGGCTACCCCCTACTTTGACCCTGGAAATCAATTTGGCATCAAACTTTCCTTTGCAAAAAAATAAACCTATGAAGATCGCATTAATTGGATATGGAAAAATGGGTAAAGCCATTGAAGAAATTGCCTTGCAAAATGGTCATGAAATCTGCTTGAAAATCAATAGCAGCAACCTCATCGACTTTACTACAGCACATATTTCCAAAGCCGATGTATGCATTGAATTCAGCAATCCGGAAGTGGCCTTTCATAACATTTCTAAATGCCTGGAAGCAGGCGTACCCACCATTAGCGGCAGTACCGGCTGGTTGCAAAAATTGGATGAAGCCAAAACACTTTGCCAACAAAATAATACGGCTTTTTTATATGCAAGTAATTTTAGTATCGGTGTCAATCTGTTTTTTCAAATCAATGAGCTAGTAGCCCAACTTTTTTCATCTCATCCTGAATATAAAGTCAGTATGGAGGAAATTCACCACACAGCCAAAAAAGATGCACCGAGTGGTACGGCTGTCACATTAGCGGAAGGTATATTAAGACATTATTCCTCCAAACACAAGTGGATCAATGAAGCGACTGCAAATGATACCGAATTAGGAATTGTTTCGAAACGAATAGATCCGGCACCCGGTACGCACCGTATATTTTATGATAGCGAAATCGATAGTATTGAAATCATGCACACAGCGCATAACAGAAAAGGGTTTGCTTCCGGTGCCCTATTGGCAGCATTCTTTATCCAAGATAAAAAAGGAATCTTTGAAATGAAGGATGTGTTACATTCATTTTTTTAGTATCTTCAATTTCGTTACCATATCAACCCTATAAAATTAAATAGTATGAGCGCTGAGGTAAGTATCCATATTAAGATTTGTAATCGAAACTACAAATTGAAAGTAGCTGCAGAAAATGAACAAATTGTTCGAGATTCCATTCATAAAATAACTGAAAACATCAATCGTTTTCACGCGAATTTTCCGGGAAGGGATGATCAGGATTATATGGCGATGACATTACTCGATTTCATCACCTCAAATGAAAACAAGCAAAGCCAGGCGATTGCTGAAGAAGAGCATACCCTCATCAAAAAATTAGAACGATTAAATACGCTACTTGACTCATGACCAATAGTGACATTTCTGATGTATTTTCTTTGCTGGCAAAGCTAATGGATATTCATAACGAAAATAGTTTCAGAGCTAAATCGTATGCCAGCGCAGCCTTTAACATAGATAAGCTACCACATCCCTTATCAGAAACACTAGTTCAGGAAATACAATTCCAAAAAGGTATTGGGGAAAGTACAGCCAAAAAAATCATTGAATTGTTAGAGCAAGGTAGCTTGAGCCAACTCAACGAGCTCCTGGCAAAAACGCCGGAAGGGATTTTGGAATTGCTCAAAATTAAAGGAATCGGACCCAAAAAAATTGCCACTATATGGCATGAGCTCGGCATTGAATCACCGGGAGAACTTCTTTATGCCTGCAACGAAAATCGTTTGATTGCATATAAAGGATTTGGAGAAAAATCACAACAAAGTATCAAAGAATCCTTAGAATTCTATTTTAGCAATCAACAACGTTACCTTTATGCGCAAATCGAACCTATTGAATATTTGCTCAGTACGCAGTTGGGCGCTCTTTTGGCGAAGACCAGTTTGCCATTGTTGGTGACTATGCCCGACAATCCGATATCATTGAACAATTAGAATATGTGATTCAGGGCGAGCAATCGGAAATAAAATCTTCCTTACAAAAAATTGAAAACTTGTTGCTTAAAAACGAAGAAACAGGAATCTTGATTTTTGAATTTCACAAAACCCTGCCGGTGCAATTTTTCATCTGTGATGCAGATCTGTTCGGAAATCTAGTTTTTACCCAATCTGGAAATGAAGCTTTTGTGGAGGCCTTTCAAGAGAAATATGCTATTGATTTTTCGGCAGAATGCTTTGCCGATGAACAAGAGATTTTTGAGGCGGCCGGTATACAGTCCATTCCATTTTATGCAAGAAATCAAGAGAAGATTTTTGAACAAGATTGGGAACAAATCATTTCCACTGGTGACATTAAAGGAATCATTCATACGCATAGTACTTGGAGTGATGGAAAAAATACGATTGAAGAAATGGCTCGCGCTTGTAAACAAAAAGGCTTCGAATATCTAGTAATGAGTGATCATTCGGTGAGCTCTTTTTACGCAAATGGGTTAACCGTAGATCGTATTATGAAGCAGCAAGAAGAAATCGATCGGCTCAACCAATTGCTTTTCCCCTTTAAAATTTTTAAAAGTATCGAATGTGATATTTTAAACAATGGCGATCTCGATTATGACACCCAGGTTCTGGCCAGCTTTGATTTGGTAATTGCCTCCGTTCATCAAAATTTAAAAATGACAGAAGAAAAAGCTATGGAGCGTTTGTTGGCAGCCATCGCAAATCCGCATACTACCATTTTAGGACATCCGACAGGCCGACTGCTCCTAAGCCGAAAAGAATACCCCATCAATCATCAACTGATTATTGATGCCTGCAAAAAACATGAGGTAGCTATTGAAATCAATGCAAATCCGCGCAGATTAGACATGGACTGGCAATGGATACCCTATGCCATGGAACAACAAGTGAAGCTCAGCATTAACCCGGATGCTCATAGCATTAGTGGTATGGATGATATTCGGTATGGAATTTTATGTGCGCAAAAGGGTTTGCTAACACCTAGTCAAAATGTTAGCTCAATGAACTTACAGGAGTTTGAACACTTTGTCGCAAAAAAGAAATCAATTATTCGGTAGAAAAATCCATTTTTACCGTGATGGTCGCCGTTTTGTTGATACTAGTGGTATTAAAGGCACCACCAAATGAAAAGTCTTCGTTTTCATTTTGTCCGGTAATCTGAAACACACCCATAGTTGCTTTTCGTAAATCTCCAATTTGAGAATGGGCATTTTTTGCTATGGTTTCTGCTCGTTTTCTGCCATCTTCTGAGGCCTTCGCCAACAACCCGATTTTCAAATCGCCCAATTTGGTATAATAATAATTGGGCGAAGAGGAGGTCAACTCAACCCCTTGCTGTATCAACTCAGTGATTTCACGTGAAATTTTATCAATTTTTACCAAATCTTTCGATTCAATATTGACGGACTCTGAAAGTTTATACCCTTTAAAAACACTTCCGGTTTGTCTCCCGTTTTCATCATAAGTATAATCAAATAACTTTTCGGTACTGATTGAAGAGGTGGTCATTTCTTCTTTTGAAAGGCCTTTCCTTGTAAATAATTCATTACGATGCCTTCATCTTTCTTCAGGTCGTTATAGGCTTCTTGCAAATTGAATGAAGAACGTGCGAAGGTGCCTGACCATACACTCAAATCTGATACAAAATTAGTATCGGAAGCACCGTTCACCGAAATAATTTCACTTTGCTTGTGCTTGTAATTATAGGACTTACCCAAAATAAAAGCGGCAATGATAATGGCAATTGACCCAATGGCCACAGCGATATTCTTATTCATAAAAAAACATTTGGAATGTAAAAATATTTCTTTTTGGCGGAAAAAACTGCCTATACTTTTGTTAACAAAAAAAGGGTCTATCGCTAAACCCTTTTTTAAATTCATTAGTAAAAATAAATTACTCCTTGAGAAATCTTCTTACAGAGGTCCCTTCATCGGTGGTGACCTTAATAATATAGAATCCGGCAGGTAAATTCTTGGTGTCAAAAGAAGTGGTAGCCTCGTTCACCTGATTCAGTGTTCTGCCTAGTATTTGATTGCCTGAAAGGTTTACTATTTCAATTGTTACTTTTGGAGCGGTATTAATAAATTTCATACTTACATTTACTGCATCTTGAACAGGGTTTGGATAAACGCCAATAATGCCGTCAGTACCGTTTACAACTTGCTTGATACCCAATGCCAAATCAAACTGACCACAAGGTGCTGTGCTGTCTAAACTTAAGGTGAGCAATTGACTTACCGGAATTTTTTGAACGATAAACATATTTTTGTACACATCATCATAAATATCATCGTTTTGCATAATGGTCCCCGGCTCAATATCGCCTTGGTACAATACGTTAAAATCGGCACCGGTAACCATTTCCGGAGTGCTGACAAAGGCCTCTTCGAAATGAGAGGTTTTTGAAATATTCACCGAGAATGGGTTCCAACTTGCACCGTTGTCGGGTGAAACCGCTACAAAAACATCCCGATAATTTTGTCCCTCAAAATTAGCCGTTCCTGCCCAAAACAAATGTACCCCATCATCAATGGTAGTGTCTCCATCCATGATTGCAGTATAGGCAATCAAAATTTTCTGTGGAGCGCCATCCACAATAGTGATACTAGGTTGCGTAATCAATCCAATACTATTATAAATCGCATCCGGGTCATTTGCTGCGGTTCCAGTATAATTTTGACCAATGCCAAAAACGCCATCGTCGTCGCAATCATGTTGCAATTCAAAAATATTATCAACCACGGTCAAGCTATCCCCAATTGAATTGTAATAGAGCAGTGAGGTTGTATAGAAGAAATTGTATCCGGTATTGGCATAAAATCGTAATTATTTAAAGGCCAGTCCCAAATTACTTTTTTGGTCCAGTTGGCTCCGTTATCTGTAGAAGATAACAAGGTTAAATCGGTACCTAAATCGCCAAACAGAACAGCCACATTTGACCCATTGGCAGAAATTGCATAACTATTACCGCCACCTCGGTAATGCCCCACACTGTCAATCAAGGGCATTGGAATCATGTTGTCGATCCATGTAGCTCCATTATCATTAGAACGTGAAAAGAAATAGCCAAATCGGATTCCATTACTTTTAGTTAATGAATCCTGAGAGGCCGCCACAACATACATCCAATTGCCGGAAGTAGCTGCATGTGGCCATATTGCTTGCTTTGAAGCACTCAGCGACAATGGATTTGTGGTCCATGACCCAGCCACTTTTTTGCTGGTAGGCAAGGTATAACCGGTTCCTTCATGGGTCACAATCACTTCATTTCCGTTTCCGTCAAAAACCATACTTCCAAAACCAGTGCGTCCAGGTTCTAAACGGGCTGTGGGTGCCGGTGACCAATTGGTACCATCAAAATGTGCATAACCGGTACCTCTATCGGCAAATCCTGATGCTGCCGTTGGTTGTCCCTCACTAGAAAATGTCCAGCAAGCACTCACTTTATTGCCACTTGTCAAAACCCGTCTTTGCATAGAGCCGTTGGTTTGCAAGTCATACGTACTGGTACCGGTTCGCTCCTTAGTACCCGTAGTAGATGGAAACGCATCGAGGGGCTTTCTGGTCTTCTTTTGTATATTCACATTTGTAGTTGCACCGGCATTAGTAGTGGCCGTTTGCCCCTTCCCTTCTTTTACCGAACCGGAAACATTACGTTGAGCATCGGAGGCCCCTGCCATCAGCAGTCCTCCAAGGGTTAATAATACAATTTTCTTCATTTTACTATTTTTTACACAAATGTAATGTTTTGTTAAGGAAAATATAATTACATTTGTACAAAATTTTAAAACATTATTAAGATGACAAAAACTACAATTTCATTTTTTTCTTTATGCCTCATCCTTATCGGAATGAGTGTAACATCCAATGCCCAGCGCCGCGCTAATTTTAGAGTGGATGCCCCCAATGCGATTCAGGGCTATAAGATTATCGAGGAAATGCCTGATGACGGCACTTGGGGAACTTCTATCAATTCAAAATGGGAAAATATTCCCGTGGCCTATGATCAAAATAACGCCAATGGTTGTGCAGCTTTTGCACCCGGCTATTTTACCGGAAAGTTTGCTTTGATCTATCGCGGTGGTTGTGAATTTGGCGCCAAGGCATTAGCTGCCCAAACAGCAGGGGCCACCGGTGTGATAATTGTAAATAATTTGCTTGGTGTAGCAGGTATGGGTGCCGGTGCCAATGGTGCTGCAGTAACCATACCAGTGATTATGGTTAATACACAAGCAGGAGATGATATTAGAGCGCAATTACTGAACAATGTACCGGTGTCTATATCCCTTACAGCTTGGAGATACGACTCTATCGCCAATCCGGTAGATATTGGCTTTAAAAATGATGGTCCGTTGCATCCGCTAGGAAAAACCATGCCGGTTTCTCAATTGGTAGGACAAGCTGATGATTCGTTTCGTGTATACAGCGGTGGTATCTTCTACAATTATAGTGTAGCGAACTTCGATACCATTAATGTACAAGGCCGATTAGATTATAAGAATACCTTTGTTGGTGGTTCTTATTCTCCATTAGATTCTAATTTTATTAATTTCTTTTTCCAAACTCCAATTACGACCTTAGATTCAGCTCTTTTCTTGCAATTAGATACCATTCAAGGCGCTCTTGCAGGATTTGACATGAATGATGCTCCTAAAGGAATGTATCGTATGGATAATAGAGTACTATCTGTTCCATTTACTGAAACCCCTTTATCATCACTTGACAATCAGTGGGTATACACATTTGCCGTTACCGATTCAATCTACTCAAAATGTGAATACGACTTTGCAAGAAATGCCCCTTTGGCTAATCACTATATCAATGTAAATGCAGCAAACACCTACAATTGGGGACCTATGTTATATATCAGAACCGGTTCGTATCGTGCTGAGAAAGCACAGGTTGTGGTGATGAGAGATGTCATTGACGATTCTTTATTTGTGGGTGAAGAGGTTTTTGTTGAATTGCGTAAATGGGATGATGCCAACGGAAACGGCGGAATGGATTTAGCCGAGATTGACGCTCCTATTGCACAAGGTAGCTATGCCCTTACAGCAAATGATTTGGTACCAATAGCAGGTCTTCCTGTAACCATCAAATTCGATAACCTTTTGGCTCCTGGAAGCCCTATTTTATTGGATGCCAATTCTAAATATTGGTTGACAGTAGAATTAGGTGGCCCTAACAGAAAATTCACTGTTGGTGTTGACTATTATGCAGATTATCGTGCAAATTTGAATGCAAATGTTGGACAAGGCAATCCTTTGTATGACATCACCGGACAACAAGTATTTGGTGGCGGTTTTGCCAATACAGGTTCTCCATCCATTGCCTTGTTAATGTCAAAAGATCCTGAAGGAATCAATGACATTGCCAAATTTGATGGTGAAGCAAAAGTATATCCGAATCCTGCAACAGATATCATCAATATTGCTTTGACATTAAACAAAATCTCAAATAAGGTTTCGTATGAAATCGTAGATATTAATGGCAAGTCTATTGCAATCAGTTCAAAATCAAATATCAAGTCTGACAATATCAGCTTCAATACCAGCAAATTATCTAATGGAACCTATTTTGTAAAAATTGCTACAGAATCAGGAAAAACTCAATTGAAATTTACGGTAAGTAAATAATACCTAATTAATAATTAATTATTAAGAACATTCCCGAGCTAAGCTTCGGGAATGTTTTTTTTTGCCCAGTATGTACTACATTACTAGCATCTTTTCAACATATGTTTGGCATTGAGCCCTGTCCAAAAATGGGTGCATTCTTAAACAAACAAAATATAGAATCGGCTAGCTAGCCTATCCAAGTCTTTTCGATCCATTCCGGATTTCGGCCAATCATTTTCAGAAAAGGCCCCACTCTATAGCATCCGCTCTTTTTCATTTTCTTAGCAAAAGGAACAAAACAAAAAGCCGTACATTTGTATAAAATAGTTTCAAATGAAAAAGGTATTATCAGCCCTACTATTCTTTCTCTTTTGCCATCAGTCTTTTGCAGCGCCGTCAGAATTAGGCCTTGCTTCGCAGTGGGGAAAACCCAAAAAGAAAACATCCGGTTTTGACAAAACCCGTCTATTACTTGGTCCGGGTATCGGCGCCGGCGCAGCCTACAGAGCCTTCTCATTCAACCTCTCCCCTACAGTTGGCTATGCCTTTAACGAAAACTTCAATGCAGGCGTTACTTTAGGTTTCAATTATTTTCAACAAGCAGAAGATTATACAAACCCAATTACCAATAAATTAGAAACCTTTAGATATAAATACCCAGGATACTCTTTTAGTGTTTATGCACGATATTTATTAAAACAATTTTTGATGTTTAATTTTGAACCCGAAATTAATAATGTAAAATTTGTAAAAGGATACTCTATTGATTTAGTTACCGGTAAAATAATTGAAAACAAACAGCGCATTACAGTTCCCTCCGTATTGGTGGGACTAGGTTATATGCAACGCTTTGGTCAATACAGTTACTCATTTATTAGTTTGAATTATGACTTGGTTCAAAACCCAAATGCCCGGTATTATCAAACACTAGATTATCGCTTTGGTTTGATGATACAACTATTTAATTAATTCGTTCTTGTAGCAGTAAATTGCAACAGAAGTAGATTTCCTTACAAACACAAATCCTGTTGTGATAAAAATTAGAAGCCATTTCCTTTCAAAAAATTATTGGTGATTTTTTTGTTTTTTTATACCTTGTAAAAAAATCACGAATAAACTACTACACGAGATGAATAAGAAATGGACCTTAAAAAATACGGATGGGCAGTTGGCAAATCAGTTGCAAGAACAATTACAAATTCACCCCATATTATGTGCCTTATTAGTTCAAAGGGGCATAGGTGATTTTGAAAATGCCCGACGGTTTTTCAGAATAAATTCCGATCAATTGCACGATCCCTTTCAGATGAAAGGTATGCAAAAAGCCGTTGACAGAATAGTGGACGCTTTTGCCAAAAATGAAAAAATATTGATTTATGGCGACTATGATGTAGACGGCACAACAGCTGTAGCTGTCGTTTATACCTTCTTTAGAGAATTATATCCCCATATTGAATTTTATATTCCGCATCGATTTACAGAAGGTTATGGCGTTTCAGAAAAAGGAATTCAATATGCAATTGATAATGACTTTAAACTGATTATCACTCTTGATTGCGGCATCAAGTCATCCCTATTAATTGCTAAAGCAACGGATTACGGCATCGATACTATTGTGTGCGATCACCATCTGCCGGGCGAGGAGATACCAGCAGCCTTCGCTATTCTAAATCCTAAACAAAAAGACTGCCCCTATCCTTATAAGGAACTTTGTGGATGCGGAATTGGATATAAATTAATCAGTGCGTTTGCTATGCAAAACAGCATAGACCTGCAAAAAGTCGATAAGAATTTAGATTTGGTAGCCACAGCTATAGCCGCCGATATTGTCCCGATTACGGGCGAAAATAGGACACTTGCCGTATTGGGTTTGTCAAAAGTAAATGAGAATCCCTCCATTCCGATTCAGGCATTGAAACAAGTGAGTGAAATGGACAAAGAATTTACCATTACAGATTTGGTTTTTATTATTGCACCAAGGGTGAATGCAGCCGGAAGGATGGATGATGCACGAAAGGCTGTAGAGCTATTTATTGAAACCGATTTGGTAAAAGCAATGGTATTGGCAAAGGAATTGCAAGTGGATAATGAAGACCGAAGAGATGTCGATAAGCTTACCACCATGGAAGCATTGGATCTTATGGAACGTATTGCCGATAATCAATCTAAACGCTCCACAGTAGTGTACCAACCCCATTGGCATAAGGGTGTGGTGGGCATCGTAGCCAGTCGACTGATTGAACATCATTATCGACCTACTATTGTGCTCACACAAAGTAATGGAAAACTCAGCGGTTCGGCTCGTTCCATAAAAGGATTCAACCTTTTTGAAGGGCTTACGGAATGCGCTGCCTTTCTTGAAAATTATGGCGGTCATTATTTTGCAGCGGGACTCACCTTAGATGAAAAGCATTTGATTCCCTTTTCGAATAAGTTTGATGAAGTAGTCCGAAACACCGTGCCTGAAGATATGTTTGAACCTGAAATCGAAATAGATGCAGAAATCCACTTTAAGGATATTACTGCTTCTTTTATAAAAATTCTCAAGCAGTTTGCACCCCATGGACCGGATAATATGAAACCGATTTTTTTGACTAAAAATGTAAATGATTATAAAAAATTCAGCACTTTGATAAAAGAAAGGCATCTTCGTTTTGTGGTATACCAAGCAAGTAGTCAAACCATCAATGGCATTGGATTCAATTTGGGCGAAAAAATGGAAGTTGTAAAATCCAATAAACCTTTTGATATGATTTATCATATTGAAGAAAATCATTGGAACGGAAATGTCAGTATCCAACTAAAAGTAATTGACATTCGGCAGAGCAGCAACGCTGCTAACTAATTACCGAAACTTCCTACATTGAATCCACCCCGAATAATGGGTAAGCCAAAATAAGGCGATAAGGGATTTTGGATCAAATCATACAATCCATAGATCACAAAGGAAACCCGATCACCTATTGGGAAACCAAAACCACCACCAACTAGGGCAATGGGTATGCTGACACGTCGAGCATGTTCAATCGCCTTTCCGGTTGAAAATTCATAGGTAAAATTGGGATCATCAAGAACCTTATAAAATTCATAACCCGGTTCAACATGAATAAAAAGGGGACCCAAAAGTGCCAGACGAGAAAAAAGGGAAAGACTATAGTTGGAAGAGGAAAAGGCATATTCCTCGGGAAGATTGGTCAGCGCATTGGTATAAGGTAATTTCTCATGATAAAAATTATATCCTGCACTTAATCCTAATTGAAATCGTCCAAAACTATACCCAACAATAGGCGAAATATAACCCGTATATCCTTTTTTGAAAAAATTCATTCCCAAATTGCCGCCGATGATGAGCCGGTCAGGATCAAAGCCGCCCTCGCTGTAATAACCCCTAAGATAATTTTTACTTTGTATACCTATGCCCACTTTCGCGAAGGTGGCAAATGAAAATAAACAAAGGACCAATCCGATGACTCCTCTTCTCATATACGTACATTTTGTTTTGCTAAGATATTAATTAATTCACGAATTCATGCAACAAAAATAAAAAAGGGTGTTGTGAACACCCTTCTACTAACAATAAATAATCATATTACTTTGCTCGGACACTCAATGAAATTCGGCGATTTCTTGCTCGTCCTTCTTCTGTACTATTATCGGCCACTGGATGCTTTGGACCATACCCTTCATAGGGCTGTGCATCAAAGGAAGCCTTGGTAATTCCCTTGTTGAGCATCGCCTCAAAAACAGATTTGGCACGTGCGGCGGAAAGTCGAAAATTCTTCGTTGAATCTCCACTGTTATCGGTATATCCGCCCAGTTTTATTTTCACTTCTGGATAGGCTTTTAATATTTCGCAAGTATTGTTTAATTGCTTCGTAGATCCTCTTTTTAACGTTGACTTGCCTGTTTCAAATAACAAATCTTCAAAATTAAACCAAACCTCATCACCTGGTTTGGCACCGGGATCTTTAATAAAGGCATGCAATTTTTCTTCCAAAGAACCTTCAAACGCATCAATTTCAACTCCATTATCCAATTTAATTTTTGTAGAATCTCCTCTCGTCGCAATCCAATTTCCTGCTTCATCTAAATGCCCATCCGCAGATTCCGAATCGGCGACTATGGCCGTATCCACTTGAGCCATTGCATTATCAACCGCACTATTGATAGACTCCCCTGCTGAATCAATAATGGCCGTATCTACCTCATTTTCTTTTGACGAATTATTGCATCCCTTCATCCACCAAAAAATGCCAATGGCAAGTAGAGTCAATAATAATATCGGAAAGATCCATTTACTTTTACTGCTGTTGTCCTCAACGGCCGTGCGCACCGGCTGGGTTTGAAGGGTTGGTTTTTCGGCAAGCGAAGGAGCCCCAACAAAGGAACCTAAGGTGCTTGGCAATGCTGCTGACAAATCTGTCTTATGCTGACTTAACCATCCCAATATGCTATTAAAACTCAATCCTTCAGATTTCATTTTGCTTCCTAAAAAAGAAGCCACTAACGACGACCCTATACATAATAAGGCAGAGGAAGAGGAGGATTTGATACCTGCGAAATTGGAAATTAAATTGCTAATACTGGCACTATCCTTTCCCAAAAGAGTTTCCACCATCGAATTTCCAATACCAAGGGATACCGACTGCTCATCTTGTTCCTCCACCCCTTTAATAATTGACTGCAGCATTCCTTTGTCATTGCCCGCCTTGGTAAACAAATCAGAGAGTACGGAGTGGGTTCCGGATTTCGATTGAAGGGTTGAAAACACTAGAGTGGGCAGTATACCTCCCATGGCCTTTCCAATAGAAGATTCGCTTTCGCCAAGAGAGGTGGCACTAGTCTTTACCAACTCGTTGCTTACAAGTCCTTTTAGGGTGTCAATGAAATTGCTCATGTAGTGTTTTTTGTAGTGATTGATTTTGCAAAATTGCATTTATTTTTTCTTATGATGCCTATCTAGGCTTTACTTTTTAGTTAATGAAAATAAACCTAATATGTAATTTTCGCATATTGAAAGATATAATAAAGTGGATACGATGAAAAAAACTAAATTTGCCCTGTGATTTACATTGATAAAATTGCACTACCCGATTTCCCGCTATTACTTGCCCCTATGGAGGATGTGAGCGATCCACCCTTTCGGGCAGTTTGCAAAGAGAAGGGAGCCGACCTCATGTATACCGAATTTATTAGTAGCGAGGGACTTATTCGGGATGCCATCAAGAGTAGACAAAAATTAGATATTTATGATTACGAGCGACCCATCGGCATTCAGATTTTTGGAGGTGATGAGGAAGCGTTGACCTTGTCAGCCAAAATAGTGGAGGCCACTGGACCCGATTTACTAGATATTAATTTTGGATGCCCGGTGAAAAAAGTGGTTTGCAAAGGTGCCGGCGCCGGTATTTTAAAAGACCTTCCCAAAATGGTATCCCTTACCAAAGCAGTAGTGAATGCTGTAAATATCCCGGTAACCGTAAAAACCAGATTGGGATGGGATTATGAAAATAGAAATATTGAAGAGGTGGCGGAGCGTCTTCAGGATATCGGTATTAAAGCACTTGCCATTCATGGCCGCACTCGAGCCCAATTGTATAAAGGCGATGCCGACTGGAGTTTAATTGCGAAAGTAAAAAACAACCCACGTATTCATATTCCCATTTTCGGAAATGGAGACATTGATTCGCCGCAAAAAGCTCTAGAGTATAAAAATAGATATGGTGTAGATGGCATTATGATTGGAAGAGCCGCCATTGGGTATCCCTGGATTTTTAATGAAATCAAGCATTTTGTTCGAACGGGCGAATTCTCAAAACCACCGGATATCGAAGAACGAATAGCAGTATGCCGCAAGCATTTGATGCATGCCATGAGTTGGAAGGGACCTAAATTGGGAATTCTTGAGATGCGCCCTCATTATTCAAATTATTTAAAAGGACTTTCTCATATTAAAGATTTTCGAATGCAGTTGGTGCATGCCAATTCCCTTCCGGAAATTGAAGAAATATTTGAGCGAATTGTTGCGCATTATTCCATATTGGAAATAAACTAGCATTTTCAGTCTTTTTATCAAAAAGCAAACTACTTTTGTCGCCTAAAAAAATAAAAATGGCACAAGTAAAAAAAGGCGATACAATTAAAGTTCATTATAAAGGCACGCTAACCGATGGCTCCTTATTCGATTCCTCAGAAGGTAAAGATCCATTGGAATTTACTGTTGGTGAAAATATGGTCATTTTTGGTTTTGATAACGGTGTGATGAATATGGCCATAGGCGAAAAAAAGACACTCAATATTCCAAGCATGGAAGCTTATGGCGCGGTGAATGAGGATTTGGTAATCGAAATTCCTAAGGCAGAATTACCTGAAGAACTGGGTGAAATTACAGAAGGAATGCAACTCAATATGGTGAACCAAGATGGATATGAAATACCTGTGGAAGTCATTGAAATTAAAGAAGATGCCATTGTATTAGATGGAAATCATCCCTTAGCCGGTATGGATTTAATTTTTGAAGTAGAATTGGTTGAAATTGTAGCGTAAAGCCCATTTCCCACTGTAACCTATTATTAAAAATCACGTAGTTTACAAATCCTATCATTTCGAATGCCCCGATCGGTTTTGAGAAGGGTGCACATTTCGTTATGTAAATCATGTTCGAAAAACAGCAACCAGTTTTCAGTTACGGCACGTTCTAATATGGATTCCTTTTCTTGCAAAGTATTCAGGGGCTTCATATCATACGCCATCACCCAGGGCAAGGAGATATGCGCCATAGACGGTATCAAGTCTGCACAGAACAAAATGCTGCGCCCATTGCAATGAACTAATGGTAACATCATGCTTTCGGTATGTCCATTGACGGTAATAATTTCAATATTTTCAGAAAGTGCTATTTCTTGTGCACCACTAACAAATTGCAATTGACCAGATTCCTGCAAGGGCAACATATTTTCTTTAAGGAAGGACGCCTTTTCTCTTGCATTGGGATTGGTGGCCGATTGCCAATGTTTTTCGTGACTCCAATAAGTGGCATTCTTAAAAGTAGGCAATAGGTTTTCTCCTTCTTTTTTTACAGCTCCGCCACAGTGGTCAAAATGTAAATGTGTTAAAAAAACATCGGTGATATCATCAGAATGAAACCCCAATTGTTTTAGTGAACGTAGCAAGGTATCCTCACCATGTGGCTGAAAATGACTGAAAAACTTTTCGCTTTGTTTATTACCCATACCGGTATCTACCAGAATGAGTTTGTCATGTTCTTCGATGAGCATACAACGCATAGCCCAGCTGCACATATTATTTTCATCGGCCGGATTTACCTTTTGCCACATACTTTTTGGCACCACTCCATGCATGGCGCCTCCATCTAATTTAAAAAGACCGGTATTGATTGTATGTAATTTCATAAGGAGCGAAAATACACAAAAATAATTTTATAGCAGCCGATCCACCGTTTCTATGGTTATTTACGCATTCACTTGAGCAGTTGAAAAATTTATTGTACGTTTAGTTCATTATTTCATATACAATGAAGCGATATTATTATCCATTTTTCTTGTTGTTCATCTTCCTTAGTGACTATTGCCATGCGCTAAGCATTTTTCGCTTTACGTATAATCAAACTATGAGTGGGCGTACCGTACCCTGCGATGCGTTATTTCTGCAACATGAAAATGGTAGTGGCTTCTTCAACAATAGATATGTGGATCCTATATCCGGCGACAAAATATTACTTCATATGGACCTCGAAGATGTGTATCTAAAAAAAGGGAATACCCGTTTTGACACCACCAAGATGTATGTAAGTACAAAAAATGTAAAGGTCATTTTTGGCAAGGCACAATCAGTAATACCCTTGCCACTGTTTCTTTTTACCATGAACCCGCAAACCCATGAACTACAGCCGACAGCAGTGGCCATACGAGATAAAAATGGCAGCATTGTTTTGGATACAAAGGCCGAATTAAAAACTGCGTTCTTGACAACAAAACAATTTACTAAAGAAAATCTGTCCCAATTTTTCCCTAAAGAAGACCCCTTCTTGGTAACCCTTTTAAAAACCAAATTGAAAAATTTTACACCAGAAGAATTAAAAACAGCTGTTCACTTGGTGATTGTTGCCGATACATTGGATGAATATATTGGTGCATCTTGCGCAATGGATGTAAGAAGGGTGCTGGAATCCTATCAAAAAATTGTAGACTATATCGGCACAGAGATGAAGGTTCGAATGGTGGTTGGCGATTCGTATAGCAAACGGAATGTGGTATCCGAACTCAAACTTCTATTCCCTAAGAAAAATGATATCGTTATATTTTATTATTCAGGACACGGCTACCGAAAAGAAACAGACAATCGCCGCTTTCCCTATCTAGATTTGCGGTGTAAAGGTCATGATGATTATTTGAAAGAAACCCTCAATATGGAAGACATCTACCATGACATAAAGAAAAAAGGTGCCCGGCTCAATTTTGTGATAAGTGATTGTTGCAATAGCTATGTAGGAGAATCGAATGCTACTGCCACGCCAACTCCAAAAAAACAAAGTACTCCTCTTACATTTGACAGCGACCATTTGCGGATGCTATTTTTAAAAGCAAAAATGTCTATCCTTGCCACAGCAGCAGATAGTACACAAAGAGCAACCAGCAATAATACCTTTGGAGGTTTCTTTTCGTATTTTTTTAATGCGAGTTTAGAAGCAAGTTGCAGCAATACAAAAACGGCCTACACTTCAGCCAATACCTCACCCAGTTGGTGGAATGCGGTTTTATCAGAAGCCCGAACGCAGACTGAAAAGCAAGCGCAACGAACCTATTGTTCGCAACCCTATATTGAGGAAAACATCTGTTATCAGGTACCTTGTTATAAGATTGAATAATGAGCCTGCATAAAAAAAGGAGCACATCTCTGCGCTCCCTTCATTTTATTTTGTTTCAATAAATCAAATTATTACGAACATCCTGTCGTCGTTCCACAATTTGGACACATATAACAAGTTCCGTTTCTTAAGGTAATATTACCACACTGTCTGCATACCGGTGCGTCAGAACTAGTACCTAACATGCGCTTTTTTTCAGAATCTGACATGGCGGCAACAGCAACTTTTTGTGGTGCTACTTCAGCCGCTTTGGGTCGGGCGCTTAAAGCGGTTACTCGTACATTGGAAAGTTCGTCTGCTCCTTCCACAGGCACATCCCACTCATCGGTACCGGCACCAACAGGTGCTGCTTGTACATGCACCAAATCAGTGCGTCCTAAATACTCATAACCCAATGCACGGAAAATATAATCTACGATAGAAGTGGCATTTTTGATATTCGGATGATCAACCATTCCGGCTGGTTCAAAACGAGTGAAAATGAATTTATCTACAAACTCTTCTAAAGGAACCCCATATTGCAAGCCAATAGAAATAGAGATGGCAAAGCAGTTCAGCAAACTCCTCATAGTAGCTCCTTCTTTCGCCATATCGATAAATATTTCTCCTAAGGTTCCGTCACTGTACTCGCCGGTTCTTAAGAAAACTGCCTGGCCACCTACTTTTGATTTGATGGTATACCCACGACGTTTGGCCGGTAAGGTTTTACGTTCCACAATGCGTGACAATTCTCTTTTCAACTTCGTATCCGGACTGGCTTGTACACGTTTGTTCACTTCTTCAAGCAATTCATCAATGGTGAGTTTGCCTAAATCATGCATAACGGTTTCGGCAATTTGCTGAATGGTTTCTGCCACATTGTGTGTTGCAGTAGCATCAGCACCTGTCTCACTGAGCTTTGACGAAGTGTCTTTTTTATCGCTTTTGTTTGAAAGCGGTTGACTCATTTTGCTACCATCTCTGTATAAGGCATTGGCTTTTAAACCAAGTTCCCAACTCATTTGGTAGCATTCCTTAATTTCATCCACAGAAGCTTCATTGGGTAAATTAATAGTTTTTGAAATCGCACTACTAATGAAAGGTTGTGTAGCACCCATCATTAGGATATGTCCTGAATGATGAATGTAGCGCTCGCCTTTTTTACCACATTTATTGGCGCAATCAAATACCGGCAAATGGGCTTCTTTCAAATAGGGCGCCCCTTCGAGCATCATGGTACCGCAAACATAATCGTTGGCTGCATCCATTTCTTCGTTTTTAAACCCTAATTCATCAAGCAATGAAAACAATGGACTCATATACTGTTCCGGTTTGAATCCAAGACGTTGAAGGCATTCTTCTCCTAAGTTGTAATGATTAAATACAAAGGCGATGTCAAAGGAACTTTCAACCGCAGTATCTAATTTTTTCAATTCTTCAGCTATAAATCCTTTTTCGCTTAATGACTGATGATTAATAAACGGTGCACCGGCAAAGGTTCCATGTCCTTTTGCATATTTTACAATAGCATCATTTTCTTTTTCTGAATAACCGAGATTGCGCAATGCAGTTGGAATACTTTGATTGATGATTTTGAAATAACCACCTCCACTCAATTTTTTGAATTTCACTAGAGCAAAATCGGGCTCCACACCGGTAGTATCACAATCCATCACAAGTCCTATGGTGCCTGTTGGAGCAATTACAGTGGCTTGTGCATTGCGATAGCCATATTTTTCACCCATTTGCACCGCATCATCCCATGCCTTAGTAGCCGCTTTTAATAAATAATCGGGACAATATTGCGCTTTAATACCCTGTGGTTTGATTTCGATTTCTTCAAAGGCATCTTGTGCATCATAAGCCGCTGCGCGATGGTTTCGCATGACACGCAACATATGTTGTTTATTTTGTTCATACTTCGAAAAGGTACCTAGATGTTGGGCCATTTCTGCAGAAGTTTTATACGAAACCCCTGTCATAATTGCTGTTAAGGCACCTGCTATACCTCTTGCTTGTTCGCTATCATACGGAATGCCTTGTACCATAAGTAAGGATCCTAAGTTTGCATAACCAAGTCCAAGGGTTCTGTAATCATAACTTAATTGAGCAACCTCTTTCGATGGAAACTGTGCCATTAAAACGGAAACTTCCAATACTACTGTCCAAAGGCGGGTTACATATTCATACCCCACCACGTCAAACTGATTCGTATTTTCATCATAGAAACGTCGAAGGTTCATAGACGCCAAATTGCAGGCCGTATTATCCAAGAACATATATTCGCTGCATGGATTGGAAGCGCGTATTTTACCTCCTTCAGGACAAGTATGCCATTCGTTGATGGTGGTATCATATTGTGTACCGGGATCGGCGCAACGCCATGCAGCATACGCAATCTGATCCCACAAATCTTTGGCAGGTACTTTCTTCATTACCTTTCCGTCTGTGCGTGCTTTTAATTCCCAATCGTCTCCTTTTTCAAGAGCATGAAAAAACTCATTGGGAACCCTTACTGAATTATTTGAATTTTGTCCACTTACGGTTCGATAGGCTTCTCCTTCATAATCGTGGCTATACCCTGCTGCTATTAAGGCTGCTACCTTTTGTTCTTCTTCTACCTTCCAATTGATGAATTTTTCAATTTCGGGATGATCTAAATCTAAGCAAACCATTTTTGCTGCACGACGGGTAGTACCACCGCTTTTGATAGCACCAGCCGCTCGGTCTCCAATTTTCAAGAAGCTCATGATACCGCTTGAGGTACCACCACCACTTAATTTTTCGCCTTCGCCTCTGATATTAGAATAATTGGTACCCACACCGGATCCGTATTTAAAAATTCTGGCTTCACGAACCCACAGGTCCATAATACCGCCTTCATTTACTAAATCATCATCCACACTTAAAATAAAACAAGCATGTGGCTGAGGTCTTTCGTAGGCATTTTGTGATTTTTCGAGTACTCCCGTTGTTGGGTTTACATAATAATGTCCTTGCGGCTTTCCGGTGATGCCATAGGCAGAAAAAAGGCCGGTATTAAACCACTGTGGTGAATTGGGCGCGCAACTCTGATTGAGAATGGTATATACCAATTCATCATAAAAAATTTGGGCGTCGTTAGTGCTTGCAAAGTAATGATATTTTTCGCCCCATTGACGCCAGCAATCGGCCATTCGGTGTGCCACCTGCTTAATGGATGTTTCTCTACCCAATGAGCCATCCTCTTGCGGAACACCTGCTTTGCGAAAATACTTCTGAGCTAAAATATCGGTAGCTATTTGGCTCCAATGTGCCGGAACTTCAACATTTTTTAATTCAAAAATAACTTCTCCATTCGGATTCCGAATAATAGAAGTGCGATAGTCGTATTCAAACTGATCGTAAACGCTTTTGGTATCGTTTGTGTAATATCTTGTAAACTGGAGGCCGGTGGGTGCTGTGTTTTTTTTGCTCATACAGGTAAAAGTGAATTTATGGTGGGTTTAACATGATGGGGTCCAATTCTACCCTATCTGCCTGATAGGTGCTTTTTACACAGTCCGTATAAATGCTAAAATAAAGTAGAAATTGGAGTTTGTTTTTTCTTTCGAATCAACGATACGAAGATATTTTTTATCTGAAATTATTTCCGGTTTCCTTTTCCACAAACTGTGTATATTCTTAGTAATATTTGGCATTAGCGAGCAAAATCAATATGTATAACGATGTGAATAACTAAAAAAATATTATCGTGAAAAAATCAGCGATTTGACAATATGGTGCTCAGCAATTTAACACCATTCATTCCTTCCATTCTGATTTTATACGGCAAATTATCAATTTTGCTTTATTTTAGCCCGCAAATCATGCCATTCCCTTCCATATCCTTGATTATTCCTTGTTATAACGAGGCCATCCGCGTCGCTCGTATGTTTCAAGGCTTACAAGACTTTGATACGCAATGGCAGGGATCTTATGAGGTAATCATTGTAGACGATGGCAGTACGGATGGTACCGATTTGGTCATTCAATCGAATCCCTTCTTTGTTGAATTGGCGAACCAAAAAAAAATTACCGTATTACAACAGGCCAATACCGGCAAAGGTGGGGCATTGCAATTAGGAGTTGCTCATGCAAGCAAAGAGTTCTACCTAACCTTGGATGCCGACATGGCCACCGCACCCATAGAATTATTACGTTGGCTTTCCATGCGAAAAACATTTAGTGCCAGAGAGGTTTTGATTGCCTCACGCGAATTAAAAAACTCAAAGGTATCAGACTCTTTCAAACGAAAAGTTATAGGGAATATATTCAACAAAATCATCCGCTTGATGGTAAAACTAACTATTAGCGATACACAATGCGGCTTTAAATTATATCCGGCAAGCATCGCACAACAGGCCTTTGCTTCGCTACAGACCCTAGGCTGGGCACATGATGTAGAAATTTTAGCTCATGCCAACTTCCTAGGGTACGCCATTATTGAGATGCCCATTACTTGGTCGGCAGTTGAAGGAAGTAAAATTGACGTGCTTCGAGATGGATGGAAGATGTTTTGGGAGGTTCAGAAAATCAGTCGGCTCCAAAAAAACTGGAAAGAGCCGAAAAAAAATTAAATCAGCACCTCATCCTTTGTTCGGCACCCATCATCAGCCAAAAAGGTATTGAATTGGTCACCACCTCGCTCTATTGCACCTTTGTAATTTTTATTGTATTGGTCGGCAGATGTTCTTGCACCGGTGTGCTACCTGTATTAATGACTACATCTCCCGCCTTTAGCAAATGCTTTGACTTGATGATTTCAATTTGGTCGTTGATAATTTCGTCCAAACTGACTTCTTTATTATAAAAGAATGCTTGCACGCCCCAGCTTAAACTCAATTGATTCACCAGCGATTGATTTTTTGTAAATATATACAGCGGTGATTTGGGTCTAAAACTCGACAACATAAATCCCGTATACCCGCTTTGCGTCATCCCAATAATGGCGTTTGCATTCACATCATCGGCTATTTTACAGGCATTGTAGCAAAGTGCATCCGACAAAAAGGAGGGGGAATGTGATTGGGGAATTAAATTTTTATTGTAAACGGTTTCCTCCTTTTCTACCTCTGAAATAATTTTGCTCATAGTTTCCACCACCAAAGAAGGGTGTTGGCCCATGGCTGTTTCCCCACTCAGCATGACTGCATCTGCACCTTCCAATACGGCATTGGCCACATCCGTGATTTCACTTCTATTCGGTTTCACTCTATCAATCATACTCTCCATCATCTGCGTAGCAATAATCACAGGTTTGGCCCTATGTATGCATTTGCGAATGATATTCTTTTGTATCATAGGAATTTGTTCTACCGGCAATTCTACACCCAAATCGCCCCGAGCAACCATAATGGCATCACTAGCTAAAATAATTTCGCGCAAGCAATCAAGAGCTTCCGGTTTCTCTACCTTTGCGATAATCTTGGCATTGCTCCCCTTGACCATCAAAATTTCTCGCAAATCAGCAATGTCTTTTGGACTCCTCACAAAGGAGAGCGCCACCCAATCAATATTTTGGCCAATAATAAAATCAATATCTGCCAAGTCTTTTTCGGTGAGCGCCGGTAAAGATATTTTGGTTTCAGGAAGATTAATGCCTTTTTTGGAACTTAACAATCCAGGTATGGTTACAATCGCTGAGACATCATGATTTTCATGAATTTCAGATATTCTCACCTCAATTTTACCATCATCAATTAATATTTTTTCTCCCACCTTTACGTCTAAATGAAAATTCGGATACGATAGATAAACCTTTTCACGGGTACCCATGCATTTTTCACGGGTAAACGTGATGGTATCATTTTCAAAGAGTTGCACACCATTGCCTTCTACCTCACCAATGCGCAGTTTCGGCCCTTGTAAATCGGCAAGGATGGCAATATTGAATGGATATTGTTCATTGATTCTGTTGATGATGTCAATAACACCGGCATGGTCTTGATGGGTCCCATGTGAAAAATTAAGTCGAAACACATCTACACCAGAATACACTAACCCGATAATTTTTTCGTAGGTGTTACAAGCCGGTCCAACCGTCGCGATAATTTTTGTCTTTTGATTCTTTCTTACAAACATGATGCAAAGTTGAGCTATTTTACTAGGATAAAAAATATTAAATCTAAAATTAAGTACGTAATATGATAGTTGCGAGGACAATAAAGAAATTTAACGATTTCATCTTACAAAAAAAATAATCATCGTATTTTGCAAGTCAACTTATATGTTCAAACGCTACCTCTTAATACTTTGTATATTCTGTTCAATACTGCCCCTATTCAAAACAGCATGGGTATATGGGCAGGAGAAAATTAGAATTCACTACAAAATAGAAGACGGTTTATTCAGCAATACCATCTATTCGATTGTACAAGACCAAAAGGGTTTTATATGGATAGCCACCGATAATGGACTGTGCCGTTTTGATGGCAAACAATTTAAACGCTATAGCACTTCTAATGGACTTCCAGATAATGACATTCTATCGATTGAGGTAGATCAACAGGGAAGAATTTGGCTTGCAACCTTTAATAGAAATCTATGCTACATTTTCAATAATTCAATCTATACCCGAAACAATGAACCGAATCTTAAAAAACTTTCCTTTAAATCTTATTTGAAGCTTTTAAATCTTAACAAGTCGGGGTTAATAATACAAGAAGAAGGAAGACCCAGAAACTACAAGGTAGATCGAAACGGTAATTTAAAGCCCATTCATCGTTCTACTCAATTTCTCTCCTTCGACGAGTACCATATTGAATTGACAGGAGGACTTCTCAAACTCATCAATCCATTTGACAAAATACTAGATTCTCTTCAAATCTCAAATATCGAAAAATCAGGGTTTGAATTGTTTCGGATAAACAGTCATTCGTTTCTGCTCTCAGTAAAAAATAAATCGTATAAGTATCAGATTCAAAACAACAGGATCCAATTTGTTGGCGAAGTAAATTTCCAATATCGTACGAAGCGATTTGTGTATAGCAACAATGAATTATGGCTTTATGAAACACCCAATCGCTTGGTACCAATGGATTCCAATTTGGCACTCAATCCCGAAAGGCATATTGAATTTGATAATATTACCATAAATATTTTTTTTATTGATAATGAAGGAGGATACTGGATTGGAACCAAAGGAGATGGAATCTATTATTTTCCCAAAATTCCGGTAGATCATTTTAACAGTAAGACAGGGCTATTCAGTGATAATATAATAAGGAGCACTTTATATGGCAAGGAGTTGTATGTTCTTTTAGACAATAATAAGGTTCAAAGAATTACAAATAATCATATCGATTCAAATTTTTCCATTGATTTGGAAGGGATACACAAAGGAAATATCAAAACGATACTTGCAAACGATGACTATGTTATATGTGGCTCCGATTTAGGATACCTCTATTTATATCAAAGAAGCACTACAAAGTTAGATACCACCTCGAAATTAGGAGGTATCAAATTTTTAGAACACAACGATAATTCGTCGGTATTCATTGCTAGCTCAGGCAATTCGCTACTCTTTAATCTGAAAAATCAATCCAAACAAACTATCGACTCCCACCGATCGACCTCCATAAAAAAAATAAACGATACCACCTTATTGACTGCAGGAATCAATTCACTCAAAATTGTGCATTATGCCTATAGCGATCAGCAGGTACTATTCATAAAGAAAATTACAAACATTCCCTTAAAAAATACCACCATTTCAGATATTCAAAACACCGATTCTCTGGCTGTCATTGCAACAGTGGAGTCTGGTATTTACTTGTATAGCAAAGGACGTATTGAACATATTTCTTATACGAATGGGCTTAGTGACAATAACTGCAAAAGCATTTTCATTGACAGTGAAAAGAAAATTTGGGTAGCAACCTCCAATGGAATTAACATCATTACGTTGCACCGCTCCATCCATAATTATGACATTGAAAAAATAAGTACCAATCATGGCTTAACAACAAATAATATCAATGGCATTCATCAAATAGGCCATTCTATTTTTGCATCCAGCTCAAAGGGAATTTTCAGATTCCCAATCAACTACTTACAAAGTGAACAACAAAGTCCGAAGATATACATTACTGAAATTGAAAATTATGACATTAAACTATTGCCTGTAAACAATCAAGTTACCCTCCGTTCT
Organism: Bacteroidota bacterium; assembly: GCA_016712665.1. Classification (GTDB taxonomy): domain Bacteria; phylum Bacteroidota; class Bacteroidia; order Chitinophagales; family Chitinophagaceae; genus OLB11. The sequence goes on from JADJQP010000010.1 coordinate 78,387, forward strand.
GATTCCGTAAATTTAAAAATCGGATTTTCAGGAATTGACTATCGCAGCATGGGTACCATTCGGTACAAATATCGAATTTTGGAACTTTCAAAAGAATGGCAAACGATAGACATCCAAAAACTTAGCATTCAACAATTGTCACCAGGCACCTATCATTTAGAAATTTTAGCACAGAATTCGAGTAATAGCTGGTCAACCATTCCGGCACAATTGCAAATCGAAGTGAAGCCATTATGGTGGCAACGACCTTTGTTTAAATTAGTCCCATTGCTCGGTGCACTGCTACTGATTTTTGCCATAACAAAGGCCTTCCTACAAAAACGGTATCAAAAACAGATGGAAGCAGAGGAAATGAAAAATCATATCACAGAAGTAGAGCTTAAAGCGATCAAAGCTCAAATAAATCCACATTTCATTTTCAATACGCTCAATGCCATTCAGTATTTTATTCAAAATGAAGAAAATGAAAAAGCGGACAATTATCTCAACAAAATGTCACGGCTTATCAGAACCACCTTAAATTTTTCGAATGAGGCCAGTATTGACCTTGCAGAAGAAATTGCCTATTTGCAAACATATCTTGAATTGGAAACCCTTCGTTTTGATGAGGATTTCACATATCATATTGAAAACACCCTACCAAACGAATTGCTTTCCTTTAAAATCCCTACTATGGTACTGCAACCTCACCTTGAAAATGCCATCCGACATGGATTAAAACCAAAATTAAATGCCAGCAAAGTACTTTATCTTCGATTCTTTAGAGAGGATCGATTCTTGATTTGTCAAATAGAAGATAATGGAATTGGAAGAGTAAATTCGCGATTAAGAAAAGAAGAGAATAGCAATATGCATTCATCACAAGGCGAATCTCTTTCGAATTCGAAACTTGAAATCTACAAACGAATTACAGGCAAAGAGGTCGGTATTATGGTGGAGGATTTGTATACAAATCAACAGGCTGCCGGCACCCGAGTTACATTAAAAATTGAAATATGAGCAAAATAAAAACACTTCTTATTGATGATGAGCCACTTTCAATAAAGCATTTGAAAACCATTTTGACCAAACATTGCGAAGACCTGGATATTGTAGGCAGTGCAAGTCATGTAGAAGAGGCATTAGAAAAAATAATCACCTTAAAACCGGAACTTCTTTTTTTGGATATTGAATTGGGCGGAGAAAGCGGCTTTGAAATTTTAAAAAGATGCCATTCCAAGAAATTTGAAGTCATTTTTGTAACAGCCCATAATCAGTTTGGAATAGACGCCGTAAAAAATCAAGCATTGGATTATATTCTCAAACCGATTAATAAATTAGAGCTCTTACAATCGGTTGAAAATGCTGTTCATACCATCCACAAAAAAAAGAAATCAGAATCATCATCCGGCAACGAAATCGCGTCGCAACGTTTGTCTCTACCCACTATGGAAGGACTCATTTTCGTAGATTTATCACATATCACACATATTGAATCTGAAGGGCGATACTCCCGATTTCATTTGAGTGACAATACCAAACATTTGGTTTCAAAAAATCTTGGAGAATACGAAGAAGAACTGGAACGAAAAGGTTTCACGCGCATTCACCACAGTTGCATTGTAAATTTGGTATATATCGATAAGTACATTAAGGGTCGAGGCGGATATGTAGTATTAAAAAATGGGAAGTCTCTTGAAGTATCCTCCAGAAAAAAAGATGATTTTTTAGACAAACTTCAATAAGGGTCATGAATCAAAAAAACACAAAGCATAGATTTCTGCGAGCTTGCACCCTTACCTAAATCCATTTACCACATTCCATCAAACCCTTGGCTTTTGATAAACAAAACGATAGACAGTTTGGCAACAAGAGCTGCATACCTAATCACTATGGCTATTGCATTAGAATTTCTAATCTATATCGTTCCCAAAAAATTTGTCCCTACAACTCCTGTAGAAACAGGCAAATAGAAAGAAAATAGCACCTACTATTCCAAAATGAATCAAAATGTGATAGCTAAAGTGGCAACAGCCCCGTACAAAATGGCTTCAATTTGCACAGCTGTTACATCATCCTACACGAGTATTACATGACCGTTTTCTGGTTTCAATTTTCGACGTCTCTTTGTATCAGAAAGGGAAACCCCGAACACCCTTGATCCAAAGTAGGGCGGTAACGAAACCCGCAGTTTCAAAAAAAAAATAAATTTTTATATCATGAAAAAACTAATTGTAGTATCCGTAACAGCGTTCGCATTTTTCGCTATTTGTACAACCGTCCTACTTAGCAGTTGTCAGAAAAAAAATGTAACCACTCCCAGTAACCAAGAGGCCAAGAAAACGCGCGTAGAAAACGGAAGAAAATATAAAGTATACTATGGCATTCGACAAGCAGAATTGGATGGGTTCAGTTGTTTACCTTCTCTTGATATTTGCCACATTGAAAAATATTATGAGCAAAACGGGGAACCATGGAATATTGACATGTATTACTTTCCGCAGCATTCCTTAGCACGAATAGCTAGTAAAGGTCCAGATGAACCCCTTAATGACCCTATTGTTGTGAATCCAGGAACATTCCTACCTGTAGAATTCAAATTAGAATACAATATTCAAAACGGCGAATTGCTACCAGGCGTATACCCTGTTATTTATGACGCGGAAAATCCCCATGGTTATGTTGACCTCAGATGTATCCCCTAAAAAAATTCGGGTGAGAAAATATTCATAAACCATGAATATTTTCTCACTTAATATTCCCATGGGAAATCCTGAACATCCATTATCCAAAGTAGGGCGGTATATAAAATCCGTCATTTCAAAAAAATAAAACAAAAAAACAATAATCATGAAAAAAACAATTTTGTCACTAACAGCTCTATTCTTTATTGCGCAAACAATATTTGTGGCCTGCAAAAAAGAAGCACCTCAAACCTCTACAACAACTGTAACTACTCAAAACAATCCGCACTTTCTATTTGAAAACATGCCATGTTCTGTAAACGCAAACAATCCGTTTGAGAATCACGGTCAAAAGCATAACGATGGTTTATCCGCTATTGCATCCAGCCCAAATTTTGCCAGCATTTCTATGGAAGAGTCGCATGAAATCGCATTCCAAATTGCATTCAACGGCATCCCCGATCCTCAGTGCAACTATGGAGCCATATTACCTATCTACAACTATATTGACAATACAAATTTTACCATTGCCGAAACCGCTAACCTAGCCTTTGCGCAAAACCACATCAGTCTTGAAACGAAAAACCGACTATTGGAATTAAATGATCTCGTATATCATTGTACGGATGAGGAACAATTTGACAATTCACTAATCGCTTTTGAAAATAGTGTTCTAGCACAAGGTGGCTTTACTCCAAGTGAATTGGAAATGATACTTGGCACATCTGCAGTGGCGCGTTACAGTAAATGTTATTGGATGAGTGCTGTTGAAGATACACAAAATCCATGGCACAATTATGTAATTACCTTGGGCGAAAGCGGTGAAAACGAATTTAGAGGAAAATTTAAAAATTGGTGGAAAAATATGACAAAATCTGAAAAGAAAAATGTAGTCGCAGCTGATGCTGCCGGATTTTTAGTAGGAGGGATGACTGGTTTCATAGGTGGTACTATGTTTGGCACTCCCATTGTAGGTGGCATTGCCGGAGCAGTACTTGGAGTTGGTACGGCCATTGTAGTTTCACGAAAAGTGGCCAAGCCTTAATTAATAATTTCCACTTAAATGCTCACCCGCACATTTTAATCAAACCAGGGCTAAAAATAAAGCCCATAAAATCAAAAAACTAAATATCATGAAAAACCATCTCATTAAAAATCAGTTTAAATTCATTATCCTTCTATTGTTAAGTACATTCTCTAAAATTGGTAATGCTCAAGTAAATATCATTCAAAATGGAAATTTCGAAACCTCTGCAAATTATCCGGTTAATGCAGGTTTTCTTGATTTCCCCATCAACAACAATTCACTTACTAACTGGACCATTTCGTCAAATTCCATTAGCTATCATCATTTAAATCACTTAACTATGGGTTCTCCTGTGGGCGGTGGTTCATATCACATAGACTTAAATCAAACCGGGGCAGTAACTCAACAGAATATCCCCTTAGTCGCGAATCATTCCTATCAATTGGTATTTAGCAGAAGAATTCATGCCGATATGAATTTGCCGCAATCCACAGCTATTGCGCAAATTAATATTGGCACCGGTGTCCCGGCTAATAATCTAATTAGTTCTACCCAGATTTCGTTAAACAGTACACATAATACGTGGCAGCAAGTCACTATTTCTTTTACTGCAAACGTAACGGCAAACTATAATTTATCGTTCATCGGCATTAATAGTAATTATGCTTTTGGTGGTGTTTGTATTGATTTGGCATCACTGGTTGATATCACCCCATCTTGTCCTGACATTTGTCATTGGAACTTGAACGGAAATAGCATCAATTCCTATGGCAGTGCAGTACATAATAGATTGGGAACTATGAACAATCATGCGGTTCGATTCATCACCAACAACTTGGAAAGAGGTACAATGACACATTCCGGATTATTTGGATTTGGCACCATGAACCCTACCTGGAATTTTCGCACCACTATCGATAACAGAGATCTCAATTCTCCGAACCCAAACACTAGAAATGGGCTCCAGGTGTGGGCCATGCAACCAATTTGCAGTTGGGGAAATGGAATACGTGTTGAAACCAACAGTTTGGGAGGAACCAAGGCATTAGCCATTGCAGGAAGTAGTACAGATCGGGCTTCCATATGGGGCAACGGTATGAGTTGGTTTAAAAATAGAATGCAACTTGGAGGAATTAGCCCAACAGACCAAATCTGCGATGACAATACCAGTGGTCATATGCTAATTGTTAATGGTACTGGTCTGGTAAACGGTGTAAACCTCCTTTCGGATAGACGCTTTAAGCAAAACATTAAGTCGATAAAAAATGTCAACGAAATAATTAGCAGGTTGAATCCGGTTACTTATGACTTTGATACAAAAAATTCCCTGAGAGAAACTTTGAAACTAAGAATAGCTATGGGTTTATTGCCCAGGAATTGAAAGAGGTATTACCCAATATAGTAAATGTAGAACGCGATGAATACCTATCAGTAAATTATATAGCACTAATACCTGTACTGACTCAGGCAATCAAAGAGCAACAATCCCAAATAGAAGAGTTAAAAAATACGATATCAAAATTGCAAAATCAACCAACATCCACACAGGAAGTAGATTTGAACAGCACTACACTGGGCGTTGCTTTAAGCCAAAATGTACCTAATCCATTTACTACCGATACACGTATAACCTATGCCATTCCATATACATTCAAAGTAGCTAAACTAGGAGTGTACGACCTAAATGGTCAGGAGCTTAAGTTAGTTGCATTAACAGCAACAACCGGAGCTGTTGTGATACAAGGTGGCAATTTAAAACCTGGCATGTATATCTATACTCTTATTGTAGATGGCAAAACAGTAGCTTCAAAAAAGATGACACTTACATCCAATTAATAAGATACCACAATAAAGGTTTAATAAAGGTTAGTAGCACTTCTACTAACCTTTCTTTATTGATACCATTTAAAAGCGCCTTTCGAAATCAAATATCATAACAAGATTCATTTTTACACACCTATTACATTAACGCACACACCTATTACATGCATGTTTTTTTATTTTTCATCTCGTCGTCTATTTGTATCAACAAAGGGAATACCCGAACACCCATAATCCAAAGTAGGGCGGTAACAGAAACCCGTAGTTTCTAAAACATATAAAATTTTATCTCATGAAAAATCTGAATTTAAAAAAACGAATCATCTGTATTCTTGGAATTCTTAGTACACAAATAGCATCGGCACAATGGACAACACACGAGGGATTGCGCGTAGATGTAAACGGAATTGGAAATGGCATGCATACATTTCCTTGGGCCTTTCCCGGAATTGTATTTGGAAATAATACCGGCCCATCTCCTTCAGGGGAGGCTATTGGTTCTAAAAGAAACCCAGGCACCTATTCACATGGTTTAGATTTTCATACAAATTACATCAGAAGAATGAATATTACCCAATCAGGAATGGTTAATATGGGTGCGGTAAATGTCGCATTTCCAAATAACGATGCCAATTTAGAAATACAATCTTCCGGTATGGGGATTACAGCCTTTAGAGTATATCCACTATTTAACAATTTTACAAATTCCATTTCAATCAGTGCCGGTGGACCAAGAGCTCTCGGCACTAATGCAAGAATTGCTTTTACGGGCGGTCCTGCCTTTAATCAAACGTTTGATTTACGTGCTACTACTAACGGCATTGAAATAACACAAGATGGATATCCCTCCGGCAACATTTCAAACTCAAAATTTATTGCAGACAATGTATCTGGAATGATACTGGAATCCCCAACTGTTAGACTAAAGCAATATATTAATGGCATTGCATCTAATAAATATCTAACTACAGATGCAACTGGAAAAATTATTTGGAGCACCTTGCCAAATATAGGCAATGGTTATACTGCAGGCTCAGGCATTAGTATTTCCAATAATGTAATAACCAATTCAAACCCTAGTAAATGGATTACCAATGGAACAAATATTTATAACGGAAATATTGACAATGTTGGAATTGGAACCACTACACCCACTGCGAAACTTCATACCCTTACAAATAATCAAACCTACGGTGTAATCAGTGAAAATAATCTCGTTGGCTCTGCAATCGCAGTTTCTGGAAAAGCCACCGGCCAAACCGGCTTAGGCTTTGGCGGCGCCTTTGAAGGTTCTAATACGGGCGTTTACGGAAATGCAGAACAAAATTTAAATAATCTTACCAATGACCAAGCAGGAAATTTCATTTATGACCTCAAAGGTGTTCATGGATTTGCTAGCGATGCAGGTTTATCAAACGCGAATGCCGCTAAAGGTATATATGGTGAAGGCATCTCTGCAAGTAGTAATGGAACAGCCTATGGTGTGTATGGTTACGCCTCCAATTCAAATATTACCAGTGGCATTTCTATAGGATTATATGGAGAGGCCAATAACACTTCTTCTTTGTTAGATGAATATGCATTATATGCCAATGGAAGATCCTACACCATCGGTTCCGTTTGGGCTCCATCAGATGAAAAGCTGAAATCCAATATCCAAGAACTGTCAAATGCGACCGATATTATTCGCAGACTAAATGCCAAAACCTATGAATATAAACATGATGGGAAATTTGCAAATACACATTTACCACAAGGAAAAAACTATGGGTACCTCGCTCAAGATTTAGAAAAGGTTATCCCAGAGGCAGTAAGTGAAGCCCCTATATTTTTCAAAGACAAAGTAACATCCAAGCAAACCACAGAAAAATTCAAAGCTGTAAATTATATCGCTCTGATTCCGATACTATCCGAAGCCATTAAAGAACAACAAACGGTAATTGAATCTTTGCAAAATCAAATCGATGAATTGAGAACGATCGTGGCTGGCAGTTCGGCAACAAAACCTTCTAGTTCAACACAAGAGGTAGAAGCTATCCCTTCGATGGAAGGTGTGGTTCTTAGTCAAAACGTACCGAATCCATTTACAAATGACACACGTATCAGCTATTCCATTTCGCAACCCTTCAAATCGGCTAAACTTGGTGTTTACGATCTCAATGGTCAAGAACTTAAATTGGTATCCTTAACAGCAGTGTCTGGAGACGTAATCATACAAGGTGGAAACCTTAAAGCCGGAATGTATGTCTATGCACTCATAATTGACGGAAAATCCGTTGCCACAAAGAGAATGATTTTAACCTCAAAATAAAAACACTTTCACTACCATCAAGGTCATTTGCTCCATGCTGCAAATGACCTTGTTTTTTTAAATACAATACGAACAAATTTTAGACCTCAAAAGGGTATAAAAAAAGTAACCCCAAGTTCGTTTTTCTAAAAAACTTTACATCATGAGATTTAGTATACTCATTCCTACACAAAATAATCTCAGTTCCCTAAAATGCTGTATCGATAGTATCCAAACTCATTCGACCTTTCAGCACGAAATTTTGGTACATGTAAGCGACTTATCAAAAGAAGTATTTGAGTACTTGGTTGCAAAAGAAATAGAATTTATTGCGTCACCCTTTCAAATCGATAGGGCAAGGGCCTACAACACACTCTTTTCAAAGGTGAGCTCAGAATATATCATTTGCTTTACCGATTCGATGCGTTGTCATACAAAATGGGACTTTCACCTAGCCGAAGAAATGTCAAAAAGCAATTCCATTCACGCAACCATATGTACTCATTTACAAAGAATCAATTGCGATCAACCATTTGAGTCGGTCTTCGGCACGCAGGAAATAGATCGTATTGCAGGTTTGTATAAATTCCTATCGAAAAAAATCCAAAAGTACTTTTGGCAAAAAACAGTGGGAGCCTACCTAGCACCCTATATTGTCCATAAAGAAATATGGGAAAAACTGAACGGTTTGAATGCGTTATATCTTAGCTATGAGGGAATGCACGTTGATTTTCATATCCGAATGCAGCTGGCCGGTATTTCAATTTTTAGAACGGCAGAAAATAGTATTATTGAAATTGGGCCTGACCCTGATTTCTTCCTAGAAATTAATAAGGTGGATGTATCCCTTCTTAAAAAAGTACATGGAATCCGTTTTCAACAAATGAAACGGATCTATGTAAAGAGGAACGATGCCAGCGGATATATGTCTACCATCTAACTGCCCGATTTTCTAATAGCATTCTCGATCGCAAAAATGGGTGGCAGCCAAAACGCTTCGAACATGAAACGGAAAACCATTCAGTAAAACTAAAAGTAATTCAAATGGTGTTTATAATAAAAAAAATCGAGTAGGCCCCTTTATCGGATCGAAAAACGCTGCTACTCAAAAGCATATTCATGAAGATAATTGTATGCTTCCCCTAAGGACCCATTACTACAGATCGTCGCCCTTTTAATGACACCGGTTTGCCTTCCATGAATCAAATCAGGTAATACATAAGCCTGCAAAAATCCACCAAAATATTTGGAGGCATCGCGCGGCAATTCATTGGGCAAATTATCAACCGCCATGATATCTACCGTATCAAATGTATTCTGAAAGGGGGTCGTTTTGAGTAAAGTCTTTTTTTCAAACCCATAAGTAGGGTCTGCAATAGTAGTGGAGCCCACATTGCATGGAACGGAACCATTTTCATCACAGGTAATATCTGCTATTACAGGAATATTAAAATCGCTCCGTTGCATATCGTTCAATTCAAACAATCTTGGAATTTGTTTATCCCAATACACGCCGTTCATCAAAATATCGGTCATTTTGGTATACTGAAGAAAGAGGCAGCAATATGCTGATGGATTTTTATGAAAATCATCCCTATTGTAACTGCTATCGTCCATTCGTCCATACAAATCCTTGCCCTTCAAATGCACAAATACCGGGTAGGCATATCGTTTTGACAAATAATCATCTACGGATACTTCAGCGATATCGAGATATTGCAAAATATCGAGCACACCTGTTGAAACCCGTCCCGATCCTGTAACGGCAATTTTGATCGGAGGCATAAAAAAGGTTTCATAACTTTCTTTGAGTTCCTGAAAATTTTGAAGGGAATACACCGGCGTAAGTTCATACTGATTGAATTTCTTTCCATAGGTCATGAGTCCATTGTGTGCACCTACTACCCCAGCCCAGTATCCAAAACCAACAATTCGATGGCCATCATCATGCGTCAAGCATTCATAGTCTATCATGGTAATGTTCTTCTCAATCAAGGCCTTCATCAACTTTTTATTGTGGGCTTGGGCTTTTTTGGTATGAGAAAAAAACAGGTAGGTTTTACCAGGGATTAAAGTATCAATAAGGGCCTCCTTTACTCCAAAAATAATCTCACATTCCGAAAGGTCTTCCTGAAGCGTTAAACCAGCTTCTCGATACTCTACATCCTTAAAACACCTAATGGCTGAGGGCTGAATTCGGAATTTCACCTGACTATATTGGTTTTCAATTTCTCTGCATTGTTTGGGAGAAAAGGGACTTCTGTTGTCAGCAGGGGTTTTTCCCTCACGCGCAATTCCTATATAGAGCATCTGATTTTTTAATTTATGTTTGCAAATATAAAGGAAACCCCATGTATTATTTTGAACTGTTTGAGCTGCCCATTTCTTTACAAGTCAATAAAGCGGCATTGCTAAAAAAGTACTATCAATTAAGTAAGCAATATCATCCAGACAATTATTCCCTTCAAGATAGGAGTGCCCAGGAAAACGCCTTACAAATGAGTACCCATATCAACAAGGCAAAAAACATATTGGATGATAGCTATAAGAGATTGGCCTATATTTTAAGGGAAAAGAATATTATAGAGGAAGAGGAAAAATATCCCTTATCGCCGGAATTTCTGGGTGAAATGATGGAAATAAATGAGCGATTAATGGAATTGGAATTTGAGGAGGATGCTGAAGCAAAACGAAACATACAAGTTGATATCGATGCTATTGTTGCTTCTCTCGATCAAAAGGTGGCGCCTATTTACCAAGTGGAAAACCTAGAAACAGAACCCGTCGACTATCTACTTTTGAAAGATTATTACTACAAATTAAAATATCTAAATAGAATTTTGGAAAGATTACGTTGAATGTTGTAATATTGCAGACTCTTTTGAGGCCCAGATGGCGGAATTGGTAGACGCGCTAGACTCAAAATCTTGTATTCGCAAGGATGTGCAGGTTCGATTCCTGTTCTGGGCACGAAAAATCAGAGCCACAATGAAAGCGAAAGCATCATTCGAACTCTGATTTTTTTTCTTTACTATCATTCACACTCCTGCCTTAATGCAAAAACGAAAGTGATTATCTAATTCCGTTGTTGAAATTTCTTTTTGCTGCCATGCATTCGAATCTCGAGGGAGCGCGTCGAAATCGCATGATTCAGCTACTTCCCGCTTTTCGCTGCTACAAGGTAGCAAGCTACAATCGGGGCTAAAGCTCAGGGTCTGAATATATATTAAGCGGATGAAATGCAAATATTGGCAAAGCAAATGAAGAACATAAGAGCTACGAAGGCTGCGCCTTCGTAGAGTTGATTATCTGTCATTAGGTAAGCTTTTTTTATGCCAAGTCTACCATCCTGATACCTCTATTTTGAAAAATTCAGTTTGTAAAACGTCCCACCTCAGCTTTTGTCAGTGCATTTCTGTATCACCCTCTGAACCCGGATTTCCAAATTATTGAGAATACTATGGCAAAACCGCTTCGTTTCTACGCATTTTCACTCTAAAAACATCGAATTTTTTAATAATTTACATATTTAATTTTTTATACTATTTTAAAAAAAAGTGCAATGTTTTATTTCAAAATAATTATTTATACATAATATTTATTAATATTATTAAATATTTAATTTGTTAACGAGCAAAAATTAAAATGCGTTTCATTTTGATTTATACCTTCTTATTCTAAAATTTGTTAATAGAATTTTCTAAAAATTAACAAAAATAGTATCTATGAAGCAAAATTCCATTTTTAAAATCGTTGTCATTACCCTCCTCGGACTTGGCGCAAATTTAAGTTTCGCCCAAAGCAATATTGGAGTTGGTACCAATACCCCTACCGAAAAACTTGATGTAATCGGAAACATAAAAGCCGATACCATAAAAGGCAATGTAATACAAATAACACCCAATGCCGGGGCCGGAAAGGTATTTGTATCAGATGCCAATGGTAACGGATCTTGGCAAAATGGGCCGGTTGGCCCCATGGGACCACAAGGACCTATTGGACCAGATGGACCTATCGGATTAACAGGACCCACCGGACCCATGGGACCAATAGGACCGGATGGACCTATAGGATTAACAGGACCCACCGGACCACAAGGACCTATTGGACCAGACGGACCTGTTGGATTAACAGGACCCATCGGGCCCACCGGACCACAAGGACCTGTTGGACCAGACGGACCTGTTGGATTAACAGGACCCATCGGGCCCACCGGACCACAAGGACCTGTTGGACCAGACGGACCTGTTGGATTAACAGGACCCATCGGGCCCGCCGGACCACAAGGGCCAATAGGCCCCGATGGCCCTACAGGATTAACAGGTCCTACCGGACCACAAGGACCTATTGGACCAGATGGTCCTGCTGGATTAACGGGACCAGCGGGACCCACCGGACCTCAAGGACCACAAGGGCCACAAGGACCAATAGGATTAACAGGACCTGCCGGACCAACAGGCGCAACCGGAGCAATCGGCCCAGTAGGACCCGCAGGTGCCACAGGACCTGCCGGCTCGGCCAATATTTCAGGCAGCTCAAACTATTTGATTAAATTTACAGGGGCTACTACGGGAGGGAACTCCATTTTACAAGACAATGGCACCAGTTTAAGCATTGGTACACCTCCAAGTATATCCAGTTTGTTGTATGCCTACAAAACACAATTAACCGCCAGTGGTGATGGCCAGGCTACCATATTGGGTTATAGAAATCGCGACTCGCAAAATAATGGCACCGGTTATTCAAATACCGTATCCAATAGCGCTGTGGTGGGATATAATTTTTGGGGTGATGTGTATACATTTGGCACCTATGGTTGGACCTATGGCGACTACACGCGCACAGGTGGAGCTTTCGGTTTTACCAATAGCACCGCGGCATGGGGTTCCTTGGGATATAAAAATAGTGCTTCTGCCAGCTTTGGTGTTTATGGAAGTGCAGGATATGCTAGTGGAGCAGGGCAATTACCAAGTACTGAAGTGAGTGGTATTGGCGGTGGATTCTTTGGCACTATTGGCTCCCTTTCAAAAGGAAGTATAATCGGCCAAATGAATGAAGGAGAATTATTTGCAACCTATAATAAAGGTGATGTATATACCTCCGGTAAACAAATTGAATTGGTAAGTTCTGAAGAAACAGTAACTCCTGCCTTTTCTGTTACATCTAATAAAATTACAGTATATAATAACGGAACCATTCAACTGGTAAATGGAATCGCTCAAGTACATTTCGATGAAAATTACAGGAACTTATTGGCCGAAGCCCCAAATGTAACCGCAAGTCCAATGGGGGAATGTAATGGTGTATACATTACCAAGGTGAGCACAGAAGGTTTCTCTATTAAAGAACTGGGTAATGGCACCAGCAATGTTCCTATTTCCTGGATATCGGTAGGAAAAAGAGTTGATGCCAATAATTCCGAGGTTCCAGCTATGTTAACCAAAACAAGTTTTAACCGAAACCTCAACAAAGCATTGTTTAATGATGCCAATACCAAACAAAGCGGGCTTGGAATGTGGTGGAACGGCAAAGAATTGCAATTTGGCACCTTACCGGAATCATTAAATCCAAAAGTAGATGAAACAGCCAAACACAAAGCCGAACAAGAAATGTTACAAAGGTCAAATAATGGCAAATAAGCGCTTTAGTAAGGAAAAGCAGAAGCGCAATCCACAAATAATAAAATGACAACTTTATTATTTTCAATGAATTATGAAGAAATTATGACACAAAAGATGCGGTAGATAAAAAAGCATTTTTATATATTTGTTTAAACAATATTTTTTAACAATCAAAACAATCAAAAAATGAAACAAAAATTGATTCTAAAAATCAGTGCCAGTTTACTGTTCGCTCTTAGCGCAAATGCAGTATTCGCACAAAACGTAGGAGTTGGAACCGCTGTTCCAACAGAAAAGTTAGACGTAATCGGTAACGTAAAAGCCGATACTGTAAAAGCAAATGTGGTGCAAGTAACCCCTGGTGCAGGTGCCGGAAAGGTATTTGTATCCGATGCCAATGGTAACGGGTCCTGGCAAACAGGCCCTGTAGGCCCAGCAGGTCCCACAGGTCCTATTGGCCCAGACGGTCCAATGGGGCCAGCAGGTCCAATGGGTCCAATAGGCTTAACAGGTCCAATAGGACCGGATGGCCCTACAGGTCCAGCAGGTCCAATGGGTCCAATGGGTCCAATTGGTTTAACAGGACCTATAGGCCCTGATGGTCCGGCAGGTCCGGCAGGTGTAGCAGGTCCAGTAGGTCCAACCGGCCCAACCGGCCCGGCAGGTTCCGCCAATATTACAGGTACTACTAATTATCTTGTAAAGTTTACCGCTGCAACTACGGGAGGCAATTCGCTCATTCAAGATAACGGAACCAGTTTGTCTATGAACACATCGCCTTCGATTGCAAGTACTTTTTATGTGTACAAAAGCCAATTAACAGCTAATGGTGATGGTCAAACTACCTTATATGGTTATAGAACTCGTGATTCACAAAACGATGGAACTGCATATGGTGTAAATACAACAAATCGTGGTGTTAATGGGTATAATTTTTGGGGTGACGTATACACTTTTGGCGTTACTGGATATTGTTATAACGATTACAATCGTACAGGTGGTGTATTGGGCGCTGAACAAGGTGGCACTTATTGGGGATCACTCGGGTACAGAAGTAGTGGCTTATTAAATTATGGCGTTTATGGTAGTGCCGCCTATGCAAATGGTGCCGGTCTATTGCCTAGCACTGAGTTGAATGGTGTAGGTGGAGGTTTCTTTGGAACCATTGGTTCTCTTTCTAAAGGAAGTGTAATTGGCCAAATGAACGAAGGTGAATTATTTGCTGCTTACAACAAAGGCGACGTGTATACCTCAGGTAAACAAATCGAATTGGTTTCTTCTGAAGAAAATGTAACCCCAGCTTATACCGTAACTTCAAACGAAGTAACTGTTTATAATAAAGGAAAAATTCAATTGGTAAATGGTACAGCTACTGTTCGTTTTAGCGAAAATTATGCACAACTTTTAGGTGAATCTCCTATTGTAACTGCCAGTCCAATGGGCGCTTGCAATGGTGTTTATGTTACTGAAGTGTCTAAAGACGGCTTTATTATTAAAGAACAAAATAATGGAAATAGCAATGTTGAAATCTCATGGATTTCGGTTGGTAACCGCGTAGATGCAAATACCTCTGAAGTACCTGCCATGCTAACCAATACCAGCTTCAACAGAAATTTAAGCCAAGCATTATTTAATGATGCTAACAAAAAGAAAAGTGGTTTGTCGATGTGGTGGAATGGTAAAGAACTTCAATTTGGAACCATGCCTGAATCATTAAACCCAAAAGTAGATTTGGCTAAAAAAGCGCAACTTGAAAAAGCAATGCAAGAAGGTTCAAATAATAGCAAGTAAACCGTTCAAAAAAAAGATACAAGGATGTACAAATCACTTCTCATAGTTTGCTTTATTTTCATCCCTATGCTAGGTATATGCAAAGGTCATGAAAAGGCTATGGTTTCGCTGTATGAAAATATCATCGAAACCCTCGCTGCTGATAGCATGCAGGGAAGGGCGGTTTCCTCCGAATTTGAATCAAAGGCCGCTAATTATATACAAAAGCAATTTGCAAACGTATCAATAGCCAAGCCCATCATTCAAGAATTTCAATTTACAAATCCTGATACAAAAGAGTTGCAGGTTTCAAAAAATGTGTATTGCTATATTAACAATAAGGCGAAACATTCTATATTAATTGGAGCTCACTATGACCATCTTGGTTTAGGTGAAATCAAATCATTAAGCTTTAACAAAAAAGGCGAGGTACACAACGGAGCAGATGATAATGCTTCCGGCGTTGCGCTCATGATTGGCTTACTGAATCGATATGGAGCATGGTCGACAAAGCGTTACAACTACATTTTTGTAGCCTATTCTGCACATGAAATTGGACTGTTTGGTAGTAAAAATTTTCAAAAGTATATCAGCAATAAAGTCAGTCCGCTGGCATTAGTGATTAATTTTGATATGGTGGGTCGTTTAGACCCACGTGAAAAAATACTGGCAATCTATGGTCACAATAGCATTGAGAAAGCAAGCAGCTTTTTTACCCAAAAAATGGAAAATCTGAATATCCGAACCGATGAAAACGATATGGTACAAATCACAGATGCAGGCGGTTTTGCTGCCGCTCAGATTCCGGCTCTTTCGTTTACAACCGGAACGCATGACGACTACCATAAAGTATCAGACGATGCCCAATATATAAATTATGAGGGTATGGTGCAAATTGGAAATCTCCTAGAATCTTTTTTAAAAACGATAAACATTTAAGTAAATATTAATTACAATTTAAATAAAAATAACATGAAACAAATAATAATGACAACTTGTATTTGTTTGCTTGCTATACCATTTTTTGCACAGACACTCCATATACAAAGTGGAGCCAATCTGTACATTGTAGATGCAGCTGCCATCAATGGAGCCACATCTGCCACTCCGACCCTATTTGTTGAAGGTAATGTGGTAAACAATGGAGGTATAGATAATGCAGGCGAAATACAATTTAAGGGTGATGTAACCAACAATGGTGGTTATTCATCCGCAGGAGACGATGTGTTTACGGGCAATACCACCCAAACACTTAATGGCTCCTTTAATAACGACTTGGGGAACCATTTTTACAACCTGGTTTTAGACAAATCGGGTACTGATTTGAGTCTTACCGGTCACATCTCCGTTGAGGAAGGTATATACCTTACGGATGGTGTCATTCTTGGAAATGGCAATTTGACGCATCTCGAAAATAGTGCTACTACCGCCTTACATAGTAGTGCCCCTTCAGGAAGTGCCAATAATTATGTAAACGGTAGCCTTCGTCAGGATATCGCGCCCGGCAATTATACATTTTATACCGGTGATGCCACCCATAATAACCAAAAAGTAAGTGTCAACTTTGCCAATACAGGCGGAGCTACTTATATGGATGTATCCTACAACAGTGCAGGTGCAGGCCCAACCGTAATCACAGGATGCAACAGCCTTTACGACAAACAAACAGGCAGTTGGACCATTACTCCAAATGGTGTAAATGGCACCTATAATTACAGCATTACAGTAGAACCCGGCGGTGCGAATTTGGCAGCTATTTCACCCTCCTTGTTTGCAGGGGTATTAAAAGATGGCATTTTTGTTACAGATCCTTGCGCTCAGGCTGATAATAGTACGGCTTCTGGACTAAACAGTTTTTCTGTTTTCAAAAAAGCATCTACCATCAATGCCGCTTTGCCTGTTTCTCTTCTTTACTTTACGGGTAAAAAGATGAACGGATACAATGAACTAAGCTGGGAAACCAGTAGTGAACAAAACAACAGCTATTTTAATGTTCAAAAAAGTACTGATGGGGTTTCATTTAGCAACATGACTAGGGTGCATACCAAAGCCTTAAACGGCAATAGTGCTGTACCTTTATTGTATGGCGCAAATGATGTACATCCGCTGCTTGGTGATAATTATTACCGGTTAGCGCAGGTAGATATTGATGGCAAAATTAGCTATAGCAATATTATCAACTTGGTGCTCGATTCCGAATCATCAACAGTAAGTTTGTCTCCTAATCCTGCCTCTAGCAGCACCAATGTATTGGTGTATTCAAATGGAGTAGCACAAGGAACGATTGTTTTGTTGGATATGAGTGGCCGAACCGTGAAAGTGGTGAAACTAAATTACAGCAAAGGCTATAATCAAGTGGAACTCTCTCTCGATGAGGTGGCTCAGGGAAATTATCAAGTAAATGTATTTTCAAATGATGTGTTGCTCAAAAGCTTGAAATTGAATAAGCATTAATCAACATATTGGATTTTAAAAAAAAGAGACTGATACAATCAGTCTCTTTTTTTATGGGTTTCGGCTCAAAATACAGATTTCAATTCCAAATTAGTTTGCAATGGTAGCATAATTTACACTTATATATCCGGTTTTTCAACTACAATCCAAAATGGTCCCCACCCGCCGAAGTCATATTATAAAATTATTTAATATAAATTTTTGGAATAATTTTTGCTATTGTCGAAAAACTGTCATACTTTCGCACTCCCAAATTGGCAACGCACGTGCAAATTTTCTTATTTTAACTACATAAAAAGTTATATATCTAAAAGGGTTTTACCTTTTTGGGATTTTATTGTTTTTTCATAAACGAACGCTTTAAATATTACTATGGCTGCAACAAAAAATGCTAAAACTACCGAAAGAATAAGCTTCGGAAAAATTAAACCCGCTTCTGAAACCCCCGATTTACTTGATATTCAGCTCGCGTCGTTTTCCGATTTCTTACAATTGGAAACCACTCCGGATAAGCGTAATAATGAAGGGCTTTTCAGAGTATTTAAAGAAAACTTTCCCATCACAGATACCCGAAATATCTTTGTGTTGGAATTTTTAGATTATTTTGTAGATCCACCCCGTTACTCTATTGACGAATGTATCGATCGAGGCTTAACCTATTCAGTACCCCTTAAGGCTAAGTTACGATTAAGCTGTAATGATGAAGAACATATTGATTTCGAAACCATCGTTCAAGATGTATTTTTAGGCAATATTCCGTATATGACCCCTCGTGGAACCTTTGTAATCAATGGTTCAGAGCGTGTGATCGTTTCTCAATTGCATCGTTCACCGGGTGTTTTCTTCGGACAATCCACCCATCCTAATGGAACCAAAATATATTCTGCCCGTGTGATTCCTTTTAAAGGCGCATGGATGGAGTTTGCAACAGATATCAATAATGTGATGTATTCCTACATCGATCGTAAAAAGAAATTCCCGGTAACCATGTTGCTTCGTGCTATTGGCTTTGAAACCGATAAGGATATTCTTGAATTATTTGGAATGGCCGATGAAGTGAAGGCAGACAAAAAAACATTGATTGACCATGTCGGTAAATTACTAGCGGCTCGTGTATTAAGAAGTTGGACCGAAGATTTTGTGGATGAAGATACCGGTGAGGTGGTTTCTATTGAACGAAATGAGGTAATTCTTGACAGAGATTCAATACTTACGGAAGACAGCATCGAAATGATTTTGGAATTGGGTATCAAATCGGTATTCTTACAAAAAGAAGATGCCGGTGGCGATTACTCTATTATATATAACACCCTAAATAAAGATACGTCTAACTCAGAATTAGAAGCCGTGCAACATATCTATCGTCAATTGCGAAGCACCGATGCTCCGGATGACGAAACGGCACGCGGCATTATCGATAAATTATTCTTCTCCGATAAAAGATACGATTTGGGAGAAGTAGGACGATATAAAATCAACCGAAAGCTTGGCTTCCCATTAAGCATTGCCAAAAAAGTGCTTACTAAAGATGATATCATTGCGATTATCAAATATTTAGTACAACTTTCAAATGCAAAAGCAGAAATTGATGATATTGATCATTTAAGTAACCGTCGTGTACGAACCGTTGGCGAACAATTGTATGCTCAATTTGGCGTGGGACTTGCTCGTATGGCTCGTACCATTCGCGAGAGAATGAATGTACGTGATAATGAAGTATTTACTCCGATTGATTTGATTAATGCACGTACTTTATCATCAGTAATCAACTCATTCTTTGGAACCTCACAGCTTTCACAATTCTTAGATCAAACCAACCCACTTTCAGAAATTACGCACAAACGCCGTATTTCTGCTCTGGGGCCCGGTGGTTTAAGTCGTGAACGTGCCGGTTTTGAGGTACGTGACGTACACTATTCACACTATGGTCGTCTTTGTACCATCGAAACACCGGAAGGACCCAATATCGGTTTGATATCGACCCTCTGTGTTCATGCCCAAAATCAATGATATGGGTTTTATCGAAACCCCTTATCGTAAAGTAAAAGATGGAAAAGTAGATAGCAAGCAAATTTATTTGAGTGCTGAAGAAGAAGATGAGGCAAAAATTGCGCAGGCAGATGTTCCTCTTGATGAAAAAGGAAACTTTACAGAAGAAAAAATTCGTTCGCGTCAAACCGGCGATTTCCCGATACTTGAAAAAGCAGAAGTAGAATACATGGACGTTGCCCCAAATCAAATTGTGGGCTTGAGTGCTTCTCTGATTCCATTCTTGGAGCATGATGATGCCAACCGTGCTTTGATGGGTTCAAACATGCAACGTCAGGGTGTGCCCTTATTGCGTCCGGAAGTTCCAATTGTTGGAACCGGTTTGGAAGCGAAGGCTGCGCGCGATGCACGTATACAAATCACCGCTAAAGGCGATGGTGTGGTTGAATATGTGGATGCCAACGAAATACATGTAAGATATAAACGTACTGAAACCCAACGTCTCATCTCATTTGATGATGACTTAGTGGTTTATAAACTAACTAAATATTCAAAAACCAACCAAAGTACTTGCATCAACCTGAAGCCACATGTGGTAAAAGGTCAGGCAGTAAAAGTAGGCGATTTCTTACCCGACGGGTATGCTACCAAAGATGGTGAATTGGCCCTAGGACGTAACCTTCGTGTTGCCTTCATGCCATGGAAAGGGTATAACTTTGAAGATGCGATAGTAATCAATGAAAAAGTAGTTCGTGAAGATTGGTTTACCTCAATCCATATAGACGAGTATGAGTTGGAAGTTCGCGATACCAAATTAGGTGATGAGGAATTGACTCCGGATATTCCTAACGTAAGCGAAGAAGCAACCAAAGATTTGGATGAAAATGGTATCATTCGTTTGGGTGCTCATGTAAAAGAAGGCGATATTTTGATAAAAAATTGTTTGCCCGTGCCAAGAAAGACAAAAATTCAAAAATTCGAGAAAAAGCCGCTGTAGAAAAAATTGACAAAGTTCACCATGAGAATTTAGATCAAATCAACGAGAACCTCTATGCGAAATTGGAGAAACTGTTGGATGGGCAAAGTTCTGCAGGTGTTACCAATCACTACGGTGAAATTGTGATCGGAAAAGGTGCGAAATTCACTGCAAAAGCTATTAAAGCCATTGATTTTTCAACAGTAAATCCGCTAAACTGGACTGCAGATGAAAAAATGAATGATTTGATTAATCAATTATTGCACAATTATAATATCCGTTATAACGAAGAAATTGGCCGCTACAAGCGTGAAAAATAAAGACGAAATTGAAGCCAAGGTGCAGGAAGCGAAATTACCGGAATGGTGTCATACCTACCTATTTGATGGAGAAACAGGCGACCGTTTCCACCAAAAAGCGACCGTGGGTGTTATCTATATGATGAAACTACATCACTTAGTAGACGATAAAATGCATGCTCGTTCCATTGGACCCTACAGTTTGATTACCCAACAACCTTTGGGTGGTAAAGCACAATTTGGTGGACAACGTTTTGGTGAGATGGAGGTTTGGGCTATTGAAGCGTATGGAGCCTCTAATATCCTACAAGAATTATTGACATTGAAATCTGATGATATCGTAGGTCGTGCAAAGGCGTACGAGGCCATCGTAAAAGGCGACAACTTACCGAAACCGGGTATTCCGGAATCGTTTAATGTATTGGTACATGAGTTAAGAGGTCTGGGTTTAGATCTTCACTTCGAGAATCAATAATTAATAATATTTTACTAAAAAGTCCTCAACGAAAGTTGGGGATTTTTTTTGGGATGTTCATCGATAGAAGAACGATACCCATACAAAAAATATTTAGCAAATTGCAAAAGGGAAAAAATACTTGCGAAGGCGCATCCTTCACAGAGGAAATTATTGCAAAAGTATTTTAGTAGAAATGATTGA
>JADJQP010000011.1 GCA_016712665.1 Bacteroidota bacterium
AGTATTACAAAATTTAAATAACATGAACACAAAACATTTTTTAATCGCCACTATCCTACTGATAGGTTTTACAATGAGTTCTTTCCATGCAGATGCACATAGAGGCCGTCGCCACCATCGCCACGCCCGTCAAGCACCAATCTGTTTACCCGCTCCTCCTCTTGCTTTGGCACCCCGGGTGATTTTGAACCCCTTTTCACCCGCGCGACGCATGGCCCGCAGAGCTGTGGTATGCGCTCCTATGGCCTATTGCCATCCGGCCCCTCGTCACCGCCATATACGAAGAGCTTGGAGATAAGCATCCTCGGTCAAAAATCCCATAAAATAATCACTAAAACCCTGTAAAAGCTTCTTTACAGGGTTTTTCTTTGGGATTCGGTCAAAATGGGCCTTTTTTAAAATTGAGCATGATAATTCCAAGTAAATTGTATCTTCGCACGTTCAAAAATTAACATACCAAAAACTAAGAAACAAAGACATGCAGTTAAAAGGATTGATAAAGCTATTTACGTTAGCACTGATACTCATATCATTATTTCAGTTGTCATTTACATTTGTAGTGAACAATTATGAGAAAAAGCAAGCTTCAAAAGTAAGTGCCCAAGTAAAAGCAGATAACCCTGGCCTCGAGGGTGAAGCCCTCAAATTGGCTATTGACGATAAACTTCGGTTTCATCTGGATAGCTTATCCGGAAAGGTTATATATAATTTGGGTTTAAAAAAATATACCTATCAACAATCGAAAGAAAACGAATTAAATCTCGGTCTTGATTTGCAAGGTGGTATGAATGTGGTATTGGAAGTAAGCCTTGATGAATTGGTACGCAATATGAGCAACAATCCAAAGGATCCTGCCTTAAATGCAGCTTTGGTAGAAGCCAATAAGATGAAAGCCAATAGCCAGGCTGATTTTATTACATTATTCTCTACTGCATATACCGCTCAAAATCCGAATGCAAGACTTTCTAGTTTATTTGTAAAAGTGGGTGATAAAGAATTGAATTTCAACTCTTCTAACGAAGATATTCTAAAGAAAATGAAGACCGAGGCAAAAGACGCGATTAATAGAACCTATCGTGTGGTGCTTACCCGTATCGATAAATTTGGTGTGGCACAGCCTAATGTTAATTTAGATGCAGACAGAGGGATTATCAGCGTGGAACTTGCAGGGGTTAATAATCCTGAAAGAATTCGAACCATTTTGCAATCGACCGCCAAACTGGAATTTTGGGAAACCTACTCACAACACGAAATTGCGCAAAACATTATCAAAGCAGATGATGAGTTAAAATTGCTTTTAGCCGGTAAAAAAGATACCAGTTTGCAAAATAGTGTATCCGGAAACGATACAGCAAAGGGTGCTAAAAACAATAGTGATACCGCTTCTATTGCCTCATTATTGGGCACCAGCACCGATACCAGCAAAGCAGATACCAGCACCGCCGGTATGACTGATGAACAAAAAATGGCAAAGGCCCGAAAAGAAAATCCATTAAGAAGTTTCTTATTGGGTGGATTTGAAGTTCGTCAAAATCCTAAAACCGGTGAGGTAATCAATACCCCACAAATTTCGTATGTATATATTCGTGATACGGCCCAAATCAATCGCTTTTTAGCGATGGATGTGGTAAAAAATCAATTTCCAAAGGATTTGAAGTTTTTGTACGGTATGGCTGATAGAGAATTGAGAGAAAAAGAGAAAGTTTGCATTTTATATGCCATCAAAAAACGTCCGGGTGTAGATGAACCCAAATTAGGCGGTGATCATATTACAGATACCAGACAAGACTATGATCGAATTACCGGTCAACCTGATGTACAAATGACTATGGACAATATTGGAGCCAGAACTTGGGAAAAACTAACCGGCGACAATATCGGCAAGCCGATCGCCATCGTATTAGACGGCTTAGTATACTCTGCCCCGGCTCCCAGCGAACGAATTTCTGGAGGTAGCTCCAATATTACCGGAAGTTTCACGGTAGATGAAGCAAAAGATTTAGCCAATATATTAAAAACCGGCAAGTTACCTGCTCCTGCAAAAATTGTACAAGAGCAAGTAGTAGGTCCAACCTTAGGTAAGGAATCGGTAAATGGTGGTATGCTCTCCTTTATCATTGCATTTATTGTAATCTTTATTTTGATGTTGGTGTACTACAACACAGCAGGTTGGGTTGCCAATATTGCTTTGATATTAAATCTATTGTTTACTGTGGGCGTATTGGCTGCATTGCATGCCACCCTTACTGCAGCAGGTATTGCAGGTTTGGTACTTACCATCGGCATGGCAGTAGATACCAATGTAATTATTTTTGAACGTATTAAGGAAGAATTGAAATTGGGCAAAGCACATGATTTGGCCATCAATGAAGGTTATCGTCGTTCCTTAAATCCGGTATTGGACGGACACATTACCGTTTTGATGACCGCTATTATTCTATTTATTTTCGGTTTGGGACCTGTACTTGGCTTTGCCACCACGCAAATCATCGGTATTTTATTATCCTTGTTCTGCGGCATTTTGGTTTCACGTCTTATTACAGATATGAGAATGAGTAAAGGAAAACACTTCAACTACTTTACCAAATTTTCTGAAAAAATGTTTCAAAGCTTCCATTTCAAATTTATTGAATGGAGAAAGAATGCCTACATGATTTCAATTGTAGTGCTTATTTTAGGTATTGCTTCTTTCTTTTACGGGTTTGACTATGGTGTGGAATTTGCCGGTGGACGTAGCTATACCGTTCGTATGGAGAAAGCAGCTAAAACATCTGATATTCGTTCATTACTAAAAACTCAATTTGAGGAATTCCCGATCGTAAAAACCATTGGCAATGCAAATCAAGTGAATATTACCACAGCCTACAAAATTAAAGACCCTTCTAATACGGTTGAACAGGAAGTAAGAACCAAGTTATATGAAGGTTTGAAAAGCGGTGGATTTATTGGTGCGAATGTTACCGAAAAAGAATTCGTTTCTACATCTAAATATATTATGAGTTCGCAAACTGTGTTGCCAACCATTTCAGACGATTTGAAAAAAGGTGCCATTTATGCAGCCCTATTATCCTTGTTATTTATTTCGGCTTATATATTAATTCGATTCAGAAAATGGCAATATTCCTTGGGAACTTTGGTGGCCCTTTTGCACGATATTTTTGTAACACTTGCAGTATTCTCCTTTTTGAGAAGAGTGGTGCCATTTGCTTTGGAAATAGACCAGCACTTCATTGCTGCGGTACTTACCGTTATCGGGTTCTCTATGAATGATACCGTTATTGTATTTGACAGAAT
Organism: Bacteroidota bacterium; assembly: GCA_016712665.1. Lineage (GTDB taxonomy): Bacteria > Bacteroidota > Bacteroidia > Chitinophagales > Chitinophagaceae > OLB11. The sequence continues at coordinate 3,295 of JADJQP010000011.1, forward strand.
TAGAGAATATTTCCGTAAACGTCCGGGTCAATCCAAAACAGACATTATTAATGCAGCGATCAATGATACTATGAGCCGTACTATCATGACATCACTTACAGTGTTTATCACTTTGTTGATTTTGTTCTTATTTGGCGGAGAAGTTACCAAAGGCTTTGCCTTCGCTATGATGATCGGTGTATTTACAGGTACCTATTCTTCCATATTTGTGGCAGCTCCTATTTTAATCGATTTAGATAAAACAGATAAGCTGACGCAAGAAGTAGATAAAGACCTACATATTGAAGAACTGAAAAAAATGGCTTAAGAACATAACGATACTAAAGAGACCGACATGAAGTCGGTCTTTTTTTTTGAAATACCGGAAGAAGCCACCTGCTACTTCGCATTAAAATTGCACTACTATTGGGCATTAACTGTATAAAGAGTTTTTTACAGAAAATTGCACAGAAACCAAGGATATCAAGCTTTTCGTCCCTATTTAGAACAGTACTATCCACAATTGCTTTTACTATTTTTTTATAATAGGTAATTGTTATACATTCGCGTCAAATTTAAAAAGTACATCACATGAAAGAAGTATATATAGTGTCTGCAGTGCGAACACCCATGGGCAGTTTTGGAGGAGCTTTAAAAGATATATCGGCCACGCAACTAGGCGCAATAGCCATTAAAGAGGCCGTAAAAAGAGCCGGCATCACACCCGAACAAGTTCAAGATGTTTTGATGGGCTGTGTATTGCAAGGTGGTTTGGGTCAGGCGCCAGCTAGACAAGCAGCAAAATTTGCGGGACTTCCGGATACTGTCAATTGTACAACCATCAATAAAGTATGTGCCAGTGGTATGAAGGCTGTTACCTTAGGCGCTCAAAGCATTCTGTTGGGTGATGCAGATATTGTAGTGGCCGGCGGCATGGAAAACATGAGCAAGACCCCTTTTTATTCTCATAATATGCGATTTGGAAATAAGTATGGAAATGTGACCCTAGAAGATGGAATCCTAAAGGATGGCTTATTGGATGTGTACCACAATTACCCTATGGGAAACGCAGCTGAGCTTTGTGCCAAGGAGTGCCAAATCACCAGAGAAGCACAAGATGAGCATGCTATCGAAAGTTACAAAAGAAGTCAGGCAGCGTGGGAAGCCGGATTGTTTGATAATGAAATTGTAGCGGTGGAAATTCCACAAAGAAATGCAGAACCCAAAATAATGAACAAAGATGAGGAGCCTTGGAATGTAAAATTTGATAAAATTCCTGCTTTAAAACCTGTTTTTATTAAAGACGGCACCATCACGGCAGCCAATGCCAGTACCATGAATGATGGAGCTTCTGCATTGGTACTAATGAGCAAAGAAAAAATGGAATCCTTAGGGCTTAAACCACTTGCAAAAATTTTATCGTATGCAGATGCCGAACAAGCACCTGAATGGTTTACTACCTCGCCAAGCGTTGCAATGCCTTTGGCTGCTAAAAAGCCGGTCTTAGCATGAAGGATATCGAGTATATTGAAATGAATGAAGCCTTTTCGGTTGTAAGTATTACCAATATGCAAAAAATGGAACTGGATCCAACAAGAGTGAATGTAAATGGCGGTGCGGTTTCATTGGGACATCCCTTAGGCAGCAGCGGATCACGAATTTTGGTAACACTGATTAATGTTTTGCAACAAAAAAATGCAAAAATCGGAGCAGTTGGCATCTGCAACGGTGGTGGCGGAGCTAGTTCCGTAGTCATTGAGCGTATGTCGTAACTTAGTATTCAGCTTGCCATTTATTGGGTAGCCTTTAAGCGCATACAATAGCGTTGATTCATTTTTTTGCCATTGAACCCCTCATACAAAAAGAAGAGGCCCACAGATGTGAGCCCCTAGTTTTTACCCATAAAAACTATCTTTCTAAATTCTTATTAATCAGGATTTTTACCATTTAAGAAAGTATTCAGTGTATTGATATTTGAGTTGATACCGGCATCCGTAATCTTCACCGCGCTGTAGGTATCTTCCTCTGATGAAGGATGTGTTTCTAATGGCACATTGCGACGTTGGTAGGCAGGAATATTATCTTCGCTGTCATCGATATCTGCTTTATTGACATTGAAACTCATGGATCGAAGTTTGCTGGCTCGTTCTTCTAAGGCCCTCTTTTGCAATTCAAAATTGGCTTCCCCTTCCAATTCCATATCGGTGAGCAAGCGACTTCCTTTACGACGATTCAATGTAATTCCTTTAATAGTTACATAATCATCTTGCATTTCTTGCTCCGATTTTTCAACCATTTGAATTGGTTGTGTAACGGTGGCAGGAGTTTCGCTGAATAATTTATTGATTTCATCTTGAACTGCATTTACTTCGATGTGTTCGGTAACGGAGGCGATTGGCTCACTTTGTTCCGGAACCGTTGGATCTAATTCAAATACAATTCTATTTTCGGGCCATGAAGCAGTTGGTTGTTCCTGCACTTCATTTACAGGTGTAATGACCTCTACCGGTGCCATTGGTTCAGTGGCAAGCGCATTGCTTCCTTCCTCTAATTGATACACAACCTTATCCTCTTGGGGTGCAATAGCTTGTGGCACTTCTTGTAGGGTGGATCGTTGCATTGGGGTAGCATGTATTTTACCCAACCCAAATGCCAAACGACTTGGGATAGCAGGAGGTTCTACCTCAAACATTTCGATTTTGGCTTCAACCGGTTCTGCTATTTGCGTATTTTCGAAAGAAGGGGTATTTGATAATTCTGGCACTTCATCCTCCAACTTCATTACCACTTTGTTTTTATCGGAATACGGTCTTTTGTGTTCGGTACTGTAGGCGCTGGTAATATTGTTATAAACAAATCCGGTAGCAATTATTGTAACACTGATATTATCGCCAAGGTTATCGTCGAAACCGGTTCCGAAGATAACATCACAGTCATCACCTGCCTGTTCTTGTACAAATGCTTGTATCATTTCTACTTCATCTAAGGTATGCTCATGTATTCCATGCGCTGAGTTGATATTAAGCAATACCCATTTAGCCCCCTTAATATTACTGTCATTAAGTAGAGGAGAATTGATTGCCTTTTCAACAGCATCATAGGCTCTATTTTCGCCACTAGCGGTAGCGCTACCCAATATGGCTACACCGCCATCACGCATTACGGTACTTACATCTGCAAAATCTACTACTATATGACCTTGTGAGTTGATGACATCTGTAATACATTTGGTGGCTGTGGCCAAGATATCATCAGCTCTACAAAATGCTTGAGAGGTAGGAAGATTCCCAAATTGATGGCGCAATTTATCATTTGAAATCACTAAGATGGTGTCTACGTTTTCACGCATTCTGGCAATTCCTTCTTCGGCTTGTCGCATCCTTCTTTTGCCTTCATAGGAAAAAGGTGTCGTTACAATTCCGACGGTTAATATTCCTAAATCTTTTGCAACTTTTGCCACGATAGGTGCACCACCTGTACCGGTGCCTCCACCCATACCGGCCGTCACAAAAACCATTTTGGTATTATTGATTAATAAATTTTCGATTTCAGCAATACTTTCTTTGCAGGCCATCATGCCCACTTCAGGATTGGCGCCTGCACCAAGCCCTTGCGTAAGAGCCGGTCCTAATTGAATTTTGGTAGCGACAGTGCTATTGCCTAGTGCTTTTTTATCTGTATTGCATACTATGAAATCTACACCTTCAATGTCAAGGCCAGACATATAGTTTACGGCATTGCCGCCGCCCCCGCCTACACCAATTACTTTGATGATAGAGGCATTGTTTTGTGGACATTTTCAAACCAATACATCACTTTCCCTTTCACTGTATTGAAAATATTATTAATTAATGCCGCTCTGTTTTTGCCTTTCACTTGCACATACTCGTTTGCCGGGAATTCTGAGGCAATGCTCCTCCGCTTGTCGCAGCATATTCTAATGCTGTTCATCTCCTGATGTGGCTGCTTTTCTGCTTGAAAAAGTTGGGGCATTAACCTCCATGGATTCTCCAAATTCGCGATCGAGTAATTCTTGTGGAGTGGCTTCAAATGTCTTGGCCATATTTACAAAAGTTCCCTCAACCTCGTCTTTATTAACGAAGGATTCTTCGGTATTGTTTGAAATAAATCGCAATCGATTGTTTTCGAAATCATCATACCCTCTGAGAATAAGGCCTATACAGGTAGCATACATTGGTTTCATCAATTCGGGTATATGACCTTTTGATAAATGTTCGTTGGGTAAGCCCAATCGTGCCGGCATTCCTGTTTTGAATTCGGTTAGCTGCATAATATGTTTTAGTTGACTACCCCCTCCGGTAAGAATAATTCCACCATGCAGCTTGTCTTGCAAATTCATCTGTTTGATATGATACATCACATACTCCAAAATTTCTTCCATACGTGACTGTATGATATTGGCCAAATTTTTTGCTGAAATTTCCTTTTGCGGTTGTCCCTTCAAACCCGGAATGGTAATGAAGGCATTGCTTTGCGCTTCATCAGCCAGTGCCATACCAAACTTCACTTTCATCTGCTCTGCTTGCGTTCGCAGAACTCCCAAACCCTGCCGAATGTCGTTGGTAATATTGACCCCTGCAATCGGAATTACAACGGTATGCTTTAGCATGCCTTCATGGAAAATTGCTAAATCTGTAGTGCCACCGCCAATGTCTACAATAGCGACTCCCGATTCAAAATCTTCGGGACACATAACCGCTGCTGCAGATGCCAATGGTTGCAACACCAAATCTTTGGTAGTAAGATTCGCACGTTGAACACATCGATGAATATTTCTGATTGCCGATTTATCGCCGGTAACGATATGAAAATTAGCACCAATTCGAACTCCTGTCATGCCCACTACCTCTTGCATACTGAAACCTTCCAACGCATCTACGGTAAAATCTTGTGGAATGATATCAATGATCTGGTCGTTTGCAGGAATAAACGTTTTGTATTGATCTTTAATCAAGGCATCAATATCCTCTTTTCTGATTTCTTCTTCCACATTATTAATTACACGATCGCCACGCGTTTGCAGACTCTTAATATGATGTCCGGCAATACCCACGTAAACCTCCTTAATATTTAGGTTTGGATTACTTGCCAGGCATTCGTCTAAGGCAATATTGATAGATCGAATACATTCATCAATATTGAGAACCATTCCATGATTTACGCCACTACTATCCGACTTCCCGAAACCAAGGATTTCCAGTTTGCCAAATTCATTTTTTCGTCCTGCGATTGCTGCAATTTTAGTAGTGCCGATGTCAAGACCAACAATTACGGGATTTTCTGTTTGCATGTTCATTTATTTTATTTTATGGGTTTACGATTTTATTTAAAATATTTACTTTCTGTTACTTCAGTTGCTTTTGCTTTATGTTCTGTTGCGTCCACCTTTGCCTTGGCACCTTCTTTACTAAGCTTTTTCTCAGGTGTTTTCTTTGCAATTTCTTTTGTAGGGGTTTCCTTTTTTTCAATAGCCTTTGCAACGATTGTAGAATTCATGGGCATTTCTTTGCTTGCCAACATCTTTGTTTTTTCACGTTCATCCTTTGGCTTTTGAATAGTAACCACAGGTTTAGCTGGTTGTGCAAGCACTACCTTCTTTGGCGTTGCCGGTGCCGCAGCCGTTAGTGGTGCCCCCGCTACTTGGGAAGTAGAAACCAGAGTTGGTTTCGGCCTTTGTTGAACGGCCAGTAAGGCGTTACTTTGGTGGGTCGTCTTATCGTATGGATCCACTGCAATTTTTTGACCTCTTGTATTTCGGCATACCACCTGTCTTTCAAATCTAAGATCAATTTCATCATACTTTTCCCAATTCACCGTTTGATAGCCCTGCTTATAAAACTGAAATAGTCGTTTCATTTTATTATCGAGATTGTCAATGTTACCCAATATGATTTCCTGTGTTCCGAATGCAGGAATTAATGAAATAGATTTTTGCTCATCCACATTAATTTGTGTAATGGCTGCGTTCCAAAAGGTATCATTTTTAATATACTGCCCTAAGGTAACCAAGTCAGACTTTAAGGTAAGATCGGGTGTAGTAAAACCCATTTCAGGGGCAGTAGCTACGGGTAAGTCGGCCGTGTATTGCGTTGAAATTGGAATTCTATTGGCATAGGCGTCCAAATAATACGGCTCTTCATAATCGTTGGTGGGTTGCACTCTCACTACGGGAACCTTTTGCTCAATTTTAATATGGATGCTATTATCTGCTGCGGTATAAATATTTGAATTTTTAACCCATTTATTTTTTTCTATGCTATGTTCCAAATCGCTAATGTTTAACGACCGTAATTTGGTTTGATGTGCTACCACTCCTTTTTGATTCAATAGTTCGCTGATATTCTTTTGGGTAACGAAACTCAATTGATTATTGGAAAAGCTAATGATAATTTCATTACATACTTCATCTTTAGTAGCCACTTTTGCAAAGGCGAAAGCCCCTACTACTGCCGGTATCGACAACATAAATAAAATATTTCTCGCTATTTTTACAATACGTTCTTTCATAACTTACTTGTTTTGAAGTATTTGTTTTATAGGGTTTATCAATTGATCAATATCGCCTGCACCTGCTGTTATCAGTAACTCTATGGGAGCATGTTGCACCCATTGCAACATACCTTCTTTAGACATTATATGTCGATTGTTTACATTCATTTGATCTAAAATGATCTGGCTACTAACTCCTTCAATAGGTAATTCGCGAGCCGGATAAATATCAAGCAAGATCACTTCATCCGCCATATCAAGACTTTGTGCGAACCCTGTTGCAAAATCGCGTGTTCGCGAAAACAGATGAGGTTGAAATACAACAGACACTTTTTTACTTGGAAATAATGCCTTTGCACTACTCAATAACATTTTCAATTCTTCGGGATGATGTGCATAATCATCAATATAAATACAGTCTTCGCTTTTTATTATATATTCAAATCTTCTTCGAACCCCCTTGAATGCTGCAACAGCACTTCTAACTTTTTCCTTGTCTAATTGCAGCACATCGCATACCGCCATTGCAGAAATCGCATTTTCGATATTATGCAAACCACCTATATTGAGTTCAATCTCATTCAGCACCTTACCATCCTTATTGAATAAGAAAGAATACGCCCCATTTTTCATTTGAATTTCGGATGCATAATAATTTGCGGCATCATTTTGAAGACTGTAGCTGAACTTTTGTGGCACCTCAAAATTTCGTGCATGCTTCAAGCCATGTTTATAAATAAGTGTTTCTTTAATTTGACTTACAAAAGTTAGATAACATCGTTCCATTTCCTCTTTGGTACCATAAATATCCAAATGATCGGCGTCCATTGCGGTAAGTACAGCGATTTGAGGAAACAGCTTCAAGAAACTTCTATCATATTCATCGGCTTCAATAACTGCACAGCCGTTTTCGCTACTCCAATAATTTACATCGTAGTTGGCTGAAATGCCTCCTAAAAATGCATTGCATCCAAACGCTGTATGACGAAGAATATGCGCAATTAATGTTGAAATGGTCGTTTTTCCATGAGTACCGGCGACGCATACCGCATTCATTTCCTGAGAAATCATTTGAAGCACATCACTTCGCTTAACAACTTTATATTGATGCTGTTGATACCATTGCAACTCTTGATTGGTAGCGGGAATGGCCGGCGTATAAATCACCAAATCTACCGCCTTATCTAACAAGGCTATGTCGTCGGTATAATGAATCTGAATTCCTTCCTGCTGCAATTGAAGTGTGAGGGGCGTCTCCGTTTTATCGTAACCGCTCACTTGCACATTTCTTTGTTTGAAGAATCGGGCAATGGCACTCATACCAATGCCCCCAATTCCGACAAAATAAACGCTATGTATGGTATTTAAATTCATGTTAGCTTGCTATTTCAATTAATTTTTTTGCGATGCTCAAATCTGCTTCTTTAATAGCCATTTGTTTTAGATTTTGCGTCATCAATCTTGCCATCACTTCATCCTGCATCAACAACTTTACTTTCTGCATCAATTCAGTCTTGACTTCACTATCTTTTACCATCAAGGCAGCATTTCGTTGCACTAATGCCAGGGCATTGTGTGTTTGATGATCTTCGCTTGCAAAGGGGAAGGGTACAAACACGATTGGTTTGGCCACTATGGATAACTCAGCAATGGAGGAAGCCCCTGAGCGAGAAACAATTATATCTGCCGCTGCGTACGCCAAATCCATTTCTCTAATAAACTCAAATACCTTTACCTGCGATTCAAAACCACGTACTGTCTCTTTTGCTAATGGAAAGTAGGTAGTGCCGGTTTGCCAAATCAATTGAGCACCCTCTGCAATGATTTCTTTAAATTGTTGTATCAGGGTTTCATTGATACTCTTGGCTCCTAAACTTCCACCAAATGCAAACACTATCTTTTTGGTTTCGTTCAATCCGAAAAATCGAATGCCTTCCTGCTTTGATGCCTTGCTATTGGCAATAGACTGTCGAACCGGATTGCCGATATTAAAAATTTTGCTTTTCGGAAAAAATGCATCCATATGTTCATAGGCAACACAAATGGCAGTAGCCCTTTTTCCAAGAATTTTATTGCTTTTTCCGGCAAAAGAATTTTGCTCCTGAATAAGTGTAGCAATGCCTTTTTGCTGTGCGATAAACAACATCGGGAAACTTGCGTAACCTCCTACTCCCACTACTGCATTTGGTGCAAAATCGTTTATTATTCTTTTTGCCTGAAACAAACTTTTCAATAATTTGTAGGGCAGCATTATGTTTTTCAGTAAGGAGCTTCTATTAAATCCGGCAATATCTAACCCTATAATTTCATAGCCTTCTTTGGGTACTTTTTCCATTTCCATTTTCCCTTTGGCACCTACAAAAAGGATTTCTGCATCTGGGCGCAACTGCTTTACTGCATTTGCAATGGCAATAGCTGGAAATATATGTCCGCCGGTGCCACCACCTGCAATAATAATTTTGATATGTTGCTTAGTACTCAATTTACGAATCTTGGTTTGTATTTTCTAGGAATGATTTTGCATCAGTACTGCTTGCCAATTTTTCCTCCTCTACAAATCGACTTACACTTAAGATAATGCCAATGGCCAGACAAGTAAACCAGATGGAGGAACCACCCATACTAACCAAGGGTAGCGTCAATCCGGTAACGGGTAGCAGATTTACATTAACACCCATATTTAAAAAAGCTTGAAACACGAGGGTAAAGGACAAGCCAACTGCTAAAAAGGCACCGAAGGCATATGGGCATCTTCGAAATAGCACGATACTTCGCCACAAAAATAATAGATATAAAAAGATGAGTACTCCTCCGCCAATTAAGCCATACTCCTCAATAATGATGGCGAAAATAAAATCGGAATATGGATGTGGCAAAAAATTTCGTTGGGTTGAATTGCCGGCACCTTTTCCGGTAATACCTCCTTTGGCAATTGCGATTTTTGAATGAAGTACCTGAAAGGGCACATCATTTTTATCATCAGAAGTAAATTTTTTAATACGTTGTTCCCAGGTATCCGCTCGACCAAACCCCGTCATTTTTGACACAGTAAATAAAATTCCAAAAAGCAATATGCCGGTAGTGGCCAACAACAACAAATGTGAAATCTTAATTCTTCCTATAAAAAATAATACAGAAGATGATAAGGCAATCATGAGTGCAGTAGAGAGATTGGCCATGGCCACCAAACCGCAAATAACAATTACGGGAAGGAAGATATTTAAAAAACACGCTTCAGATTTCCTAAATCGTTTTGCATTTTGGACAGTTGACGGGCCAAAAACATAAACAAGCCCAATTTTGCCAAATCGGATGTTTGGAAGGTAGTATTCACATACGGAAGTCGTAACCATCTGGAACCTCCATTGAGTTCTGTACCAAAAAACAAGGTATAAATTAGTAGTGGAACGCTGATAGCAAAAATGATTACCGCTATATTTGAATAAATTTTATAATTGACTTTATGGCTAAAATAAATAATCACGAGTCCGGCTGCTAAAAAGGCCAACTGCTTAATGAGATACACTTCGGTATGTCCTTTGTTCAGTCGATACGCAATAGAACTGGTAGAACTATATACGGCAAGCAGACTTACCAGAGAAAGTACAATAACGACTCCCCAAATCACTTTGTCACCTTTTGTTCTATTTAATAAATGTTCCATTGTTTTGTTTTCTAATAATTAAAGGGCCCGTACAGAATTTTTAAATTGCTCGCCACGATCTTCATAATTTTTAAATAAATCGAAACTGGCGCAGGCTGGCGACAAAAGCACCACATCACCGTTTGCAGCTTGCTCATAGGCATACCTTACGGCATCATCAATATTTTTCGCGTCCAAAATAGTGACCTTTGAATCGAAGGCTCGGTGAATGGCACTATTGTCGACACCAAGGCATACAATACATTTCACTTTTTCCTTTACCAGACTTTCAATTTCGGAATAATCGTTTCCTTTGTCGACCCCACCCAGTATCAAAACAATGGGCTTCTGAATCGATTCGAGCGCATACCATACACTATTCAAATTGGTAGCTTTGCTATCATTGATAAACTCGATACCTCTTATAAAGGCAACGGTTTCCATTCGATGCTCCAGTGCACTGAAGGTGCGTAGGCTCTCTCGAATGGAGGTATTTCGAATTTCAGCCACTCGAGACGAAATTCCTGCTGCCATTGAGTTATACTGATTATGTTTACCTTTCAACGATAGGTCGTTTATTGAAATTGAGAAGGGCTCTCCATTCACACGTATCATCATTTCGTTGCCGTTTACATAGGCACCATCAGTATTTAGAGATTCATTCATGGTAAAAAAAAGAATTTTAGGATTTAAAATATGTTCGTTCAAATAGTCGTTTGTTGCTTTGTCTTCTTTGCATACAATCAGATAATCTTCTTTGGTCTGATTCATCGCAATCTTAAATTTCGCCTTTGTATACAGCGAGAAATCATAATTGTATCGATCAAGGTGATCGGGAGTTATATTGGTAATCACTGCAATGTCGGGTCGAAAGTCAATGATGTCGTCTAATTGAAAGCTACTGATTTCCATTACATACCAGGCTGTGGGCTTCGTAGCAATTTGCCGGGCGAAACTATATCCGATATTTCCAACTACTGATACATCTTGATTATCTTTCAAAAACATATCGTAGCAAATGCTGGTGGTGGTGGTTTTACCATTGCTACCGGTAATGCAAACCATTTTACTTTCCCCTTTATATCTGTAGGCGAATTCGATTTCACTCATCACAGGAATTCTTTTCTCGATTGCTTTTTGAACCATTTCCACTTTATGAGGAATACCGGGACTTTTGACAATTTCCGTTGCATTCAAAACAATTTCCTCAGTATGTCCTCCTTCTTCAAAAGGAATATTTTTGCGCTGTCAATTCAAGCTTATACTTTTCGGCAATCGTATTTTTTTCACTTACAAACACAGAGATGCCCATTTTATGCGCCAGCAAAGCCGCACCTGTGCCGCTTTCCCCACTACCTAATATGACCAATTGATACTTCACTGCTTTGATTGCGTATACTTTTTATTGAAGTTTTAATGTAACAATACTTAATACCGCCAATACGATTCCGATAATCCAAAATCGAATGGCGATTTTACTTTCATGATATCCCAACTTTTGATAGTGATGATGTAAAGGCGACATTAAAAAAATGCGTCTTCCTTCACCATACTTTCTTTTCGTCCACTTAAAATAACCCACCTGTATCATTACACTGATATTCTCGATAAGGAACACACCGCAGATGATGGGTATAAGCAATTCTTTTCTGATGATAATTGCCAATGAAGCAATAATTCCACCAAGTGCTAAACTACCGGTATCGCCCATAAATACTTGAGCCGGATAACTGTTATACCATAGAAAGCCAATACAGGCTCCAACAAAGGCACCGATAAAAATAGACAGCTCTCCCAAATTGGGTATATACATTATATTGAGATAACCTGCAAAATTGTAATTGCCTGATAAGTATGCGAAAAGGGCCAGACAGATACCAATTATAGCGCTGGTGCCTGTGGCCAAACCATCTAATCCATCAGTAATATTGGCACCATTTGAAACCGCCACAATAATAAAAATTACAAATAGGATGTATATGAGTGGCGTCATAAAACCTATGGCATCTTCGCCAAACCAGGAAGCAATTTTCGAATAGCTCAATTCATGATTTTTGGCAAATGGGATGGTGGTTACCACGCTTTTTACATGGGCGTAGGTACGGGTGGCTCCTTTATCGTCGATACGGACAATGCCTTCCTTTACTACTTTATCATCGACATTAAACACAGCGGGCTTACCACCGGTTGTTTCACGTTCGATATAAACATGTTGATTGTAATACAACGCCAAACCCACAATGATTCCCAATCCGATTTGACCCAAAATTTTAAATCGACCAGCCAGGCCTTCCTTATTTTTTTTGAACACCTTAATATAATCATCCACAAATCCGATGACACCCAGCCAGATGGTGGAAACTACCATCAGAATAATATATACATTTTGGATACGTGCAAATAACAAGGTGGGTATTAAGATAGCGGCAATGATGATGATACCTCCCATAGTAGGCATCCCACTCTTTTGCTTTTCTCCTTCCAAACCCAAATCTCGCACCGTTTCTCCGATTTGTTTGCGGTGCAAATACGAAATAAAATAAAACACCCCTACTCCAGGCATGCTGTAATTTTCTCTGAGATATGTAAATAAGTAATAGAGCATTTTTAGTGATTATTTTTCGAATAGTTGAAACATTTCTTTTAAAACTACCTTGTCGTCAAAGGGATATTTTACGTCACGTACTTCTTGATATTTTTCATGACCCTTACCTGCCACCAAAATAATATCGCCATCCTCTGCAATACTGCAAGCCGTTTTGATGGCTTCTCTGCGGTCTGCAATGCATACGTACTTTCTTTTGTGATTTGCCGGCACGCCCAATTCCATGTCACGGATAATACTCATTGGCTCTTCGTTTCTTGGATTGTCTGCCGTAAAAATCACCCGATCGCTATGCTCGCAAGCAACGGTTGCCATCAAGGGTCTTTTGCCTTTGTCTCTGTTTCCGCCACAACCGATTACTGTAAATAGTGTTTCGTTTCCTTTTCGCAATTTGCCGATGGTAGCCAGCACATTCAACAAAGCATCAGGGGTATGAGCATAATCTACAATTCCCATAATATTTTCTTTGTCTGAAAAAAAATAATCAAATCTTCCTTCTGCACCAAATAGAGTACTCAAAACTTGCAACACTTCAAACTTCTCTTCACCCAATTCCACAGCTACACCAAATACACAAAGGAGATTATAGGCGTTAAATTCACCAATCATATTAAAAAATACTTCATTGCTTTCAATCATCATCACAAGACCATTCAAATTATTCTCTATGATTTTGGCTTTATAGTCAGCCATTGTTTTTAACGAATAGGTTTTTCTTTGTGCAATCGTATTTTGCAACATCAATAATCCTCTCTTATCGTCTACATTAGTAAGTGCAAAGGCCGATATATCTAAGGAGTCGAACAATGCTTTTTTGACATAAATATATTCGTCAAATGTCTTGTGATAATCTAAATGATCGTGTGTGATATTGGTAAAACAAGCACCGGCAAAGTGAGTACCTGCTATTCGTTGCTGATGAATGGCATGTGAACTCACCTCCATAAATACATGCGAGCAATTCGCATCACGCATAGTAGCAAATAACTTCTGTAAGGTAACTGCATCCGGAGTGGTATGGGTTGCAGAACTAATTGTATCACCAATTTTATTCTGGACGGTAGATACCAAACCGCAATGATAACCCAGTTTGGTAAAAAGCTGAAATAGCAAGGTGGCACAAGTTGTTTTTCCATTTGTACCGGTAACGCCCACCAATGTAAACTGCCGAGAGGGATGATCGAAAAAATTAGCAGCGAGGATTCCCAAAACGGCATTGCAATTTGCTACTTGAATATACGCAATACCTTCCTGCAAGCTTTCAGGAAGCGATTCGCATACTATTGCGGTCGCTCCCTTTTCTATAACCTGAGCAATAAACTGATGTCCGTCCGTTTGCGCACCCTTCAAGGCAACAAATAAACTTTGTTTCGACACCAAACGAGAATCAATACAAATATCCATCACGTCCACATTTCTGTCGCCATGAATCGATACTATCGAGATATTGGATAATATGGTTTGTAAACGCTTCAATTAGATTAGTTGCAAGATGATTTTATTTCCTTTTTGAATAGCACTTCCCGGCGGTATGGACTGTGAAACCACTTTTCCCTTTCCTAAGCAAGAAACACGAAGCCCTGTTTTTTCGAGCAAATAGATAGCGTCCCGTAAGCCCATACCTTGTACATTGGGCACTTCCTTTTGCGATACATATATAGGCTTCGACTGCATCCTTCCTGAAGAATCCTTTTGTAGCGCTACCCATTGATTGGAAGTGGATAGTTTAGCTTTTGATTTTAAGGAGCTCAAAATCACATTGTAGCTATTGGTCTTCATATTTTTGGGCTCCAATGCTACGTCAATTTTCTCTTGTCGTTCGATGCCGTTTACCTTATGCATATTCATCGCATACAGTCTGTTGGCTACTTCTTTAAAAACCGGTAAAGCAATTTGTCCTCCGTAATAATTATTGGATCCCTTTCTGGTTCTCAGCACTACACAAATGGTATATTGCGGATCCTCTTTGGGAAAAAAACCAACAAAGGAGCCATGATACATACGGTCGGTATATCTGATTTTCTCTTTGATAATGTCACCATTCGGTCCTAGCTTTTCAATTACGTCTGCAACTTGCGCTGTACCTGTTTTGCCGCAAATTGAATAGTACGGATTTTTGAGTGATTTTCCGGTTCCGGTTTCAATAACCTCATTCATGGTTTCTTTAATTTGGGCAATGGAAGGGGCATCCAATAAACTATCGGCAAGTACAGTGGGTTTGAAAGTAACAACCTCTTTGCCATAATCTTTCACACTATTCACGAGATAGGGCTTCATCATACGGCCGTTGTTCGCAATAGAATTGTACACCATACAGGTATGCAAAGGAGTAATCATCACCAAATATCCCATACCCATGTAAGCAAGACTGTACCGGCCCTTTTCCACAGAATCTCGTTTAAAGAAAGGGCGTGGTTCGTCACTGATATTTAAACCGGTAATTTGATCGAGACCCAATGCATGCAGGTTTGACCAATAGGTGCCAATTTTATCTTTATAGTTTTCATGAATCAATTTAGCAAAGGCCACATTAGAAGAATGCGCAAAGGCATCTTTTATGGTAAGAGTACCCAGTCCGGCATGGCTATCACGAATGGTATAGGGTCCAAATTTCGCAGCCCCTCCCTGACAATTTACCTTATCATCGATGCTAATCAGATGATCTCTCAATAGCGATATCAAGGAAACCAATTTAAATGTAGATCCCGGTTCAATTTTCTTTAAGGCATAATTAAAATCTTCTCCATAGGTACCGTCGCTGAGGCGACCCAAATTGGCCATTGCCTTTATTTTACCGGTTTTTACTTCCATTACAATGCAGGTTCCGAACACGGCTTGTTCCTTTTCCACTTGTGCATAAAGAGCATTCTCTACCACATCCTGCATTTGCAAATCGATGGTTGTATGAACGTCGGCTCCATTTTCGGGTTCAATTTCCGAACCATCGATGGGCATCCAGGTACCTCCGGCAATTCGACGAATAATGCGTTTGCCTTGACGACCGCCCAATAAGGAATCGTACTTGCCTTCGATACCAACATTGTTGGCATTTTTTCGGTAAATGCCGATGATGCGTTCTGCAAGCAAACCATAGGGGTGAATTCTTTTTGTACTGGACTCTTCAATAAGACCGCCTTTATTTCTGCCTTTACAAAAGGGTTGTAATTTTTTTACAGTAAGAAATTCTTCATAAGAGGCTCGTTTCCTCAACAAAAAATATCTATTCTCTTTTTTATATTCTGTACTTAAGAGTTCTTTATATTCGGTCCAGGTACTGGTAGGAAAAATAGTGGCGAGCTGTTTAGACAAGGGTTCGACATATTTATTAAAAGTATCTTTTGCGATAGCCTTCATATCAATACGCAAATCAAATTGCGGTACAGAGGTTGAAAGCAAACTGCCATCTTCCGAATAAATATTGCCCCGCTCAGGTAAGATGGTTTCAATTTTGGTATGCATGCTATCTGCCTGCGAAAGCAATTCTTTACCTTCAGATATTTGAATTTTTGCGCCCTTAATGAGTATCATCACAGCAAAGAGACACATTGCAATGAACGTGAGATAAACCCGATACCGTATGTCAACGCTGTTTTTCATATTATGGTTGTTCTTGTATTTGGATGGCAATTTTATAAGGTGGTACCAAGGTCTTTTTTAAACCAAGAGCAGATGCGCTTTGTTGTAAATTACTTTCCTTTGTCATGGACATGATTTGGGTTTTTTCATCAACATATCTCCATCTCAGTTCTTTCAATTCTCTTGCCGTTCGATTGATATCGCGAATGGTATTTTCGGCATGATGGTTAATGGTGATATACACTAAAGCCAGAAAGGAAACATAAAGGATTAATGGAATATTGCTGACGATACCTTTCTGTCCAACCTTATTGAGAATCAGTTTCCAGTCCGGTATATTTATTTTTTGCATGTTGTTGTTGCGGATGTTATTTGTTAGGTTTTTTGTTTGACTTTTTTTGAATTTGTTAGAACGTTTTCCTTGCAGGGACTACCGTTCTATTTCTTACTGGCTACTCTCAATTTTGCGCTACGGGCTCTTGGGTTTTGACTAATTTCTCTTTCAGTGGGCACTATTGGTTTCTTGGTGTGGGATATTATGGTGTGTTCCGTTTTTACGGGCAGTAGGGAGAGCGGATCTTCCTCAAAACGTTCATTTTTGATCCACTGTTTTACAATACGATCTTCGAGCGAATGAAAGGTGATGATGCAGAGTCGTCCGTCTTTGCTAAGGGCTTTTGTAATACCTGTCAAAAAATCTTTCAATGCATTGAGTTCATCATTCACCTCTATACGTAATGCTTGAAATACCTGGGCCAAGTACTTATTGGGATTTCCATAAATACAATTGCCTATGGCCTGTTTGAATTCGTTAGTAGTGGTAATACTGTTGTTGCTTCTGCCGAGGACAATGGTTTTTGCCAGCACCTTTGCATTGGTAACTTCACCATAATGTTCAAAGAGCTTTTGCAATTTCAATTCTGAATAAGTATTCAAAACTTCAATGGCAGAAACCGGGTTTCTTTTATCCATCCGCATATCGAGTTGTGCATCGAATCGGGTAGAAAAACCACGTTCGGCAGTGTCAAACTGATAAGAGCTTACGCCTAAATCAGCCAAAACGCCGTCAAGTGATTTCAATTTGTATAAGCGAACAAAGCGGGCTGCGTATCTAAAATTTTCCGGTACAAAAATGACACGATCGTCATCCGGTACATTTTTTTTAGCATCCGCATCCTGGTCAAAAACAATAAGCTTTCCCTTAGCTCCTAAATGCTTTAGAATTTCTTTGCTATGACCTCCTCCACCAAACGTTGCATCGAGATAGACGCCATCTGGTTTGATATTGAGTTGTTCGATACACTCATGTAAAAGAACTGGTTGGTGATAAAATATGGATTCACTCATTCGTTACGTCCCTTTTATAGGATTTAAGAAATTGGCTCCGAGTATTTTACCGGTTAGCATTTTTTTCCTTTCTGAATCAATCTTCTCTGCTATTTCGTATGCGGCGGCATCCCATATCACTACATAATCAGACATCCCCAACATGATTACATTTTTTACAAGACCGGCATGTGCTTTCATTCTGTTAGATAGGACTATTCGGCCGGCAGCATCCATTTCGATAGGAGAAGCACCGTTCATCATACTGAATTTGAGTTCCATAGCCTTTTCATTGTAATCATTCAGGGTATCCAGCTTTTCTTCCACCTTTTTCCATTGCGAAGCGGTATAGAGCATCAGAAAATTACCATTCCCCTTAGTGAGCATAAAGCCATTGCTTTCCTCCTGAGGAAGTTGCTTTTTGTATCCGGAAGGAAGCATAATTCTTCCTTTCGAATCAAGGGGTAACTTCATATTCTCCGTACGTTCTGGTCATTGAAAAGTAAAAATATACAATTTATGACACAAATCTACACTTTTTACCACATTCGATGTTAATTTTTAAAGATTTTTTTTGGAAGTAACTTATCCACAGCACTGAATGGCTACAATAGCCTATCACATTGGGTTTGATAAGAATAAAATTACTGTATAACCACATAAATTATGTGGATAAACTGTTAATTATCATAAACACACCGTTAACTCATGTTAATATCCCCTTAAGCGAATTCATTGTACGGTACAAAAACAAAGGTAAATTATTTTTAATATGTGGAAAGGTAAAAATAGTAAAATATAGGTTTATATCTTTTATAATAGATTTCCTAGACGAATCGTTTGAGGCGTACTCATATTGACAAAAAAAATCCCCATCTATTCGACAGGGATTTTTTTGTTTCAAGGAAATTCTATTTGATGCCATGCATCATTTTTCGTAACAATGGAGTTAGCAAAAACAATAATACAGCTGCGATACCTGTTAATACTACAAATACCATAAAGAATTCATATAAATTGTGAATTTCCATTCCTACAAAAACGGGATTGGAAGCGCTTATTTGATTTTCTTCCAGAAGTTTTAATTGCTCGGGAGTCGGACTGACTGTTTTATTTAAAATCGCCTGCAAATCCATACCTAACTCCTGCGCCTTCTTAAACTTGTCGCCGGTTGCTGGTATCAAGGCTCCCAAAGAGCCTGCTAAAGCATATCCTGCTGCGTTCGATAAAAAGAAAACACCAAATAATAGGGATGCAAAACGTTTCGGAGACAATTTACCAACCAGAGATAAACCAATGGGAGATAAGCATAATTCTGCAAACGTTTGAATCAGATAAAGTAGAATGAGCCATTTGATAGCCAGTAATCCGCTATTGCCTAAATCCTTAACATTGTGCGCAATAATGAAATAACTCAGTGCAATTAAACCCAAACCAATGGCCTGCTTAACCGTTGAAAGGGGTTCTTTTCCCATTGCCCTTAATTTATCCCATAAAATACTAAATGGAAAGGCAAAGGCAAAAACAAAAACCCCATTAAAAATCTGTACCATGGAAGGAGGCATATTCCAACCAAAGAAATTCCTATCCGTTTGGTTATCAGCAATAAAGGTTAAGGAAGAACCCGCTTGCTCAAAGGCGGCCCAGAAGAAAATAATGAAAAATCCTACAATATAGATGACCAAAATTCGCTGTAGTTCCACCTTGGTTAACGAACTGTCTGAGATGATTAGGCCTGCTAAGGTCAAGCCAAGTGAGTAAATGATCGGATAGATAATGGTCTTAACCGGATTTGTACCTGCCAGCAAATATCTGAACAGAAAAAATAGGGCCACAAAGGAAACCAAGGCCACCACCAAAGATGTGGTAGAAAACACCGCTTTTTGCGATTCTCCTTCTTCATAATGAGAGGCATCATTGTGCTTTGGTAATCCTCCCAGTGCTTTTCCATCCGGACTCACCACATATTTATTTTTTAAGAAATAAAACACCAAAGTGCCTAATACCATAGCAATGGAGGCTGCTAAAAATCCCCATTTAAAGGCATGGACATCTCTGATACCACCCACATCTTTTACATCACCTACCAAAGGACAAATTAATTGACCTAAGAAAGCACCTAAATTGATCCCCATATAAAAAATGGTAAACGCGGTATCCAATTTACTTTTTTCCTGTTTTGGATAGAGGCTGCCCACCATACTTGAAATGTTTGGTTTAAAAAACCCGTTTCCGAAAATAATGATGGTTAAAGCCGTCCACATCAATGTATTGGCAAAGCTCATATTCGTACTAAAAACACTCGCACTAAAAAACAAACAAAGTTGACCAATAGCCATCATTATACCCCCCAATAAAATGCAATTTCTGTTTCCAAAAAATCGATCAGAAATAAACCCTCCTAACATAGGGGTTAGATAACATAATCCTAAAAATCCACCATAAATCAAGGATGCATCAGCCTCCTTCATCATCAATGCATTTACCATAAAGAGGGTAAGGATGGCGCGCATACCATAAAAATTAAATCGCTCCCACATCTCTGTGCCAAACAATACCCATAGCCCTTTCGGGTGCCCTGTTTTTACTTGTGTATTTTCCATTTTGTAGTTTTAATCCACCAAAGTAGCAATTTTTTTTGAATAGAAAAACTATTGAGGATAAACTTCAAACCAATAAAAGATAAAATCATCCAAAACAATCCCTTTTAAATCCTATTTTCGCAGACAAATTAATGAACATGACCATCCATAAAGAAGGCCATATGTACTGCCTGGTCGCTACCATTTTGTACGCAGTCGTATGCTGGCTTTGTCTCTCTTTTGTACCCCCATTTCTTGCATATCCAATCCTATTTATTTTAGGACTGCTATGGTTTTGGGTCTTTTGGTTTTTTCGCATTCCCAGTAGAACCTTCACGACCGGTGAACAATTAATCATTTCGCCTTGCGACGGGAAAGTAGTAGTAATTGAGGAAACCACAGAAAGCGAATATTTCAAAGATAAAAGAATCCAGGTTTCCATATTTATGTCGCCCTTAAATGTGCATGTAAACCGATACCCCTTGAACGGGACTGTGAACTATGCAAAATATCACAAGGGAAAATATCTGGTAGCCTGGCATCCAAAATCGAGTACCGAAAACGAGCGTACTACCATAGTGGTAAAAAATAGCAAGGCTGAAATTTTAATTCGGCAGATTGCCGGCGCTGTTGCACGACGCATTGTAATGTATTCAAAAGAAGGGGATGTGGCTACGCAAAATGGAGAATTGGGTTTCATCAAGTTTGGTTCGCGGGTCGATTTATTTCTGCCAATTGGCACAAAGATTAATGCGAAGATCGGTGATGTGGTGGAAGGTGGAATCGATGTAATTGCAACCTTTGATTAAGCGAGTCTGCATGAAAAATGAAAAACCAATGTTGTCCTCCTCCTGTAAATTCGTCGACCATGACATCAAGTCGGGGATTACCGATAAAAGGAAACTGGGGCAATTTATTAATCATTTAATTCATCATTATACCGGTAAAGAAAATGCCTTGCAATATATTTTTGTAAGCGACGATTTTTTATTTGATATGAATCTCAAGTTTCTGCAACACGACACCTATACTGATATTATTACCTTTGACCTGAGCGAAAAAAAATCTGACCAAATTGAGGGTGAGATATACATTAGTATTGAGCGCGTAAAAGAAAACGCTGCAAATGAAAAGGTGAGCTACCGACATGAATTATTGAGGGTAATTTGTCATGGTGCCTTGCATTTGTCGGGTTTTAATGATAAAACAAAAGCTCAAAAAGCTACCATGAGATTGATGGAGAATGAATGGGTCCAAAAATATTTAACACCCTAGAAAGAATTGAACAATACTTTTTATAGTACTTTAGCAACAGATATACCTTTATGAGTATCAAAAATAATTATGTAGCCATCATGGCTGGAGGCATTGGAAGCCGCTTTTGGCCTGAAAGTAGAAATGAACACCCAAAACAATTTCTGGATATTCTAGGTACCGGCAAGTCGCTTATTCAATGGACCTACGAACGATTTAAAAATATTTGCCCCAAAGAAAATATTTTCATCATAACCAACGAGCATTATATACCAACCTTAAAGGAGCAACTCCCTGAAATTACAGACCAAAATATTTTAAGTGAGCCCTCCCGAAAAAATACGGCACCCTGTGCCGCTTATATTGCCCACAAGTTGCATGCCCTAAATCCAAATGCGAATATCATTATGAGCCCTGCCGATCATTTGATATTTGATGAACGAAAATTTGAGCGCGATATCATAAATGCCTTGGACTTTGTGAGTAAAAACGAAGTATTGGTGACATTGGGTATAAAACCAACCCGACCTGATACCGGATATGGCTATATTCAGTATGACACCAACAAAAATATTGACAACTTTTATAAGGTAAAAACCTTTACCGAAAAACCCTCCCACGAACTGGCGGAAACCTTTGTCCGAAGTGGCGATTTTTTATGGAATGCCGGCATTTTTGTTTGGAATGTGCAGTCTATTTTGGCCGAGTTGAATGAATACTTGCCAGAAATGAACGATGTATTTAGGCAGGTTACTTCGTATAATAAACCAAAAGAATACGCCGACATTGAAAAAGTATATTCGCAATGCACCAATATTTCTATTGATTACGGAATTATGGAAAAAACCAAAAAGGTATATGTGATTCCCTCCTATTTTGGTTGGTGCGATTTTGGGAACCTGGAATAGTGCTTACGACAATTCAGAGAAAGATTACCTTGGAAATGCTGTGTACGGAAAAAATGTGATGATTATTGATGCCTCACAATGCATGGTGAAGGCACCGGAAAACAAACTGATGGTTTTGCAGGGATTGGAGAATTTTATTATTATTGATACTGATGACGTATTGCTCATTTGCGAACGTAGCCGTGAGCAACAGATTAAAGACTATGTAGCCGAGGTCCGAAGAAATAAAGGCGATAAATTTTTATAATATGCTGCCTCTTAATTCGTTTACAAACAAATGAAAGCACTCGTACCACTTTTTGGACTATTTCTTCTTGCATTTTACGCAAAATCGCAGCCTACCCATGGTGTTACATTCCAATTAGGCCTTGTGAATAATGTATTCAAATCGGAGGTTCCAAATGTCAAGAATGCCACCACACATTTTTTACCCTCCTATGCCTTTGAGTATGGAAAATATAGCGAAAATCTTTTTGGGGTGGTTGTGGAATTGGACTCAATGTGCGCAATATTCCCTTTTCAAATATGCAAATGGAAATGTAATAGGAGTGCAAACACCGGAATTCTGGTTTAAGGCGAAAACAGGTTTCCATATCCATAATGAATTCATGACCCACCTACCCTTTATTAGTTTGGGTATAGGCAAATACGGACAAACAGAAACCTACTACAAAAATCAAAATGGCGTTTCGTACAACAATTTAGGAAATTATAAAAATTTCAATTTACAGACCGTGCTTCCCTTTATGGAATTAGGAACCACACTTATTAATTCCTCCTTCGTCGAAAACAAGCGGAGCATTTTCATAACCTTTAGTGCACGATATTACCCGATGTCTATTTTTAAATCAAAAACCGAAATTGAGTACGAAATCGGCGAAACCGTTTTTATTCAATATCGCTTGATTGAATTTAACATCATTGCAGGGATTCAAAAAAATCTAAGAAAAAACTAGGGCCTCGAAAATCCATCTTATTCTTATTCCAATGTGATTTATTAAATAGTCTGATATTTAATAAATCGTAGAGTGACAAACCTTTACGCCTATAGAGCAAGTCAGTCTGTGCCGATTTAGAATTGGTTTGTGAACAATAAGCATTACAAATTATGAATCAGCAATTGAAACAAAAATTTAGAACAAGATATGGAACGAAATTATGAACTATTGCATTTGTCACTTCGGTATTAAAACACTTTCTTTCGCAAACTCTTCAACTCAGCTCTCTTTTTCTTATGGTCAAGTCTCTTTTCCTTAATTGCCTTGGGTAATTTGGTAGGTTTTCGCTCAACCTTCTTGTGTAACGCCTTTACCAGTATCTCGTTCAGCTTTTTGACCGCCTTTTCTTTGTTTGCCAATTGCGTTCGATCCTCATTACATTTTACAATGAGCACTCCGTCTTTAGAAATTCGATGTTGTAATTTCTCCTTCAATACTAATTTTTGATCTTCATCAAAGGCAGATGTATGATCTACGTTCCAACGAACTTCAACCTGGGTTTCTACCTTATTGACATTTTGTCCTCCCTTGCCTCCACTGCGAGAGGTTCGAATTGTTATTTCCTGCGTTATGTCAAAATTCATGATTTATATCTTAATTTGTGCAACAATCTATTTTAGTAATAGCAAAATTAAGCAATAATGCGAGCCGTCATACAAAGAGTTACACAGGCATCAGTTACAATCAATGAAAACGTTTATAACTCCATTGAAAATGGACTACTAGTTTTGTTAGGTATTGAAGAAAATGACACTGAGGAGGATATAAAATGGCTGAGTTCAAAAATTGTGAATATGCGCATTTTTAGTGATTCAAATGGACTCATGAATCTAGCATTAAAAGAGGTGGATGGCGACATTCTTTTGATCAGTCAGTTTACATTATACGCCTCTACCAAAAAAGGAAATCGCCCTTCCTTTTTGCAATCAGCCAAACCGGATATTGCAATACCCATTTATCAAAAAATGATTCAACAACTAGAAGAAACCCTCGAAAAAAAAATTCATACAGGGCAATTTGGTGCTGATATGAAAGTAGCCTTATGGAACGATGGCCCGGTAACAATTTGTATCGACTCTAAAAACAAAGAATAACACTTATGCATATTAAGGAACTGCAAACACAGGTAGACGAATGGATTCAAACGTATGGTGTGAAGTACTTTTCGCCCCTTACTAATTTGGGCATCCTAATGGAGGAAGTAGGCGAGGTATCGCGCATAATGGTGAGAGAATATGGGGAACAAAGTAAAAAAGAAAGCGATGAAGGTAAAAACCTAGCTGATGAATTGGCCGATGTACTTTGGGTCCTAAGCGCTATTGCCAATCAATGTGGCGTAGATCTTGAACTTGCCCTAAAAAATAATATGGCAAAAAAGACTGCCAGAGATAAGAAACGTCATCAGAATAATGAGAAACTGCAATAAGTAATAGGAAAAGAATCGAGATCAAACTATCTGGAGTTTCCAACATTAGAAAAGTATTTTTCTCAAGTAGATACACTCAACGTTTCCAACGTTTGGAACATTAGAAAAGTTTTCCTTATAATAAATGGTAGCAAAGGTAAGTAGCCTATCTTTGTACAAGCAACTCTTCAAGAGGGTGCTTTACTATGAAACCACTTTCAAATCATGTGCTCATTTACGACAAGGATTGCCCCCTTTGCACTACTTATACCAAACTATTTCTGAAATATGGATTTTTAGATGAAAACGGCAGAAAGGCCTATCAGGAAATGGATTTTTTCAATACGCTAATTGATGCAGAAATAGCCAAAAATAAAATAGCCTTATACAATTCCGTTACCGGGGAAGTAAGCTATGGCATTGATGCCCTTACAAAAGTTCTAGGTCATAGGATTCCATTTATTTCGTTTTGTATGAAGTGGAAAGCTGTGCATTGGTTTATGACACAGTTCTATAGTTTGATTTCGTACAATAGAAAAATTATCATTCCGGTTAATTGCAAGAATTTGACGAGTTGCAATCCAAGTACAAATTGGTTCTGGCGAATTGCCTTTGTGCTACTATGCCTGTTACCGATACAATTCGCAACCACCACAATTCACCAGCTGCTTGCGTTTGTGCCCTTTAAGCAAACCACGCTACTGCATGGAAATATGGCATTTCTTTCCCTGCTATTTTTACAGATTCTCAGCTGCAAAGTTTTTGGAGAAAAAAATGTATACGATTATATCGGGCATTTCTCTTTCATATCAGCAGTAGGAGCATGTATGCTCACAGTCCTATACGCATTAATGAAATGGTTCATCTCCTTTCATCTGCCCTTCGAAATATTAGGAAGCATTGGTTGTGGACTCATTTTCGTTTGGATGCTCGTTGAACATCATCGCCGTATGAAACTATTGGATATGTCCCAGCGCCTTACTGGAAGTTGGATCTTTTTTATGATTTCGATGGCAGGCATCTTCTATTTCTGATAAAATTTCTAAGGTCATTTTAGATATGAAATAACAGACCTGTGTAACTATCTTTACCAATTCAGATGGGCATTCTCTTAACGACATTAAATTCAAAATACATACATAGCAATCTTGCGATTCGCTTATTATATCAATTGAATAAAGAGATTGCCGACCTCTCTTGGAAAGAATTCACCATTAAAGAGCCGCAGGATGCGATTGCACGATATTGCGCAGATTTTGAAGTGGTGGCTTTTAGTGTTTATATCTGGAATATCACTCCTACCCTTGAGGTTTGCCAGAAAATTAAAGTACTTAATCCCTCCACAAAAATAATGTTGGGTGGTCCTGAGGTAAGTTACGAATACGAGCCAATCATCATGCTGGATTCTGTCGATTTTATTGTGGTGGGTGAAGGAGAGATTCCCTTTAGTAGATTCGTTCAAAATTTCCCTGCGGAAGAAATTATTCCCGGAATCGTTTCAAAAAAGAACGGTCAAATTTTCTACTTACCGAATACGACGGATTTCGAATTAGCTTCCCTTGAAACCATTAACCCATATATAGATGACGACCCTGCTGACTTACTCAACAAAGTATTATATGTAGAAACCTCAAGGGGTTGCCCATATAAATGTGAATTCTGTTTGGCAAGTCTTGACAATAAAGTCCGCTATCTACCCATGGACCGCATCAAACAAAATTTAGACTACCTGATGCAATATGGACGGGTCATAAAATTTCTTGATAGGACTTTTAATGTAAAAAAAGATTTTACCATTGAGGTCTTTCAATTTATTCTGGATCATCATCAACCAGGAAATATTTTCCAATTTGAAATTACGGCAGACATCCTACACCCCGACATTATTCAGTACATAAAGGAAAAGGTCCCCAAGGGATTGTTCCGATTTGAAATTGGCATACAAACGGTCAATCAGGTGGCTAACCTAGAGGTGAACAGAAAACAAAATTTTTTCAAAACAAAAGATGTCATTCATCAAGTTCGAGATAAAATCGAAATGCACCTTGATTTGATAGTGGGCCTTCCTTTCGACTATTGGAATGATGTAAAAAATAGCATTGAAGAGGTCTTTAAAATATTTCCACCTGAACTACAACTTGGTTTTCTCAAATTTTTGAAAGGCACCCCGGTTCGTGAAAAATATGAAGAGCACCAATACGTATTTGATCCAAATCCTCCCTATCAAATCATTGAAAGCAAGTACCTGAGTCGTGACGAATTGTATCAAATTACTCAACTTGAATTTGCACTCGAAGCCTATTGGAATAAAAAACGTCTTCTACATACTTTACAATATGTAACGATTCATTATAGCATCTTTGATTTTTTATTAGGACTTGGAATCTACTTTGAAAAGCGATCGGATTATCACAAGCATACCCTTTTACAAATTTATGAAATTGCCTATGAGTATATTTTGCATCAATTTCCGGATGATAAAATCCTGCATCAATTATTTGCCATAGATTATTATCTACAACATAAAATCAAACCCAAAATTCTTTTCATGGAAGAATTGCCACGGGCTGAAAAAAATCAGTTGATAGAGACCCTACAATTGAATCATCATCAGTTTCGATACGGCGTATTCTCTATTGATTTCAATTTTGAAACATTCAAAAGCCTTCTTGAAATAAAATTAAACCGGGAACTACTAATCATTCAATATAGCGGCACACAGGCTGCCACTGTGATTCGCACTTAGTAATGTGCAATAAATTGATACAGGTTAAAATCTCCCGCTTCAATTTTCTTTCGTATTTGAATTTTCAAATCCTCTCTTGCGACGTCTTTCATTCGTTTATGCTGAATCAATTGAAATGCCTTCATAGCATACATTTCGAGTTTTCGATCTTGGTTGCGGTTTACAAAAACCTGATGACTTTCAATGGCATGAATAACTTCTTCGATTCCTTGTTCTTCGGATGCAATCGTCTTAATAACCGGAATTTCCCAGACACCTGCTTTACTATGAGAAAGTAATTTTAAGTTCTTTACAAAATCATCCGCATTCTTTCGATCTCCTTTATTGACAATAAAAATATCGGCAATTTCCATCAAACCGGCCTTCATCGTTTGTATTTCATCACCTGCTTCAGGCACTAATGTGACCAAGGTAGTATCTGCAATACCAGCTATTTCTACCTCACTTTGACCAACACCAACCGTTTCCACAAAAATATAATCGAAGTTCGCTGCCCTGAGTACCTCCAACATCTCAATGATATGAGCACTTAAGCCCCCAAGAGACCCTCGGCTGGCTACAGACCGTATATACACATTCGGATTCAAGTAGTAATCGGCCATTCGAATCCGATCGCCCAACAAGGCCCCCAAATTAAACGGCGAAGATGGATCTACCGAGATCACTGCAATCTTCATTTCATTTTTTGTCAAAAAATGCAGTATTGCATTCACCAATGTGCTTTTGCCGGCACCGGGTGGACCGGTAATGCCAACTACTTTGCTCACCGGATTGGGCATTAATTGGCAGAGTATAGCATCTGCCTCAGGCAATTGATTTTCAACCTGAGTGAGTGCTCGGGCAATGGTATAAAAATCGCCCTCCTTAATTTTACGAATTATAAATTCAGCACGTTGCACAATTTCTGACTAGATTTTAAGTTTGGTAGTATTACAAAGCAAAAGTAATCTTCCAATAGCTTACTTTGCAATAAATTGAATTTATATTAGCGTAAATTTTTAGAGCAGTTGAAAAATAGATTATTCGGATTCCTTCAAATTCTGCCACATGATGTGTTTACTTTTGTTGGCTGTGTAACGGTCATCGTTGGGATGTATTTGTCTAGAGCCATGATTAGTATCGGCATGATAACGCTCATTTCTTCTGCATTATTAAATGTCAAGTTGTTTTCAAACCTAAGAAGTTTTATTCAGAAGCCTCATTTACTAATGATTACAGGATACTTCTTACTCTTTGCCCTTTCCTACTTCTGGTCCGACGATATCCACTATTACAAAGAGCGCATGCAAATCATGATTCCCTTTTTAATATTGCCCTTTTCTTTCATTGCTATGAATCGGTGGGAATTGCGTTGGTACGACCTATTAATGCTGCTTTTTATTCTACTCAATTTATCCGGTATCGGATGGAGTTTGCATGAATATTATCAGCAAAAGGAACAGTTCGATATTGGGTATGGTTTTTCAAAAGTAATTCCCACCCCTTTCAAAAATGATCATATTCGGTTCAGTTTGGCAGTGGTTATGAGTATATGCTTCTGTGTTGATTTATTTTCTCGATACAGTCTGCCTTTTATCAGGGCGCTATTGATTCTGGTTATTTTTATTGACATTGCCTATATCCACATTCTATCTGCCAAAACAGGAATCGTAGCGTTTTATCTTGTGGCCTTGATTTTTATTATTCAGATTATTTTTTCTACCAAATTTCGAAAATTGGGTGTCGCTTCTCTTTTTGTAATCGCCACCCTACCCTTTATCATGTACCTGATATTTCCATCCTTTAAAAACAAAATCGGCTATTTCAGGTATTCGCTTGAGCAAATGAACAATACTGAAAAAGAGGCTAATATCAGTGATGAGGGACGCTTGATTTCATATCAATATGCACTTGAAATCATTCGCAACCACCCTATTATCGGTGTGGGAATTGGAGATGTGTATGGCCAAATGAAACAACGATATAGCAGAGATTTTCAGGACAAAGAAGTAACCACGCTTTTACCGCATAATCAGTTTTTAATGGCCGGTGTTGGATTAGGAATAATTGGAATACTATACCTACTTCTGTTGCAATTTTCGATTTTCAAATTGGTAAAAAGAATGATTTCCTTTACTTGAGTTTTTGTATCGTCATGTTGTTTACCATGATGATAGAACCCTCTACGAAACACAATACGGCACTTGTATCTTTTTGTTTTTCCTTTTACTGTTGATGAAACGATCGAAATACTATTTGGCGTAATCGCTTCTAAAAAGGGTGTTTAGGCATCCACTCGATTCCATTCAAATGGTTTTAATAATTAAATCCTTTTATCAAAAAAACTTGTATGTACTATCTTTACCAGATGAAATCATTTTTATTCATTACTACCATCGCCTTCAACGCCATGTGCGCTGCTTGGCATCCTATATACGCCCAGCAAAACACTATAAACCTGACCCGATATGTGAATCCATTTATTGGTACCGGTGGGCATGGACATACATTTCCCGGCCCCACCTTTCCATTTGGAGCCTGCCAACTGAGCCCCGATACCCGTCTAAGTGGGTGGGATGGCTGTAGTGGCTATCATTATAGCGACTCACTCATTTACGGATTCAGTCATACACATCTCAGTGGCACCGGGTGTAGTGACTATGGTGATATTTTATTAATGCCTACCACTAAAGATTTACCCTTAGATAATTATCAATATGCTTCACCCTTTTCTCATGCAAAAGAAAAAGCAGCAGCCGGCTATTATCAGGTTTATTTAGAGAAACCAAACATCAATGCAGAGCTAACCTCTACGTTACATGGAGGCATACACAGATATTCCTTTCAAGAAAATGATAAACAATACGTAGTGCTCGATTTGAAACATAGAGATGAGCTATTGGACAGTAAAATGGAAAAAATAGATGACTACACAATCAGAGGATATCGTTTTTCCAAAGCATGGGCAAAAGAACAAAAAGTATTTTTGAAATCACCTTTTCAAAACCCATTGAATCCATCCAATATGATGCGCCCCAATCTGCAAGTCAAACCACACCGGTTCGAATGGACAAATCGTTGCATGCCATTCTAACTTTTCAAAACCAAACAAACCCTGATGATCTAGTGGCTAATCCATTACAACTACTGGTGAAAGTTAGCATCAGCGGCGTAGACGAAGAAGGAGCCCACAATAACTTGCAAATTGAAATGCCTCATTGGGATTTCAACAAGTATCAGAGAGCTGCTGAGCGAAGATGGGAAGAGGAACTTTCTAAAATACAAGTAAATCCGTTTGAAAATGGTAAAATGACCGATAAAAATAAATTGACTATCTTTTATACAGCGCTCTATCATTGCATGATTCACCCAAGTATTTATAGCGATGCGGATGGACGGTATCGCGGACGTGATGATAAAATTCACAATACAGAAGGCAAATTCGATTACTATACGGTCTTTAGTTTGTGGGATACATACAGAGCCCTGCATCCCTTACTTTCTATTCTTGATCCTAAACGAACCAATGATTTTATTAATACGTTTATTAAGCAATACGAATACGGAGGGCGATTGCCTATTTGGGAGCTAAGTAGTAATGAAACCAATTGTATGATTGGATATCATGTAGTGAGTGTGATTTGGGATGCATACCATAAAGGTATCAGAGATTATGATGTGGAGCTTGCTTATGAAGCCATGACCAAAATTGCCACGCATTACAACGATTATGAGGGGGAAGGGCTCGATATGAAATTAAAAGAGAGTGCCCGAAAGGGTGCCGCTGATGCCGATGCCTTAGAAAGTTATTGCAAATTTGGATATGTACGTTCCGACGACTCACATGAGAGCGTGAGCAAAACCTTAGAATATGCCTACAATGATTGGTGCATTGCAAATATGGCCAATGCCTTAGGAAAGAACGAAGACTACCAATATTATTTTCGACGCTCACAAAACTGGAAAAATGTGTATGACCCCAATACGCAATTTATGAGGGGCAAAAAAAATGCTGCTTGGATAGAGCCCTTTACACCCTATTTGGTTGACAATAATTATACCGAAGCCAATTCGTGGCAATACAGTTTTTATGTACCCCATGCCATTCCAAGTATGATCACAATAGAAAAACAGGGCGATTTTTCTAAAAAACTAGATGCCCTTTTTGCAGCAAATGAAAAAACTGAAGGAAGAGAGCAGGCAGATATTACCGGTTTGATTGGTCAGTATGCACATGGAAATGAACCAAGTCATCACATCGCGTATTTATATAATCACACCTTTGAATTTCAAAAGACAAAAAACAATCTTAAAAAAATTACCGATGACTTTTATACCAATAATCCCGATGGATTGATTGGAAACGAGGATTGTGGACAAATGAGTGCTTGGTATGTTTTTTCAGCATTGGGATTCTATCCGGTTTGTCCCGGCAATAACAAATATGAGATGGGGACGATGCTTTTTGATCAAATCAAAATCAATAATGGAAGGGAGCGAAAAGACTTGTCTAAAAGTTCTATAGATCAGCAATTGGAAGAAAATCCAAATCTTGAATGGAATCATGGTCCCTACAATTTTCTGAATATCGGCGAAAAGCTCCAAATCGCCTCCGTTGCAATCACCAATGCAGGTTGCCCATTTTACTAAATTGCCCACCGATCGAAAAATATATTTAGCAAATACCTACAGCAAAACATATAGCGCAGGGGGCGCTGATGCATTGAAAGATGGCATTTATGGAAAAGTAAACTGGCGTGCCGGCGATTGGCAAGGCTATCAGGGGCAAGATATCGAAGTGGTGATGGCATTTGATCAGCCAAGAGAAATAAAATCAATGGCTGCCAATTTTCTGGAAGATCAAAATTCTTGGATTTTTTATCCGAAAGAAGTGCTTTTTTATGCAAGCAACGATTCCCTACACTGGACTTTAATAGAACAAATTGTAACCCATAAATCGGACCACGATGAAACGACCAGTATTTCTAAATTTGAAACAACCATTCGCAACATCAAAAAGCAAACGTATAAATATGCCAAACTGAAAGCCATTCATTTTGGATCCATGCCCGATTGGCACGAAGGAAGAGGGAACCCTACCTATATTTTTATTGATGAATTTGAGGTACAATAATTTGAAAATGAAATGATACTGACATTTTCAAATTGTCACATCTTCAAATTGTCAAATTATCTAAGGTCCACAACTTCTACTTTAGGATACTTCTTGGCATTAAACACAAACATGTTGTCGGTCATAGCAGCATTTGGCGTATAACCACTGACAGTGTATGCGTACACATTCCCATTTTTTTCGTACATCTTTCCACCGGCTACTACACTATTGGCCTTATCAATCATCAATTCCACTTTAGAATACTGTTTACTTTTATTGGTAGGAGCCAAATGAATCACATCTACTTTCTTACCACCAACAGTTTGCTCTCCGGCATATTTGTATGTGTATTCTTTATCGTAGAAGTTGGTAAATAATTTAGAAGGGGTGAATGAATTTTCATTGGGGT
This sequence comes from Bacteroidota bacterium, assembly GCA_016712665.1. Classification (GTDB taxonomy): domain Bacteria; phylum Bacteroidota; class Bacteroidia; order Chitinophagales; family Chitinophagaceae; genus OLB11. The sequence goes on from JADJQP010000011.1 coordinate 36,331, forward strand.
CAAAACTGGTAATTTGTACTTCATTACTTTCTTTCATATAGGTCTAAATCGTTTTGGTATCGCAGTAAATTTCCTGCCCAGAAAGGTTGATAAAATATTTATCGCCCTTCATATTAACGGTGCCTTTTTTGGTTTGGGGTTTTGCTCCCTTGGCGCCGGTAATGGTAATGGAAAAATTGGCCTTCAGTGATTTTAGCGCCTTTACTTTTTTACTAACATTGTCGAGAATAACTTTTGCTTTGGGGTCATTTTGTGCATGAACCAGTGTGGTCATACAAACGAATAGAAGCGCGAAAAAGATTTTTGTCATCTGAAAATTTTTGTTTGGACTGATTTTGGACCGCAAAGATTAAAAACTATTTGTAAATAGGATGTAAACCGAGGCGAATGTTTACTATTCATATTGTTAATCTTTCTGGATGGTGTAATAGGCACAGGTTGTCAAAAAATTTCGAAGAAATGGAATGGCGCCGAAAAGCCAAACTTGCCTACGAGGTTTCAAACCAAACTTGTAGCGGTAAATCGGATTAATCAAAAACCATTGCTTATTGACGATGCTATACCCTGAGGATCGACATATTTTTTCAAACCGTTCAATGGAGATACCGGTTTGTTTGACATCTACTAATGAATCTATGGCATGCGCTCCTTCACCGGCGAGCCGCAATACCCATTTATACATACCCATTGGCAATAGGTGATAATAGGGGATTTTTGAAGTCCATTTCTTTTGCGCAATTTGCTGGTGACCTCCAAATGGCATATACCAAGGCGGGAATCCAAAAAATATTTGTCCCTTTGGTTTCAGTAACTTCTTCATAAAGGGAATAAATGCCTCCTGTCCGTGGATATGTTCAATTACGTCCTTCAATACAATTAAATCAAAATATTCGCCATATTTCTTCAGAAAGGCCTCTTCGTACACATTCTGATTCAGTATGAGCATATGGCTGCTACTAATTTCATTTTTCAGAAATACCTGTGCCAAGTCGATACGGGGCTGATCGAGGTCCACACCAACACAGGTACAACCTCTCTCATAAAACGGCTTCAATACCCCACCTTCCCCGCAACCGATTTCAAGTACGGTCATTCCAGCCGATACCTTTAAGGTTTTTTCTACAAAAGGCAACACATAGTTGCGTGCATTTTCTACCTGTTGGTCAAAACGCATCTGATGATTGCTATGATGTTCGAGGGCCATGGATACGAATTAATAAATGCGAATATACTAGATAATTCACTATTGCTTGAGCGCATTGAGCAAATCAAACTGTGTTTTGATTGATTTGTCATGGATTAGCGCAAATAATTTCAAAATAAAATCGGCATCCAAATCATTCTTTACACCCCATGCTGTCCTACTTTCAATAATTTCGCGCCATCTTTCTTGTTGAAAAATCGCAATATTATTCTCAATTTTGATGGCTCCTAGTTGCTTCACCAATTCCATCCTCTTTCCGATTAAATCTACTACTTCGGCATCCATGGTATCTAGAATTTGCCGAATTTGCTCTATTTCATCCTGCACTGTATCGCACCCGACTTGTCGAAGTACCAAACCCTTCAACAGTTCACCCAATTGAGTAGGTGTAATTTGTTGCTTGGCATCGCTCAGCGCCTTTTCCGGTTCGGGATGGGTTTCAATCATCAAACCGTCAAAATCAAGATCCATTGCCCGTTGCGCAACAGAGGCCAATAAGGTAGTGTTGCCACAAATATGACTCACATCGCAAAATATAGGCAGTTCTTTGTATCGTCTTTTCAATTCAATAGGTATGGCCCAGTTAGGTTTGTTTCGGTAAATGGATTGGGTATCGTATGACGAAAATCCTCGATGAATCGCTGCGATACTCTGAATACCCGCTTGCTGAATTCTTTCCACAGCACCACTCCATAAATCAATGTCGGGATTAATAGGATTTTTGATCAATACCGCGACCGTACTCCCCTTTACTGCATCTGCAATTTCTTGCACCAAAAAGGGGTTAACAGTGGTGCGTGCTCCAATCCAAACCGCTTCCATTTCATATTTAAGTGCAAGTTCTACTTGTTCACTACTAGCTACTTCCGTACAAAATGGTTTTTGAGCTATTTCATAGGCTTGACGCATCCACTTCAATGCATCTTCGCCCCTACCCTCAAAATTCCCCGGCTTAGACCGTGGTTTCCATACGCCTCCCCGTATCATATCGACAGGCAAATCTTTAAGTTGGGTAAGTACCGAACGTATTTGCTCCTCACTTTCAACACCGCAGGGACCGGCGATAATATAGGGGGTAGATTTTGAGAAGATATTCATTTGAGTAGTATAATATGTTGTCGATAAGATTTAAGAAAATAAGATTTTTGGCAAAGGGGCCTTCTAGTTAGAATGAAAATGGGTGGCTGATGCCTTTATATTCAATCAAATCCATTTTCAGCGAGCCAAAAAGGATATCCGCCTTGGCACGAATGGGAATATGGTTTTTGTCATCACTTAGCCAAACCACCATATCCTCTTCATGTTTAAAGATGCGTCCTTTTTGTAAAACCGGTACAAATTTTAAACATCGAATTTTCCCCCAAGGTGATTTAATCGTCTCACGACCTTTATACTTAATCTGCAAATTATACATTGCACCATCAACAACTGTTGGAACCGAGAAAAGTTGTCCTTCTTTTGCATTCCCTAAATCCATGGTACGAGCCAAATAGAATCCCGAAAGCATATCCTGAGCATTTTGCCAAATGTCGATCATTTTGCCATTGGCACTCATTTTCTTTTGATTGTGAAAAAAGACATAATCCTGCGACATTTTATAACCGCCCTCGTCTACTCTTCTGCCAAAAAACCAGGGAATCAGAGCTTCCTCATCAATATAGGTTTCATATCGATCTCTGATTTTGAAAAAGAAATCAAAACTACCTTTAGACCTTCCAATACCTACTACATGTAAGGTATTTCGATCGGCAAATTTCTTATTCTCATCTGTAATTTCAATGGTGGCTATAGCAGCATCAATAAATCCATAATGGATCCGATAGGTAAGTTTTTCACCTCTTTTGAATGATTCATTGGTTACTTTACGATACGCAGTTTGCGACTGCACTACAAATGTAGAAAAAATAATAACAACAAAAAGTAATATGGTTTTTCTCATGAATTCCATCATTAATTGATTCGCAAAAATGCGACTATTGTGCGACTATTTTCTTTTGTTTACGTTAAATAATGTAAAATCGCTTTTGTAAGTAAAAAATACGGAATAACTATACTCAAAGGTAGCCGCATCCAAGTCGTAATAAGGCTCAAATCGCACATTGACATCGAGTACATTAAACACTTTTCGAGCATAGAGCACTCTAAAAAATAAAAGATTTCTATTTGCCTGCACATATCCGGGAGTGCCGTAAATAGAGGCCTCCGACTGAAATAAATAGCCCCCTCGTGATGCTAGAAATTGACTGGCATTCCAATATCCTACAGAAGCTGCGATATCATATTTAGAGATGGCGGTAGCATTTATATACAGTCCGCTTCCTTGTTTAAAAGTAAGTGTTTTGGTGGGTGACAAATCATTAAAAAGGGTATAGTAATTTTCTGTGGAAAGAGATTTAATAAACGCCCCCTCCCTTTGATTGTTGAAGTGAACTTTGAAACCAATGGCTGCATTCGCAATGGTTTTTAGAGGAGTGGTATCGATATCAATTTGTCCTCCCTTATGCGAAACCAAAAATTGTAAGGGTATACTTAGTTCCCATTGCTTCTGTTTTATTATCGAGAAATCGGTATGATGACCTACGCTAAACTCTTCCTGAAAAGTAGAACCGGGGTACTGCATCCGCTCCCACTGAAGCCAGGTGTCACTCCATAGTTTCTCCTTGTCGACTTTTATTTGCAATCCATTTTCGATGGGATTGCTGATAAATCGTTCATAATTATACAAAGGTTCAATGAGCCGATGTGAAATATTTCCTTCCAAACTTCCAAAAATGACGCTGTATCCGTTCTTTTGAATTTTACAACTCAAAATAGGCTTTACCAAAAGGCTGGTATCGTTTCCGAAGTCCTTTTGAAAAAATGCACCGGCTTGCAGTCGAACAAACGCATTCGGCATATAGGCAAATTGGGCACCCAATTGTGAACCCATCAAGGTATATCCGGTACTTATTTTTCCAAAATATTCATTATTCTTAAAAAAATTATTGGATTGAATAGAGAGCAACACTTTCTGCTGAAGACTATCCTTAACGTTGATAGGATTTTCAAGCAGCTGGTTATTTATTTGAGCACTTATTGTTGTACCTGCAAATAAAAAAATAAGGATTACCCAATTCTGTATACGCATCATTCGTGTGCAAAGATAAGTTGTAAATTAGATAATTGCATTATAAAGCAGCCCCTAACAATAGCCAACCTACCACCACAAGTGGTGCTGGAATTTTGGAGTACATCAATAAAGCAAACGTAATGGCCACTACCACCAAATTGGTCCACTCAAAGGGTTCGATGGAACTAAACAGGATATATCCTGAGGCCCACATAATACCCACCACTACAGCATGAATTCCTTCAAGCGCACGAAATATGACCGTATACTGCTTTATATTTTGGTAAATGGGAAAAAAGAAAAACAAAAGCATGATACTGGGAAGAAAAACCCCTATCGTTGCAACAATGGCTCCAATCAATTGCGCTTGTGCACCAAACTGACTCATACTCATAGCACCCACATAGGTACACATTGAAAAAACAGGACCCGGGATCGCGTTTACCATACCGGCCCCTGTAAGAAACTCAGCGGTTGAAAAATACTGCCCTATTTGTAAATGTTCCGGCCGAAGTACGTATTGTTCATACATCATGGGTATAAGGGCATGCCCCCCTCCGAAAACGAAACTACCAAAACGATAAAAATTCTCAAATAAATTAAAAACCCTGGCACTATGCCAATGTTGTAAACGGGCAAGTTCTGAAAAAATACCGGCCGCTAAAAATATCATTAAAAACCCCCATAGATTAATCCACTTTATAGGCTTTTTGGGTTTTCCAATTTCAGGAATACGTTTATCACTGAAGTTAGAAATAATGCCACCAAGTACAATTAAAACAGGGAACACCCAGGGTGATCGCAACAATATGGTAACGGCAAGTGCACCCAACATAATACTGTATGTAGCAATATGTTTTACACTAATACGCATCGTGATATAGGCTGCGTAAATCAGGAAGCCAACGGCCATCGGCTGTACATATTTAAATAAATTGGTCTGGATATCCTTCGTTCCGAAATACGTAACCAAAAAAGATAAACTACCCATCATAGTTGCCGCAGGCAATATCCAAATGAGCAACGTTGCCAGAGCCAACGACACCCCACCTCTTTTGTAGCCGATTAAAGTAATAGTTTGGGTAGAAGACGGTCCAGGTAGCATTTGACAAAAAGAAATATAATCCATAAGCTCTTCCTTGCTAATGTCATTGCGCTTTTCGACAAAGGTTTTGAGCATCATTCCAAAATGGCCCTGCGGTCCGCCAAATGCGGTAAAAGAATATTTTAGTACTTCTTTTAAAAAAGGAATATGTCTATAGAGATTCATTTACAGTGGAAAGATAGTGCAATAAATGAAAATTTAAAAGCGGTAGCGAGGGTCTACATCGCTATTCAATACTAAACGTTGCCGATTCCAAACTCCTGGCCGTTCGATTATTACCGATTACTTTAATTTTATCAAACCGAATTCGGTCACCCTTGGAGAGCTTGCCCAATAATTCTTGATAATCTACATTCCCTTGTAAATCGCCGTTTCGGATGGAAATAACAAACTTGGTTGGACTTTTTAAAGGTTTGCAGGTGATTTCGCATTGGATATTATAATTCAGTTTAATTTTAAAATCCTTATCATCCAAGGCAACCTTACTTACATTTTTCAGTTCAGTCAATGATATTTTACCATTTGATTTGGTACCGAGTCGTAAACGGGACACATCAGGTACGGTAGCTGTCAAGTAAATAGATGGATAGTCAATCTTTTTCTGCAATTTACCATTTTGGACTCGGGAGTAGGACAATTGAATACCATTGATAGAGGCATTATTGACAAATAAATGAAAAGTACTATCCGTCAGTCTTTCAATTTTTCCTTCGGAAGACCTTACAGATAACACTTTTGATGGTTCAGGATTTTGAATCAAAAAATAGTTATTGATACCAATATAAACCAGCAAATCGTCTGGCTTTTTTAAATTGGGCTGAATGAATGTAACTTGAGCGTTACAAAATGAAGCAGCCAGTATAGCCACTAAAACTAATAAACTCCTGTGCTGAAAACAACAAATTCGGTACATAAACCTTGCTAAAGTACTTGAAATTACTAAAAAAGCAAAAAAGGAATCTTGGGTTTCGGCTTTCGGTGTAAGAATTGTACTTTTGTGGACGTATGAGAAATATCAAGATTATTGAGGTGAAGTCTGAAATTGGTGCCGGCACCCGAGGAGCAAGCTTGGGTATTGATGCACTAAAGGTGGCCGCTTTAGATTACATGAGTAATTTCTTCGTTAATTTTCCGAGTGATATTGTTGAAACCGAAAATAACTTACTATACGAACCCATTGAAAGTCCTTATGCAAAACGTATCAAAGGGGTAAAGCTAATGTTTGGCCGAGTGGCTGAGGCGGTTGAAAACAATTTACGCTCCGGTTTATTCCCTCTGGTACTGGCTGGTGATCATAGCAGTGCGGGAGGTACTATTGCCGGTATCAAAATGGCCAAGCCAAAAAGTAGATTGGGTGTTGTATGGATTGATGCACATGCCGACATGCATTCGCCTTATACCACACCGAGTGGGAATATGCATGGCATGCCTTTAGCCGTTTCGCTGGCTGAAGACAATTTAGATTGCCAGGTACATCAGCCGGACGCACAAACATTAAAACAGTGGGAAGAATTAAAAAACCTTGGAAAAATTTGTCCCAAAATATTGCCGGAAGATGTTGTTTTTATTGCGCTTCGTGACACCGAAAAGGAGGAAGATTACATTCTCAAAAAATTAGGCGTAAAAATAATTCCGGTTTCTGAGGTTCGCAAAAAAGGGGTAGAACATGTGGTACGCCAAACCTTATTGAGTTTACAGCAATGTGATGATATTTATGTATCCTTTGACGTTGATAGTTTAGACAGCAGCATTTCGCGCGGAACCGGTACTCCGGTTCCTAATGGACTAAGGGAGCGAGAAGCTGAAGATTTGCTAGCCAGTCTAATGCAAAATCACAAAATTTGCTGTTTTGAAATAACCGAAGTAAACCCCACTTTAGATAAAGAAAATCTGATGGCAGAAATCGCATTCAATATTCTTCAGCGAAGCGTAAACATCTTATTGATGAATTAATCCTCTTTTAGCACCTACCACTCGTTACGAATTACAACTCAAAAAAAATAAATGACTCCAGAATTATTATCCTATTTAAGATGCCCAGTTAGTAGAGAGCCGTTAGAAATGGAAGTACTGGAAACCGGTACCAAACAGTACAACGGAACAGAAAAAGAGATTATCCTAAATGGCATTTTAAGAAGTAGCGTTTTCATTTTTCCAATCATAAATGGAATCCCAAGATTAACCGTGGAGGCATTTATAGATTATGAACCCTTTTTGGCAAAACATGTTAAGGACTTTGTTGCCATAAAAGAAAAAATAAATATTACCTATCATGGACTTCTTCAATTTGTTTTGAAAAAAAATAAAAAAACGAAAAAAAGTTTCTCTCAGGAATGGGGCTTGTTTAATTATGAAGAGGACAAGGTATGGGATGCAGATACCGAGGGCATGCTACAACGCTTTCTGCAGGAAAATGACGAAACCAAAGAATCCTTAAATGGCAAATTGATTTTAGATGCCGGATGCGGTAACGGCTTGCTGAATCAGTCCATAGCTGCCTGTGGCGCCACCATTATCGGTATGGATTTTAGTCAAAGTATTGAACGGGCATTCGAAAAAAATACACAATCTGGGGCTTTGTTTATACAAGGCGACGTGCAATTTCCTCCCATACAATTTGATTTGTGTGATATAGTACATAGCAGTGGTGTGCTTATTTGCACCACCAATTCTGAGTTGACTTTTTCATGCCTAGAGACCTGTGTAAAAAAGGGTGGAAAAATAAGTGTTTGGCTGTATCACCCGGTAAAAGGATTAATACATAATACATTCAATTTTTTGAGAGGGTATACTTCCAAACTGCCACATAAGGTACAATATTATTTATATACAGTTACCCTATTGCCCATTACCTGGATTGTAAAAAAATTAAAGGGGAACAAACAAAATACCCGCGAAATGATGATTGACATTCTTGATTGGTTTTCTCCTGAATTTAGATGGGAACATGCTCATGATGAAGCAGCAGCATGGTTTTCAAAACGAAATTATACTCGAGTACAGGTAACTACCAACGAACTGTTTGGATTTAATATTATTGGTTATAAAAACTAAGGGTTAAGGGTTCTATATAAATTGTAAAACTGCTTACCGACCGAATTATACGAATATTTTGCTATGGCGTCTTTCGAAATTTCTTCCGTATTGAATGAATCATACCGGTCAATCATGCAATTCATTTTTTCAACCAAATCGTTGGTATCCTTTACATTGACTTTGTATCCGTTGCTTTCGTCAATGAGTTCTTTCACTCCGCCGATATTGGTTACAATAGCTGGTCTGCCACAACATAGTGACTCCAAAACCACGCACGATTGGCTTTCGGTATCACTAAAAATTATTAGAGACTGACTTTCTTTTATCTCTGTCGCAATTTGCTTGTAGGAAACTTCCCCCTTAAAGACAATTACGCTATTGAGTAATTGCTTTTCATTTGCTACTTGAACATACTCCTCTTTAATACTACCGACAATTACTACCACAAAATCTTGTCGTTGTTGCCACAGTTTTTCTGCTGATTCTATAATCCCTTGAATATTTTTTAAGGGTATCATATTGGAAATATGAATAAATTGAAAGATCTCCCTTCTTTCGGGTTTCGTATACTGAAACAAAGTAGTATCCACCACATTGGAGATTACGGTAAATTCTTTTTTGGCCACCAATTGATTCATATCATCTCCCAAACTATAACTAACAGTGGTTAACCGATCTGCATTCTTCACTACCTGTTTTGTCAAAAATCGAAACCATGTGCTTCTCGACTCAAAGTGGTCGTCTAAATATGTATTATAAATACCGTAATGTTCGGTAACAATGTATGGCATCTTGTAAAAAAACTTAAACCAGAGTGCCACCATACCTGCCTTTATGGGTATCTGAACATGCATCGCATTTGGATTCCCTTTTGTATTTCTATACCGTTTTAAAAATGTTTGATGTAGGTTAAAATAATCCCATAGGTTTGAAAGGATACTGCCCTTCTTTTTATAATAGATAGTCTCTTTCAATTGAGAATTGACTACTTGTACTGAGGTGTCATTCTTGTCGCAAAAAACAACATGCACTACTTCAATGTCAGCGAAGGCGGAAACCGCTACTGCCTGTCTTTGAATAAAATCGCCGGTAAAAATATCGTTCTCATTAGGATACCAGCTACATAACCAAATGATTTTCATGATATGTGAAAATAGAATAGCTTCATGAATTAATCTAAAATATTTTTACAAGCATTTGCGAAGGTCCTTTCGTCATGATGCTGTCAAATGCATCAAAAGCGTTTATCGTATCAGATTAATATCTCCTTTTTTAGTATAAATTTTACCATCTGTCAAGCACAGATATTTAAAAATATAGAAGAAGGTATTCATGTTTGCATCTTTTTGATCCTTGTAGGTTCCATCCCATCCACTTCTGAAATCGTTGGTTGCCCAAGCTCTTACACCCCATCGGTCATACACTTCAAATTGTATCAGCTCAACGCCTGTGGCAGTGGTAACTCTAAAAATATCATTGACCCCATCACCATTGGGTGAGAAGGCATTCGGAATAAATACTTCATCACAGCAAGGACCCGGCTCAATGTATACGGTATCTACAATCTTACATCCATTAGCATCCAACACTTCTACAATATAATAACCAAAATACAAATTGGTAGCCCGATCGGTAACTTGTGGTGGAGTAGTATTCCAAAGATACGTATATGGCGATACTCCACCGATTACATTTGCCTGAGCCCATCCTTCAGCACCTTTACCAAAACAACCTAAATCTTGTTTGGTTATCAAAATACTGAGTTGATTGGTTGGAGGAGGTACATTGATAATGGTGTCCCATTCACATAATGAAGTGTCTCGTATAGTAATGGTATAATTTCCTTCTTCAAACCCATAGAATATTCCGTTTTTGTTTACATGCAATCCAGGTCTGATAAAATATGTGTAACCACCTCTACCACCGGCACCTTTCACAAAAATTTTGGCATCTTTCGCATCTGCACATGATTCGGGTATTATGGTAAGAGAACCTGCATGCACCGGTTCTGGTTGCGGCAGCAAAAACAATGAGTCCCTTCTACAACCCATTACATCTGTGATGGTAAGTAAATGATACCCTGCGATAATATTATTGTAATATCCAGTGGGTTGTCCAAAATTATTATTTAGATGAAAGGTTAATGGAGCTACACCGCCGATCCCTTTAAAGTCGATCATTCCATTGGCATCACCAAAACAGATTGGCTCACGATATGTAATTTCGGTAATAATTATTTCATCATTTTGCTTCACATCTACAATGGTTGTAAGTGTGCAATTTAATGCGTCGGTAGCGGTAACCGTATACACCCTTGCTGGCAAGTGAGCAAAAAAGCCCAGTGGCGATTGAATACCCAAAGCTGGAGAAATAGAATACGTGATAGTGCCGGTTCCCCCACTAGCCTGTACAGTAATGGAACCCGTGCTGTCACCATAGCAAATAACGTCTACATGTGATACAGTAGTAAGTACTATGGCTGGTGGTTCTGTAATTAAAATATTAAGAACCTGCGTGGTACATCCATTTACATCAGTAACCGTCACGGTATAATTTCCGGCAAATACATTTTGAAAATCACCGGTATTATTATTTACACCCACCGGAAGTAGGGTGTATACATACGGGATATTCCCACCGCTGGCACTCACCACTATGGCTCCGGAATTATCCCCATGACAAATTACATTCTGAGTGGAAACCAAAACCGCAGTAAGCGGAAGCGGTTCGGTAATGGTAGCAACGGAACTGGCACTGCACAAATTGGCATCTGAAACTGATACTGTGTACGTGCCCGGTAGTAATCCTGAAAACTGCCCTGTTAAATTAACTACATTTCCGGGCTGCAAGGTATAGGTAATAGTACCGGTTCCTCCCACTGCTACTGCATTGATGGAACCATCATTATTTCCGAAACAGGATATGTTTGTTACAATAAAAGTTCCAAATGAAAGTATGGGCGGATTGACCACAGCTACTATTGTCGTATAGGTGCAATTATTGGCATCTGTTACAGTAATAGTATAATTGCCACCAGCAAGTGCTAAAAATTGTCCGCTAACATTATTTACATTGGTGGGTTGCAAATTATAACTTAAAATACCGGTTCCTCCTGTACATAAAATGGAAATCGAACCGTCCTGAGCATTGTTGCAACTCACATTCGCGGCTGTTAGAGAAACCAACGTTATGGCAGGCGGTTGTGTTATGGTTATTATTGAGCTTAAGGTGCAATTATTTGCATCGGTAATGGTTACTGTGTATGTATTGGGCGACAGACCTGTAAAAGCTCCTGTGAGATTATTAATTCCTAATGGAGCAAGGCTATAAGTCAACACCCCGGTGCCGCCACTTGCATACACATTAATGGTGCCATTATTGGCCGCATTGCAGGTTATATTTGTATAAAAAGAAGAATCAATAACCAATGCCGGTGGTTGAAATACAAATACGGCTGTTGAAATAGAACATCCGTTGGCATCGGTTGCAACAATGGTGTAGGTTACATTGCCCAGCAGATTATTGAAGGTAGCCGGCGGAACAAAATTTGCTGCCGGATTAATGGTATAGCTGATTGCCCCAGTTCAACCAGTAGTCGTTACATCGATAGTGCCATTTTGCGCACCACTACAAAGAGCTCCATTTGCGACAATGTTTGTGAAAACAAGTTGCGCAGGTTCGGTGATAGTTACCACGGTATTGAGTCCGCAACCATTTGCATCAACAATTTGCACAGTATATGTGCCTGCGATCAAATTCGAAAATACACCGCTAATATTATTGATATTGTTTGGTTGCAATGTATAGGTAATGGTACCGGTACCGCCTGTAGTATTAATAGTGATACTTCCATTATTACCGCCATTACATAAAATATTGACTACAGTTGTATTGGTTATTACCGGACCTGCAGACGTAAGAATATTGAATATACTGGTGCTTGTGCATCCACCTGCGTCTTTAACGGTGGCGGTATAAATACCAGCGCATAAATTATTAAACAAATTGTTGGCCACAAAATTGATTCCATCTAAGCTATATGTATAACCCGGCAAACCACCGATTGCAGTTATGGTGGCTGCAGCATCGCATCCCGGAATGCAAGTAGCTGTAGTGGTAGCAACATTTGTGATAGTTGGAATATTTGGCGCTACCACTGTATGGACACTGGTAACAGTACAGTTATTGGCATCGATGACAGTGATGGTATAGCTACCGACTCCAACATTGGAGAAGACATTTGACAATTGATTTGCACCACCAATATTGTAACTGTATATTGGTGTTCCGCCATTGGCAGTAATAGTAATCGTGGCATCATTGCCAGGTACACAAGTTGGTATGGTACTGATCACATTTATGATGGCAAGCGGCGTGGGTTGGCTAATAATTAAGGTAGTGGAAGTGCTGCAAGCATTGGCATCTGTTGCCACAATGGTATAGGTACCTGCGATTAGATTTGCAAACAACCCACTCTGATTGGTAATATTGCCCGGTTGTAAATTGTAGCTAATAATGCCAGTTCCTCCAGAAGCAGACACTGTAAGTGTACCGTCATTGCCTCCGTTGCAACTTACATTTGTACTAGCAGTATTTACAAATAATACCGGTGTTGGCTCAGTAATAGTCACCAAGGTACTAATACTACAACCATTTGCATCTGTTGCTGTTAAGGTATACACAGCTGCAATCAAATTGAGGAAAAGACCTGTTTGATTATTTACATTTCCCAGCTGCAAATTATAGTTGATAATGCCGGTACCACCATTTGCCTGAGCAGTTATACTTCCGTCATTTCCTCCATTACAACTGATATTTATTGGGGTTACAGATGTCCATACAAGTTGTGTGGGTTCCGTAATTTGAATGGTAGTACTTACGGAACAGCTACTTGCATCCACTGCATTGATAGTATATATCCCTGCGGTCAAATTCGTGAAATTTCCTATCGCGTTGGTAATATTATTCGGAAGCAAGGTATAGGTAATTCCTCCGGCGCCACCGGTGGCAGTAACACTTATGGTACCATCATTTCCACCATTGCACGAAACCGGTGTGGCAATGGCATTGGTGAAAACAGGTGCATTGGGTGCAACTACTGCAAACACACTAGTAACCGTGCAATTATTAGCATCTATTACCGTAATGGTGTAGGTACCGGCACCAACATTTGGAAATACATTTGAGGCTTGACTAGCCCCACCAATATTATAGCTGTAGGCTGGCGTGCCACCATTTGCTGTGATGGTAATTGTGGCATCATTTCCCGGTACACAGGTTGGTATGGTACTGCTCACATTTGTGATTGCAAGCGGCGAGGGTTGATTGATTACAACAGTAGTAGAGGTACTACATCCATTGGCATCTGTGGCCACTATGGTATAGGTAGCTGCTATTAAGTTTATAAAGAGCCCGCTTTGATTTGTAATATTACCGGGTTGCAAATTGTAACTAATGATGCCGGTTCCTCCTGAAGCTGTCACTGTGAGCGTTCCGTCATTGCCTCCATTACAACTTACATTCGTACTCAGGGTATTCACAAAGGTTACAGCAGTTGGTTCCGAAACGGTAACCAAGGTACTGATGCTACAACCATTGGCATCTGTTGCGGTTAACGTATACACTCCAGCTATCAAATTAGGAAATAGGCCGGTTTGATTAGTTACATTGCCAGGCTGCAAATTATAGTTGATAGTGCCAGTGCCACCACTTGCTAACGCTGTAATGCTTCCGTCATTCCCTCCATTACAACTGACATTCGTTTGTGCTACCGAAGTCCAAACCAGTTGTGTAGGAGAGGTAACTACCACCAAGGTGCTTACCGAACAGCCATTAGCATCCACTGCATTAATGGTATAGGTTGCCGGAGCAAGGTTTGTGAAAATACCTGTTGCATTCGTAATATTAGCAGGTAGAATGGTATAATTGATCAGCCCCAATCCACCTGTAGCTGTTACATTGATACTACCATCATTGGCACCAAAGCAATTTACCGGATTCGAAACAACATTGGTGAATATCGGCGCTTGCGAATTAGCCAAAGTCACTACCAGTATTACTTTGCAGTCGTTTAGGTCGGCTACCAGAATGGTATAGGTACCCGCCGCCAAATTAGTGAATGTATTTCCAAGTTGTGGAGCACCTCCATTGATGGAGTATTGATACGGAGGTATACCACCGGCAACATTAATGGTAATGCTACCATCATTACCAGGTACACACGATGGGGTCACTGTGGTATAATTCACAAGTTGCATGGGGGTTGGCTGCGCAATGGTAACTGCTGTAGAGGCCGTACATCCGTTTGCATCCGTGGCAATTATGGTATAGTTGCCAATGGCAAGAGAAATAAACAAACCCGTATTGTTGGTGATGCCCAAAGGTTGCAGCGTATAAGATATATTACCGGTTCCACCACTAGCCGTGGCTGTAAGGTTTCCATCATTTCCATTAAAGCAAAGCACATCATTGACAATCGGCACACCCATTACTAATGCAGTTGGACTGACTACTGAAAAAGCAGTTGATAAAGTGCAACCATTTGCATCGGCACCTGTAATAGTGTAATTTCCGGCATTTAGGTTATTGAAGAAGCCTGTCTGATTAGTGATATTAGGAGGCTGAAGGGTATAATTGATTATTCCGGTTCCACCTACAATGGAAAGGGTAATTTCGCCGTCTGCACCACCAAAACAAAGGATGTCTGTTACCACCATACTGGCAATTGCCAAGGCATTTGGCTGCGTTATAGTTACCATCGTACTTACAGAACAATTACTTGCATCGCTAACATTTATGGTATAAACTCCTGCCAGTAAATTTGTAAAGATTCCATTTAGATTAGTAATGTTATTGGGCAAAAGGGTATAGGTTAAAGGCGCCATGCCACCGGTAGCGCTAATAGTGATACCACCATTATTATCGCCGTAACATAAAACATTACTTGTGCTTACGTTTGTTATCGATGGGGATGAAGGATTGCTCACTACAAAAGCAGAACTAGCAGTACATCCTGTTGCATCCGTAATTGTTATCGTATAATTTCCTGCACCAATATTGGTAAACACATTGCTTGGTTGATTGCCCAAGCCGATATTGTAATTATAGGGCATCACCCCACCACTGGCAGTGATAGTGACCGTAGCGTCATTTCCGGGCACGCAAGTTGGGACGGTAGAGACAATATTGGAAATTAAAATGGGCGTTGCTTGTGTTAGGGTCACTGAGGTACTAATAGAACAACCATTGGCGTCTACGGCCTGAATAGTATAAACACCTGCAATTAAAGTGGCAAATATGCCTGTAGCATTCGTAACATTATTTGGTAGCAAGGTATAATTTACGGTTCCAAATCCACCACTAGTCCCAGCCGTAATACTGCCGTCATTTCCATTATTACAGGTAATATTTGTACTTAATACATTGGCCCAAACCAACAATGGAGGCGCAATAATGGTAGTGGTACTTACGGTATTACAACCATTGATGTCTGTCGCCGTAACAGTATACACTCCGGCTATCAAATTGGAAAACAGTCCGTTATTATTATTAATATTGCCTGGCATCAAGTTATACGTAATCAATCCCAAACCTCCTGTAACCACTGCAGTAATGGTAGCATCATTTCCGCCAAAGCAATTAACCGATGTATTAGCCAATGAGGTAAAAATTATTGAGGCAGGTGCTGTTACAATTGCTGTAGCCACGGTAGTACAACCATTGGCGTCACTTACATTTATGGTATAATTATTTGGCCCCAGTCCTGTAAATACACCGGTATTATTTACTAGACCGCCGGGCACTAAGGTATAGGTAATAGGTGCTGCGCCACCGTCAATCACTACTGTAATACTTCCATCGTTACTGCCATTGCAGGTAGCATTCACGGGTGTTATGTTTGAAACTATTGGAGCACCGGGTGTGCTTAATGAGACTACGTTTGTTAAGGTACAATTATTGGCGTCCGTAATTGTTATAGTATAAACACCCCCCGCCAAACCGGTAAAAAGGTTTGAAACCTGATTCGGTCCTCCTATATTATAATTATAGCCGGGTGTACCACCTGTTACATTAACGGTAATTGTACCGTCATTTCCTGGAATACAGCTTGGCGCTACAGTTACCACGTTCACAAGTGCTAATGCCGGAGGTGCCAGTACATTAACTGTAGTGGTAATGCTACAGCCGTTTTGATCAGCTGCGATAATGGTGTAAATGCCTGCAGCCAAATTGATAAAAATACCGGTATTGTTGGTGACATTTCCCGGCTGAATATTATAATCTTTCGAGCCTGTGCCACCGGTCGCCATTGCATTAATGGTTCCATTAAAGTTTCCAAAGCATGTTGGACTAACAAAATTAATCGATACCCAAGTCACCTGTGTTGGTTGACTTACTAAAACAGTGGTTGAGGTAGAGCAGCCATTCACATCTTAAACCGTTATGCTATATGTCCCTGGGACTAAATTATTGAAAAGTCCGGTATTATTTGTGATACCTCCCGGATTGAGTACATAGGTATAAATGCCGGTACCGCCACTTGCCGAAGCAGTGACCGTTCCATTGCTACCTCCAAAACAAGTAGGATTTGTGATGACCACATTCGCAAATAATAAAACAGGAGGATCCACCACCACAGCAATGGAACTACTGCTACATCCGGAAACATCCGTTACGATTACCGTATAGGTACCACCTGCAAGATTGTTAAAAATACCGGTTGCATTGGTTATATTATTTGGCATTAGAGTATAATTCAGCAAACCTAAGCCACCTAAAGCCACTGCTGTAATACTACCAGTTGTACCTCCATTACATAAAACAGGTGTGGTGGCAATGCTGGTGAATGTGGGCGCTACCGGCGCAACGATGGTATACGAACTGGTAGCTGTGCACCCATTTGCATCCGTAACAATAACAATATATAATCCAAAATTTAATCCGTTAATTACATTATTTGCTTGATTAATAGCTCCAACCTGATAATTGTACGGAGCCGTACCACCGGTAACCGTTATGGTCATACTGGCATCATTGCCTGGAACGCATGTTGGAGGAACACTGGTAATATTGGTGATTACAACAGGTGAAGGCTGCGTTAAATTAAATGTGATGGTGGTGGTGCAGCCATTTAAATCGGTGGCGGTTACCACATAAATACCTGTCGCCAGACCGGTAAAAGTACCGGTCAAATTAGTTTGATTGGTTGGTTGTAGATTATACGAAATGGGGGGTGTTCCACCCGTTACGGTGGCTTGAATGCTACCAGTATTACCGCCGGCACAACTAACTGAAACAAAGCTGACATTGGTCCAGAACATTACCGGAATCTGTATAATATTTACATTTACAGTCACATAGCAACCATTGGCATCGGTAATTGTAACTAAATAGTTGCCTATGGCCAAATTGTTAAAAATGCCCGTATTATTGGTAATATTGCCAGGTTGCAAGGTATAACTTAAGGGAGCAATGCCACCACTTGCATACACATGAATGGAACCTGTGTTGCCATTATTACATAGGATGTCCTGATGCACCACACTATCAATTATGATTAATACCGGAGCGGTAATTGTTACAATTGTTTGGGTACTACAGTTGTTGATATCGGTTCCAGTGATGGTATAGGTACCCGCAGGCAAATTAGGAAACACCCCGGTTATATTGTTGACATTTCCGGGTTGCATTACATAATTTATTTGTCCATTGCCGCCAGTTGCAATTACCACTATACTGCCATTGGCCCCTCCAAAACAATTGACGTTTTGCACAACCACATTGGTAAACTGCGGAGCATTGGGTGTGGTAACATTTACAACACTGCTTGCTGTGCAGTTATTGGCATCAGCTACCACGATGGTATAGGTACCTTGACCCACATTGTAAAATATATTTCCCAACTGATTGCCGACTCCAATATTATAATTAATGGGTGGCTGACCTCCACTGATATTCACCGTAACTTCCCCATTATTACCGGGTACACAGTTTGGAGGAAGTATGCTTACATTGATAATCGTCAATTGAGCAGGACTAATTAAATTGACAAGGGTTGTAGTAGTACATCCATTGGCATCTGTAGCGGTTACTGTATAAGCACCCCCATTTAAATTCGGAAAAATTCCTGTATTATTTGTAATACCGGGGGGATTTAAGTTATAATTGATCGCACCTACCCCACCCGTAACATTGACATTAATGCTCCCATTGGAAGCCCCATTGCAAGTCGGGTTTACAAAATTCACTGCGTTCCATACCAAAGCTGATGGCTGCGTAAGTGTGACTGTAGTTGAATTGCTGCAATTATTGGCATCTAAAGCAGTTATGGTATAGGTGGCGGCACCAAGTCCTGTAAATACTCCTGTATTGTTTAATACTCCTCCCGGCATCAAAAGGTATGAAAAGCCACCGGCACCACCTACCGCACCAACTGTAATAGCACCCGTTAAGGCCCCATTACATAATAGTTGCGTCGATTGCACCAGAGGGAAGGTAATTGGAGTGGGCGGCGCAATAATTACTACGGTGGATGCCGAGCACAAATTAATATCCGTGGCAATGACAGTGTAGGTTCCAGCAGCTAAACCCGAAAAGTTTCCGGTGATGTTAACCGTACCAATCGGATTTAAGGTATAGGTAATAGTACCGGTGCCACCAGACGCAACCACCGAAATACTTCCATTGACCAATCCAGTACATGCGGGGCTAGTTACTACAACAGTTGGAAAGATAATCGGAAGCGGTTGCGTAACAGTAATGATAGTGCTTAAGGTACAATTGTTTGCATCCATAGCCGTTACCGTATAAGTTCCTGCCAAAAGGTTCTGGAAAATACCGGTCACATTAGAAATATTACCTGGATTCAGGGTATACACAAAACTACCATTGCCACCCACTGCAGCAACAGTAATACTACCTGTATTCGCTCCATTGCATAATACCGCAGTAGCGGTGGATGTGATAAAATTGATTACCGGTGGTTGCGTGATATTCACAATGGTGGTTATGCTGCAACCATTCAAATCGGTGCAGGTAATAGTATAGGTACCAATAAGTAATGCGTTAAAAACTCCTGAGGCATTGTTTACATTCCCAGGCATTAAATTATATTGGTAAGCTGGCGTACCCCCTGTAGCACTTGCAGATATACTTCCAGTATTGCCATTGGCGCAAAGTACATCCACATCGGTAACACTTGCCCAACTTAGCAATGATGGATTTGAAATTACAACAATGCTTGAAGTGCTGCATCCATTGCCATCTACAGCTGTTATGGTATACGAATTTGGGCCCAGTCCGGTAAAAATACCAGTATTATTATTGAGCCCTCCTGGTAATAATGTATACGTATATGGTGCAAGTCCTCCACCGGCATTGGCCGTAATAGTACCCGTAGCCCCACCATTGCATAAAACATTTGTTGAAAGCACCGACACCCAATTGACTGCAGGCGAATTGGGCACCACTACAATAGTAGTGGCTGTACAGTTTTGCGCATCCGTTACGGTAATGGTATAGGATTGTGCACTCAATCCGGTGAAGGTTCCCGGAGGAGCTTGGTTTGCAAATGGTGTGATGGAATATACTAAGCCCCCATTTCCTCCCGCGGCTGATACAATGATTTGTCCCGAGTTGGGCAAGGCACAAGTAGTGCCCGTAATAATAGGCGGTGCAATAACAATGGGAGGAGGTTGTGAAATATTCACCACCGTACTTGCTGTGCAACCGGTAGCATCGGTAACAGTCATGGTATACACCGGTTGATTGAGACCGGTAAATATTCCTGTGGCATTATTGAGTCCGCCCGGATTTAAATTATAATTAATAGCTCCTACAGCATTGGCAACAGTAGTTGCATTGATACTGCCCAATTGTAAACAAGTAGAATTGGTAATATTGACATTAGTAATACTTAATACTGTGCAGGTACCCGGAATGGTAATCGGTACCCTACTCAAGCAACCTGCTATATTACCGGTACAACAAGTAGCGTAAAGGGTGGTACCACCAGGACAAGCTGCACCTGCCGGATCATACACAAACGGCGATCCGGTACCTACTAAACTTCCTGCTACAGGATCATCCCACCAACTGATGACATTGTTATTGCAAAGACCGGTGAGGGTAGCCGTGTAATTCAGGTTGTTCCCCACACATGAGCGAACAGGTGCCGTGGCAGTTGGATTTATTGGGGGTGGGGTACATGGATTGGTAGCTATGGTAAATTGAATGGTATGTGAAAGCAAATCGTTGAAATTCCAGCATCCGGTTTCGCCATCAGACGACCCATTCAAAACAAATGTATAGCTATTATTCAGAATAATACTATTGCAAAATTTGATGTCGAACACCAAATTAAAAGCACTATTACAGCTCAGCGATAAATCACCATAATTATTACATGGTAAGCCATCATTTGCCAAAATAGTATTGCAACAAGTATTACCGGCAGTATTATCAAAATAGAAGCCGGGGCCACCATTAAAACCGGATCCGGATGGACACATACCCACACAGCCCGGATTATAGGTAATAAAACCAGCCGGTATGGCAATGGCACTTACTACAAAACCGGCATTTGCAGGTAAAAACAAGCCATGTAACCACTCGGCATTGGGTACTTGATTCCATCTGATATTGGACATGGTAACCCGCACAGTGGAAGAGTCGCACCCATTGTTACAGGTAAACACACCACCATTTACCACTGCGCCACCATTTAGGTTTACAAGTTCAGCCGTAATAGCAGGAAGCTGTGCACCGGCACAACTGTTAAACCGACCGGTAGCTGTTATGCCCGACACATTTATAAACTGTGCAAAAGCGCCGTTCGATAAAAGAAATAAAAGGAAAAAATGTAAAATTTTATTCACGCAATTACTATTTTAGTTGTTGAGCGAGCTCTAATAATAAGTCTTTAACGATACCGATTGGGAAAATGTTTTCGTCATAGGTAGCCACGATGAAGCTGCCTGCATTGATTCGGTTTGAAAGGGGTAGTTGCTCATTCGTAAGAATCCGAAAAAGGGATTTGTACTTATGATATATCCGCTCATCTAGGTTTTTTTCTTTGTAAAAAGCCAATGCCTTCTGCTCCAATTCCAAGGGAATTTCATTTTGTGAACTGAACTGATTCCACTGAATAAAATGAATTCTCTTTTCGGCATTGTCCATTTTTTCAAAATCATTTGTTGAAATGGCCTTGCTGCTTAGGTCCGTTTGTGCAAACGCAGATTGTGTGCACAAAATGGTGCAGAATAAAAATAGCAAGCCGAAAAAAAATAGGTTTGTTGAATAGAATTTACTGCTCATTATAAAATATTATTACTGAATGAAATATTGAAAAGTGCCTGCTGCGTCATTTAACGTCATAAATATAGTATTTTGTCGCAATATTAGTGCCAAATATCTGTCACAGCTTTGTCATAAAAGCATCCTATTAAAAGTAGTGCGTGTTGAAAAGGTGTTTGTTGAGTTCTGATACTTTCCTACTTTTACCAGCAGGCTTGTATTTCACTTCAACTTTTTACTAATGACCTACCATACCTATCCTCCAAAACAAGCATCTGATCATTGGATCCTTGCCTTTTATGGATTTGGTCAAGAAGCACAAGTTTATAGCAAAATGATTGAGCGGACTAATGAGCGTTTTGGTTTTGTAGTAGTAGATCTTCCCTATCAAGAGTTTGAAAAGGCTGAAACAAAGACAGATTTTTTGACGACTCTTACGCATATCATTAATGAGAATAAAATAAAAAAACTTAGTGGCATCTCTTACAGTATGGGCAGCAGATACAATTTGATACTGGCAGAATTGATACCCAACTTATTAGACAAACTCATTTTAATCGCACCAGATGGCATTCACATCAATTTTTGGAATCAATTAGCCACCTCTTCGCTACTGGGAAAACCTCTATTCAAATACTTGATGCATCATCCTGAGCAGTATACGCAATTGCTGAATATTTTATATTGGTTGCATTTCTTGCCAAGAAATATATTTCTTTTCTCCAAAATGCATACCCGCGATGTCATGCATTCTAAAAAAGTGTACAACACTTGGATGAATATGAAGAATATGATTCCCAATCTTCAGAAAATAAAAGCTGCGCAAGAAAAAATATTCCATCTGCATCCTGGCCATTTACGGAAAATATGATTTTGTAATCAATCAAAAAGTATGAAAAAAATTACACAGCGAAATTCCCAAAGCCGAAATTAGGGTAATAGAAAAGGGACATAAACTTTTAGATGACGAATTATTTGATGATATTGCAAGGTATTTGTAAATGCTCCCTATTATCACCTTCATATCAGTACTTCTCCTGTTAGGCTATGCGATCCTTATGCTGTATTTTAGAGCAGGGTGGAAAAAAATGACGGAGCTAAAAATCCAAAAAGACTATAAACCACGTACTAGGGTCAGTATCATCATTCCGGCACGCAACGAGGAAAAAAGTATCGGAATTTTAATTAAGAATATTTTGGCGCAAATCTATCCGCCCGAATTGACAGAAATTATTGTAATCGATGATCATTCCACCGATAATACTTCTAAGGTGGTGGGCACCTTTCCGAAAGTAACACTCATTACCCTTGCCGATTTTACAAAAGGAACCGTTTTAAACGCCTACAAAAAGAAAGCCATCGAAATTGGCATCAAACAAAGTAGTGGCGAACTCATCATAACCACTGATGCGGATTGCGCGATGTGTGAATTTTGGCTATTAAGTATCGTATATGCTTACGAACACAATCATAATAAATTACTGGCAGCACCGGTTGCCTTTTTCAACAAGAAAAATTGGTTCCAAATATTTCAGTCGATCGATTTCTTTACCATGCAGGGGTGTAACGGGCGCTCTCTCCTATTTTAAAAGCGGCACCATGTGCAATGGAGCCAACCTTGCCTATACCAGAGAAGCCTTTAACCATGTGAAAGGATTTGAGGGAATTGACGATATTGCCAGTGGTGACGACATGTTGGTAATGTATAAAATTGAAAAGGCCTTTCCCGGACAAA
The DNA here is from genome assembly GCA_016712665.1 of Bacteroidota bacterium. Lineage (GTDB taxonomy): Bacteria > Bacteroidota > Bacteroidia > Chitinophagales > Chitinophagaceae > OLB11. The sequence goes on from JADJQP010000011.1 coordinate 59,813, forward strand.
CATCCTATCTCAAATATAAAGATGCGATCGTGTATACAGATGGCATGTATTCGATACAAAGTTTTCTGCAGCAAAGAATTCGCTGGGCCTCCAAAGCCACAAAGTTTAAAGATGCTCGTATTCAGTTTATATTGGCCTGTGTATTTTCTTTCAATGCCTTCTTACTGCTCGTTTTATTTTGTGCTGTACTGGATATTGTATATCTGAAACTATTCATCGTACTGCTACTTACCAAGGGAAGCATTGAACTCAGTCTACTTATACCCGTAAGTCGATTCTTCAAAAAGGAAGCAGAACTTTATTACGTCTATATTTTACAGCTCATTCATATACCCTATATTTTAATATCCGCAGTACTTTCGCAATTCGGAACCTATTCATGGAAAGACAGAAAGGTGAAATAATAATTCTCGTATGAAGGCAAAAGAAAATAATAGAACCTGGAATCGGCTAAAGCGCAATAAGGTAGCTTTAGTGGCCTTGGTATTTATTTTCACCATGATAGCAACTGCCTTATTCGCATACGTATTGGCCCCTGACAATACCAAAGATGCCAATACTATTTGTCTTGAAATTGCTACGCAAAAACCGGGCTTTAGCTGTTTATTTTTCAAAAAATACAAACAAAATTTCAAGAGTGAACATTCCTTTTTGAATACACTTATCAACGGAAAAGAAGCCGATGCCGAACTCATTCCCATTCGCTCAGGAGAGGTGATTGGTGATAGCATGAAGGTCAGTCATTTTGTAGATGATGAAATAGTTGAACTGCTCACTTTCCCTATAGACCCAACAATAAAAAATCCTACCGAACAGTATATTCTGAAACGAACCTTTTGGTTGGGAACCGATAAATTTGGCAGAGATATGTTATCGCGATTACTTATCGGCACACGAATCAGTTTGGCTGTAGGATTTATTGCAGTGATAATATCTATTCTGATAGGGGTACTACTGGGTTCATTTAGTGCCTACTATGCAGGCATTACGGATATGGCTATTACATGGTTGATTAAAGTCATTTGGGCGATTCCTACTTTATTACTCGTGTTCGCCATCACCTCCGTTTTAGGAAAAGGATTCTGGTTGATATTTATCGCCGTTGGGTTTACGATGTGGGTGGGTACAGCCCGGCTGATTCGCGGTCAGGTGATGAGTATTAAAGAATTAGAATATATACAAGTAGCCCGTACCATGGGCTTTTCCTCGATGCGTATCATTCTTAAACATATACTTCCAAATGTGATGGGACCAACTATTGTGATGGCCGCAAGTAATTTTGCAACAGCCATTTTAATAGAAGCCGGATTGAGTTTTTTGGGTATTGGTGTCCAGCCACCTGTATCATCATGGGGCCTCATGATTAAAGAAAATTATAATTTCATCATTACAAACCGCCCTATGCTTGCAATCATTCCTGGTATTGCGATTATGATGGTGGTACTTGCTTTTAATATTTTAGGAAATGCCTTACGAGATGCAATGGATGTAAAAGGAACCATTTAAAATTGCTTCATTTTTTAATTTGTTAAACCATTCTTAATACAAAAAGTCCAACACCAAATTTTTTTATGCGTTCACTAATCCTATTGTTTTCTTTGTTTCTTTCTTATTGCAGTTTTTCTCAATTAAATCCGGCCATTACCCACTGGCTTATCAATATGAATGGGCAAACAGGTTTTGCAGGTATTCCCACAAATGTGCAGCAGGTACAATACTCAGCGAATAATGTATATGTTAGTACCACTGATGTTCCGGATTGGATTCCGCTTGGCTATAACTGGCCTAACAATCCTTGGTCACCACAAAACCAGAACTTCGTATTTAAGATAACCCTCAACCCAAGCGAAAAAATAATGAACAAGATAGCCACCGCTTTTGGTCATATAGGGATTTGGACAAATGGGGTTTCAATCTATAATCAGAAAGATGCAAAAAGTTGGAACGACTCATCGGTATGGTGGCAAAATGCCTTGTTCTTTGAACATCTTGATATGGAAACAATGGACACTTGCCTGGGTCATCCCAATGATAAATTTGAATACCACCTACATGTACATCCCAAATGTTTATGGAACGAAACAGATAGTTCAACACATGCACCATTACTTGGATTTGCATTTGATGGATTTCCCATTTATGGATGCTACGGCTTTACAAATGCAAATGGAACAGGCCCGATAAAAAAATTAAAATCAAGTTACAGATTACGCAACATTGCCGGCAGAACCGTTTTGCCAAATGGTGTTGTTTTGAATCCTGTTTACTATGGTCCCACTTTGGCACAATATCCCTTAGGAGCATATATTGAAGATTACGAATTTGTAAATGGTCTGGGTGATTTAGATTCATTGAATGGTCGTTTTAGTGTGACACCTGAATATCCCAACGGAATCTATTGCTACTTTGTAACACTTGACGATACCTTAGGACCTGCCTTTCCATATGTTCTGGGTCCCCGCTATTTTGGCATGGTGCAACCCGGCAATACAGGCCCCAATTCTGGTCATAACACTATTTCCGAACCGGTACTTATTTACACTTCCGTAAATGATATTGACAATGAAATCATTTTCAAAGTATATCCTAATCCTACCTCAACTACCCTTAATTTATTTTTGATTCCCTCTTTCTTTGCAAATATGTCCGCGACTTTAGTGAACACAACCGGAAGAACGGTAATGAACTGGGAAAATATTCAAACAGCCGTAAACTATCAATATGACATTTCGCATTTACCAAAAGGATTGTATATTTTGCAAGTTAATGGAAATGGGAAAACAGTTCATTCAAAAATAATCATCAAATAATGAAAAAAATCTTGTCTTTTCTTGCTGTGGTAATGCTCTTTCAATCTGCACTTGCTCAAAAAAATATTATTGTCATTATTGCCGACGACTTAGGCGCCGACTATTGCGGTTTTACCGACAATGCCACAGACACCGCCAAAATGCCCAACATTCGGGGACTTTTGCAAAAAGGTGTTCGTTTCAAAAATGCTTGGGGTACACCGTACTGCTCTTCTACAAGGACCGGCACCTTTACAGGTCGATACTCCTTCCGAACAGGCGTTGGTACCGTTATTGGCGGAGCCTCCTCAGCTGATTTGGATTCAAGTGAACTATCCATTCCTGAATTACTTAAATATGCAGCGCCCACAAAATATGCTAGCGCCAATATTGGAAAATGGCATATGAATGTACAAACGCCTCAGAAACTACTCTATCCAACCAATGTATATGGTTATGAATTATTTAAAGGAAATTTTTCAGGCGCTATTGCCAGTTATACCAATTGGACAAAAATTACCAATAGCGTACAAACCGATACCATTACTACGTATGCAACTACTGAAACCATCAATGATGCCATTTCATGGCTTGATACCTTACAAAATAATAAACCCTTTTTTCTTTGGTTGGCCTTTAATGCTCCTCATACTCCCTTTCACCTACCTCCCGCTAATTTACACACCGTACCAGGACTTACAGGTACCCAACAACATATCAACCAAAATCCCGGTCTGTACTTCAAAGCCATGATAGAAGCCATGGATACCGAAACAGGTAGACTCCTTCAATGGTTAATTAATAATAATAAAATGGATAGCACCACTATTATTTTTATGGGTGATAATGGCAACGATAAGCGAGTGCGTCAAATTACCGATAGCAATCATGTAAAAGGTACCCTATATGATTATGGAGTGCATATACCTTTTTTTCATTTCAGGACCCGGCATTGTAAATCCCAATCGATCTTCAGATGCCTTACTCAATGTACAAGATGTATTTGCAACCGTTCTTGAAGTAGCAGGCTTTACAAACTGGGCAGCAGCCATTCCGGCGGGCACTATTATTGATTCAAAAAGTATTGTTCCCATTCTTACCAATCAAAACAATAGCATTCGCGATTGGGCATTCACTGAATTATTTACACCAACACCCACTGCAAAGGATGGTAAAACCATGCGAAATAGTGAGTACCAATTGATACGATTTGACAATGGAACGCAAGAATTTTATAACCTGGTAAATGATCCCTTGCAACAAACCAATTTACTTTCGCAAAATTTGAGTGCCACTGAATTGAGCAACTACAACTACCTCTGCAATGAAATGACCAATCTAGTAGGCACGCCATCATGTCAAGCAGGTGTGGGCATTCAAGAGCATCCACAAGATCAATCATTTATAGAGATTTATAACCTAAACGGCACCCTTTCCGTTGCTTCTAAAACTCCTTTTGAACTCTCACTTTTTGACATGCAGGGTAAACGATTGAAAACGCAAACCTTCGCAGCCGGCAATCACTCCATCGATATGCATGAGTACGCCAAGGGTATGTATCTTTTAGAGGCCAAAACTGGAAATGAAAAAATGACTCAAAAAATATTGAAGGACTAGTTCACCAGCGTCTCCTTGCCCACCTTACGATAGACATAGGATGTAAAAATATGTCGCTTCGCAAAACGGGTTACGGTGGGAGAATTTACCATTTTTACATATACGGTACGGGGTACTCCCAAATATTCATAAACACTGCCATCTTGAAATTTGATATGAAGGTTTTGTTTTTTATACACAAAATCATCGACATAAGAACTTGAAGTAACACGCTGATAATCCTCCAAATTGCTTGCTTTTGTTTCAGGTGCAATGCTTACCAAAAAATGATATCCGGCAATAATTTCTTGACTTTTTACTTCGGCAATGGCCTGCCGTTCGGCATCATCTATAATTTTGTCGGGATGCCATTCCTTAATCAAATTTCGATACTTCGATTTCAACTGTGCCAAATCTGTATCAGCAGTGGCAGTAAACAATTTTCGAAAGCTGGCAATTCTGTGCATAAAAACGTATTTGAGCCGGCGAAGATAACCGAATGCGTACAGAGTAATTCCTAACAAGAAGTTGTTATCAAACCCGATGCCTCACTCACTGAGTTCCCAAGCACTACGATACGAACCATGCTGTTCGACATATTCAAAAAAAGCGGTATAAAAAGAATCCTTTCCTAAAATGGCACTATCGCCAATGACAAACAATTTTTCCTTGGCCCTCATTATAGCTACATTCATTCTTCGATAATCATTCAGGAATCCAATAATTTGTTCATCGTTAGACCGAACCAAGGAAATAATAATATTTTCTTGTTCCTGACCCTGAAAACTATCTATCGTACTGATTCGTATTGCTACCGGTAATTTTTCTTTGGCCAAAATAATTTGACCGGCATAAGGAGAAATGACTGCAGTCTGATAAATATCTAAATTTTCACTTTGTAGAATTTTTTGCACTACTTCCAGTTCGCCTTCATTTAATAAACTCACTCCATTACTTCCTCTTTCTTCGGCATATCCCGTGCCTGCTGTATCAAAAAACGTAACATGCACGTCCCGATTCTGAAGATGTGCCGCCGTTTGCAATTTCCCGTCATAAAAATACTGACTCGAAAATCCCGCGATAGATGCCCGCATCCGATACTGCATATTCAACAAATGAATATTACTGATATTTTGAAAACAAACCTCCAATATCGATTTATTAAATCCCAACCTACTTGCTGCATCAGAAAGAACCGTTGGTGGCAATTGAAATGGATCGCCTGCCAAAACAAACTTTTTGGCCAAGGGAAAAATACACCAGGCAAGTGGTTCCATACATTGACCGGCCTCATCTATAACCAAGGTGTCAAAGGAAAGCTTACCCATCTTCTCCGCACTATGACCCGTTAAGGCATCTAGCAATCCGATAGGCGTTCCCACAATTACCTCCGCATTATGAAATAATTTTTCTTCATGATAGGCTTGAATCTTCCGTATTTCAGTGCGAATATTTTTAACCTCTTTAAATAAGAGACTTCTTTGCTCACGCTCAGCTTTCCCAAAACTACGTTTGTATTTTAAAGCCATTTTTCGAAATTGTTCGGCACGTATTTTCAATTCTTTAATTTCCTTCTTCTGTTTAGCATCTGACAAATGGCCTTCAATGGTAAAAGGAAAAATAGCATCGCTAACTTTAGTGGTATTTCCTACCCGCAATATTTTGAGTCCGGCCCGATGCAAACCGATGGCGATATTGTCGATAGCGGCATTGCTGGGTGCCGCCACTAATACCTTTTCATTCTGTTGCACCAATTGCCAAACCGATTCGATGAGTGTAGTGGTTTTGCCGGTTCCGGGAGGACCATGCACCAGGCAGATGGCGTCGTTGATTACAATTGCTTTCACCGCATTCCGTTGACTTTCGTTCAATGAGGTATTGCGAATCTGAATCGTTACATTTTTTTGCTCCGCAGGTTCAATCGAATCTGTATTGCCATCATGAATTTTTGTAAACAAGGGATAAAGCGCATTGTGGGTCGACAATTCGCGCAACCCTTTTTTCATTAAAGAAGTAGTCCGTTGATCGGGTGAAAGTTTAATTCCCATTCCTTCATCTTCAATCCAATCGGGAAAGTCAGGTGCAAAAAGTCGAAATTCACCCGATTTGCCTTCCAAATTGATAAGCACACCCTTAACCGGTTCCTCTCCGTTAATGAAACATTCAATAGCAGCTCCATCCTTGAAATGATTCACTTCTCCCGGAAAATTCAACCGAAATTGCACCTCAGGATAATCTGCATAACCAAATGATTTTCGGATCACCTTCAGCGGATGTAAGGCAAGCCCCTCTGCTTTTAGCGAGCGTAAGGTGTGCTGCTGGTCTAAACTATATCGCTTTACTTCTTCTTTCTCCTCCAAATCAATACATTTCAACAAACGGGCTATATGAGGATGCAAATCTTCCATCTGGCGAAAATAGCGCTTTGTTTCCATTTAGGAGAACAGGGCAAACCAAATTACATCAGATTCCCATTTGTATCAAAAAAAATGGATCCATCATACAAAAGAGAATAATACTACCTTCGCCCGCTATAACGTCCTTCTTCTTTTCATATTCTGATTTATGATCTATCAAATACTTACTGTCATACTGCTTTCCAGTTTTGAAATTTATGTTGCCATTGCTTCCGGTATGGCCTTTCAATTATCACCACATATTATTTGTTTGGCTACATTGACAGGTGGTATCTCGGGCGTTTTTATCGCGGCATTTTTAGGGGATCGAATAAAGGCCTTTATTGCTTCCTATCGAAAACCTTCATCCGAACCGACAAAAATAAAAAATGGCGTCAAAGAAAAATTCTTACTTAAACTCTGGCATCAGTATGGAGTATTTGGAATTGGCTTCATTGGGACTTTTCTTCTCGGAGCACCAGCCAGCATCGGTATCGGTTATGGATTTGGTGTGCAGGCAAAGCAATTGGTAAGGCTATGCCTTGTGGCGGTAGTCATCAGATGTATTGCCTATTCTTATTTCTTCGATTTTTTAAAAAATCTGATATAGCTTTATCGTTTACAGCTTTAGATCCCTCCATCAGGAATTCTTCCCAACGTCCTTTCTACAAAGCATTCCGGCTGTTTATCAAAAAAGGAAGCAGCAATTTCGCTTATCCACTTCAATTTATGTTACCTTCGCGACTCTTTATGAATTTGCAGTTTTTGCAAGACCTATATACTCGACATTCCTGTCTGAATTCCCTGACAGATGAAATGGTATTGCCCCAAGCAAAACTCATTGCATTAAAAAACTTGCAAGCATCTGCCTTTTCGTTTGTTGCCAGCACCGTATTCAAAAATCTAGACCTCAATCATATTTTTGTTTTCGATGATAAAGAAACCGCTGCCTATTTTCACAACGATTTTGAAATTTTAACCCATGCGCTCGATATATGCTTATTTCCGGACAGCTATAAAAAAACCGGACAAATAGATGAATTAAATAGCAGTCATGTCATGCTGCGTGCAGAAGCCTTGATGAAATTTAATGTGGCAAATCCACATCGAAAAGCACTCATTACCTATCCGGAGGCCTTGGTTGAAAAAGTAGTCAATACCACTTCATTTAGCAAAAACACCATTTATATCAAGCAAAGCGAAAAGCTTGACGTGGCCTTTCTTACAGAGTTTCTGGTAGAAATGAGTTTTACCAAAGTCGATTTTGTGTACGAGCCTGGACAATTTGCCATCCGTGGCGGCATTATCGATATCTACTCTTTTGGCAATGAACATCCATATCGTATTGAAATGTTTGATGATGAAGTAGACACCATTCGAATTTTTAATCCGGAGACACAACTCAGTGAACGCAAACTGTTACAAGTAACCATTATCCCAAATATTGAAACCCATTTTGACATACAAGATAAAGTTTCGCTATTTGAATTTTTGCCTTCAAATACCGTCGTATGGATTCATGATGCGGAATTAACCATGGAACGTATCGGCAAATTATGGTCGCACCTCGAAAACAAAGGTGATATTACCATTCACGATACCAACGAAAATGAATACCAATTAAGTGCAACAGATTTTTCAAATTGGGAGACCCTAAATACACAGCTGAAGCAGCGAACCCTTATTGAATTTGGAAAAGGATTTGCCTCTGAAATATTTTCAATTCCCATTAGCAAATCGTTTGAGTTTCATACAAAGGAACAGCCTGCCTTCAATCGAAATTTCGAATTACTAATCAAAGACCTACAGGAAAAAGTTTCTGAACTATATACCTTATTTATTTTTTCAGAAAATCCGAAACAATTGGAACGGCTACGAACCATCTTTCATGAGCTAAATGCCAATATCCTATTTACACCCATTCCTCATTCCATTGCCCATGGATTTATAGATCAGGATGTAAAAGTGGTTTGCTATACCGATCATGAAATTTTTCAGCGTTACCATAAATACAAAATGAAGCAGGCCTACTCACAAGGTAAGGCACTCAGCATGCGAGCAATCAAAGATTTGCAACCGGGCGATTTTGTAGCCCATATCGATCATGGTGTAGGAAGGTATAGTGGTTTGCAAAAAATCGATGTCAATGGCGTTATGCAGGAAGCCGTTCGAATTATTTACAAAGACAATGATGTGCTGTATGTAAATATCAATTCGCTTCACAAAATTACCAAGTACACCGGCAAGGAAGGCACTGTGCCTAAAATACACAAAATAGGAAGTGGGGTATGGGAGAAGCTCAAAACCAAAACGAAAAAGCAAATCAAAGATATTGCCGGCGATTTGATAAAGTTATATGCCCAGCGAAAGGCATCTAAGGGATTTGCCCATTCGCCTGACTCGTATCTTCAAACAGAACTTGAAATCAGTTTTATGTATGAAGACACGCCAGACCAAAGTACTGCAACTGCCGATGTAAAAAAAGATATGGAAAGCGATGCCCCTATGGACCGATTGATTTGTGGCGACGTGGGATTTGGCAAAACAGAAGTTGCGATTCGAGCAGCCTTTAAAAGTGTGGTTGATGGCAAGCAAGCTGCCGTATTGGTACCCACAACAATTCTTGCATATCAGCATTTTCAAAATTTTAAAGAACGGCTAAAAGATTTTCCTTGTACCGTAGACTACCTAAATCGATTTAAATCGAGTAAGGAAAAAAAAGAAACCCTCGCCAAACTCAAGGAAGGGAAAATAGATATCATCATCGGCACACATGCCCTTTTGAGCAAGGATGTGGCATTTAAAGATTTAGGTATTTTAATCATTGATGAAGAACAAAAATTTGGCGTTGCCTCAAAAGAAAAAATTAGAAGTTTCAAAGCCAATGTCGACACACTGACCCTAACGGCAACCCCCATTCCACGAACCCTGCAATTTTCATTAATGGGTGCGCGCGATTTGAGCGTTATCAATACTCCGCCGCCTAACCGACAGCCCGTTCATACTGAACTTGCCATGTTTAGCGATGAGCTGATTCGGGATGCCATCTATTATGAAACCGAACGCGGTGGGCAGGTATTTTTTATTCATAATAGAGTACAGGGTCTGCCTGAAATGAAAGCGCATATACAAACTCTTTGTCCGGATATCAGTATTGGCATGGCACATGGGCAATTGGCAGGAGATGAACTCGAAGAGGCTATCCTTGATTTTATGGCTCAAAAATATGATGTACTGGTGTGTACTAATATCGTTGAAAGTGGTGTGGACATTCCCAATGCCAATACCATGATTGTAAATAATGCGCATAATTTTGGATTGAGCGATTTACATCAATTGCGTGGACGAGTGGGAAGAAGTAATAAAAAAGCCTTTTGCTATTTATTATCGCCCTCTCTAGCTTTACTTCCCAGCGATTCAAAAAAGAGATTGCAAACCATTGAACAATACAGTGAATTGGGTAGTGGATTCTCTATCTCTATGCGCGACCTCGACATCAGAGGAGCCGGAAATATGCTGGGTGGTGAGCAAAGTGGTTTCATTACCGATATCGGATTTGAAATGTACCAAAAGATTCTAAATGAAGCCATCAGAGAATTAAAACATACTGAATTTAAAGATGTATTTAAAGATCAGATTTTAGATAAAGAAGATTTTGTGGCCGACTGCACCGTTGATACAGATTTAGAAATTTTGATTCCTGACAGTTATGTTGAAAGTATTGCAGAAAGACTTTCACTTTATACCCAACTAGACAATTGCGAAAATGAGGAGGCCTTAATCAGATTTGAATCCTCTTTAATAGATCGATTTGGCCCGCTTCCCAAATCAGCACAAAGTTTGCTGGTGGCATTACGAGCCAGGTGGGCAGCGGAGGAATTGGGTTTTGAAAGACTCATTTTAAAAAATAAACAACTGCGTTTATACTTTGTCTCCAATCCAGACTCACCCTATTTTGTAAGCGAAACGTTCAAATATATTCTACAGGTTATTCAGCAACAGATCAAAAATGCTCGCCTCAAGAATGTAGGTACCAATTTTATGTTGATTATCGATCACGTCAAAACGATTGATGAGGTGCTGAATTTATTACAAAGGATGAAGAAACTAAATTGATTTGAAAAATTTGTCTATTTTTGATAAAAATAAAATACTATGACAATTGTTATAGATAAGAAAATGTCTGCTAAGATGGCCAAGGAAAAGATAATGCAGCTTCAAAAGAAAAAACAGTTTGATGCTTTTAGCTTTTTAGGTAAGGTAAAAAAATGGGGTGACAATGGCGTCTCTTTTCAAAAAAAGGTCAGAAATGAATGGTAGAATAATAGTAGACACAAATGTTCTTGTTGAATTGCTGATGGGGAATAGACGTATTGCTATGTATTTGCACTAGTATGAAATATGCATTTCTGCAATAACTGAAATTGAATTATTAAGCAACCCTTCCTTAAATAAATCTGAACTATTAATAGTTCAAAAATTAATTCAACAATGCACCGTTTTTGATGAATTGAATGAATCTATAAAAACAATGGCAGCAAAATATAGAAGAAATAAAATTGTAAAAAAAACACCAGACGCCATAATTGCTGCAACTGCTTTCTATTATAAGCTTTCTTTATTTACTATGGATGCTGACTTTGAACATTTAAAAGAAATTGACATTGTCTTTATTAAATAATTCTTTTCAAAATTTAGATAACTAATTCAGGCCAATTATCACGTCAAAACGATTGATGAGGTGCTGGACCTTCTACGACGGATGCAAAAACCTGCGCCACAAGCAGCCTCTATCGATACCCATCAAAATCTTTAGATGCACACTATTTCTTGTATTCTATACTGAGTACCTATTGAAAAATAGCATAGGTGGGGTTTCTATCTTGATCCAACCTCTTAAAACTACCGCCATTTACATATTCGCCCACACTGCATTCGGTGCCGGTAGACGCTTGCCTACTAGTGATTCTCAAATACGTGGAACTGACACGAGTGTCCCCCAGTTTTACTTCAATATGATGTTTGTTTGCATCCAAGGTTTGATAATTCAGTAAGTTCATATCCGTCGTTTCGAACTGCGAAACTTCCAAGGTTCCTTTGTACACGTTATCAATAAAGAGATTGTACTCCATTCCATCATCTAAATGCTTACCGTCAGCGTTTAAAACATAAAATCCGACACGAGTTTGAGTAGGGTCTTCCTTTTGACAGGAAGAAAAAAGACCGATTGCAAGAATTATTGCGACTAGGGTGTTTTTCATATAATTATTTTTTTATTAGAAACGAAGAAACGCTTCACGTATTGTGTGAGTGGATTCAAAATTTGAAAACAAGCCCAAGCTATCTTCATATAATTATCAATAATCTGTATCTTGTCACCCTGAATCCTATTCCTATGTATAAACTTTTCCTCATCAGTATGTTGTTATTGGGCTTCCAAAATGCAACTGCCCAAAATATGTATAGTAGAGCCTTTGGCAAAGCCAAAAACCCCTGTGTCATTTACCTACATGGTGGACCCGGTTACAATTGCTCTAATTTTGAAATCACTACTGCTCAAAAATTGGCTGATGAAGGTTTCTATGTTATTGTATACGACCGACGAGGCGAAGGGCGTTCGAAGGACAGCGCAGCAAAATTCACCTTCGAAGAAACCAATGCGGATTTACATGCTTTGTATCAAAAATTCAACATCAAAAAAGCTAGTTTAATAGGTCATAGTTTTGGAGGGATTGTGGCTGTGCAATTTGCAAAACAATTTCCGGATTGGGTATCCTCCATTGTACTAGTAGGGGCTCCGATTTCACTTCAACAAACCTTCAGAACCATTCAAGCCAAAAGTAAAGCCATTTACGAAAGCAAGAATGACACCGTGAATTTAAAATTTCTCAAAATGCTGACGGCAATGGATAGCACCAAACTCGAGTATGGATCGTATACTTTTATGCATGCCATGCAAAACGGATTTTATACTCCAAAGACAATAACAGATGAGGCCAAGGCAATCTATGCCTTATTCCGAAGCGATACCACGCTTAAGAAATATGCCATTCAAATGACTTTTGAAGGCCCTAAAGGTTTTTGGAAAAATGAGCACTATACCATGTTAGACCTTACAGAATCAATCGCCCAACTGATTGCAGCACACACAAAAATCATTGGCTTGTACGGCAAGGAGGACGGCCTCTATGCTCCCTATCAAATAGAGGCATTGGGGAAACTGATTGGCGCTGAGCACGTGCAATATTATGACAATTGCTCTCACAATGTATTTATCGATCAGCAAGCAGCATTTCTGAAAGAGATGAAACGAATGAAGTGATACGGATACCTAATCCATTTTCATTTGTAAGGTTCACAACTTTTCCAAAGTTCTAAACTTTTCCAAAGTTTAGAACTTTGGAAAAGTTTTAAGTCTAGAAGTTTGGAAACCTTTTAGTGAAATAAGTCCTGTTTAAAGAAGTTCTCTCAACTTTTCCAAAGTTTGAAACTTTGGAAAGTTTTAAGTTCGAATCTTTGGAAACGTTTTAAGTTCGAATCTTTGGAAACGTATTAAGTTTTAGAACTTTGGAAACGTTTTACGTTTAGAACTTGTAAAACGTTTTACATTTAGAATACCACATGCAATTGACGCATACCAACTATTGCCGCTTCTACAATTGAATACAAAAACTAGCTGTTACAGAATAATTTTCTTTGCTTGCATTTACAAAAAGTACATCTTTCGATACAAACGATTTCCCTTCCAGTCGGCCTACAAAATGCTCATTAAGTTGGAAATCGATATTGGCTGAAAGTCCGGCCACTTGAAATCCATTTACTGTATTGGTGCGCACAATCAGCTGCTTCTTGTCGTAGTAGTATTCAGCTCGCATGGCTAGCTTCATGTGTTCGGAGGCAATGTAACGAAGCACTACATTGGGAGTAAACCAGGCTCCGTATATTCCTGTGACATCCTTATCGGTTCCGATATCAAGTGCTGCGGTTACACCCCATTTATTTGTAGGTTCATAAATTGCATACAAATTATGAAAGGTACGGAACGCTCTATTACTGTCGGGCTGCGCACTACCGATAAAATTACTATAGTTAAGAAGCAACTTTTCAGAAGCTTTGTAATTGACTTGCATTCCGAGTGCGGGTATTTGCGAATGCGATACCAAACGAATTCGTTGCCACCCATTCAATAGATAAACCGATAGGTTCGTCCGATTTTTTGTATCTGAATATCCCAGTTTGAAACCGGATTCATAATAAGGTGAATTTTCGGCAGCCAAACTTCTACTGAGTGTCCAGCAATTGGCACCAATGGCTCCTTCATAACCAATATGCGAGGGAAACACACCGGCATCTAACCACCAGTTTTGTTTTTGAGAAAGTTTGATTCCCACATTGGCTTCATAAATTGCCTGTACTCCTCTGGGCTCGCTACTTAAATTATACTGTGCATAATTACCTGCCATCAAACCCAAATTCGCTCTAAATCTCTTTTGAGAATAAGCAGCCTGCACCAGAATCAGGTTCGCATTCCCTTCGTGATGTCGCTTATGATTGTATAAAAAATCGGGCTTGTCCTTACTTCTTGGTTCCGAAAAATCGTAGCTATAGTACATCTCCGCATAGGCAGCAAAACGGAAAGGGCTTTCCTTCTCGGTTTGTGCCATGCTTGTAGTGTACAATAGGCTTAATGAAATAATAAGAAAGATTTTCATAATCACTTGATAGATTTTTGTTTCAAGAAGTTCCTGAACGTCGCAAAAGTAAAATATATCCCGAAGAATACATCAACATACTAGACGGACAAAAAAACATATCGATGCGAACAGCATACTAAAAGAAATAAAAAACCTGATTGATACATTCTTTCCTATACTATACGCGTTTCTTACCCATACTATATGGGTTTCTTACCCATACTATATGGGTTTCTTACCTATACTTTATGGGTTTCTTACCCATAAGGTATGGGTTTCCTACCCATACCTTATGGGTTTCTTACCCATACCTTATGGGTTTCCTACCCATACCTTATGGGTTTCTTACCCATAAATTCCATAAAGAGTTTCTTACACATACAAAGGGTTCTCGCTTGTTCGAAAACATAGTAGCGTCTCACTGTAGGATAGTATTGAACAAAATTATTTATTTGATTTATGAGTAGAAATTATACCGATGTGATATTTGTAATATACCAATAAAATGGTCTAAACAACTATCCTATCGGTATACTCCTTCGGCGCACAGGTTTACTCCCGATAGCTTTCGGGATAAGACTTGGTCTACGACACAAATCACATTGGTACTATAAAATTCAAGATAATGAAAAAGCCAATTTTATTACTCGATATACACAAGCTGTCTACTACCTGCATTTCAAACCCAATAATCCAAAAGACGAAGTGCAAGAAGCCACACTGATATTTAAAAAGTAGATTTCGCACTTCCATTCTTTTAATGCCCACAATAGTGAGGATGACTTGAAGCCTACCTATGGCAAAGGGAAAACTTCCTATCGGTTGGTGTCTCACCAACCATTAGAGAAATTTGGGTTAAAGGGAAATATACTTTAAAACCGATTTGATACCTATCATCCCAATTACGGGAACTTCAGTATAAAACCTATCAACTTGCCTGTGCAAACAGGGAACATTAAGCTTACGAGGGCCAAGCCTATAAAGAGATAGTTGTTTTTAAAATTAGTATAATTCTAGTAATGAATAGTTATCAGAAGATGCGATTTCTTCAATAATCTGAATATGTCGTATCAATAAATCAGCAATGTAATTGTTATGCTGGTTTCCTGTTTTTAATAAAACAACTTTTGGTGGAGGTCCAAATAAATTAAGTAGATTAATAAAATCTTCATCATTACTTACAATAACATAATTATTTTCTTTTGCAAATTGCCATATGACAGTATCATTGGCCATATACGCTATTACAAAATCTACATGTGCTACATCATCAAAATAAGGTTTCAGTAAACTGACTATCCTCCAAGACAAATTTGCATCAAGTAACAATTTCATTATGCAGCAACCATTTTTATCATTTGCTCTCTATTAGCAAGCAAAGCCAATGCAGCATGAATATGTTCTAATTTCAATTGAGGATAATCAACCAAAATTTCATCATTGCTCATTCCCGAAGCTAACCATTGCAAAATATCTGAAATAGCAATTCGAGTTCCTTTGATAGTTGGTTTCCCAAATCGTATCTCTGGGTTTATTTGTATGTATTGTACAAGGTCCATAATACAAAAATAAGAATTAAATTTAGAAATAGTACTTCTCTTCGAAAACTGCACTTTCGTATGCCCTTTGTTGTTCTAAGCCTTTGGCTTTTTCTATTCCTCTCATAGAAGCGGGGAGTTGCTTTCTTCAAATTGTAATAAAATGAATAAGTTTGATAAGAATACCGTTCAATGACAATAGTATTAGACAAGAAAATACCGATAAAAAAGGCAAAAGCTCAAATCAATGCACTTCAACCCAAGTTATGCAAAAGGAAGTCGCAAAGCGGCTGAATTAGGCGCATTACTTGGGTTAACCCCTATATAGATAATCACCATTTAGGTTGAGTTTGCGATAGCCAAATGGGTTGATTATCTTAATCGTTATGCAATTTATTATTTTCTATTGCATAATTTGGGTTCAAAAAGAAGCAATTTGACCCATATCAATTTTTAGGGAAAAAATGGAGTAAAAGTGGTGTTGAATATTAAAAAATGATGAGAGAATGTCCCATCAAATGGGCCAAATAGTTCCTTACGTACTCAAGAAGAAAGCCAAGATCGAAGACAACCGTAGTAATTTCTATTAGTCTTTACTAAATAGTATTTAAAAATTTTGCACGAAGAAATTCGTGCTTTTTTTTGCCCAGTTGTTAGATAGTGACTTAAAAGCAAATGTACTTTAAGTCACATGCTCTTAGTATTGTTGTATGAATATTCAGACAACTATTGGCTTGCGTATAAAAGAAATACGCACCGAAAAAAATCTCACTCAAGAGGCGGTTGCATTTAAAGCAGAAATAGACCGCACATTTATGAATCATGTAGAAAATGGTAAACGAAATGTATCTGTAGAGACATTGGAAAAAATATTATGCAATGGACTGGAAATGAATTTTCATGAGTTTTTCTGTAATGGATTGTTTAACGATAAAAAGAACGGGAAATGAAAACAATAAAAAAAATATCAATTGAAGAATTTGACGGAAAAAAATTCAAGATAATGATAGTTGAACCCGAGGATAATAGGAAAGCAATTGTTACTCATTACCTACACAATATTAGCAATGGAGTTTCAAAACATTATAAAATAAGTGCTTTGAAAATTGTGAAGGAATATGTAGCTATTAATAATGAGGATGAGGATTTTACGATTGCTGCTGACGAGGCACTACAACAATTACTTTTTGAGGTAGAAAATGTTCCGTTTCCTACTCCTAATGACTACACATTTAAATTTATAGATTTATTTGCCGGGATTGGTGGATTTAGAATTGCACTTCAAAATGTTGGCGGAAAATGTATATATACTAGTGAATGAAATCAGGATGCAAAAATTACTTATAGAGAAAATTTTGGAGAAGTTCCTTTTGGAGATATTACAAAAGATATGACTAAAAAATACATCCCAAATGATTTCGATATTTTATGTGCTGGATTTCCTTGTCAAGCATTTTCAATAGCAGGTTATCAAAAAGGTTTTGCTGATACAAGAGGAACTTTGTTTTTTGACCTAGAACAAATTATTGAAAAGCATAGACCTAAAGTAGTTTTCCTAGAAAATGTAAAAAATTTAGTTTCACATGATAAAGGAAATACGTTTAAAATTATCCTAGAAACATTAGAACAAAAATTAGGCTACAAAGTTTTTCATAAAGTTTTAAACACAATGACACATGCAAATGTTCCTCAAAATCGTGAACGAATATTTATTGTTGCCTTTGATCCAATTCAAGTTTTAAGATGGAGCGATTTTAAATTCCCTTCTAAAATTAAATTGACAAAATCAATTCATGATATTTTAGAAAAAGGAAAACAAGATGATATTTTTTATTATCCCAAAACACATCAATATTATACTGAGTTAGAAAAGACAATGACCTCAAAAGATACAGTTTATCAATGGAGACGTGTTTATGTTAGAGAAAACAAAAGTAATGTTTGCCCTACACTAACAGCAAACATGGGAGCAGGAGGTCATAATGTGCCATTAATAATAGATGATTTTGGAATAAGAAAATTAACGCCTAAAGAATGTTTTGCATTTCAAGGTTATCCAATGAAAAAATACAAGCTCCCTAAAATAGCAAATAGTAAATTATATATGCAAGCAGGTAATTCTGTTACTACATCATTAATTGAAAGAATAGGTAATGAAATATTAAAAGTATTGTAGTATGAGTGTGTGGGAAAAATATACCAATGAACAAAGAAACGAATACATACAATTTCTTCAAGTTTATGGAGCATTATCTAATTTATTTCGACAAAAAAAGGAGATTTAATACCTTACTTAGACTCGAAGTTTCAAGAAACTGTTTTTTCAAAAATATTCAATGGGCAAAATGCTGACATTGGTAATACTCCTCATGATATAGTATCTGTATTTGAGAATGAAAGAATTGGAATCGGTTTAAAAACTTGGATGGGAAGTAGACCATCTTTTCAGAAAGTAATGCAACTAAAAAGATACCAACGTGAAATAAGTCAGTATAATAATGATCCTCATTCTTTGGCTGGTTTTATTTCAGAAATAAAAAATGAAAGAATGAGAAGCGATTATGATCGCTTAGGTTTAACAGGAGGATAAAAATATTTACCATTATGTAACTAGGGACCAAGGTAAATTTATAATACATGAATGTGCATATCCTCTAGTGGATTTATCAAAGCTATCAATACTTGCTACAAACGAATCAAGCATTTCTTGGACTGATCGTTATAAAGAATATAAATATACTTATGGCGATACTCAAATTTGGCAAAAATTTGATTCTACCAGGTATAACACAATAAAACTGAAAGAAATTGATGTAAAAAATCATTGAAGACCCTTTTGAATTTTTACTAAAGGCCTATTTTAAATTTATAGACGCCGCCACAATTATAAAGCAAGAAATTGTTGAAGCATATTTGCCACTCTATTCATTTCATTCCAAGGAGGTTGAAGAAAAATCAGGATTAAATGCTTGGAACGCTGCACCTAAAAATAAAGAAAGTAACACTCCTAGACCATTAAATGAAGTATATATTCCGATTCCAATGGATTTTCACCATAAGTTTCCAGGGTTTTTCTGTAATGACATATTAGATATTGTTGAAAGACAAAAGCGTAAGGAGGAAAATATCCCTGAAGTACGATTTAATTTACAACTACCTAATGGGAGAAGCATACCAGCCTTAATAACTCAGAGTAATATGAAGGGGCTACAATCAGGTAGCACTATTGAACGTGATGAGAATGGTAAACTATATGGGCAGTCCGCATTAGGGCAATGGCTATTGATTGATGTTTTGGGATTAAAGGAAAGGACATTGGTAACGTTGGAA
>JADJQP010000012.1 GCA_016712665.1 Bacteroidota bacterium
AAAGTTTAGACTTGACAACTATTTTCAGTTCATCAACCTTTGACAATGGACAGCGAAAGGCAACACGGTTTTAGTTTGCTCGTTGTACTTGGGTTTAGCACCTTACATTTTGCGAGAGTGCCTCCCTATTTTCTAATTTCTTTTTCGGACCTCATTCCAATTCGTAAAAGGGTTATTTGTATCTTGTGCATAAGCCATTTTATGTAGGCATTTTCTATTATGCCTTTTATGTAAATTAAAGCATTCTTTTCTGCTCTTTCTGTTGTGAAAATTGCATCATTTTAGTGATGAATCATTAGAAAATACTGCCTTATTTTTTAACCATTTCTTTGGTTTAGGTTATATTCTTTCATCTACTGGAAGTATTAATGTTGCTAATCTGCTTTTACAAATCCAATCTTTTGCTTCATCTTCTGTTTTGAATGATTGTAAAATAGGGTTGATTTTTCATCTTTCAACATTTCAGATTATCTATTCATTGTTACTGTCTGTACCATTTGTTCTTTGTGTCATTTTGCTTTGTTTTAATTGTTTAACGATACAAATATAACCTTTTTTGTATTTGCAAACTATTTCAAAGATATTTTGAATTTATTTTAACTTGCTGAAAATCAATAATAAAAAACAACAACTAACACGGGTTTTCGTCAGGCGGGGTTGACCGCTTTCGGATGAACATTTGTGCTATATTGAATTTCCGTTTTCGTATCATCATTTGTGCAAAAATCCGCCCGAACGCAAAAGCACTTTCGGACGTTATGTGCCATATTAAGACCAATCCCACCAACCACCTTTTTTATGGTCAGCACCTTTTCTGATTTTTTTATTAAAATATCTTTTCCAAAATTTACCAGCAGGCTTTACAAAATAACTTTGGTAAGCATAGTTTAAATTTTGTTTTGTTTTGCGTTTATTCCCTATGTAAACTTTTAATTTATCTTCATTCATAATTTGACAAAATACGGCACATAACAAGGGCTTTGCGTAATAGCCCTATCAAGTGTCGTGGTTAATTTTAAGTTTCTGCTAAGGGCTACTACGCAAAGCCCTAATCCGTTATATGCTATGGCTCGACCATCACATCCCTAACATATTTCCCACAAGAAGGGCAGTTGTTTACCCTATACATATTTTCGTCTGAATGACCTTTGATGTAAGGCATACACCTTGTGCCATCTTCAAGTTTCATCCATCCAAGTTCCATTCGTTCCAAAACGCCACAGCATATAACAGCAGTCTTGCGTAATGCCTGCTTCGGTACTTGTGTTGAGCTTTCGTCTTTCATTTTTACTTTTGTTTTAAAAAGGTAAATCAACTTCAAATTCGTCATCTATTTGATTGTTTTCTAAATTGCTGATACTTTTTTTAGAAAATAGCGTTTCTAAATGAGTTTTAAATTTATCAAATAAAAAATTAACAAGTTTAGTATTATCAAATTCCACTTTACCTTGTCGCTCCCAGTTGTTCTTTTTCAGGGAGCTCATCTGCTTTATATTTAGGATTGTATCTTATTCCCGTCTTGTATTAACAATATCCCAGCGTTATAAAACTTATTGCCTTTTTCATGAACTGATGGCATTGAATAAGGTGATAATACAATAGGAGTTTCTACCGATTGTACATTTAGCATTCTGTTCATAAAGTTTATGCCATATTTGCTGTATTTTTTCATTTGGACAAATGATTTTTCCAAATCTTTATCCAATATTTCCACATTTATAAAACTGCCGTGTTAGTTATCTTTGAAGGTTATGTCTTTGATAAATCCTTCAATACTTTGATAGTAGATAATGAATTTATCATCTTCTACTATATAGCACTTCGTAAATCTAAAGGCTCTATTTTAACCGCTTTAGCTTTTAAAATATCTTTTGTTGTTTCAAAATCACGATTTAATTTACTCGATGATTTGGTACTAAGGCAGCCATAGGCTACGTTGTAGTAATTGTTGTTCCCTGTTGAAAAGTCGTTTGCTCCCATTTGTTTAATTTTATTTGTGTATTAGTTTTAATTTTGTTCATGTACTCTCTGCATAGGTTCAAGCACTCGTTTCTTTGTTCTATTCTTGTTTTGTCATATTCGTGTTCGACTAAGTGAATCCTATCGTTTGTTGGTATCTCATGAAATCTGCAAACCATTCTTTTCGTATGGTTATTTTATCGTTAATGTAGTCTAAAAACTCATCTAAGCCTTTTTCTGTATATATGTGTTGTTTTACTAATTCAACAACTTCTTGGATTTTGTTTTCACGTACATCGCCGTTAATTGTTACGTTTTAGTCCCAATCTAATCTTCTTATTTCATCACTTATTAGCTTATATGCGTATCTACTAAGACGTAAGCTATTACGCTATGTGGTATGTTCCAAAGTTCCATATAGTTGTCCATTTGCCGCTTATAATATTCATGATTTTTTTTCGTTCAAATGCTTTATAAATGAGTTGTAGCTATATGAGGCCTTAATGTCTAATATATAATCATCTTCAGGCTATGTCTCTTTTTCCTTTTACCCATTTGTTTGACTTGTATGTTTCATCGGCTACAAGTATTTTACCGGATAAAACAGATAGCATATCTCTGCTTTCTCGCATTCTATACCTTTGGTAAAGTATTTAGATTTTACCTTCGTTTCAATCCCGTATTTCGTTCCACACTATCAGGTATGAAGATTTTTAGCCTTTTCGCCTAATTTATAAACCTCGCTTTCGTTTAGCTTGTTTTCTAAGCTATGCCAATCTTTTTTTTGATTATCTGTTAATTCTTCTTTACTACGATAGGCGTATAATGTTTCTTTTTGCTTACTTGTTAATGGCTTTGGTACACTAACCAATTCGCCCTGATAGTGGCTTCGGAATATATAATCTGAAAATCCATTACTTATATTTGTTTAAGATTTTTTTCAAAATATCTTTATACTTTATCTGCTCCTCAACTGTTAATATCTCATTTATTTTGAATATATCGTGCTTGTCTTTAATATCAGCTATCATGCTTTCAATTGTTTTTTCACGACTATCACGGCTGATTTCTTTTATGGTTTCAATGTTAGTTCCTGCTAATTCCATTTCTAAAGTATAAAGATAATTTGCGTATTCTTTTATAAATTCTTTTTCTTCTTGTTTCTTACACGATATAGCTATTTCAACTGCTAAACGTGTTGCGCTTTGCGCCATTATGAGGCTTTGCTTCTCGAAGGATATGTTAAACATTTTCAGTTGGTATTTGTTTGTTAATTAAATTGTCGCTCCATTCATTACTTGCTAACGAATTAAAGCTGTCGTCGTTGTATAAGTCAAATTTAATTTGATTTTCCATTAACTGGACCACGTTTATATATTTCCCATGTGATAAATCTAATGTATAGCCTACTTTATCTGCAAGTACTACTTCTATGTGCTTAATTTTTACATTGCTTATTTGTATTTCTTGCATTTCGTATGTAAAATCTACTAATATCCTATACGCTATTGTTGTATAGTCGTTGTTTTCAAATATTGTGTGTTCAATTTGCATGATATTTTTTTAAGTAAGTTATAATTATTTTTTTAAAGTCAATTTTATTCGCTTTTTTGAACAACCCGATACAGCTATCATTTCTATGTAGATTTAAATCACTTGCAACATCACACAACTTGAAGCTATCTACATCAAATTCTATTAATGTCTTATAGCTTATGCCGTCTATTTGTGCCGTGTGTAATAGCTCTATGGTATAATCTTTGCCGTTTTTTTTATCAGCGTATTTGTTCAGTTTGATTTCGCCTTGCTCTAAGGCGTTTATTAGTTTTTCTTTGTTGTGTGTTCATATTTTAAAGTTTTCTTAATACTACAATTTCTGCATTTATGCCTGTTCGCGCGAATTGCTCTTGCATGGCTTCAACTTCGCACACATTAAATTTGTTTAATATTTCTACAAGTGCTTTTGGTTTATCTTTTTTAACAAAATCCTTTGGCATTAACAATACTGCTGTTCCATTATCACTCAACATATTATTATGCAATTTTTCTAAAAATGCTGTTAATAATGGTATCTCATAAGGTGGATTAGCAACGATGTATTTATGTTGTTTTTTATAAAATTCAAATGAATTATTTTCAAATTCAAATCCTGTAAAATGTGTGTATAAAGCACCCATATTATAACAACCATCAAACCCTATGCAAGTTCTACCTTCTTTTTTTTTAACTCATACGATAATGCGCCAAATCCGTAACAAGCATCTAATATTACTTCATTTTCATTTGTGAAATATTTTAATGCTATTTCAGCTAATAATTTTGCTGTCTTTGGTGGTGTAAAATACTGACTTAATTCAACTCTTACACGTTTTTGATACTCTATAAATGTTTCATAAATCCAATATTCATTACCTTCTAAACCTTTAAAAGGTAATTCTCCATGTTGTTTTAAATAACCTAAAACCTCATATACATCCTGTGGGTGATAATAATATGTAGCCTTAAAATAACTGTTATTTAAGGCATATTTTTTTTTAATTAGTTCAAATGTTCTCATTTTTTAAATTAATTTTATTATCATGTTTTTACTAAATACTATTAATTTCATTTTTAGCCCATTTTTTAAATGCTTCAAACTTATCCTTTATTAATAAAACCTTATCATTATTTAGCAATTCTTCATTTTGGCGTTTGAATAGAAAAAGCTATCAACCCATATGCTTAATTGCTTTTTATAGGTGCTTTAGCTATTTTTTCACATTTTTCCTTGCAATTCTTTTTCTATTGGTTCTTTTTCTGCTTTAATTTCAGCATCTTTTTAGCTTTTAAGCTCTGCTTCAAGTTTAGCTTTAGCTTCTTGCTCAGCTTTTAATTTAGCTTTATTTTCTGCTTCAATTCTATCTGCTTCTGCTTTTGCTTTGGCTCTCTCATCTGCTAATTTCTTTTCATTAGCTTTTCGTTCTGCTTCTAATTTTGCTTTCGCTGTTTTTCTAATTCTTTTTCTTTTGCCAGTTTCTGCTTTCAATCTTTCATTTTCCAATCTTTGTTGCTCACGTGCTTCAGATTCTGCTTTTTCTTTTGCAATTTTTTCTTCTTCTGCTTTGCGTTCAGCTTCAATCTTGGCTTCATAAGTTGATTTCAAACCATTTGCAAAACTTTCAAAACTTTCATCACTCATATTTTCAAATTCGATTCTATTAATTTCAGCATACTTTGATACTTCATTAATGCGTTTTTTGTGTTCGTAACTCTTTTTGTTCAGCTTCAAATCGTTTTACAAATTTGCTTTCCATTCAGCTTTTTTCTTCAATAGCTTTAAATTTTATTTGCATTACTTGTTTAGCTTTTAGCCATAGTTTATCTTCTAAATCAAATTCTGCTTTAAGGCTTTGGACTTCTTCGCGTTTTGCATCAAATATTTTTTCTGCATTTAAACGAGCTTGTTTTGAGTTTTTACGAGCCACTTCTGCAAGTTGAATGCTCATTTTGTCGTTAATGTCTTTTACTTCAATTGCATCAACTTGTTTTTCCCAGTCATCTGTCCCTGTAAAAATTTGTTGTAAGATAGTTTGAACTTCTGCTTGTTTATTAGCTGATACTTTTCCAGCTAATTCATTTACTTCTGTTGGTAGTGTGATTTGTGTACTCATTTTTTATTTTTTTAAATTTGTTCCGCGTGCCGAATCGAACGGCATATACTCATAGAGTAAACCTTTCGCGGATAACCTGTGCGCATCGCACATATATCTATATATATATTTGTCTTTGAATACTATTGTAATGCTACAATTACATTACAACGAGCCATAAGTATGGCTAACTGCGTGATATTTGACTTCGCCAAGCCTCCACATATTCAATTTACTATCTGTCCTTTGCGCTCCTACTTTAATTATCTTCGCGTATCGTTTTTTGTCTCGCCACGATGAGGTTATTCCGCTAATTCTGGTAGCTATGCGCTTTATTTTCTATGCCTAATATTGCATTATTTCATCAATTAAAATCATCAATAAAGTCATAATTGTTATTATTACTAATGATTTTATAGTCGAATCCTTCCAAATTTCATTTACCTCGCCTTCATATCCTTCAACAAACATCTTATCTTTTGGTTTAATTTTCATCTGTAATTAGTTTATCTATTGGAATATTTGCATTTTTTGAAATTATATTTAAAACATTAATCTTGGTAAAATTATTGTTTTTTTTATTTTTTTTGTACGTTCTCCAAAATGTCATAGTAGTAATGCCAAGCTCTTTACATACAGCCTTTTTTATCTCAAGAATCTTTACTGCCTCTATGCCTTTTTCTGTTAATCTCATTTTATGATGCAAATATAAGTAACTTTTTTGTTATTTTAAAAATATTTTTTGTTAAATTTACAAATTATACTTTTTTTTCAACCTTTCTAACTGCGCTAAATCATTACGCTTTTGCCTTTCTTTTAAGTCCCATTCTTGAATTATACGTTCTTCATATTCCTCATCAGTTTCCATGCGCTCAATATAGGCTTCTATATTGACACTATCACCATCTGCTCCAATATATATCCCTGTAACACCTAATTTTTCTAATTCTTCGATATCTTTTTTTATTTGTTCTATTGGCGTGTTATGTCTCCAGTCAAAATAGTATGGAGCTTCTTCTATTATTAGTTTTTTCATTTTATTTTTTTAGTTTTTTATGTAATATTTTCCAAAAATAAAAAGCATCTTCATTATCGCTGTATTCTTCAATAGTATAATTATTATTTAAATAATCAACATCTCTATCATTAAGTAATGTGTCTAAATCAGAGAATTTCTTTGCCACGCAATAAGCATTGTAATCAATACCATTAGCGGCTAATACTTCTTGTATCACCAAGTCTATGTCATCATTAATTACCGCCATTATCTCTTCGTTGGTTAGCTCATCTATTTTTGATGTCCAAAAGCTGTTAATATCTCCTCTTACTGTTTGAGGCTCTCCACTTGCTACATCTTCATCTGTTATTAATACTCTACCAGCCTCATCATAATAGTAGCCTTCTTCTTCATTGTGAAAGAATGAGCCAAATCCGCCTGAGCCATCAAAATATGTTAAGGCATCGTCTATATTTCCTTCCTTTTCAAATACTGTTGTTAAAGTGTTACCGAATTTTGTGTTTAAGTTTTTTTGTGTGCTAAAAATTAAAGTTTTCATTTTTTAAAGTTTTGTTTGTTAATTATAAAGCAAAGATAATAACATATTTGTTATTTTAAAACTTTTTTTAATCTTTTTTTAAAATAATTTTATATAATTTTTGAAACACTTATCTACAAAGCGTTTCAGCGTTTTATGAATTAAATGTTATTACATCTTTTGGTATAAAAAAGCCCTATTATCTCTCGACAGTAGGGCGTTATAGTAAATTGATTAATGTGTTATTATTAGCTCAAATTCATAAGGCATTATTGCATTTAACTTATTGAGTGTTTTTCTGCTATTTATTAGGTCTTTTGTACCATCATTGTCTATGTCTTTATGTGCCGACCCAACTGCAATGCAGCCTTTCAACTCGCGCACAAAGTTAGCAACATGAATTAATATTTTATCACGATTTTTTACACTTATTAACTCGAAGTGATTACCATACTTTTCGCTAAAACGCTTACGTACTCTATATTTCCCTAAATCTATACTTGATATTTGTCTTTGGTTGTTCTTGTAAGGTAGTTCTAATGTGCAAAATGTAAAGACTGCATTACCCATTTCGTCTATTACTGAGCCTACGCCGAGACGTTCTTTTTCGGTGGATTCGATGATACGTATTTCTATTCTCATTCTACGGGTTCAAGGTCTAAATTTTCTAAATCTATTTTCAGGTCTTCAACCTTGCGCCATTCCAAGCAATGAACATCACGTACATTAAGCACTTTACCCTCGCAAACGTTTGGGCAAACAGCTAAGTAAATTACCCCTGTGTCTTCGCCTTCTATTGAATCGGTATCGAACAATACATTTCGAATATAAACGATTTTACCTGTTATTTTATCCCGTGAAATGCGCTCATATCTGTAGTATGCCTTCGCGTAACTTCGTCCCCGTAAGGGAATAAATAAGATTTGCTTATTTCTGCCATTTTAATTTAATTAATAAATAAATAATCTCTAATGCTATTTGTGCCAGCCTTAGCCAATTACCTTTTGGGTTTTTGTTTAGCTTGTTCTGCTCGGCTTGTGTGTTTCTAATTGTTCAAGTAGTTTATTTTGCTCCATAGTTTCTAAATTGCAAAGTATCTATAATGTTCGACTGGTCGGCTATTTGCGCTGAAAGTTCGCGCTTTGTGTCTTCAATTTCCCTTCGTAGCTCTTCGTTGCTTTTCTTACATCGTATGTACTTGTACACACCGATGGTATCATATTCTATTTCGATGCCTTGTGTTACAGTATCATCGGTATTGCGTGGCGTTACGCCGATAATAAACAGCATTATAGCTGTTAGTATGATAATTACTTTAATTTCCATTTGCCTTGTTTTAGTGCTATTTGTATTTGTATGAGTTCTTTGTAATTAGCCTTGTTTTCACTTATTATGCGCTCATAAAGGCTATCATTGCGTGTATTACATTCTTCTATTAGCTTATTGCAAATCTCGTTTTGTAGTAGGATTATACTATCCTTACCTACGATTGAAGCATCTTTTTTTATTAGTTTATTTTCGTAAACTCCGAATTGTGTATAAGCGTAATAACCTATTGAAAGCTAAGCAATAGAAGTATTAATAATTACCTTATCCGCATTGTTCCTGCGGATAAAGTAATTGATATATTTGATTATTTCTTGATACATTTTAGAAACTACAAATAGTTAATTTTAGGTTGTGGTGGTGTTGCCCCTTCAAATACATGATACCCATCAGGGTCTGGATATGTGTATCCACTTACGTAAAGATTTATTACTGTATTTGCTTTCTTAGAATTTAATACAATTGCAAATATACCATCTGTTATTAATTGATATGAAAAGTCTATGAAACCTATCGGCAAAGCTGCCATTTCTGCTTCAAACGCCGCAAATGTGCTTACTGTTGCGCTGAATGGGTAGTATATACCATCTACTTCTACGCCTTTGAAACCCTAAACAAAAGTCAGGCGCACAATCTCCAGAAGATGCATCAGGATTAATCCAACATCTATAACTAATCCAATAATCAATGGCACATGGTACTGTATCATTTGGCGAAATTACATCAAATGTAAGCAAGGCTGGTGCTGCCGTTTCTAAGACTATACTCGTAACACCGTGTATAGTTGAAATAGTCAATTCTAAATTAGGTTCTGATGTGGTATTTTTGCTTACCCCGACTACTCGATTATCAGATAGTAACATAGCAATTAAATCATCTACTGTTGATATTGTTGCAGCTCCGCTCATTATTGTAGCTCCATTTATCCTAACATCTACTACATTTGGCAAGAATGTACCAGTATCTGTGCCATCTAATACGTTTGGATAGTACTTGCTCCAACAGATATAAGTTACTGGAGGTAATCCTGTACATATTGTATTCTGTGCTACACTTATTTGTGTAAGTGGGAAACTGCCTATTACATTAAAGATTATTTCTATACTTGTAATTGTACCTGTTGCAGTGTTTAATGTAAATGTTAAATCTGTTCCAAAGCCTACATTATCTGATACGCTTGTTATGTTTGCGTACGCCTGTAATAACGCTTTCAAATCCAACC
This sequence comes from Bacteroidota bacterium, assembly GCA_016712665.1. GTDB lineage: Bacteria > Bacteroidota > Bacteroidia > Chitinophagales > Chitinophagaceae > OLB11. The sequence continues at coordinate 9,672 of JADJQP010000012.1, forward strand.
ATGTAGTAATCGGGCTAAAGTTTATTGTTGTTCCATTTACTTTAACTTCACTAACTTGGTTGATGAAAACACCTGAATAATTACCCTCCATGATGTCGTATTCGTCCGTGCTGAAGTTCCAGCAATCATACAAAGTTTGAGGCGCAGTCTATTACACATTGTGTCACATTTGGCGTAAGTTCGTATAATATTGTTTCTATTTGTGTGCCTGAATCTATATGTCCTATTGGCTGTGAATCATAGGTCTGTTGTAAAAGGTCTTTGTTTGTTAAATCATCAAAGCCTGTTTGTGCAATATCACCCCCACACGCACCAACCACCACACTACCTGACCAACCATTTGAGTATGTATCTACTAACACATCAATAGTATTCGCCGTTGTTCCTATTACTGTAATGCCATTACCCGACCACCACAATGGGAAACCTATAATATTTTGCAACATCCATCTATATCCAAAGTTACCTGAAACCCAGTTTGCTATTGTCAAATTAATTGTGTGCTGCGCTGGCGACGGCGATGTAAGCCTCCAAACTGTTTGTGTTGCTGATGGCTTCGCTATAAGTTCTTGCTGTATAACATCTAATGTTAATGTTTGACTGGTTATTAAACACCCCAACGTATTGCGTAACCATTATATCAGCTTTATCCAAGTATTGCTGAACCGCCGCAATCCTGCACAACTCTTTTATGTAAATCGTGCTTTGCCCAGTTGGTAGCCCAAGTAAGCTAATGTCTAAGCCGCATAAATCGTATGTAGTACCTCCAAATGGTACAACTAATGGATAGCTAATATTATCTGCGCTAAATTGCAATTCTTGGACCAAGAATGAGCCACATGGAACGCCGTTTTCACTGCCATTTGTATCTGTAATATTCAGTACATTTGATTCTATCGTATAGAATGTTGTTGGTGGTTGTAAATCTCCACCACATGCCGTTGTGCTATTAATTAGCTCCCCTGTGTCAAGGTTAAATGTTGTTTCTAAATTACAATTCTTGTGCAATGATATTATATTATTCATATATTAATTTGTTTTTTAAAATTTCATTATTTATTTGTGTGCCTTGTTGTATTAGCGTTTCTGTATGTATTTTTTGCTTATTTAACTCGTTTTTAATAGCAATGTGTTCTAATATGCTATGTATTAACGAAGCTAAATATGGCGGTATAAACGATAATATTATATATATAGGGTCTTTAACACAGCTTATTGCTATAAATGATGGTAGCCTAATGAACCAAAACGAAAAACAATATAAGCACTTACCTAATGGCTTGCTTAATAATTTAGGTATTTTTCCAAGAAATGTACTATATGTATTGTTTTCATTCAGGAATTTATGCACCCCAAATGCTATGAATGCTAATGATATTATGATTGCTAACATAGTTCTAATATTTTTTTAATTGTTATTTGTTGTGAAGAACAATATGAACCCTCATTAAATGCTGTTACACTTAACGTATATGGTCCATGTATATTTGCTAAAATTGTAAGTGATTGATTTATGCCATAAATTGCACCTAATAATTGACCATTATACAATGCTGGAGCTGATAAACTCCATACTACATAAGTATAGTTTTCGCCTGTTATTAGAAATGTAATCTCTAAGTCTTCATTTAATATTTTACAAATTGTTTCGTCTGAAACTGCATTCAATGTAGGCTCGATACATATTGGCGGACATTCTTCATGAGTGCCAACACATAACTGATTATAGAATCTTATGCAACCGCATACAGGCTGGCATTGTGGGTCTTCTATATTTATAAGTACATCAGCATTGTCGGCGAATACATTTGGCATTACAATACTTTTCCCTGCTTCAACAAATATTATTATTGTCTTTAATACACCTCTCTCACTATAATGTACTTTATATTCTCCTGTAACCATAGCAATACATGGTGTTTTAACAGGTAAACACCCATCTACACAGCCTATATTTATCGGATTATCGCAACATATTCTACCCACAGCAAATGCATTTAATTTGTTTTATACAATTGGTCAAATTTTTAATTTCGCCTATATTATAGGTTATTTCAAAGTCTATTTTTAACACACTTATGCAGTTTTTTATTCGCTGCATGATTTCATTTGTGTATTGTCCGCATTCTTCATATATTACTTGGCTCTTATTGTCTTGGTAATTGGTTAATGTGACATTTAAATAATTGTTTAGCGTATGGAATAAATTAAATAATACGTCTTCTTTAATGCCGTCTACAAAAGCTACCAATGTGTATTTATGTATTGTTCTATAGCTTTTATCGCAATCTGCCATACTAATTGATGTTATTATTGGCTGCCCGTTTGTTCTTATGTAAAAATAATTACCTAAGCTATCATCGTATATGCTACTTATCGCCATTTCACCATCTGTATTAAATAGTGCATACCCTTGTTCTGTTACAATAGGGTATAATAAGGCAAAAGAATTATTAAAATATGTGTTATATTTTAATATATATTCTTTTAAGTCAATCAATGTACTATTATTTATCATTTGCTAATTTTTTTAGTTCATTTGTATAATATGCACTTGTATTTTCTGTATGTTTTTCTTTTTCACTTTTACTTGGCTGAAAAACAATACCATATCCTTTTATATTTTTATTTCCAAACTGCAACCCACCGCCTTTTTTGGCTTCTTTTGCACTCGTATATCCTACTTTGTTCTCATCACTTTGTATTGAAAATTGTAAACTGCCTTCATTTTTTAAATCAACATAATCAACTTGCCTGCCTTTTTCTGCTCTTTTGTTTCTGTATCTGCCTTTTTATAATCCCCTATTTTTTCATTATTTGTGTTCTTACCATCCTTGAACACTCTATTTTTCATATTAGCAACATATTCATTTGTTGCAAGTGTTACTGAATTAATAGCTGCAACTTCTAATGCTTTATCTTTTAGATTTATTAATATATCTAACATTCTTTGATTGCTTATATTTGCCATGCTAATTTAGTTAAATTACAATCAATACAACCATCGCCGTTAAATGTTTTCAAGAATCCGTCCCAGCCGCTAACTGTGGTTTTCAACAAATTATCATACATTTTCTTGTTAGCATCAATCAAATATCCTTGTTCATTTTTCTGAGCGATAACTTTATAGTTTGAACGTTGTGAAAATTCAGCCTCTAATGCCAATAGTGAGCCTAATTTATACAACATCAATAATCCTGCCGTCTCTCTACTTATTGAGCAGATTAAAAAGTCAATATCACAATAACATTCGCCTCTAATATCTAACCCGTAATTCTCATTAGTATTTTCATAGCCATTTGAAAAACCATAAATATCAACACATTTGCTTGTACATGAGCCGCATGCTGGTTCGCTGCTATACGCGATTACATTATTATCTGCATACGTAATTATTTGCGCCTTCGCCCATTATGGTAATTGGATTACCATTTGAATCACACGCCATGCTGCATATAATCTGTCCATCATTGAACTTAATAGGTATAGTATAGGTTATGCCTGCACCATCATAAATCTGTATGTTTGTCGTGCCTGATGTTTGTCCATTTACCGACTTAATCCTTGCACAAATGCTGCTAATGCGCATTTTCCGCATACCTAAACATCTATGTTTTTTTTGTATTTTTATTTTAACACCATTACCTGTCGCATTAAGACAAGCCGCTTTATTTTCTTTAATAGTGTTAAATGTGCCTAAAAGTGTATTCGCTAAATACCCCTGATTACCAAGTGCTTCTTTAATGTCATTTCTTATTATAGCTGCCGCTACTTTTATTTTTTTCTTTAAAAAAACACTTGTCTTAGGCTCAATTGTATCATTGATATAAGCCCCTTTTTCAAGTGAAAACCCTAATACATCTGTAATATCAAATTGTGGCTTACAATATGTATTTTCAGTTGTACACGTTGGTATTGATATGATTTCTTCTAAGCACATTTAACTTTATTTAATTATGGACAAGTAACTTCTTCTAACTCATATATATGGCTATCTACTGCATTACCATAGGATAATTGTGATACTGCGAAATTAGCCTGAATTATCCCAGCTCCTACTACACTAAATGAACTTGGATAAACCGTATTCAATAATGCAACAAGGTCGTTTTCATTCGATATAGTTGATGATGTAACGGCTTGCGTTGCTCCATTTACTGAAATAGATGAAGATGGGAATAAGATACACCCAACAAAATTAAAGCATTTAGGTATTGTAGGAATTACTGGAGGAACAACAGGTTCGCATGGCGTTGCTTCTGCTGGTGCGCAGCTTTGTGCTAAGAATACGCCTGTATTTCCCGTAGTTAAACATTGCTCGTTTGGCAAAACCATAATCCCACCATTAAATGTAATTAATAGCCTATAAATAGGTTTTTGACAGCCATCTGAATCTTCTGTTACTATCTTTCTAATTTCCAACTCCATTGGTAATCTATTAGTCAAATTACCATTACTATCTACTGCTGTAGGAACTTCTAATACCCCGAATACTCTATCCGCGCTATCAAATTTCATTATATTTCTGAAATCTTCTTTACTTAAAGGCCTTGACATATTGTGTATTCGCTTGCTATGTTTATACCAACGTAAAAATAACACTCTTTGTGGGTCAAAGAATAATATATTATTAGTTGTAGCAGGGAATAATTTATCAATAGTCGTATCAGTATAGAATTTTATAGGTGATAATTGTGTCGCATCTACACCATTATAATTAGGGCTTTTAGTTGTTATAAATGCCTGATTATACGCCATTGCTGCATATCCTGCTATAGCTACTGGCATTGTTATTCCAAGCTCTGTCAAATCCCATTGTAAACGTATTAACTCATTTGCCTGTAAATTTCCTGTTGTCGGATTAGTAAATGAATACGTCTTACTTGTTGCGCCACTTGCCCATTGACCCGCATTTGAATGCAAATATGCTAAAATTGATTGATTAATACCTTCTAATGCTTTCGGTAACTTAGAATATATTTTTTGAATAATAAACTCCTCAGCCCCTTTATTAGTGCCGCCGCATATACTATTATATTGGTCTATGTCTAAGTCAATCGCGCAAATCTTACGACTAATATTAAAATCAAAATCAATAAATTTTTGATTAAATGGATTTTCTCCGCTACAAAAATTAGCTGTATCATTACAATCGGTACAATCAAATGGAGTGTAATGCACTCTTACTGTTGTATTACCTAAACTATCGTTTAATATAGATGTAATCGCCCCTGCGCCTACATCCTCTTGCATCATTGCTTCTAATCCGCCATATTTACCTAAATATACGCGCATTCTTTTTACATCCTCTAATGAGGTTTGTATTAAATTATTACAAAAACTGTGATTCATTATTTTTTTTTAAAGATTATAAAATATTTTGGATTTTGGCATCCATGCCGATTTTTTATATCTTTAAGGCTGATTTGCCGATGTATAGCACTACAAATATACAACATATTTTTAATATATTATATTTTTTACAAAAAAAAATAGGTTACTTCACAGCGACCTATTCCCCTTCGTTAAAATTTAAAAAATTATGATAAAATGATTATTTATTCACTTCATTTAATGCCTCTAAAAGTGGCGTTGTCTTTGGTGGTTGTGGAACATTTGGGTCAGGTGGTAATGGCATTTCATTACGTTTAATTTTATCAAAACCTTCAAAAGCCTCGCCAAATAACTCATCTAATACTTTAATATTTGTGCCTTTTGCGTTTTTAATTGGCTCGCCAGTTTTAGAATCATTATTTCTTTTGTCTTGCCGTCCTCTTTGATTTTATAGCCATATCTTTCTATGATTGGCATTGCTGCTCGCAACATAGTTTCTTCGCTTGCACCACCTAAATTATTTTTCTTGATGTACAACAACGCATCTTTTTTAATCTCAGCTAATATCTCCTTGCGTGATGATGCCTCTATTGCACTTTTAAGCGCATTTTGATGTTCTAATATGCTATCGTTGTATTTCTTCTCCCATTCTGTCGCGCTGGCATTGGCTTTGTCTAACATTTCCTGTATTGTCTTATTATCGCCTGTGCCTACTTTTTCTTTTAGCTTTTCATGCAACATATCAGCCATTTCCATAGGAGATTTACCTTGTATATCTGCTTCTGTTATCTCAAGACCAAATTTTTTAAAATGGTTTCTAAATTGTGCAAAATATTGACCTTGAAACTTCTTAACTGCTTCGTCTTGCTTTGCCTTAAAGTCAATAAATGGTTCCGCATATTTCTGCGCACCTAACAATAAATCTGTTTCGTCTATTTCTTCATTATCCTTAGCCGCATTATATTTATCTAAGAAATCTTTTTTTTCTTCAGCCCCCTGTAGAAAATGCCCCACTAATACATTTATTAATTCACTTTTTTTTGCCATATATTTTATTTAACATGTTGAACAATCTTTACTTATATATCCTGTATTATCTACCCCTATGAGTGTTGATATACCTTTTTCTATTTCCTTTTCGTCTTCTACTATTTCCCAAAATTCCTTTAATTGCTCGAAAGCTCCTTGTGTAATCTGAATATACACATCTTTATTTTCTTTATTGCGAACAATAAAATGATTTGGTGCTAATTTAGGCATTTCCGCCTGCTCTATTGCAACTTTTGCTGGTTCGTGTAGTACATTTTCTTGTACCTCAACCAAAGTCTCTTGTTTATCTTTATTTTTCATATTATGATTTTATTGGTGTGTAAAGATGTCCATATTGTTCATACGCTTGTGGTGTTAAATATACTATTGCGCCATTCTTAGCTTTCATTTTAACCATTTTATCAGGTGTTGCTGTAGCACGTGGTACATTTACATGTTTTATAGTAGTTGATTTACCTTTATTGATTAATTTGTCTTCTAAATCACTAATATAATTAGTCTTATACTCTAATTCCTTTAATAAAGACTCTATGCTTGATAATATTTGCTCTGTAACATCTTTATCAAGATTTATGTCTAATTTTAACTTTTCAGCTATAGCATTATAATTTTCGCCTCTAATTAAATTAGATGCAGCTTCTTTTTGTGTTGGGTTGTTTGCCACTTTTACTTTTTGCCATATATTTTTATTTAATTGTTTCTCTTTTCATTCGTCTTTTATTACATCTGTAACTGTATATTCTTCGCCTAATTTCAAATTCATAAATTCATTTACTTCTGCCTGCATCCATGTGTAGCTCATGCCGTCTTTAACAACATATTGATTGTTTTTTGATTTAATATACATGCCTTTTTCATCTACTTTATAGTATTTCTTGCATATTGCATCTACTGTTTCATTTATTTTAATACTATCTTTTTTAAAATGCTTAAAAAACCTATCCCCAAAGTCCGAAGACCTATTGCTAAATACCTGTTTGCCCTCTCTAAATCATCATGCGCATTTTGTATATCATATAAGTTACCATATGTTTTTATGTTGTATTTTTTAATCACATTTACAATGTCTTCATTTTTATTACCAAATAATCTTTTAATTAATCCCATGCTACAAATTTACAATTATTTTTTAATATTTATGTTATATTTTTTATAAAATTCTTTTATTTCTTCTTCTGACATTAGCACCGAATAACACTCATGCAAACAATTATACCCTCCTTTATACACACATATATTTTCAACTGTTGTGCCTTCAATCATGCCTTTATTTAGCGATTCGTCTTTTAAATACTTATGTATTATTGATTCCATTGCATCATAAGGTATTTTTGCACCATTAAATTTAGATACCAAATAATGACAAAATGGTCTTGTCTTTTCCACTTCGCCACCTACATATATAAATCCATTAAGATTAAACTCTTTACGTATTGTATTTTGTATATTACCATTAAATTGTGATACGCTGTCGTTGGCTATTTGATTAAAATATTGCTCGAAGTTTTGTATTTTCTTTTGACCTCGTGCGCCAAATAATGCCTCGCCTTCTCCTTTATTCCATTTGTTTAATAATTCTTTTGCTTCTGCCTTGCTTGTGCCTTCTAATATGATATTTTGTAATAACATATTAAGCGGCTTTGTTACGCCTTGCATTACGCCTGCTCGTTGTAAGCTGTCCCTTGTTTGCTGCTCTATAAATAGTCTAATATTGCTTATGTTTTCAGGTAATTTGTTTATCCCATTTATATCTTTAGTTACCTGTAATGTATTAGCGTTAAATTCGTTTAATCTCCTATCAAATGATATTTGTTTGATTAGTACATCTATTTTTTTTAATATTTTTTCCTCTAACTCATTTATTGTATTTAAATCATTTGTATCTAATATCTTGCCATTTGCTGTATCTAATAAATCAATGTATTTTTCTACATATATTAGTATGTCTTTTTGTATTTTCTTAAATGCTGAATTATAATACTGCTGGAATTGGCTTTTGCGCTTTAATTGCTGCTTGATAGCTTGTAGATAATTCATTTTGCAATTCTTTTATTATTTTTTCATTTTCTGTCTCCATAAATCCTTCTTCGCCATATTTGCTAATGATTTGATTTAGCATAAAATAAGCGTTTTCATTGATAAATATAGCTTCGTCGCTTATTCTGCCCATTCTTTGCTTTTCTGAAATCTCGCTATCATTATAAAAATACATCATATCAACGTCGGATAGTATTTTCATTTTTTTATTTTCGAGACTGTTGTTAGGGCTTATTATTTCAGCTAATTTTTCTACAATTATTCGCCGCATTGGCTTTGGTAGATTAGCTGATTGTAATTCTTTATACTCATTTATAAGCGTTGATTTATTTTGTGTTGAAAACACAACAGGGCGCATAATTATGTCTATTTCTGGTATCTTATGACCATTATCATACCCTAACAAAGCACTTTCTATTTTACCAATATAATTTGATACATGCCACACACGCTCTAATATAGCTTTAATGAATACTGATTTATTTTCTCTGTCTATATCTTTTGCATTTCCACTTTGTGCGTCCATTATTGTGTTGAGATAAAGTGCCTTTTCACATAGCCTATACATTTCCTTGCATCGTTCAAATACATGTTGATTGTTAGCTACATTAGGGGTTACGAACTCAACCATTTTATTTGGATATGGTCTAATATCATTGCTTGGTCTCTCTTTTACACGTATTACTTGACCAAGCCCACGAAATATTTCCCCTGTTCCATTACACGACTTACATGGCACATTACATTTTTGATTATCGCCGCAATCTTCTGTTACTTTACCTGTACCTGCGCATGGCTCACAATAATCTGTGTACTCTATTATTCTTGGGTAGAATAGTTTTGAAAAGCCTCATCATCACTTGCGTTTCTTAATAGTATATTCGCCGCTTCAGCAAACCCATCAAAGAAACTTATATAATATTTATTTGTCGCATCGTAAATGCCACCATTTATCATTACTGGTATTACACCTAAATTGTGGTAATATTGATTAATTATTACATTTTTTTCTCCATCGTATTCGTAATAATAATCTTTATCATATAAATATAACTTATTGTCTTTTTTGAACGCATTAATATCTTCTACGCCAGTGTATATTTTTTCATTATATTTAAATTGTATATATTCAACTTGCAAAGGGTCTAATCTGCCTCCATTGCTGTTAATTCTTATGCCTGTATATCCATTTGGGTCTAAGATAACATTTTTTAAGACTATATCTTTGCTGTATTCTCTTAATTTTTGATTTTCAGTTATAAAGTTAGGTTGCGTATCGAAAATTGCTTGTATTTCTAACAGCCCCCTGTTACCTATTTCTTTACTCCATTTTGGTAATGTAGATAGTCTCCACTCATAGAAAAGTTGATGTTCGCTTGGGTGTCGGTTTAGTATTCGGTTTTTAAAATAAAAATCTATTTCATTATCATATTCATTTGGCTTTATCGTTCTGCCTAATTCATAGTTTCCGTCTATGCTGTATGTTATTTCTCTATAACTAGGGAGCGCACCTGTCATGTGCGCTCGTACTTTAAACTTGCTTCTTTTTCAAGATTAGTAAAGGATTCCCCCTTGTTATAGATTTTTTTTAAAATGTCAAGCATAATTAGCTTAATGCTGCTGTTAAGAATGGATTCGCTGGTAATACTGAAATGTCGGTAATACGTGGCAAGTTTTCTAAAAATGGCTGGTCAAATGTAAATGTCCAATTGTATGTTTTTTTACAAATTTTCTTGCCGCCAACTTTTTCGTTTTGCGTGCCTGTCCAAACATTAAATGTAGCATTTGCGAATTGTGCCGTAGCTGTGTTTTGTTGGTCGAAAGCGTTTAGGTTTAAAAATAGCTCATTGCTACATGTGATATACCCGAAATTCAATCTACCTACTTTCTTACGAATAGCCCACGTTCTTATTTGGTCAAAGTGTGGTGTTGCTACTCCTGTGCCATTAATATTTTCGTTTTCTTGCTGCATAAATGTAATTTTTTGCGAAACAAAATTATTAAAATCAGGAATACAATCACTCAATGAAACTACTGAATATTCAGGCTCGGCTATCTCTAAGTCTTTAATATTCTTAATTAAAGATACTGTGCCTGCTAAGTATGCAGTATTTAATGTCGTTGCTAATACAGCTGGTGTTAGTGTAATTAAAGTTGATATTGAAATAGTACAACTAATCAATATCAATGCCTTTATACATGTGTTTCTTGGTTCATTTGGCGTAGGACAGCCTGTTGTGCTAAATTGTGCAAATGGTGTTCCTGCGCATGATGCAATACATAAATTCATTAATTGTTTATTAATTTGTTAATTTAATTGTAGTGAGTTCAGGCACTTCTACACAAGCCGATTGCTTTGCTATACAGCACAAAGATAGTTATTATTTTTTAATTTGTCAAATATTTTAACAATAATATGTTTGCTCACACGTGCAATCTTCGAGCGGTATCTCTATTTTTCTACCTTTTATTTTTGTAAGCCCTTTTGATATTTTACCACCTTTATAAATCATTTTAATGTCATTTATGTACACTTCGCCTCTCATTAATATATTGGTAAGTTCAACCATTGCATAAGGTGGTATTATTTGATTAATTTCTAATGTGTATGCCTTTGTTATTGATGATTTATAAGCCTTACATGAATAATTATTATACTTAACCTCTACATTTGGTTCTTCTTCTCTAATATTGGCACATATTATCTTTTTGTTGCTAAATAGGCTTTGTTCTGCATTGTAGATGTTAAAATTAGGCGATGTATATTCATACGTAAATGTTACAGGATAGCCATTTTCAAATATCTTAAAGTATGAATAATATGGTATAGGAGGGCTTGGGAAATTAACATCTTGGAATGGGAATGCGTTGCTGCCACCTGCGCTCCAATTATACACACATGGTAATGTATATGTTATGTTGGTTTGTGTGTCTATAACTGTAAATACATCGCCTATTACATAACTTTTTTTCTTCTTTTGTTAGATTAACAAATATACCTGCAACTATATTACCACTATTGTCAAATGGCGCAGTTGTGCTGAAATTTATTACGCCAAGCGAGCTAAATGTTACAGTAGCGGATAACCCTGTTACTAAATTAATTACTACATCTCCTACTGTAAAGTATTCAGATACATCTGCTCCGCTTTCTCCATTTGGTTGTGGTGGTGCAAAAATATAACCACCTAAAAGAAACTTATATGTAAAATACTTTATATTAGGTGTGTAGCCGTTAGCCGTTTGGCATATATCACTTTTTATTTCAATATAATTGCTTTTACATATAGCTGCGGCAGGTATTGTTTCTGTTGCTACTAATGCGCTACTACATAATACAGGAAATGGTAAAGGCTGGCTAACATCTTTTTGTGAAACAGATATAACATCGCAACTTGTTTCTAAATGTTGTGTGCCTAAGTAATTAACTACCTTTATATCGTTGCTTATATTAGCAATATAATTTGTTTGTGCGCCTGTTGCGCTTATTAAATCAAATACTAATGGCTTTGTGTTGTCGCATATTGTCCATATCTTGCGGCATCGTTCCTGCCCTGTCCAGCAATACATATCTGTATAATATGTTGTTGTTCCATTGGTAAACTTAGCATAGAAACAAGGATTACCAGCATTTACGAAGTCAAAGAAACTAACTATTATATTATTATATCCTACATTTTGATATGAACCTATGCCTGTAATCAATACATCGTTTTCGTTGTAATATTCTATTGTATAATTACCTAATATTGGCTTTGGAAGTTGTACTTGTGCGAAATCATTGTATAATTCACAATACAACTCATCATTTGCGCATTTAGTAAACCGCCATTGTTCGTCTATTTTTTTAGATATTTTCATTATTATACTATTCTACCTCTAATTATTATAGCCGTTTCCTTATACGATAACTTTATATGCAATATCTTACCATATCTTTTTATATTATTATCATCATAATAAATTGCTATTCTATTTAATAATTTAGCATCACTTACTTGTTGTCCCGTTATTGAATTGGTTGCTTGTTGTAAGCCAAGTTTAATTATATCCTCTCTACATATAGCTATTTTGCTTATAAAATCAATGGTTTGCGCTCTATGTTTATTTGGGTCTTCATACTGCCAGAAATCATCGTATATATTATTAACATAATCAGGTTCAAACATCAGCCTAAAGTTCCTCACATACTTATACGTACTGTTGTTTGTTTTATGTTTTTGCACGTTTCCATACTTATCAATATAGCTTGCATAATGTGGGTGGAATGGCGGAACAACAGGCGGCGCAATAGGGTTATTCCAATCATTAGTAGTAGGTGTTGTTATCATTGATGTACCAGTACTATTGATTTGATAGTCTATTAATACTTGCGCTTCGGTATATCCTGTTGATGAGTCCCAGTATAATAATTTAGGGTTGCTCCAGCTTTTGCTATCTACTATTATTCCGCTATCATATTTAGCTTTTATATCATTATTTGCGATTATTATATTACCTGTAAATGATGCTATTAAAATGCCTAATATTATCGGTATTTCAACCAGCCATATTGTGCCTGTTGGCGAAAAAAATGGATTTGCTGACCCTGTTGTAGCTAATAGTATCAAAGTAGCATATATTACTAACAACAATGCTAAGAAAAGATAGCCTATTAATACTACATTATCATACCAATTGACAACCCAATCCTCATCATCTGTGTCTCCAATGCCATCACTATAAAATGCCGTTGGTGCAAATGCACTTCGTTCCACATGTGCGCCGTCCAATACTCTATTATCTGCATATCGGTTGTAATCTACTATATCATTGTATCTTGTTATAGTATCATTCCCTAACCCCTCCATACTGTCTTCAGTATATAACCCATCTATATAATCAGGCTGCTTTTTATTTGTCTGCACATAGCATATTTGTGTAACAAGTTTTCTTTTATCGGCATCTGTAGTAAAATCATACAATATTGCTCCATTCCCTATTGTGTCCCACCATTTAACACTTCTTATAACCAATGTGTCTTTATATAGCCTCCATCTTAGATTGAAATGTTTAGATATGTTGTTTAAAAATTTTCGCGCTCCATACAGGGGCGTATGTGTTTCTCCAAAATCCAACATTAAATCCTAAATCATCTATATCTAAACCATCATCACCACTCATATAAGCCATACAAACATCACTATATTTATTTGGTGTTGCATATACCTCATTACCTTCTGTTGGTATCATTGAATGAAAGGTACTTTGAACTGTTACACCGATTTTATTAGCTATGTTGTTAATATATGTTGTCAATTTAGGTGCTGGTATTGCATACCCTAAACCTAATTTATTTTTAACTATTTCTCTAATATCCGCCCAAGCTTGTAATGTAATCCCTAAGAGACTTAATAATGCAGATATAAATGTAATAGGTAATACATAAAGTAGTGCGGTTATTATAGCCGTTGATGTATCGTCTTGTTTTCTTTTCATTATTTCAAACGCTGGTATAGTAGCGTTTGGATATGTTTGATACAATGTGTCAAATCCTTCATAAATTACCATTTTATCTAAATCGTCCCTGTTCCTGTCTTGTTGCTTTATAACAAACTCCAAGTCGCAATCCCCATCACATGTATTTGATATACTTTCTTGTTTTATTTGTGCTAATGGATATACAATGTTTAAGGCTGTATCTGTTATTCTAACTTCTACAATATTTAAATGGCTTGCACTATGTTTAATAAGCCAATTTTTTATAAATTTCGCGCCTTCGCCTATTGCTTGTATTTTTCACTTATATTGTACCGAAATCAATCTCACCGCTTTCATCATCTCCTTCATGTATTGTATATTCTACTTCTAACTCGCTACCATTTAACAACCATTCAGTCAAATCAATCCAATCTTTTTGTGGAACTAAGCCTGCACTTACTGTTATTAATCCTGTTGCATCTGCGCTATATACAACTGGATTGCCTAAATTATCCTTGCTTTGGAAATGCCGAAATTCGTACTTTAGCATACGCAAATATAATAATTTTAGGTCTTTAAAATTAATTTACTTTTACAAATAAATTGTTATTACTTTTACACAATGAAACATTTATTTACCTTTTTATTAATTTCACTTTTTTTAAGTTGCAAAAAAGACAACGAAGAAACTATTTATTTGCGTACTGCTCGCGAAAACCCTACTGGAAACGCTGGGTATTGTATTAATTTATCTTTTCATACCTATATGAGCAGCTATACTAAATATGGGGATAACGAATGGCAGCTTTTAGTTAAAAAAGATTCAACAGCATTAAATAATATATGTAGTAATTTAATTTTGAATACCTTGCCAAATGATACAACTATCATTCACAACAATGTAGATACTACTTATGCTTATGGTCTTAATACTATTAGACATGATAGTCTTATAGTAACATCTTCTTATGTGTATAGTTGGCAGTTAAATTAATTATCTTCTTTTTTCTCTGCTTCGCATTAATTTATTCATTCTTATTGTCAATCCATCTGCATCTAAGTTAATGTTTGGTTCTGGTAAACCATTAAAGCCTTCATTCAGTAATTGTAATTCTTGGCGCAATTTTCTTAGTTCATTTAATTCTTCTTTACTCACTATATCTCCTAAATTAGACACCTTACCACTTATTTCTGTTGGTATATAATTCATTAAATTAGCTCCTAATGCGCCTATACCGCCTTTACCTATTGTGTCTATTACTGCATTGGTGTTTTTGTTATTCAATACTGTTTCGCCGCCATTAAACCACATTAACTCTGGACCAGCTTCACCTACCATTTTCCACCCTCGCTCGGCATTATCTGTACCTTTTTCATACCCTTTTGCTTTACCGAGTGATGTAGCTAATAATGCTAATACCGCTGGTACTGCTGCAAGATTAAAAGGGAATGGTTGTGCTGCTGCTTGTGCAATAGCTAATAATTGTGCTGATACTTCGGTTATCCTATTCGCTCTCGCTTGCTCCTCCATTAGTCTTTTCCGCTCAATAGTTGCTTGTCTTAGCCTATCTTGCTCCTCCTGTAGAACTTCAGCATTACCAGCTAATGCTAATTCGCGTGCATCTTCTATACGTGTATTTATACCTTCTATTTGTTCATCTATTGCGCTTATTTGTGCTTCTTTGATTGAATTAATTACATTAACTACTTCTTGTGTTGTATCTACAGCTACCTGCCCGAAATCTTGTAACCCTTTTTGTAATTTATCCCTATCTGTTAGCCCTTCATATTGTGATAAATAGCCTTTTTTTGTTTCGTCCTTTTGCTTACCTTTCATGCCACTACGCAATGTAATAGCACGTTCTATTAACGCCTTTTCGGCATCTTCAAATTCTTTGGCTGCTTCGCTTTTATATTTATCTGCTAACTCAGCCTTTTTTTTATATATTTCTTCTTCTAATTCTAAATCTTTTATTCCATAGGATTTTTGAACCTGTAATCTTGTTTCAAGTTCATTTAGCTGTAATAATGATATCTCATTATTATATTGCTCTTGAGTGATTGCTTTATCTGCTAATAGTCTCGCTAATTCGGTACGTTCATTTTGGAATATTGTATTGTTAGCTGCTAATATTGCATTTTGTCTAAACTCATTTAATGCTATTTCACTTTTAATAGCTTCAATTGTGGATTCTTCTAAGTCTTTGTGATATTTCTCAAGTATTTTTAATTTCTCATTGCTGAAAAATACCTCGTTCATTAATAATTTTTCCTTATAGTCTTCTTCATTTTTCTGCGTTTTAAGTGCTATAAGGTCTAACTCATTTTTTCTTTTTTCTAATGCATCTAATTCAACTTGTAATAAATCTTCTTGTGTTTTTTTAGTTGCAGTAACTTTTTCTTTACTTACTTTTGATTCAGTAATATTTCCTTTAGTATTATTCAACTCATTCTCACGTTGTACTGCTTCTTCTTGGAATTTCTTTTGCAGTTCATTAAAATATTTAGCTTCTTTTGCACTTTTACTTATTTCCTCTCGCCTTGCCTTGCCTCCTGTATTAGCAACAAAATTAGCCTTTGTTTCTGCATCAATCCAACCATATAACGCAATAGCTGTCTTGTCTAAATAGTCTAAGTACTCCTCATCTGTTTTAAATTGTCCTTGTAATTGCTTTTCTAATGCCTTTTGTTGTAGTGCTGCTGCTGCATTGGCTTTGGCTTTAGCAAATTGTAACGCAATATACTTATCTCCATTTTTTACAAGTAATTGTTCCGCTTCGTCTAAATCTTTTGCAAAGCCTATACTCTTACCTAATGTTTCATTATATATTTTTAACGCTTCTTTTTTGCTAATTACGCCTTCTTTTGCGCTTTGTATTGCATTCTTAGCCTTATCTACATTTACCCTTGCTTCGGCGTAATCTTTTGCACTTTCTTTTATTACCTCATTAAATTGTGATTGCTTTTCTTTTGCCTCTGTTGTCTTATTGTTATAATCATTCAACGCCTTTACTGTTAATACAATTCCTGCAATAACTAACCCTATGCCTGTCGCTGCAAGGGCTAATCTAAACCCTTGTGCTAATGCAGTGCCTGTACCCATAACGGCATTGAAAGCTAATTGTGCTGCTGTTGCTGCTTTTGTGGCTAATTCTTGACCTATTATTGCAATAGTACCTTCTTTTAATAGCGCATTTCTTACTTGCTGAATACCTTGCGCAATGTTTAATAGTGCAGTAAGTTTAGCTGTTGCGGCGGCGGCTTCTTCTTCGCTTGCCCCTAAAGCCACCAAAGACCCTTGATATATTTGTGTAAACGCAATGGCTGTTTGTATGCTTTCAACTCCAAAATCTATATATTTGGTATCACTCGATAATATCTTTACACGTTGCTGCAAGTCTCCATATTGGTCGGCTAATGCCCCTGCCTGTCGGCTAAGATTTCTATATGTTTCTGTATTGTCAAGCCCTGCATCTTCTAATTGTGTTAATTGCTCTTTGACCTCACGTAAACGCCCACGTAGGCTTGTTGTTGTTTTTTCTACTTCTATTTCGGCAAATCCAAAGGCTTCAATACCATCTTTTGCTTGTCTTATTATTAATCCTAATTCTTTATATTCTTGTGTATTTGGTTTTAATTTGCTTTGTTTTTTTGAAGCTCACTTATAACTAAATTAAATTGCTCTATTTCAGTTTTAGCAGTCGTCATCTTCGCCTTGAAATCATCTAAGGATTTTGTTGGTAATGCGCCTTTTACAATATTTGCGCCCTTTTGCATAACACTATTAAAGTCGCTATATTTTTTCTTTAATTCTTCGACCATCTTTGAATTATCTCCTGAAGATTTTAGCATATCTTTATACGCTTTCTCCATAGCTGATAATTTAGCTACTTCTGTTTCAACCTTAAATACTGTGATTATTTCCGCTAAATCTGCCATTATTCTGTTTCTATTGTGTTATTTTTTTTTGGATTTAATGTTTCAAATCTATTTATCTGCATTTTATCTCACTTAACATATTGTAGTAGCTCCCTTTCATTACTTCTCTTTTGTCAATTAATCTACCTTCAAAATATATTGTCAAATTAGCGTTCGTACTATCTTCATAATCATATAATTTATTCGCTATTGGTGTAATGTTGTATTCAATATTTTCTTCTTCGCTTCGTTTGCCTTCAAAACATCTTGGAAATCTATATCTGTAATATTTTCGTACTTCTTCAACAGTTTTTGTGCAATTTTGATAAAAAAAAACATTGCTTCTTGCTCGCTCATTATTAGTTGTATCTTTTTATTTATCAAATCATCATTAGGTGGTGTTACTGATGTTATTTCTGATTTATCTAAATAGTAATAAAATGCAACTACTCTTAATACACTAATTTGATTCAGATATAAATTCATTTTTTCTTCTAATATCTCGTTATATGTAACTAATTTCGATAATTTGTCCACATTATTTAATGTAGCATCAAATGAAGTGTCTTTAATCAGTTGTATAAACTTTCTTACCTCTAATAATTCCACGCCATGCTGTAATGCAATTATCTCCCCTTGTGCGGCTAAGTAATACATAGCTGGAATTTCTGTTGGTGCAAATGCCTTTAGTTTTTGCCCATCTGAAAAGGTGTATGTTTGTGTTCTATTATCGAATGCCATATTTGCAAATTTACTAATTTATTTGAATGTATTGAAATATGTCCATAAATAATATCTGCTGGCATCGAATAAGTCCATTTTATTTTCTTTTCTGTCTTTTAATAGCTCATCTCCTTTGCCGTTCTTGTCGGTTGCTTCTGCAATATCCATGTCGTTTATCAAATTTGGACAGCCTTTATTTGATATTCTAAACATAGGGTGGTAATGTATTATTGTGTTATAATTATGCCTACTTGCTGTATGTAATGGATTAGTTAAAGGCGTTTTTAAGTGAAATTCTCCAAGATTGAATGTTTTTAATATTAAATCGTAAAAATGCCTGCTGCCACCTACAAGACCCATTCTATTTTGAAACCCGCTGGCATCACCTGTAATGAATATTTGCTTAGGGTTGTTAAAATCTCGCATTATGTGATTATATATTTCAATAAATGGATTTTGTATTGTCCCCTTAAATGGTGTTTGATATTCTTTAAGTACATGTATAAATGGATTTGCTGTTAAATTATGATTCCCGCTTGAATGTTGTGATACTATACAGCTTAAAGGGTCGTTATTAAAGTCAAATGAAATGTAAATAGGCATACTATCATAGAAAGGTAAATCATCTACTATTATCTTGTCTCTGTTGCTTTGCCATGAATAGAGCCAAGGGGATTGTATTTCTTCTTTAATAAATAATCCTTTCGTCAAGTTGTTAAACTTCACAACATCACCAAAGCAAATATTTAATAATTTCTGCTTGGTAGCCTCCTGCTCAATAAATGGATTATCTTCATAGCTTATGTGTACTCGCTCGCTTCTATTATATAAATACCCTTTTTCGTCAAAAAATGTTGTTGCTATAAAACTTTTTTCTGTTACTTTATCGTTATTAAATAAAAATACAAATTTAGGCTTTGTTTCCTGTCCCTTTCTATTTCGTGTAGTCCCTAATAATGAAACAAAATCGTTTTCTGTACAGTCGTGAGCTTCCTCCATTAATACACCATTTAGATTAGGTGTTGAGCGTATCTTATCAGGCTGTTCTGCGCTTGCTCCAAAGAAAAAATTATTTGGATTATGTTTGTTTATTATTTGGAATCGGTCTTTTTTTATTAGAAAATAAGATTCTAATTTCATTGCCTTTATTTCATCTTGCATTGTTTGAAATACAGAACCAGCTATTTCATTATACTTGCTTCTACATAAAGCCCATCTAAAATGCTTATCCAAAAGACATTTCCACGCTAATATTCTAAATGCAGATGTACTTTTACCGCCATCTCTCCAACCATAAATTAATGATATTTCAAAGTCGCTTAATATTGCATTGGCTACTTTTGGGACTGTATAAGGTGTTAAATCTATACATTTCATTAATGGTTGGTTATTATTTTAATACCACCCCCTGATTTTATTAATGTTGCTAAAGGGTCAGAAACATCATTACCATCTTTATCTGTATTAGCTGTCTTGGTAGGGGCATACATGCCATCTAATTTTATTAGCTCTGTTCTCTTAGCATCAATCAGTCTATGGTAGCTTTCAATTTCCCTTGTACCAAACACCTCGCGTTTGTTTGCTATCGTTCCATCAGAAAATGTTACCTTTTTAACTAAATATCCATCTGCTAATATTTTTTGCAACTGTTCAATTTCTTCTTGTATTTCTTTTTGTATGTCTATTTTTTGTTTTAAGCCACTTTTTAGGCTTTCTTTTTGATTTGCTTGTATAGTATCAACTGTTGATTTATTCTTCGCTATTTGCCATGTTTCATAGGCTAAATTAAATTCTCTTAAGAATCTATCAGTACCTATCTTGTATTTATTCCTGAATATTCCTAATAGTTCCGTTTTAGCGGAATTACCACTTTCAAATAGCTTTATCAGCTCGTTCTTTAGTTGAGCATCGGAAATTGATATTTTTTCTTTTGGTTGTTTTATAGTATTTATATTGTAATTTTTAATTAAATCAAATATGTATTTATCTTTTTTTAATATTTTAATAGCATCTTCATTTGATAATAACTCACAATGATCTTGTTCATCGTTTAATATCTCTATAATATTATTAGTTAGCTTTACAATATCATTACCTTTTATTTCTGGATTAACGCTTTTTATATATTCTTCTATTTCATTTTTCATTTTGCGTTTATTATGTTATCATTCAACCTTCTTTGTTTACTGCAAATTTAATAATTTTTTAGTTATTATTTATATTTTTCTATTATTTCAATGAGCTTAAACCTATCATTTACTTTGCCTCTATTTCGTTTGCTTATTGCGGCTAATGTGTCTAAACGCTCAACACGTTCTATGCCTATTTTTTTAATTAGCCCTTCACGATATTTTATTAGATTTCCACTCAAAAAGTAATTGCATTTAACACATTGACCATGTACGTTATCCTCTTCAAATCTTAATAGCTCGTGATGTCCTGCCGAGTAAAAGTGCCCTGCTTGCAATTGGTTATACTTGCCACAACTTATACATGGTAAATCTTTGTCCCTTTCTCTTATGGAGGCATTAAATAATGTTATTGCCTTTTTCTTTAAGTTGGGCAAAGGTGTACTCTTGTATTTAGCTATCAACATTTTAATAAATTTAATGTGTTTTTATTATTTCATATTTAATTTTTAACTTTATTAATGAGTAACAAATTTACTATTTTTTTCTCATATTTCAAAATATTCTTTACACTTTTAACAACATATTTACCTTATTTTGCATAATAACTTGACGGGCTTCTAATATCTTTGCGTATAGCTGCCAATTTATGCGAGGCTCTTGTTTATAGTCTAACCCCGTACAGTAATCTTTGCCTATTACCTTTTTTTCTTTTTTATGCTTCATTTTTAAAATATTTATCTACTTCATTTAAAAATTCTTCTACTGTTCTAATTATTACATATTTGAATTTGTTTCTATTGCAATAATCCTCAAACATTATCTGTTCTTCACTTTGTTTGCCTTTTTTGCTCTTGCACTCTATGAATAAAGAATTATATGTTCCATTCCCAAATAAGACCTGCATGCCAGCCAACACCCCCTCCTTCTTTGCTATAATAGCCTCAAGTGGTATCTCCTTGCCATTCTTGCATCGTATTTTCTTGCCCCCCATCTTAGAACTGTTCTTTATTGAGATTATTAAATATAATGGGTATTTTAACTTAAATATCGTTACGCAATTTTGTTGTAATATGCTTTCTTCGTGTCTCATGTTCGCATTTTGTGTATTTAAATATATTTTTATTTGTTTGTGTGTGTTTATCTTGTTGGTTATCTGATTGTTTAAAGAGGTACTAGTTTCGTATTTGCGGTTAGTAGCAGGGGGGGGGCCGGGATGAAGTTCAGGATAGAAAAAGTATTAAAAATTTTCCCTCCCTCTTTTGTCTGCTCAGGCCGAGTTTGGAAAAGTGTTTATATTTGGTTGTGTTTTGGTGGGGGACTCCACAACAATGTTAGTTTTAAAATCATAGTCTAATGGATAGCTTCCAGCCATTTTTAGTTTCATCATCAAACAAAGTCCGTTCAATTTCATAATCATAAGGCAATCCATTTTGCTCTAATTGTAGGCAATACTTTATCAGGTGCAGTTTTTACTTCATTAAAATAACTTCCTTTTGGGTGGTTTTCACTCATTGCATTTCAGGTGATGTGAGTTTCCAATAGTGGCTTATCATTTGCTCAATCAATCGCTTTCATTGCCCTCTGTTTGCCTTATTTCTTTGTATGGTATTTCCGGCTCATTAAATTCTAAATTCAATTCAGGTGCTATTGTAAACAAATCAATGCTTTTCAAAAATGGTGTTGCAATATCTTTTCTCATTGCAATAAAAAATACCCTTTCTCTTTTTTGTGGCACTCCCATTTTTGAAGCGTCTAAAAGCCAATGTTGCACATAATATCCAGCCAAATCAAATTCTCTGTAAATCTTCCTTACATATTCCTTTGCTTCTCCTACCAATAAGCCTTTCACATTTTCAGCTATTACAACTTTTGGCTTTAGTGTTTTTGCAAGGTCTATAAAGTCAAAGAAAAGATTATCCAATATTTGCTCTGCTTGTCCTTCTCTAAATTTCTTTTCTTTGCCCCAATCCTTTTCTCTATTCCTGCCATTGAAAAACTACTACAAGGTGGCGAGCCATCTAAAATATCTAATTTATACAAGTCATCAGGCAAATCAGTCCTTAATTTAAAAGTCTGTATTGGCTCTAAATAAGCGTATTTAGGGTTGTGGTTAGCTTTGGCAATAGCTTCAATCATTTGGGTCAATTTCATTGCATCCTATTACATCAAATCCCAGCAAGTTTGTAACCCATGGTTGAGCCACCACCACAAGCAAAACAACTAAATACTTTTCCTTTGTCTTTTGTAAATACTGCATCCTTAAAGATCCATTTGTAAGGAAGTTATG
>JADJQP010000013.1 GCA_016712665.1 Bacteroidota bacterium
CTCCCCAAACAATCAATTATTGAACTGCATAAAATTGATTACATTTGCTTTCTCCTTTTCGGAAATACACCCGCAATGCCTCTAAACTATGCACACTTTGCGGGTTTTTTCATGCATGGCATTACGTTAATTGTTGATAAAAGCATACGCTACCCGTTTTAGCTACAATTGCACTACCAGCAACTTCGCTAGCAAAACGAGCGATAAATGTACCGTCCGCAGTCGGTTTAAAATACCCCTCCATTACTGCCATATTATTCGCCGTTGATGCACTTGTGGCGTTACAGGTAGCGGGGCTGTCAAACGCTTGCACATTACCATTTCTTGTACTTGTAGTATCGGTTAATGAATACTCACTAATCATTGAAAGGTTGGTAGCCAACCCCGCATCGCAAGTAACACACCAACGCGAACCAGTTGTGGTCGCGGCAGCGGTGTAATAAATAATAAATTTGAAATAGTAAACTTTTCCAGCAGTGACGCTGAAGGACAAACCCGTAACATTTGCAATTGTATTGGCCACCGCATTGTTATTGGTAACATCGGATCCTAAAACAACTGTACTTAATGTATTAGTTAGTGGAGCATTTGCCCCTTGATTTATTGACTGCTTAACTGCTCCTGTGGATGCGAATGTTTGAAATCCGATACCTTCTTGATACTCTATTCGTTCTTGCGGTGCCAAAGTTGTTTGGAATAAAATGTATTCAGTTCCATTGGCATCAAAACGAATCGTTACGGTCGCATTGGTAGTGTCATTATTGTACACGCTAATATAATCAATAACCCTTTGCGTACTTGATGCAGGCGCACCAGCAAGAACTACGCTAGTTGTATTATTTGAGTTTTTTAGTGACCTACCTGCCACAAAAGTAGTTGACGTTCTATCTCTCCATGACGTAAGGCATTGCAGTTGATTTGTGGTCACTGCCCCAGCTAATACCAATTCTAAATTATCCGTTGTTTCGCTTAATATTATCATTGTTCTAAAAGTGTTTTAAGTACGCAAATTCCAATACCGTTGCTTTCCATGTGTACGGTATCTTCTTCGATTATTGTTACGGTGTATTCTATACCATTGAATACTATTGGATCTCCTATATTCATATTAAACCTTCTACTTGTTGTTGGGTTAAACCGCTTCCCCCGCCGCCCGGTGCAAGTGCGTCATTAATCAGTGTAATCAATGCCGACATAGATTCATTTACATCCACCGACTGATTAGTATTAAATTGTATGGTCGTATTACTGCTATCAATTACCTCTAATTTGCTAATCCTATTGGCATTTACGCAAACCGTTGTTAGTGTCGCATGGGTAGCCTCAAAGAATCCCGCATCTGCTGTATTTGTTACGAATGTAGTATATGATGGATTTGATATAGCCTGTAATGCATTTGCTTCAAAAATATTAGCACTTGGATTGTACGCTATTCCTACTGTATTAATAAGGATATTCAGCCCGCTATTATCGTATCCGTATAATATAATCTGTGTATCTATTGTTTGAACATCGCCATTATATGTAAGCTCTAGTATCATTAATCGGTAGTTAGTGTTACGTTGTTTGTTGCTAGAAATCCTATCATGTACGCCAATCCATTGTCTGGCGTTGGTGGTGCTAGCGGAGTTTGATTGCTTACGTCAACGGTAGCTGGATTATCAAATTGACCAACGGCCTCAAAACACCATCGAATACTATTATTAATGGTAGCCGTTAGCATGACATTTGCTGTCATTTGCACGTCTGCCAACCCGCCACCAGCCCTTGAAAATATATTGTTCGTAATTGTTTTTAATTGATTAGCATTAAGATAGAAGCTGATACACTCTCTAGGAATAGAACCGCCTAAAATGTGAATTATTTGGTCTGATGTACTTAATTCTAAATTCTCTACTCGACTAAAGAATAACCGCGCTGTATATTTATCGCCGTCCGCATATGTTTTTGTGACCACAGTTCCGATACTCGTACCGGTGCTTTTTGTTCCATCACCCCACCAATACGCATACTTAACACTTGATACACCACTAAAATCTACTACCAAGTCCGTTTCGGTCGCTGTTGCAATAATGCCTACTTTTACACAATAATCGTAAGATGTGAATGTCAAGCCTGGCGAAAACGAACTAAATACAGTTCCGTCATTTGTAAGTAGTACAATCTTATTTTGTGCATTTATCGCAAAGTATGTATTATTATAATCTACAATTGCTAGCGGATCCACCGCATTAAGGTAATCGACAAAGTTTTGACCGCTTGTAAATGGCAACGCGATTGGATAAGACGTAGCGGGTGATGCTTGTGTAAGTGTAGTCACATAGAAGTCAATATCTCCAGGATTTACACCCAAAACGATTTGATTATATTGGCTAACATAAGTATCGAAGTCGTTTGATTTTGGTCGTACATTGAGAACGGCAGTAGCTAAAGGGTTTTTATCAATTCGCGTGGCCTCCAATTTAGCACCTTCGGACCGTGTATATTTAACATTTTCAATATACCAATTATCACTCAATGATAGTCTTTCTATCTTATCAAGCATCCAATCGGGTATCTGGTGATCCCCCGCACCAAAAAAAAGCGTCCATTCTCGATAAGGAACCCCACTAATCATCGTTAAATTTAGCGGTTGATCTTCATACACATTAAACTTACTACCCGTATTTAACTCCGTAAAGGCACAATGCACCCTTAGCTGAAATTCTATACCGGTTTCGTAAAATATTCCCTGATCGTTACTGCTATTTGAGTACCTAAATAGTAACGTGTTCAAATGCTTTTGCTTAATTTCAATACCTTCCGAAATCACCCAAAAGTCATAATCGGTAAATAATCCTACTTTATGGATTTGTACAAAATATTTACCCTCCGCAACATCAAATAATTGCAATTCTACCTCTCTAATAAACAAACTACCAACCGCACTTCCTACCGTTGCATCCACCTCTTTTATCACTTCGCCATTGCAGTTAATCAACCGCGCTACATAGGCTACTGTAGGCCCCGAAACATAATCATCCACACCGAGCCATTGCAAATATATAGCATCGCCTTGCTGATATGGTTGCCAATATCGTGGCTTATCCATGTAATCCTTTAGGCATCTTCTAAAGAAATCTGCATCTATACCAACATCGTTTACGTTAGGATTAAATGCTTTGTAACTCGATTGGGTAAATGACGCGGTATTTAATATATCGCTTTGCTGATAGAGTTTTAGCGGGTTAATTTGTGGTATTTCAAAGATATTTGCCATGTAATTATGTTATTTGACCGCTTTTTTTATTGATATTGTAAAATTAATGTAATTTTGTCGAAAATTGAAGATATGAGATATTTTATTATTTTGGTACTTTGTGCCACCTTTGCAATAAGTTGTAGTAAACCTGCTAATTATAGGTGTTATGATACGATTACAGATAGTACCGGCAACATCATAGCGACTGATAAAGGCTTTGATAGGTACTTCCCATCTATTGAATCCGTAAAAAGATTTGAGCAATATCATCATAAAACTTGTTTTTCTAAGTAATAATATTGTTTAAGTTAGTGCTTATGCTACATAGTAGCTTATAGCTTTGTGTATTGCTCAATATAGGTTTATCACTCATTGAGATTATAAACCCATAATAATCTAATTCATTGTATGTAAATTTAACCTTTCCGTAAGGATTTGTGTCTAAGATACTTAATATACTTGCAGGGATTATAGAATCAAATTCAAATATTATTGGGTAAAATATCATTGAATCAAGGTCTTGCAAATCCTCAGTTTGCTTTTCATATATAGTTGGACCGCCAGTATCCCATATTAAAAAATCTTCATTGTTTTGTGTCTTACTTGATGCTTGGAATGTCAAAGCTGCAAGTAAATCATACTGAGGATAAAGTACGGAGTTTATGTAATTGCCATGCCTAAATAAACACTTCTTAACTGACATATAAAGATTAAATGCAGTAGTAGGACTTATCAAACCGCTTGTAATAGTGTAACCACCTCTTTCAAGGTAGTAAAAGTCTTGACCTGCACCTGGTAATCCTGCCGGTACTGTTCCTGCTACTGTTGGCTCAATGTGTAACCAAAAACACATCATTATCACTATCATTATCAGCCATTATCTTATCAGTAAGGTTTGCCCTTGCTAATTCAATTTCGTACATACTTGCATGATAATCACTTACTAATTGTTTTTCACTTGTAACCCTAATCAAAGGACTTTGATATTCTTGTAAAATATTAAATTCATCCTTACCGTTGACTGTATCAAACTTCACATCCGGATAACCTATCTTTAATTTAGCAAACATCTCAGTGGTAAATGGAGTTGTTACAAGATTATTAATAGTGCCTAAATCAAGTATTTGTGTAGCTTCATCATACGCTTCATCTACTGGTGCTATCTCAATTGTTTGTGTATCTTTATCAAACTTCAAACAAGTATTAAAAGCACATTTCATTGAATTATAAAACTCTGTGAAATTGGTTTGTAATTGCGACTTTTCTAATAATCTCAAAGCATCCCCGCTTGTAATTACTTTTGTTGCCTCAGTTGTTTGCAATAGTGTAGAGGATGCAACCGCATCAGCATCAATATCAGCTACTAACTGAGTAAACACATCAAATGTACGGAGTGCAGGTACATAAGTCTCAAATACTTTGTTTAACACAAATACTTTTAGATCCAATGAGAATATATGCGCTTGATGCGGATTACCTGCGTTTAGGTTTGTATAGAAAAAATACAATATTAAAACTTCATTTGGTGCAACTGAAATAGTAGTATCGAAGTTAATTATTTCCGTTCCACTTGTACCGGCTAAATAAGTAACCCCATCAGCAATTGAATGGTCTTGTATTACTACTGAATCATCCTTTAAAAAACGTAATGCCCTTAATCTGCATTTGGTACTATTGACATTAGCTATTGTTCCAATGTTTAGACTTCCTTTTATTTGATAGTCGTAGGTAAGTGATTCACTTGAATTATGAATAAACCATTTATCACCCATTGCCATTGATACAAAGCCCCCATAAACTTGTTTGTAAAAGTTGCTGAATAGACCTAAGTATTCATTTCCTTTAGGGTTATTATCACCATTTGAATAACCTTCAGTAATATAGAATAATAATGTAGGTGCATTGAATGTGTTTACATCTGTGTACGTTGGTATTGTAACATTGTCATTAGGTTGGTCTAGTCCTATGAAATTAAACACCGCTTGTAATTCTAACCCATCCATACTAACCCAAATAACATCAGGGTTATCAATTACATCTATTTGGAAATTAGTATTTTCCTTAGCTTTTAACTTTGCCCAAAAACCGCCCTCCATTATTTCAACATTCACAAAGTCTTTTTTATCATTGAATCTTGAAAAGTCAACATCACCAAAGTAGTAAGGCTCATAGTCATATACTGCAATTGTTCTATTAAACTTTTCAATGTACAATTGACACGCCCCCTCAGTTCCATAATTCACATAAAGATAGCGTAGTATTTTCGCCCCATCCTTTACAAACTCAATAAGTATTGTAAAGGCTTGAAACACGCCATGATATGTAAACCCACGTTCCCACGTTAATACTATCTCACTCCAATTCTTAGGTGTGTATGTTAGCGGTGTTGGTGTTGTAGTATCTTGTACCACCCCTGCATTATCAACATAGTAATAATGCCATGTACCTGCAACATCATAACGTAAATAATATTTAAAATCTATGTAGTTCAATTATCTGATATTTTTTTTAACGTGCATATAATGGTCAAAGTTTCCAATTATGTTAACATTTGAATTTTTATTAATCATTACTTTTTTCAGTTCTTTTACATCATTTGTCAATTCGCTAAATGCTTCTAACATGGCGGTTTGCATTGAATCCGTACTTACTTTATTACCGTTCCCTAATTTCTTAAATGCTACATTATACACGCTTTGCATTAACTTTTCATGTGGAATGATTTTAGTTTGTGCCGGTAAATCCATTATCGTATCAGTTGCAGGTGTTAAGAATGTTTTACCACCTGGCAATATACCTAACTCAACTCCTTTCTCACCCACATGAGCCAACCCACCTGGATGATTATCAGTACCTTTGTAATACTCAGGTAGTGGTGTACTTGCCACCCTTGCGATATTGGCTATTCCTATTGCGCCTTGAGCTGCTGCTAATCCAATACCTAACGGAGTATATCCGTATTCTGCAAATGTTTTCATTACTGCATTAGCGGTGTTCATAATTATTTCAGCTATGTTATAGGCTTTATTTTGTTGCGCTGCCTTACGTTCTGCCCTTCTTCTTGCTTGGTCTATATTCTTTTGTTGTGCTTCTCTTTGCGCTTGTAACTTAATTAGTTCACGTTCCCTATCAGCTTTATTGGTAAATGATGCGTTTATACGCTTAGTCTCTGCATCGTAATTATCATTTAATACCCTTTCACGTTCATTTATCTTTGATATTTCAGCGTTATAAATAATCTCAGTAATGTTGCCCATTAACTCAGTCGCAGTGCTTACTATATTTGCATACTCTTGAACTCTCTCAATACGCTTTCTCCACATTTCCTCTATCTGTGCATCCTCACTATCCAATAACGCTTGATTACCCGCCATGCCTTCCTTAATAGCGTCAAGTTCCATTTTAGCGTATTCCTCATTCTTTTTCCTAATCCATTCTAAGCGGTCTAATATTCTTTTTTTAGTAGCTTCATCTGTCTTTTCGTTCATCTGTTGCACTTCTAAATCCAATTGGAATAGGTCGTGTTCGTATTCTTCGATTTCTTTTGCCCTATCTTCTTTAGTTCCCTTACCTATATTATCTTTAGTTTTACCACTTGCAGAAGTGCCACCGCCTTTCTTTACCCCACCTAAAACAAATGATTCTCTTTCAATTAGTGCCATTTGTTCCATAGAATTAGTAATAGACTGAATCTTATCATTAATCATTGATAATTGTCCTTGTTTCGCTGAAAGTTGGTCATTTGTAAAATATGCAAAAGTGCCAGGCTTAGGATTAGTCATTGCATTAATATCATTTTGTATTCCTACTTGTTGCGATACAAGTTTTTCTAATTCAGACATTTGCGCCTTTTTTAACGCAAGTATTGAAATAATATTCAACATTGAAAAATATGTATCATTTAATCCATTTGCCATTACATTTTCTTTGCTCATATTGGAAAGCAAATCGGGATATACTTTATTAAGTTCATCGTATGCTTTTGACCTATCTTCTACTGATAAATTTAGATTATTTACTACATCTAATAAAACTTTTGCATGGCTTATTTCTGTATTCATTTGCTTATTAGCTTCCTTTCTCGTTTGTATTAAATCTTGTTCAGATTTATTCAGTTTCTCTGTACTCTCAAACATTGCAAATATCTCCTTACTAAATATCGTAAACAAACCAATAGCAATTGCGAATATATTACCAAAACTAAAGATACTAGCCCCAAATATCTTCAGCGCTCCCATTGTGCCATTTACTTTACCGGTAACCTCATTAGTCGCATTCGCTACACTTTTGAAGTTGTCGGCTAATATGGGAAGATTATTGGACAAACCCAATATACCGGTTTGTGCTGAATATGTAAATCCCGGTAATTCTCTGAATACTTGGGTAAGGCCGTGCAATTGATTCTTATAATCCCCTACATTCCTTTGAAACCTGCCTGTACTGCCATCTAGTTGCTTTAACGCTGCATCGGTTGCCTGTATTCTTTTTTGTATTTCTAGGCCTAAAGGCGATTTTCTAAGCGAATCACTCATCGCATCCCATTGCAATCGCAATTTTATTAATGATGCGCTCATCTTATTAACACTCCCCTCATTTGCCAACATTTCTCTAGCCGCGTTCTTATTGGCGGTGTTTAATTGCTGTAATCGCACCGCATTGGCTGCCATTTCTTTGCCTAACTCGGATTCGGCTACAACTATTTTTTTTAATATATTCTCATTTTGCAATTGCGATTTATTTAAATCATCAATAGCTTTCTTCGTACCTGCCCACTCCCTTAGTGTCTGATAGCGTAGCTTCTAATAGTTTGGCCGCATTGGTAGATTTTACAAACGTATCCACTAACCCATTTAGGCCTTTCTCCATGCGCTCAATTTGCGCAAACGCTTCTTTTCCTATTATCTCATTAATTACCTCTGCCATCAGCTATTTTATTTAATTTGTATAGAATTACCCTTAATAAAAAGAGTGCAAACCAACCACTGATAAATCCTATTGTGAACATTATGCCGCTTGTTTTTGTTGTTTGATTAGTGAATCGCAATACGCTTTGTATTTCTGTACAAATATACAATATTGCCCTACTGATAATTCATTAATATTTATTGACATTTTGAACGCGGTGGACATATCTACAATAATATTCACAAAATAATTGTAATCCATTGCCACGTCATTGCCGGTATTCTCTAAAGTAGTGGCCATTTGTTGCAACTCGATTAAATCGCGCTTGTAATGAGCTATAAATGTTTTAAGAACTTTATTGAGTGAATCGGTAGAGTACTCTAATATTGGTAAGGGGTAATCAAAGTCATAAAGCAGTTTGAAAAGTTGCTCGTTTGGCTTAACCTTGATTACCTCTAATATATTTCGCGCCCTTTGGATCCTCGACTGAAAAATAACCGTGTCTTTCATGCTAAACAATTTATCCTCAAACTCCTTTCCACCAATAGCCACCGCATAATCATTGTATAATTGCTCCCAAATTGGTTTCAACTCATCGGGTGAACAATTACCCTTAATTATCAGTAACTCGTAATTTTGAGTACTTACAATATCAATGAAGATAGTTAACGGTAGTTTATGGATACTTTGATATGTATTCAATGATATTATCTTCTTTGTTGGTTGCAGGTGCATAGCGAAGGCGTGAATCCTCGCCATCAAAATAGATAATATATGTTTTATTTTCTTCAATTGCTTTTTTTTGTGCCAGCCTCCGCACTTCGGGAAGCCTAGCCATTAACATATTTCGTAAACGCTCACATTTTATGCAGTATAAAGTATCAATCATACCCTCAAAATCTTCTTGACTTCACGCACTAAAGCGGGTTGCATAAATTCATCTGCGTACTCTTGTCTATTTGGCTCACTAATACCAAATATAGCCTTTCCGTATTTTTTCTGTAAATCGCTCGATTTGCTATCATTGCTAAATATATCAAATGAGTTTTTACTATTTATTTTTAATTGGAATGCATTTTGAAACGAACCCGTATTGTACAAATCGGGTGTACCTAATCCAGGAAACGGATTCCTTTGATTCTTTCGCCTTGCATAGCTAGCATTTTGATAGGATTTTAATTTTATAAGGTTTTTATCCTCACCTTTATCCATCAATTGCTCTTTATTGAGCTTAATCAATTCATCCTTAGTAGCGACAACGACACTAACTCCAATTGCTTGTAAGTCAATTGACTGCGCACGTCTTAACATCTCATGTATTGTCGTCATCTTCTTTTCGTTTGCGCTTTGGTTTTTCTTCCACCTCACTAACTATCTCAATTGGCGGTACTACTAGATCGTATAATTCTCCCGCCTTTTCACTTCCTAAAGTACTCTGTGCTACAAATTGCACTCTAGGCATAGATGCAATAAAATCAGCGTTGTAGCTTGTACCATTATAAAAAATTGTTTTACACTTTGCCATAATTTGCGTTTTAAATATGGGAGTGACCGAAGCCACCCCCGTATTATGAATTAATATTAAGCTACTCTAGCTGTTGTTACGGTTGCATTACCATAACCCACTACGCCAGCAGTCACCAAATCAGATACCTCGCCAATTGTGATAGTTATTAACCCATCAACGGCTGGGTAATCAGGGTCCACCGCTGATAATAACACATTAAAGGTTTTTGTAGCTGCTACATAAGTAACGGATGTTACCGTTACTCCCAATCCGGTAGTAGTATTAGTTGCTGTGTAAAGCGATGCCGTTGCTAATTCGGTTGAATAGTAGTCTGCTAGATCAGTACCTCCATTGGTTAGTCATTGATTTTCAAGTTAGGAATGTCCAATAATTCCAAATCAAAACCACCGAATAATGTAGCATATTCGCCGGATGTAACGCCTACCAAACCGTTATTAACACGGTCAATAAACATGACATCATACGCATCTTGTTGATTATCGAATGATTTTAAGGCTTTGTGTAGGCTTGTTGCGCCATTTGTGTAGCTAAAGTACCATGCATATTTGCCATCGCGAACTTTGCGCTTGCCTCCGTACTTTGTTTCCTCCATCACCCCCTCCGTTGACTTATCTTCTAAGCCCTCAAAAGTTTTAATAGGGAAAATGCGCTCGCTTACGTTGTCGTTTGCAATTGCATCGGCAAGAACGGTTTTAAAGGTCAATAATTGAGTGGCGGTATATGTCGTTCCTTTTGGAATCAACACCGCCCCTGCGAAATTTGAAGGATTAAATACACAAGTAGGTAACCCCGTATTTTGTACTGCAGTTCCGCAAGCAAGTACATTCATTTGTATTTGTGACATATTATTTTTTATTTATATTGTTTAAAATTCTGTTTTGCATTGTGTTTTAATCTGAAATACTACTTGTAAAGGTTGCTGTCCGCCATAACCGACTTTGTGAACAATCGCGTAATTACCACTCGTGAAATCATCCGTATATTGCATCGTTTTAGTGATGGTACCTACTGCCGGACTTATCGTTTCTGTGAACTTTTGCACATTAAATACATCGTATGTATAACCTACGATAATATCACTCTGTCCCGATACCTTCGAAATGGTATAAGTCATAGTACTATTAATCGGCTGATTCGGGTACAATGCACATGATAAATCGAAGTCATACGATAACGCCACTGCCGAAGTACACTTGACAACTATTCCACCTGATACCAGGTAGTAAAAATCTATCCAGCTATCATCAAATGATATCCTACCAATGTAAAACCCATCTTGTAAGGATGCAGTACTCAATATAGATGTAAATGGTACCGTATTGGGAGGAGATGGAACGGTCATAGCAGAAACAGGACTACCATCACCCCAGTCAATATCGGGAGCAAATGGAGGCGGTAAACCACCGCTACTATCAACAAAGTAATAGTCTGTTACTAAAGCGCGAAGGGTGCTACCTCCAACTCCTTCAATAGTCAAGCCTTTTATTGCATTCTCGTAGTATGCTTCACGACCGTAAGGACATGGAGTTAATAGGCATAGATTAGGCGTAGCAGGCTCGCAAATTGGATCCATGTTAACCTTCAACTTAACCCCAGACATTAACACGCCATCAATACAATCCGGTAGGTAATACCCATCGTTACCTTCTGGTGATTCTTTGCCGGTGTGGTACAAATCCCTTTTAGTATGACTAAACGCCTGGTTATAGCCGAAAAAGTAAGGTGAATCGCTAATTACCTGCCTTAACTCTGAATAAATCGGATTCAAGATAGGTGTGTAGTTGTCGTCTAACCTTTGCTGACTATTCTTATAAGGACTTGAATAAGCGCAAATTAAAATCTGCACTTCTATCTCACCGGTAATAGCGTCAAATGGAGTTTCATCAAATTGGTGTATCAAACATACTAACGGATATTTACCGTTTTTAATTGCATCGGTAGGGTTTTGACTATCATCAATTAAGGCGTTCTGAATTACCATTCTTGTACCATGCTTGAAGTACACCTCACTAATATCCAAATCAGCGTCAGTGCTAAGATTAGCACTGACTTGACTTACTAACTCTTCAAAGATAGTAGGTACTGAAATCGGTGTATTAGTGTACGTTCTACTCATTATAAACCTAATAGATTTTGGTACTTAAAAAAATTCATGTTACCATATTGATAGCCATTAACATAGCCTGTATAATCGGGATAGTCAGCAATATTGACCGTTAGGAAGTCATCTAACACCATCGTAAAGTCCACCATTTTATTATATGCTCGTACCATTTTCGGAGTTGGTGAAACCATAACGGAGTTTTCCGTTTTAGCTACACTAGCACCGTGACCGGTAATAATCACACTATTCGATGCCAACAAACGATAATAAACATAGTACGCAATTGGATTAAAGGGCGCAGTTTTGAAACCTTGCCACTTGTTTAACCGCCCTAAGCTATCTGTAAACTCGGCACCGTTTGCGAGGTCGTACCATATGCCACTGCCCGGAGGTGTTACGATATTGTACGCTGTATCAAATGCCTTGAATAACTCATAGCCTAAAACCTCAGTTAAATATTCCTGCTCATAGGTGTTTATCATCGTAGCCAAATTAGCACCCTCCGAAAAGGAAGGTGCCGAATTTGGTACGTTTATATCGCCTACAAATTGCGCGTATGTTGTTAGAAATGCCATTGGTTACTTTTTCTTTTTATCGGGCGTTTTAAATTCTTTGGTAGATAAATCCTCAATTACTTTTTTACCTTCACTTACCACTTTGGCAATGCCTAGTTTTATAAGTTTATTGGCAAGTACTTCCGACTTATCTACTTCCATACCTATTTTTAACCCGATAAAATTCTTTACAATTTGTATTTTCATATTAAATTAATTACACGGTCAGGGTTGTTAAATCATCAGTAATGTCACCATACAAGAAGGCTGACTTGTCATTGTCCTTAATGAAGTAGTGCACTCTTGTTTCGCCTACGAATGTTCTAAGATTCTTAGTGAAATCATCGTTTTCCCAACCCATTTCAACTGATAACGACTTGTATTCATAAACATTAAGTTTAGAGTAATCGCAAGCAATATACTTATCAACCGTTACCGCGTTATCACTTACTACAATAACACCATTGATATTCATTGACGTAGCACTGATTATGATTGGATTTTGCGCGTCACCTTTTGTAAGTAACAAACGTGCGTAATCGGTTGGATTCATAAAGATATGAGTACAATTGTGGTTTGCTTTAGCGATTGTTTGTTGTGCGGCAACAACTAACTGCCACATATTTGCAGCTGCACCACCCATGTCGGCCATAGTAGCTGAAACGGCTGTAAGTGCGGCGTTAGCTGTAATATAAGTATAAATGTTACCACTTACAGCGAGACGTACACGTGTGGTTAATTCGTCATTAACCTGTGATGCCATAAACGGAATATCCTCCAACATTTCGTCTGAAATCTTGATATTGCCGGCTACTTTAATAGCACTTGATACTGAAACTTTATCATCTTTATCAATTGCTGGTTTTGCAACACCTTCCGCAGTTGTGGCAGGGGCCCCGTCTGGACTTACAACATCCACATAAGCGATTCGTGCGCTAGTGGTTGTTCTTACGTTGGCATAATCCCAAAAAACAGCAGGGTTATAACGATATGGGTTATATCCCGGCAATAGGGTTGGTGTTGGCAATAATGTAGTTGAACCTGTTACGTTTGTTGAAATCAACATTGTACCTGCAGCTTTTAAATCCATTTTAAAAGGTGCTTGTTTGCTCAAGAAAGACTTGAACGCTTCCGGATTCTTTTCCAATTGTTCGGCAAATTGGTCCCCAACTGACTTAACGGCTTCAGGTGTATATGGTGTTGTTTTTAGATCATTGATAAGGTTGCCTTGTGTAGCGACAATATCCTCTAGTTTTTTTAGGGATTCAACACTAACTAAGTCTGCTTTTGTTGCCTCTATTGCTGTGTTAACGTCCTCGATTTTGATGAAGCCTTTTGTAGCCTCCTGCATTTTAGCCTCAATGGCTTGTAATGCTTGTAATTCTTCTGGTGTCATTTTTAATTAATTTTTATTTGTGAAATAATGTTTTGCCAATTCATTGGCGTTGCTATCGGCTCATCGATTATAGGAGTGATATTAACCGGCTCCGCTTCTTTGAGTGAAATATGTTTAGAGATTAGTTGTCTAATCTTATATGCCTCTTCAAATGGAATGTGTTTTAGTGCTAATTCGGTTTCGCGTCTTAATTCTTCCTCATACGATTCTAATTGCTCGCTTTTAATTCCAATAAATGGTGTATTCTCATTCGCACCCATTGTTACTACACTGCCCTCGAATAAATCAACTTCTTTAATGATATATGATTCGGTAGCTTTGTCATGCGTAGTCTTATCGGCTATGTAACGAAATCCAATTGAGTGCTGATTCAAGGTACCTGACTTGTATTGTTCAAGTACATCGTTTGCTAAAGGAATATTATCCAATTCAGCTTCAAAGTATAGCCCTTTTTCGTCTTCAACTAAAGTCGTAAACCTGCCTATTGGTTTGCTCATGTCATGCTGATATAAAAACGCTATCTTTCGGGCGGTGGTACTTGTTACACCCCTTTCATTCAAAGACTTTGTAAATGCACCTTTAACAATGACATCCCCGTCACTATCTCGGTTGTTGAACGATGCAAGATAACCGCTTACCTTTCGGCTATCCACCTGTACACCGCCCCCGTAAGACTTATAAACTATTGGTCTGTTTTTCATAATATTAGTTTTTTATAGGTTATGCAATAGCTGTGATAGTATCAGCAATTCGCCCTTTATACATGGCGTTCAAGCAATTGCCCGCAAAAGAATATGCTAGTCGCGCCTCACCTCTTATAGTAACTAGGTTTTTTGTAAAGTCGTCATCTTCTAGCCCAATGCTAATATTTATGTCCTTGTACATATATATAGGAAATAAAGACGTATCAATCCCTAACATATCCCCGGCTGTAATTAAACCACTCGGCTTGATATTCACTTCCTTAGTGTCAAACCATGTACTATTGTCATTTGCTTCGATATATGCCTTTGCATAATCTGGTTGGTTAAATAACCATAAATTAGGTGTATAGCCTTTTTGTATCTCCAAATCAGATGTTACCGCCTTTATACAATCGAATATAGTTGATCCTGTTGTACCTGCTGTTAGTGAACTGGTAGCTAAATTAGAAGCCAATGCTACTAAGTCAGTGCCGACAATAGTACTAATTGCATTCTTTAACCTTCTGCTCAATACGGCTCTAATTTGGTTATTTACAAATGCAATGTCACTAAGCATTTCTTTACTTATTTTGACAAATGCCGTGTACTTATTCATATCGGGTGTGCTTACCGCATCATCTTTGTCGATTTGATTCTTCGCGTCCCCTTCGGCTGTGATCGCAGTTACCGCACCATCATCTGATGTTTCATTAGTAATAACTATCGTTTTACTCCCGACACTAATTACCGGCAACAAATCGTAGAGTGTATTATTCCAATCCCTACGAATCGGTATGTAATTCATTTGAGTAGCAGTAATTTCTTCAATGCCCTCACCTGTTATGTTCGTACTTTCAAGCATAGTCCCCGCCGCCTTTATAGAGATAGACTGCCCTAATCGCAAGTCTTTTAATGTTTCCCCTTTAGCTTGTAGTTGTTGGATTATTGTTTCCATTTATATTATTGTTTAAATTGTCTAATTGATATTTGTATAAGTCCATACCTACTACCGTATCAAGATATAAACCTTGTCGCATTTCGTTCCAAGTAATAGCGTTGTTGTTGTACTCATGTATAACCGCATCGCCTTGCACCTTTCTTGTTTCGGCTTTCGTCTTTTCATCAGATTGCAATACTGGAATCCATGAATAATCGTATTGGATTTTAACATTGTTTTCTTTTGTATGCAATGCTTTGTTTAACTGCTCGCAAAAGTTCAAAGAATCCGGTATAATTGAATCTTGATACAGCATTTTCTTTGCGCCGTCTAAATTGCTGAACGTGGTGCCTTTTTCCGATCCTAATAAATCATAAGGGTAATTCAGTGCGTTGCAAATGGTAATTACATCAGCGGTTTCCATTTCAAGCAACATCATATCCTTAATATTCATTGATATTGGCGTAAACTTCATTGATATAGTGCTGATAATTAACTGCCATTGCTTCCTACTGAATCCATACTTTGCATAGTCGGTTTGCAACTGCTCTTTTTGTTCTGGAGTTGCTATTGTTGCACCACCTACATCACTTCCATCCGGAGATAAAATACCTATCGCTCCTTTCTTTTCAGCTATCGTTCCACGCGCTTCGTAGTTTTTTATGATGTTATTTATCGGATATTTTAGGGTGCTTAGTTTGCTATCGGGAAATAATAAGTTATCAAAGTTTGTCGATTCGTCAACAAAAAAGAAAATTGAATCTTTATCTAAAATAGTTGTAGTACCCCCGTATGAAAATTTAATTTCTTTGATTTGCTCTTGAATCGTTTTAACACCTATATAGTTAGAGTATTTGGTAATTGTCAAATATTGTGGTGGTAGAATCCACATATCGGTCACACGGCTAAAATCGGTAAATCCTGCAGGCTGTTTAATCAAAACAGGACAATACCCGTAACATTGTAGGTATGTATAAATTTGTTTCCTCCATTGCCTATCGGTTTGTAGCGGATTAGGACGTGCCAAAAGGGCCTCCCATTCCTTGTATTTACCACGAACATAGTTATCAGTTGTGGAGTTTAATACTTCGGTTTTGCCGTTAATAAATGCGCTGGCCTTGCGGTTAATAATAGTTGCCAATTGTGGGCAATTCTGCATATAAAATGCCGTATTTTCCTCCGTTAGCGATGTCCAAACCGTTTGATTATTGTAGTCGAAGAATTGAATACCTTGTTGCTGAGGCGTTGGGATTATGTTTTTCTTTGCGAGACCAAACCAATTGAATTTGCTCATTTGGCTACAAATATATACTTTATTTGACAATTCCAAATATTTAACCGCAATATTTTTGCGATTCACCGCAATTGTTAGTAATATTTGCCCTTAGCTAATATAACGTATCTATGCGCATCGAATAAGTGATTAAAGTCATCCATAGGGGTATCAGTAGCATTACCATTCTTATCACGCGCCCAAGTGTAATTTACATATTCGTTCCACCAATCACTTGAATCATCGGTTAGATAGCATTCGTATTGCTTAACGCGGTCAATTCCCGACTGAATACTACCTGGCCCTTTATGTGCCGG
Organism: Bacteroidota bacterium; assembly: GCA_016712665.1. Taxonomy (GTDB): domain Bacteria; phylum Bacteroidota; class Bacteroidia; order Chitinophagales; family Chitinophagaceae; genus OLB11. The sequence continues at coordinate 16,939 of JADJQP010000013.1, forward strand.
CAAAATGTAGAAGCCTTGTAGTAATTGTGGGTATAAATCAGCGTAGTTTGATGGCAATTCATCGCGTGACCATCCGTTGCGTAGTTTATTAATAGTCAAAGGTTCCGCGCTATCGGCTATGATTAAGTCGTTAGAGGTAATACCCAATTGAACTAACTTAACAGCAAGTTCTAATAGTTGTAGATTTCTCTCATAAATCAATTGCCGTGCATAGCTTTTACCACTGTGTACTTTTACTTCACACAACGCCATTGGGGATTCGCTCCATCCAAAATCTAGGCCAAAATATGATTTGTGTTCTAATTTGTTAAACTCCTCATTTGATATTGTTTTCCATGTCTTATGAATTTGCCCTAAGCGTCCACTACTGCAATAGCCCATTATTTGAGTTAAGTAGTAATGCTGGTCGTAAAAATTGCTCAACGGATCGCCATACGCTAAATATTTACGGGTAATATGCTCTGGCAAGTGGATTGTCTAAATAGTTTGGATATAATAAACACAACGCCTGGAATATCTTTCGGTACCAATTCGAAATACCCATCATAATCCGTTTGCGATAAATTAAAGTACCTTTTCACAAACCAATGATTCATGTCGGGTATATTAGAATTTATGAATATCAATGATTCTTTATTCCTAATACCATCGGTAAAACGGTTAAAAGCCATCTCATCTGTAATATCCTCAAATTCTTCAATGATAGCTATATCAATATCCGATATTGATTTAAGGTTGGCTGTTTTTTGATTCGATGAAGCTCTAAAACCTTTTGTAAAAATTAGCTTATTCCCGTTTATTAATTCCTTTAGTTCGTGGTTGTTAAACTCAAAGAATTTATCTAAATACCCCCCGGCTTTATCGTTTATTTCATTGTATCGGTTCTTAATCTCATTGAGTATTGAATCTCTGATACTGGTCTTTTCATCCCTCAGTACTACTACTCTTTATTCTCTGATATAGCCTTAATAGTTACGAACTTACTACCCTCATAAGATTTACCACCACCACGCCCACCGATATTGACTACCATCCATGTACCTTTAGGTAATTGGTATAGTTGTTTAAAAGGTGGTAAGGGGTTTGGGCGTATTTTAATTGTCATAGGTCAATACTAATAGCAGCATTTGTAACTGTAACCTCTGATTTATCCACTTGTTCCTCAATGCCTTTGTTAATGGTTTCAATGGCTTTGCTATTTCCTTCAACAGTAGCAAGGTGATAGAGTGAATCGACGTAGTCATCAAGTGTTTTACCTTCTGTCATCTTTTCTACTATCTTTTGAGTTAGTAGTTTTTTTTGCCTCCTTACTTCCCAACCATGAATCTTTTGCTCAGATGTAGGCTGTTTTTCGCTTGTAAATCCTTGATTGCGCTCATTACCTACCAATAGATTATTTCGGGTGTTTTCGGGTGTTTCTGACATAGTATAATATATTTGCCATGCCACAAAGTTACATTATTTATTTTAAATTACAAATTTACGTTTAATTCCTTACCTTTGTTTTCTGATTCATTGTTTTATTTAGATTAGTGACCCGCTATTTTGGCGGGTTGCTTTGTTGGTGATTACTTGGCAATGTTTTTGGTTTTTTTGGTAATGGTTGCCAATGGGTAACTTTAACTTCTGAGCTAATTGCCATATAGTGCGCTACTTTCCACCCATATTTATTACTGTACCAACCTACAAACTCCTGATTATTATGCTCGTCTATGCATAGCAAATAATCCGATTCGCCATACTTTTCGCTTACATCCGGCAACCTGTCCTCAACGCTTATCCATTCCTCCACCGCTTTGTTGTCGATGGGTGGTGTAAGCATTGATAGTCCTTTTTCGGCTAATTTATATACTGCTGTTGTTTTAGCCAATGGCACATTATCCATTTGATATTCAAGTATTTCATTAAATATTTGCTCTAGTTGTTTTGTGGTCATATTACTTCTTTTTTATATTGTTATTAATTTGGCATAGTTTATAGAAAATGTACATTAGTAGTACATCTATCCATATTAGCATCATAACCGTTGGTGTCATATTATATTTATTTTACTATCTTCAAGTTGTTCAATTAGTGCTTTTTGACATTCTAAAAATGTTTGAAATGTATCTTGGCTTACATTAAACGCAAGAATTTTTACTCCTTTTTTGTTTTCTACAACGGCAAAATTATCGTCATCTGGCGAGCCTTTAAAATAACCTTTAATACCGCACATAAAAACCTTAGTAGCGTATTCGTAATAAACATAACATCTTCAATTATTCCATTTGCAAGAAGCGTCTAATCCGTCCTTAAATTGAGTTATTTCTATTACTCTTTCTAAATTATCGGGTGTCATGGGTTACAATTTTTTAATATTTTCAATGTCGTTTTCTGATAATTCGATTTCCGCACCGCTTTCGAGTTTGATTTTAGTGCCGTAAATTGGGGTTGCGATGTATGGTAGCAGTGATTTGGGTGATAATGAATTATTAAATTGTACAGAATCCTCATACTTTTTATGATTTATTCCAACCGTACCTGCTTTAGCGTCCCATTCCGGCACATCAATATTTAACTTCCATGCGGTTGGTTTGCGCGTTTCAGTTTCGTAAAACCACAGGGTATGATGATATTCCATTCCATCGGTAGGTCTTACCTTTGCATAGTAATATTTTGAATCACCGCGCAAAGTACAATCAGCCGCTATCTCCCATAATTGCTCGACCGTTCCATCGTTAATAAGTCCTACCTTACCATCAAGGTACATTTGCTGTCTTTCTTTGTTTAGTTTCATTTTTATAGTTTTTTAAGTGATTTAGGTTTCTAAAATTGTTATTCCGTACACTTCAAACATTT
>JADJQP010000014.1 GCA_016712665.1 Bacteroidota bacterium
CAAAGGCCTTGGGTACTTCGCTGCCCAGCCAGTTGGCCAGTTCTCCATCGGTCAGAATGCCGTCCTGGTTGGCATCTGCGGGCATGCCCTGGGCATCTTTTCCCAGGCCGCGAAACAGCGTTTCGGAAAACACCGAGTGGTCGCCTTCTTCATAGGCCAGTTGATCGGCGGTGCCGGCGGTGATGACCACGTGGGCGCGTTCCTTCCAGAGTTCATAGACGCTGGATGGGTTCTCGCGCGGGTTGCCCCTGGCGCGTGTCACAAAGCCGCTGAAGCAGCAATCAATCAGCAGCAACTGGTGGCTGCTGCGAATGTTCTGGCGCACATCTTTGGCCAGGTGGCCCATGTTGTAGCCGTACAGGTCGGGCAGTTTCTTGTCGCGGTTTTCGTGAAAGCCACTCAGCACCAGATAGCCAATGGCGTCGGCGCGCTCGACAGTTTCGCCGTGGCCCGCGTAATAGAAAACAAAGTTGGTGCGGTCGCCCTTTGGTAACGCCGGGTTGTTGGATAGTTCGGTCATGGCCCGCGAAACATTTTCGCGCGTCGGCACGCCGCCAATTCGGGCACCACGTTACCCGCAAATCCAGGGCGCGGTCGGGGTCGTCCACCAGCAGGCGCACGTTCTCAGGCTTGTAACCAAAGCGCGAAGTCAGAATCCCGGTACAGCAAACCGGCGTCGCGGCAAGCCGCCGGCAGGGCGCCAAACGGAGGACTTGCCCACACCCACAATCAGCGCAAAGCCGTCAATATCGACGCCCTCGCTGCGCAGGTCCTGCAATTGGCGGCTGGACAGCACCACGCCACGCGAACGAAAATCGACCACCTTTTCGGCGCTGTTGGCGGCCAACAGCGGCGGGTCGTCCTTGCGCGTAGCCAGCACGACCACCACGCCAACGCAGGCCAAAAGCGCCACCACAACCGCCGCCGCAACCAGGCCCTTACCCAGGCCACCGGCCGCCTGCGTTTGCGGCTTGCGCGCATTGGCCCACTGGCGCAACACGTCCATCACCGCTGGCGCAGGCAGCTTTGTGCCGCCACGCGGCGCTGAAATCAGGCTGTGGGCAAAGCGCGCGCCGTCAAACCAGGGGTTCTCTTTGGCCGCTGGGTTGGCTGCCAACTCGGCTGTTTGAAAGGCCTCGGCCAGCCCTTGCAGCGACAGGCGCTGCACAGGGTCGACGGAAAAGGTCCAGTCCCCGGCCGCAAACTCGACACCCAGCAGCAGAAAGCAATCGCCCGTGGGGGCTGAAGCGTCCTGGCGCGCCCAGAACTTCCACAGCAGGCTTTTGCTGGCGCAGCACCAGCGCCGAGGAACGCGGCGGCCCGCCCGGAATCTGCACGATCCATTGGCTGCCGCGCTGCACGTCCTGGGCATACACCTGCCGGTCGGTGGCCAGAAAAGCGCGCTCGCGCGCGAACTCGCTGGTTGGTGCGTCGGCATTGAAGGGGTCTTTGTCGGCCAGCGCCGCGGCCTTGATGTGCTGCGCCAGGCGTTGCCAGTCACGCACAAATGCTGCGCCAGCTTCGGGCTTTGTCAGGTCCGGGTCGCGGGCGTTGCGAATAGCCAGAAACAGACCTTCCAGGGAATCTTCCAGCGCGCCCTTGCCGGGTCGCAGACCCTCGCGCGCTATGCCGGCATAGCGGGCGTAATCAGCCATGCGCGGCGGCAGGGACTCCCCGGCCAGCTTCCACTGCACAATCGAGGCCGCCAGCATGTCGTCCAGTGTGGGGTTGTCGCGCACGACAATGCGCGCCGGCGTGCCGCTGCGGGCAAATGCCTCTGCGCCTTGGTCCAGGGCTGCCTGTGCGGCCTGGGCGGAAAGCACCAGCACCTCGCCGGGTTGGGGCGAGGTGTCGGGCGGAAGCCTGCGCAGGGCGATCTCGATCACGGCGGGGGTCGGGGTTCCTAGTTCGTGACAATCGAGAACGAGTTCTTCTTGTCGCTGCGGTTCAGGATGATGATTTTGAATTCGGCGTCGGCCTTGGGCGTCCAATCGCACCAGCACGAGTCGCCCCTTGGTTTCATCTGAAGCCACGCGGTTGCCCGCGGCATCCAGAATGTAAAGGTCAAGTTCGCCGTCGCCCTGGCCGCCCACCCACACCGCTGCCAGTTCGCCCTTCTTGAACTTGACGGCCAGCGCAGCCTGGTACATGCGTTCGACGCCCTTGGCGTCCTTGAACTTGCCGTCGCAGGCGCCGTTGGCAAACACGGCCCCGGCAATGGCGCCGCGGCCCTTAAGACCCATCTTGGCAATCGCATCCATCACGTTGCGCTTGAGAACGTCTTCGCCACACATCTCCAGGGCTTCCTTCAGCACGGCGTCACTGCCAATGGCGCGCACGTTGACGGGCTTGGCGTCGTTCTCGGCCACAATCATGGCGCCCAGTTCGCTGGATTCTTCCAGCGGCACGTCGGCCAGAATGCGGCTGGCAAGCGCCAGGGCGCCGGGGTGCTTGTTGTCGCGGCCCCACTGGGCCAGTTCTGCGGCCAGGCGCACGTGCTTGACGCCTTCGGTGGCTTCCTTCTTTCCCGCTTCTTCATGTTCCGCTGCGGGTGGGGTTTCCTTCTGCGCCTTGACTGGCGTGGCCAGTTCCACGGCCGCAATCACGGCCAGCGACATTGCAATCACGATCAGACTGCCCACTGTGAGATAGCGCATGCCCGTAGTCTCCGGCCGATGTTGTTGAGCCCTGGCGGGTCTCGGCTTGCCCGCCCTGAAAATGTACGTTGATTCCAGCCTTTTAAGCCAATGCTTGGCCAGGTCGCCCAATCCTGGCGCGATTCCTGAGCCCCTGTTGTTTTTCGGCAAAGCCCTTCAACTGAAACTCCTCAAGCTGGCCCGGCTGTCCTGCGGCCTTGGCGGTGGCTTGTGCGCAAACAAGTTCACCGGGTTGGGCCTCGGCTTGCAGGCGTGCTGCCATGTTCACGCTGCGTCCGATGGACAAATACTCCATTTTGTACTGACTTCCGAGGGCTCCCGTTACAACAAGTCCGGTTGCGACCCCAACTCTAATCTGCAACCCGAAGGGATCGCCCGTGATTGTACGCACAAGTGAGGTTCGGTTCATGCAGGTGAGCAGTTCTCTGGCGAAAGCAATCGCGCGGGATTCGTGATTCGGCCCCTGGGCCTCGGCGACCAGCCCGTCGCCCTGATACTGGTGTGGTCGCACGCGGTGGCGCTCAAACAGTGGCACGGCCCGTTCAAAGACACTTCGAATCGTATCCATCACTTCCTGCGCGCCGAGCTTTTCAAAGCGACGCGTAAAGCCCACCACATCCGCAAAAATGCTGGTCACGATTTCTTCGCGGCCGCGTGAAAGCTCGCTGGCAGCCCGGCCGGTAAAGCGCGCTGTCACACGGTCGCCAAAGCCGCCCGGGTCAAGCTGCCGGTACACGCGGTCGACCCGTTCGACCCACAGCGGGTTGGCCCCGCGCAGCGCCACGCGGTCGGCGCGCTGCAGGTGGGCCAGCATGCGGGGTGCATCGCTGGCCTGTTGCGCGCTGGGCCAGCAGCAGTTCGGTCAGCAGTTCGGCCTCGCAGGGGCCGGGCACATTGGCCAGCAGGCTGCGTGTGTCTTCCGCCAGCGTGGCCCCGGCAGTGCCGGGGCTGAGGCGCGCGCGCCAGTAGTGCACCAGGGCCCGTTCGGCTGGGGCGCTGAAGTTGACTTCCGCCTGGGCCAGCAGGGTTTCGCGCGCTGTTGCTTCACTTTGTGCCCGCGCCCGTGCCAGTGCGGCAAAGCCCTTGAGGTGGTGCGGGGTCGAGCCGCACAGGGCGGCCGTTGCCGCAAGCTGGTCTGCGGCAAGCATTGCCGCTTGTTCGGCCCCGGTTTCGCTGTCCAGCAGGCCCTGCAACAGCAGTGTTTGCAGGCGCAGGCGCGTAAGTGCCGGCAGGCCGGGTTGCGACAGGGCTTGTTGGCAGGCCTGCACTGCGGCCTGTGCGTTGCCCAGCCCCAGTTCCAGCAGCGCCACGTTGCCCAGCGTGATGGCAATGCCCAGCGTGTCGCCGTCGCTTTGCTTGTTGCGCGATGATTGGTGGTACAGATAGCGGGCTTCTGTCCAGGCGCCCTGCCACATGGCGGCCTGGCCCAGGCCGCCGAGTATCCAGTTGCGGCTGGGGGATACCTCGGCCAGGCGCAGGGCTTCTACAAGCGCCAGTTCGCCCAGTGCCGGCTTGTCGCGCTGAATGTGCAGCACGCCCAGCGAATGCCAGGCGCGGGCGCGGGTAGCCGCGTCGGCCGTGGTGGCCAGTTGCTTCAGGGCGGCGCGCGCGGAATCTGGCTGGCCCCAGCGCAGTTCAAAGCGCGCCTGCAGCAGGGCAAGCGCCGGGTGCAACTCTGAAGGGGGCGGCACTTGCACCAGCCGGGCAAGGGCCTGGGGGGCCAGGTCGCGGTCCAGCATCTGCACGCCGCGCGTGGCGGCGTGCATTTGCCCGTCCCAGCCCAGGGGCAAATCGCTTGTGCCCAGCGAGGCATGTTCCGCCCGGCGCCACCAAAGGGCTGTATCAAAGGCCGGACTCTGGTTTGAGGGCTGGTTCATGTTGCGCTATCGCAGACCATCCAGGCCGTGCTGCACGCCCTTGGCGCAGAGTTCAAAGTAGTCTTTGTCCGGCCCGGCCAGGGTGGCCGCAGCCAGCGCGCGAAAACCTGGCCAGCGTCGGTCAACATGGGCTTGTCGGAGTTGCGATCGCCGTTGTGCCACAACACGCGGGCCAGCAGCAGGCGGTCGATCTCGGCGCCGTTTTGTTCGGCGGCGCGCAGGGTTTGCAGTGCCCAGTCGTCCTGGCCGCGAAAGGCATACCACTGGCCCAGCAAGGCCAGGGCGTTGGCGTCGTCGGGGTTGGCCTGCAGGGTTTCCAGCGCGCGCGGCAGCCTGGCTTGGAACTCCTTGTAGCGCGCGGCGCGGTCCATGCGCTGCACGGCCATGCCGCCGTGTTCTGCGGTGACGACAATCGAGTGGCCATCGGCACTCATAAACGTGCACAGCGCGACACCGTTGTGTGAAGTCCAGACAAACACCTCGCGTCCGGTTGCGGCATCCCACATGCGGCGCGAGTTATCTTCGCCGGTGGTCAGAAGATAGCGGCCGTCGGGCGTGTAACTGACAAAGGTGACGGCCTTGCCTTGCTCGTGGGCCTGAAAGCGCCGCAGAAACCGGCGCTGGGTTACATCCCATATCGAGACCGCGCCTTGTTCGTGGCCGCTGGCAATGAAACTGCCGTCGGGCGAAAACGTCAGGCTGCGAATCCAGTCGCCGATGCCGCTGGTGGCGCCGCCCATCAGGGGCTCCAGTCGGCCTTTTTCAGCCAGTTCGGCCAGCGACATGCGGCCGTAGCTGTCACACAGCAAAAGACGCGTGCCGTCTGGCGAAAGCTGGATCGGGCGGGCGACTTCCGTTGGGTGCGGCCATGTGGCCAGGCACTGGCCGTCGTTGGGGTTCCACAGGCGAAAGGTGTTGTCCCAACTGCTGGTGCACAGACGGCCATCGGGCAGCACCACCAGCCCGTTGACGGGGTCGGTGTGACCCCTGCAGGCGCCGGATCAGCTTGCCGGTGGCCAGTTCCCAGATCGCGACGGTTTTGTCTTCGCCACAGGTGGCCAGCCGTGCGGCGTCCAGTTGCACGATTTCGGCAATCCAGCCTTCGTGGGCCTTCCATTCCAGCAGCGGTGCGGCCAGCTCCAGGTCATGGATACGCACCCAGCCGTTGGTGGTAATCGAGGCCGTCAGGCGCGGGTCCGACAGCCCGATCGCGCGCCGCGGGTCCTGCGCGCTGGGCATGGTCAGCATGGTCAGTTCGGGTTGCACCTGAACATCCCACAGTTCCAGCGCCGGCGGGTTGCTGCCCGAAAGCAACAGTTGCGACCCCGGGTGAAAGGCCAGCGTGCGCACATCGCCCTGGGCGTACAACTTGCGCACAATGGTCAACTTGGCCGTGTCAAAGATGCCGATTTCGCCGTCGCCAACGGTGAACGCCAGATAATGGCTGTCCGGCGACGCGGCCATGGCCGTCACCGGCCCCGGTGCCTGGTAAAACTCGTGTGCGGTGCGCGGCCCCAGTTCAATGCCCACAACCTTGCCGTCGTGGGCCGAAGCCACCAGCCACTTGCCGTCTTCAAGGAATGCAACGCCGGTGCTGACTTTGTCAAAGGCCTGATAGTTGAAAAGCGATTCGCCCGTGGCGAAGTCCCAAAGCCGCATGCAGCCGTCGCCGCCGGCTGTGCCGACAAACTTGCCATCGGGGCTGAAGGCAACGCCACCGGAGTTCACGGCTGCTGCGCCCTGGGGCAGCGTATGGCCGCGCAACACGCGCAGCGGCTGGCG
>JADJQP010000015.1 GCA_016712665.1 Bacteroidota bacterium
TGTGCGTGCGGGCCGCCAATGATGACTGGAGCCTGTACGAGATTGTGAAGCAACCCAAGCCTTGAGCCACAGCGTTGCGGGTACCGGGCCAACCGCCAACCAGCCAGGAAGTGCCTTGCCCAGCGCCGAAGAAATCTACAGGTTCCGCCACGCGCTGATGCGCCAGGCCGCCTACGACATGCAACTGCCCGCCGAACGCGCCCGCCTGCACGCGCTGGTGCTGGAACTTGCCGAAAAGCAAGCTGGGCCCCGGCGACGCCGCGCTGGAACCCCTGGCGGCAGAACTGGCCGACCACGCCCGCAGCGCACGCGGCATCAAGCGCACCGGGCTGGTCGACGACGCCTATGTCAGCACCCGCGAGTTGCGCTTTCTGGCCCTGGCCCAGCGCAAGGCCCTGCGCGACCACAACCTGCCCGAGGCCATCCAGCTGGCGCGCCGCCAGGCCAGCATGCCCGAGGCCGAAGCGGACTACCGCTGCGACGCCAACCTGAGGCTGGCAACGGGGCTGCGCATGGCCACGGATTTTGCAGCCGCCCTGGTTGCGGCCCAAAAGGCGCTGCAACTGGCGCCCGATGCGGCAGCACAGGGCGCGGCGCAGTTGGAACTTTCGGCCAACTTTCTGCGCGAGGGTAACCACGACGCCGCCGAACAAGCCGCCGAACAAGCCATGGAAATCGCCCGCGCGCTGCACGACACAAGGCTGGAAGCCGGGGCCCTGGCCACCCTGGGCAACCTGCGGCGCATGGGCGGCCGCACGGCTGAGGCGCAGTTGATTCTGCAGCGTGCCATATCAGTCGCCGCGGAAGCCAAAGCACCGGATATTGAGGGCATCTCGCGCATTCACCTGGGCCACCTGCTGGGCATCAGCGGCCAGCCCACAAGGCCCGTGAACACCTGGCCGCGGCCCTGCGCCTGCTGGAGAAAACCGACCGCACCGTGCACCGCGTGGACGCCCTGAACTACCTGTTTGACCAGGCCTTTGAGCAAGGCCAGCTGATTGTGGCCGGCAAGTACCTGCAACAGGCGGAACAGATCGCGCGCGAGCTGGGCTATCGCGTCGGGCTGTCCCAGACCTGCATCTATAAGGCCATGCTGGAAGACGCCCGCGGCGACAAACCGGCCGCCCTGGCCGCGTTGCAGGAGGCCGCCTCGATTGCGCGTGAACTGGGTGACGACCGCAACCCGAGTGTCGCGCTGGGCAACCTGGGCAACGTGCAGCGAACAGGGCTATCTGCAAGGCGCAGAAGCTTCCTACCAGGAATCCGGCCTTTTGGCCCAGCGCACAGGCAATGCCTATGCCCAGGCCCATGCCTGGTCCGGCGTGGCCCGGGTGCGACAAGCCCAGGGCAAACACCATGAAGCCTGGGGGCACTACGAACACGCCGTGCAGTTGATGGAACTTGCAGGCCTGCCGCGTGAAGTGCTGCGCCTGCAACGCAAGCTGGCCAGGGCGCAACAACAGGCCGGCGACATCCAGGCCGCGCGCAGCACGCCGCAACAGGTGCTGCAGGCCGCAACCAAAGCCGGCGACCACCCCGAACAAGCCGCAGCCCAGGAACAACTGGCAACCCTGGCAGCCCCGGCCAGGCCCCGTAACCAGAACGTGCAAGGACCCAGCCGGGCCCGCACTAGTGCCAGGGGCCTTTGCGTGCTTTCCATGCCTTGTGCTGGCTGCGCAACATGTTGAAAACCTCACCGGCAAGCCGCGCCTGATGGCGTGGCTGCTGGTGCTGCTATCGGGGCCCTTGATTGCCTTTCGCAGCACCCGGCCAACGTGCCCTTGTTGGGGCTGGTCGGGCTGGTGCCCTTGTTTCTGGTTCTGCCGCATCTTTCGCGGGGGTGCCTGGCTGGCGGGCTGGGTGGTCGGCCTGTGTTACTTCTGGGGGCGACATGTGGTGGTTGGGCCAGATGGTCACCGACCCCGGCAAGGAATGGATCATCTTTGCCATGTTCGCCTTTGTGGCCACGGTGATGGCGGCCTACTGGGGCGTGGCCGCCATGGCCACGCGCTGGTTGATGACGCGGCGCGCCGGGGCGCTGATTCTTGCCGTGCCGCTGATCTGGCTGGGCATTGAATACATGCACGAGTTCAACACCCCCGCCCTACCCCCGGCTGCCGCTGGGCATGGCCATTACCGAACTTTCGCTGTTTCCCGCAAACCGCCGACATCTTTGGCCAGTACGGGCTTACGCTGGCCGTGGTGTTGACCAACCTGGGCATTGCCCGCACACTGGAATGCGGCCTGAAACCGGCCGCCTGGGGCTGCGCAAAAGGGTGCGGGCCGCATCGCCCCGCCGGTGGCTGCGGCGCTGGTGTGCTGGCAAGCGGCAGCGTGTACGGGTTCTTTCGCGTCCAGACACTGAAGCAGACGAAGCCCCTGACGGCCCGGTGATTGCCCTGGTGCAGGGCAACCTGTCGCAAGAGGTCAAGGTGGGCACGGGTGCGGAGCGCCGCAAGCGCATCGTCGAAAGCTACAGCGAGCACATGGAGCTTTCCCAGCAGGCCGCGCGACAGCATGCCGAGTTGATCTGCTGGGCCGAAACCATGCTGTTTGGCGGCGCCACGCGCGACGGGCTGGACCGCCTGGCGCCACAGGATTCGGCGCTGTTCTTTGACAAGGGCGTGCCCTCGCGCAAGTTGCTGCAACCCAGCAACCTGATCAGCGCCACGCGCCAGCACAACACCAGCATTGCAGAAAACTTTCGCGCCCGGCTGGCCGGTGAAATCCAGACCCCCATGCTGGTCGGCGCAATCACCGACATTCCGGCCGAGGAACAGGACATCGACTGGAAAGAAGCCAACCTATGATTCGCGGGTGTACAACACCTCCATGCTGTTTGACGGACAGGGCCGCGTCTCGGACAGCTACGACAAGCGCTACCTGGTGCCCGGCGGCGAGTACGTGCCACTGGAACACGTGGGGCTGGTACGCGCGATCGTGGAATATTACAGCGAAGGCCTGCAGGGCGCGGTCAGCCGCGTTGAGAGCCCGGCCGCCGCCTGACAACCTTCGGCTGCCCAGCCAGACCCCGCGCCTGGAGGGCCGCGACTGGGCCCCTACCTCAACCATCTGCCGCGAATACGCCTGGCCGGGCTGCTACGCTGAGCTGCACGGCAAACCCGCCCGCTACCCCGATTTTCACGTCAACATCAGCAACGAAGGCTGGTTCAAGCCAAAGCGCAGAACTTGACCAGGCCATGGAGTTCTGCCGCCTGCGCTGCATTGAAAACCGCATGCCCATGGTGCGCCACCAATACCGGCATCAGCGCCCACATTGACGCCCTGGGTCGCACCCGCGAAGTCTTTGACGGTGACGGCAAAGACCGCGAAGTGAAGGGCCTGCTGCTGGTGCAACCAGCGTTTTGAAGAACCCCCAACCCACCATGTTTGTCGTCGGCGCTGGTTGGGCGCTGGCGCAACTTGGCCTTATGGTTTACGGTTGGCATTCTGGGGCTGATGGCCGCCGGGCGGGTCCACGAGATCCGGCACCGGCGTCGCGGCCGAAAAGCACAAGCCGCCCAGGACAAAGCCAACACCAGCATGCGCAACAAGGCAAACGACACCGCGTCCCAGACCCCGCAGGCCCAGGCATGAAAACGCTGGCCTGGATTGTGGTTGTCTTGGTCGCCCTGGCCTGGCAGCAGGGCGTGGCGGCACAAGAGGAACCCAAGGGCCCGCCCAGCACGGCGCGGGCGCTGGCGGCCCTGCCCTATCTTTCCAGCACCGTGCCTGAGCAACGCGTCAAGGCCGAGAAGATCCTTGAGGCCGCGGCACCGGGCAGCTTTGACAAGCTGGTCGAGGAACTTCCGCGACAGTCGCGCCAGGGGCGCGAAATCCTGCTGCGCATTCTTGCCAACACCAGCCATGGCGGCGCGGGTGCGACTGTGTCTGGACACCCTGACCCGCCAGGAAGCCCAGCGCGTGAAGCGCGTGATTGCCGTTCGCGCCCTGGAATCAACAGACACCAACCTGCTGCTGGACACCCTGCTGGAAAGGCTGCGCCAGAAGGGGCTGAGGCTTACGCCCGGTCCCAGTGCCAGATTCTGCTGGGCCACATTCCGGGCGCGCGCGCCCAGGGGGCAAATCGAGCAATCCTGCTTGAGGCCAAAGACTCGCCCATGGAATCCGCCAGGCTGGAAGTAGCGCTGCTGCGCTCGATTCTGCAAAGCGGTGCGTCCGAACCAGCCTGGACGCGCTGGCAGCGGCGTCGGCCCGAAGGCCCGCGCTGCACCCTGCGCGAGCTGCGTGACGCGCTGGCTGCGCTGGCCCGCCCGACAGCCCTGGAACGCCTGGAGGCCGAAGCCCGGCTGGCCGAACTGGTGCAGGGCAACGTGCTGGTGCTGCTGGCCATGGCCGGCAGCAGCTATGCAGAGCGCGCCGCATTCGGCCTGGGGGCCGTGCGCCGCGTAGTGCCCGAAAGCATGCAGTTGTCCACGCTGGCGGCCATGCTGGACCTGGTTTCGTCGGCGGAACAGGAT
>JADJQP010000016.1 GCA_016712665.1 Bacteroidota bacterium
TGCGCCGCAAAACCAGCACTCCGTCAACTGGCCCGGCTGGTGCGGCAACACCAGCAGCACACGCGGGCCCGTTTGTGGCGCCTGTTGCGGCAAGGCCGCGGCGATTTCGTCGGCCATGCGGTCGGCTACGGCCTGGCGGTTGGTCAGGCGCCCCAGCTCGCGGGTGCTTGCCACTACGTCGTCGCGCGCGTCAACCAGGGCAAAGAACACCGCCGGCGCCAGGCCGGAAAGCTGGTCGCGCGCGGCTTGACGGGGTCGTCGCCCACGATCAACGTGGGCCGCAGGCGCGCGATTGCCCTCCAGGTTCGGGTGCAGTGTTGTGCCGCAGGCTGGCAGGCTTTTTAGCCGCTGGTGGCTGCATGCAGTAATCGCTGCGGCCCACGACTTCATCCTGGGCGCCCAGTTGAAACAGCGTGTCGGTGATGGGCGGAATCAGGCGATGATGCGGGTCTGGGCTTGCGGGGTGTCGGCGGCAGGCGTCGGTTCGCCCATCGACCACGCCACCAGCCACGCGGCAGCACAGCCCGCAAGGGCCAAGGCCAGCACCAGCAGAAGCGGTTTGCGGGACATGCGCGCTATCCATGGAGCGCGCGCAAACGGCATGCGCACCGGGCCCCCTCGAGCCGTTGAGGCAAACACCTGCGCTTGGTGGTCCGGCTTGGGCATGTTGCGTTACGGTGGCGGGGCCGCCCGGGGTTTACACCCGGTTCCTTTGGCGCCGCGACAAACTAGCTCGGTACCGCAGGCGCAACAGTGGCAGGCGCGCTATCATGCCCGCGTGCCGGACCTTGCCCTGGATGCCGCCGCCGAACGCGCCCATTGCCCGGGCTGCGGCGCTTCGTTAGAACTTGCGGCCCAACAGGGCGTTGATGACCTGCCGGTACTGCGGCACCGATTGCATGGTGATTCGCCGCTGCGTCGCCTGGACCCGCACCTGCCCGACGGCCCGCCGCCCAAGCCGCCTGTAGACCCATCCAAGGACTACGCATTGGGGCACAGAGGCATTGGTTGGCGGCATTCTTGCCGGAGGCGAGTTATCTGAACAAATCGCCATGGCCAAAGCGCTGGATCAATGGCCCCACAGTAACGCGACCATGGCGCGGCTGCTTCCGCATTACGTTTCCTTCATGCTGACGGCGCCAGAGACACTGGACCACGCCATGCGCGGCGTGATCGGCAAGTTGATCTGCAGCAAAGACCTGAAGCTGCGCAACGCCGCCATTGTCGCAGGCCAGCGCTTTGGCTTTGCCGCTCCCGGCAGCAAGGGCCTGTTGTTTGCGCTGAGCCTAGGCGACGCCGGAACGGTTGCTGCTGCTGGAGATTGCCGAATGGGCCGCCGAAAATGGCTTGCCCGATTACCGCAAGCATGCCCTGTACGGCGTGCAAACCGCCATCGGGCGCGAGGCCGACTACCGCCATGTCTGCAACGAAATCGTGCTGAACCGGCTGCCCTACACCACCGGCCAGGTGCAGGACTGGATCTTGAACCACATGCGCCTGGAATTTGATGTGGGCTATCGCGAACCCAGGTTGCCCGTGCTTCACATGATCGACGATATGGCCACCGAGAAGCCCGAACTGGTTGCCCGACTGGAAAAAGCCATGGGCCCACAGCGCAGCGCCGAGTCCTGGTCACAGTGGCAACAGTGGCTGGACGACATTGGCCGCTTGCGCCACGTGCAGGCCCGGCGCATTGCCCTGCAGACCCTGGGCCAGCCGCCCCACGACACCGACCCTGGCACGATCGCGCCCGCCGCGGCCAAACTGGAAGCCTGGCTGGAAACGCCAGAGTTGCATGAAGCCACCGTTGCCGTGCTTGCCGGCATGTTGTGGCTTGGTACAGCGTGTGCCGGCGCTGCATGACTTGCACCAGCGGCGTGGCGCGCAAATGCCGCTGTGGCAGCAGAAGTACGACCTGCGCACCGGGCGCTGAACACCGGCCCGGTTTTTTCGTTCAATCATCATCGCTGCCTGAAAGAGCCCGTGAAGCTGCAACCCAGACCACCCGCCTGGCTGCCTTCGATGCTGCACATCGCCCACGGCCTGATTGCCGGCGGCGCGGGCTATCTGCTGGCGCGGTCTGCTGTGCTGTACCTGGCTGCAGCCCCCGGCAGCCCTGAATCCTTGCTGTATCTGTCGGCCTCTGCTGGCCTGACACTGTTTGAACTGGCTTATCTGGCTTACATCTGGGTGCGGCGTCGCCGCCTTCGCAACCTGTGGCGAGATGCCGCCCGATTGACCCGCGCCGAACAGTTCGAGGCCGCGCAGCTTCCGCTGATTGAACTGCTGACTTTCACCGAATACCGGCTGTCGCCCCAGCCCGTCCTGTTTGCCTTGGGAGCCTGCGCAGAAGGCCAGGGCAAACACCGAGAAGCCCTGGTGCTGTATCGCCGCTGCGGTGATTTTGAGCCCGCCGTGCGCGCCATTGGCATGTTGCAACTGGAACGGGGATTCAATGAAGGCGCTGCCGAAGCGCTGCGCAAACTGATTGCCCGCCACCCCGGCGACGTGATTACAGCCGTTTTGCTGGGTCTGGCCTTGGTGCGCGGGGGTCACCGCGACGCCGCCGAGCGTGTTTTGAAGCGCGCCCTGGAACTGCGCCCCAAGTCAGCCATGCTGGTGCAGAATCTCTTGCGCGTTCAAACTGGGCAGGAACCGGGGTTGCAGATCGAACGTAAGCCCGATTGACGCCCCGTTGCGCCTGGCGCGCGCCGTTGTGTATCTAGTGCGCGCCAGAAAGCAGCGTCAGGCCCCGTCATCTAACGGTTAGGATACGGCCCTTTCAAGGCCGCGATACGGGTTCGAATCCCGTCGGGGTCACCAAAATCCTGCCCCTGCCTGCGCGAGAAATCGCCGCAGGCAGGATCGGCAGGTGGCGCCTGCCCGCCAAAACTTTGCCATGGTGGCGTAGCCAAGCGGTGAGGCAACGGATTGCAAATCCGTCACACGTGGGTTCGAATCCCACCGCCACCTCCAAAAATCCAGCGGCCCGGGAAAAACACCCTGGGCCGCCATGCATTTGCGGCTTTTATCATGTGTAAAGTAAGCAAGACGCCAAAAAGCTGCTTTGTGTGTATCGCAGTCTCATGATCAAGATGCCGTGAAAAGTGTGCATGTGCCCTTGTGAATCATTTGTGCACTTGGTAGACACTTCCCCCACATTTGGAGCCTCTATGTTTGGACCCCTGATTACTGGCGGAGTGCGTTTTAGTCAGTTATTCGCGATTCTCGCGTTCGCCGTTGCATTGACTGCCTGCGGACCCGCCGGAAACAGCCCCGCCAACAACGCCCCGGCCAACGGCGCTGATGCATCCAACACGCCATCCAATGAGCCCGCGGACAACAGCAAGCCCGCGCCACCCAAGGAAGCCAAGTACCCCCACCAGGTGATTGCGGCCCTGGCCAAGGTTTACCTGCAATACGGCATCATCGACGAGGCCCTGCGCCTTTACGATCTCGCCATCGTGCAGCAGTTGCGCCAGACGAACACCGAAGACGCAGAAAACTGGATCGGGCTGGCTGATGCTTTGGTCAAAGCCAACGAAAAGCAGAAGGCCGAACAGGCCTACAAGCGTGCTTTGGCGATCTATGAAAAACTGCTGCAGGAAAAGATGGTCGCCGGCCAGGGCCACAGACGCAAAGCTGGCCAACTTCTACATCAGCCGCATCGCGGTGCTGTACCAGGTGCTGGGCGACAACGCCAGTCGTTTGAAGTATCTGGGCATGCTGGTGGCGGACGGAAAGAGCGCGTCAGAACAACTCGAGCTGGCCAAGATTCATGCCGGCCTCAAGAACACCGAAAAGGCCGAGGCCGCCTTCAAGAAGGCGCTGGACCTGACCAAAGACAACCTCAAGGACAACGCCACCATCAAGGTCGAATACGCCCGTGCGCTGCGCGATTTCAAGCGCGAAGACGAAGCGCTGGCGCAGGTCAAGGACCTGGTCAATAACAAGGAAATCAGCGACGACGCCCGTAAGGGCGCACGCCGCTTGATGTTTGAGATCTACGAAGCACGCGGTGAGCTGGAAAGATTGATTTCAAGTAGTGCGGCACAAGCAGTTCGGGCAGGTCAACCGTTTTGGACACAACCATTAATCAGGGTGCTTACATGAAGTCACTGAATCGGATCAACCTACTGGCGTTGGTGGTGATGGCGCTGTTTGCCACTGGCCTGTTTGCGCAGGAGATGCGCTTTCAGGGTCGCCTGACCGGCCCGGGCCCCAGCTTTACGCCCGTCACGACCACGACCCCGGTTCGCTTCCGCATCTACGACCACCCCACCAACACGACACCTGTGTTGTGGGGAGAAACCCAGAACATCACCCCGGCGGCCTCGGGCGTGTTCAGCACCAACCTGGGCGTGACCGTTCCTCTTAATACGGTAGATTTCAGCCAGACGCTGTATCTGGGCGTGCGGGTGGGCACGGACCCGGAAATGGTCCCCCGCTACATGCTGGCCAGCACACCCAGTGCGTTTTACGCCAACAAGGCTGGCGACTCCCCAGACCTTGGGCGGCCTGGCCCGCACAGGCTTTGCGGAACTCACGGGCGCGGCCTTTACGGGCAACGTCAGCAGCACCGGAACTTTCAGCGGTAACGGTTCCGGCCTGACCAACGTCAACTCCATTACCCTGGGCGGCCTGGCCCGCACAGGCTTTGCGGAACTCACGGGCGCGGCCTTCACGGGCAACGTCAGCAGCAGCGGCATCTTCACTGGCAACGGTTCCGGCCTGTCGAACGTAAACGCCGCCACTCTGGTGGCCTGGCCCGTACGGGCTTTGCGGAACTGACTGGCGCCAGCTTTACGGGCATCGTCAACGCCCCCGGCATCAACACCACGGGCACTATTTCCGCCGGCACGCTTTCGGCCGGCAACTTTGTGGGTGGCAACTTTGTCGGCAACGGCTCGGGGTTGACCAACGTCAACGCCGTAACGCTGGCTGGCAATGCGCCCAGCGCCTTTGCGCTTCTTGGCTCGGGTTCCAACACGTTCTCTGGTTCCGTGCAGGCCACCACGATTACCGCCACCTCGGGCTTCGTCGGCAACCTTACGGGTAACGTGACCGGCAACGTCTCGGGCACAGCTTCGGCCTTCACCGGCAGCCTTTCGGGCGACGTCACCGGCACCCAGGCTGCAACGGCCATCGCGGCCAACGCCGTGACTTCGGCCAAGATTCTGGACGGTACGATCGTCGGCGCGGACCTGAGTGGTGCGATCAACATCGCCACCACCGGCTCGATCACCGGCACGAACCTGGGCGTTTCCAATGGCGACGCAACCTGGGCGGCCACAGCGGGCAACGCAGCTTTCCTGCAGCTTCCGAACCAGACCATCAGCAATGACGCGGTTCGCACACCCGCCGCGGGCGCCCTGCGCTTCAACAGCGGCACGTCTTCTGTGGAAGTATGGAACGGCACAATCTGGGTGGCTGGCAACGGCTACCTTGCCGGTTCGGGCCTGGCGTTGATCGGCAACACCTTCAATGTGACCAGCCTGGGCATCACCACCGCCATGCTGGCCAACGATGCAGTAACCAGCGGCAAGATTCTGGATGGCACGATTGCAGGTGCGGACCTTGACGCTGCCATCAACATCACCACCAGCGGCACGATCGCAGCCGGCAGCCTGAGCGGCAACGGCGCTGGCTTGACCAGCCTGACTGGCGCCAACGTGACCGGCACCGTGGCCAACGCCACGAACGCGGTCAACTTCTCCTGGCGGCCTCAATGGCGACGTAACCGGCACGCAGTTGGCCACGGTGATTGGCAACAACACGATCACTTCAGCCAAGATTCTGGACGGCACGATCCTGGGCACGGACCTGAACAGCGCCATCAACGTTTCGACTTCGGGCAGCGTTACGGCCGCTACCTTCAGCGGCAACGGCGGCAGCCTGGTCGGCCTGACTGCAGCGAACATTACTGTGGGCTCTCTGACTGACGCCCAGATCAACAACGACATCACCCTGAACTCGACGGCGCCGATCACCGGCACGGCGGGCCTGTCCATTACCAGCGGCGGCGCGAACATCAGCGGCGGCCTGGTGGTATCGGGCGGCAACATCACGGGCAATCTGATTGGCAGCATCAGCGGCACGTCTTCGGGTTTCACGGGCCTGCTGGCGGGCGATGTCATTGGCACCCAGGGTGCCACAGTTGTCTCCACAGTAGGCGGCCAGACCTCGGCCAACATCTCGCTGGGTGTCGCGGCAGCCAACAACGCCACCAACACCAACACTCCAGGCCGCATCGTGATTCGCGATGCCTCGGGTAACTTCGTGGCCAACACGGTTTCTGCCAACCTGACGGGCAACGTCACGGGCAACTTGACTGGCAACGTTCTGGGCAATGTGACCGGCGACCTGACTGGTAACGCCAGCAATGCACTGGCACTGGGCGGCAACGGCCCGGCTTTCTATCAGGATGCGGGAAACCAGACGACCGGTTTTCTCCCTGATGCTCGTTTGACTGCGAACATTCCGCGCCTTGGTGCGGGTTCCAACACCTTTACGGGCAACCTGACGGCCCAGCAGTTGTTTGGCCAGAATGTCGGCCTGACCAACGGCGACCTGACCCTGGGCACCACGGGTCCCAACGCGGCCTTCCTGCAGCTTCCGGACCAGGTGGCCAGCGACGATTCGATTCGCACCCCAGCCAACGGTGCGCTGCGCTACAACAGCGGCACTGGTGCCATTGAACTGTGGAGCGGCGGCGCCTGGATTCCGGGTGCGACCTACAGCGCCGGCACCGGTTTGACGCTCGCAGGCACCACCTTCAACGTCTCGGCCCTGGGCATCACGACCGGCCTGCTGGCCAACGACGCCGTAACCTCGGGCAAGATTCTGGACGGCACCATCACCGGCGCGGACCTGGCCGGCGGCATCACCATCAGCACAAGCAGCAGCATCACCGCCGCCAGCTTCAGTGGCGACGGCGCGGCCCTGACCAACCTGACCGGCGGCAACGTCAACGGCGCAGTCGCCCTTGCCACCAACGCCACCAACGCCACCACTGCTGTCAGCTTCAGCGGCCCGTTGGCTGGTGACGTGACTGGCACCCAGGGTGCAACCGTGATCGGCAACAATGCCGTGAACTCGGCCAAGATTCTGGACGGCAGCATCGTCGGCGCCGACCTGGCTGGCAACATCAGCATCTCCACCACCGGCACCGTGCTGGCCAGCGCCTTCAGCGGCAACGGCGGCAGCCTGACAGGCCTCAACGCAGCCAGCATCACCGTTGGCTCTCTCAACGACGGCCAGATCGACAACAACATCACCTTGAACTCCAATACGCTGATTACCGGCTCGGCTGGTTTGAACATCAGCAGTGGCGGCGCCAGCATCGCTGGCGGCCTTGTGGTTTCGGGCGGCAGCATCACGGGCAACTTGATTGGCAACGTCACGGGTAACGTGACCGGCAACACCTCGGGCACGGCGGCTGGCTTCACGGGCTCGCTGGCTGGCGATGTGACCGGCCTGCAGGGTGGTACGGTGGTCAGCTTTGTTGGCGGCCAGACGGCAGCCAGCATCGCCACGGGCGCCAACGCGCCAACGCCGCCACAAGCACCGGCCTTTCAAACTCGATCGTGAGACGTGACGGCTCGGGTAACTTCACGGCTGGCACCATCACGGCCAACCTTGCCGGCAACGTCACGGGTGACGTAACGGGTAACCTGTTCGGCAACGCCAACACTGCCACCACGGCCGCCACGGCCAGCAACGCGCTGCTGTTGGGCGGCCTGGCACGTGCAGGCTTTGCGGAACTTACTGGCGCGACATTCAGCGGCAACGTTACGGCACCGGTCTTCAATGGTGCACTCAATGGCAATGCCAACACTGCCACCTCGGCCACCAGCGCAACGACCAGTGTCAGCTTCTCGGGCCCGCTGGCCGGCGATGTCACCGGCACCCAGGGTGCAACGCTGATCGGCACTGGCGCAGTCAACAGCGCCAAGATTCTCGACGGCAGCATTGCCGGCGCGGACCTCAACAGCGCCATTGCAATCACCACCACGGGCACCTACAGCGGCCGCAATGTCGGCCTGACTGATGGCGACTTGAGCCCGGCGGCCACAGGCGGCAACTCCGCTTACCTGCAACTGCCCAGCCAGGCCGTAAGCAACGGCACGCGCCCACCGGTTCAGGGGTGCGCTGCTTCAATAGCACTACCAACTCGCTGGAACTCTGGGACGGCGTTTCAGCCTGGGTTACAGGAGCTGTTTCACCCCTGAGCATCACTAACGGCCTGATCGCCAACGACGCCGTGACCTCCAACAAGATTCTGGACGGCACGATTGTGGGCGCGGACCTGGCGGCCAACATCAGCATCTTTACCTCGGGCGACATGCAAAGCTTCAACTTCACGGCCAACAGCGGCAACTTCAACAACCTGACGGCCGGCAACCTGGTGTTCACCTCGGGCACGATCACGGGCAACTTCACCGTGCTGGGAGCGACGCAGCTCAACACGTTGACCACTACCAGCTCGGCCACACTCAACAGCCTGGGCGTGACCAACAACGCAACCGTTGGCGGCACCTTGGGCGTGACCGGCGCAACCACCCTTGGGCAACACGCTGGGCGTGACCGGCGCGACTACCCTGGGCAACACTGGGCGTAACCGGCGCAACCACCTTGGGCAACACGCTGGGCGTGACCGGCGCGACCACCCTCAGCGACACACTGGCGTAACCGGCGCAACCACCTGGGCAACACGCTGGGTGTGACTGGTCTGGTTACGGCAAGCAACGGCCTGACAGTCAGCAGCGGCACAGTCAGCCTGCCCGCGGGCGAGATTGACAACGCCGAACTGGCCAACAGTTCAGTCACGGTCAGCGCAGGCACCGGCATGACCGGCGGCGGCACCGTATCGCTGGGCGGGACAATCACCCTGGACAACACCG
This sequence comes from Bacteroidota bacterium, assembly GCA_016712665.1. Lineage (GTDB taxonomy): Bacteria > Bacteroidota > Bacteroidia > Chitinophagales > Chitinophagaceae > OLB11. Next base: position 8,904 of record JADJQP010000016.1, read on the forward strand.
GCACCTTGAGTGTGACCGGCACAGCAAACCAGATTGACGTGACGGCGGGCCAGAACCCCACGGTCAGCATCAGCGCAA